>CAVZZK010000007.1:0-80365 GCA_963779795.1 uncultured Pseudomonadota bacterium | reverse complement strand
TATTCCTACGAAACGCGGCGGTAACACCGATCTTGCTCGCGCGTCGGTGTGCCGGTCAAGGCGAAATCCTGCGCGGAATCATGGGCATGGCTGAGGTGGCTGCGCATGCGGCAGAGTCATCGCTGCTGTGTTATCCGGCGCTTTTGCAGTGATATTCGTTTATCACGCTCCAATTTGCGGCATAACGCGCAGCAAGCATCAGGCGTGCGCTCGCGGCACGATTCCCGCCTGATTTTATCCCCGGGTTCGGGCTGCCCGCGCCCGTCGTCGCCTCGGTGCGCTTGATGTACGCATGCTGCGTCTTGTAACGCGCGAATCCCAGGCTTTCGTAGAACGGATGCGATTCGGGGCGGACGACGTTCGAGCGCACGCAGATCGCCGCAACCCCTCGTTCGGTTTGCCACTGCTCGGCGGCGGCGACCAGGGCGCGGCCGATTCCCGCGCGACGACACGCCTGCGACACGACCAGGCCCATGATTTCGATGCGTGGCTCGAATTCCAGCAGGGTGCGATGTTCAGCCGCGATCCAGCCGACGACGTTTCGCGTCGGCTTCGGCAACCGCGATGAACTGTGTGGATCGCGGCAGAAGTTCTTGCAGTCGCTTGGCGATTTCGGGCGTGGTGACGTCGTAACCCAGTTCGATCGTGAGCGCGGCAATCGCAGCCGCATCGTCGATGGTCGCGTTGCGGATTTGCATCACCTACGCGCGCGGCGGCATCGGCGGCTTCAATCCGTCGCGTGCAGCGGCAACTCCGCGCGCAGTTCGGCGTACAAGGCGTCGGTATCCGGACGTTTGTCATGCCAGATCTCGAATGATTCGGCGGCCTGCTCGATCAGCATGCCGAGTCCGTCGATGGCCTGCGCTGCGCGCGTGGCTTTCGCCCAGGCGAGAAACGAAAACGCCGCGGTACCGTAGGACAAGTCGTAACACAACGTGTGCGACATCATCAGGCGAATCGGCAAGTCAAGCTTGCGGCCATCGTGGCCGGCCGAAGTCGCGTTGACGATGAGTTCGAAGCCGCCACATGACGCGAGGTCTTCCCAGTAACGCGTATTGACCCGTGCCGGTTCACCGATCGCGTCGGCAAGCGCATCGGCACGTTCAGGCGTGCGGTTGACGATGGTCATGTCGGCGACACCCGCATCGAGCAACGCGAATGCCGCGGCGCGCGCGGCACCACCGGCGCCGAGAATCAGCGTGCGCCGACCGCGCAAATCGAGACTGTGGCGGTCGGTCAGATCACGCACCAGACCAAGGCCATCGGTATTGTCGCCGCGCCATTCGCCGTCTGCACGGCGTGTAAGCGTATTTACCGCACCGGCACGCCTGGCGAAATCCGACGTCTGCGCGCACAGCGTCAGCGCGAGTTGCTTCAACGGCAAGGTGACGTTCGCACCGCGTCCACCGTCGGCGGCGAATTGTGCAAGGCTTTCGGCAAAGGTTTCCGCCGGCGCATCAATCGGTGCGTACTCCAGGGAAATGCCGCAATCGTGTGCGAAGCGGGCATGGATGCGCGGCGACAGCGAATGCGCGATGGGGTGGCCAAAAACGGCGTAGCGTTGATTGTTCATGCGTTCGACTCGCGCAGCCACTGTGCCGCCTGCACAGCGTAGTAAGTGAGTATGGCATCGGCACCAGCGCGCTTGATCGCGGTCAGCGATTCCATCACGCAACCGCGCTCGTCCAGCCAACCGTTTTGCGAGGCCGCCTTGAGCATGGCGTATTCGCCACTGACCTGATAGGCGAATGTCGGCACCCCGAAACGCCGTTTCACGCGACACACGATATCCAGATACGGCAGCGCCGGCTTGACCATGATCATGTCCGCGCCCTCGTCGAGGTCCAGCTCGACTTCGCGCAGGGCCTCGTCGGTATTGGCCGGATCCATCTGGTACGTGTACTTGTTGCCCTTGCCGAGATTGCCGGCCGAACCGACCGCGTCGCGAAACGGGCCGTAGAAGCTCGATGCATACTTGGCCGAGTAGGCCAGAATGCGCGTGTGGATTTGCCCGGCCTGCTCGAACGCCGAGCGGATCGCGCCGATACGCCCGTCCATCATGTCCGACGGAGCAACGATATCGGCACCGGCTTCGGCATGCGACAGCGCCTGCTTGACCAGCGCCTGCACGGTCTCGTCGTTCAGGACGTAACCGGAATCATCGATCAGGCCATCCTGGCCATGCGTGGTGAACGGGTCCAGCGCAACATCGGTAATCACGCCCAGTTCCGGCAGCGCGGATTTCAAGGCGCGCACGGCACGCTGCGCAAGGCCGTCCGCGTTCCAGGCTTCGTGTGCATCCAGCGATTTGGCCGAATCCGGCGTCACCGGAAACAGCGCCAGCGCAGGAATCCCCAAACCATGGGACTGTTGCGCCAGCTTGACCAACTCGTCGATCGACAGCCGCTCCACGCCCGGCATCGACGCAACCAGCTCGCGATGCGCTTCACCTTCGCAAACGAAAACGGGCAGGATCAAGTCGGCGGGCGTCAACGTCGTCTCGCGCATCAGGGCGCGACTGAAACTGTCGCGACGCATTCTCCGCATGCGGGTTCGGGGATAGCTCATCGGAATTTCCAGCTTGGTCGAACGTTGATTTTAATGCCAATCGCACCCGCGACGCGTATTGCGCCGGCGTGGATGCGGCCTGACGGGTCTGATCGCGTGATCAACTGGGGGTTTCGGGTTCCTGCAAGCTGACATAATCACCATCCAGACGCGCGATGACCACGGACGCCGCCAGATCGCCGGTGACGTTCAACGCAGTGCGGCTCATGTCCAGGATTCTGTCGATACCCAGCACCAGACCAATGCCTGCCGGCGGAATGCCGAACATGCCCAGAATCATCGCCACCACCGGCAGCGACCCACCCGGCACGCCAGCCGCGCCGATGCCGCCGAGCACACAGATCAGCAACACGGCCACTTGTTGCAACAGGCTCAGATCAACGCCGAAAAATTGCGCCAGGAACAGGACGGTGACACCTTCGTACAGCGCGGTGCCATTCATGTTGGCGGTTGCACCAAGCGTGCAGACGAAGCGGCTGATCTTGCGCGATACGCCGAGGCGCTGCTCAGCCGCGCGCAACGTGGTCGGCAACGTGGCGCTGCTTGAGGATGTCGAAAAGGCCGTCAGCATGGCCGTCTCTGCGCCCCGGAAAAAACGCCCCGGTCGCATTCGCCCCAGCCACCACACCAGCAACGGCAGCACGACGAACATCTGGATCAGCAGCGCGCCGAGCACCACGCCGACATAGCGCGCCAACTGCAACAGGATGTCCCAGCCCAGTCGTGCCGTCAGCGTGAACAGCAGCGCAGCTACGGCGACCGGCGCGACCCACTCGATGATCCAGCCGATCAGGCGCAGGCAGATGTCGTACACGCCCTGCATCGCGCTGACGAAGGTACGCGTGCCCTCGCTGTCGACCACAGTGGCGGCGATGCCGAAAACCAGCGCAAAAAACATCAGCCCGAGCAAGTTGCCGTCGGCCGCTGCGCGCACCGGATTACGCGGTACGATATTCAGCAGCATCTCGCGGATGGACAGGGCTTCGCGATGCGAGGCGATCTGTCCGGCACGATCGGCGGTCTGCGCCAGCAGCTGCTGCCCGACTTCAGCCGGCACGCCACGACCCGGCTGGACCACGTTGGCCAGGATCAGGCCGATCGTCACGGCGATGGCCGTGACACCGAGAATCCACAACAAGGTCTTGACGCCAATACGGCCCAGTGAACGCGGATCGCCGATTTCGACGACGCCCAGTACCAGCGCCGAGAACACCAACGGTACGACCAGCATGAACAGCAGGCGCAGGAACAACTCGCCCAGCGGCTGGGTCACATAGTCGATCAGTGCATGCACCCAGGACGCGTCACCCGCCAGCGCATACGCCAACATGCCGCCCAGGGCGCCGACCAGGAAACCGATCAACATGCGCACGTGCAGTGGAATTCCGCGCCGCGCCGGCGGTTGAGTGTCCGCGCTCGTCTGCGCTGTGGTCATGTTTTTCCCCAACGCTTGAGTTCAGCGGCGTTTGAGGCGTGGGCCATTTTGCGGCAGCAAAATGGGCCGCGGGTCAAACGTCCGCTGCAACGATTTGTTAGGCGACTGTTCGGCACGGCCTCACCACTCGCCTTTTCCAGACGAAGGACCGATCAGGGACTCTATGCCTTCGTCGCGCACCGTCTTCAATGCCTCATCGAGAGCATCTTGGTCTGATGTGAACTGATCGTCCCAGACAGTTGAGTTGCCAAATTGATCCTCAACTTCAAGAATCCATTTTCCGGGATCGCCTTCATAGATGAGCACCTCTACAGATTTACCCTTCGAATCAATATATTGGCTGAGCGGCGATGATTTAGGAATTGGATAGGCTTCCACGTCTTTCTCCGATTGTTCGGCTGCGATCAGGCAGACAGTATGCTGGAAACATCCTCGGGCAAAACCCCTTGAGCGAAGAATGTGGGCCAAAGTTCAACTGGAGGAGAAACTATTACCGAGGATTCCAATTTGATGACCTGAAGGTCGTTACAGACATAGCACCCGGGAGCACATTGCGTCCCGGAGCAGCTGGCGCGGTAATGGCACTCCTTATATGAGCACGTACGGCCGATGTATTTGCCATTCGACGAGCACAGAAATATGTCCGCACCAGAGTTTCTGGATTGAGCCTTGCCCTTCAGCCTTCGACCCAATTTTGCGAGCAAGCCTACATCGACCGAATCCTCTTGGATCGTCACCAGCAGGTCTGCGTCTTTGGGGGAGTCCTTTGATGTTGCAAGTGACCCAAGCAATGCAATCCTCGACACCCCATCCAATTTAGAGGCCGCCTGGACGAAACCCTTTACCTCTCGGAGAAGGAAGGTGCGTATGGAGTCCACCAGTCTAAGTCGCCTAACGCTAAGAGCTCAGCCGACGGCCGACTGCGCAACAGTTGGGCGGTCGGCTGCAGCGACTTGTTATGCGGCTCACATTGTCACGCCAGCAGGATCTCAACCGATGGGCCGGCATCGATCAAAAGGACGGTGCCCGTAGGATAGCCTCCGGTATCCGAAGCAAGGTCCCCGACGACTTTTCCCACGTCTGCCGGCGGAGTGAGCTTTCCACTCGGCGCGAATTGGGCGGCGAACTGAGCCCTGGCTTCCGGGCCTGCGCCCCCGGTGAGCCGGTCGACCATCGGCGTGTCGACGATGAAGGGGCATATTGCAAATACGGAGATGCCTTCCTCGCCGAGAGCGATAGCAGCCGATCGCGTCATAGAGACGACCGCGGCCTTCGTCGCCCCGTAGGCGACTGCGATCGGGACAGGTGTCTTCGTTCCAACGAACGAGGTAGTGTTCACAATCACGCTGCCCGGGGACATACGTTTGGCCGCGTGGCGGATGCCGGAGTACACGCCCTTGAAGTTGACAGCCATGAGATCGCTGGCGATGTCGTCGCCGACGGCCTCAATCGGACCTGCTGCGCCTTCGATCCCGGCATTGTTGAACCAAATGTCGATGGTGCCATCGCCAGCGGCGGTAGCGGCGAGTGCCGCTACCTGATCGTCATGCGCCACGTCCGTTTGGACGAATGAAACATCGGAGCCTTCTGATCTAAGGGCATTAGCGGCTTGCTTTCCACGCCCGGCATCCCGCCCGGCGATTACGACCTTCGATCCCTTCGCCGCGAGGCAACTAGCCGCCGCGAGGCCGATGCCTGAAGTTCCTCCAGTGATCACCGCCGTTTTTCCTGTTAAGTCCATAGCATTCTTCTCCTTGTGAATTAATCCCAGACGGGACAAGAGAGTTGCTTAACTACATGGCCGCATAACTATCGCTTCGGGCCCAGTCTAACCCGGCGAATAGGCAGTAACCACGCGATCACTCCGTCAACGTGGCGTCGTCTATGAACCTCACAATACTGGACCGTTCAGTATAGGTGCATGACGCTTCGGCATAATGGAAAAGAGCTTAATTTTCATGACGCTGACTAGACTTCTTAATTTTAATTTAATAGAATAAGCTAACCTCTTGATAAAGAGGAATATAAATGCTGCCCACCAGTTCAATTCTGATCGTTCTTTGCAGTCTGCCACTGCTCGGGCTGGTTTGCGTGCGTTACGTCCCCGAAGGCCATGCCTACACCCTGCGCCGCATCGGCGGACGCATGCGCAGTCTCGGTGCCGGAATTCACCTTGTGCTGCCCCTGATCGAACGTGTAGCACACAAGATTCGCCTGCTTGGAAACGAAGTGGAGATCAAGGCGCATGTTCCATCAGGTGATCTGCACGGCCGTGTCTATTTCCAGGTAATCGAACCCCTGCGTGCCGATTCGATGATCGACGGCATTCCCGAACTGCTGCGCCAGCGCATTCCGGAATTGACCCTCGACACCTGCAATGAAAACGACCCGGCCGCGCGCGATCGCCACTTGAAAGCCGAACTCAACCGCGATTTGAACGATTGCGGCGTGCTGATCACGCGCGTCCAGCTTCGTTGAATCAATACGCGGCTGGATTTTGTCCGCCGCGGTCCGGATACTTCGCGGTCATGTCATCATCGTTGCGGCTGACTCTGCGCGCATGACCGAACCCACCCAACGTTCCCGATTGCTTGCTCGTTTGCGCAAAGGCATCGACCAACTGGATCTCAACGTCAGCGCTGATGCCTGCGAGCGCCTGATCGATTACGTCGAACTGCTCGCACGATGGAATGCCGCCTACAACCTGACGGCCGTGCGTGCCCTGCCGGACATGGTCAGCCACCACCTGCTGGATTCCCTGTCCATCGCCACATTCGCAAGCGGTGCAAGCCTGGCCGATCTGGGCAGCGGTGCCGGCCTGCCCGGCATTCCGTTGGCGATTCTCGCACCCGGCCGCGAACACGTGCTGATCGACAGCAACGGCAAGAAGGCAAGATTCCTGCGCGAGGCAACCCGCGTGCTGGGCCTGTCCAATGTGCGCGTTGAGCAGGTACGCGTTGAGCAAGCGCAGGGACAATTCGATGCCGTCACCGCGCGCGCTTTCGCCAGCCTCGCCGACATGCTGCACGGCGGCGGCCAACTGCTCGCCCCGAACGGCGTGTGGCTGGCCATGAAGGGTCAGATCCGGCCCGAGGAAATGGCCGGCTTGCCATTCGGCTTTCGTATCCAGGCGACTCACCAACTGCGCGTCCCGGGCCTGGATGCCGAACGCCATGTGATCGAAATCCGCCGCGAGCGCTGACCGGCCCGACGTGCCGTGCGGTGCCGCGAAGCCGCCCAGTACAGTACACTTGCGCTCCCGCGCTTGACGGCCCCAGGCCGCAACGCCGCGGTTCGCAAGAGGGCTGAACGGATTTTCCCATGACCCGGATCATCGCTAT
The DNA here is from genome assembly GCA_963779795.1 of uncultured Pseudomonadota bacterium. Classification (GTDB taxonomy): domain Bacteria; phylum Pseudomonadota; class Gammaproteobacteria; order Xanthomonadales; family Rhodanobacteraceae; genus Rudaea. Next base: position 73,021 of record CAVZZK010000007.1, on the reverse strand, counting down.
CGCCAACCAGAAAGGTGGGGTCGGCAAGACCACGACCGCAGTCAATCTGGCAGCGGCGCTGGCCGAAACCCGCCGCCGCATCCTGCTGGTCGACCTCGACCCGCAGGGCAACGCGACCATGGCTTCCGGCGTGGACAAGCGTACGCTCAAGGCCAGCGGCTGCGAGGTGTTGCTTGAGGAAACGCCGATCGCCAGCACGATCGTGCCGACGCCGGCCGGCTTCGACCTGCTGCCCGGCAACCGCGACCTGACCGCGGCGGAGCTGAAACTGATGGACGTGCTGGCGCGCGAATCGCGTCTGAAGGAACAACTGGCCAAGCTCGGCGAGCACTACCATACGATCCTGATCGACTGCCCGCCCTCGCTGCACCTGCTGACAATCAACGCGCTGACGGCCGCGAACGGCGTGCTGATCCCGATCCAGTGTGAATATTTCGCGCTGGAAGGCCTTTCCAGCCTGCTCGACACAGTCAAGGCGGTGCGCGCCAAGCTGAATCCGGATTTGCAAATCGAGGGGCTGCTGCGCACCATGTACGATGTGCGCAACAACCTGGGCAACGACGTGTCCGCGCAACTGAGCAAGCATTTCGGCGACAAGCTGCTGCGCTCGATCATCCCGCGCAACGTGCGCCTGGCCGAAGCGCCAAGCCACGGTAAACCAATCAATCTGTATGACCGCCAGTCGCGCGGCGCGATCGCCTATCTCGGCCTGGCCGGCGAGATGATTCGGCGCGAGCGTACCCCGGCGGCGGCCGCACGAGTGAACTGAGGGAATAATCGCCATGGCGGCAAAACGGCGCGGCCTGGGCCGCGATCTCGACGTCCTTCTGGGCAATAGCGAAGATGACGATGCCAGTGTCGAAGGCGAGCTGCGTCAGCTCGACGTCAGCCAGATCCGACCCGGCAAGTACCAGCCGCGACAGGTCATCGACGAGGATCGTCTCGAAGAGTTGGCCTCATCAATCAAGGCACAGGGGCTGATCCAGCCGATCGTCGTGCGTCCGGTCGGCGTGCGCCAGTACGAGATTATCGCCGGCGAGCGGCGCTGGCGCGCCGCGCAGAAGGCCGGGTTCAGCGAGGTGCCGGCACTGGTGCGCGACGTTCAGGACCAGGTCGTGGTCGCCATGGCGCTGATCGAGAACATCCAGCGTGAGGACCTGTCGCCGCTGGAGGAAGCGCACGCATTGCAGCGCCTGATCAGCGAGTTCAAGCGAACCCATCAGCAAGTCGCCGATGCAATCGGGCGTTCACGTGCCTCCGTGTCCAACCTGTTGCGCCTGCTCGACCTGCCCGAGGAAATCCGGCAGATGCTGGAAAACCACAAGCTGGAGATGGGTCATGCGCGCGCGCTGCTGACGCTGGAGCCGCGCCTGGCCCTGGGTCTGGCGCGCCGCGCCGTCGAACACGGCTGGAGCGTACGCGAACTCGAAGATGCCGCACGCAAGGCGCAAACCAAGCCGCATGGCAAGGCCAAATCCGCGAACGTGAAAGCCCGTGACGCGGATATCGTCGCCCTGGAACGCGACCTGGCCGAAAAACTGGCCGCCAAGGTCGGCATCCAGCATGGCCGTGGTGGCCGCGGCCGGCTGGTCATCAGTTACCACAGCCTGGACGAACTCCAGGGCATTCTCGATCGCATCCGCTGAAAGACTGCGCCCTGATTCCCGGTCATGTCCAAGGTGAGCAGCAAGCAACGACAGTTCGATGCACTGGTGCGCAGCCTGTCGGGCGACCTGTTTCGCTATGGTTATTGGCTTTGCGGTGAAGAAGCTTTGGCACACGATCTGGTCCAGGAAACATTTCTGCGTGCGTGGCGCTCGCTGGACAGCTTGCGCGACACGTCCGCCGCAAAACCGTGGTTGATCACGATCCTGCGGCGCGAACACGCGCGCCTGTACGAACGCAAGACGCCGCAGTTCACCGATGTCGACGAAATCGAAGTCGCCGACGAACGCGACGAGGGCATGCCCGAGTTCCGCGGTGACGAACACCTGCTGCGCAAGGCCATGCACCAGCTCGATCCGAAATATCGCGAACCGTTGTTGATGCAGGTGTTCGGCGGCTTTTCCTGCGAAGAAATCGCGCGCGAGCTGAAGATCACGCCGGCAGCCGTGATGACCCAGGTATTTCGCGCTCGGCAGAAGCTCAAGGCCATGTTCGATACAGACAACCAGGAGGCGGCGCATGGATTGTCTTGAGTTCCGTCGCCAACTGAACATCGACCCGAATTGCGGCGATGCCGAGTTTCTGCAGCATCGGCAGCAGTGCGCGCGCTGCGCCGAGGCGCAGGATCGTGCCAAGGCTTTCGAAACCGGGTTGCGTCATGCGCTGGACGTGCCGGTGCCACCGCAACTGGCCGAATCGATCCTGCTCGCGCAAGCCACCGACCAGCATCGACAACGCCGCCGCTTTGCACGACGTGGCGGTTTCCTGGCGCTGGCTGCCTGCCTGGTACTCGCGTTCGGCGTCGGCATGCACCTGCGGGCTGACTCGCTTTCGACACTGGCGGTGGAACACGTCATGGCACCGGCCGAACATTTCGCGCTGGATCTGACCAAACCCATTCCCGCCAACGATATCCGGGCCGCATTCGCCCAACGAGGCATGGACGTCAGCAGGATCCCCGGCGACATCAGCTACGTGCACTGCTGCCCAGTCGGCAAATACAAGTCCGTGCACATGATCATGCCAGGCAAGGACGGACCGGTGACCGTGCTGTATATCACCGACGATCGCGTCGCCCAGCGCTCCAACTTCCAGCACGACGGCTGGCAGGGTCGCAGTATCCCGATGGGGCAGGGCACGTTGATTCTGGTCGGTCACAACGTGACGGCCTTCGATCATATCGAGAACGAGTGGCGCAAGTCCCTGACGACAGCCTCCTGAGTCGGTGTCGCATTAACCGATACCAACCGCGCCCGCCAGATGCACTACGCAAAGGCCTCTCGACGACAAGAGTTTTCACCTGCGCCGCTACGCGGCCAGCTCCGCTGTTCGCGCCGATCCTGCGGCGCAGTGCCCAAAAGTAACCGAACGGCCATGCGCCTGCGCGGTGGGTTATGGAAGATTTTGAATTCGAAATCAGCAGCCCTCCATGGAACGCTGCCCGGCCCGGCTGCGATGCCCGGCCCCGCGAACGGCGCCGGCTGTCTGCCGACTCGCTTGCCAAAGGGGAGTCAAAGCTTTGCATTTTCAGAGCGCAATGGTCCGACAGCCGTGAAGATTACTTGCGGGAGCCGGATTCCCAACTGGCTTTCCGTATGGGTTTACCGCGAGCCATCATCAACAGCCGGTAGAATAACCCTCCCGCTTCAAGCGCTATCCCAAGATTCACGGCATGACCATCCTGCTCACCGGTGCGGCCGGTTTCATCGGGTCCTATGTCGCGCGAGCTTTGCTGGCGCGCGGCGAGGACATTGTTGGCGTCGACAATTTCAACGATTACTACGATCCGCAGCTCAAGCGCGATCGCGTGCAGTCGCTTTGTCCATCGCTGGACCTGCGGGTGGTGGATATCGCCGATGAGCAAGGCTTCGCGACCTTGTTCGACAAGGTCAACCCGCAGCGGGTCATCCATCTTGCCGCGCAGGCAGGCGTGCGTTATTCATTGCAGAATCCGCGTGCCTACCTGCATAGCAATCTCGCCGGATTTTTGAACGTTCTCGAAGCCTGCCGGCATGGCGCGGTAGAACATCTCGTTTATGCGTCGTCGTCGTCGGTGTACGGCGGCAACGCCGAAGCGCCATTTGCCGAGACGCAACGCGTCGACCAGCCGCTGTCGTTCTATGCGGCGACCAAGGCGTCCAATGAGTTGATGGCGCATTGCTATGCGCATCTTTACCGGTTGCCCTGTACCGGCTTGCGTTTCTTCACCGTGTACGGCCCATGGGGTCGCCCGGACATGGCGCCGTTGCTGTTTTCGCGCGCGATTCTTGCCGGGCGGCCGATCCAGGTGTTCAACCACGGCAAGATGCGACGTGATTTCACGCACATCGACGACATCGTCGCCGGCGTGCTCGGTGCGCTCGACGCGATTCCGGACGACGACGGCATCAATCCGCCCTGCGCGATTTACAACCTCGGAAATCACCAGCCGGTCGAGCTGGAACACTTCATCGCCGTGATTGAGAAAGCCGCCGGCCGCGAGGCGCAACGCATCGACAAACCGATGCAACCGGGTGACATGCCCGAAACCAGCGCCGACGTGGCGCGCTCACGGGCGGCGTTCGGCTTCGAGCCACGCACGACCATCGACGAAGGCATGCCCGCGGTCGTAGCCTGGTGTCGGGAGTATTTTGGTGACAAGCCCTGACCGGGGCCTGCCCGACAGCGCAAAGCCCGGCCAAACAGGCGATAATGGCGTTTTGACCGTGCCGGGAATCAGTGATGCCTGATCTTTCCGTCGTCGTGCCGGTGCACAACGAACGCGACAACATCCTGCCGCTGCTGGGTGAGATCGCCAGCGCACTGCGTGGTAAAGCCGATTTCGAGATCGTTTACGTCGACGATTGCAGCGGCGACGACAGCCTGGATGTACTGAAATCAGCCAAGGCGCAATTCCCCGAGCTTCGCGTTATCCGCCACATCAGGCAAAGCGGGCAGAGCACGGCCATCCGCAACGGCGTGAAGGCTGCGCGCGGCACCTGGATCGCCACACTCGACGGTGATGGGCAGAATGATCCGGCGGATATTCCAAAACTGCTGGCCATGCGCGATGAATCCGATCCGGACATCAAGCTGTTTGCCGGCTGGCGCGTCAACCGGCACGATTCCGGCAGCAAGCGCTGGGCCTCGAAAATCGCCAACGCGATCCGCTCGCGCATGCTCGATGACGCCACCCCGGACACCGGCTGCGGCACCAAATTGTTCGAACGCGAAGCGTTTCTGGATCTGCCGTATTTCGATCACATGCACCGCTACCTGCCTGCACTGATGCTGCGCGCCGGCTGGCAGATCAAAAGCGTACCGGTGAATCACCGCCCGCGCGGTACCGGCGTATCCAAATACAACAACCTGAACCGGGCCCTGGTCGGAATCGCCGACCTGCGCGGCGTGGCCTGGCTGATCCGCCGTGGCAAGCGCACCCGGGTCGAGGAAATCTGAAGCTTTTTGCTTGCGCCAAGCAACTGATTCTGCTGTAATATGCGGCTCGCCGCGATGCGGCGTCTCCGGCGATGCCGGGCCGACACCGCTCTGGCCAAGGGCGGCTCATTTACTTATCGAGGAATCCGAGATGGCTAAAGTCTGCCAAGTCACCGGCAAGCGCCCGCAATCTGGCAACAATGTGTCGCATGCCAATAACAAATCCCGGCGCCGCTGGCTGCCGAATCTGCATGAACGCCGTTTCTGGGTTCCCGGCGAAAACCGCTGGGTCAAGCTGAAAGTGTCGACCCGCGCGTTGCGCACGATCGACAAGAACGGTATCGAGGCCGTGCTCACCGAGATGCGCGCTCGCGGCGAGAAGATCTGAGGAGGACACCATGGCATCCAAACGCGACAAAATCCGTCTGATTTCCTCGGCTGGCACCGGACACTTCTACACAACCGACAAGAACAAGAAGAACACGCCGGACAAGATGGAAGTGAAGAAATACGACCCGGTCGTGCGCAAGCACGTGATCTACAAGGAAGGCAAGATCAAGTAAGCTTCCGGCAGCACGTAGCGAATTAAAACCCGCCATGAAGGCGGGTTTTTTTTGAATCAGGAAACCTGCTCAGGAATCAGTCGGTGCCAATGCGTAACCGCGCAGGCGAACCGAGAATTCCTGCAGCGATCGAATACCGGTCGCTTCGGCTTCGCGGCACCAATCCTGCAAATTGGCCAACATCGCCTCGGCGCTGCCATTGCCGCGCTCAAGCACGCGCGCCAACCGCGCACGGAAATCGCATACCACCGCCAGATGGGGGCGCTGTTTGACGGCTTCGTGCAAGCGTTCGCGCGAATGTTCGTCCAGCCAACGACCACCATTGGCCAGCGCCTTGCGCAAAGCACGCGGCAACCCCTTCAGGCTGGCTCCGGCCTGAGCGGCCTCGTCACGCATCGTCGGCACAATCACGCCACGGAAATAGTCCGTCATGACCTGGAAACGATGGCTCAGCAGGGCTTTGAGCGTCTCGGTGTCAGCACGCGGCATATTCGGGCGCACGTCCAGCGTCGGCGCCACGCGAATCACCTTGGCCAGATGCAGTTTCTCCAAGCCGCGGATCAGCGCCCAGCCGATGTCGAACTCGAACCGGCGCAATGCGAACTTGGCCGAACTGGGGAACGCGTGGTGGTTGTTGTGCAGCTCTTCGCCGCCGATGAATAATCCCCACGGCGTGAGATTGGTCGCCATGTCGGCGGTTTCAAAGTTGCGATAACCCCACCAGTGACCGAGGCCGTTGACAACCCCCGCAGCCCAGAACGGAATCCAGATCATCTGCAGCGCCGAGATGGCAACACCCCAAACGCCGAACAGCGCGATGTTGATGATGAACATCAGCGTCGGGCCCACATACGGGTTGCGGCCGTACAGTTTCCGCTCAATCCAGTCATCCGGCGTGCCGCGACCGTATTTTTGCAGCGATTCCTGGTCACGCACGGCAACCCGGTAGAGGTCAACGCCCTGCCAAAGCACGGTGTTGATGCCGAAAATCTTCGGGCTATGCGGATCTTCCTCGGTCTCGCACTTGGCGTGATGCTTGCGATGTACGGCGACCCACTCCTTGGTGATCATGCCGGTGCTCAACCACGACCAGAAACGGAATATGTGAGCGACAACGGGATGAAAATCCACACCGCGATGCGCCTGGCATCGGTGCAGATACAGGGTCACCGAGAAAATGGTCAGCTGGGTAACGATCAGGAAGTACACCAGCTTGGCCAACCACGACGCATGCGTGACGCCGTGGATGAGGAAATTCAGAATAAAATCAATCATGTTCAATTTACCACCATGGGAATAATCACTATACGTGACGAGGCTCTCCCGCGCCAGTGACACGGACTTGACCGAACCGGAAATATCGCCGGACTTGCCGCATTCGGAACAAGCGGCAACAATCACGCCAGTTTCTGCGGAAGTCACATGTCCACATCACCACTGCTGGCATTGTCAAACGTCAGCCGAAAACTGGCCGGCAGACCTGTCGTGGAAGGGCTGAATCTGACCCTGCGGCGCGGTCGAACGCTTGGTCTGCTCGGTGTCAACGGCGCCGGCAAGACCACCACCCTGCGCATGATCGCCGGCGTGCTGACCCCGTCCAGCGGACAGGTCAGCCTCGACGGCGCCGATCTGCGCGAAGATCCGCATTGCGTGCGCCGCAAACTCGGCTACCTGCCCGAGCAGATTCCCGGTTACGACGAACTGCGCGTAGACGAATACCTGGATTTCTGCGCACGCCTGCATGGCTTGCGTAGCGCCGCGCTGTCGAAAGCCGTCAGCGGGGTAATCGATCGCTGCGAGCTGGGCGACGTGCGCCGTCGCCTGCTGGGCAATCTCTCGCGCGGATTCCGCCAACGCGTCGGCATCGCCCAGGCTATCGTCCACGACCCGTCCCTGATCGTGCTCGACGAACCCGCTTCCGGCCTGGACCCACTGCAATCGTCCAATATCCGCGCACTGATCGCCGATCTGGGCACCACGCACGGCGTGATCCTGTCCACGCACCTGCTCGCCGATGTGCAGGCCTGTTGCGACCGGGTCGTCATCCTGCATCAGGGCCGCATCCGGCACGACGGGCCGCTGCAAGCGGATGAGTCGTCGCTGCGCCTGCATGTACGCACGCAAACCCCGGTCACCGCGCGCCAATGGCAAGCGCTGAGCTGCGTGCGCGAAGCGACGTCGGTCGACGATGCCTGGTCGATCGCGCTGGCAGCCGATTACAACCCGGCGCAACTGGCACAGGCCGTCGTCGGCGAAGGCTGGGGGCTGACCGAACTGCGCCGCGAAGTGCCTGGTCTGGAAGAAATTTTCCTGCGTATCGCCAGCAGTTCCGACCTGCAGGCCGCGGCATGATCGGCACGCTGGCACGCAACGAATTGCGCCGGCTGTTCGTGCAGCCACTGGCCTGGGCCCTGCTCGCCCTCGTGCTGGTAGTGCTGGCCTATTTTTTCCTGACGACGCTGAATTCGTTTCTGCAATTGATGCCGAAACTGGCCGCGTTACCGGACGCGCCGGGTGTGACCGACCTGGTCGGCCTGCCGCTGTTTCGCGCCATTTCCAGCGTGCTGCTGCTGGTCGTTCCATTGCTCGGCATGCGCAGTATTGCCGCCGAACGACATAACGCGTCGCTACCGCTACTGCTCGCCAGCGGCATTGGCGAGGCGCGGATCGTGCTCGGCAAATACGCGGCAATGCTGGTGTTCTGTGCATTGCTGATCGCGCTGGCCGTACTCATGGCCTTGAGCCTGTCGGTCGGCGCCTCGCTCGATCTGGCACGTTTCGCCACGGCCATGCTGGGATTGTTGTTGTTCGCCGCCGCCTTGTCGGCACTGGCGGTGCTGGCATCGGCCTACGCGCGGCAACCGGCCGTCGCCGCCGTGGTGGCGTTGGCGTTGAACCTGTTGCTGTGGATGATCGATGCCGGCGCGCGCTATGAAGGCGTGACCAGCAGCTTCATCAACTATCTGGCCCTGCCCACGCATCTGGAACCGTTCCTGCACGGAGTCGTGGCCACCGTCGACATCGTGTATTTCCTGCTGGTCGCCGGGGTCGCCCTGGCCTTGGCCACGCGCCGACTCGCCCGCTCACGGATAAACGGATGAGATTGCGCGAACGTTTTGCCGAGGTGCTGTTCACCCTGCTGTTATTGACCGCGGCCTTGATGCTGGCGTTTCTGAGTACGCGTTATGGCTGGCGCCACGACTTCAGCGCAGACCAGCGCGCCAGCCTCGATCGGCGTACAGTCGATCTGCTGCACAAGCTGGACGGGCCGATCAGCCTGACCTCTTATGCGCCGAACGATGATCAGCTGCGCCGCGCGATCGCCGATTTCGTCGCCCGCTACGAACGTATCAAGCCGGACATCTCGCTGCGCTTCATCGATCCGGATGCCGACCCGGCCGCCACGCGCAAAGCCGGCATCCAGGTCAACGGCGAACTGATCCTGCACTACAAGGATCATCGCGAACAGCTCAAGGTGCTGACCGAGCGCTCGCTCGACGATGCGTTGTTGCGTCTGGCACGCAGCGGCCCGCGCCTGGTCGGTTTCCTCGCCGGCGACGGCGAGCGCAAGCCCGACGGCAAGGCCAATGCCGACCTCGGCACGTTCACGGCGATGCTGCAGGATCAGGGCATCCGCTCGATCCCGCTGAATCTCGACGGCGGCGCGCAGATTCCACAGAACCTGGACCTGCTGGTCATCGCCGGGCCGCAGGTAAAGATCGGCGCGGCTACCAGCAAGCGCCTGGTCGACTACGTCACCACCGGCGGCGACCTGTTGTGGTTGACCGAACCGGGTGTCGCTGATGGTCTCGGCAATCTGGCCAAGGCGCTATCGCTGCGCGTACTCGACGGAACCGTCGTCGACGGCACCGGGGCCGTGTTCAACATTGGCGATCCGAGCTTCGTCGCCATCACCACCTATCCCCACGATACGATCACTGACGGCTTTACGCTGACGACCCTGTATCCACAAGCCGCGGCGCTGGCGCAGATCAGCAACAACCAGTGGAAGCTGACGCCACTGCTGCGCACCAGCAAGAAATCCTGGACACAGATCGGGCCGATACCGAAGCAGGGCGCCCCGACCACGATCCGTTTCGATACCTCCAAGGGTGAAATTCCCGGGCCGCTGGACATTGGCTTTGCACTGAGCCGGCTCAGTCCCAGCCCGGTGCGCCAGCAGCAGCGCGTCGTGGTCATCGGCGATGGCGATTTCCTGTCCAATTCGTTTCTCGGCAACGGCGGCAACCGCGAATTCGGCCAGCGCGTATTCGACTGGCTGTTGAATGACGATTCGCTGATCCAGCTTCCCGACAAGACGGCGCCGGATCGTGTCCTGAAACTCAGCCAGACCAACCTCGGCATGATCGGCTTTGGCTTCCTGATTGTGCTGCCCGGCCTGCTGCTGCTTGCCGGCGCGCTGATCTGGTGGCGCCGACGTCGCGCCTGAGGATGCACAAACCGACCCGCAATCTGTTGGCGCTGGCCGCCGTCACGGTTATGCTCGGCATCGGCGTGTATGCGGAAATCGCTCACGAACACCGCTGGCTCGACGCGCAGCGTTTGACCGACATCGACCCGGCCACGATCAACTCATTGCTCGTGCGTTGCGAATCCTGCGCGACCCGGCGCTTCGAACGTACCGGCGCCGGTTGGCGCATGCTCGAACCCTACGCGCTACCGGCCTCCCGGGAGGCCGTCTCGCGTCTGCTGGCAATCGCCCGGGCACCGGTGCGCACCTGGTTGACGGCATCCGACTACGATCCAACCCGACTCGGACTGCAACCCGCCCAGATCACGCTGCAACTGAACGCCACGCGCATCGACATCGGCAATGAGGACCCGATCGAACACGATCGCTACGTGCGTGTCGGCCAGCGCCTCGCGCGCGTGCCGGATCGTTTCAGCGCTCGCGTATTCGAATCGGCGGAGAGCGAGCTCGACCGACATCTGCTGCCGGGAAATCCGGATGTCGTGAATGTCGGGATCGGTGACGCGCCGGCACGAACCGATCTGGTGCACGTTTGGAAAACCGTGGTCGCCGCCGGCGTGCGTGCGGCGAAGGGTGCGACTCCGGCAGCAACGATCCCGATCACCATCGATCTGCGCGACGGCGAATCAATCCGCTTCGAGTTGCTTCGCGCCGGCAATGGCTATGTCGCACGCCGCCGAGATCCGGCACTGGATTACCTGCTCGACGAGGCACAGGCGCAAGCCTTGCTGGGCAAACTCAAATAGCGCAAGCCGATGCCTGAACTGCCCGAGGTCGAAACAACGCGACGCGGTATCGCACCGTATCTGGTCGGCCAGCAGGTCGTGGCCCTGACCATTCGCCAACCCCGTCTGCGCTGGCCGATCCCGCAACAACTGCGCCGCAGGTTGCCCGGGCAGACCATCGAATCGGTTGAAAGGCGTGCAAAGTACCTGCTTGCGCATACTGCCGCCGGCAGCGCGCTGATGCACCTGGGCATGTCCGGTTCGCTGCGTGTGTTGCCGGCCGGCACGCCGTTCGGCAAACACGATCATTACGATTGGCAACTCGACAACGGTCAGATCCTGCGTTTCACCGACCCGCGCCGTTTCGGCTGCCTGCTATGGCAACCCGTCGGCACCACGCATCCACTGCTGGCCCGCCTTGGCCCGGAACCGCTGGATGATACCTTCGATGGCCGGCATTTATGGGCGGCGTCACGCGGTCGCAGCGCCGCGGTCAAGAACTTCCTGATGGACCAGAAGGTGGTCGTTGGCGTCGGCAACATCTACGCTGCCGAAGCCCTGTTCGCCGCCGGCATCCATCCCGCACGCGCAGCCGGTGCGGTATCGCGAACACGCTACGAAAAGCTGGCGATCGAAATCAAACGCATCCTTGTCTACGCGGTCAAGCGCGGTGGCACGACGTTGCGCGATTTCCTCAGCCCAGACGGCAGTCCCGGGTATTTCGAGCAGGAGCTGTTCGTGTATGGTCGCGACGGCGAATGCTGCAAGGTTTGCGGCAAACCGATTCGCGTCAGCGTGCTGGGGCAGCGTTCAACGTTTTATTGCACCCATTGCCAGCACTGAACCGATTTAAGCCTGCGGCCGCGACGCCGCTGGTGACAATGCGCGTGATCATCGCATCGACCATGCCGAAACCCTTGAGCAGGAAGGCACCGAGCAGATTCAGGTAGTACCGGGAAGCCAGCGGTGTAAGGCTCGCGCACCAGGCAGGAAATTCGGCAACGCGCGGGCGCAACATCACCTAAGTGTTGACGCATGCCGCGATCCGGGCCACGGCATCGAGAACATGATCGCTCACGCGGCTCCCCGGACCGGCCGAGCGGACCGCACTCACTTTGATGGCGTCGCCTGCAATGGCAGCACCGGTTGCCTCAAATCGATGCGTCCTTCGCCGCGCACGATCTTCTTGAACTCGGCGCGACTGACCGACACGTAGCGCTCGTTGCCGCCGATTTCGACTTGCGGTCCGTCGGTCACGGCTCGACCCTGTTCATCGACGCGTACGACCATCGTCGCCTTGCTGCCGCTGTGGCAAATCGTCTTGATCTCGACCAGCTCGTCGGCCCAGGCCAGCAGATAGCGGCTGCCCTCGAACAGCTCGCCGCGGAAATCGGTACGCAGTCCGTAGGCCAGCACCGGAATTCGCAGTTCGTCGACGACATCGCTAAGCTGCCAGACCTGATCGCGGCTGAGGAACTGCGCCTCATCGACCAGTACGCAATGCAAGTCGCCATGGTCCGCGATATCCGCCCTGGTCATGGCGAGCAAATCGTCGTCGTGCTTGAACGCGCGCCCGTCGGCCTTCAGCCCGATGCGCGAAGCGACCACCCCGTGCCCCTGGCGGTCGTCGAGTTGTGGCGTCAGGATCAACGTGCGCATGCCGCGCTCGCGATAATTGTGCGCGCTCTGCAGCAGCGTGGTGGTCTTGCCGGCGTTCATCGCCGAATAATAGAAATACAATTTGGCCATCGGGTCCCCGGTAGTGCTGTTTCCGGCGTGAGAGTTACGGCTTCGAAAAACCGGATGGTTAGTGTAGCGCGAGGACCGGATCATCGATCCGGTAGAATTCACGTTCGCTTACAGCCACGTTTCCGATGAATCTCAACCCGCAACAACGCGCGGCCGTACAATACCGCGACGGACCGCTGCTGGTGCTGGCCGGCGCCGGTTCCGGCAAGACCCGTGTCATCACCGAAAAAATTGCACATCTGATCCGGCACGCCAATCTGGCACCGGAAAAGATCGCGGCGATTACGTTCACCAACAAGGCGGCACGCGAAATGCGCGAACGTGCCGCCAAGCTGCTGGGCACGCGTCAAGCCGCCTCACCGAACGTGTCCACGTTCCACGCCCTCGGCCTGCGCATGGTCCAGTACGAACATGCGAAGCTTGGACTCAAGCGCGGTTTTTCCGTCTTTGATAGCGATGACAGCGCGGCCATCATCAAGGATCTGGCGCCAACCGGCGCCAAACCGGATCGACTGTTCGCACTGCGCCAGCGCATCTGCGCATGGAAGAACGCCGGACTGGATCCCGAACAGGCTGCCGCCCGGGCACGGGGCGCACAGGAAGTCGATACCGCCGGCCTTTATACGCGTTACCAGAGACGCCTGAACGCGTTCAACGCGGTCGATTTCGACGACCTGATCCGCCTGCCGCTGGCGTTGCTGGAAGCCGACGGGGAAAGTCGTGCCGCCTGGCGCGAACGCATTCGTTACCTGCTGATCGACGAATACCAGGACACCAATGACGCGCAGTACCGCTTGCTCAAACTGCTCGCCGGAGATCGCGGCGCTTTCACCGCGGTCGGTGACGATGATCAGTCGATCTACGCATGGCGCGGCGCAAACCCCGGCAATCTCGACGAACTGGCACGCGACTATCCGCAGCTGAAGGTGATCAAGCTTGAGCAGAATTACCGCTGCAGCGGACGCATACTGCGCGCAGCCAACGCGCTGATCGCGCACAACCCGCATCTGCACGAAAAGAAGCTATGGAGCGAACATCGCGAAGGCGCGCCGATTCGCGTACTGACCTGTCGCGACACCGATCACGAAGCCGAGCGCATCGCCGCGGATATCGCCAACCGGCAACAAGCGTCGAAATTCCCGTGGCATGAATTCGCCGTGCTGTATCGCGGCAATCATCAATCGCGACCGCTGGAAAAGGCCCTGCGCACGCTGCGCATTCCGTATCACCTGACCGGCGGCACCGCCTTCCTGGAACGCGCCGAGGTCAAGGACGTGCTCGCCTACCTGCGCCTGATCGTCAATCCGGACGACGACGCGGCGTTCGTACGCGTGGTCAACGTGCCGAGACGCGAAATCGGCTCGACCACGCTGGAAAAACTCGGCGAGCTGGCACGCTCCCGGCACCTGCCAATGCTGCGGGCCGCGCACAGCGACGGCGTTCTGGCCCAACTGGCGCCGCGTCCGGCTTCGGCTCTGGCCGGGTTCTGTACGTTGATCGGCGAGCTGACAACGTCCGCCAACCACCTGCCCGCGGCCGAACTGGTCGAGGAGATCGTGCACCGTTGCGGTTTCGCCGAACACCTGCGCCACGAAATCCGTGATGAAACCGCACGCACGCGCCGGCTCGACAACCTGCGCGAACTGGCCGCCTGGTTCCGCGCCATGCAAAAGAATGCCGCATCGGTCGGCGATCTGGCTGCGCAACTGGCGCTGCTGACGCATAACGATCGCGACGACCCGGGCAACGCGGTGCGGCTGATGACGCTGCATTCGGCCAAAGGGCTCGAATTCCGTTGCGTGTACATCGTCGGCCTGGCCGAAGGCACGCTTCCGCATGCCGAAAGCCTGGAACAATCGGGTGCGGAGGAAGAACGCCGCCTGTTCTACGTCGGCCTGACGCGCGCGCGCGAACGCCTGTGCCTGTCCTACGCAACGCGCTCGCGCCGGTTCGGGGAAATCGCCAGCAACGAGCCGAGCCGGTTTTTCGCCGAATTGCCGCCGGCCGACCTGCATCGCGATGGCGAAGATGCCGAACGCGACGCCGTTGCCCGGCGCGAATCGGCTGCCTCGCATATCGCCAAGCTTTCCGCGCTGTTCGCCGACGAGTCCTGAAAGACGGCTGTAGTAAACTGGCGCGATTCTTTGGGCGAACTGATCCAACGGAGATCTTGATGCGCGCGATTCGACTCATCGTCCTGTGCGGCCTGCTCGTCGCCGGCTGCGCGACCACGGCCCGGAAACCGTTGACTTCCGCCGCCGCGCCGGCACCCGTGAACCCGGCCGCTCCGTCAAAAACAACGTCGGTACCGCCGGATGATTTGCTGAACGCCGTCGCCTGGACACAGACGTCCGTCGAGCACGATCTGGTATTCGAACAGATCTATCGCGAAGCTCGCGACCATGTCGCCGAAGCACTCAGGGACAAGCACTGGGACGCGCTACCCGGGAACGAACGCAATGCGAACTCCGGCGAGCTGCCGCCGGCGGTAATTCTGGATGTCGACGAAACCGTGCTGGACAACTCGCCATTTGAGGCACGCCTGATCAAGACCGGACAGGAGTTCAACGAATTCAACTGGTCTCAATGGGTCAAGCAAGCCAGGGCCAAGCCGCTGCCCGGCGCACTGGAGTTCACGCGCTACGCGGCCGCGCACGGCATCGCGGTTTTTTACCTGACCAACCGATCCCAGGACCTGAACAACCCGACCCTGAAGAACTTGCGTGATGACGGTTTCCCGGTTGCCAATGCCGACCGTTTTCTTGGGTTGGGTGACATCGTCAAAGGCTGCGAACAAATTGGATCAAGCAAAAGCTGCCGACGCCGACTGATCGCCCGAAAATATCGCGTCGTGATGCAGTTCGGTGATCAGCTTGGCGACTTCGTCAATGTGATCGCGAACACGCCGGCCGGCCGCCGGCACGCCGTCGAGCCTTACCGGGGCTGGTTCGGCAAGCGTTGGTTCATCTTCCCGAACCCGGAATACGGACACTGGGAATCGGCCCTGTTCAACAACGACTGGGCCCTGTCTCGCGAGCAACGTCGCGCGCTGAAACGCAAGGCGCTGAGCACCGATTGAACGCCCGCTGACCGCCGGACCGGACTCACCTTGTCAAGCCTGCAGGGCGTCACTACAGTGACCTCCTGCAATCATTTTCAGTGGGGGAAGATCATGTCCATCAAATACGCACGTATCGCCCTGCTGGTCGTACTGGCCGCGGTCGGTGCCGGTTGTCAGCAACACGACCAGGCCGGTACCGGCAAGTCCACGGCCACGGTTGCCAACTCCTCCACGCCGCAAGGCGCGATTGCCGCTTCCGTTGCCGCGCTGCGCAAGAACGATGTCGCCGCCCTGCTCGAGAACGCCATGCCGCCAGCGGCGCTGGCCAAGTTCAAGGCCGACTGGCACGACAACATGAACAAGAATCCGGTCACCGATGAGGATCGCCAGCACTTCGCTCAAACCATGACCGAACTGACCGCACCGGGTGCCGAGGCAAAGCTGTACACACAAATCGAACCCCGACTCAAGAAATTCGACGAAAAATCCGCGCAGCAAATCCCGATGATGGTCGCCATGGGCGAAGGTTTCGCGCAAAGCTCGATCAAGCAGAGCAAGGAGCTCAGCGAACAACAGAAACAGCAGGCCGAAAAGCTGGTCAATGCCACCGGGAAATGGGCGCTGTCGACCAAATTCACCGACCCGGCCCTGGTCAAGCAAGCCATTGCCGTTATCTGCAAGACCGCGCGTGATCTGAACCTGAAAACCGTCGACGAACTACGCGCTCTCAACTATGACCAGGGCATGCAAAAAGCCGTCATGGTGCTGGCCGGAGTCAAACAGATCATGGCCGTGTATGGTCTGGACACGGACAAGGTCCTGGACTCGGTCAAGATCGAACCAGTCTCAAAAACCGGCGACTCGGCAACGGTTAAAGTGACCTACACGGCCTTCGACGAACCGTTCACCGCCGAGGCCAAAATGGTTCGCATCGACAACAAGTGGTACGGCGAGCATGCCGTCGCGGCCTGGAAGAAAGAGCAACAGCGCGACGCCGCCCTGGCGGCAGCCAAGTCGAAAGACAAACAGCCGCAACCGACAACAACCAAGTGACTTCAGATACAACTTCCATGCAGCTCGCTGCGCGGACTATTTTCTTGCAAGCATGGTTTTCACTCGCGCGCTGACGGTGAGTGAAAGCTTTTATTTTCGGAAAGTGGACCGCTCAACCGTCGATTGGAGAGCCGATCAGGCCTTGACGCGCGGATTCAGACTGTACAACCCGACTATGCGCGCCTCGGCAAGTACATGTCCGCCCATGGCATTACGCACATCAGCCAGCGTGAAGCGACCGGATAAATCCAGTCCTGCGCAATCCAGGGCGTAAACGACGAAGTGATAGTGGTGCACGATACTGTCGTTCCAGGGCGGGCACGGACCGTCATAGCCGTAGTAGTCGCCTGACATGTCGGCGTCACTGGCGAACCAGCCGGTGTAATCGTTGATGCCTTGATGCGAGCCTTTCGGTCCGGCCGGCTGTTGCTTGCCGTGCGCGCTGATTCCGTCGCTGCATGCAGCCGCCGCGATTTCGTGGCAGTCGGCGGGTATGTCGGTCATCGTCCAGTGCGTGAATTCCACGCGCGGGAGATCGGCGGGTACTTCGCGCCCGTCCTGATTGACGTCATCCGGCTTGCTCGGAACATCCGGGTCCACGCAAAGCACGACAAAGGATTTTGTCCCGGCAGGCGCCTCTCTCCAGGCCAGATGCGGGTTCCGGTTGTCGGACAAGGCAACCGGATCGCCCGGTTTGCCGAAGGCGAATTCGGCGGGTATCGGGTTGCCATCGCTGAAGCTGTTGCTGTGCAGTTTCATGAAACCTCCTGAGATTTGTGCGGCGGATACGTTTCACGAGCCGGTGTCGCATCAGCCATCCGGATTTTTGAAAGACGATGATACAGCGCATTCCGGGCGTATTCGGGTTCTCGCACGGCTCGCGCCAAGCCATTGAGGCATATATATTTATGTATACCCGCGAGGCAAAAACGCCTGCCTGTATACGCGCTCCCGTACAATTGGCGCATGGATTCATCCGAAAGTTCCCCGGTTACCGTACCCGCAACGCGTGCGGGTTGGTGGATGCGTCTGCTCGGCGCGGTCATCGAACCGTGGCTGCGTATCCGGCGTGAATCAGCCGACCTCTCCGCACGTATCGATCCGGCCGTACCGGTGTGCTACGTGACGGAACGCTACGGTTTGTCGGACACCCTGATCCTGGAACAGGCCTGTCGCGAAGCCGGGCTTCCCGAACCGCTGCAACCACTGACGCTGGGCAATGTGCGCAAGAAGCGGGCGATGTTTTCGTTGTCGCAACGCCCGGGCTGGCTGTTCGGCAAAGGGCGCCCCAGAACGCATTCGCGCACCTTGGCGCAATTGCTCGACAGCGTACGCGAGAATCCGGAACTGAATGTGCAGCTGGTACCGGTTTCGATCTTCGTCGGCCGCGCGCCGGACCGCCCGAGCGGCTGGTTCCGCGTACTGTTCTCGGAAAACTGGGGTGTGGTCGGTCGCTTCCGTCGTCTGTTGTCGCTGCTGCTGAACGGCCGCGACACGATCGTGCAGTTCGCCGCACCGATTTCCCTGCGCGGCGTGCTCGACGAAGAAGAAGAAGCGCCGAAAACGCTGCGCAAGGTCGCGCGCGTGCTGCGCGTGCATTTCCAGCGTGTGCGTGCCCTGGTCATTGGGCCGGACCTGTCGCACCGGCGCACGCTGATCGGCGCCGTGCTCAACGCCGAACAGGTGCGCGCGGCGATCACCACGGCCGCCATCAAGGACAATGCGAGCCAGCAAAAAACCGTGGCCAAGGCGCGGCGGTTTGCCTGGGAAATCGCCGCGGACCTGTCCTATCCCGTGGTGCGCTCGGTGTCGTTCCTGCTGATCGGGTTCTGGAACAAGGTCTACGATGGCGTTCGCCTGCATCATCTGGACAAGCTGCGGGCGACCGCCCCCGGCCACGAAATCATCTATGTTCCGTGCCATCGCAGCCATATCGATTACCTGCTGCTGTCCTGGTTGCTGCATCAGAACGGATTCGTCGTGCCGCATATTGCTGCCGGCGTGAACCTGAACCTGCCCGTGATCGGACCGATATTGCGGCGCGGCGGAGCATTCTTCATGCGCCGCAGTTTCAACGATCCGCTGTATTCAACGGTGTTCCGCGAATACATGAGCCAGCTTTTCGCACGCGGCGTATCGATCGAGTACTTCATCGAGGGCGGGCGTTCGCGCACCGGTCGTACGCTCGGGCCGCGCGGCGGGTTGTTGTCCATGACCGTTCGCAGCTATCTGCGCGAATCGCGTCGTCCGGTGATGTTCCAGCCGGTCTACATCGGCTACGAGAAGATCATGGAAGGCGATTCCTACATCGGTGAGCTGTCCGGCAAGCCCAAGCAGAAGGAATCGCTATGGGGGTTGTTCAAGGCTTTCGGCGTGCTGCGCAAGCACTACGGCAAGGTCACGGTGAATTTCGGCGAGCCGGTCTTCCTGTCGCCGCTGCTGGACAAGATCGAGCCGGACTGGCGCGGGGCATCCGACGTTCCGGACGCGAAACCGCCGTGGCTGAAGCCGGCCGTGGATATGTTGGCCGAGCACATTCAGATCAATGTCAATCGGGCCGCCGACGTCAACCCGATCAATCTGCTCGCCCTGGTGCTGCTGGCCACGCCCAAGCGCGCCATGGCCGAGAGCGACCTGCTCGTACAACTGGACCTGACCCGCGAACTGCTCACCGCGCTTCGGTATTCGGACCGCGTCACCTTCACCGATCTCGATTCGGCGCAGATCATTGCCTATGGCGAAAGCATGCAGACGATCCGGCGCGTCGCGCATCCGCTCGGGGATGTGCTGGTGTGCGAGGACGAGACCGCGGTGCTGCTCTCCTATTTCCGCAACAACGTGCTGCACCTGATGGCCACGGCAGCCTGGGTGGCCTGCTGCTTTCTCAACAACCGGCGCATGTCGTGCGCGAACATCGTTCGGCTTGGGCGCATCGTCTACCCTTTCATCCAGACCGAACTGTTTCTGCCCTGGGATGAGGACGGCTTCGGCAAGCAAATCGAAGCGACGATCGAATTTTTCGTTGCCCGCGGCTTGCTGCACACGGTTGGCAACGGACGCATCGTCAGTCGCGAGCCGGGGCAGAGCGACGGTTCCTATCAGCTGCGCGTCATCGCTCACAGCATGCTGCAGGTATTCGAGCGCTATTACATCGCCATCGCCGCACTGGTGCGCAATGGCCAACACACGCTCAGCACCGGCGAACTGGAAAGCGTATGCACGTCGACCGCGCAACGCCTGTCATTGCTGCATCAATTCAATGCGCCGGAATTCTTCGACAAGTCCTTGTTCCGCGGCTTTATCCAGAAGCTGCGCGAACGCGGCGTGGTCTGGACCGACGACGACGGCAAGCTCGATTTTGACGACGGTCTGGAGCGTGTCACGCGCGACGCTCGCGTGATTCTCAGCCGTGAAATCCGTCACGGCATCCTCAAGCTCACGCCCGAGCGACCTGATTAGCTGGACAAGCCGGAATCAGACGGCGAATCCAACGCGAAGTAACGCCACAGGTCAGGCCGCGACCGCTTACACCCGCTAGTTCTCCGCTTCGCGCGCTGCCCGCAGCTCGCCACATTTGATCGGCACGCCGCCCGGGCGCTTGCCGCAAGCCGACCCTGTTGGTTGCTTTCATGGCATTGCCCCGCAACAGGAGACGGCCATGAAACTACCCATCGATACGTTTCTCCGCTTCACTCGCGGCTTCGTCAAGCGCCATCGCGCCGACAAGGCACCGCAGGTTTCGCCCGCGTACAACCAAGACCCCGATCCCGACTGGCAACCGGTCTGAGCACGAGGAGCGGCCATGAATCCGACCCGCGACAATCCGACAAGACGACAACACTGCTGGCTGCTGCTGCCGATACTGCTGAGCGCATGCCTGTATGCATTCGCCGACCAGCCGGGCAGCGGCGAACTGCGCCTGCTCGACAAGAATGGCGCCAGCCATGAACTGGCAAGTCTCGACACCGACGTCGATTACCGCGTCAACGGCCTGATCGCCGAAGTCGCGGTGCACCAGCAATTCCGCAATCTCAGCGGCGCTTGGCTGGAAGGCCGGTATCTGTTACCGCTGCCGCCGGGTGCGGCCGTGTATTCGATGACCCTTCATGTCGGCAACCGCACCATCGTCGGCGAAATCCACGAGAAGCAGGCCGCGCGCAAATTCTTCGCCGCAGCCCGCAACAATGGCCAACGCGCGGCCTTGGTCGAAGCCGACGGCGACAACCTGTTCCGCACGGCGGTCACCAATGTCGCGCCGAACGACAGCATCGAGATCGAGTTGCACTATTGGCAACGTGTCGACTACAGCGACGGCAGGTTTTCGCTGCGTTTCCCCTTGACCTACACGCCGCGTTACCACATGCAACGCGACGCGATGCCGGCGGATCGAGACCCGGGTATCGCTTCGGGCCAGGTATTCGCCTCGGCCGCGGACGAGCCGCCGCTGAGTACGCATATCCGCGTTGCCCTGGATGCCGGCGTTCCGCTGACATCGGTGACCAGTGCCACGCACGCGATAGTCCGCACACGGCAGGGTGACACCTGGAACGTGCATCTGCGTGACGGCAGCGTGGTACCGGATCGCGACTTCATCCTGCAGTGGAAGCCTGAACCCGCGGATGCGCCGACCCTGGCTCGTTTCAGCGAAAACGTCGATGGCAACCACTACGTGATGCTGATGCTGGTGCCGCCGCAGCAACAACAAAAGATCCTGCCGCGCGAGCTGATCCTGGTTATCGACACCTCCGGTTCGATGGGTGGCGCGTCGATCCGTCAGGCACGCGCGGCGCTGGACATGGCGCTGCGTCAGCTGCGCCCGAGCGACCGCTTCAACGTCATCGAATTCAACTCGGTCACCAACCCCTGGCAGCCGCAGGCAGTGGACGCGACACTGGGCGCCGTCACGTCTGCGCGCCAGTGGGTGGCGAACCTGCAGGCACGCGGCGGCACCGAAATGGGCACTGCGCTGCACATGGCGCTGAGCGGTCATGCGCCGCCGGGTTACGTGCGCCAGGTCGTGTTCGCCACCGACGGCGCGGTCGACAATCCGGCCGGGTTAATGACGCTGATCGACAACGAACTGGGCGACTCGCGCCTGTTCCCGATCGGCATCGGCAGCGCGCCGAATGCCGGCTTCCTGCACAATGCGGCCGTGCACGGGCGCGGCAGCGAGACCGTGATCGCCAATCTGAACGAAGTTGGCGAGGCCATGCGCGGACTGCTGGCCAAACTCGATCACCCGGCCATGCGCGAGCTGCGGGTCGACTGGCCGCCAGGCAGCAAGGCCTATCCGCGTCGCGTGCCGGATCTGTACCTGGGCGAACCGCTATTGCTGGTCGCGCGCGTGACGCAACCGGTCAGCGCCATCCAGGTGCGCGGCAAGCTGGCCGATGACGACTGGGATGCCACCGCCTATCTGGATCATGCGCAATCCGCGCAAGGACTGGACCGGCTGTGGGCACAATCGCACGTTTCCGACCTGGAGGACCAGCTCAGCCGCGGCGGAGATGAAACGACACTGCACGACGAGATCGTCGATACCGCGTTGAAGGCACATCTGGTCAGTCGTTTCACCAGCCTGGTGGCCGTCGACAAGACACCGGTACGCGCGGCGGATTCGAATCTGCAATCCACGCGTATTCCGAACGTCCTGCCACTGGGCTCGGCGTTCGCACAGACCGCCACGCCGGCGCGACTGCAGCTGCTGATCGCCCTGTTCGCCATGCTGCTGGCCCTGTACCTGTGGCGAATACGGCGAGCGATGGCGTGACCATGACGATGCGACGTGTGACGACGTTCGGCATCGTCGCCCTGCTGGCACTGGCGGCCACGATGGTCGCCAGTGCCTCGTGGATTCATGCCAAGGCGCTATTGGCGCAACTGCTGCTGCAACGCGCCTGGAGCGAATCCGGCCAGGGCCGACTCACGCTCAAACCCTGGCCATGGGCCGATGTCGCGCCGATCGCAAACTTGCGCGTGCCACGCCTGCACGAGGACCTCATCGTGCTCGATAGCGACAGCGGCCAGGCCCTGGCCTTCGGCCCCGGCTGGACTTCGACCAGCGCCGTTCCGGGCACGCCCGGACTGAGCGTGATCAGCGCGCATCGGGATACGCAGTTCGCGTTCCTGCGCAAGCTGCGTCGAGGTGACACGATCAACTTGACCGGCGCCCACGGTACTCGCGAATATCGCGTTACCTCGACGCAAGTCGTCGACAGCCATCGTTTCCGACCGGCGGCTGATGGCACGGATGCCCTGCTGTTGGTGACTTGCTATCCGTTCGACGCGATCGTGCCCGGTGGCCCCCTGCGCTATGTCGTGGAGGCACGGCCGCGAAGGACGTTGGCGGCGCGTTGATCGGATTCGGCTGTCGAGCCTGGTCTCAAGCGTCGAGGTCCGGAATCAGCTTGCTCTGCAGCCGCGTGATCGCATCCTTGAGCATCAGTTTGCGCTTCTTCATGCGGCGCAGTTGCAGCTCGTCGCAGCGGCCCTGTGCGGTGAGTACGGCAATGGCCTGATCAAGATCGCGGTGTTCGGTACGCAATTCGACCAGCTTGCTGTTGATTTTGGCGGTACGGTCGTTCACGGGCGAGCCGCGGCAAGGACGGATACAGAGTCTAACGCCGCCCGGTGTCACGACGCGAATCGTCGTCATCGGCGTAGAATAGGCGGCTCGACATCGTTATCGCCGCAATGCCCGCAACCGCCCGCAAACAGGAAATCGACGCCAACAAGCTGGCCAAGCGCCTGCGCAAACTGACTGGCAAGGCCATCGCCGACTATCGCATGATCGAGGACGGCGATCGGATCATGGTCTGTCTGTCGGGCGGCAAGGATTCGTACACGCTATTGGACATGTTGCGCCAGTTGCAGGCCAAGGCGCCGGTAAACTTCGAGCTGGTCGCCGTACACCTGGACCAGAAGCAGCCCGGCTACGATCCGCGTGTGATACCAGATTATCTGCGCTCGATCGACATGCCGTTCCACGTGATCGAGCAGGACACCTACAGCGTGGTCAAGCGCGTGGTACCGGAAGGCAAGACGATGTGCGGGCTGTGTTCGCGCCTGCGCCGCGGCGCGCTGTACAGTTTTGCGCGGCGTGAAGGATTCACGCGCATCGCCCTGGGTCATCACCGCGACGACCTGATCGAAACGCTGTTCCTGAACCTGTTTCACCAGGCCAGCATCAAGTCGATGCCGCCGAAGCTGCTGTCCGACGATGGCGAAAACGTCCTGATCCGGCCCCTCGCATATTGCAGCGAGGCCGACATCGCCGCTTATGCGCAAGCGCAGGATTTTCCGATCATCCCGTGCAACCTGTGCGGATCGCAGCAGCACCTTCAGCGGCAGGCAATCAAGCACATGCTGCGCGACTGGGAGCGCCGGTTCCCGGGCCGCATGGAAAACATCGCCCGCGCACTCGGCAATGTCGCGCCGTCGCAACTGGCCGATCGTGAGTTGTTCGATTTCGTGTCGCTCGGTCGCCGTTCGGAGCGGGACCTGGATCACGCCGACTGGCTGCTTGACGCACGAGGTCGACACGACTATTCACACACCGATCCGGACTGACGGTCCATCCGTCGCGTCGATGCCGACGCTTTCTTCCCAGCTTTCGAGTAATTGCCATGTGGTTTCGTAACCTGACTCTATTCCGCCTCTCCAATAAATCGGCCCAGGTACTGGATGACCTGGAAACCGGTCTGGAAAAACATCGATTACGCGAATGCGGGCCGCTGGAACTGGCCACGCATGGCTTCGTCTCGCCTTATGGCCGCGACGGGGAAACGCTGGTGCATCGGCTGGCCGACCACACGCTGGTGACCTGCGCCACGGAGTCCCGGCTACTGCCGAATTCGGTCGTCAACGACGAACTGGCCGAGCGGCTGCGCCGTCTCCGCGACGAGCGCAAGCGCCGCGTCGGCAGCCGCGAACGTCGCGAACTGAAAGAGCAGGTATTGAGCGAATTGCTGCCGCGCGCCTTCACGCATACCAATCGCGTCAACGCCTACTTTTGCCGCAAAAGCGGCTGGCTGGTGGTGGATACGTCCAGCCGCAAGGCGGCCGAGCAGGTCGTGCATGAACTGCGTCAGGCATTGGGCAGCCTGCCGGCCGTGCCAATGGCGCCTGAACAATCACCGCGCATCCTGATGACGGAATGGCTGATCTCTGGCAAGCTACCGCCGGGCCTGGTTCTGGCGGACGAGTGCGAATTGCGCGACCCGACCGAATCCGGCGCGGTGGTGCGTTGTCGCCGTCAGGATCTCGAATCCGAAGAGATACACGCGCACCTGAAATCGGGCAAGCAGGTGTTCCAGCTCGGGTTGGTATTCGATGATCGAATCGAATTCGTATTGGGCGACGACCTTACCGTTCGCAAACTGCGTTTTCTCGATGCAGTCAGCGACGAACTCGACGCGACCGATGCCGAATCGCCGATCGCGGAGATGGATGCGCGGTTCGCATTGATGGCACTGGAACTGGATCGCCTGTTGTTGAAGTTCGAACAATGTTTCGGCCTGTCACGGCCGGACAATACACGCGGGTAGGCGTCGCACACGCCATGGAATCATGAAGGAACCGATCGACAATCCGTATCTGGAATTCGCTACTTCCCGCGGCGACACCATCAAGGTGTTGCGCAGCGCGCATCCGCGCGCGCGGCGCCTGCGTCTGACCGTCAATTCGGGCGGCGCGCGCGTAACCTATCCGCAAGGCACGCACCCGGCGCAGATCTTTGCGTTCCTGCGCCAGCATGCAGACTGGCTGCAGCGCAAGCTCGGCGAATTCAAGCGCGCCAACGCCGGTCCGCCGCGACTCAAACCCGGCGTGACTACGCTGATGCCGTTGCGCG
This sequence comes from uncultured Pseudomonadota bacterium, assembly GCA_963779795.1. Taxonomy (GTDB): domain Bacteria; phylum Pseudomonadota; class Gammaproteobacteria; order Xanthomonadales; family Rhodanobacteraceae; genus Rudaea. The sequence goes on along the minus strand of CAVZZK010000007.1, from coordinate 47,445 downwards.
GCGAAACCACGCGCCTGCAATGGCGCTTCGGCGTCTATCCGCATGTGAAGCTGGAAGGCGATCAGCTGATACTTTCGCTGCCGACGCCGCACGACAACCGCAGCCTGATAGCCGCGCGCGCCCTGTTGCACGGGTTCCTGCACGCGCAGATCAGTCGCGATGTGTCACGTTATATTTCACGCTATACCGGTTGTCTGGGTCGGGCTCCGAACGGCTTGCGCATCAAGCCGCTGAAAAGCCTGTGGGGCAGCCTGGACACGCGCAACTGGATCACGCTGGATCTGGCGCTGGCTTTGGCGCCGCTGAACGTGTTGCGATACGTGGTCGCGCACGAGATGTGCCACCTGCGCGTCCGCGACCACTCGCGCCGGTTCTGGTCGCAGGTCGAAGTGGTGTATGGGGATTGGGAAACGCAACGCGACTGGCTGAGCGAAAACGGTTTTGCGTTGAAGGCCGAACTCGGCCGCCTGATCAACAACTGAGAAACCGGCTGATCGCCCTGGCCACCGGCTGCGCATCTTCCAGGTGCAGGTGATGACCGCCCGGCAGCGCGACCACCTGGATTGTGTTGACCTCGCCGATGCGTCGCCCGAACACCTGCGGGTCGATATGGCGAACCGATGATTCCGCCGCAATCAACAGCGTCGGCGATTCGATTCCGGCCAACACGTTGAGAACCTGCGCTTCGCTCATGCGCAGCGCCGAGGCCTGCGTCAATCGCGGATCCGACGACCAGCTGTAACCGCCATCCACCGGCTTGATGCCGCGTTCGATCAAGGCGGTCGCGGCTTCAAGCGAAAGGTCGTTGGCCCGCATGCGCGCCTTGATCGCTTCGGTCCGGTCGGAGAAAACGCGCAGGCGCCGGCTTGGCGCGCGTTGCCAATCGGCTATCGCACGCTGCAGTTGCGCCAGGGTTTCGTCAACCGGTTTGCTGAGCGGCCCGAGCGCCTCGATCAACAACAACTTGTCCACGCGCTGCGGACAGGCTGCGGCAAATACGCTGGCAATCGCGCCGCCGAGCGAATGGCCGAGCAGGCTGAAGCGATCCCATCCCAGCGCCTCGGCTACCGCGGCAACATCGAACGGATAGTCGATGAAGTGATAGCCCGCTCCCGGCGCGCGCCAATCCGATCGGCCGTGACCGGGCAGGTCGATGGCGACGATGTGCATTTGATCGGCCAACAGTGGCGCCAACCGATCGAACGAACCGGCATTGTCCAGCCAACCGTGCAATGCCAGCAACGGTGGCAACGCGGGATCGCCCCAGGCACGCGCGGCCAGCAGGCCATACGCCGGCTTCAGTTGCAACTCGCGAATCAGGGCGGACGAGGTCAAACGTTCCAGTCCAGGGTGTTGCTTTCAATCAGATTGCTCAGCAAACGAATCTGCCCGTCGCCATCGTTCAATGCCGGAATGTAATCCAGACGCCCACCACCGCCAGCCTGGAACTGCTCGCGACCGCGAATGGCGATTTCCTCCAGCGTTTCCAGACAGTCCACGGCAAACCCGGGACAGGCAACCTGCACATGACGCACGCCATCGCGCCCAAGCTGTTCCAGCGTGACGTCGGTATATGGTTGCAGCCACGGCTCGCGTCCGACCCGTGACTGGAACGTGACCAGCATGGTTGCCTCGTCCAATCCCAAACGCTCGCGCAACAACTTTGCCGTGGCCATGCATTGCGCCTCGTAAGGATCGCCTGCGCGCGCATACCGCTGCGGAATACCATGAAACGACAGGATCAGTCGTTCACCGCGTCCGTGGTCCAGCCAGTACGCCTCGATACTGCCGGCCAGCGCCTCGATGTATTCGGGCTGGTCATGGTAATCATCGATGCAACGCAGTTTCGGCAACCAGCGCTGCTTTTGCAGAGCCATGAAAACGCCGTCCAGCGCCGACCCGGACGAGGTCGCCGAGTACTGTGGATACAGCGGGACAACCAGCACACGACGGACCCCGCCGGCAAGCAGCTTGTCGATCGTCGCCGCGATCGACGGCTCGCCGTAGCGCATGGCGAACGTCACGCGCAGCCCCTGCCCGGCAAAGGATTCGTGCAGGCGCTCGGCAACGTTGCGTGTGTAGGTCAGCAACGGTGATCCTTGCGGGGTCCAGATCGACGCATAAGCACGCGCCGAAACGCGCGGGCGAACGCGCAGAATCACGCCATGCAGCAGTGGCCACCACAGCCAGCGTGGGTAGTCGATAACGCGCGTATCGCTCAAAAACTCGGCCAGATACCGGCGCACCGCGGCCGCCGTAGGCGCCTGCGGCGTGCCCAGATTGAGCAGCAGCACCGCGTCGGAAGGCCCGGGGGAAGCGTCAATGGACTCGTCGGACGAATAGGTCATGTCGGGAATTTGGGAGGATATGCCATCGAATCCGAATCGAAAACCCAACTTGTTGTGTTGATCGCCCCGCCCGGCCAGCACAAGTTGGGAATTGCCGGTACAGGCATCGCAATTTTAGCACTGTTGCGCTAAGGCTTTGTTTTTCAAGTACTGGCTGATAGACTCATTTCGTCGCGTTCTGACCTGACGCGGCTGACGATTACCAAAAATAACTAGATACAACCGAGAGCTTCGAATGCCCCTGCGCACTGTCATTGCTGCGCTCGCCCTGCTTGTCTGCTGCGTTACCGCGGCGGCGGCAGACGTAGTCGGCTACAGCGAGGCATTCAACGCGCTATACCGCGTTGATCTGACAACACAAACCGCTACCGAAATCGGCCAGTCGGTCTATCCATACAATTCCATCATCAAGGGCCTGACCGCCAGTCCAGCCGGGCAGTTATTCGGCATCTCGGATGCTGGCGCCATCAAGACATTACTGCGTATCGATCCGAACACCGGATTGGCTTCCCCGATTGGGCCCGTGGATCTGGGCACTTCGGACAAACTTGATCTGGGAATGGCGTTTGGCTGCGACGGCCGGCTTTGGCTGGTTGCGACCACGGGCCAGTTCTGGAAGGTCAATCCCGCCAATGCAAAAGTCACCTTGATCGGGAATCTCGGTGTAACGCTAACCGGCCTGGCGGCGCGAGGCAACCAGCTTTTCGGCACTGGCGGACAAGACAACAACAATTTCTATTCGATCGACCCGTCTTCAGGCACCGCGACGTTGATCGGGTCGTTCGCCTATCCGGACTACATCACCGTGACCAGTCCCGCGTTTGACAAGGACGGTCATTTGTGGGCGATTCTCAATTACGTTCCGCCAAAACCAGGCTCTTCCTCAACACCAAGATGGAGTGATTTGGCGACGATCGCCACCAATTCCGGGGCACTCGACAATTTGGGTCCGATTACCGCTGCCGGGAGTTCCGTGGCCGACCTGGAATATGTCGGATTACGGGGGCTGGCAATCCCGTCTGCGGTCTGCGCGGCCGCTGTGGATGTTAATTCCACTCCGACGCTGTCGCGCTGGGCATTGCTCGCGCTTATCGCGCTGCTGGCCTTGATCACGGGAACTCATCTGCTCCAGCGGCGTCGAAGCTTCTGATATCCGCCATGCTCGTGGCACGCAAGCAGCCTGTTTTCTTCGAGACACCATCACCATGGCCCGTTGGCGCAGTTTCATCGCAACCGTATTTATCCTGTTGATATCTGCCGCAATGCCCGCGTATGCCGGGCAGAAGGAACTCTCCATAGCGCACAACACGCTGCGCGTACTCAAACAAATCATGATGGCACCCGACCGGCGCCTGCCGAAGGACCTGATGCGTAATGCGTATGCGATCGCCGTCATACCGGATGTACTCAAGGTCGGGCTCGTATTCGGCGGCCGTCGCGGTGAGGGACTTATCTCCGTAAAGACCCCGGACGGCACCTGGAGCAATCCGAGTTTCCTGACCCTGACCGGCGGCAGTTTCGGTTTCCAGGCCGGTGTGCAGTCCACGGATGTCATTCTGGTCTTCCGCACGCAACGCGGCGTCGATTCGATCGTGCACGGCAAGTTCACGCTCGGCGCCGACGCATCCGTGGCAGCGGGGCCGGTAGGGCGCGACGCGCATGCGGCCACTGACGCGCAACTGAAAGCCGAGATCTATTCCTACTCGCGTTCGCGCGGCCTGTTCGCCGGGGTCGCACTGTCCGGAGCGGTGCTCAGCATCGATCACGATGCAAATCACGCGGTCTACGGACAGGGCGTCACGCCCAGGCGAATTTTCGACGGACAGGTCGGCAGTGTGCCGAACCCGATCGTGGACTTCCGCGATCGTCTGGAAGAGTACACTTCACGCTGAGTCTGTCCGAGATGTGCAATACTGCACACATCGAATCGAAAACGTTTGCGGAGTGAATAACGATGTTCGGCCTGGATAGTGTCTGGCACTGGTTGATTCTGCTGATTATCGTTGCGCTGGTATTCGGCACGTCCAAATTGCGCAATGTCGGCGGCGATCTCAGCGCCGCGATCAAGAACTTCCGCAAGGGCCTGCAGGACGACGATACCGACGACTCAGCCAAACTCAAGGCGGACAAGGCGGAATCGCAACCGTCTGCGTCGACGGAGTCCAAGCCCAAGGACGCATCATAGGCCAATGCCATGTTTGATATCGGCATGGGGGAATTCGGCCTCATCGCGGTAGTCGCATTGCTCGTGCTCGGCCCGGAACGCCTGCCCGGCGCAGCGCGCACTGCCGGCGCGCTGTTGCGCAAGGTTCGTCAGGGCTGGCAGAACGTGCGCGAAGAAGTCGAACGCGAGCTGGCTGCCGAAGAGGTTCGCGACAGCATCAAGCGCAATCACGAAAAATTGGTCAGCGGGGCACGCGAAATCGAATCCGACCTGCACGACGTGGCCAAATCCGTGATCGGCAAGCAGGACCACGACGACGCATCGCAAAAACAAACGCCAGCCGCCGACGATGAGCGACGCTGACCAACCGCAAGACAACCCGGACAACAGCGAGCCGTCATTTCTTTCGCACCTGATCGAACTGCGCGAGCGCCTGCTAAAGGCCGTCGCCGCCATTCTGATCGTTCTGGTTGTGCTGGTGCCGTTTGCCGACCGGCTGTATCACCTGATCGCCGAGCCCCTGCTGCAACGCCTGCCGCACGGGTCACAGATGATTGCGATCGAGGTTGCCTCGCCCTTCGTCACACCGATCAAGCTGGCATTCGTATGCGCCCTGTTTCTGGCCATGCCGGTCGTGCTGTATCAGCTGTGGCGCTTTGTCGCCCCGGGCCTGTACCGGCATGAGAAACGCCTGGCCATACCCATGCTGGCAACCAGCGTGGTCATGTTCTACCTGGGCTGCGCGTTCGCCTACTTCCTGGTGTTGCCGCGCGTATTCTCATTCCTGATCGCCGTCACGCCCGCGGGCGTGGCGATGATGACCGACATCAATCGTTATTTGAGTTTCGTGCTCACGCTGTTTGTCGCCTTCGGCTTGTCGTTCGAAGTGCCGGTCGTCGTGATGCTGCTTGCGGCCATGGGGTGGATCACGCCCGAACAGCTGTCAAAACATCGCCGTTACGTAATCTTGATCGTGTTCGTGCTGGCCGCAATCATCACGCCACCGGACGCGTTCTCGATGCTGATGCTGGCGATTCCGATGTGTCTGCTGTACGAATTGGGTGTGCTCGCCGCCAAGTTGTTCCTGCGCAAATCGCAAACCGATTCTGATGCCGAAACCGGTTCCGACTGAGCCGCCAAAACACCCGGCGAAACGATTCACCCCGAAAATTTTCGGCTACCCGCAATTTGTTTTCGCGCATGTTCTGACATAAAATCCACTTTGCAACAGATACATTTTTTATCCCCGATTCACCGTTTTATCCAGGAGATTCACCGATGGCAAAACGCAACGAGGAGGCGCGTGACGCCAGCTTGCGCGTATCAAAAAAAATGCGCGACAACCTGAAGGCCGCCGCCGCCGTCGCCGGACGCCCGCTGTACGATGTGACCAACGAAGCGATCAACAACTATCTCGCCTCGCTCAAATCCGGCGGTTCCCGCAAAACCAGAAAATAGGCGCGCAATCGGGCGCGGGATGCCGCGTCGAAACGCGCTTGCGGAAACGGCCCGCGCGGCCGTTTTTGTTTTTCCGAACCGCGAATCTATTCGCCCACCAGGCCGAACAGCGATGCTGCGCGTGCCAACCCCGAGTTACGCGGGCCGGAAACAGCCAATGCGCGTTGCCGATTACCCGTTGGCCGACGCCGATGCCAGGTTACCGCACGTCGCGCATGGCGCCGCACCGCCTGGCGTCGTGATCCGGACAAACCGGGCCTGACCAATTCGCGGGCTGCGTGCGCCAGCATTTCCCCGAGCCGGCGATGCCGCAAAATGGCCAGATCGATCGCCGGCGCCAGAACCAGCCAGAACGGCATCCAGCCGAACAATGGTTGCTGCTGGCGCAAACCTGGAAACAGCAGCACAGCAAGCGATCCCGCGCCGAGCCAGACCCACAGTATCGTCGCCGTGACAGCGGCCGTTGTTTCACAATCAACACGTGTGTGCATCGTTTTGTCTCCACTTGGACGCGCAAAGCCTCACACAGCGCCATCGCACGACGTGAGACTCGGGCATCAGCTCGTCTATAATTCAGGCTACTCACGAGTGCCGATGTGGAAACGTCTCATTTCCTGCAATACGCAGTGATGTTCCTGGCTACGGCCGTGGTGGCGGTGGCGGTATCCAAGCGCGCCGGTCTCGGCGCGGTGCTGGGCTATCTTGGCGCCGGCGCCCTGATCGGTCCGCACCTGCTTGGCCTGACTCCGGACATGAGCAAGACCACCGAGTTTTCCGAGCTTGGGGTCATCCTGTTGTTGTTCGTGATCGGTCTGGAACTTTCCCCGCAACGACTGTGGTTGATGCGCCGCGCAGTTTTCGGCACCGGTCTGCTGCAGGTGGTCGTGTCTGCTTCCCTTCTCGGCGCGATCGCACTGGCATTTTCGCTACACTGGCGCGCGGCCGTGATCGTCGGCCTCGGCCTGGCGCTGTCGTCGACCGCCATCGGCCTGCAAACGCTGGCTGAACGCAAGGAACTGGCCAGCCCGCACGGCCGGCTCGCGTTTGCGATCCTGCTGTTCCAGGACGTCGCCGCCATTCCGATTCTGGCCTCGATCCCTTTGCTTGGCGTGCACCACGCGCACGGTAGCAACGGTCTGTCTGACGGGCTTGTCGCGCTCAGGTACGTCACGGTCATTGCCGGCATCGTCGTCGGGGGGCGCTATCTGCTGCGACCGATCCTGCGCGTGGCGGCCGCCACGCACATCGCCGAGGTGTTCACCGCGACCGCGTTGCTGGTGGTGCTTGGCACTGCCTGGATCATGCAGCTGAACGGCATGCAGATGTCGCTGGGCGCTTTCCTGGCAGGCATGTTGCTGGCCGATTCCGAATACCGGCACGAAATCGAATCGCAGATCGAACCGTTCAAGGGTCTGCTGATGGGGCTGTTCTTCCTCAGCGTCGGCGTGTCGCTGGATCTGGACCTGATCCGCCGCGAACCGGTGCAAATTGCCACGGTCGTGGCGATACTGCTGCTGATCAAGGCCAGCGTATTGATCGGGCTGGGCAAACTTTCGGGCAAACTGCATTTCGAGCAGATGCTGCGTCTGGCGGCAATTTTGGCTGGGGGCGGCGAGTTCGCGTTCGTGGTTTTCAGCCTGGCCGGCCAGCAACATCTACTGACCGCATCTCAGCACGATGTACTGGTCGTCGCCGTCACCATTTCGATGGTGCTGACACCCCTGGCCGCCATGGCTTGCGGCCGCTGGCTGGAGACGCACAAGCATGGTCCGGCGCCCAAGTTCGACGAGATCGTCGACGAAAACCCGCGGGTGATCATCGCCGGCTACGGCCGCATGGGCCAGATCGTGGCCCGCATCCTGCGCGCGCAGCGTATTCCGTACACGGCACTGGAAAATTCGATTGAACAGGTCGAATTGTCCCGCCGCTTCGGCAGCAACATCTACTTCGGCGACCCAAGCCGGCCGGAACTATTGCGCGCCGCCGGTGCCGCCAAGGCCGAAGTGTTCGTGCTGACTACCGACGATCCCGAAACCAATATCCGCACCGCGCGCATCGTCAAGCGCCTGCATCCGCAGCTGAAGATTGTCGCCCGCGCACGCAACCGGCAGCACACGTTCCGGCTCATGGACCTGAACATCGACAGCGTCGTTCGTGAGACGCTGTACTCCAGCCTGGAAATGGCACGCATGGTGCTCCTGGATCTCGGGTTGGAGCCGGCGCGGGCGAATGGCCAGATCGACAAGTTCCTTGTTCACGACGAGAAACTTCTCAAGTCGCAATACCTGGTGTACGACGACGAAGTGGCGCTGATGCAATCCGCCAGGGAAGCCCTGGGCGACCTCGAACGCCTGTTCGAAGCCGACAGCGCCGAAGAGCGCGACTAGGCGGAATTGGCGCGCCGGTCCTGATCGGATTCCGGCGCCGGATCCGGCACCGAAAGCAGCGCGGCGATATCAACGTAGCCACGCAAACGTGCCACATCGCAGGGACAGCGCTCGAGCCCATCGCGCAATTGCGGATCGGCACCGGCTGCCAGCAGTACCCGCGCGGGTTGCAACAATCCGTGCATCGCACAAATGTGCAATGCCGTGGCGCCGTGCTTGTCCTGCACGCGCAGATCCGGACCATAGTCGAGTACGGCTTCGAGTAACCCTGTCAATCGTTCCTGGTCCGGTTCGGTCTGCGGCCGGGCATCGGCACCGAGCAGGCGCATCAGTGCAGTGCGGCCGTTTTGATCTACCGTGTCGATGCGCGCACCGGCGTCGAGCAGGCAACGCAGCGTTCGCACGCCCGACTGCGCATCGTCGGCGTGAAAAGCGAAATACGCCGCCGCGTGCAAGATGCTGGTTCCCTGTTCATCGCAGGCGTTCGCATCGGCGCCGTGCGACAACAGCTGGCCGACCAGCTCGGCGTAGCCCAGTCCCGCGGCGATCATCAGTGCGGTAATGCCTCCCGGCAAGCGTTGGTCGATTGCCACGCCGTGTTCGCTCAAACGCTCGACGACGCGTCCCTGCCGGGCACTGATCGCCGCACTCAAGGCCGTGGCACCGGTATCGGCACTCAGCGCGGCATCGGCACCATACTCGATCAGGGTTGCGACCAGTCTGTGATGCCCGTTCCCGGCGGCACGAATCAGGGCCGTCGCGCCGCGATCGTCCGTCGCATCGGGCGGCAGGCCAAGCGCCAGCAACTTGTTCACCGCGTGATGATCGCCGCTGGCGGCAGCGGCTACCAGATCGTTGTCGCGCAAACGCCGACCCGGCAATTTCCAGCCGGGCCAGTTAAGCCAATTACGCAATTCCTGTATCGAGTGCGTCAACGACAAACCCAGTGATGTTTCGCCATTATTGGCAGCGCGTTCCGGATCGGCGCCGGAACGCAACAACAAGCGAATCATCGGCAACGCTGCCGTGGGCGGCAGCGACAGCGCATCGAAGAGTGCGGTACGCCCGTGCCGGTCGACCGCATTCGGATCGACCCCGCGGTCCAGCAGAACCTCGGCCAATTGCACGAAACCGGCCGCCACGGCGTGTGACAGCGGTGCGCGTCCATCCGCATCCGCTACAAACATCTCCGCACCACATTCCAGCGCCTGCAGCCCGAGGGCTTGGAGCGCTGAAAACTGTTCATCGCCTTCGATGCTGGCGGCAGCCCGACCGATACACATCAAGGCATCGCAACGACCAACGGGCAGGGCACCGCCGTACAGCAACTCCCGCGCCACGCCAACGGTTTTCGGCAACCCGGCCACGGCGGCGGCGAACAGCGGTCGTCCGTCCTGAAGTTTTGCATTGGCGTCCATGCCGTGGCGAAGCTGCCATCGGCACGCCACGTCGTTCCCGCTGTCCAGCAGTTCGGCGAAGATACGGGCATGTTCTGTCTGGTCCCAGCCACGCGCTTGATCGGACAGGTTTTCGGCAACCTCCCAGTGTCCGAAACGCAGCGCATCGAGCAGGTGCGCAGCGGCATCGCTTGCAGGTTTGCCGGCATCGGCCACTGCCATCGGCCGTGGGTAGTCCGGGTCCAGCAACGCGACCACCGCCCAGCGCCCGGCACCCGCTGCCAGTTCGACGGCCCGCCGGCCGTCGGAAAGTTTCAACTGCGTGGATGCCCCCAACGCCAGTAATCGATGTACGGTGTCTTCTCCGGCACGTTCGGATCGACAAGCGATCATCAACGCGCTGCGACCGGCGCGATCCAGCGTATCGATGCCGGGACGATGCGGTGCCAGAAGGTCCAGCACCTCGTTCGCGCCGGCACGCGCCGCTTCGATCAGGGCCGTAGTACCACGCGCGTCGGCATCATCGACGTCGGCGCCGGCCTCGAGCAATCTGCGCACGATTGTGGCATGACCGTGCAGGGCCGCGGTCATCAACGCGTTGCGCTTGAGAATGCCACAGGCGTTGACCTTGACCTTGCGCTTGAGCAGCAGGTCGACGCCGGTCGCATCGTCCTCGGCACCCGAACAGGCCGCCAGCAGGGCGGGCTGCGCGTGTTCGGCTTCGGGCTTCGCGCCTCGTTCCAGCAGAAACCGCACCAGCTCCCAGTTGCCGGCTGCGCAAGCGGCGCACAACGGCGTGTAGCCGCTGCGGTTGACCGCATCCACGTCTGCTCCGGCATCGCACAACAATGCCGCGACGATCGCATGCGCGCTGAGCGCGGCGAAATGCAAAGGGGTGTTGCCGTCACCGTCACGGCAGTCCGGTTGTGCGCCATTGGTCAGCAAGGTCATGACCGCATCCGGACGACCCTCGTGGCTGTCACGCGTCGCCGCCAGCAGCGGCACCAGCCCGGCATGCGGGCGGTTCAGGTCGGCGCCTCGACAGATCAACTCGCGCAACAGGCGCAGGTCCGGATTGACCGCTGCCAATACCAGCACGGATCGCTGGTCGCGATCCCCGCCTGGCGGCACAGCGTTCGGATCGGCACCGCGCTCGAGGGCAGCAATGGCCAACTGAATCTGCCCGCTGCGCGCGCACTGCAACAGCATCGCATTCAGACGCTCGATGCTGAGTCCATCCGGTATATCGCCGTCTTCGACCGGCGGCGCTTGCGTGGGTGCCGGTGCCACCGGCGCGCGCTCTTGCCGCTCACGCCGGCGATCCAGCAAGACGGCTCGCGCGCTGCACCACTGCATGGTCCAGCTGGCCAGTGGCGCCAGCAACAACGCGTAACCGATCAGGACCGGCTGGCGATAGATGTCGGCGATCGGGATATCCACGTCGGCCAGACTCAGCGCCCCCTGGGCCAGGGCCAACAGGCTGACGGCCACGATGAGCCCGTAACCGAAAAACACCTCGTTGTGAGTCGTCAACCGCCAGGCCGTGCGCCAGGCCTGCGACAAGGATCCGGCGGCAGTGCATTCAGCACGGCGTGCCGGACGATGGATCAGTCCAAAGGCCGGCCAGACCCGCCACAACATCAGCAGCGCGATCAGCACCGCGCCGGACACACCCAGCGCCGCTACCAGTGAGCCGCCGTGGTGTAGCCAGTGCATTGGCAGGCCCAGCAATCCGCCAACAAGCATCGTGTAGCCGGTCAGCAGCATGGCGAAGGCCAGCGACCGCGACGCCAGTGTGCGCAATGACATGACGCGCCGGGAACGCCACGCGCTTATGGCCGTCATGCACAGCGTATCGGCGAGCAGAATCATTGCCAGCGACCCCGGCGAAGCCCACCACGCGGCCACGGCGAAACACGCCAAACTCAAGAGGGTCAGGCACATGCCGGACCACAATAACAGTCGGGGCCGGGTCAGCTTTTGCGCCATCATGCCTGAAGATTCTGGAGCATCCGGAAGGCAGTATATCGACATCCACGCGGCGAAGGCAGCGCCCGGGGTCAAGACAAGGCGCGCCAGTCAGCCGGCGTGCAGGCGCATGAAGCGGCGCAACAGGCTAGCCGCAGTCGGGCAGGCCCGGAGCTGGCGCATCAGCGCACGCGAATCCAGACCTTCGGCATCGATGGATTCCGCACGGGCGCGAACATACCCGCGCATGTGTTCGATGTTGAATTCCGGATGAAACTGCACACCCCAGGCCCGCGGAGCGAAGCGGATGACGTGGCAATCGTCCAAGGCCGAACGCGCAAGCACTACCGAGCCGGCAGGCGGTTCCAGAACGCTTTGCAGATGCGTGGCATGCACGTCGAAATTTGACGGCAGCGAGCCGAACAGCGTGTCGTCGGACACATTCGGCAACAATTCGATTTCTACGCTGCCCACCTCGCGACCGCGCGGGTTGTAGTCCACGTGCCCACCGAACGCATGCGCCAACAGCTGGTGTCCATAACAAACGCCAAGCACCGGCAGCTCGATGGAGACGGCGTCGCGCAACCAGTCGGCCGTGCGTTCGCTCCAATCCAGGCGCTGGGTCACCATCGCCCCGGAACCGGTGACGACGGCAGCGGCAAAACGATTCGGCGGGGGCAGGGGTTCGCCGACATCCACGCGCACGCAAGCAATTCGATCCGGCGCCACACCCAAACCGCGTCGGAACCATTCCGGAAAATCGCCATGTCGGGCCAGTACGCTGGGCAAGGCAGCGCCAGTCTGAACGATCAAGAGTCGGCGGCGATCGGTAGGCATGGTTGTGACGGGCGCAAAGGCAGGTTGAAACGTCGTTCGAATTCGGATGAAAATCGAGCCATTCCGATACCCGTAACGACGGGATTCACGCCGGCTCTGCCCCGCTCAAGGCTCTGAATGACAGCGTTACTCGTTATACTAGCGTGCTTTAGCAAGCTGCCGTGAAGCCGATGCCGGGACCGACCTTCCAGGACGTAATCCAGACGCTCAATCGTTATTGGGCCGAGCGCGGCTGCGCCTTGATCCAGCCACTGGATACCGAAGTCGGCGCCGGCACCTTCCATCCGGCCACGTTTCTGCGTTCACTCGGACCCGAGCCGTGGGCCGCGGCCTATGTGCAGCCGTCGCGCCGACCGGCCGACGGCCGCTACGGCGACAACCCGAACCGCCTGCAGCATTACTACCAGTACCAGGTGGTGATCAAGCCGAATCCGGACGACATCGTCGAACTGTATTTCAGCTCGCTCGAGGCGCTGGGTATCGATCCGCTGGTCCACGACCTGCGCCTGGTCGAGGACAACTGGGAATCGCCAACGCTAGGCGCCTGGGGCCTTGGCTGGGAAGTCTGGCTCAACGGTATGGAAGTCACCCAGTTCACCTACTTCCAGCAGGCCGGCGGACTGGAGTGCAAGCCGGTCACCGGCGAGATCACCTACGGCCTCGAACGCCTGGCCATGTATCTGCAGAATGTGGACAACGTCTATGACCTGGTCTGGACGGTCGGGCCGCATGGCACCATCACTTATGGCGATGTCTTCCATCAGAACGAGGTAGAGCAAAGCGCCTACAACTTCGAGCACGCCAACGTGACGGAATTGCTGCACTGGTTCGATGTATGCGAGGCCGAGGCGAAGAAGCTGGTCGAACAGAGCCTGCCGCTACCGGCCTACGATCAGGTGTGCAAAGCCAGCCACGCCTTCAACCTGCTCGACGCACGTCGCGCGATCAGCGTCACCGAACGTCAGCGCTATATCCTGCGCGTGCGTACGATCGCTCGCAGTGTGGCCGAAGCTTATTACGCGCAACGCGAAAGACTGGGTTTCCCCGGCCTGAAGCACGGAGGCTCGGCGCATGTCTGATACCCGACCACTGCTGATCGAAATCGGTTGTGAGGAACTGCCGCCAAGGGCGCTGGACGAGCTCGCACTGGCGCTGACAAAAGCTGTCTGCGACGGACTGGGCAAACGCGCCCTGCCGGGCGATGCCGCAAATGCAAAAACCTGCAACTCGCCACGCCGGCTGGCCGTGCTGATCCCCGGCGTAGCCTCGACGCAGCCGGACCAGACCGTCGAGCGCCGCGGCCCGGCGGTCAAGGCCGGACTCGATGCCAACGGCCAGCCGACCAAGGCACTGCTCGGGTTCGCTTCTTCATGCGGAGCTGAAGTCGATCAACTCGAACGCCTCGAAACCGACAAGGGTGCCTGGTTCATCTATCGCGCCGAACAGAAAGGCCAGTCCCTCGCGGCCCTGGTGCCGGAAATCCTCGGCGAGGCGTTGAAATCCCTGCCGATCCCCAAGCCAATGCGCTGGGGCGATCACGACTTCGCTTTCGTGCGCCCGGTGCACTGGCTGGTTGTACTGCATGGCGAGGAAGTGATCGACACGGAGGTTTTCGGCATTCGCAGCGGCCGCGAGTCGCACGGCCATCGCTTCCATCATCCGCGACCTGTGCCGATCGCCAACGCCGATGCTTATGTCGAAACGCTGCGCAGTGCCAAGGTGTTGGTCGATCCCGAGGAGCGCCGGAAGAAAATTGCACACGAACTTGGCACGGAATCTGGCCGCATTAGATCTTCAACTAAACGCGACGATTTGAGTGCGTATATTCCTGCCGAACTCCTGGACGAAGTCGCCAATTTGACCGAATGGCCAACCGCAATTGCGTGCAGTTTCGACCCGGCTTTTCTAGTCGTGCCGCATGAGGCTTTGAGCCAAACCATGCGAGATAACCAGAAGTTCTTTCCAGTCTGCGATTCCGAGCGCCGTCTGTCAGAGCACTTTATCGGTATCGCCAATATCGAATCAAAAGATCCGGCGCAAATCCGTCGGGGTTACGAACGCGTGATCCGGCCGCGCTTCGCCGATGCCGGATTCTTCTACGAAGAAGACCTGAAAACGCCGCTGGCCTCGTATCAGGAAGGCCTGAAATCCGTTACCTACCAGCAGCAACTCGGCAGCGTCTGGGACAAATGCGTGAGGGTGGCGGAGCTGGCCCGCGTCATCGCCAACCGCTGTGGCGTCGACGCCGCATTGGCGACCCGCGCGGCCAGCCTGTGCAAATGCGATTTGCTGACGCGCATGGTCGGCGAGTTCCCTGAGTTGCAGGGTGTCATGGGCCGTTACTACGCGACGGCCAATGATGAACCAGCCGATGTCGCGTTGGCATTGGACGAATTCTACCGGCCACGATTCGCGGGCGATGACATTGCCAGCAACCGCATGGGGCAGGTGCTCGCCATTGCCGAGCGACTGGACACGCTGGCCGGGATCTTCGCCGTTGGCCTGAAGCCCTCGGGCAACAAGGATCCGTTCGCGCTGCGTCGTGCCGCACTCGGCTTGGCGCGCACCCTGATCGAAGGCAAGCTCGATCTGGATCTGGAGGCCTTGTTGCGCGAAGCTGCCGAGTTGCTGCCTGCCTTGCCTGCACAGCCTGCTAAAAAGTCGGGCAAAGGGTCCTCCGGCGGCGACCAGGAAAGGCCGCTGGACAAGAGCCGTCTCACTCGCGAGTTGCTTGACTTCATTTTCGATCGGCTGCGTGGCTACTACGGCGATAAAGGTTTCAGCGCCGACCAGTTCGACGCCGTGCGCGCAGTGGAAATCGAAACCCTGCTTGATTTCGACCTGCGCCTGAAAGCCGTCGCGGAATTCGGCAAGTTGCCTGAAACACGGTCGCTTGCCGCGGCCAACAAGCGTATCGGCAATATCCTGCGCCAGGCCGGCGACGAGGTTTCCGGTAGCGTCGATCCAGCCTTGTTGAGCGATTCGGCCGAAAAACAATTGCAACAGGCTGTTGCCGCAACAATGTCCGGCATTGCGCCATTCCTTGCGAAACGCGACTACGTCGCCACGCTGACCAGTCTGGCCAGCCTGCGCGAACCCGTCGATCGCTTTTTTGATGAAGTCATGGTCATGGCCGACGATCCTGCCGTGCGCAACAACCGCCTGTGCCTGCTGCTGCAACTGCGCCGCATGTTCCTGCAGGTGGCTGACATCTCCCTGCTGCAACACGATTGATGCTATGAGCCTCAAGACCGAACGCCTTTGGCGACGTGCCCAGCAGTACATCGCCAGCCAACAGAGTACCGCCGCAACAATTTCGCTCGAATCGCTGATCGCCGAGGAGCCGGAGAATTTCCCGGCGCGCATGCTGCTGGCCAGCGTTGTCCTCAGCCAGAACCGGGTTCGCCAAGCCGCGGAACACGTCAAGGCAGCCGCGGAACTGGTTCCACATCAGGCCGATCTGGTCAGTACCACGGCACACTGCCTGTTGCGTATCGGGGAGATGGTCACGGCGCGCGATTGCCTGCACCGTTTCGATGATTCCCGGGCCAGCGACGGCTCGATGTTGACCGCGCTGGCGCATGCCTACCAGATGCTGGGCGAACATCCCAAGGCGCTGCAACTGATGGATCACGCCAAGTCCAACGGTTTTGACAACCCGGACTTCCGCTATTTCCGAAGCCTGCAACTTCAATTCAATGGTCGAATGGACGACGCAGAGAAGGAACTCGAAGCCTGTCTGCGTCTGGGACCGACCTTCGGTCGGGCATCGCTCACTCTGGCGCGCATGCGCAAGCAAACCGTCGAGTCCAACCATCTCGAATACATTCGCAGCCAGTTGCAGACGGTGCCCAAGGGCAGCCAGGACCACGCCAGCTTCGAATTCGCCCAGTTCAAGGAATTGCAGGACCTGGGTGATCTGGACAACGCATTCGCTGCTTTGCAGCGCGCCAACCGGATCATGTATGCATCATCGCGACACGATGTTGCTCGCGAAGCCGCCATATTCGACGCACTCATCGAGCGCGTCGACGAAGACTTCGTAAATCAATCTGACGGTTTCGAAATGTCGGGACCGGTACCGATCTTCATCGTCGGTCTGCCGCGCAGCGGAACCACGTTGCTCGACCGGGTCCTCGACAACCACTCCAGGATAATTTCCACCGGCGAGCGCTCGGACATGCCACGGCAGTTGCGCTGGGTTGCCGATCGTCACGGTCAGGAAATTGTGGACGAGGAACTTCTGGATCGTTTGCCGGAACTGGATTATGCGGAACTGGGGCAGCGTTATTTGGAACAAACGCAGTGGCGAGCACAGGGCTTCCCTTATTATCTCGACAAGCTGCCACCGAACTACATGTTGGTCGGCCTGATCCGTCGTGCGTTGCCGCAGGCACCTATCCTGCACATGGTGCGCGATCCAATGGACGTATGCTTTTCCAATTACAAGGCGATGTTCGGCAGTTCCTACGCCTACAGCTACGACACGGATGCCCTGGTTTCGCACTACGCGCAGTACCGTCGCCTGATGAGTCATTGGCATACGATCATGCCGGGTGCGGTACTCGACGTGCCTTATGCGGATCTGGTAACCGATCCGGAGACCAGCATACGCCGGATTGCCTCGCACTGCGGTTTTGAACACGAGCCCGGCTGTGCGCAGATGAAGCGCAACAAGACTGCTGTCGATACGCTAAGCAGTGCGCAGGTTCGCCAGCCAATTCACGCTCGCTCTCTCGGCGAGTGGAGGCGCTACGCCGATCATTTGTCGCCACTGGAGACGCGCCTCCAGCAGATTCTTCCGGATACCTGAAATCAACCACAAAAAAGGGGCTGGCACGAGGCCAGCCCCTGAATCATGCGTGTCGCGGATCGATCAGTTGCCGCGACCAAACTTCCAGTCGAACTCAACCCAGTAGGCGCGTCCGTAGTTGTTGTAGTTGAAGCGGTTGTAGTAGAAGCCGCCGGTGTAAGTTGGATCGTATGGCGGCGCCGAGTCTTTCAGGTTGTTGACAATGGCGCTGATCTTCACGTCATCCGTGAGGTCATAGCTCACGCTGGCGTTGTAGACCATCCACGGCGCCACGGTACCTGCGCACTGCTGGTAACCGGCCGAGTTCACTGATGAGCACGGTGTCGCGTAGCCATCGATATTGACCTGCGCCCAGTAATTCGGCGTCTTGCCGTACCGCGTGCCATACAACGTGGCCGAAAACTTGTCGATATTCCAGGTCACGGACGCGTTGGCGATCGTCTTGAACTCCGACGAATAGTACGGGTTACGCAACAGATCGATGGTCGGATCCTGCGGGAACTGCTGATACGAGTGCTTCAGCGTCACGTTGTACTGAGCTTGCAACGCAACATTACCCCAGCGTCCGAAGTCGTGATCATAATGCGCCGACGCCAGAATGCCCGAAACCCGCTCGTTGGATACGTTGACCGGCAGAACGATTACGCTCTGGATGGCATACGGAATCGGAGCGGTCGCCGGGTTGCGGATGACCTGGGAAACTGCCGCCTTGCAGGTCGGCGAATTGATATCCAGATTACCCAGCAAACAATCCGACTCGTTCTTGAGCAGCGTATCCGTGCTTTGCAGGTTGACCTCGTTCTTGATCTTGATGTTGTAGTAATCGGCTTTCAAGTCGAAGTTGGAGGTCGGCGACCAGACCGCACCGAAACCGAAGGATTTGGCCGTAATCGACTTCAGGCCGGCATTGCCGGTGTGGATACCGAACAGCTGCTGGTTCGCATAGTACTTGCATTCCGTCAGCGGAACGCCTGGTTCCGAAACGGCACAGCGATAGTAGTCGGTTGCGCCGCTCTGGTAGAAGCCGCTCTGGCCTCCGAAGGTATAGGACATATCCGGTGCGCGGAAGGCCGTCGCGTAGTTGCCGCGGAACAGCAACGTGTCGGTCGGACGGAATTCGAGGCCCAGCTTGTAGGTGGCCTTGCTGTCGCCGCCACCGATATTCTGGTTTGAGTAATGGTCGTAACGCACCGATGCATCGCCCGTCAGCATGCTGGTGATCGGCACACGGAATTCGAGCGCGCCGGCCCAGTTGTTGCGCATGCCACCACCGGAGGTTCCGGTCAGGCCGTAGAAGTCACCGTTGATCACGCGCGGATCGGTCGGATTTTGCCAGGCCTGGTTACCGACCTGGATCAATCCGGCAACGCCGACGGAGCCAGCGGGCAGTTCGAACAGATCCGTGTTGTTGACCACGAAGTTGACATTCTGGGTCCAGGTCAGGTTCTTGTTGTTGATCACGCCCACGATGTTCTTGTACTGCGCGGGCGTGATGGCCTGGTAGAACTTGGACGGGTCAGGCGCGTAGATTTCATAGCCGTAATACGTGCCCAACGACGGGCCGAGGAACTGCTGCTCGAAGAATGCCTGCGAGTTCGCGGTCAGCGGCCATGGATTCTTCTCGGTCAAGTTGGTCTGCGAGCGGGCGTAGTAGAAATCGTAGTCCCAGTCGCTGCCGACCGTGCCGCGGATGCCGGCCCAGGCGTTGTACTGATGGTTGATGAAGTGGTCTGAATAGCCGTTGCTGCCGCCGATCTCCTCCGGTGCATAAATGTGCTGGAACAGGTCGAACGAGTAACCTGCCGCGGCATTCAGGAAATATTCCTGCGGCAGTTTTCCAAACCAGGCATACGGACCGGAGCTATAGTGCAGACTGCTGACGCTGTACAGGATGTTGCCGTACAACTCGGCGTTGTCGTTTAGCTTGTATTTCAGTTTCAAATACCCGGTCGCGGCGCGATTCTGGTTGAGCAGCGTCGAATAGGCGTTGCCGGACTGGCTTCCGCAGTAATAGCCGCTACCGCTTCGATGCATGTACTTGACCGTACCGCCGTACAGATTACTCAACGGCGCACAGGTGGCCGCGCCCGGGTCCAGATAATCGAGACCGCCCGTATTGAAGTTGTAACGACCCCAGAGGAACACACGTGATCCGTAGCGCAGGTTCGGATTCGGGTTGAATTCGGTCGAACTGGTCAGATCACGTTGATAACCCCAGATCGGCTGCTGGTTGTTCAACTGCAGACCATACATCGCCGTCAGATTGCCGATCTGACTGCCACCAAGGAATTCCAGGCGCTGGTTTTTGCCGCCGCCACCGCTGTAGCCACCGGCCCGAACGCTCAGCTCGTAACCGTCGATATGATCCTTGAGGATAATGTTGACGACACCGGCAATGGCGCTGGAGCCGTAGATCGAGGACTGGTTGCCCGGCAGGATGTCGATGTGATCGACCATGCCGACCGGAATATTGGTCAGGTCGACGAAGTTGCTCGAACCGTTGTACAGCAACGGATAGTCGGACATCGGATGCCCGTCAATCAGGAACAGGGTAAAGCCCGGGTCCAGGCCGAGCAGGCTGATCGTCTGCGCGCCGGGTGTGAAGCCGACGTTGAACTGGTTGTCCTGCACCGCGCCGGTGGTGATCGGCTGGGCGCGCAAGGCATCGTAAACCGTGCCGAAACCGGATTTTTCCAGCTGTTGGGTGGAGATCGTCACGACCGGGGAGGCGGTTTCGATCTGCGCTTGGGGAATCAACGACCCCGTCACGGTGATGGTCTCGAGCTTCTGCGATTTCTTTTTGCTCGTTTGGGACTGCGCCTGCTGCGACTGATCACCGTTGTCCTGTGCATGCAGCGCGCTCAGTGGCACCGCCACGGCCAACCCCATCAAAATCGAGGAAACAAGTCGTTTCTGATTCATTATTGTGTGCTCCATAAAGATTTTATTCGGCTTCAGCATCAATGTGATGACTGGGGCCCACCCCCAACGAGTGGTTGCCGGCCTGACGATCGCCATGGACGGCAACACCAACCCCGCCACCCTTCCCACTCGGGACAGGCTCGCGTAGCGCGACACTAACAAATACTTAACCTGACTGTCAATTTACCAACTCCGTTCTCACGACCACGTCATCGAGGGCCTGTTGCGTGTGTACGAATATCTTCGTATTTTCAAATGTAACGAAACCGATTACAATGAGAGGTTCGTGCCCTTTTTCGGGCGGGTTGTGGGCCGAACAAAGGCCCACCGCCCGGCTACCGACGCGGTTTGCCGCGCGATACGCGAACAACCTGGAGACTTTTTCGATGCGTACCCCGATCTTTCCCGCGCTGCTGGCGCTCGGCCTGCTTGCCGGCTGCAATTCGCCACAACCGCCCAAACCCAAAGCTCCCAAGATTGCCAATTCGGTGAGTGGCACGATCCTGCTGCGCGAACCGCGCGCGCTGGGCAACAACACGACGGCCGAATTGAAAGTCGTGGACGCGGGACAGCCAAGCAATGTGCTCGCGCAGACCACCATCCAACGTGCCAACAAGCCACCGATCGCATTCAACCTGCCGATCGATCCGGCTCAGGTCAATCCACGCCGAACTTACGTGGTGGAGGCCAAACTGATCGATGGTGAACGCCGTTACCTGCCAGTCTTGCAGTACCCCGTACTGACCCGCGGCGCCAAATCGGAAGTGCAGATCATCGTTGCACCGGAACCGACGCCGTCGGAAAAGATGTACGAAGCCTACAAGAAGGCCTATGCGCAAATCGGTTCACTGAAAAGCGTAAACGGCAGCGCCCTGAAAGAACATTCCTCGGTCGCCTGGGATGCGTTTTACACCAATGGAAAGGTCGTGGTCGTGCGAGAAATTACCGATCTGGACAACAACCAGGGCCACATCGTCATGCACATGGCGTACAAGGATGGCAAGCCGTGGGTCGTGGTAAAGCAGGAATCCGCGTCGGACGGTGCCCGCCCGTTCGCCACTACCAAGGTCGGTTGGGATGAAAAAGGCAACCTGGTGCTCAAGGACAAGATCAGCAATGGTCAGACCGGAGCCGTATCCGACGAGGATGCCAAGGACCTGCATCAGCAGGCTGAAGCGGCATTCAAGACCGCCGAGGCCGCGTTACCCAAGCCCAAGCGCTGATTGTTTGAATATCAGTTGCGCGACATCGTATCGCAAGCGCCCCTCAGGCGGCCGTCTTGTGCCGCCTCAGGTGCACCAGCAATAACGAAATCGCCGCCGGCGTGACGCCGGAAATACGCGTCGCCTGGCCGATCGTCCGCGGCCGGGCATTCTGCAGCTTCTGCAGCACCTCGGCCGACAAGCCGCGGACAGTGGTGAAATCGAATTCGTTCGGGAACCTGGTTTCTTCATGCCGCTGCTGGCGCCGGATTTCCTCATCCTGGCGCTGCAGATACCCCGAATACTTGGCCGAAATCTCGACCTGCTGCGCCACCTTCGCATCCGTCGTCGCAGGGCCCAGGGCCGGTACCTTCATGAGACTCGTGTAGTCGACACCCGGACGGCGCAACAAATCCAGCGCGCTGGTTTCGCGCGATACCTCGATACCGAGGATTTGCGACACTTCTTCGCCCAGGCGGTTGGCTGGCGATGCCCAGATTCCACCCAGACGCTGCGTTTCGCGCTCCAGCGCATCGCGCTTGCGGCACAAGTCCTGATAACGTTTGTCGTCAACCAGCCCCAGTTCATGGCCGTGCTCGGTCAGGCGCAGGTCGGCGTTGTCTTCGCGCAGGTGCAAACGGTACTCCGCGCGCGAGGTGAACATGCGATACGGCTCGATCGTGCCGTTGGTAATCAGATCATCGATCAACACGCCGATATACGCTTCGTCACGTCGCGGCGTCCACGGCGCTTCGCCGCGAGTCGCGCGTGCCGCATTCAAGCCGGCAACCAGTCCCTGCGCCGCAGCCTCCTCGTAACCGGTCGTACCATTGATCTGGCCGGCGAAGTAAAGGCCCGCGACGGCCTTGGTCTCCAGGCTCGCATTTAGTCCGCGCGGATCGAAATAATCGTATTCGATGGCATAGCCGGGGCGCGTGACATGAGCGTTCTCGAATCCGCCGATCGATCGCACCAGTGCCAGCTGCACGTCGAACGGCAACGACGTGGAGATGCCATTCGGATAAATCTCGCTGGTTTCAAGGCCTTCGGGCTCGATGAAAATCTGATGTGAAGCCTTGTCGGCGAAACGTACCACCTTGTCTTCGATGGACGGGCAATAGCGCGGGCCGACACCCTCGATCTGACCGCTGAACAAAGGCGAGCGATCCAGCGCGGCACGGATAAGCTCATGCGTGCGCTCGCTGGTATGCGTGATCCAGCAACTGACCTGGCGCGGATGATCCGCGTTGCCGCCGACGAAGGAAAACACCGGCGCCGGATCATCACCCGGCTGCTCCTGCAGACCACTGAAATCGATACTGCGGCCATCGATGCGCGGTGGTGTGCCGGTCTTCAGGCGACCGACACCAAAAGGCAATTCGCGCAAGCGCTCAGCCAATCGCATGGCCGGCGGTTCACCGGCTCGTCCGCCGGCATGATTGGCCTGGCCAATATGGATTTTACCGGCCAGGAACGTCCCGGCCGTGAGCACGACGGCTCGGGCCGAAAAACGCAGACCCGTATGCGTGACGACACCCCGGATGCGATCGCCTTCCAGCAACAGATCGTCTACGGACTGCTGGAAGATGCGCAAATTCGACTGAATTTCCAGAACCCGACGAATTGCCGTCTTGTAAAGCGTGCGATCGGCCTGACAGCGCGTGGCCCGGACCGCCGGTCCCTTGGAGGCGTTCAGGGTGCGCCACTGGATGCCGGCAAGGTCGGCCGCATGCGCCATGGCACCACCGAGGGCATCGATTTCCTTGACCAAATGGCCCTTGCCGATGCCGCCGATGGCCGGATTACAGCTCATCTGCCCGAGCGTGTCGATGCTGTGCGTGAGCAGCAGGGTATGCGCACCGCTACGCGCAGCCGCCAACGCAGCTTCGGTGCCGGCATGGCCGCCGCCGATCACGATCACGTCGTAATGCTCGTCGCTGCGTGTCATCGAATGGTTCACATGGTTACCTGATCGGCGCGAAGCCAGTCCGCCGATTTCGGTCGAAACGGGGCGCCCCTTGCCGTATCCCGCCGTGCGAGTACGGATTCAATCCGCCGCAAAATCGGGGAAATTATATAGAAAACGGAATCAGCGCGCGCCAAAAGACCGCCCTGCCTGTGGACAGCTGATTCCCGGGCGGGGTCACAGGCTGGCGCCCGGCGGTCTTAGGAACAGGGGGAATCCAAGAGGACCGTATGCCGGACGCCAGTGACTGCAAATCAGGGTTGGCCGTCGGTTGGAGCTGAACATCAACTCGTCGCGGTAAGCCAACACTATTTAATTCTACACCCAATAAGTGTGAAAGCGATCAATATTTGCAAAAATTACTACGCATTCTCGTCAGGTTCCGCCGAACAACGTCACCGAGGCGTGACCGATGCCCGACAAGGCGTATGCGCAGTCGATGACCTGCGATTGGCACAAGTTCTGCTTCATGTGAACCAAGTCGCACTTCGGGGCAGACCATGCCATTGCCAGCATCCATATTGACCGTCAATCCGTTGTTTTCGCGCCACGATCTGTTGATCGAGCTGAGCCGGCTAGATCACGCCATCGATGACGCCAAAGCGCAGCCCTCGCCGAATGATCGCGACACGATCACTCCACTGGAGACAAAAAAAGCACGTATCAGCGAGGTTCTGGTCAGACTATCAGGCTGAACCACAGTTTCAACCGACTACCTACAGCCCCGGGCAAGACAGATTTGTCCGGGTTTTTTTTGCGTTGTGACTCAACGCGACTTGGTATGGTGCTGTTCCAGTACGTAGCTCGGCGGCGCAAAACTGTCGGCATTCGCCGCATGCCAGAACACCTTGAACACGGCATGATCAGGCAGACCGCCGATCAATTCCCCAGGCTTCACGAAGTGATACAAGGCCGACAGAGAGCGCACCTCGGTGGAAGAAATACGCCGGATAATGTGCTCCGGGCCAATTTCGTGCGGGTGTGCGAGCCCGGCGGCCGCAATCAATTCCTTGAGTGCGCGCAGGGTGTTGTTGTGGAACATCTTCACGCGCTCGGCCTTGTCAGGGACGTTCAGTCGTTTCCAGCGTGACGGATCCTGGGTGGCGATCCCGGTCGGGCAACGGTCAGTATGGCAATTCTGCGACTGGATACAGCCGAGTGCGAACATGAACCCGCGCGCGGCGTTGCACCAGTCCGCACCAAGCGCCATGCTGCGGGCGATATCGAACGCGGTAATGATCTTGCCGCTGGCGCCGAGGCGGATCTTGCCTCGCAGATTAAGGCCAACCAGCGTGTTGTGGATCAGCAGCAGTGCCTCACGCAGCGGCGCGCCGACATGATCGGTGAATTCAAGCGGAGCAGCACCGGTACCGCCTTCGCCACCATCCACAACGATGAAATCGGGATGAATGCCGGTCTGCTCCATCGCCTTGGCGATGCCGAACCACTCCCACGGATGACCCACCGCCAGCTTGAATCCGGTTGGCTTGCCGCCGGACTTCTCACGCAACGTGGCAACGAACTCGAGCAGTTCCGGCGGCGTTGAAAAAGCACTGTGAGAGGATGGCGAGATGCAATCCACACCCATCGGAACATGACGCGCCTCGGCGATTTCCTCGCTGATCTTGGCCGCAGGCAACATACCGCCGTGCCCGGGCTTGGCCCCCTGCGACAGCTTGATCTCGATCATCTTGACCTGTTCGAGATTTGCCGTTTCCGTAAACTTGTCTAAATTGAAGCTGCCGTCGTCGTTGCGGCAACCGAAATAACCCGAGCCGATCTCCCAACACACGTCGCCACCCATTTCGCGGTGGTAGCGCGATAACGAGCCTTCGCCGGTGTCATGATAGAAATTGCCTCTGCGAGCACCTTCGTTCAAGGCACGAATCGCGTTCGCCGACAGTGACCCGAAACTCATCGCCGAAATGTTGAACACGCTCGCCGAATACGGCTGGCTGCATTCGTCGCTGCCGATCTTGACGCGGAAGTCGTGGCTATCGATCTTCGCAGGCGCCAGCGAATGATTGATCCACTCGTAATTTTCAGTGTAAACGCCGATCTCGGTGCCAAATGGGCGCTTGTCCTCGATGTTCTTGGCGCGCTGATAAACGATTTCGCGCTGCAAGTGCGAGAACGGAACCTCCTCGGTATCGGACTCGACCACATATTGACGCAACATTGGACGGAAAAACTCGAAAAACGTCCGGACATGCGCCGTAATCGGAAAATTCCGACGCAGGGTATTTTTCCTCTGCACGAGATCGTAACAGCCGACCGCGGTCAAAACCCCGCTGATGGCTGCAACCCAATGCCAGACATAATTGTCCCCCAACATCGCCAGAGACAGAACCAGCGCCGCAACACACAGCAAGAAAGGCAGATAACGAGTCGGCAGCAGTTCGTGCATTTTGGATTCCCCGCAACAATCCGAGATTCTGAGGATACGCCCGTTCCAGTGCGGAATGCGAGATCAGCCAAGCACAGCCGCCTTCGACGTCGCTAAACTAGGCCGATGAGCAAAACACCCGAACAGCATATCGCGACGCCGGCCCGGCGCAACCCTCGCTCCACGCCTGTTTCCAAACAACGCCAAAGCGCGCCGGCAAACAACGGATTCGCACGTATTGACTGGACGCATATGCGTGAACGGGCAATCGAGTACGCCAAGCTTGCGCGAATGCATCGCCCGGTGGGCGCGCTACTGCTGTTATGGCCGACCTGGTGGGCGCTGTGGCTGGCGTCCGGGGATTTTCCGCCGTGGGGATTGCTGTTGATCTTCACCCTGGGCGTGTTCCTGATGCGCTCG
Organism: uncultured Pseudomonadota bacterium; assembly: GCA_963779795.1. Taxonomy (GTDB): domain Bacteria; phylum Pseudomonadota; class Gammaproteobacteria; order Xanthomonadales; family Rhodanobacteraceae; genus Rudaea. The sequence continues at coordinate 21,177 of CAVZZK010000007.1, read as the reverse complement.
GCGGGCTGCGTGATCAACGACCTCGTCGACCGCCGGTTCGATCCGGAGGTCAAGCGTACACGAGACCGGCCGCTCGCCGCGGGCAGCGTCAGCGTCAAGGAAGCGCTGGTTGTTTTTTTCAGCTTGCTGCTGCTCGCATTCGGGCTGGTGTTGCTGACCAACCGTCTGACCATCGAACTGGCCGTCGTCGGCATATTTCTCGCCATCACTTACCCGTTCATGAAACGCTACACCTATCTCCCGCAGGTCTACCTGGGTTGTGCGTTCGGCTGGTCCATCCCGATGGCGTTCGCGGCCGTCAAAGGCTCCGACATGGGCACGTTCATCCATGCGTTACCGCTTTGCGGGCTGCTGTTTTTGGCCAATATCCTGTTTTCGACCATCTACGACACGGAATACGCCATGGTCGATCGCGACGACGACATGCGCATCGGCATCAAGTCCACGGCCATCCTGTTCGGCGACGCCGACCTGCCGATCCTGGGCATACTCATGGTCACGTTCCTGATGGCAATGGCCCTGGTCACCCAGCGCGCCCAACTGAACACGATCTATTACGCCGCCGTCGCCATCGCCGCGGCGCTGTTCGGCTGGCAATTGTGGATCATGCGCAAGCGCGACCGCGACGCCTGCTTCGCCGCATTTCGCAACAATAACTGGGTTGGAGGCGTGCTCTGGGTGGGAATCGTGCTCGCGCTCGCGCTCAAGTAGTTTCAGTTTTCAAAATGCAGAGTGTCCACCCGCCCTTTGCAGGCAAGCGAAACTTCCAAGGGTCAAATGCCAGTCCGTGCAGGAAACCGGTCAAGCGCCATGAGCGGCGCCATCGAGAGTACGCCGATATTGGATCGCCTCGCTTAGATGGGGCGTTTTGATCGAGTCACTATCAGCCAGATCGGCGATGGTGCGCGCCACCCGCAAAACCCGATGGTACGCGCGTGCGGACAGGCCGAGTTTGTCGAGTGCGCGTTCGAGCAGTTTGCGGTCGTTGGCCGTCAGCGCGCAGTCACGCGCGACTTCGCGATTGTCCAACATCGCGTTCGGCTTGCCGGCACGCCGCGTCTGGCGCTCACGCGCCCGGACCACGCGTGCGCGAACAGCGGCGCTGCCCTCGCCATCGGCCGCGGTTTGGCCCAGCTCCGCCAACGGCACCCTCGGCACGCTGACTTGCAGGTCGATGCGATCCAGCAACGGGCCGGACACGCGTGCACGATAGCGACGGATCGAATCCGGCGTGCAATCGCAGCGGCCCGATGGATCGCCGGCGAACCCGCAGGGGCACGGATTCATTGCCGCGACTAGCTGAAACTTTGCCGGGAATTCAGCCTGTCGTGCCGCGCGGGAGATCAGTATATGGCCGGATTCGAGCGGTTCGCGCAACACTTCCAGCACGCGCCGGTCGTACTCGGGCAATTCGTCCAGGAACAATACGCCATGATGGGCCAGTGAAATTTCGCCGGGACGAGGGTGCGAACCGCCACCCACGAGGGCCACGGACGAGGCGGTGTGGTGCGGGGTGCGGAACGGCCTCGCGTTCCAGGTGTTGAAATCGATGCCCTGACCGCTGACCGAGCGGATTGCCGCGCTTTCCAACGCTTCGGGTTCGCTCATTGGCGGCAGAATGCCCGGCAAACGACTGGCCAGCATGGTTTTGCCGGTACCCGGCGGTCCGATGAATAGCAGGTGATGATTTCCGGCCGCGGCAACTTCCAGCGCGCGCCGCGCATGCGCTTGGCCGCGCACGTCGGCAAGATCCGGGAACGGTTTGCCAGGCACGGTTCGGTCACCGTTACTGGTCGCCATCGGCAACTGGGCCGCGCCGCGCAGGAATGCACAGACTTCCAGCAGCGAGGTTGCCGCATGCGTGGTCGCATCGCTGACCAGTGCCGCTTCGGCGCCGTTTTCGCGCGGAACGATCAGGGAACGACCGGCCCCGGCGGCCTTCAGAACAGCCGGCAACACGCCGGTCACCGTGCGCAGTTCGCCGGACAGGGCCAACTCGCCGAGAAATTCATATTGGGTCAGGGATTCCTTGGGCAGCTGCCCGTTTGCGGCCAGAATGCCAAGCGCGATCGGCAGATCAAAACGGCCGCCGTCCTTGGGTAAATCAGCGGGGGCGAGACTGACCGTGACGCGCCGCGCCGGATACTCGAGTTGCGCGTTCTGGATTGCCACGCGAACGCGATCGCGGGCTTCCTTGACCGCCGTTTCAGGCAGGCCGACGATCGAGGTACCCGGCAAACCGCCGGACAAGTGCACTTCCACCGTCACTGACGGCGCGGCGACGCCTTGCTGGGCCCGACTGTGGACGATGGCGAGGCTCATACCCAGGTTCCGTGTTGAAAAAAGATCCGCGGACGACCGTGCCACGCGTTGGGGCTTCCTGCTCCAACGTTGTCTGCCGAGGGGCAGACTGCGGCAACGGCGGGCCGTAAACCACCGGGTCGTAAACGCCGGGTGAGAGGCGCATGCGACGCGGCCGTCCGCGGAAACCCTGGTGACCCCCAGCAAATCAGCGCGATGAATCGGCGTCCTTCAGCGATGCTTCCAATTCCGCAACACGTGCTTCCAGCGCATCCAGCTTTTCGCGCGTACGCAACAACAAACAACGCTGTACATCGAATTCCTCGCGCGTGACCAGATCCAGCCGGCGCAGCCCGGCGCGCAAGGTATCGCGGAAATTTTCCGCGAGATCGCCCCTGGCCTCGCGCATGCCCGGCGGCACCAGGTTGGCCAGACGGCTGGCCAGATCGTCGATCGCGGAGATATCGATCATGATGGTTCCCTCGGATGGATTACGGACGGTTGCAGTTTACCCGTGCCTCGCCGCTACCGCTGTCAGTTGGAGGCTGAAAGACCTGTAGGAAAAGTCCTACAAGCCGATCCGGGACCGGCCCGTCACACCGCCGGCTTCGCGTCGGGGTAGAATCGGCATAATTCGGCAGCAATGAGGTCCGCAATGAAAATGGTGATGGCAATCATCAAGCCATTCAAGCTTGACGACGTGCGCGAAGCGCTGGCCGAAGTTGGAGTCCAAGGCATCACGGTGACCGAAATCAAGGGATTTGGCCGGCAGAAGGGACACACCGAGTTGTACCGCGGCGCCGAATACGTCGTCGATTTCCTGCCCAAGCTGAAACTCGAAATCGCCGTGGCGGACAACATCGTCGAGCGCGTGGTCGAGGCGATCATGCAATCGGCCAACAGCGGCAAGATCGGCGACGGCAAGATCTTCGTCTACTCGCTGGATCAGGTCATTCGCATCCGCACCGGCGAAACCGACGCCGACGCCTTGTAGCCTCTGTCGCCTGCCGCAACAGCCGAATTTCCGTTTGGACGTCCAAATTGTTTTGACGCGGCGCAACAGATGTGTTGTAGTCGTGTTGGCGAATACACCCGTTTTCGCGTCCATGAAACCGCTGCACGCACGGCTCGACCCGTGCGCGGCGGGCCAGTCGGAAATCGATCATGCGGCAACACACCCACGGACTTTACGATCCGGCGTACGAACACGATAGCTGCGGTTTTGGCGTCATCGCCAATATCGATGGCCTGGCCAGTTCCTGGCTGGTCGATCAGGCTTTCCTCACGCTGGCGCGCATGTCCCATCGCGGCGGCATCGGCGCCGATGGCATCACCGGCGACGGCTGCGGCATGTTGCTGTACCGGCCGACCGCCTGGCTGCGGGCACTGGCCGACGAAGCCGATATCGAACTGGCCGACACGTTCGCATCCGGGCACCTGTTTCTCGATCCGCACGATGCGGATTTCGTCGCCGCGCAACAGGCCGAACTCGAACGCCGGCTCGTCGACGCCGGCCTGCAGGTTGCGGGTTGGCGCGACGTCCCGGTCAATACCGATGCCTGCGGTCCGCTCGGTGCAGCCAATCAACCGCGCGTGCGCCAGATATTCGTCAATGCGCCGGGCGACATGCCCGAGCCGGTATTCGAACGCGCCCTGTTTCGCGCACGCCGCCTGGCCGAAGTCGCGCGCGCGCCGGATGAACGTTTCTATGTCGTAAGCCTCTCGGCCGCGACATTCGTGGCCAAGGCGATGGTCGCGCCGGGCCGCCTGCGTGATGCCTACCCGGACTTCTCGCACCCGGCGCTGAAGGCCGGCGCCGCGGTTTTCCATCAGCGCTTTTCCACCAACACGCTGCCGCGTTGGCGGCTGGCGCAACCGTTTCGCATGCTCGCGCACAACGGCGAAATCAACACGATCAAGGCCAACCGCAACTGGGTCTGTGCGCGCGCGGCCAAGTACCAGTCGCCATTGGTCGATTTTAGCGGCATCGATCCGCTGGTCACGCTGGACGGCTCGGATTCACAAAGCCTGGACAACATGCTCGAGTTGGTGGTCGCCGGCGGCATCGATGTACTTGCCGCGATGCGTATCCTGATTCCGCCGGCCTGGGCTTCGCGCGAAGATCTGGACGAGGACCTGGAAGCTTTCTACGAATATTACGCGCTGCATTCGGAGCCCTGGGACGGACCGGCGGGCATCGTTTTGTGCGATTCGCGCTACGCGGCGTGTTCGCTGGACCGCAACGGGCTGCGTCCGGCGCGTTGGGCGCGCTCGGACGACAATCACCTGATCGTCGCTTCCGAAGCCGGTCTGTGGGACCTGCCGCCATCGCGCATCGTCGCCAAGGGCCGGCTCGGGCCGGGCGAAATGATCGCGGTCGACCTGCTCGAACACCGCCTGCTCGACAATGCCGCAATCGACGATATCAACCGCGCGCGCGCGCCGTTCAAGCGCTGGCTGCGCGAACGCGTGACCTATCTCGAATCGCACCTGATCGATCCGGGCCTGGCCGCCGAACCATTCCCACCGGAAGTACTGGCACGTTTCCAGAAGCAATTCGCGCTGACGCGCGAGGAACGCGATGTCGTGCTCAAGACACTGGCCATGGACGAGGCCGAAGCGACCGGTTCGATGGGAGACGACACCCCGATCGCGGTGATGTCGCGGCAGTCGCGCTCGCTGTACGAATATTTTCGGCAGGCTTTCGCCCAGGTCACCAATCCACCGATCGATCCGTTGCGCGAACGCCTGGTCATGTCGCTGACCACGCAGATCGGCCTGGAACGCAACCTGTTCGACCTGTCGCCGGAAAACGCGCAACAGGTGCTGCTTACCTCGCCGGTGTTCTCGCAGCGCAAGCTGCGCCAGATCATGGCGCTGCCGCATATCGTCAAGAATCACCACAAGCTGGATCTGTATTACGACGAACGCATCGGTCTGAAGGCGGCCATCGAGCGTTTGTGCGATGAAGCCGAGGAGACCGTGCGCGGCGGAGCGATCCTGCTGCTGTTGTCGGACCGCTATCCGGTGCCGGGCCTGTTGCCGATCCACGCCCTGCTTGCGGTCGGCGCCGTGCACGCGCGTCTGACGCGTGCGCGCCTGCGTTGCGACTGCAACCTGATCGTCGAGACCGGCAATGCGCGCGACCCGCATCACTTCGCCTGCTTGATCGGCTTCGGCGCGACCGGCGTTTACCCGTATCTTTCGTATCAAACGCTGGCCGACATGGGCCGGCGCGGCGAGTTGAAGGGACGCGAGGGCGAGACGCCGTCGGAAATCGGTCGCAGCTACCGGCGCGGCATCCGCAAGGGGCTGCTGAAGATCATCTCGAAGATGGGCATCTCCACGATCGCCGGTTATCGCGGTGCGCAGTTGTTCGAGATCATCGGCCTGGATCGCGAAATAGTGGACTTGTGCTTTCCCGGCACACCATCGCGCATCGGCGGCGCAGGGTTCAACGACATCGAATCGGAGTACCGTGCCCAGTTTGCCGCGGCGCGTGATCCGAACTACGCGTTGCCGCCTGGCGGTCTGATGCACGCGCTGCCGGATGGCGAGTACCACATGTACAACCCGGCCGTGATCGGTTCCTTGCAGGCTGCCGTGCGCACCGGCGACCGCGCCTTGTATCGCGTATATGCAGATGCCGTGAACCAGCGCGCACCGTCGACCTTGCGCGATTTGCTGCGCGTCGACTCGCCGAACGGACCGATTCCGCTCGACGAAGTCGAACCGGTCGAATCGATCCTCAAGCGATTCGATTCGGCGGGCATGTCGCTCGGTGCGCTGTCGCCCGAAGCGCACGAGGCGCTGGCGGTCGCCATGAACCGGCTCGGTGCGCGCAGCAATTCCGGCGAAGGCGGCGAGGACCCGGCCCGCTACGGCACCGGGAAGACGGCCAAGATCAAGCAGATCGCCTCAGGGCGTTTCGGCGTCACGCCAGCCTATCTGGTGCATGCCGAAGTGTTGCAGATCAAGATCGCGCAGGGCGCCAAGCCGGGCGAGGGCGGCCAGTTGCCCGGGCACAAGGTCAACCCGCTGATCGCGCGCCTGCGTTACGCACGCCCCGGCATCGGCCTGATCTCGCCGCCGCCGCATCACGACATCTATTCGATCGAGGATTTGGCACAACTGATCTACGACCTGAAGGCGATCAGTCCGGAAGCGCTGGTCTCGGTCAAGCTGGTCGCTCACGCCGGGGTCGGCACCATCGCCGCAGGCGTGGTCAAGGCCGGCGCCGACCTGATCACGATCTCCGGCCATGACGGCGGCACCGGCGCCAGTCCACTGACCTCGATCCGCTACGCCGGCGTGCCGTGGGAACTGGGCCTGGCCGAAACGCAGCAGGTACTGGCGCGCAACGGCCTGCGCGATCGCGTCATCGTGCAAACCGACGGCGGCCTGAAGACCGGGCTGGACGTGATCAAGGCGGCCCTGCTGGGTGCCGATTCGTTCGGCTTCGGCACCGCGCCGATGGTCGCGCTGGGCTGCAAGTACCTTCGCATCTGCCATCTGAACTCCTGCGCCACCGGCATCGCCACGCAACACGATGTTCTGCGCAGCAAGCATTTCACCGGCCTGCCGGAAATGGTCGAGAACTTCTTCCGCTTCGTTGCCGAGGATGTGCGCGCCATGCTGGCCGAACTCGGCGTACGCCGCCTGCACGATCTGGTCGGCCATGCCGACTGGCTGCAACAGCAACCCGGCGCAACCGCCAAGCAGAACAAGCTCGACCTGTCGGCGTTGCTCAGCGACGGCCTCGGTGAAATCGATGCCCCGGTATGCGTGTCGCCGGCGCGCCCGGAATCCGAGCTCGCCCTGCGCATCGCCGAAGCCACCCATGATGCGGTCGCCACGCGCGGCGGCGGCAGTTTCCATTTCCCGATCCGCAATACCGATCGCTCGATCGGCGCCAGGCTGTCCGGCGAAATCGCTCGGCGCTACGGCGATGCCGGCCTGCAGGACAATCCGATCGAATTGCGCCTGAGCGGATCGGCCGGGCAGAGCCTCGGCGCCTGGAACGCGCGCGGGCTGCGCATCCTGCTCGATGGCGAAGCCAATGATGGCGTCGGCAAGGGCATGGCCGGCGGGCGCATCGTGGTGCGGCCGCCACAGGGCGCAACCTACAGTCCACGCGACGCGGTGATCGTCGGCAATACCTGTCTGTACGGCGCCACGGGGGGCGAGATGTACGCGGCCGGGCGCGCCGGCGAACGCTTCGGCGTGCGCAATTCCGGTGCGCTGGCGGTGGTCGAGGGCGTGGGCGACCACTGCTGCGAGTACATGACCGGCGGCGTCATTGTCGTACTCGGCCGCACCGGTGTGAACTTCGGCGCCGGCATGACCGGCGGCTTTGCCTACGTGCTGGATGTCGAGCGCGATTTCGTCGACCGCTACAACCATGAGCTGGTCGACATCCACCGTATTTCCATGGAAGGCATGGAGAACCACCTGCAGCATCTGCGCGCGCTGCTGCGCCAGCACATCGACTGCACCGGAAGCCAGTGGGCCGAACGCCTGCTCGGCGATTTCCGCGATGCCTTGCACAAGTTCTGGCTGGTCAAGCCCAAGGCGGCGAGTCTGGAAGCGCTGACCGAGGAACTGCGCCGTGCAGCCTAGAACACCATGACCGACAAAGAATTCCCCTTCCTCAAATTCCACCGCGAGCTGCCGCGCGAGGTGCCGGTGCCGATCCGTATTCTCGGCTACCAGGAAATCCACGGCGAATTCGCCGAAGGCGATGCCGGCGACCAGGCATCGCGCTGCATCGACTGCGGCAATCCGTATTGCTCGTGGGGCTGCCCGCTGCACAACCGCATTCCGGACTGGCTGAAGCTGGTGCACGCCGGGCGCATCGAAGAAGCGGCGGAACTGATGTACGAAACCAATCCGTTGCCGGAAATCTGCGGTCGCATCTGTCCGCAGGATCGCTTGTGCGAAGGCGACTGCACGCTGCAGACCGGTTTCGATGCGGTGACCATCGGCGCGATCGAGCGCTGGGCCACCGACGAGGCAATCCGCCGTGGCTGGCGCCCGACCAAGACCGCCGGCCCGACCGGCCAGCGCGTCGCCGTGATCGGCGCCGGACCGGCCGGGCTTTCCGTGGCCGACCGCCTCGCGCGTGCCGGCGTGCAAGCCGACGTATTCGACCGTTATGAGGAAATCGGCGGCCTGCTGACGTTCGGCATTCCGCCGTTCAAGCTGGACAATCAGGTCGTGCGCACGCGTCGCGAGATTCTCGAAGGCATCGGCGTGCGCTTCCACCTGAATACCGAAGTCGGCCGCGACATCGAATTCGCCGCGCTGCTGCGCGACTACGACGCGGTGTTCATCGGCACCGGCGCCTATACCTTCGTCGATGCCAGACTGCCGGGCCAGGACCTGCCCGGCGTGCACCCGGCACTGCCATTCCTGATCGCCAACGCGCGACGGATTCTGGGCGCCGCCTCGCCGAAAGCATCCGACGAACCGACCATGCCGAACCTCATCGGCAAGCGCGTGGTCGTGCTCGGCGGTGGCGACACGGCCATGGACTGCGTGCGCACCTCGGTGCGCATGGACAGCGAAAGCGTGACCTGCGTGTATCGACGCGACGAGGAAAACATGCCCGGCTCGCGGCGCGAAGTGAAATACGCGCGCGACGAAGGCGTGCAGTTCCTGTTCAACCGCCAGCCACTGGAAGTCCTCGGCGACGCCAACGGCGTGACCGGGGTGCGCGTGGCAACCACCCGGCTGGTTGCCGACGGCAGCGGCCGCGCACGTCCCGAAATCGTGCCCGGCAGCGAAGAAATCATTGCCGCCGACGTGGTGATCCTGTCCTTCGGTTTTCTCGCCAGCCCGCCGCAATGGTGTGTCGAAGCCGGCATCGAAACGCTCGACAACGGCCGCCTGATCGTCGGCGGCGGCTCACGGCTTCCACAACAAACGACCAACCCGAAAGTGTTCGCCGGCGGCGACAACGTACGCGGCGCGGATTTGGTCGTGCGCGCGGCTTATGACGGCCGCGAAGCCGCCGCGGCAATCCTGCGCATGCTCGGTTGCGTGGAAACAATCTCGGCCTGAAACCATCGCGGCACGAATCGGCCGTTCAGGCCGCCTCGCGCAGCAATCCGGCGCCGTCGCTGGCTACCAGCGAGCGTAGGGCCGACAAATCGTCGATTTCCACCGGACCGAGTTCGCGAGCCCGTTCGACGATCTCGGCGGCCAACGCGCGCAGCATCCGCGCCGAATCCTCGATGCGCGCCTGCAACGCGTCGACGTCGAGTTCATCGCGCAGCCCGCGATTCAGCTCGGCGAACCACGGCAGTTTTTGCTGATCCAGCAGACCGCCGTCGAGATTGCCGCTGGCACTTCCTGCCGCCCGGCGCAGCAACACCTGGATGTCGCGATTGAGCGCCTCGCAATCGGCCAGCGGCGCGGCCAGCCGGCCAAACAGCGCCAGATCGGAAAGGCGCTTCTGGAAAAAGAACTGGCACAGCACACCCCAGTAATAGGCGTAATCCCAGGTGATTTTCAGCGGCATCAATTGCGCGTGACCGAACATCGGATACTGGTCCTGGTAAAGCGTGAGCATGTTGCGATAGAAGGAGAAGTAAAGCTGCTCGTACAGGCGAGACTCGCGTGTGTAACGCTGGCCGCGGGCATCGCGGGCGACCAGGTCCGTGATGAAAGTATTGGCGATGGCGATGTAATCGGTGCCCGGCGAATAGAACGGGTCGAGGAACACACCGGCGATGCCGCTGATCGCCCAGCGCTGTGGCGAAAACACCTGCCGGCAACCATGCGAGAATCCGCGCTGGACGACGAAGTCCTGCAGCGGCGCGGAACTGGCCGCCAGCGTACGCTGCAGCGCGGGCTGGTGACACTCGAGCCAGCCCAGCAATTTTTCGTAGGTGTCGATTTTCTCAAGCGGGTGCAGCGCCGGATCGGCGACCAGGCCGACCGAATGCGCACCGCTGGCCAAGGGTATCAGCCAGACCCAGTAACCTGGTCCGCACAGGTGATTGGTCGAACGCCAACGTTCACGTGGCTCGACGCGAGCATGCCAGTCGGCGTCGTCGAACCAGTCGTCGATGCGCAGGCGCTCGCCGATGCGAAACCAGACCGCGTTGGCCGCGTGGTCGTTGTCTTCGGCCAGGTCGAACTTGCGCTTGAGCAGACTGCGCCCGCCGCTGGCGTCGATCAGCCAGCGGGCGCCGGCGACATGCGCCTTGCCGTCGATGCGGTAACGCAGCACATGATCGCCGTCGCCATCGGCGATGTCGATGCCGAGCACACCGGCGCCGTCGACAAATTCGATGCCGAGTTCGCGTGCATGCATGCCGAGATGATTTTCCAGCCGACCCCGGTCGAGCTGCCAGCTCGGCGTCGGGAATACGCGGCTGACACCCAACTCAACGGTATTGTTCAAGTCCGGGCGACGGTCACTGAAGAAAAAACGCAAGCCGAACTTGCGGATGTGATTCTGGCGAAGGTAATCGCCCAGTCCGAGCACCGAATCCAGATAGTGCGCGCCAATCTCGACCGTTGATTCACCGATCTTGAACGCGCCTTCGGGCACCGGATGGCGGTTGCGCTCGATGACACGCACGCTCAGCGTCGGCAATTCCCGGCGCAACTGGATCGCCAGCGTGAGCCCGGCAAGGCCACCGCCCATGATCACGACGTCGCTGCGCTGCGCCTGCATTCGTCCACCGTCCGAAGCTGCAGACCGCAGTGTAACGCACGCTTGCAAGCAAGGCGTCAAGACAGCGCGATGTTAGAATGTGAGGCCTTTTTGCCGCCGCGATTTTGAACATGTCCGTCCCCGCAACAAAGCTCGACCTCGACTACACGCTCGAGCACAAATACACGCGCACCGAAGGCCGCATCTACCTGTCCGGCGTACAGGCGCTGGTGCGCCTGCCGCTGATGCAGCAAATGCGCGACCGCGCCGCCGGCATCGATACCGCCGGATTCATTTCCGGTTATCGCGGCTCGCCGCTGGGCGGACTGGACCTGGAACTGTGGCGCGCGAAGAAGCACCTGAAAGCCTCGAGCATCGAATTCCAGCCGGGCCTGAACGAGGACCTCGGCGCGACCATGGTCTGGGGCACGCAGCAAACCAACCTGTTCCCCGGCGCAAAACACGACGGCGTATTCGCCATGTGGTACGGCAAGGGCCCGGGCGTTGATCGCTGCGGTGACGTGTTCAAGCATGGCAACGCGGCCGGCACCTCGAAATACGGCGGCGTGCTGGCGCTGGCCGCTGATGACCACGCCTGTCGCTCATCGACGCTGCCGCACGGCAGCGAGCTGGAGTTCGTCTCGGCGATGATGCCGGTGCTGAATCCGTCCGGCGTGCAGGACGTGCTCGACATGGGCCTGCTCGGCTGGGCCATGAGCCGTTTCACCGGACGCTGGGTCGGCTTCAAGACCATCGCCGAGACGGTCGAGTCCTCGGCTTCGGTCAACGTCAATCCGCACCAGCTCGATATCGTGCTGCCGGAGGATTTTCAGCTGCCGGCGGGCGGCTTGAACATCCGCTGGCCGGACCCGCCGCTGGAACAGGAAATGCGCCTGCACCAGTATGCGGTCGAGGCGGCCTGCGCGTTTGCGCGCGTCAACAAGATCGATCGCGTGGTCATCGACTCGCCAAAGGCCCGTCTGGGCATCGTCACCACCGGCAAGAGCTATCTGGACGTGCTGCAGGCGCTCGAATACCTGGGCATCGACGCCAGGGCCGCCGCCGACATCGGCATCCGCGTGTACAAGGTCGGCATGACCTGGCCACTGGAGCCGATCGGCATTCGCGAATTCGCGGTAGGTTTGGAAGACATCATCGTCGTCGAGGAAAAACGTTCCTTCGTCGAAAGCCAGATGAAGGAAGCGATGTACAACTGGGATGACCGCCAGCGCCCGTCGATCGTCGGCAAGTACGACGAATCCGGCGAATGGATCCTGCCCAGCACCAACGAGCTGACACCGGCCACGATCGCCCTGGTCATCGCCAAGCGTCTGCAGCGCTTCTTCAGCAACGACACGATTCGCGAGCGCATCGCCTGGATCCGCGCCAAGGAACAGGAACTGACCCTGCCGCGCGCGAACTTCCCGCGCGCCGCGCACTACTGTCCCGGCTGCCCGCACAATACCTCCACCGCCGTGCCCGAAGGCTCGCGCGGCATGGCCGGCATCGGCTGCCATTACATGGTCACCTGGATGGACCGGCGCACCGACACGTTCACGCACATGGGCGGCGAGGGTGCGACCTGGTGCGGGCAGGCGCCGTTCACCGAAACAAGGCACGTGTTCCAGAACCTCGGCGACGGCACCTATTTCCATTCCGGCTCACTGGCAATCCGCCAGGCGATCGCCGCCCAGGTCAACATTACCTACAAGATCCTGTACAACGACGCCGTGGCGATGACCGGCGGCCAGCCGGTCGACGGCAAGCTGAGCGTGCCGGACATCGCCCAGCAGGTGCGCAGCGAAGGCGTGCGCACGATCGTGGTGATGTCCGACGAGATCGGCAAGTGGTCGGACCATTCCATCTTTCCCGACGGTGTCGAATTCGTCGATCGCGGCGAACTGGATGCCGTGCAGCGGCGTCTGCGCGAAGTGACCGGCGTGTCGGTGCTGATCTACGACCAGACCTGCGCCACCGAGAAGCGCCGGCGGCGCAAGCGCGGCAAGCTCGCCGATCCGAAAAAGCGCGTATTCATCAATTCACTGGTGTGTGAAGGCTGCGGCGACTGCGGCGAGAAATCGTTCTGTGTTTCCGTGCTGCCCAAGGAAACCGAATACGGGCGCAAGCGCGAGATCGACCAGTCCGGTTGCAACAAGGATTACTCCTGCGTCAACGGATTCTGCCCGAGCTTCGTGACCGTCCACGGCGGCGAGTTGAAAAAGCGCAAACCGTCGGCCGATATCGATTTCTCGTCCCTGCCCAACCCGCAATTCGCCACCGACCTGGGCCGGCCGTGGAACATCCTGGTCACCGGCATCGGCGGCACCGGCGTGGTCACCATCGGCGCATTGATCGGCATGGCCGCGCACCTGGAAGGCAAGGGCACGACCGTGCTTGATCAAACCGGCCTGGCGCAGAAAGGTGGCGCGGTAACCTGCCATTTGCGCATCGCGCCCACGCCCGAAGATATCCACGCCGTGCGCATCGCCGCCGGCGAAGCCGACCTGGTGCTCGGCTGCGATATGGTCGTGGTCAACGATTACTGGTCGCTGTCGAAGATTCGCGCCGGCCGTTCCAATGTGGTGCTCAACACCTACGAGGCCATGCCGGGCACCTTCACGATGCGCCCGGACCTGCGCTTTCCGTCGAGCAAGATCGTCGATGCGGTGCGCGTCGCGCTGGACGGCGAGTCGCCGGAACTGGTCGACGCCACCGACTTGGCCACGCGCCTGCTCGGCGACTCGATCGCCTCGAACCTGTTCATGCTGGGCTATGCCTGGCAGAAGGGCTGGGTGCCGCTGAGCCACGCAGCGCTGATGCGTGCGATCGAACTCAACGGCGTTGCCATCCCGATGAATCAGGCCGCTTTCAACTGGGGACGTCTCGCCGCCGTCGACATGGCCCAGGTCAGAAAAGCAGCCGGTTATTCCCTTCCCCCGCATGCGGGCGTAAGTGCCCGCAGGGCGGATGGGGGCGATGCCTCCCCGCTCGACGACGAACGCCTCAGCGAATCGCTGGAACAGGTGATCTCTCGGCGTCACGATTTCCTCGTCGACTATCAGAACATCGCCTACGCGGCGAAGTACAAGGCGCTGGTCGACAAGGTCGGCAGCGTTGAGCAGCAGGTCACGCCGGGCCAGACCGGGCTGACCGAAGCGGTGGCGCGTTACACGTTCAAGCTGATGGCGTACAAAGATGAATACGAAGTCGCGCGCCTGTACACTAGCGGTGATTTCGAGCAGCGCGTCCGGCGCACGTTCGATGGCAATTTCAAGCTGCACTTCCATTTGGCGCCGCCGCTGCTTTCGAAGAAGGACGCCGACGGCCATCTGCGCAAGGCCGAATTCGGTTCCTGGGTATTTGGAGCGTTCAAGTTGCTGGCCAGGTTGCGCGGGTTGCGTGGCACCGCCTTCGACGTATTCGGGCGTACTGCCGAACGTCGCATGGAACGCCAGTTGATCGCCGACTACTTCAGCACGCTCGATGAACTGCTCGGCGGTCTCACGCGCGAAAACCACGCCCTGGCCGTGGAGATCGCCTCGCTGCCCGAACACGTCCGGGGCTATGGCCACATCAAGCACGCCAACGTCGAAAAAGTTCAAAAACGTCGCGACGAACTGCTGACCATGTGGCGCGCACCGGACGCCTCGCGACAGGCGGCGTGAACTTGCTCTTGCCTGAATACACAGCGGCTTGTCGTGAATCCCCTTATCGGGCGATGCCTTTCAAATAGCGATATTCATGCCAGGTCAATGCAATGACGATCAGGTCGACAAAGGTCACGAACAATAGCCAGAAAGAATAAGTGAAATAGAACCGATACGCCTGATAGGCGATAAACGCGCTGAAGATCACCAACGCGGCCGGGTAATACCACAGCCGCAGTCGCAATAATCCGATGACAAGCCACAGCTTGACCAGTCCGTGACCAAGCAAATACACGGCCGTGAAATGTTGCGAGCCGATTGAAAGATTCGCGACGGCCTGACGCAGGTAATTGGCGACCAGGTCATGAGGATCCTCAGCCAGCTCGCCCTGGGTGATGACTCTGGCGATGCCGATCAGGAATTCGTGCGTGACGAAATACGCGATGAAACCACCCACGATTTCCATCAATGCAAAGGCGGCCTTGAGCCACAAGCTCACGACGAAAACCAGATGGATCGTCTTTTCGTCCAGCCAAGCGCGAATTGCCGACATCAGGCCATGTTCACCTCAATCCTGTGCCGCGCAGTTTGACGACCGGCAAAGGGTCGCGTCCAGTTCGATTGCGCGGCCGTCGTCAGCGTGAATCGCAGTACTCCCAATTGCGCAGTTGGTCGAGTGGAGACCAGGGGAAGGGTAATCCCACCATTGTGAGTCGCGTTCGACTCCAGTTTCGCGGTAGTGAAGGTAGTCGCCAAGCCGTTGAACTATTTTCTGGAGTTCTGACGTTACAGGTGTGTAGTGGAGCAAGGCAAATGCAGGTTCGTTCTGAGAGTTATGGTATGAAAGCTCCACAACGTCTTTGACCCCACTAAAGGCCTTCTGAAGGCCTTTCGCCAAGTGCTGAATTTGCCACCCCTTCTTTAAGGCTGATGATGTGAAACGGCTGGCTTGAGCGTATTCCTGCAGTCTTGCTTCAACGCCAAGGCGGACTTCTGGAGCCGCATAGAAAAGCTCTGGCGGTTTGCCCGATTCGAGTAAGAGGCGCGCCCGTTCACAAAAACTTGCGGCGTCACACGAGTATGAGGGAGCGTCCATTGAGCGCTAACGCTTGAACTAACCGGCGGCAGCGAAGCTGCCGTCCGAGTTGAGTGAATTGTTAGGCGATTTCATTCTCAAGCCTCGCCAGCTCTTTGAAATCACTTTCTCGAATAATTCGAATCTGCGCCCCTTTAGAGATCAATTCCTCGGCCTTGCGGTGCTTTGAACTTTTGTCGTGACCGGCGAGCTTCGTCACGTCTTGATCGCCGACAACCAGCATAGTCACTTTTTTCGAGACCCCTGAAGCTACATTGCAACCTAGAGATGCCGCGAGATCAGCTGCCTCTCGCCTCGGAATATCAAGCGCCCCAGTAAACACCATAACCTCGCCATACAATGGCCCTTCAGGGTTTCCGTCCCGCTGGATTGCAGACCCTGAACTAGCAGCGGATGGGTCGATCGGCTGCCGAACGCGGATCAACCAGGAATCAAGGTCAAGATCAGACTTTTCTATTGCGGCGAGAAGAACGTGTGCCGCTGCCTTTGCATCCTCGAGCGCATCGTGGTGCCTGAACTGATAGCCGAGGCGATTACATAGCGCATATAGCCCGTAGCCTTTCGACGCTACCTCTCCCCAGGTTCTACGCGCCACACGAGCAGAATCTAGCCAAGAAAGCTCGGGCACAGCCAAGCCATGACGATCAGCAGCTTGACCAACTGCCACACGGTCAAAATGTGTGTGACATACGACGACTAAACCTTCGAGACGGTGCCAGAGCTCATCCGCGATCTCAGGGAAGGTGGGTGCATCAGCAACCATGCCCTCGTCAATTCCGTGGATTGAAACATTCAATCCGTCGAAAAAATCCTCTGGATTTACTAACGTTTCCCACTCGTCCGACAGGGAGCCGTCTCTGTACTTAGCTATGCCGATCTGGCAAATGGATGCCATATCAGGATTTGCCGTTTCGACGTCGATGGCGACGAAGTCCATTGATAACTCCCTATTCGCCTAACGCCTGAGCTCAGCCGCCGGCAGACCGCGTAGCGGGATGACGGTCGGCTGCAGCGATTTGTTGGGCGGCAACACGAAGGCTTTACCCAAGATAGATGTTTTCATTGTGCCACCGGAGGTTTTCCACGGACGGTGCGTAGGCTGGGTTGTTTGGCACACGAAGCATCTTTCCGTGCAGCGCATAGAACTGGTGGCCGTTGTTGAACTCTTCCCGAATGCGGGAACTTACCTCAAGGCGCCTGTCTTCCATGACGGTGAGGTAGCCACGATCGTAAAGTGTATGGAGGTCGCTACGAAGTAGTAACCCGTTGTTCAGCGCGTGCTCCCCACCAGCAGCATACGGATGGATGTGAGCAGCCTGGAGGATTGGAAGTATCGGCTCTGACGTGACGCTACACCGGCGATCGTATGCATCGGTCACCAGGATCCGGAATGCACCTTGACCAAGCCGGGGGCGGATTGTGGTTGGTGCTCCGTACTTGACAGCGTCGAGATCCCGGACTTGGGACGCCTGCAGCGCGCTTTGGAGTTTTTGATAGATCGCAGCGCCCGGCTCGGACGAGAGATCGTACGACTTGCCTTGAACAATATTTCCGCTCCAGTTGGAGGGTACGGGAATCCATCGCTCTTTTGGTAGGAAGAATGGCTGTGTGAGCAGGATGCAGCCAACTGTGAAATCGCGGTGCTCCGGCGTGATGGTGCGACGATACTTGAGCACGCGCTGGCGCATTTCTTCGAGGGATGTGACGCCATTGCCAACGCCAAACGATGCCCAAGCGAGACTGATAGGCAAGAGCGACGAATGTACGAATACGCCGCCGCCGACAATGAAATTTTGTGGCGCGGGGCGTGTCCTAGATTTTGTGTAAACGGGCCTTTGGCAGGAAACTGCCGCATTGCCCGGAGACACAATGACTACTCGCAAGCATGACGTACCCGAAGAACTGCTGTCCAGCCTGCTGGCCGACTACAAGAAACCGGAAGACCTGATCGGCGAGAACGGCCTGCTCAAGCAGCTCACCAAGCTGCTCGTGGAGCGTGCGCTGGATGCCGAGATGACCGAACACCTGGGTCATGACAAGCACGAGCCGGTTTCCAACGCCGCCGGCAACACGCGCAACGGCCGCAGCCGCAAGACGCTCAAGGGCGAGTTCGGCGAACTGCCGATCGAGGTGCCCCGCGACCGCCACGGAAGTTTCGAGCCACAGATCGTGCCGAAGCACCAGACACGCTGGAACGGCTTCGACGACCGCATCCTGTCGCTGTACGCCCGCGGCATGACGGTGCGGGAGATCCAGGCGCACCTGCAGGAGATGTATGGCGCGGAGGTATCACCCAGCCTGATCTCATCAGTAACCGATGCCGTGGTGGACGAGGTCATAACCTGGCAGGCGCGGCCGCTGGATGCGGTCTATCCGATCGTCTACCTGGACTGCATCCACGTGAAGGTACGCGACGGTACCGTGCGGGCGAAGGCGGTGTACCTGGCCATCGGCATCACGATGGCCGGCGAGAAGGAAGTGCTCGGCCTGTGGCTGGCCCAGACCGAAGGCGCCAAGTTCTGGCTGCAGGTCGTCACCGAGCTCAAGAACCGCGGGGTGCAGGATATCTTCATCGCCTGCGTCGATGGGCTGAAGGGCTTTCCCGAGGCGATCGAGACGGTGTTTCCGCACACCACCGTGCAACTGTGCATCGTGCACATGGTACGGCACAGCCTGAACTACGTCTCATGGAAGCGCCGGCCGGAGGTCGCTGCCGACCTCAAGCACATCTACACCGCAACCACCGATGCCGAGGCCGAACAGCGGCTCACCGAGTTCGAACACAAATGGGACCAGGAATACCCGCCCATCAGCCAATCCTGGCGGCGCAACTGGGAACGCCTGATCCCGTTCTTCGACTATCCACCCGAAATTCGCAAGGTTATCTACACAACCAACGCCATCGAGTCGGTGAACATGAGCCTGCGCAAACTGACCAAGCACCGGGGTGCGTTCCCCAGCGACGAAGCGCTGGTCAAACTGATCTATCTCGCGTTACGAAACATCAGCAAGAAATGGACGATGCCGATCCGCGACTGGAAAGCCGCGCTCAACCGATTTACGATCCAGTTCGAGGAACGGATGCCACAACTGTGACGAAACGCCGTTTACACAAAAATCTGCACAGGCCCGATCCTCGCGCAAACACACCAAACAGCATGACCGAGCGGTACTCGTCGTTCGGGGAGAACGACCTAAGCTGGCCAAAATCGGGTACGGGTGGCTGCGTCACGAGCATAAGTTCCTTGGCCCCGGAGGTTTCCAAACTTTCCGTAAGGCTTAGGACCGGATTTGCCGACGAGCAGCTCTCCCAGTAGAAATGGCCAAGGGAGGCGATGTTCAAAGATAAAACTAATGCTTTGATTACGTGATGCGCGTGATGTACGAGACCCTTTTCCCCGCACTCTTCAGGCGGGCGAACGTAAGCGCGAATCCTGTGATCGTCTATTCGTATCACCCGGATGTTCAGCTCTTCGGACTGCAATAGCCGAAGCGAACCCGCTTCGATGACGTGTGCGTCGGATCTGAGAATGCAAGAAGCCCACATATGATGGCTAACGCCTGAGTTAAGCGGCGGCGAAGCCGTCCGCCTTGAATGATCGAATGGACTCCTCCCGCCGGTATATCGGCATCGAAGTGCCAAACTGAGTGTGTTGCATTCAGTTGACCAGTCACGAGAGGAGTCCGCCATGAATACTACGCTCGATACAGCCACCCCGGCCACCGTTGCGGTGGATCTGGCCAAGGACGTGTTCCAGCTTTCCGTTGCCGATGCACAGTTTCGTGTGCTTCGACGACAGCGGCTGGGCCGGCGCGCATTTGCACATGTCCTGGACAATCACTCTCCGCTGCACGTCGTCATGGAAGCCTGCGGTTCGGCACACTACTGGGCACGGCGTTTTCAGCGCCTGGGGCATCGCGTCACGCTGCTGCCAGCACATCAGGTCAAGCCCTATGTACTGCGACGCAAGACCGACCGTACTGATGCCGATGGTCTGTTGCAGGCACTGCGTTGCGAAGGCATCCGGCCGGTGCCGATCAAGACAACGCCACAGCAGGGCGTGCAGGCCTTGCATCGCATCCGCGAGCGGCACAAGGCCCAGCGCACGGCCACCATCAACCTGATCCGCGGCCTGTTGCGTGAGTTCGGCATCACCATCCCCGTGGGGGCGGCCCGATTGCGGCCGGCCGCGTTGGCGGCATTGGCCGATGGCGACAACGAATTGCCGATGGCCTTGCGTGACGCCATCGCCGGCCTGCTGGATCAGATCGTCCAACACGAAACCGCGATCAAGGGCATCGAATCCTCATTGCGCGCCTTCAGCGAACACGACACGCGATGCCAGCGCCTGCAGCGCGCCAGCGGCATCGGCCTGATCACCGCCACCGCACTCAGCGCCAGCGTCGGTAATCTCGAGCGCTTCCGTTGTGGCCGCCAACTGGCCAGCTACCTGGGCCTGACCCCGCGCGAACATTCCAGCGGCCACACCCGAAAACTCGGGCGCATCAGCAAGCGCGGCGATCCCTACCTGCGCATGCTGCTCATCCACGGCGCTCGCGCCTCGCTGCTCGCCGCCCGCATGGCGCGACAACGCGGACAACCCCTGGATCGCACCCAGACCTGGGCACTGGCCCTGGCTGAGCGCGTCGGTCACAACAAGGCCGCCGTGGCGCTGGCCAACAAAACCGTCCGCCGGCTCTGGGCCGCCGAACATCATCGAACCGCGTTCGATCCCCAACACATCAGCCAGCGTCCCGTGCCGGCTGCCAACCACTGATCCACGAACCCTTCCCGCATTGCACCCAGACTCGATGTCATGGCAAGCGTGTCGATCCCCGCAACAGACAAGCCGATAACTTTTCTGGCGGTCATCCGCCGATTGAACGTGTGGCCCCGTTGCGCGGATTCCATGATGGCCCGAGCACTATGCGCTCACCCCAAGGCCGAATACACGACTGCAATCGCACCGCTGCGCCAATCATCGAACTGCTGGGTTGACCGAGGAGTCCATACACGAATTGTTAGGCTGCGTCACCGTACAGTGGCCGCATCAAAGTGCGGATTCTCGATGATGCCGAACCTGTTGCCGAATGGATCCGTGACCGCGCCTACCTTGATACCGCCACCCACATCTGCGACAGGGTCGAGTGGGGTTGCTCCGAGCTCTACAAGCTTGGCGAATGCCTGCGACGCATCCGGCACACCCCACAATGGTTGTGGCCCAGCCACGCCAGGCTGACCGTCTGGGACTAAGCCAAGCTCAAATCCACCAACGCTAAAGCCAACATAGAAGGGTTCATCAAAGTAGGGCGATAAGCCAAGAACCTGCGTGTACCACTGCTTTGCTGTGGCCAGATCGTTGACGGGGTAAATTGCTGTGCGCAAGCCAAGAATCACTTTTGTCTCCAGATCGGTAAAAGGCCTGGTAGCGGCCTAACGCCTGAGTTAAGCGGCGGCGAAGCCGTCC
>CAVZZK010000006.1:0-210759 GCA_963779795.1 uncultured Pseudomonadota bacterium | reverse complement strand
GCAGCGGCTAACCGCCAATCGCATACTCTCCCAAGTGCCGCGCGTGAGCGCCGCGTTATGAGGACAGCAATATGGCCAGGACGGCCAAGCAAAACGCAGCGCCGACTACCTCCCCCGTGTCGGCGCTTTTTTTTCGGCGTGGGTGCGGGTGACGTCACGAGCAGTGCACGAACCGGACCGCTTGCGCGCCGACTTTCGGGGAATTAATGGCTTGATGTTTTCATGCCTCCATCTTCTCAAGGCCTGGAGCCTCCGGGAAAGGCGGGGCGATTCAGTTTCCCGGGCGCGTACGGTCTCGCCTGATCTTGACTTGGCTCCCTGCAAGGGCATCGCCGATCTTCAGACTGCCCGCTATGTCTGGTATCGCACAGACCTCAAGAAATGACCGTGATATTTGTTGATGTGCTTGGCAATGCGTTGCGTGCAAGCGACACACATTGCGAAAGCGCACTACCCGTCTTCGGACGATTCCGTTGACGCCAGGGTGGATTTGTAGGTCGAAGTGCCGAGCGTCGGCAGCGTACCGGGAATTTGAATCGGACCGTGGTTGCGCTGGTCTGGACCTGCTGTTGTTGCTCGGATAAGGACAATGCCATGTATATTCAGATTACGTCCGTGCTTGAGGAATCCACACACGTTGCAGCACACGCTGCGAATTCCGGTCTCAATCGAAGTTACCCGGGACTGCGTCCGGGCGCGCTGATTGCGTTGTTATTCTGCATCGCTTCGCCTGCATTCGCCCAGGTAACCCTGGGTTCGGCGCAAGGCTTCGCCGTGCTGGCAGGTTCGACAGTCACGAGTACGGGTGCGACAGTGATCACCGGCGATGTCGGCGTTTGGCCAGGCACGGCCATTACGGGATTCCCTCCCGGGACCTTGACAGGCACGATACATTCAAATGACGCAACGGCGTCCCAGGCGCAGGCGGATCTCGTCACAGCCTACAACGCTGCCGCGGGTGAAGCATGCGCGACGGACCTTACTGGCCAGGATCTGGGCGGGATGACTCTCACGCCCGGTGTCTACTGCTACAGTTCGTCTGCAGCATTGACTGGAACGCTTACGCTCGACCTGCAGGGCGACCCGAACGCTTATTTCGTGATCCAAATCGGCAGTACGCTAACGGCCGCTACCAACTCATCGGTTGTTCTGGTCAACGCCGGGAATGCGACTTGTGCGCCTAATGTCTTCTGGCAAGTCGGCACGTCTGCCACGCTAGGCACAGGCAGCTCTTTCGAGGGCAGCATTCTTGCACACGCCAGTATCACCTTGAACACAAGTGCACAGCTAACTGGAAACGCGCTGGCAAGTACCGCTGCGGTGACCCTGGACACCAACTCCGTATCGGTTTGCGCAGCCTTGACGCCGGTTACGCTGCAGGAATTCAGCGTAGAGTGATTCTTTTCCGAACCGGGTTTGTCGTTGAAACGAATGGGGCCACTTCCGGGCGCGATGTTTCGAATTCCCGGGTTGGCGCAAACTCGGTTCGGTAGCGGCAGCCCGCAACATTCAATCCGCGTGCTGTGCAGGCGAGCCAAATAACAATATTCTTCGGGGAGTTGACGGACAATCGTCACCTGGACCGTGACGGGCGGCGGTATCTGGTCCATTGCGGCCCGGTTTGGTGAGGCATCCGTTTCCCGGCTCGTTTCAACTCGATTGAATTCGCCCGCCACTACCTGATTCGGTCGACGTGTCGATGACGATACTATTCACCGGGTTGGATCAACTTCAATACAGGGGTCAATAACAGGGTGTCAGGGAAATTCTGGATTTTGCTTGGATTGATTGGGCAAAGCGGTTTTTCCGCGCGCTTCGTACTTCAATGGATTTACAGCGAGTACAAACGACGTAGCGCCGTTCCGCTTGCTTTCTGGTACGCCAGCATCTTCGGCGGCATCCTGCTCCTCGGATATGCGATTCACAGGCGCGACCCCGTATTCATCACCGGCCAGGCCGGCGGATTGCTGGTTTATGTGCGGAACCTGCAGATGCGTCTGCGCGAATCCCGGGAAAAAGCGCCCGCAAGTACCGATGTCGGCTAACCATACCGGGAAACAGGCCCGATGACCTGTCACATGCCCTGCGAGCTCACGCGAGCACGCTTGCTGCACCTTGAACCGGAATTCCGTGCCCCCCGGAAGTCGCCCCTGTTTTCGATCGTGTCGGCGATCGCCACGGAGTCAACGAATACCATGGAATTGCCGCGCATGAGTAAATCCGCCAATCCGATCCTGTCGCCGGAGGCAACGTGCTTTTAGGTAGCCAAACCGCCTGGATTTCGGTGGGGTTCATTGGCCAGGCCCTGTTCGGCGCCCGATTCCTTGTGCAGTGGCTGAGCAGCGAAGCCCAGGGCCGGAGCGTCGTGCCGAAAGCATTTTGGTATCTCAGTGTCGCGGGCGGCGTTGTCCTGCTCAGCTATGCGATACACCGCGAGGACCCGGTGTTCATCGTTGGCGAGTTCGTGACCTTGCTGATTTTCTTGCGCAACGTACAGCTGCTGTTCAAGCATCCCTAGAAAACGCACGATCGAAAATGCACTCGATTGGCGGGCGAGATGCGCCGACTCCGGGGCCGCGCTGCGCGGACTCGACCTGGCCGCTTCCCAATCAAGGCGAACGAACGAAATAGGTTGCCGTCAGTGCCAGCAATATCACGGCCGGCAACGCGTTGGAAAGCGGCAACGGAATGCCGAGAATTGCGCTGATGTCCACCAGCGCCTGTTGAACCGCAGCAAAGCTTGCCGCGAGGATAATGCCCAGGAATATCCGTTTGCCCAAACCTCCCGTGCGTAATTGCCCGAAGGCGAATGGAAAGATCCAAAACGCCAGCGCAAGCACGTTGAGCGGATAAAACAAACGTGCCCAGTATGCTTGCTGGAAGCTTGACGGATCCTGCTGATTCTTGCGCAAATACCCGATAATTCGTGAAAGTTCACGCATGGACATGTACCGCGGATGGACCATTCCAAGCGCCAGAATTCGCGGATCGAGTTGCGATTGCCACGGCGTACGGACCATGAACCTGGTCGTTACCGATGCCTGGTGGAAATCCGTGCGCAGGGCGTCGACCAACAGCCAGTGACCTTTTCGGAAGTGAGCCGACTTGGCCACAAGCAACGACGATAGCCGACCAGCGGTTGTGAACTCGAAGATTCTTACGTCAACCAGATCTACCGAATTCGATTTCGACATCTGCGGCGTCTGAATGCGTTGCCTGGCGTTGATGAAACTGCGTCCGTCCCGAGCCCACAATGCGCCGCTGCGCGCCACCGCCATCCCTTTGTATTTCGCCGACAATTCGAGCGCCTGCGCCATCTGGTCGCCGATCGGGCCGATGGTTTCGCCGATCAACATGACCGCTGCGGTCATGGCTGCAAGTACGAGGATTGCCGACGTACAAATGCGCAATTTCGACATGCCGGCAGCGCGCAGGGCCGTCAGTTCGCTACTGGTTGCAAGCCGTCCAAGCCCGATAAGACTTCCAATCAGCGCGGCATCGCCAAACCACGAATAACTTCGACGGGGCAACTGCAGCAATGAATACACGACGGCCGTGGTCAGCGTGTACGTTCCGGTACCTACGTTGTCGAGTTCGATGATGAATATTCGACATGCGTCAAGGCAAACCAGGACTCCCCAACTGATCAGTACCGTGCCGAGGATGGTCAGCCCGATAAGCTTGTCGACCTTGCGCAACGCTATCGGTTCCAGTGTGTGCTTGTGACTACGGCGGCGAAGTCGCTGGTGCAGGCGTCACTGGATCGGCATCGGATATCCAGCCGGATCAGCAAGGGATTTCCGGAACGGCGCACGAGCCGGACGGCAACGGGCTGCGATCAGGTTGCAATTCAATCGATGCCGGGGGTGATGAGGGCAATAGGAAGCCGCTCGTGGGTGAAACGGGTTTTGGCGACAATGTCGCGGCGGACTGCTCCTCGACCCAGGTCAGCCATTCGTCGAGAACCAGAAGCGCCCACAAGGGTCGGGAATGGTCGCCAAGTCCGGTTTGATGCTCGCGCAGCAACAATTTCGCTTCGTCGGTATTCAGGCCCGCGGCGGCGAGTCGACCGGCCCGCAACCGGTCGCTGGCCCATTGGTGAAGCGGGCCTCGCAACCAGGATGACAGTGGCACGGACAGTCCGCGTTTCCGGCGATGGACAATGTTCGTCGGCAGGTACTTTTCGGCGTAGTGCTTCAGGAAATATTTGGTCGTTGTGCCGTTTACCCGCTCGTCATGGGGAAGCGTGGCGGCAAATTCCATGACGTCGTGGTCAAGGAATGGTGCGCGAATTTCAATCGAGGCACTCATGCCGCCACGATCCGATTTGGTCAGCAGACCCTCTGCGAGCGTGGTTTCGAAGTCGTGAAGTTGAATCTGATCGAGTGCATGCGCTTCACTGGTCGGAGAATGGCTTCGCATTGGCGATACGATCGAGCCGAGACGAGCAAGCATGTCTGGCGCGATATTTGACGTCCAAAGTTGATGCCGCAGGTAAGCATCCAGGCCTTGTCCTTCGATGAACCGTTTCGCCAGGTACGTCAGCGTGACTTTCCGCGTGCTATTCGGCAGCGCCCGCACGAATGCATTGAACAAGCGCCGCAGGGACTTCGGCAGTTTTTCATAATTGCGCGCGAGTCGCTCGCCGATATAGGTCGGATAGCCGCCAAACAGTTCGTCGCCACCTTCGCCGGTAAATACGATGCGTGTGTCGAGCTCTGCACGACGCGACAGCAGTGTGGTCGGGATCCAGGCCGGGTCGGCCAGTGGCTCGCCGACCCGTCTCACCAGGATCGGCAGTTCCTGGATGAAATTCTCAGGCCGGACCGGCACCGTGATCAAGTCCAGCCCAAGCCGGTCGGCAACCCGTTCTGCAAATCGAGACTCGTCGTAGGATGTTTCGGAAAACTGCAGCGTATAGCATGGTGGCCGCACTTCCGGTCGCAGGGATTTTGCGACGGCGACGATGAGGGATGAATCCAGCCCGCCACTCAGGAAAAAACCGTACGGCGCTTCCACCGTCGTTTGCCTTTCTATCGCTGCCCTGAAGATGCCATCGAATGTGGCGGCGGACGGCTTGGTTTTGCGCTTTGTCGTTATCGGCCAACTCCAGAATCGCCGAACCGAAACATTCGCGCCACTGAGCGCGATTAATTCGCCGGGTCGGACTTTGCTGATGTCCATGAAAGGCGATTCCGGCGCCACGAAGCAACCGCTTCGCAAGTATCCGGATATGGCTCGGTGGTCTACGGCAAGTTCAACCGGCGGTACAGTTGTCAGTGCGGCAAGTTCGGTTGCGAAATACACGAGTCCATTGCATTTGCGATAAAACAATGGACGCTCACCCGCACGATCACGGGCCAGGATCAGCCGGTTGGCTTGCGGGGACCACAGTGCGATTGCAAATACGCCAACCAGTTTCTCGACGAATGCCTCACCGAGTTCATCGTACAGTGCCGGCAGAATTGCAACGTCTGTCGAGCCCTCGACATGACGTCCCCGCGCGGCCAGCCAGCGGCGAAGTTCCAGATGATTGTCGATCTCGCCGTTGCAGACGGCGAGCAGTCCACTTGTTCGATCAAACAGCGGTTGCGAGCCATCATCAAGTCCGCGAATCGCGAGCCGTTGCACACCGAACGTGGCGGCACCCGATGTCATGAGTCCGCGTCCATGCGGCCCGCGGTGTTCAAGGCGTTTCAGCATCGGCTCGACCAATGCCGTGGTGTTACGCGGTTGACCGGAGGTTTCGCCGTCTGGCATGAGTGAGACAACGCCGCAAATTCCGCACACGTCAGCGCACCACCGTGGGTTTCAGCAAGAAACCCGCGTAATAGCCGCCGGCCAGTGCCTGAACGTGAGCATGCCTGAGCGCGGCAAGCGATTCCAGAACGTTTATATGGTTTTCCTTCGCGATCAGGAACACCGGTTTGTGCTGCCGGGCGGCCCACTCCGAAAGATTTGCGGCGGGCTGCAGTTGATCGGGCCAGACTGCCGGCGGAGCCATCGAGTATTTGATGTAGTTGCTTGCGATCTCGTGGCCGTTACCGTTCGTGAAAATCGTGGTGTTCCGGCGCAAATAGAACGGCATGCCCGGCGGAAAACACAGATAACAGGCAACGCTCGCATTTGGCGCCAGATGGTGAATGTTTTGCACGAGCTCGCGATCGGTGCGGTGCTGCTCATTCGACCGCAGCGGTGGCAGTATCATGAGTACCATCATCATTGGGCAGGCAACGAATGCGGCAAGAGAGGCACGCGCGTCGTTCGCGATTGCGGCGTAAGCCGATAGCGCAGCGATTACCAGAAACCCCGCGATGAGCGGCACGCCGGCCGCGGCGATTACGGAACGCAGTTCAGTCAATCCGGTCGGTGCCGTCTGTGGGCCGAAAACGTCAGGATGCAGGTGGCAAACGATCAACGACGCGCAAACGATGCCGGTGATACACGCCAATACAGCGGCGCCAATCCTCGGCAGCGTGTCCGCCCGATCGTTTAACGCATGGGCAAATCGTTTGGCGACCAACACGCTGAGCGCGACCACGGCGGTCAGGATGTACGCCGGTTGCTTCGATTGGGAAACGGAGAAGAACGCCAGCACGACAATCGCCCAGACGATCATGAGGCGCTCTGCGCGGCCTAGCTGGTCTCGTTGCCGCCACGTCTTCCACAGGGTTTGCGGCAGCACCAGGCTCCAGAAGAGCATCGCGACCAGCGTGACCGGAATGTAGAAATAAAATGGTTGCCAGCGGTGAAAATCGTTGGTCGTGAAGCGCAGGATCGACTCGCGAACAATGCCGTAGTACGGGAAGTCCGGTCGTTGCCATGAAACCGCGACAAACCACGGCAGGATGATGGCCAGCATAATCAGGATGTTTCGCCGACAAAGTAGTCTTCGTACGGCACCACGTGTTCCGTCAACATGATTGAATACGCCCAGAACCAGCAGTGGCACGATAAAACCGACCGGGCCCTTGACGAGTACGCCAAACCCCATGGCTATCGCCGCCGCCGCTGACCAGTAACGACGGATGTTTCCCACCGAGCTTTCAGAGAAATACCCGGCGAGAATTGCGGCGCAAACAAAAAAAGCCAGCGTCATGTCGAAAATGACGTATCGGGCCAAACCGAAGAACAACAGCGTTGTGCTGATCACCGTGACTGCCAGTGCGCCGGTACGCAAGTCGAACTCGCGTTTGCAAAAGCCCATCACGAGCAGCAAGACACCAACCGCAAAGACGGCCGACGGCAACCTCGCAGCAAATGCCGAATGGCCGAAAACAGAAAACGAGAATGCAACGAACTTGAAGAACAGAAACGGCTTGTCGAGATAGGCGAGACCGTCATACGTCGGCACGAACCAATTGCCGTGCTGGTACATTTCCCAGGCTATCGAGGCATTTCTTCCCTCGTCCGGGTTGATCAGCGCGATCAGGCCCAGATGATAAAAAATCATTACCGCGGATATGACGCTGGCGACAATTATCCAGATGCCATTCGTGGTGAAAAGCGATCGGACTGTCTTGTTCTCCTCGCGTCCTGCATTGATGAAATCGTTATCCAATCGGGTCGCGAAGTAGGTTTTTATCATGTTCTTTTCATTTCGGCGGGCGTCTGGCCAGGCTGAAGCATGCGCAGGAGGGCATGTCGGTCCATCACCCGGCAGGGCGCGGGTTCCGCTGGTCGGGAATGCTGCACAAGATGGGGAAGGGCGCCGTGGTTGGGAAGCGGCATCGCGCTGCTAACAGCGCCAGCCGGGCTTGATATCGAGTCGTTGCAGGGCATAAGCATTCGCCTATCCAAAGCAACGACCATGCCAGGCCCTGCGAAGTTGGTCTTCGCAAACACAACGGCATGTTTATTCTACCACCCGGCCGGTAAAGAACAATTGGCTCACCTGATCAGGAGCCTGGCATGGATGACTTACTGCAAGTTTGAGTAGCAACAATTGCAGTGCTGCGCCGCCGTCGGCATCCGCAAAGAATCCGGGGCAATTCAATGCCTGAATAATCCCCGGCGGTCTGTGTGCCTGCGGAATGACGCCGTGTAAAAGGTCAGTGCGTGACGAGACCTGCCAGTTGCGTACCGCGCCCCGTGCTGGAAGTGTCGTTGCTGCGGATGCGAGTCGGACTGAGCATTCCGTCGGACGAGCCGACACCCGGCAGGCAGTCAGGGCATGGATCCCATGCTGCGATACAGCATGTATATCGCGACTACGACGATGAGGCCCGCGAAGACCGTGTTCAAGGCGCCCTTGCGCCCTGCGAGTTGACCGGCAAGCCGCGCTCCCGCCAGCCCGCCGGCAATGCCGCCGACCACGAACGCCGCCGCCAATATCCAGTCGACGAGTCCGGATGCGGCGTAGTTCAGTGCGGTGGTCAGGCCAAACGCGGTAACCCCGACGAGTGACGAGCCGACCGCGTTGAGGATCGGCATGCCGGTGGAGGCCATTAATCCCGGGACGATAAGGAATCCGCCACCGATGCCGAAAAAACCGGAAAGGCAACCTACCGCCAGGCCGGCTGCGCCCAGTTTGACGGCGTTGTCCCGGCCCAGGATGACGTTGGGGTTGCCGCCGGAACCACGCCGACGCAGCATCATGATCGCCACGACAATCATCAACACGGCGAAAAGTGCCAGCAGGTGCTGCCCGTTGACGATCTTGCCGACGCTGGATCCGATGTACGCACCGATCACGCCGGCCGCGGCAAACAAGCTGGCGCAGCGCCATTTGACGTTGCCGGCGCGCGCATGGTTGACCAGATTGACCGCTGCGTTGAGTGCAACTGCCAGCGCGCTGGTACCGATTGCGAGATGCGGATCGTGTATACCGACCAGATAGACGATCAGCGGAACGGCGAGGATGGAACCGCCTCCGCCGACGAGTCCGAGCGAGAATCCGACCAGAACGCCGGAGCCGATTCCCAGCAGGTATTGCACCAGACTCAGTGTCATGCGGCGTCCTCGTGGCCACCCGATTCGAGTGAGCGTGTTTGTTGCGGCGATCGGCCGGAACGCTTCATCATTTCGTGGAAACCGATCTCAGTGGGGCAGGCGCTGCCGTAGCCGGCCGTAGACCCAGGTGCCGGCCAGAGCGGATACGAACGTTACCAGCACGATGCTGTTTCCGGCACCCAGCTGCGCGTAAATGGGGCCGGGACAGGCCCCGGTCGCTGCCCAGCCCAAACCGAACAGCAGGCCACCGATCAGCTGGCCCTTGTTCACCGGCTTGACCGGAACGCGCAGCGGTTCGCCGCTGCGAGAGCGGATATCCAGCTGTTTCAGGATCCACAAGCTGATCATGGCGGTGACGATGGCACTGCCGATCACGCCGAACATGTAGAACTGCTGCAGGTGGAACATCTGCTGAATCCGGAACCAGTCGGCGACCTGGCCCTTGATCAGCACGATACCGAAATAGGCTCCCGACAATACGTAGCCAACCATCTCGGTGATGCGGTCGCGCCGTGCATGTCGAGCAGGGTCGATTGCTTCGGCGATTGATGATCCGGGGGTGGGGTATTCGCGATGAATCATGTCTTGTTTACCGAAGCAGCAGGGGCAGGATGGCGTCCGCCATGATGAAACCGCCGGCCATGAATGCGAGGGTTGCCAGCAGTCCTGAACGCTGGAACGTGGCCAGCCCGGTGATCGAATGTCCACTGGTACAGCCGTCTGCATAGCGCGCGCCAAAGCCGACCAGGAAACCACCAATGACGGTCACTGTGAGCGTCGGCAACGATGCAAGTCCGTGCCAGTTGAACAGTTCCCTGGGTAGCAACGTCTGCTGCGGGTTGATGCCGTAACGCTGCAATTCAGTCGCGAACGCCGCGCTGATCGGAGTCCCGGTCCCTGCCGGGACCAGCCAGTTGGCGGCGATTGCAGCGCCCACGATGATGCCGCCGGCGAACAGCAGGTTCCACCATTCGGATCGCCAGTCGTAACGAAAGTACGGGATGTCCGACGGCGCCAGCGCCGCGCAGGTATGCCGCAGCGAAGAGGAAATGCCGAAAGCACGGTTACCGACCACCAGCAGCAAGGGCACAATCAGGCCAATCAATGGCCCGGTCACATACCACGGCCACGGTTTTGTCAGCAGTTCACTCATCACGGGTTACTCCGTTCTGCATGGATTCGTATCAGCGGCGCAATCATGACAGGCGGAAACCTTCCGGCATGGCTGCGACATTCAATGCGTCCGAGTGGTGCCGCCGGATGGCACCGAGTCGTGACCCAATACATGCCCATTTACCCGGCGCCCGTACATCGACATGGCCGAGTTGTGGAACTTGCGCCGGGTTTCGGCCACGGATCCGGTAAAACGCGGATCCTGCGGACGTTCATGGCTGTCGATGTACATCGCCACATCCCATGCCTGCTGGTCACTGAGCGTGCCGCCCTGCCCAAGCGGCATGTTTGCCTTGATGAACCCGGATGCGTTTTTCAAGCTGTGCATTCCCGCGCCCCAGTTGAACGAATCCGGCCCCCACAGGGCAGGGAATTGGGTCCGGTCGGCGACGCGCAAACCCTGACCGTCGTTCTGATGACACAGCGCGCAGTGCCGACGATAAACCGCCTTGCCGCGCTGGTAATCGGCTGGCCGCGTTGGCCGCGCCAGTCCGGGGTAACCTCGTCCCCTGAGCTTCTCGCCGGTCGGTTTGCCCTTCGCCAGCCAGAACGAATAGCTTTCCAGCGCCAGCAATACCTGACTGTCCAATGGTGGCGGCTTGCCATTCATGCTGTAGCGGAAGCAACCCTGCAAGCGTTCGGCGTAGCTGTTGACGTGCTTGTTCTTGCTGCGGTAAGCCGGATAGCTGACCCATGCCGCCCACAGTGGCGCCGAGTCTGCCAGGCGGCCGAAGTCGAGATGACAGTTGGCGCAACGCAGGTCGTTGCCGACATACTTTCGGGCGTATCGCGGCGTATCCGCAAAGATTCGATAGCCCAGACCAACCATGTCGCCGAGCGGTCCCTTGGGCATGCCGTCAGGCGCATGCGCTGCCGGGGCAGTCGCTCGGCGCGGTGCTTGCGTGGCGAAGTATCCGGCGACGGTGTCGACCTGCTCGTCGGAGAGTCGTTTCGCGATCGCAGGCATCAGGCCGAGCGGACCCGGCGGCCGCTTGTCTCGTTTCCACGCCTGCAGTTGCTTGATCAGATAGAGCCGGGATTGTCCGGTCAGTGCCGGAAACGCCGTGCCGACACCCGTTGCATTGGGACCGTGACATTGCACGCAGGCCGGTACACCATTCGTCCATAGGCCGCGTTGGGCGATTTTCTCGCCGGTTGTGTCGCCGCCGGAGTGTTTTGTCGATCTTTCGGGGATCGACAGTGATGCATAGAATTTCGCTACCGCCTTGATTTCGTCGGTCGACAGCTGACTGGCGATGGACGCCATCACGGCATTTCGCCGGCTGCCGGTTGCGTAGTTGAGCAGTTGGGTTTGAAGGTATTGCGCGTTCAGTCCGGACAGACGCGGGAATCCGGCTGCTTCGTGATGGTCACGTCGCATGCCATGGCACGGTGCGCAGGGTGCCGCACCGCGACGGTTTCCGTGCAAGGCGATTGCCTTGCCGTCGACGGCGTTTGCCGGATTTGCCCAGGCCGCGATCAACACCAGTGGTGCCATCCAGCGCACGAAGATGTTGCCGATATTGGGGCAACCCGGTTCGCGAAGGGAACTGTCGTGTCCGGAGTTTTCCGAGTTGACGTCACAATGGATGGGCGATGGCATGACAGGTTTGCAGTTGAAATCGGTCGTGATATTTGCCGTAACCAGCTTAATGTGGCGGTGCCTTGAAACCGTATCGGCGTAAAATTCCGAGCGCAGCCGGAGATGCCAGAAACTTCACCCATTGCCTTGCCGCGTCCGGATGGGCGGCATGTTTGATGACCCCCGCCGCATAGATCGCCGTGGTGTTCTGGCTTGCGGGGATCATCACATGGTCGATCGGATGTCCGCTTTGTTCCATGAAGCGTACTTCGGATTGCCAGGTCACACCGGCATCGACCAGCCCCTGCATCAGGAATAATGGCGTCTGGCGATGGTGGATGTGCGTCAACACGGTGCTGCCATCAGCGACCTTGTCCACGTAGATGGTCTTCCGGAGGTGCTCGCCACCCGCCTTGACGAGCGATTTCTGGATTTGCCGGGCGATACCCTCGAACTCCGGATTCGGCATCGACAGGCGAATGTCCGGCTTGCCCAGGTCCGCCAGGCTCTTCACCTGCGCCGGATTGCCGCGTGGCACCATGATGGTCAGGTTGTTGGTCGCGAAATTGACCACACTGGAGGCTTCGATGGTGCCATCCCTGGCCAGCCCTTCCACCTTGAACCGACCTGCGGTGAATACATCGGGCTTGACCGTCCAGGTCATGTTGCCCACGGTAATCGTGCCACCGTGCCTGATTTGCCGGATCAGCAATCCCGGCGGAATCGTTTCGTAGTACAGCCGCCCTTCCAATTCGGGATGCAAATGCTCGAACGCCTTGACCAGAGGCGCCATCGCGAAGTAATAGTTGCCGCCCAAAAATATCACCAGACGCGCATTGAACGGGTCGCCGTGGAAGTCGGGCAGGTCGTTGACTTCCGGGACGGTGAATTCGAGGCCACGACTTCTTGCCGGGTTGTTCCGCCCATGTTGCCATGGCGGGAAGATTCGACCCTCGTAATGAGGGGTCTGCGCCTTGCCGTGCCAACCGTCGTTGCCGCCGGCGGCAAGCGCCAGGCAACACGGCATTACGGTCGCCAGCAGTGCGGCGATGGCTTTTTTTGCGGGCGCGTTCATCCGGCCTCCGTTAAACAGGTGTGTCGGGATCGATTTCCGATCCGATTACATGCTGATCAGGGCGTAGCCCTTGTCCTGGAGAATGATCGATGTGGACAGTGCCGACAGCGCTACCTTGACGTGGCCATCCACATCCTTGGGCGTGAGCTTGAGGTCCGCCAGTGCGTTGCCGCAGACGTAAATTTCAACGCCGGCCCGGCTTAACGCGGTGATCAATTTCAGGTTCGGATTGGCAACGTGGAATTTCGCCTTGTAGCTGGCGTCATTGAGAATGTCGAAAGTGGCCGGTCCATGCAGGATCACGACGTACTTCAGGTGATCGAGCGCGACGCCCGTGGCGGCGAAAACGTTGACGCCTCGCGCAATGTGGTCCAGCGCTCCGCTGACCTTGTCGGGGGCGCTGGATGGCTTGGTCACATCGAACACGGCCTTGTAGGTAGTGGCTTTGTCCGGCTTCAGGGTGTCCTCGGACCATACGTGGACCGCGCCATATCCCTTGATCGCGGGGTGGATCCAGAAAGATTCGGCGTGCGCGACAGCGCCGAACGCGAGAATTGCGAGAACGGGCAACGATCGCATTGCCATTGATTTGAGCAGACCTGTTTTCATTATTGATTCTCCGGGACATGTTCAACCACATCCGATCACGCCGTGGCGTTATCGAACAAGCTTCTGGCTAAGGATGTGCTGACTTGATCAGGGCATCCCCAAGTACGCCATTTGATACTAAATCAACCTGCATTAGGTGAATCTGAACAATGGCGCTCGTGACTCGATATGCCCAGCCTGCCTTCGCCAGCGCGCCTTGAACTGCACACAGACAGGATTTGCCGAATCCGCACCAGGCGTATCCATTGTTGGGTAACAGTGATCAATTGCCCGTGAAGTTGGTGGATTTCGGATGCCGCTTCCAGAGTGGTTTGAAAATCGAGCCGCGAGGCAGGCGATCCTGCGTTTATTGGCGGTTCTGGCTCGTCATGAAGATTGCCGTGCGGACGGTGGCCCGACATCCCGGCAGCAGGTCGGGTGGGGTGAATGGATACGGATTGCCCGTCCAAAAACGCACCGGTTGATGCCGGTCAATCTTTCCAGGCGCAACATTGAGACAATCGACAACACTGCCGGACGACTAGATTGGGGATCGTGATTGTTCCTCATCGGATAATCGTTCGGAAATCCTGGATGCAACCACTTGAGCACAGCCGATATGAGCCAAACCGTCAGTTCTGACAACAGCACGGCCGAGAATACCCCGTCAAACCTGCCGCATCATGGTGGCTATGAGCGCTTGTTGAGGGCGTGCAAATCGATGCCGCCGATACGCATGGCGATTGTGCATCCGTGCAACACCGAATCACTGGAGGCGACACTCGATGCGCGCGATGAGGGTTTGATCGAACCGGTTATGGTTGGACCGGAGGCACGAATTCGAGGCCTGGCAAGGGAGCGCGGGCTGGATCTGACGGGCATCGAGCTGGTGCCGACCGAACACAGTCACGCATCCGCGCAGACGGCAGTGGCATTGGCGAGCAACGGGCGGGTCGCGGCGCTGATGAAGGGTAGCCTGCATACCGACGAATTGCTGCAAGCCGTCCTCGCCAAGGATGCCGGGATGCGCACGGAACGCCGGATTAGTCATGTATTCGCGATGGACGTGCCCAGCTATCCGCGAACATTGATGATCACCGACGCGGCAGTCAACATCAGTCCGGGATTGGCCGAAAAGCGTGACATCGTGCAGAACGTGATCGATTTCGCGCACAGTATCGGCATCGCCGAACCGCGCGTGGCGATCCTCTCGGCGGTGGAAACCGTGAACCCGGCGATCGTTTCAACGATTGATGCGGCGGCACTGTGCAAGATGGCCGACCGCGGCCAGATCACCGGCGGCAGGCTGGACGGACCGCTGGCGTTCGACAACGCGATCGACGCTGAGGCCGCGCGCATCAAGGGCATCGTTTCGGACGTTGCCGGACATGCGGACATTCTGGTAGTGCCGGACATCGATGCCGGTAACATGCTGGTCAAGCAACTGATCTATCTCGGCAACGCCGATTCGGCCGGGGTCGTAATCGGCGCGCGCGTGCCGATCGTGCTTACCAGCCGCGCCGACAGCGTGCATAACCGATTGGCATCGGTTGCGCTGGGCGTGCTGTTGGTCCACAGACATGTGCCGGGTGAGTTGTCCGTGTCCGCATGAAAGACGCGATCCTGACGATCAACGCGGGCTCGTCGAGCCTGAAATTCGCCGTGTTTGGCGATGACGAGGCGCTGCCGCTGCTGGCCCGGGGCGAATTGTCCGGTCTCGGCAGCACGCCGTGGTTTTGCGTGCACGACAGCGATTCGCAGGTCATCGTTGATCGTGCGCTCGACGGCGTCGGCAACGATTCCGATGCGACCGAGGTGGCCATCGGCTGGATCGACGACCGGCTCGGGCAAACGCGGTTTTCGGTCGTGGGTCATCGCGTTGTGCACGGCGGCGACAAGTTTGTTGAGCCGGTGGTGGTCGACGATCGCGTATTGCGCGAACTTGAATCGCTGGACCCGCTGGCGCCGCAACACCAACCCTACAATCTCGAAGCCATACGTGTTCTGCATCGGCGATTTCCCGGTTCGATGCAAGTGGCGTGTTTTGATACGTCGTTTCATGCGGGCTGGAACGATAGTGCGCAGCGCATTGCCATACCGCGCCGGTTCCACGACGCGGGTGTGCGGCGATACGGCTTCCACGGCTTGTCCTATGAATTTCTGACCCGGCGGGTCGGCGCACTGGTACCGCAGGCCAAACGCCTGGTCCTTGCGCATCTGGGCAGCGGTGCCAGCATTTGCGCCGTATACGACGGGCGCAGTATCGATTCGACGATGGGTTTTTCGGCACTCAGCGGCCTGCCGATGGCCACGCGCAGCGGTTCGATCGATCCGGGTGTGGTATTCCATCTGCATCGTGCGCATGGATTGTCTTACCAACAGATCGAACATTTGTTGTACTACGACAGCGGCCTGAAAGGCGTCTCCGGCATCGGCGCGGACATGCGCGAGTTGCTTGCCAGTCTGGCGCCCGAGGCGGCGCAGGCGATCGATTTGTTCGTGCGTCACTGTGTGCAGTCGATAGGCGCACTGGTGGCCAGCCTTGGGGGATTGGATACGCTGGTCTTCAGCGGTGGCATCGGCTGGCATGCACCGTTGATTCGCGAACGCATCTGCGCTCAACTGGGTTACCTGGGCGTGCGCCTGGGGGGTAGCCGCATTCACGCCGATGTCGAACGCATCAGCGCGGAAAATGCCCTGCCGGTGTTCGCCATCAGGACCGATGAAGAATGGGCAATCGCCCGTCATTCCCGCGACTTGTTATTGCGCCGGTCCGCGGGCGGGCGGCGAAATATGAGATCGTGAGCGATACTGTGGACACACGTTCGCTGGACGAACGATGGGGAGGTTAGAGCCGTGAGAATCCAGTTTCTCGGAGCAGCCGGTACCGTTACGGGTTCGAAATACCTGGTCAGCACGGACAAGGGCAGCATCCTGGTCGATTGTGGCTTGTTCCAGGGACTGAAGCAGTTGCGCCTGCGCAACTGGGCCAGGTTGCCGTTCGATCCAGCCGGGTTGTCCGCTGTCGTACTCACGCACGCGCATCTGGATCACAGCGGTTACCTGCCGTTATTGGTACGTAATGGTTTTCGCGGGCCGATTTACTGCACGCAGGCGACATTCGAGCTGTGCAAGCTGTTGTTGCCCGACAGTGGACGGTTGCTGGAAGAAGACGCTGAATATGCCAATCGCCACGGTTTCTCCAAGCATAAACCTGCGCTGCCGTTGTATAGCGAGCGGGATGCCAATAATGCGCTGCGCTATTTCAGCCCGGTCGATTACGATCAGGATTTTGATCTGGATATCGGCCTGGCGGTGACACTGGCTCCGGCAGGCCACATTCTGGGCTCTGCATTCGTCGCGCTGAACAACGGCGAGAATCGAGTCGTGTTCTCGGGTGATCTGGGCCGTCCGGGCGACCCGTTGATGACACCGCCGCGAGAACTGACGCGGGCGGATTACCTGTTGATCGAATCCACTTATGGGGATCGATTGCACGCCGACATGCAGCCATGGGATGAACTTGAGCCGGTTATCACGCGTACGATCCGTCGCGGCGGTATCGTGATCGTCCCGTCGTTTGCGGTTGGTCGTGCTCAATCACTGTTGTATTGCGTGCACCGGCTCAAGCAAGAAAGGCGTATCCCGTCAGACTTGCCGGTTTACCTGAACAGTCCGATGGCTGTGGACGTCACCCGCTTGTATCAGCGCTTTGCTAGCGAGTGCCGCATCAGTGTGGCCGAATGCGATGCCGCCTGCGGCGTGGCGCACTATGTGAATTCCGCGGAGGAATCCAAGCACATCAATACGCTGCGCAAGCCGATGATCATCATCGCCGCCAGCGGCATGGCAACCGGAGGGCGGGTGGTACATCACCTGAAGGCGTTTGCCCCGGATTCCCGCAACACGATTCTTTTCTCGGGATTCCAGGCTGCCGGTACGCGAGGCGCGGCGATGCTGGCCGGTGCGAAGCAGATTCGTATTCACGGCACGGACGTACCGGTGAACGCCGAGGTTGCGACGATGTCCACGCTTTCGGCACACGCCGATTACGCAGAAATTTTGCAGTGGCTGGGGCATTTCAATCCGGTGCCACGCGTTGCGTTTATCACGCACGGCGAACCGGTCGCGGCCGACGCGCTGCGTCAGCAGATGGAGCGCAAGTTGGGTTGGACCACACACATTCCCGAATATCGCGAACGTATCGACCTGGCGGCGGATGGCTGGAAACCTGTCGATGGGAACTGATTCCGGCAACATCGAATTCAATCGTTGCGTCGCCGCATCCGGTCAGATGCTGCACATGCGCCGACTCGGCATCGACACCTATCAGGAACCGGTGGTATTCCTGTGCGAGGATTCGCCTGTTTGCCGATCGATGGGTTTTGAATCGCAATCGCGTGTCGAATTGCATTTGCCGACACGGCACATTCTCGCCACGTTGAATGTCGTGCGCCGCGGTGGAATGATCAAGTTGGCCGAGGACGAGGCCGGTCTTTCCGAGGCGGCATGGCGCAAACTGCGACCACAGCCGAACGAATGCCTGTGCATCGATCATCCGGCACCAGTGGAATCGTTTTCGCACGTTCGTGCCAAGGTCTTCGGCTATGCATTCACGTCCCCGGCATTGCACGAGATCGTCGGTGACATCGCCGGCGGCCGTTATTCAAACATCGAATTGGCTGCATTCGTTACGGCTTGCGCCGGCGAGCGCTTGTCGGTCGACGAGACGACAGCGCTGACGCGCGCCATGGTGGCTACCGGATCGCGCTTGTCCTGGACGCAGCGGCCAGTCATGGACAAGCACTGTGTCGGTGGCTTGCCCGG
This sequence comes from uncultured Pseudomonadota bacterium, assembly GCA_963779795.1. Taxonomy (GTDB): domain Bacteria; phylum Pseudomonadota; class Gammaproteobacteria; order Xanthomonadales; family Rhodanobacteraceae; genus Rudaea. The sequence continues at coordinate 192,562 of CAVZZK010000006.1, read as the reverse complement.
CAATCGTACGACGCTGATCCTGGTGCCGATCGTGGCCGCGCTCGGCCTGACGATACCGAAAACTTCGTCGCGCGCGATTACTTCGCCGTCCGGAACCGCAGATACCATGGAAACGCTTGCGCCGGTGTCGCTCGATATCGATGCGATGCGCCGTGTCGTCGATCGTGAGGGTGGTTGCATTGTCTGGGGTGGAGCCGTATCGCTGAGTCCGGCCGATGACATCCTTATACGGGTCGAACGGCCGCTCGACATCGACAGTGACGCGCAACTGGTTGCGTCGGTCATCTCCAAAAAGGTAGCCGCCGGATCCACTCACGTCATCATCGACATGCCGGTCGGAGCAACCGCAAAGATACGCTCGGTCGGGGCCGCACAGGCGTTGACCCGGCGGCTGATCGAAGTCGGTCGTGCGCTCGGGCTACAGGTCGATGTCGTGTTGACCGATGGTTCGCAGCCGGTCGGTCGCGGGATCGGTCCGGCGCTGGAGGCGCGCGACGCACTTGGCGTGCTGCGCAACGAGCCCGGTGCGGCAATGGACTTGCGTGATCGCTCGGTTCTGCTGGCCGGGCATATCATCGAACTGGCAGGGCGTGCATCACCGAATTGCGGGGCAGCGCTCGCCGCGCAGGTGCTGGCCGACGGTCGCGCCTGGAAGAAATTCCAGGCGATAGCCGAAGCACAGGGCGGAATGCGCGAGCCGCCGGTGGCGCGTGAGCGTCATACGGTTGCCGCCGAACGTACAGGTGCGATAGCGGCCATCGACAACCGCCATTTGTCGCGCGTGGCGAAACTGGCGGGCGCGCCGCTTGCCAAGGCAGCCGGAGTGGACCTGCACGTTGCCATTGGCGATGAGATTGCCAACGGCCAGCCACTGTTCACGATCCATGCTCAATCCGGTGGCGAATTGCGCTATTCCCTCGATTACGTGGACGTGCATCCAGGCATCATCAAGATCAAGGAGGTTGAATGACCAAGCTGGTGTATGCACTACCGGGTAACGAGGCACTGGCGGCGGCGTTGGTTGCTCAACTGCATGGCGAAGCGGGAAAAATCACGGTACGCCGATTCCCCGACGATGAAAGTTATGTGCGGCTGTTGACCCCGCCGGCTGGACGCGACGTGATTCTGGCTTGTGGCCTGGAGTATCCGAACCAACTTATCATGGAGCTCTTCTTCGCCGCGACGACGGCGCATGAGCTGGGTGCCGAATCGGTCGGTCTGGTCGCACCGTATCTCGGCTACATGCGCCAGGATGCACGCTTCCATCCGGGCGAAGCGATCACGTCGACGCAATTTGCCCATTGGCTGTCAGGATTTGTCGACTGGCTGGTTTGTGTCGACCCGCATCTGCACCGCCATCCTACGCTTGATACGATCTATTCGATCCCGGCGCTAGCGGTTTCGTCGTCTTCGGCGATCGCCGATTGGGTGCGCGAGAATGTGGCTGAGCCACTGATTGTGGGTCCCGACGGCGAGAGTGAACAATGGGCGCGGGATGTCGCCGCGCAGATCGGTTGCCCGTCGATCGTAATGCACAAGGTGCGTCACGGTGATCGCGACGTGGACGTCTCGTTACCCGATTTGCGGGCCTGGCAATCGCACAAGCCGGTGCTGATCGACGACATCATTTCGACCGCGCAGACGATGATCGCGGCAGCTACCCGGTTGTCGGAGGCCGGTATGCCAGCACCGGATTGCGTTGTCGTACATGCGCTGTTTGACACAGATGCAGAGTCGATGTTGAAAACGGTCGGCGTGCAACGTGTGGTCAGTTGCAACACGGTGCCACATGATTCCAACGCGATCGATATCCATCCCCTGATCGTGGCCGCCATTCGCGACGTGCATACGGCATAGTTCGAACGCAGCGGGCGGTGTTTCAGTCCAGTTACCGACCGCCGTTCAGCGAGAACGTCGCGCCGGTGGTGAAGTCGATTTCATCCGGGGACAGGAATACGGCCATGCGCGCGATGTCGTCGCCGCGGTCGAGCCGCCCGACCGGAATTGATGCAATGATCGTCTTCATAAGTCGGGTTTGACCGCCATAACCAGGTCGGTGTCGCGATAACCGGGCGCAACGGCATTGACGCTGATGCCCTTGTTGGCGCTTTCCAGCGCCGGCGCACGCGTAAAACCGGGGATGCCGGCCTTGGATCGCGCATCACCCGTTCGACGCCGTCACGGCGTGCCCCGAAGTCGGCCACGTCCCACTTGTAGGTCGATATTGACGTTTCCTCGTGGAATGCATCGGCCGCCTCATCGTTGCCGTGATAGACGGCGGCGACGCGATCGCCTGCCGCGTGCAGCCCGATGCAGATGTCTCGGCGCAAACCTCTTGTCCCGCCGGTAACGGTTGCCGTGCGCATGATTGCACCCTCGTTTCTCGCGGACGATATTGAGAATACCGGTGTCGCCGGGGCCCAAATGAGCCAGATCAACCCGTGGTGCGGAAAGGCGATTGCAACAATGGCGTTATGCACCGGTTACGCGGGACATGGTTGGTGCCAGCAGCTTTCGCAAATCCGTCAGCTTGCGCGTGTTCAATACATCGGATTTGCCGAGCCAGCCACGACGCGCCTGGCCGACGCCGAAACGCAGCATGGCGAAATCCCGGGGACCGTGTGCGTCGCTGCTGACCGCGAGCGCTACGCCGGCTGTTTTCGCGACTCGACAATTCAGATCATTCAGATCGACTCGTTGTGGATTACAGTTCAGTTCGAGAAAGCAACCGCGTTCCCGCGCGTGTCTGGCGATACGGTCCAGATCGATGTCGTAAGCTGGACGCTTACCGATCAGACGGCCGGTGGGATGGGCGAGGATGCTGAAACAGGGGTGATCCATTGCACGCAGGATGCGTTCGGTTTGCCGGCCACGGTCGAAACCGAAACCGGAATGGATAGCGCCGACTACCAGATCCAGCCTTGACAGCACTGGGTCGGGTAGATCGAGCGACCCGTCTTCGAGGATGTCGACCTCGATCCCCTTGAGCAACGTGATGCCGCGCAGTTGCCGATTGAGTTCATCGATCCGATCGATCTGCTTGGCCAGGCGGGTGGTATCCAGACCGTGTGCGATGCGCAGGTTCCTGGAGTGGTCGGTGATGGCGATATATTGCAGGCCCGCGGCGCGAGCGGCTTCAGCCATTTGCCGCAAGCCGGTACTGCCGTCGCTGGCGTCTGAATGGACGTGCAGGTCGCCGTGCAAGTCCCCGACATCGACGAGACTGGGCAACCGATGCTCGCGTGCGGCTTCGATTTCGCCGCGTTCCTCGCGCAACTCGGGTGGGATATCGACAAGGCCCAGTGCGGCATAAACCGACGCTTCGGAATCGCCGGCGATGCGCTGGTCACCACGGAACAGGCCGTATTCGTTGAGTTTCAACCCGATCTTTTGAGCGATGCGGCGCAATGCGATCGTGTGCGCCCGTGAACCGGTGAAATACAGCAATGCGGCGCCGAATTCGTCTGCTGCGACCACGCGCACGTCCACTTGCAGTCCGTCGGCCAGTTCGATGCTTGCCCGGGTCGGGCCGCGCACCAACGTGCGCCGGACGTCCGCGTAGGCGGCCAGACCTTTCGTTACCCTATCGCCGTCGTCGGCGGAAACGACGAAATCCAGATCGCCGACGGTTTCCTGCATACGGCGGTAACTGCCGGCGACTACGGCACGACCGACACCGGGTACGCTGAGCAGGTATTTGGCAATTGCCTCGGCATCAGCCGACGCGAGAGCCCACAAGCGACGCGAGTGCTTTTCCAGAAACGTGCGCACGGCCTCGCCAATGCGGCGTTCGCTGGTCGGCCCGAACCCGGGTAAATCACGGATCCGACCCGTGTTGGCCGCACGCAGCAACTGGCGCGGCGTATGCACGCCAAGCGACCGGTGCAACGACTTGATGCGTTTCGGACCGAGGCCGCGCACCTGCAGTAGGCAGGCCAGCCCGCTGACCCCGGCACGGCGCAGCTTGCGCAGTAGTCGGCACGAGCCGGTTTTCAGGATCTCACGTATCTTCGCCGCCAAATCCTGTCCGATACCGGGCAAGTCCTCGAAATCGCGATCCTCGCGTTCCCAAGTCGCCAGCGGGTCCAGCCAGTCGCCAATCGTTGCGGCGGCATTGCGGTAGGCACGAACCCGAAACGGATTGGAGTCCGTCAGTTCGAGCAGATCCGCGATTTCGTCGAATACCGCGGCAATGTCTGCGTTTTTGACTGTCATGCCGCGCCCCGGTTGCAGCAATTCGCCGATCTCGTTCGTAGCGGGCTAGCGCAATGCGACTGCGGGCAGTCGACGGTAAATCGCCTCTGCACTGCTGGTCGCAATTTCGTGTTTGATCTCGGCCGCGACAAGGTCGCTTAACGATTTACCCAACGCCGAGCGCAGCGCGCCGGGAAATTTCAGTGGTGCCACCACGAGCAGACGATCGAAGCGTGAATCGCGACGCCCGCATTCGAGCATTTCGCACAGTTCCCGCGCAAACCGGTCCGTAGATTTTTCACGCAGCGACGAGTGAGGTTCAATCGCATGCCTGGCCGGATTCACACTCTGCTGGACGCGCGGCGGTCGATCCGAGTGTTGTTCGCGTTCGGAGCCACGTCCTTGCGGATTGACGTACGTTTCGATTTCGAGCAAGCGCCCGTCGGGGCGCTGCAATTCGAGCAGCCGTGCACGACTGCGGTCGGCCACCAGAACCCACGTGATACCGGTGGTCCGGCGATCCAATGCTGCTGCTTCGACGGAATTACTTGGCGTCTGTTTGGGCATGGGTGACTTCGGAAACCACACGCACTTTCAAAACGTACTGTCCATCTTGGAGCAAGGATCACATTAGTCCCGTAGCCATGCCGGACTGTTGATCCAGCTCAATCATTTCGCAGCACCGATGTCGTGGTACGAAAACGACTTGTCGATCCGGCGACACTCGACGCTACCGTCGAACCAGCTGGCCCGATTTTCTCTGCCTGTTCGGGCACCGAATCGACGATGCGACACAGACAGCCTCTGCGCAACGCGGCGGCTGACGCCGCTGCGAACCGGCCGTGATTGTTCACGCAAATTGACACACGTCAACATCCGGTAACGGACGCGGATGTTGAATACCCCAAATGGAGTATTTCGCCCGTTTAACAGCGGGGCCGAACGATGCGACTTCACACACAGCACGCAGCCGATCATTTCCGGAATGATGGCTTTGCTGACCGTCAGGCAGCCGGCCGTGAGTTGGCAGTGCGGCTTGGTGCTTATCGTGATGCTCCGGGTTTGGTGGTGCTTGGTTTGCCGCGTGGCGGCGTGCCGGTTGCTTTCGAAGTCGCGCGCGCGCTTGATGCGGAACTCGACGTCTTGATCGTGCGCAAACTCGGGGTACCGCAACAGCCCGAGCTTGCCATGGGTGCGATCGCGTCCGGTGGCGCTGTCGTGCTCAACAACGCAGTGATCGATGCGGCGGGTCTCACCCATGCCCATGTCGACGCCGTCCTGCGTCGCGAGCGTGTTGAATTGGCGCGACGCGAATCCCTCTACCGCGGCGATCGACCATCGTTGGATATACGTGGACGTACTGTCATTGTGGTCGACGACGGCTTGGCGACGGGATCGAGTATGCGTGCGGCGGTCATCGCGCTGCGTTCGCTGCACCCGATGGCGTTGATCGTTGCGGTACCGATCGCTCCGCCGGACTCAGCCGAGATGTTCACCGGTATGGTCGACGAATTCGTATGCTTGCAGACGCCGCGCGACTTTCATGCAGTCGGCTGGTGGTATCGCGACTTCGACCAGGTCGGCGACGACGAGGTTCGAAATCTACTCTCGCAGTCGCGTAACCCGCGCGCGAAGGAGCGACCGACATGACGGTCATCGTTCCGACCCAACTGGGAGCGCTTCGCTCGCATGCACTTCGTCTGGACGGCGAACTACATGATTATGATGCATTGATGGAGATGGTCGGCGAACGGACGTTTGTGTTGCTCGGGGAAGCCACCCATGGTACGCATGATTTCTATCGCATGCGTGCGGAGATTACCCGCAGGTTGATCGAGGAATACGGTTTTGATGCCGTGGCGGTCGAGGCGGATTGGCCCGATGCCTATCGCCTGGCGCGGTATGTACGTGGGCAGGGCGACGACGCGACGGCGGTCGCCGCATTTGCGGATTTCCAGCGTTTTCCGACCTGGATGTGGCGCAACCATGACGTACTGGACTTCGTGCGCTGGCTGCGTGAATACAACGCAGGCATGGAATCGTCCGTACCGGTAGGGTTTTACGGGCTGGACATGTACAGCCTGTATCGCTCCGCGGACGTGGTAATCGAGTATTTGCAAAAAATAGATCCGCAACAGGCGGAAATCGCGCGCCAATGCTATGCCGCGTTGGACCATGTGCGCGACCCGCAGCGCTACGGCTATGAGGCGGCCATGGGCATGCGACCAAGCTGTCATGATGATGCGATCGATCTGTTGCTCAAGCTGGCACGCAAGTCATCCGAATACCTGGATCACGACGGCGCCGAGGCCGAGGATGAGCAGTTCTATGCGGAACGCAACGCACGCATCGTGATCAGTGCGGAAACCTATTATCGCGCGATGTTCGGCTCACGCATCAACACCTGGAATCTCCGCGATCTGCACATGACCGATACGCTGTTCGCGCTGCGCGACCATCTGCGGCGGCAGGGTCGCATGGGCCGCATCGTGGTTTGGGCGCATAACACCCATCTGGGTGACGCGCGGGCAACCGAGGCTGGCGGAAACGGCGAGTTCAACATTGGTCAGTTGGTACGCGAACGAGCTGGTGCCGAGAATGCCATTTTGGTGGGGTTTACCACCTACACCGGGCGTGTCGCTGCGGCGTGCGAATGGGATGCGCCGGTCGAACACCGCTGGGTGCGTCCAGCGCTGACCGATACCTATGAGCATCTGTTCTACACAACACGACTGGATCGATTCTTCCTGCCTTTGCAAGGTCCGGGTGGCGTGGAGATGCCGGGTAAACGGCTGGAAAGGGCGATTGGTGTGATCTATCGACCGGAAACCGAGCGAAGCAGCCACTATTTTTATGCGGCGATGCCGAACCAGTTCGATGCCGTGTTTCATCTGGACGAAACCAGTGCGGTCGAACCGTTCGATTCGGATCAGGGCATGTGGCACCAGCATGCGGAAACGGGTGCCTCGGCGACTGCGTGAGCGGCTTTGGATGGTTGCGCGTTGGCTGTGCAGTGGAACAGTTTGTGATCAAAACGATGGTCGACAGTGCTGATGAAATCCCGACCCGAGGAAGCGTAAAGTGACACGACGCAAAACAAGCGAATCCCGGCGACGTGCCGGTCATGCGGCACCGTTGCGCTGGACACAAGTACTGATGGATGGCACGCCGGTCACTATTCGCCGTATCCGCAAGGAGGATGCCGACATCGAGCGGGCGTTCCTGAAACGCTTGTCCGAGGAGTCACGCCACAACCGTTTTGTCAGCGTGACTAGCTCGCCGCTCAACGCCATGGCAGATGGTCCGACTGATATCGACTTTCCGTATGACGTCGGTTTTATCGCCCTGCTCGAAGGCGACGACGGCGAAGTCGAAATTGGCACCGGCATGTACAAGTCCGACTTCGATGGCGAGAGCTGCCATTGCGCGGTAGCGATCGACGACCAATGGCGCCGGCGTGGGCTTGGTACCTTGTTGATGAGTCATTTGATCGATGTGGCGCGAGCCAATGGCAAGCGACGCATGTATGCCGCCGACGCGGTCTCTAATGAAAAGACCCATCGGCTTGCCGCACGTCTCGGATTCCGGCGAGTGCCCGATCCGGAAGATCCCGCGGCGGTTACCTACGAACTGGAACTGTAGGTTGGCCTACATCGGTTGAGCATCGGCAATCTGTGACAGATATACCGAGAACCGGGGTTCATCGCCTGTCTCGGTAAAGCGTCCGTCGCGGTAATTTGCGCATACGGTAAATATTGCATCATCAGGGTCCTGATCATCCGCGTTGCTATCGATTGGAATGCTGCCAACGATGGTGCCGACAAACTCTTCAGTCTCTCCGGATTCGGTTTCTTCGGGTGCGCGGATGCGCAGACGTCCACGCCAGCCCGGTCGCAAGCTGTCTGCTTTCCGGGTTGAGGAGTCATCCTGGTCGTTTCGGATCATTTTATTCCCGGCCCGGTACCGCGGGCGCTCCACTAACTTTGCGCCATGCATTTACGTCGCGCCTTGAGGATCGATGTTGGCGCCGGCGCGCCGTCCACATCGACGCGCCGGCGCCCCGTTGCCATCAGTTCACGGCGATCTTGCGTGAATGACCGTTCGACTTCTTCGGCAGCTTGAGCGTGAGTACACCATCGGCGTATTTCGCCTGCGCCTTTGACGCATCGATTTCGTTCGGCGTCGAGAAGCTGCGATATACCTTGCCGTAGTAGCGCTCGGTACACACGTCTCGCTCACCTTCCTTCTTTTTCGATTCGTGCTTGATTTCGGCGCTGATCATGATCTGGTTGCCTTCGACCGACAGATCGATGTCTTCCTTGGCCACGCCCGGAATGTCGGCTCTGACGGTATAGCTCTTGCCATCCTCGCTGACATCCAGCCGAATCCCGGGTGTTTCCGTCGTCATCCATGACGGGCGCATGCCGAAACCGCGCAAGAGATCATTGAACTCAGGCGCCAGCTCTATTGGTGCCATTGACTTGAACGGGTTCCATTGTGTGAGATTGGTCATGTGAATTCACCTCATGGTTGGGTTGAGGCCGGCGCGTAAATGTCGCGTCGCGCCTGTCAATTTCGTGTGTTGCGGTTTGCTCCGCAGCACACGATGCGGTGGTAAGCGTAGTCCCGCGCCGGACGGGTGTATTGACTTGAATCAATAAGGAATTGCTGCCGATGACCGGTGTTTAAGGGCCGTTCAAGCTAACGGCGAGAAGCGTTGCGTCATCGGTGCCGCTCGTCGTCGTCGCCGTGTCTATGCCGGTTGCAGCTGGCTCGCCTCGACGCAAATCCACGGCATGGTGTCGACGATTTCTTCGAACCGCGGCCCTAGGTGAGCCCCGCGATCATCGGCGCAGGTGAGTCGATTTTGCTCAGAACCAAACGCAGGCGCATGGGGGTCGTCGCGGCGCGTGCCGCGGCAATAGGCGGCACGCGGTGTCCGGCAAATTCCAGGATCAATGAAAGTACACGGGAAAACCCAGATGCGTCTTCTGAAACCGGATCACGATTCAGGCGGCTGCGGTAGGTGTTGGCAAGCGCAAGGATGAGTCGGGCTTCCAGACGCGTGTTGTCGCGTGGCTTATTGCCGCCGATGGATCGACGGATTTCATCAATCGCCACAATCGTATCCTGCCATGGTCGTATCAAAAGACCGCAATCCGGGGCAATGCGTTCTCGTGCGCCTTTGGCCAGGCGGTACAGATCGATCAACATCGCCATATCTTCGGGTAAATCGTCGAGTGCGCTCTGCACCTGTATGACAGCGCGCGCAAGCGTTTCGAATCGTTCTTCGTCGTCATCGGACGAGTCGTTGGAAGCGCCATTACCAACGGCGTAATCGAATGCCTGCAGACAGGCTTCAGCATCCGCAATGAAACCGAGCGCAGCCGCATCGTTGCGGCCCAGTTCATCCAGGACGCTGGTACGTTCAGTTGGCGTGAGCGCGAACGTGGCGTTGTCCGCGATCATGGCTTAACACTCGTTGTTCATGCAGTTGTACCGGTTCAATGTACGCGAGGGGAGAAAATCAGACTAGTTCGACGCCAGGTGGTTGTGTTGACCAGGATCAAATCCGGAAAAATTCCGGGCACCGGTGTGACACGGATGGCTGTCCGGCAGTTGATGCAGGTCAAAAAATCAGTGGCCGTGTGGGGTGGATACTTGCCGTACGCACAATACGCAAACGTCCGCCAACTATTTTCGGCTGGATGAAGACGCCTGGAAACCTGTGATGATTAAACACATCCTGTTACCGACCGATGGCTCGACATTGTCCGAGAAATCGGTGAAATACGGTTTGCGTCTGGCGAAAACGCTGGGTGCGCGCACCACGGCCTTGCACGTGATTCCCGCATCCCATGCCGCAGTGCCGGACAAGCACTTATACGCGTCCGCCAGCGATGCTCGAACGCAGACGATCCTGGATCACAGCCGAAACTATCTCAACTTTGCCAGGAAAGCAGCGCTGGGTGCCGACGTCGAATGCGGGGTGCGGCAGGTTGCGGGCGATTGCCCGTTCAGGACCATTATCGCGGTGGCGGAAGAAGACCATTGCGACCTGATTGTCATGGCATCCCACGGACGACGTGGTCTCGAAGGTTTGTTACTGGGCAGCGAGACGAAGAAAGTACTCACACACAGCCAGATTCCGGTTCTGGTCTATCGCTAATGCCGTCCCGGTCGCCCAGTCGAGGCGTTGTTGAAAGGTTTTGATTTTGATCAATGCAGATTGTTTGCAGCAAGCGAGAATCGACTTCTTGAAGCACGTACGGGAGAGTTCGCGCCATGGCCACATCGAATCGCAACAATCGTCGAGCTGCAAAAAAGGTGTCACCGCCGCGGAAGGCAACCAAGACGGGACGCGGAGCGAAAAGCACGGTGTCGAAGGGCAAGAAGACCGCAAGCAAAGGCACGGCTACGCGTGCGGCAAAAGGCACTCGAAAAACCGCCGGCTCCCGCGCGACGGCAAAAAAGGCTGCACCACGGGTCGCAAGGCGCAAGAGCGGCAAGGCCGTTGCCAAGCACACTTCAGCCACAAAGCGGCACGACCTGATACCACTGCCACCATCCGCCTCGGCGCCGCGCTGGTCGGAAAGGCTGCGGAACGGTTTGCATGTGATGATCCGTCCGATTCGCAAGTCGGATGCCGCGCTCGAACGAGCGTTCATCGAAGGGCTTTCCCCGCAATCCCGACGTTTTCGTTTTCTCGGGGTGATCAAAAGTCCGAGCGACGCCTTGATCAAGCAATTGACCGAAATCGACTATCAGCATGACGTGGCGTTCGTCGCCCTGGTGCACGAGAAAGGCAAGAAGAAGGAAATCGGTGTCAGCCGCTACAGTCTTTCAGCGGATGGCCAATCCTGCGAATGCGCAATTACGGTGGCCGACGACTGGCAAGGCCGGGGTCTGGGTTCGTTGCTCATGCGGCACCTGATAGAAGTGGCACGTGCGAGCGGGATCCGGAAAATGTTGTCGATCGATGCCAGTGAAAACCTGCAGATGCGCGACCTGGCGACTTATCTCGGGTTTCACCGCCGTGCCGACCCTGAGGATTCGCATCAGGTAATATACAGTCTCGATCTTTGATCGCGCGGGCGCGTACCAGCGTGCCTTGCATGGAAACTGCAAGCTGCTTGCGAGCCGGATACCGCAACGGGGGTTCTGTTACCAACTGTTACACTTGGTTACCCTTGTGTCGTTGGCCAGTCATGCACCGTGGATAAGGTTGCCTTACCCAGGGGATACAGGAAGTTGAGAGGCAACGACCATGACTTCAGCCATAACATCCGCTTCTCTGAAATCATCCGCTTTTCTGAAAACGTCCGCTTTTCTGAAAACATCGGCGGCGTCGAGCTACGATTACAAGCCTGCGGATTTTCTACACATACAGACGTGCATTGATTTTGATGAGCTGTGCTCGCATGTTCCGGTATACCAGCGCAAGTTGCGGGCAGGGCAGTATCTGTACCGTGCCGGGCAGATGTTTGGTGCGCTTTATCTGGTCCAGGCCGGATGCGTGAAAACCTGTCTGATCGCAGAGGACGGGCGCGAGCAGATTATCGGCTTCCGCATGCGTGGTGAATTGCTCGGCGTCGAGTCGATCGGTTTGAAGACGTATGCCTGCGACGTCGTCGCGTTGGACGAGAGCGAGATCTGGGAGCTGCCATACCCCGCGGTCCGCCACGCGTGTGCGAACATTCCTGAACTGGAAGCACAACTGGCTTCTGCGGTTGCGGGTGAAATCCGCACCGATCAGTCGTGGATGCTGGCGTTGGGCACCTTGAACGCGGAACAACGCGTGGCCGCATTTCTACTCGATATCGCCGACCGTCACGCGGCGCTCGGATTCGACCCGAGTCGTTTCGCACTGCGTATGAGCCGTGCGGAAATCGGCAGCTTCCTGACGCTCAAACATGAAACCGTCACTCGCGCGCTGACCAGCCTGGGTGAACAGGGTTGCATCGCGGTGCGTTGGCGCGAGATAGGTATTCTCAATGCGCAACGGCTGCGCGATATCGTGCACGCGACGCGAGACTAGTCTGGCGGATACGTCGGCTTCGAAGGTTCCTGCTGCAACTGTTCCCGGACGGCGGCCAGCAGGCTCTCGCGTTGATATGGCTTGGGCAGGAAGCCGATGTCATTCAAGGCCTCGTTATCGACTTCACCGGGAGTGTTGTTGTAACCGGATGTGAGCAGCACTGGCAAACCTGGCCTCTGCCGACGAACTTCCTGCGCCAGTTCCGCGCCTGACATGCCCCGTCCCAGTACCACGTCCGAAAACAACAAACAGATTGTCGATTCATTCGCGATCAGGTTCAATGCGCCATTGGCAGTGCTGGCGGCGAGGACGGAATAGCCGGCAGATCTCAGGAAATCCACCGCAATCGCACAGACATCGGTTTCGTCTTCGACGACCAGTATCGTCCCGGTGCCACGCAGGTTGCGCGCATTGACCCTTCGCGCGGCGGGCTTTTCGACGGATGTTGCGACCGGCAGGTGCAATTCAATGCACGTGCCTTGCCCGGGGTGACTCTGGGCCGTCAAGTGGCCGCCGGATTGCTTGACGAAGCCGTAAACCATGCTCAAACCCAGGCCGCTGCCCTTGCCATGTTTGGTGGTAAAAAACGGTTCAAATGCGTGTGTCAGAACCTCCGGCGACATGCCGGCTCCGGAGTCCCGCACGGTGAACACCACATATCGACCCGGTTTCAATTCAACGTTGGTGTTGTGGTCGTCCTGATGATACTGACGCGCACTCAGACTCAAGTGACCGCCACGAGGCATGGCGTCTCGAGCGTTTAGTGCGAGATTGACCAGGGCAGCCTCAAGCTGGCCGGTATCGACATATATGGGCGTTATTTCGTTCGGGCAATTGATGTCCAGCAGGATTTTTCCGCCGAGCGTGCGTTTAAGCATGTCATGCAGGTCTTGCAGCAATCGCCGCGGATCGCAGACGCTTGGCGACAATCGTTGGCGTCGGGCGAAAGCGAGCAGGTTGCGCGTGAGTTCGGCACCACGACCGACGGCGCGCAACGCGCTGCCGATGACATCGTGGACTTGTGGCTGGTCGTCCAGATCGCTTTCCAGAATCTGCAGGTTGCCGGAGATCACGGTCAAAAGGTTGTTGAAATCGTGGGCAATGCCACCGGTAAGCTGGCCGATTGCTTCCAGACGCTGCGCGTGAGAAAGCTGTTCCTCCATGCGGATTCGCTGGATAGCGGCACCGAGCAGGTTGGCGGTCGAACGCAGGAAATGAATTGCATCGTGGTTGAAGCTGTCCGTTTCACGCGATAGCGCTACCAATACACCGATGACCTCGCCGTGGTCGATCAGGGGGACCAGTGCGGCGCCGTGGAAACCGGCCTGACGAAATCGTGACAACCCGGGATAGCCATGGGACTCGTCGAGATTGTCCAGAACGACCGGCTCATTCAATACCGGTTGGTGTTGTGACACGTCAGTCGGAAGAAATACCGTGGGTAGTTCAGTGGTCAATTCGTCCGGGAAACCGAATGCCGCACGAATTGCCGGCTTTCCGTGTACACGAGGACGAAACACGATCGCCACGGCGGCATCGTCCAGCGCCTCGGCTGCGAGTTCCGTTGCGTGTTCCAGCGCAGCGTCGATATCGGTCGCTGCCAGGGCGGATTGGCCAATCCGGGTGACGCATGCGTCGAATCGTGCACGTGCGAGCGCCTGCCGGACACGTCGTGTTTCGGAAATATCGCGAATCGAAGCGACGATCAGCGGCCGTTCCGGTTTCCCGATCGGACTGAGTGCGATTTCAACCGGAAATGTGGTGCCGTCGCGCCGTAGCGCCAACAATTCCTGACCGGCGGCCATGGGACGGACACGCCGATGGACCATATATGCCATGCGTTGATCGATATGTGTTGGGCGCATATTGACGGGCACGAGCATCTCGATGTTGGCGCCTAGCATCTGCGCCTTGCTGTAGCCGAACAAGCGCTCGGCCTGCTCGTTGACGCGCGTCATCGTCCCCTCGCCATCAACCGCGATCATGGCATCCGGGGCGGCGTCGAAAAATTCCTGGAACACGACGGCTCAGCCCCGTTTTACGCGCGGCGTGAACAGGTAGCCCGCACCGCGAACCGATTTGATCATTTCGGGTTGGGACGCATCGGTTTCGATTTTGCGTCGCAATCGACCAACCTGTACATCGATGGCGCGATCGAACGGGCCGGCACTGCGCCCGTGGCTGAGTTCCATGATTCGGTCCCGCGACAGGACGTGGCCGGCATGGTTGACGAAAATGCGCAAAAGATCGAATTCGCCGGTTGTCAACGCCACGTCGACACCATTCGGATCGTTCAGCACACGCGATTCGGCGTTCAGCCGGAAACCGGCAAACTCCAGAGTGCCCGGCTCGGGCTGGGCATGCGCAGCGACGGGTGCGGCCCGGCGCAACACGCTGCGTACGCGCGCGAGCAGCTCGCGCAGATCGAACGGTTTGGTGACGTAATCGTCGGCGCCGATTTCCAGCCCGACCACCCGATCAACCGATTCGCCGCGACCGGTGACGATGATGATGGCGCCTCCCCAGTGCTCGCGTAGATACCGTGTAAGCGAAAAACCGTCTTCGTGCGGCAAGCCGAGGTCAAGCAATACCACATCGACAATGTCGGTCTGAATGGCGGTTCGCATATCCGTGCCGTTTTCGGCCGTGCTGACCAGGAAACCCTGGGCGCTGAAATAGCGCTTGATGATCGAGAGTATCCCGGTGTCGTCGTCGACGACCAGCAGATGCGGTTGAGAATCTTGGCCAGCAGGCGTCACGGCACATTTCCCGTGGATCGAACAATGTGACCAGTCTAGCAAAGCCGGTCCCAATGTCACGATACGGTTGCATCCGTGGCAGCTTCCTCAGTCGGCTGATCGAGCTACCAGACCGTGCAGGTAGCCGCCGACAATTCGTGCGATCGCTCCGATCCGGAAGTTGAACACATGGCGTTGCCAGAACAGTTCGCGTTTGTCGCAGATTGTCGAAATGCTGAAACGTGAAATTTCGCCCAGAAGATCCGCTGAAACCTGCGCGGAAGGACCTGCCATGATGGCTGCGTCCAGGCGTTCGCGCAACGCTCGCGCCTCGGTCGAACGGCGTGCGACCCGTCGGCCACGGCGTTTCGATATTCGACCGTACCGAATTTTCAGTTCATTGAGTCGTTCGGCGGCGTCGTAGGTCACATCGACCAGTTGTTTGCGCGACATCCAGCGTGATTCGTAGTTCAGAATGCGTTCCCATGTCGGCTGCACCAGCAATTGGCGATGTTCGGCAAGTGTTCGTGCAAACAAACGGTAACCGAAACGCTCCGGTTCCTCGAACGCCCGACTGCCCGGGTCGCAGAACGGACCCATTGGTGAGATGAAACATGACAGGCGCGCGTCACCGAGTTTGAACAGGTGTTCGCAGTAGTCGATCGTGGCATGCACGGAATCGACCGTCTGTGCCGGCAATCCGATCATGAAAAACACGTCGATACGGGTACAGTGCAGACTCAATGCCTGACGCAGGAACGCTTCCATCTCTTCGGTGGTATAGCCGGTTTCGCCTTCCTGTGCGTTACGTACCGCCTGTTCATGGCTTTCCGGGCTGAATTCGATGCTCCAGCGTCGTGTGCTGCCGTCGAATTCTGGCAGAAACCAGCGCGGTGGCACGGTAAAAAATTCAACCACGATCTCGTTGGGCAGATTGGCCCGTTTCAGACCCGCCAGGACATCACGCGCATAGTCTTCGCCGGCTTGCAAAAGGTCGCCGATCAGCACGATCGGACCGCGAATCAAACGACTGATAGCGACCATGTTCGCGATCAGGCTATCGGGGCTGCGAAAAACCGGGCGTTGACGTCGGGTCAGGTGCATGCAGGTCGTATGCGAGCTGCCGCAGGTGACACATTCATAGGCACATCCCTTGACCGTGAAGACGGTGGTAATCGGGTTTCCCCACCAGCCGCTGAATGGCAGAACACCCTGCAAATCGCGATAACGCAAAACCATTTCGACCATGCGATCGGGGCGCAAGTCGACGTAGTCCAGGCTCGGTGGAACGAACGTGAGTGGGTTGACGTGTACCTTGTCGCGTTCCTTCCAGGTGAGATTCGGAATTGTGCCCAGCGGTGAATCGTCGCGCAGCGCCAGCAGCAGCTGATGCAGCGGAGGCTCGGTACTGTCGCCGCGAAGCACGAAATCCACCTGCGAATACTCGATCAGTTCGCGGTGGTAATAGGTCGAAGACAAACCGCCCATGATGACCGGAACTTGTGGATGCTGTTGCTTGACGATTTGCGCCAGCTCGAGTGCTCCGTGGCAGTGTGGCATCCAGTGCAGATCGATACCGACGGCTCTGGGTTTCAGGCGTGCGAGGAATCGCGGTACGTCGAAGCGACGGGAGTTCATCATGCGCAGTGCGAGGTTGACAATGCGCACGTTCAACCCTCGATCGCGCAAGTAGCTGGCGATGGTCAGAAAGCCCAAGGGGTACATCTCGAATACCGTCGAGGACGGGATCATGTCGCTGACCGGTCCGTACAAGATGGCGTGCTGGCGGAAGTCGTAGACGCTGGGTGGGTGCAGAAGCAGCAGGTCGACGTTGTTGTCGGATTTCGCCCGGGACTTAAAACTCATACCGGAAGCTGGCGCCGAATACGTTGACCCGGTAGCGAGGGCTTTGCACACCCAGTGCCAGCACATTCGAAATGGTATCCGGTTCGACGCCATCCAGTGCCCAGGCAGCGCTGCTGAGGCGTTCGTACGCGTACTGCACGTGGACTGTCATGCGTTTGTTGATGCGATAACTCGACCACAGTTTCACGGCACCGTAATTGACAGTATTGTCCGGGAACGGAACCTCCGGTGTGCCGGTGATGATGGCAATCCGCTGGCGTGAATAGGAGAAACTGTAACTCGCACCGAGGTCGAGACCGGGAATGACCTCGCGCCAGCGGCTGCTGAAGCCGAAGGTGTCGACCACCGCACGGTTGCTGCCGTTCCAGACCGGTATCGGATAGCCTTTGCTGCCGCTCTGGTTGTAACGGATGAATTCGCGTGTGGCAAAGGCGTCAAGGTCCAGCTTGTCCTTTGGACGCCAGTTGGCGTTAAGCGTCGCGCTGGAATCCTTGTCGGAGGTCAGCCCGATCGGCGAGTCGCGGTAATCGTCTGTATTGTGCTGTACGACCAGGTCCAGACCGAAATCGCCACGCGGCGCGAAGGAAACCGTGCCACGCCATTGGTTGCGGGTTCGATTGGCGATATCGAAATCCCGCAGCAACGGGTTGTTCGCGGGCAAAACGGGAACCACGAGGTGATAATTGTCCAGTGTCCGCCGGCTTTCCGTGTACCTGGCCGACAGGTTTATCATTGAACCGATGGACGAAGTCAATTCGGCCCATACGCCGTCCGTGCGGGTGCGCAGCGATGCATACATGGTCCGGCTGTAACGGTTCTGGCTGACACCGGCCTGCAGTCTGAGTCGGGGCGTAACGCGGAGCGAGCCGCGCAATTTGCCGATGTGACGATTGAAGCTGTACGGAACGTTGATCTGGTTGGCCGCGACAAATGCATCGGTGTTGACCTGCGGATAGGCGTATTGCGGTGTGCGATTGTCGCGGCGGTCGATCAGATATTCACCGGCGAAGGTCACGTGGCGCCATGGCGATGATGTGACACGGAAGATGTAGTTACCGGTGCGCACGTCGCCATTCAGGCTGCTGGCCGGCAACACGGGGACCGACAGTTGGGTGTTGATTGTCGACGGGATAAACGCGTCATTCTGCCGTGCGCGGCCGTAGGCCAGACTTGCCGAAACCCGCGTACTGCGCAGTACCTGCCATCCGCCGTTTACAAAGAACTGATTGAACGAGTTGTCTGGCGCCAGGCTCATCCGCCCGACATTCGAACCCGGCACGATGGTCTGGAACGGATTGTTCCATTGCAGAGTCGGGCTGCCGTCATGGAAGAACGAGCCGTAGTAACCACCACGTAACTGCCAGGTGTTGCGTGAGTATCCGACCGTGGCCTCGATCTGATCGGTGCGGTAATCAATCGGCGCCAGGAGTTGGCTGGTGGTCGTGAGGAAGTTCGCACCGGTCATTCCGGTGCCCGTGCGTTTGTCGTGGCGTACGTCGAAAACGAAGTCCCAGTGGGTTTTGGGCGGCGTCACGCTGGCGCCCAGATCAAAGCTGCGACGCTGATTGCTGATGCCCTTGGCTGCGAGCGCACCGGGCAGAGCCGTCATCCGGTCGGTGCTGCCGGCATATACCCAATCGGAAGGCAGCGTTTGATTGGTACTGCCTGCGCCGAGAAACGGCGTACGGCTGGTGTCGTACAGGAATTGAGGCGTTTGACGGAAGGAACCATGAAGTTTGTAAAGGCCCTGGCGACCGCCGCGCACATTGATCCAGCGCGAATCAAGCCCGAGCCTGCCGCCATTGGCATCGAAATAGTAGCCATCCTTGTTGCGGTAACTTGCACCGCCGTCGGCCAGCGGATACAGGCCCCGGTCGTAGAAACCGGTGTATTCACCATATTTGTAGTTGGCTCCCGAAACGCCGATCAGTCCGAGGTCAAGGCTGCCGCTCCAGCCGTAGTCGAATGCACAAAACCGGCACTTCCACTTGGATGTATCCGGTTGCTGATTTTTCGCGTCGGCATTGGCGGCGTACAGCGACGGAGCCGTGAAGCTTAGCGCCAACAGGATCGAGCCGACGATCGCGCGTAGTTTGAAGTGCTTCGGAGTCATGCGTGTAATGGACATCGCTTCGCTCCTATCTCGCCAGGTCCGCACCCGATGGCGCATTGGATCCGTGAATATGCGAGTGGCAATTCACGCAGCTGCCGCCGAGCAGAAAACCCGAAGGATTCATGTTTGGCAGCCCCGCGCCCGTGAATGCCACGCTGGGGTGATCGTCGGGTGCATGGCATTGCTGACACAGCAGGGGTGGCCGGCTGGTCAACAGCGAGGGGTTCACGGAACCGTGGGGCTTGTGGCAATTCGTGCAATCTTCAGCGACCGGCGCGTGTTCCCACAGGAACGGACCACGTTTTTCGGCGTGGCAGGTATAGCAGGTCTGGTTTACGGTAGGCCGCTTGAGCAGGTAAGGATAAAGCGAATCGTGGGGTTCGTGGCACGAACTGCAGGCCATATCGCCGTCGCGCACCGGATGAGCGGAGAATTTTGCGAAGTCCGCGCGCTGTTCGCGATGACACCCGTAACAGACTGCGGGTTGTTCGGAGACAACCCTTACCGGATCGCGCGCGGCGTGCATGCGATGGCAGCTCACGCAAGCCACGTCTTCGCGCTGGTGCACACTGCCGCGCCAACCAATCATGTGGTTCTGTTGTTTATGACAACCCAGACAAACGGCATTCTTTTGTGCCACGGTCGCCGTCGAGCCCTTCGAAAACATCGGTATCGGCGTACGTTTCTGTCCGGGATGCAGATGGCTTGCATGATCACCACCGGGTCCATGGCAGGACTCGCATTGATGCTGGCCGAAGGGCGTGCGCGGATCAGCGATGACGGCGTGCCGGGTCTTGAATATCACCGTGACTTTCGGATCGTCGTGGCATTTCATGCAGGTGTCCGCGCCTTTGCTCGTGAACGCGGGCATGTTCGTCGCGGGATCACCCGTGGCGCGGGTACTTGCGGCGCCGAAGACCATCAGCGCCGCCAGTAGCAGAAAGCGTCCGCGCATTCTCATTCCCCCCAGGGCCGCGCCAATTCCGGGGCGCGGCTCAGGGAACCTCATGTGCAACCTTGACATCTTCGATTCCACCGGCCCCATGGCAAAGCTCACATGTCTCGGTCGTCGCCGCCGTGCTGCCGATCACGGACTCGGGGACGCCGAACGATGCACCGTTTTGTTGCATGTGCGATTGGGCGATCGAGTCGCTGTGACACGCCGAGCAGGCCGATGCCGTCGGCGAAATGCGGTTGTACAGCGCCGGGTTCATGATGGTATCGGTCGGGAAGAACTTGTCGTTGACTTTCGTCGTACGGGTATCGATCGTCGTGCCCAGATCCGTTGCGGCCAGCGGAGGCACGTAGCTGTTGCCAACGTGACATTTGCTGCAGTCGTTGAGGATGCCCGGGAAGCCGACATCGGCGAAGTTGTTCACCGAGCCGCCGAACCCGTAGACGATGAAGTCGCCCGTGCGGTAGTCGGCGCTGTGGATCGCGTGGATCATGTACTTGAAGTCGATCTGGCGCTGTTCCAGATGATCCACCGCCGCCGTATTGACACCGTTCGCCATCTGGTCCGGGTCGTTCGGGCGCACGCCGATATCGGTATCGTCCGGGTTGTGGCAAATGACGCAAACCTGGGTGTTGTCGGTGCGGTTGTTGCCATGCAGCGACAGACCGTCGTTTTGGCCGTGACATTTCTGGCACTTGCTCGTGTCGACGATCACTCGGCGCGGTACCGGCTGCGGATCGGTGATGGCGAAGTATTTCACCTGGCTTTTCACCGGGATGCGGACAACGGGTGACACCGTCGTGTCGGCCGGATGGCCCTCCATGACCACGGCGCCCGAGCCGGTGGTACCCATCGGAATCGCGACCGGCGAGGTTACCGTATAGGTTCCGTCACCGTTGCCGGTTGCATTCAGCGCGTTGATCGAGATCGGTTGGCCCGGATAGTTGCCGCTGCCGATGTTTTCGTAATCGGTATTGCTCCATGCGATGTCGACGGCGAGTCTGGAATTGCCGCCGCTTGCCGTGAATGCCGGGTCGGTCTGGATGTTGTACGGCGTGTCGTTGTTGTTCGGATTCGTGATCGAGAACTTGATCACCGGCTTTTGCCCGGGCAGCGTGTTGGTGATGCCGAGGATGTTGTAGACGTAATTGGCTGCGTCGATCTTGCTGATGATCTTGTGCGAATCCTCGGGGCTGCCGGCTACGCGATTTTCGGCGTGACAAACCGTGCACTGCGAGTTGTCGGTAACGACACCACCGGGGTGTCCGCCAGCCTGGCCTTTGGCGAAATCGATGTTGTCATGGCAGGCGCCACAGGCCTGCATGCTGGGATCCAGGTAATGGTTTTTCGCGTCCGGCGTATTGGGGTTGTCCGCATCGTGGCACTTCTCGCAGTTGCGCACGTCTTGCGGGAATACGACGTCGGAAAAGTCGTTTATCGAGTTGTTATAGCCGTTGATGATGTAGGGCGTGCCGGATTTGACGCTCGGCAGGTTCTCGCCACGGTGGATCTTGTGGATCATCACGCGGAAGTCGAGCTGCACGACCTTACCCAGCGTGTTGACCTCGGAGCTGCCGGGGTTGTGGCAGGTAACGCACATGCGCGTGTCCTGGCGCGGTCCGCCGTGCACTGCCAGATGGTTGTGACACTGGTTGCATGACGCGATCTCGACTATCGACCGTGTGGGGATGCCGGTCGTCTCGCCCGTGGACGGCTGCCACGTGTAGATTGCGTTATTCGCCGGTGGCAGCGTGCTCGAACGGATCGCGATCGCGATGCGGTGCGTCAGCGACGGATCGAACGAGACCGCAATCGGGCTGGTGACATTGGTAATGTCGGCGCCGAACGTGTACTCGTAAGTACCGTCGCCGTTATTGAACAGCGAGCCGCCGGAGTCAGTCTTCGCCACGATCCTGGATGGATCACTACCGATGTTGCCGATGGTGGTGTTGTTGTAGTTCTGCCAATGGTTGGTGTTGCCGTCGGTACCCGGCACCAGTTTGGCGATGGTCACCTCCAGCGCGCTACGCGGTATGCCGATAAACCCGTTGCCGCTCTGATCGACGGCCTTGAAATCGACGGTGGAGGTTGCGCCGAGTGAAGCGCCGGTGATTGTCAGCGTCAAGGAGGTAACCGTGCCGCCGGTAGTTGTCGTTCCAGGCGGGCCTGGCGGACCAGGCGGACCAGCCGGTCCGGTTGAGCCCTGGGGGCCAGTGCTTCCACTCCCACCACATCCCGCCAGTACCAAAGCCAGTACCAACACCGGGATAGCCTGTTTCCAGATACGATAGATCAAGGCCAGCACGTGTCCCTCCTTTCTGGATGTCACCCAGCATTCACATTTACCTTGAATGGATTTAAGCAGATGCGGGAAACGCCCATATTGACAATGATCAAGTTAGGGGATGTTCTGATCAAGGCATCACAAGCGGCCTTGTGGACAGCCGCCGTCTTTATTCGAATCAAAGGCTTGGGCCGACCCTGTCGGCGTACATTTCATCGTTGCCCTGCCTCGACAGGCCGCCAGCCTGCCTTCGCCAGTGCGCCTTGAACTGCACACAGACATGGCTGGTGACAACTGCGCTGACTTGATCAGTGCATCCTTGACAAACTGCCGAAACGCAATTCGACGACCTCCATCACGTACCGGAGGCACACCAGCCGAGGCAATGAGCGGAAAACAATGACCGAAAAACCGCCGCGCGTCGAAAATGCGAGTCCCCGGTAGATGGGGCGAAGCGGTCGCGGCACCCGGCATTTGGTTGCATCGACGCGTCGAATCAGCCGGCGATGATCGTCGCGAACACGGCGATGATCAGCACCAGCCCGAGTATTACGACAAACGCGCCGAAAATCGTCGAAAATACGACAAGGCGCCGTGATGGCGGCCCGACGAGCACGCTTTCGAGCCGATTCTGGCTGACCAGCCTTGCATATTGCTCGGGGCGCTCTTGCTTGAAACGCTCCAGCGGCAGGCGGCCGGTGAAAATCGTCACGTCCATCGGGAAATTCTCCGGACGAAGGTGATTGTGGAAATAGTGGAAGACGAAGATGAAGCCAACTGCCAACAGCGCTTCTTCGCCGTGAACCACTGCCGCCACGTTCAACAGTTGTCCTGGCAACAGGCGAGCCGCCTGCTCGGGCGCCGCCAGCATCAACCCGGACGCTCCAATCATCGCCACGCCCCAGAACACGGCCCAGTAATCGAATTTCTCCCAATACGTCCAGCGACCCATTTCAGGCCGCGGTCCCAGATACAGGAACCAGGCGAAATTGCGCCCAATGTCGACGATGTCCTGCCACGTTGGCACCATCGAGTTGGACCCGTAGAACATGTGCCAATCGCGGGTCCTGACGAAGCGATAGGCGACGATCCCGATGTGCAGGAAGAAGTAGCCAAAGGTGATCGCACCGCTGATCAGATGAATGGTGCGCATTGCCGGCTCGCCGCCGAACAACCCGGAAAGCCAATGCGCCCACGATGCTGATGCATATTTCAGCGGCAAACCCGTCATTGCCAGAAGAATGAAGGTGACGATGACGATGATATGCATCCAGCGGTCGAAAACGCTGAAGCGCTGCACGTACTGGCCGTTTGCTGCAGCCGGTGCCGGCAACTCGTGGCGCAGGTAGGCAACCAGGGATCGTTGCAGCCACAACAGCGTATGCAGGCCGAAGAAGCCGAATACGCCGATCAGCAACACCTGCATCAGCAGATTCGAGTAATAGACCAGCGCCGAATGGGCCCTGTTCGAAGGCTGTGGATGAGGGTCGAACTGGGTGAAATTAAGGTTCGCCTTCTTGTGACACGCGCCGCACGTGGCCACCAGGTTCGCGGGCGCTATGCGCGACTGCGAATTGTCGGGCGGAAGCGGCCGGTGCGGGTTGTGGCAATCCGAGCAACGCGGCGCCTTGGCCATGCCCAACGCGGCGGCCTGACCATGGAACCGGTCCATATAGCCCTCGTAGCGTTCTTCGTGACATGAGGCACAACGTCGAGGAATCGTGTTGCGGAAGGCGGCGCTGCCGGTTTTCACCACGTCGTGGCTGCCGTGACAGGACGCGCAGGACGGCGCGCGCGACTTCGCTCCATTTTTGGGCGGCGCGTGGGCACCCAACCTGAGCTGATGCGCGACGCGACGATGGCAGCCACTGCAATCGACCGGCTCAAGCTTGTGCGGGTGGGGTACGGTGTTGATGTCCGAATGGCAGTCGGTACATTCGAGTTTCGCGTGAACCGAATGCGCCAGCACCTGCGGATCGAAGGTTGGAATGCGGCGCGGCGCGTGACAGTCTTCGCATTGCCGGCTGGTCAGTGGTTGCGCTGTCGCAGCGGCTTGCTGGCCGGCGGACTGTGCGTTGTCGCCCGATTGCGCGCGCACCCCCGCGCTGACGAGACTCGCTGCGAAAATCAACGCCAGGAACTGAAAGATACGTTTTTTGCCATCGGCCACGACGCGCTCCCTTACGTCTGAGAACGACAGCGTACTACATGCCCTCGGGCAGGTGATGTGCGATGCCCTTGTGGCAATCGATGCAGGTCTTGCCGGTCTTGGCGATGTATTCCGGTGAGTGGTGCTTGGCTGCCGAGTGTCCCTGCTTGTCCAGCGCCATGGACTTGAAGTGGTGGCAGTTTCGGCACTCCTGCGAGTTATTGGCTTTCATTTCCTTCCAGACACCCTCGGCGAGACTCTTTCGTTCAGCCTCGAATTTCGCCGGTGTGTCGATGACACCCATCAGGTGGCCCCACAACTGGTGGGTCGCCTTGATTTTGTGGATGAACATCGGGAACCATGCCTTCGGTACATGGCAGTCGGAGCAAATCGCACGGACCCCGGCCTCGTTCTTGTAGTGGATCGTCTCCTTGTATTCCTTGAAGTTCTCCTGCATTTCGTGGCAGCTGGTGCAGAAGGCCAGCGTATTGGTCGCCGACATCGCGGTATTGTAGCCA
Source organism: uncultured Pseudomonadota bacterium (assembly GCA_963779795.1). Taxonomy (GTDB): domain Bacteria; phylum Pseudomonadota; class Gammaproteobacteria; order Xanthomonadales; family Rhodanobacteraceae; genus Rudaea. The sequence continues at coordinate 167,707 of CAVZZK010000006.1, read as the reverse complement.
CCCCAGAAGATGATGCCGCTGATGAAGCCGACCACGAGCAAGGTGAGCAGCGAGAACTTGGTCGAGGGCGTGCGCAATACACGCCATGTGCGTTTGATCCAGCCGGGTTTGTTGTCGTTCACTGCCAGGTTCCCCTATTCGCGTTGACGTGCGATGCTATTTGCCTTCGCTTGCGTAGTACTGAACCAGGTCGTTGACCTGTTCCGGCGTCAGCTTGTCAATTGTTGGCTTCATCTTCTTTTCCATGATCCGCTTGCCGGACTGGTATTCCTTGAACGTTTCCTGCAGGTAGGCAATCCACTGGCCGGCCAGGATGCCCGCATCGTCGTCAGCCACGCTACCGCCATCGGTATGACATTTTTCGCAGTCAGCGGCGTGGATTTCCTTGCCGCGCGCCGCAGCCGCGGCATCAAACTGCTGTTTCGCCGACACGAATTTTTGCGACGCAAAATACTTGTCCACTGCCGTGGCATCGGCTGCGGACAGCTTTTTCGCGTTCTTGCACATGTCGGTGGCCGGTTTGCTCGAGTCATCCGGGTATTTGGTGCTCGGACAGGGTCGTTGACCTTTCTGATAGGCCATCACCTGGCCGTCCAGATAAAACGCGGACATGCCGGCGATGGTGGGAATGTCCTTGTGCGTGCTAACGCCGCCGGGGCCATGGCAGCTTTCACACTCTTTGGCCGCAGCCGGTGCGTCGCCATACGCGTGGCCGAGGAGCCCGAGGCAAAGGAAGCAGCTGAGAATCGAGAACGTGAGCTGACGCATAAATCACCTGTTTATCAGATCAGTTGGACAAGTGCCATGCATACCGGAACGACATCGATGGCAATGATTCAGGTATGTGGCAACCGAAAAAACACACCCTACCAGTCGAGCACCGACACATACAATGTCCCGAACTGTTTGTTGGAATCATTATGCGCATCGTTGCCGTGGTGATATTGACGAATATCAAGATATCCCCATCGTGATCCCGCGATCATCCAGTTCCGATGGGGATATCGAACGCCGGGGTTGAACGTACGGGGCGAGCAGGCGCTCCACGCAATTTTTGGCAGGCGTGTTCGGTTGAGTCTGCAATCAGGGATGCGCTGACTTGATCAGGGCATCCTTAGGGTAATTGGATCATTCCGGCGTCTCGTCACCAACGACGCCACGCGTCCGGCATTCGACTTGGCGAAACGTGTTGATGATAAGGAGGTGGCCGTGAAGGGTATTCAGGCTGGTCATGTGCGTACAATCACAGATACCGACGAAAGTGACGGGCGAAGTTTCAAGCTGGCGAAAGCAATTTTCGAACGCAGGCGCGAGGAGCGGGGCGAGCCGGCGACGTTGTTGGCGACGCGAACCCTGCGCCGCGGGCAGCACCTGTACCGGGCCGGGGAATTTTCGCGTTATGTTTTTGCCATCCAGCGCGGTACGTTGAAGACTTATTCGATTGATGCCCAGCACAATGAATGGATCATCGGTTTTCATTCGACCGGAAAACTGCTGGGTCTGGATGCCCTGGTCAATTGTGCAATGCGCAATGGCGCCGTCGCGCTGGAGACGACCCTGGTAAGTCAAATCCCGGTTCGCAACATTCTTGACGACATCCAGGAATTCGCGTCGTTGCGCGAACGTATCCTGGAACAGTTCTATGCGGAAATCTCGCGGCTTGAATCGCAGATATGCGTCTATTCGCACAATGCCTCGCAACGTATCGCACATTTCATCTTGCGCATGGCCGCGGATTCAAACCGGGTGCGTCTGCCCATGTCCCACAAGGAACTCGGTAACTTTCTGCATCTGAGTCCCGAAACCGTGTCACGCGTGTTCACACGTTTTCAGCGTCACGGCTGGCTGGACTCGCAGCGGCGCGAAATCATGATCAGGAGCCGTTCCGCGTTGGAATGCATCGACGCCGGGGAAGCCCCGGAATCTGATTTCGAAAAGCAATCGGCATGAGGACAGGCTGTTGGCGATGCATTGGCAGAAAGTGCAAGGTATTTCGTGAGATTGACGGCCGGGCAGTTTGCCACTGGCACGTATGCGCCATGGCGACAGCGCATGACGCGGGGCAGCAGAAGCGGAAATGACAATCAGAACGGTTGTCAGTCCACGTGGACTGACACGCGTCGACTGCGCTCGTTCAGGTTGATCAAAGTCAATAACCGTCGGCCAACAATATGCTTCACTTTGGCTGTTAGCGGCGGAGTGACATTCAATGCAAGTCCAAGTCGCCTATCGGGATCATCCTGCGATGGTTGCTGCCACGTCCGATCTGGTTGCACACGAAGCACACGGAGGAGTAGTGGTGCTCGGTATCGGCAACCTGTTGCTGGGCGACGACGGCGTTGGAATCAGGCTGATCGAAAAGCTGCGTGACGATCCGGCTTACGCCAACCTCAATTTTGTAGACGGCGGCACCCTCAGTTTCAGCCTGCTCGGTCTGATCGAGAATGCGGATGCGCTATTGGTTGCCGATTCAGCCGAATTGGACGCGGCTGCGGGTACCGTGCGCGTGTTTCGGGATGAAGCCATGGATCGCTTCCTTGCCAGCTCACGCCGGCGCAGCGTGCACGAAGTCGGTTTGTGCGACCTGCTGGATATGGCGAGATTGCGCGACTGCCTGCCACGAAAACGCGCGCTGTTATGCGTTCAACCTGAAATGATCGAGTGGAACGAGTCGTTATCGGATCCGGTAAGCGAGGCGATGAATGTGGCGCTCGGGCAGGCCGGCACAGTGCTGCATGCTTGGGGTCTGGAGTCATGACCCGCCTTGGAGATATCCCTATCCAGGTCGAATCTGCCGCACCTGCGGCGCCATCGACCGGCACGATTGGGGGCGGGGTGACTGCCATTCTGAGTGAAATTGCAAGCCGTCTGGAACGTCTGGTTGTCGGAGCACTGCCCGATGCGATCGATCTGCGCAGCCTGCCCATGAGTCCGAATGATTACGAACAGTTGCAACAGGCATTGGGTACCGGCGAGGTCACCGTTCGCGTCGATGCGGACGGAGAATCGATCATCCGCGAAACCGGCATCTCTGGAGTGTGGTGGAACGAACACCGCGATCGCGCTGGTGAAGTGATTGCCGCGTATCTAGAAATCGCGCGGATACCGGCGATGCTACCGGTTGACGATGACGAGTTGCGAATCGGCGCGCAACGATTACGTGCGCGGGTGGGTGCCGAAACCAACGGCACGGCGATGCAGGAGAGCGACACATGACCGAGCAGCTTCACGACCCCACGATCGGCGAGATACTGCAACGTAACGGCGTCAGTCGACGAACGTTTCTCAAATACTGCACGGCGATGGCGTCGATGCTGGCGATGCCGCCGCTGGCTGGACGGGCGATGGCCGAACAGTTGCGCGCCGCACGCCGGCCTTCGGTGATTTATCTGTCTTTCCAGGAATGTACCGGTTGTCTGGAGTCGCTGACGCGTTCGTTCACGCCGTCGATCGAGGGCCTGATCTTCAACGTGATTTCACTCGACTACGACGATACCTTGATGGCCGCCGCCGGCAGTCAGGCGGAAGCGGCGCGCGAAAAGGCGATGAAGGAGAATTTCGGCAAATACGTGCTGGTCATTGACGGCTCGGTTCCGACCGGCGCCAATGGCGCTTACTGTGTCCAGGGCGGCAAAAGTGCGGTGGACATCGTTCACGAGGCTGCCAGGGGAGCCGCCGCCATCGTCTGCGTCGGTACCTGTTCGGCGTTCGGCGGCATCCCGTTCGCCGATCCGAATCCGACTCAGGCATGGCCGGTGTCGGGGATTGTGACGGACAAACCAATCGTCAATGTGTCCGGATGCCCGCCAATCCCGGAAGTCATTACCGGAACGCTGCTGCAGTTCATCACGACCGGCAAGGTGCCTGATCTGGACGAGCATCACCGGCCGAAAGTGTTTTTTGGCAACTCCATCCACGATCGTTGCTATCGACGGCCGTTTTTCGATCAGGGCAAGTTCGCCAAATCCTTTGACGATGAAGGGGCGCGGAATGGCTGGTGCCTGTTCGAACTGGGATGCAAGGGGCCGACCACGTACAACGCATGCGCGACCGTCAAATGGAACGGTGGCACAAGTTTTCCGATCGAGTCCGGGCATCCGTGTCTGGGTTGTTCCGAACCCAATTTCTGGGATAACGGCAGCTTCTATTCACCGTTGTCCGCGCCGCGCTGGGGCAAGTCGGGTTCGGTGACATCGGGTGAAGTCCTCAAAATCGTCGGCGGCGCTTCTGCCGTAGGCGCCGCGCTGGGCGTCGCCTCCGCGGGGGTGAGCCGGTTGCGTCAGCGACACCTAGAAAACGCGGCTGTCGACAACGAAACCGAAGGGAGTTGAGCATGGACCTTGTCAATTTCGCGCGTGGCCCGGCCCTCAAAGTGGCGCTGGTGATTTTTTGCCTGGGCGTCGTATGGCGCATCGTGAGTTTCGTGCTGTTGCGGTTTCGCCATAATTTCAATGAGCCGCGCAATTCGCGGGTCAAAGCTGCACTGGGCGGTGTGGTCGCAACCGGTTCGCGTTCCTGGCCACATCCGGAGTTCATCGACCGTACCGGAGCGGGCGAGGCGCTGGGTTACAGCTATCACATCGGTTTGTTTGTCGTGGTGCTGGCGTTCGCGCCACACATCGTCTTCCTGCGCAGCTTGTTTGGCGTCAGCTGGCCGGCGCTGCCCAACAGCGTGATCACGATTTTTTCGGTATTGACGTTTACCCTGCTCCTGGCGGTGCTGTTTCGCCGGCTCACGCACCGGGTATTGCGCATGCTGTCCAATTTCGATGACTACTTCAGCTGGTTCATTACCACGCTGGTGATCGTCACCGGGCTGATGGCGACGGCGCACTTTGGCGGTCCTTACCAGACCGTTCTCGGGCTGCACATCCTCAGTTTCGACGCCCTGCTGATCTGGTTCCCGTTGGGCAAATTGATGCATGCGTTCTACATCTTTCCATCGCGCGCGATCAATGGAACCTTGCTGTCGCGCAAAGGAGCCGCCTCATGAGCACTACGGCCGCACTGGGCGCCAATCTTGCGCCACAGGAACAAAACCTGACCGACCAAGCCCGGGTTGCGGGCGCGATGCGCGGATTTGCGCGTGAGATCGGCGCGCTCAGTGCTTTCCGGCTGGAATCGTGCATCCATTGCGGCCTGTGCGCCGACGCGTGTCACTTCTACATCGCCACCGAAGATCCGCAATACACTCCGATCTGGAAAGTGGAGCCGTTCAAGCAGACCTACAAGCGCGAGGCCAGCGCGTTCGCCCCGTTCTTCAAACTGTTCGGTTTCAAGCAAAAGGTTACGGCTGACGAACTCGAACGCTGGCAGCATCTGTTATTCGACAGTTGCAACATGTGTGGCCGTTGCAGCCTGATCTGCCCGATGGGAATCGACGTTGCCGCGTTGATCGAACAAGCGCGGCATGGCATGTTCGAAGCGGGCCTGGCGCCGAAGGAATTGTACGAAAAAGCGGCCCATCAACAGCGCACCGGGCAACCGGAAGACAGTACGGACCCTTATCGCGACAAGCTGCTGGCGATCGGCCGGGACCATGGCGTGGACATTCCGCTGGACAAGACCCAGGTGGACGTCATGCTCACCGTACCGCGTACCGACATCGAACATTATCCGAAAGCCGTCGCCGCCCTTGCCCGGGTCATGCAGCATTTGAAGGTTTCGTGCACATTCCGCAGCGACGGCCTGATTGCGGAAAACTATGGTTATTACGCCGGCGGCAAGGATTGGCAGCGCCGCATCAGCCTGCGCCTGATCGAGCAGGCCATGGCCTGCGGTGCCAAGCAGGTAATCGTTCCGGAGTGTGGGCATGCCTACACCGCATTGCGCTGGGAAGCGGCCGACCTGTATGGCAAGCCATTGCCGTTCAAGGTGCGGCATGTGACGGAATTTCTTGCCGAACAGTTGCAGCTCGGCCGACTCAAGCTGAAGCCGGGCGGCAAAGATGTCACCGCATTTCATGATCCCTGCCAATTGGTACGCAAGGGCGGCGTGACCGAAGCGCCGCGCAAGCTGATGAAGGCGATGGGCGTGGAACTGCACGAAATGAAGAACCATGGTGGTTTCAGTTTCTGTTGTGGCGGTGGCGGTGGTGTGCTCGACATCCAGCGCGCCGCGCCGCTGCGTTACCGCGCCATGGAAAACAAGCTGCGCGAAATCGACAACACGGGCGCCAAGGTGTTCCTGACCAGTTGTTCGGATTGCCGGCGTACGTTCGATGACGGCAAACAGCATTTCAACTGGGACAAATCGCCACAGAGTTTGCTGGAACTGGTCGCCGATCGTCTCGATGGTGACAAGGAGAATGCAGCATGAGCACACAGACGATTGTTGTTGATCCGGTCACCCGAATCGAAGGTCATCTGCGCATCGAAGCGGAAACCGATGGCAGCCAGATCACCCGTGCCTCCAGTTCCGGCACCATGGTTCGCGGTATCGAAATCATTCTTCGTGGACGCGATCCGCGCGACGCCTGGGCGTTTGCGCAACGCATCTGCGGCGTATGCACGCTGGTTCACGGCATCGCTTCGATACGCGCGGTCGAGGACGCGCTCAAGTATGAAATTCCTGCCAATGCGCAGTTGATCCGCAACCTGATGATCGGCGCACAGTTCGTGCACGACCATGTCATGCACTTCTATCACCTGCATGCACTGGACTGGGTGGACGTGGTTTCGGCGCTGAAGGCCGACCCCAAGGCGACTTCCACGTTGGCGCAATCGATATCGTCGTATGCGAAATCCTCACCCGGCTACTTCGCCGATGTACAGGCACGGGTCAAGAAACTGGTGGAGTCGGGACAGCTCGGCATATTCGCCAATGCCTACTGGGGACATCCCGGCTATGCCTTGCCACCGGAGGCGAACCTGATGGCGGTAGCGCATTATCTGGATGCGCTGGCCTGGCAGCGCCAGGTGGCCGAATTGCATGCGATCTTCGGCGGCAAGAACCCGCATCCGAATTTCCTGGTTGGCGGCAGCCCGGCGGCGATCAGTGTGCACAGTGGTGAGGGCACCGGGACGACCGCGGTCAATGCGGTCGGCCTGCAGAAAGTCGCGCAGATCATCGAGCAGATGAAGACCTTCGTCGACCAGGTGTATCTGCCTGATACGCTCGCCATCGCCTCGTTCTACAAGGACTGGTTCAAGCTCGGTTACGGCGAAGGCACCGGCAACTTCATGACCTACGGCGATTTCCCGGCTGACGGCACATCCGACATCAAGAGCTTCCTGGTGCCGCGCGGCGCGATCCTCAATCGCGATCTGAACACGATTCATCCGGTCGACCTGAATCGTGAGCAGGATATCCAGGAGTTCGTCGCGCACTCCTGGTACGACTACAGCGAAGGCAAGGACAAGGGGCTGCACCCGTATCACGGCGAGACCCAACTGAATTACTCCGGGCCCAAACCGCCGTACGATCATCTCGACACCTCGGCCAGCTACTCCTGGCTCAAGTCGCCGCGCTGGAAGGGCCATGCGATGGAGGTGGGGCCGTTGGCTCGTGTACTGATGCTGTATGCGAACGGTCATGAGCCGACCAAGGAGTTGGCCGACTATGCGTTGAAGAAACTGGATCTGCCGTTGACGGCGATGTTTTCCACGATGGGCCGCACGGCGGCGCGCACGCTGGAGTGCAAGATTTTCGCTGATCAGATGTCGTCCTGGTACGGCAAGTTGATGGCCAATATCAAGGCGGGCGATGTACGCACCTTCAACGAAAAACTCTGGGAGCCTTCAAGCTGGCCCACACATGCACAGGGCGTCGGCTTTACCGAAGCGCCGCGTGGCGCGTTGGCGCACTGGGTCGTCATCGATGACGGGCTGATTTCCAACTATCAGGCGGTCGTGCCGAGCACCTGGAACGCCGGGCCGCGTGACGCCGGCGGTCAGGATGGTCCCTACGAGGCCGCCTTGAAAGGCCAGACCCTGCAGGTCCTGGATCAGCCGCTGGAAATCCTGCGCACGATTCACAGTTTCGACCCTTGCCTGGCTTGCGCAGTGCATATGGTCGATCCGGATGGCGAGGAAATGTTGCGGGTCAAAGTGCAGTGAGCGATTCGACGGCGCCGCGCGCCGCATGACATCATGCCCGATGGCGCGATTCAGATACCTCCGGTCGGCGGGCATTTGCGAACGCGATTTCTGACGCTTTTGTTTCCGATACCCGATGAGGTGAGTTCGTGATGGAGCGGGTAATCGCCGCGCCGGTCTTGCGCGCGGCAAGGCCCAGTTTCCTGACCTTGACGCCAGTGTGCGTATTGATTGGTATCGGTGTGGCAGTAAATGCCCATGTCGCGATTTCGATCAGCGACTGTGCGCTGATGATGGTCGGCGCCTTGTTTGCGCACATTAGCGTGAACCTGCTCAACGAATATGATGATTTTCGATCCGGCCTGGATGCAATCACCGCGCGCACGCCATTCAGTGGCGGCAGCGGCGCTTTGCCGGAACATCCAGATGCCGCCGCGACCACGCGCGCCCTCGGGTTGGCAAGCCTGACGCTGGTCGCCATTTTGGGCGTTTATTTCGTCTACCAAAAAGGTCCGGGACTTCTGCCGCTGGGGTTGCTTGGCGTGTTGCTCGTCGTTGCCTACACGCCATGGGTTACACGACGTCCGCTGCTGTGTCTGTTCGCTCCCGGGCTGGGTTTCGGACCGGTCATGGTGATGGGCTCCGCCTTCGTACTTCTGGGATATTACTCGTGGGCCGCGCTGGTCGCGTCGATTCCGCCGCTGTTGCTGGTCAGCGAATTATTGTTGATCAATCAGTTCCCGGACATCGATGCAGACCGCAAGGTTGGGCGCAGGCATCTGCCGATCATTCTCGGGCGCCGGCGCAGCAGTGTATTGTTTGGGGCGATGGTGATCGGCAGCTACACCGCGATCGGGCTGGGCGTTGCATCCGGTATCCTGCCGACGTTGACGCTGCTCGGTCTGTTGACGTTGCCGGCCGGGGCATTGCTGCTCAGGCGCGTATACGTGAATGCCGAAAACACGGCCGCGCTGATTCCGTATATGGGCCTCAACGTGATACTGATACATGTGACGTTGTTGCTGCTGGCGATCGGATTGCTGCTGGGCTGACTTGATCAGAGCATCCTGAACATGGTGTGTAGGGGTCTTCAGGCCCAACCGACGTGATGGCGAAGGGGAATGATCATGCAGTGGCGGCGATCGCCAGCGTGACTTCGCCGCGGTCGAGTGCGGCGGTACCGGTGCGTGCCAACTCGATGATTTCGGCGACGGGCTCGAGTTCGGTCAGGAACGCATCGATGTCATGGTGGCTGCCGGTGAACTGGATCGTGCGCGTGTCGTCGCTTTCGTCGAACAGGACGGCGCGCGGATGACGACGCACGCAGGCAGCGATCGATGGTGCCTGACCGGGACGCACGTTGACCTTGACGATCAGCAGCTCGCATTCGAGATAGTCGCGGCTGGTCAGGTCGGCAATGTCGATGACGTCGACCAGCTTGCGCGACTGCTTGACGATCTGGTCGAGCACGGCTTCGTCGCCGAAAGTGACCAGGGTCAGACGCGAAATGGCGGGGTCATGCGTCGGCGCGACGGTCAGCGAATCGATATTGAAGCCGCGTGCGGAAAACATGCCGGCGACACGCGCTAGCGCACCGGCTTCGTTCTGCAAAAGCATGGACACGACCCGGCGCATCAAAACATCTCCGCTGATTCGACCGTGACCGGCTCATCGGGATTGCGCGACGGGATGTGATCACCGGTGATCATTTCCGAATAGCGCATGCCTGGCCCGACCATGGGATACACACCGGCATCCGGATCGATCATCACTTCGAGGAATGCCGGGCCATCAAAGGCGATGAATTCCGCGATGGTTGCAGCGACGTCCTCGGGTTTCTCCAGGCGCCGCGCCCACGGGAAGCCGTCGGCTTCGGCCGCCTTGATGAAATCCTTCTTGTGCAGGCTCTTGTCGCTGGCCGAAAAACGGCCCTTGAAAAACAGCTTCTGCCATTGCCGAACCATGCCGTCGCCAAGGTTGTTCAGCACCACGACCTTGACCGGCAGGCCGTAGGTGGTCACGGTTTCCAGTTCGCCCAGGTTCATGCGGATGCTGGCGTCGCCGTCGATGTCGATGACGACCGCATCGCGGCACGCGAATTGCGCGCCGATGGCGGCCGGCAGGCCAAAGCCCATCGTACCCATCGAACCGGATGTCAGCCATTGGCGTGGCTCGCGGAAATCGAAATACTGTGCCGCCCACATCTGGTGCTGGCCGACGCCGGTGCTGATCACGGCGCGGCCCGCGGTGTGGCGGTTGATTGCCTCGATGATCGCATGCGGCTGGATAAGTGCGGCCTGACGATCGTAATTCATGGCGTGGGTTTTCTTCAGCTGCGCGATATGCGCATGCCAGGCCGCATAAGGGTGCGTCGTGGCCGAATCGAAACCTTGTTCCAGGGCGTAGGCGCGCAGGCGATCCAGCGCCGGCCCGAGCGTGCCAAGATAATGCCAGTCGGCACGCTTGACCTTGTTGATCTCGGCCGGATCGATATCGAAATGCGCGATGTACTTCGCGTTTGGCGCAAACTTGTGCGGCACCCCGGCAACACGGTCGTCGAAGCGGCTGCCGGCGGCGATCAGGAAATCGCAGTCCTCCACGGCGTAGTTGGCGTAGGCAGTGCCATGCATGCCGAGCATGTGCAGCGCCAGCGGCTCGGTGGTGTCATAGACGCCCAGTCCCATCAGCGTCGTCGTCACCGGAATGCCGAAGTGGTTCGCGAACTCGCGCAAGGCACGTGCGGCATTGGCCGCGACCACGCCGCCGCCGGCGTAGATCAACGGACGATTGGCCTTGCGCAGGTTTTCCAGGAATTTTTCGCAGTGTGCATTGTCCAGGCGGGCACGGCCGACGTTGGCGATACGCGTGCGGTAGCCGGACATCGGCAGCACGCAGGAACCATCGAACACCAGCGGCGTGTTCTGGATGTCCTTCGGGATATCGACGACGACCGGGCCGGGCCGGCCGCTGCGTGCGATCTCGAAAGCGGTGCGCAAGGTCGCTTCGAGTTTGCTCGCGTCGGTGACCAGAAACACGTGCTTGGCGCAGGACAGCATGATGCTGCTGATCGGTGCCTCCTGGAATGCATCGGTACCGATCGATGCCGTGGCCACCTGTCCGCTGATGACCACGATCGGGATCGAGTCAGCCAGGCAGTCACGCACCGGCGTCACGGTATTGGTTGCGCCAGGCCCGGAGGTGACCAGCGCCACGCCGACCTTGCCCGAGGCGCGCGCATAGCCGGAAGCCATGAAACCGGCGCCCTGTTCGTTGGCCGGCACGATCAACGGCAATGGCTCGCTGCCATCTGCGTGGATGTGTTCGGCGTTGTAGCGGAATACCGCGTCGTAGACCGGCAGGATCGCGCCGCCGGAGTACCCGAACACGACGTCGAGACCTTCGTCGGCCAGTACCTGAACGACCAGATCGGCGCCGCTCATCCGTGTACCGGCCAGCGGATGGGCCCGAATTCGTTCGGCTGTTTGCAGTTGTGCGTTCACGTCATTGGTGACCTGTGTGGTTGATCGCAACTCGGCGGTAAAAAGACCGGACGCCGACACTCCTGGGAGCACACGCCGACATCCGGTCCTCGACGTAAGCGGTCAGCCGACCTTCTTGAGCGCCGGTTTGGCATTCCCGGCGGGCGGATTCAGCCACGGCATGCGCGCGCGCAAACGTGCACCGACCTGTTCGATCTGATGGTCCAGGTCGGCCTGCTTCCAGGCCTTGTATTTGGGCAAGCCGGCGGCGTATTCGGCGGTCCATTCGCGCGCGAAGGTGCCGTCCTGAATCTCGTCCAGCACCTTGCGCATGCGCTGTTTGGTATCGGCATCGACCACGCGCGCACCGCGCGTGAAATCGCCGTACTGCGCCGTCTCGGAGACGAAAGTCAGCATCTTGGTCAGACCGCCCTCGTAAAACAGGTCGACGATCAGCTTGAGTTCGTGCATGACTTCGTAGTAAGCGATCTCCGGTTGGTAACCGGCCTCGACCAGGGTTTCGAAACCGTTTCGAACCAGTTCACTGACGCCGCCGCAAAGTACCGCCTGTTCGCCGAACAGGTCGGTTTCGGTTTCTTCCTTGAAATCGGTTTCGATCAGCATCGCGCGTGCGCCACCGATGCCGGCCGCATAGGCGAGTACGCGATCGCGGGCCTGACCGCTGGCGTCCTGATGCACGGCAAACAGGCAGGGTACGCCGCGGCCGATGGTGTATTCGTTGCGCACCAGTGCGCCGGGGCCTTTCGGCGCAACCAGCACCACGTCGATGTCCTTGCGTGGTTCGATGGTCTTGAAGTGCACGTTGAAACCGTGCGCGAACAGCAGTGTCGCGTTCGGCTTCAGATTCGGGGCGATTACGTCGCGATACAGTTGTGGCTGAACCATGTCCGGTGTCAGCACGGCGACCAGATCGGCATCCTTGACCGCTTCGGCCGGTTCGACGACGCGCAGGCCGTCGTTCTTCGCGGTGATCGAGGTCGGACCGCCGCTGCGCAGGCCGACGACGACGTCCAGACCCGAATCGCGCAGGTTCAGGGCATGCGCGCGTCCCTGGCTGCCGTAGCCGAGGACAGCAATGCGGGCGTTGTTCAAAGCCGTGGTATCTGAGGACATGATGGTTTCTCCAAGGGTCGATGTGGGATGGGGTCAGATGTCGATGACGGCGCCGCGTGCGGCGGAACCGACCGTTTTTGCGTATTTGGCGAGCACGCCGCGCGTGACTTTTGGCGGCGGTGGCGTCCAGGTCTTGCGGCGTTCGTCCAGGTCGGCGTCGGTATCGAGCGTGCGTTTCTCCGCGTCGATGCGGATGCGGTCGCCGTCGCGGATCAGCCCCAGCGGGCCGCCACGCGCCGCTTCCGGGGCGATATGGCCGACCATGACGCCGTGCGTGGCACCACTGAAGCGACCATCGGTGATCAATGCGACCGAGGTACCGAGACCTCGACCGACCAAGGCCGCGGTCACGCCGAGCATCTCGCGCATGCCGGGACCACCGGCCGGACCTTCGTTGCGGATGACAACGACGTCACCGGCCTGAACCGCGCCGGCCTGCACGGCGGCGAAACAGGCTTCTTCGCTTTCGAATACGCGCGCCGGTCCTTCGAAACCGGTCACCCCCTTGCCGGCCAGCTTGAGCACGCAGCCTTCAGGCGCCAGATTGCCGTACAGGATCGAATAGCCGCCGCGCGGCTTCAACGGATTCGACAACGAATGCACTACCGGCTGGCCCTCGGGCGTGGCTGGGGCGGCGTCGAGTTCGGCGAACAGGGAGCGACCGGTCACGGTCGGCGAGTCGGTGATCAGACCGCCGTTGCGCAATTCGCGCGCGACCGTGGTGGTGCCGCCGGCGGCGGTCAGTTCGACTGCCGTATAACGTCCGGCCGGCTTCAGATCGGCGATTACGGGCGTGCCGCGTGAGGTGCTTTCGAACAACTCCAGGTCGAGCGGCACCTCGGCTTCATGCGCGATGGCGAGCAGATGCAGCACCGCATTGGTCGAACCGGCCGTGGCCGCGGCCATGCGCGCGGCATTGTCGAATGCGGTCGGCGTGAGAATATCGCGTGGCCGCCGATCGTGCTTGAGGCAATCCATGACCAGTTCGCCGCAGCGGTGCGCGACATCGCTTTTGGCTGGATCGGTCGCCGGTACGTCGTTGAAGCCCAGCGGCGACAGGCCCAGCGCGGTCAGGATCATGGCCATCGTGTTGGCGGTGAACTGGCCGCCGCAGGCGCCGGCACCGGGACAGGCGTGGCGTTCGACTTCGTGCAGCTTGGCGTCGGAAAGTTTGCCTGCGCCGTGTGCGCCGACCGCTTCGAACACGTCCTGCACAGTCACCGGCTTGCCGTCGACAATGCCGTGCGCGATGCTGCCGCCGTACAGCACCAGGCCCGGCAGGTTCATGCGCGCCAGTGCCATGGCCGCGGCCGGAATCGTCTTGTCGCAGCCGCACAGGACCAGCACGGCATCCAGGCAATGACCTTCGACGGCCAGCTCAATCGAATCGGCAATGACTTCGCGGCTGACCAGCGACGCGCGCATGCCGGGCGAGCCCATGGCGATGCCGTCGGTAACGGCGATCGTATTGAACTCGAACGGTGTTCCGCCGGCGGCGCGCACTCCATTGGCAGCGGCGAGCGCAAGGTCGCGCAGGTTCAGATTGCATGGCGATACGTTCGACCAGCTGTGCACGATGCCGACCAACGGGCGTTTCACGGCGTCTTCGTCGAGCCCGGTCGCGTACAGCATTGCGCGCGCCGGTGCGCGGTCAGGGCCGGTCTTGATCAGGTCGCTGCGCAGTTTGTTCTTGTTTTCGTCACTCATTAATCAGTCCTTGTTTATGCCGCTGCGTTTATGCCGCTGCGCGCTTGCGCCCGGATGCCAGTGATGCGAGTACCGCACCGGTGACCTGTGCGGTCGTCGCCGTGCCGCCCAGATCGCGTGTGAGTTGTCCGCTTGCCACAACGGCATCCACGGCGCGTTCGACGGCCTCGGCCTCGGATTCCAGAGCCAGCGAATAGCGCAATAGCAGCGCGCTGCTCAGGATTGCGCCGAGCGGGTTGGCCAGCCCCTTGCCGGCGATATCCGGTGCCGAGCCATGAATCGGCTCGTACAGACCCGAGCGTCCGTCGCCGAGCGATGCCGACGGCAGCAGACCGAGCGAGCCGGCCAGGGCCGCGGCTTCGTCGGTGAGGATGTCGCCGAACAGGTTTTCGGTGACGATCACGTCGTAGGCCGAGGGGCGACTGAGCAGCAGCATGGCCATCGAATCGACCAGTTGATGCTCCAGCTTCACGTCCGCATAGTCCGCGGCCACGCGCGTGATCGTGCTGCGCCACAGGCGCGAGGTTTCCAGCACGTTGGCCTTGTCCACGTGCGTGACGTGCTTGCGCCGCCGGCGCGCGAATTCGAAGGCGCGGCGGCTGGTACGTTCGATTTCCGCGACTGTATAGCGGCATTCGTCCGTGGCCGAATCCTCGTCGCGCGTCTTCGCGCCGAAATAGGCGCCGCCGGTCAGCTCGCGCACGAACAGCATGTCGACGTCGCGCAGGTTCGCTTCCTTCAACGGCGACAGTGCGGTCAACCTCGGATACACGCGTACCGGACGCAGGTTTGCGTAAACGCCGAGCGCCGCCCGCAGGCCAAGCAGGCCCTGTTCCGGGCGCACCTTGGCGTTCGGGTCGGACCATTTCGGCCCGCCGACTGCGCCGAGCAGGACCGCATCGGCGGACTTGCACGCTTCCAGCGTCGCTTGCGGCAGCGGCTCGCCGTGCTTGTCGATGGCGATGCCGCCGATGTCGTGTTCGGCGAAAGCCAATTCGTGATCGCCTTGTTCGGCGACGGCGCGCAGCACGGCGACCGCGGCGGCGGCGACTTCCGGGCCGATGCCGTCGCCGGGCAGGACAGTGAGACGCGCCTTCATGCGGCCTTCCTTTGCTCGAAAGCGGCGATGTCGCTTTCGTGCCGCAGCAGGAAACCGAGCTGATCGACGCCACTGAGCAGGCAGTGCCTGGCGAAAGCCTCGAACTGGAAGCCGATGCGACCGCCGTCGGGCAATTCGATGAATTCGTGCTCGACATTGATCGCCAGTTCGATACCGGGATGTTCGAGCAGGTAGCGATGCTCCGATTCGCTCAGCACGATGGCCAACAGGCCGTTTTTCAGCGCGTTGCCGCGGAAGATGTCCGCGATTTCGCTGGACACGACCGCGCGAATGCCGAAATCAAGCAACGCCCAAGGCGCGTGCTCGCGTGAAGAACCGCAGCCGAAATTGCGTCCGCCGACGAGAATCTCGCAGCCTTGCGCAGCCGGCTGATTGAGCACGAACTCAGGGTCCAGGCTGCCGTCGGAGCGATAGCGCCAATCGTGGAACAACGCTTTGCCCAGGCCGCTGCGTTCGGTCGTGGTCAGAAACCGCGCCGGGATGATGCGGTCGGTGTCGATGTTTTCGTGCGCGATGACAGCCGTGCGCGAGCGCAGGTGACGAATCGGGTTCATGCGGCCTCCTCGGTCAGAAATTCGCGTGGGTCGGCGATGCTGCCGGCCAGTGCCGAAGCGGCGGCGACCAGCGGACTGGCCAGCACGGTGCGCACGCCCGGGCCCTGGCGACCTTCGAAATTGCGATTGCTGGTGCTGACCACGAGTTGGCCGGGCTTGCCGATGTCGCCGTTCATGCCCAAGCACATTGAGCAGCCCGCTTCGCGCCATTCCGCGCCGGCGTTGCGGAATACTTCGTGCAGGCCTTCGCGTTCGGCGTCGCGCTTGATCTGTTCGGAGCCGGGCACGACCAGCATGCGCACGCTGGATGCAATGCGCCGGCCGCGCAGAATCTGTGCCGCGGCGCGCAGGTCGGACAGACGCGAATTGGTGCAGCTGCCCAGAAACACGATGTCGACCGGCGTGCCGGCCAGGGACTTGCCCGTGGTCATGCGCATGTAGTCGAGCGCGCGCTTTTCCTGGGCGTTGGCAGCAACCGGCACCGGTGCATCGAGTGTGGTGACCATGCCCGGATGCGTGCCATAGGTGACGCTGGGCCGGATTGCACCGGCGTCGATGTTCACTTCACGATCGAACTTCGCATCCGGATCGGATGGCAATCCGCGCCATGCGGCCACGGCGCGTTCCCATTCATCTCCCTGGGGTGCGCGTTCGCGTCCTTGCAGGTAGGCGAACGTGGTTTCGTCCGGGGCGATCAGCCCGGCGCGGGCGCCGGCTTCGATCGACATGTTGCACACGGTCATGCGCTGTTCCATCGACAGCGCGCGAATCGTGCTGCCGCGGTATTCCAGCACGTGGCCGGTGCCGCCGTTGACGCCGATCATGCCGATGATGTGCAGCACCAGATCCTTGGCCGTCACCCCGGGTTGCAGATTGCCCTCGACGTTGATCGCGAAGGACTTCGGCTTGCGTTGCAGCAGGCATTGCGTGGCCAGCACGTGGCCGACCTCGGTGGTACCGATGCCGAACGCCAGTGCGCCGAACGCCCCGTGAGTGGACGTGTGGCTGTCGCCGCACACGATGGTCATGCCCGGCTGGGTTGCGCCCAGTTCCGGTCCGATCACGTGCACGATGCCGCGATGCGCGCTGTCCCAGCCGTGCAGTTCAATCCCGAATTCGCGCGTGTTCGTTCCCAGTTGCGCGACCTGCGATTCGGCCTGGGCGCTGGCAAACGGGCGCTTGCCGGACGCATCCGGCGGCAGCGTCGGCGTGGAATGATCGAACGTTGCCAGGGTGCGATCCGGTCGGCGCACGTGCAGGCCGCGGGCGCGCAGTTCGGTGAATGCCTGTGGCGAGGTGACCTCGTGAATCAGGTGCAGGTCGATATACAGGATCGCGGGCGTGGATTCGGTTTCGGCGCCAACCTGATGCGCATCCCAGAGTTTGTCGAATAGGGTGCGTGGCGCGGTCATGCGGCCTCCCGGGCTTTCTTCGTTGATGGTCTTGTTTCGGAAGTGGCCTGAGCGGGTTGCGATTGCCCGCCGGCCGTGACGGGCGTCAGCCAATTGCGGGTATCGGCGGTACTGCCGTCGAACAGGCCGAAGAAGGCCTTCTGCAGCGCGCGCGTCACGTCGCCAGGTTGACCCTTGCCGACCGGTTTGCGATCAACCGAACGCACCGGCGTGACTTCGGCGGCGGTGCCGGTCATGAAGACTTCATCGGCGAAATACAGGAATTCGCGCGGCAGTGCCTGCTCGACGACGTCGATACCCAGATCCTGCGCCAGACATAAAATACTGTCGCGGGTGATGCCGGCGAGAATGCCGGAGGCGACCGGTGGCGTGTGGATCCTGCCATTGCGTACGATGAACACGTTTTCGCCGGCGCCTTCGCTGAGCAGTCCGTCGCAGGACAGCGCGATGCCTTCGGCAAAGCCGGCTTGCACCGCTTCCCGGGCGATCAACTGACTGGATAGATAGTTGCCGCCGGCCTTGACGCCGGCCGGATAGGTGTTCGGCGCGGCGCGGTTCCAGGAACTGACGCAGACGTCGACGCCCTGTTCAAGCGCCTGGGCGCCGTGCATGGAACCCCATTCGATGGCGATGATCGCCACTTCGACCGGCGTATCCGAGGGTGGTGACAGGCTGAAATTGAACCCGGTGCGATAAACGATCGGGCGCACATACGCGCTGGTCAGGCCGTTTTCGGCAATGACGCTTTCGCAGGCGCGGTTCAGTTCGTCCGCGTTCCAGGCGACATCCAGTTCGTAGACCTTGGCCGACAGCAGCAGACGATCGGTGTGATCGGCCAGTCGGAAATATTGCGGCCCGTCAGGCGTCTTGTATACGCGAATGCCTTCGAACACCGACGAGCCGTAGTGCAAGGCATGGGCGCCGACGTGCACGGTTGCCTCGGTCCAGGGTTTGAGGCGTCCGTTGTGCCAGATCAGTTTCACCGGTTTCATGGTTGTGGTCCTCAGGCGTGATTTGCCGCGGTCGGCAATGGGGTGTTTTGGGTGGTCAGGCGTTCGATGCGGTTGACGACTTCCAGCGCCGCCAGGGCAGCGGCTTCGACGATATCGGTAGACACGCCGCGGCCGCGCAACTCGCGCTCGCCGTGGCGTACGCCCAGCGCGGCGCTGCCTTGGGCGTCGGCGCCATAACTGAGCGAACGCACCTGGAACTCGGAGATGTCCAGCGCAATGCCGGCGGCACGTTCAATCGCGCGCAGTACCGCATGCACCGGTCCGTCGCCGATCGCCGCCTCGCCGGACAGGCGGCCGTCCTCATGGCGAATCTTGACCGAAGCCGACGCGCTGCCGCCCAGGTGCGTGGACGAGTGCAGGTGTTCCAGTCGCCAGGGTCCGACCGATTCCGGATCCTGGCCCAGCGCCAGCGCGTCGATGTCGCTGTCAAACACCTCGCGTTTCTTGTCCGCCAGGGCCTTGAAACGCGTGAAAACAGCGTCCAGTTGCGCGTCATCCAGCTCGTGCCCCAGCGCCGCCAGGCGTTCACGCAAGGCGTGGCGTCCGGAATGTTTGCCCAGCACGAGCTGGGTGCGCGAGAAGCCGACATCCTCGGGACGCATGATTTCGTAGGTTTCGCGGTTCTTCAGCATGCCGTGCTGATGGATGCCGGATTCGTGTGCGAAGGCGTTGTCGCCGACCACGGCCTTGTTGCGCGGTACGGTCGAACCGACCAGGTTCGCCAGCAGGCGCGAAGTCGGGTGCAGCAGCTGGGTGCGAATGGCGGTGTCCAGATTGAAACGGTCGCGCCGCGTGTGCAGTGCCATGACGATTTCCTCGAGCGCGGCATTGCCGGCGCGTTCGCCGATGCCGCCGATCGTGCATTCGACCTGACGTGCACCAGCCGCCAGGGCGGCCAGGCTATTGGCCACGCCCAGGCCCAGATCGTTGTGGCAGTGTGCGCTGAGTACGACATTCTCGATGCCGCGCACTTCGCGTTTCAGGCGTGTGAACAGGGCGCCGATTTCATCCGGGGTGGTGTAGCCGACCGTGTCGGGCACGTTCACGGTGGTGGCGCCGGCGGCGATCATCGTCGACAGCACCTCGATCAGGAATTCGGGTTCCGTGCGGATCGCATCCTCGGCCGAGAACTCGACGTCATCGCACAGCTGACGGGCGCGGCGTACCGCGTTGAAGCCGGTCTCCAGAACCTGTTCTCGGCTCATGTTCAGCTTGTGCCGGCGGTGGATCGGGCTGGTGGCAAGGAAGATGTGCACCCGTGCGCATTCGGCAGGTTCGGTTGCACGCACGACGGCCTCGATGTCGCCTGTCTGCGCGCGGGCCAGGCCGCAAATGGTCGGGCCGCGAATTTCCGCCGCGACTGCGCGGACCGAATCGAAGTCGCCTTGCGAGGCTTGCGGAAATCCGGCCTCGATGACGTCGACGCCGAGATCAGCGAGGGCGTGAGCCATTCGCAGTTTCTGCGACCGGCTCATGGAAAAGCCCGGCGCCTGTTCGCCATCCCGCAACGTCGTATCGAAAACGCGGACGCGATCACCACACAGTTCACCTACCTGAGGTTCGCTGTCAGCGGCCGGGTTGGAGTTTGACGACTGGTCGTTGCTGGGGTTTGCTTCCGGATTTGTCATAAGTCTGCTGTGAGCGGGCTTCGGGCATTAAAAAACCCCGCATCCGTTTCCGGGTGCGGGGTTTCTGGAATCTTCGTCTGTGTTTCAGACGCGCCCTAACCCGCACCTCCGTTGGTAATGAGAAGTACGAGTACGAGGACGGAAATCGCGGCGGAACCAAGTTCAAGACGACCGCCAACCGCGCCGGAAAGGCGGGAATGAAGGCGTTCGATAATCGTGCTGCGGTGCGACATGCTGCCGACCGTATATGATGCCCATGCGGCTTGTCAACAGTTTCGTTTGTAATCAATCAGACGTCCAGACGGCTGATTGGGCGAAATGTCGATGATGTTGTGACGACTGCTGACAGTCTGCCATCCGTTCGGCATGGAACACGTCGCGCCAGGCGCGACGTGTTCCTGAGGCATCAGCGATGCCGGCGATGATGCCCCTTGTTATCGTCGTTGCGATCTTTTTTGCGACGATCATGCGACTTGGAACCGGACTTCCTGCGCTCCGGCGCCCGCTGCACGGGCCGGGCGTTGCGCGACTGCGATGGGCCATGCGTGCGTTGCGGAAGGTTGGCGCGTCGTGTCGAGTTTGGCGCATACTCCTGACGCCGATTCGGTGCAGCCTGCCGGCGACTGCCGTGGTTGCGATAATCGCGCGATGAACCCCGACGATCGGAACGTTGTTGCGGACGGGATCGCTGTCGGTAGTCGTGGCTGCGATAATCGGAATGCCGCGGGGATCGATAGCGGTCGCTGTTGCGTCGATGCGATCGCGAGTACGGGCGGCGAATCGGGATGTGACGGTTGCGCCAGTGATCGCGGTCGCGGTACCAGGACCGGTGACGATAATGGTTGTACCAGTAGGTGCCGAGCGCGAAACTGATGATTGGAATGCCGATACGTGCGCCGTAACCATCAATATATACACGGCGCCCGCCGTAAGGATATTCCAGGTAATCGCCTGCGACCCAGCCACGATCCGGTCCTGCGATCACGTCGCACCAGCTATACCCGTCGACGCAGCCTTGTACCGATACCAGCGTGCCGGCTGGCAGTACATCAATGCGCGGATAATCGATGTCCGGGCCGGCCCTCAAGCTCAAGTCGACGGTGACGTAGGCATCCGCCGCCGCCGCCATGCCCGGCGCCAGCATTGCCAGGGAAAACACGGTTGAGCATAAATACTTCTTCATTTGCCTGATCTCCCTCTGCTTGTTCGCCTTCATCCCTATAACGTTTGTCGACAACGTCACATGAACGAGTCACGACTGCTTCAGGTCGGATTCTCTTTTCCGGTCGAAGCCAGAGTGATTTATCTCCACCGGCGCAAGCATTTTGATGAAGAAAATCACTTATAAAACAATGCGGTATATACATAAAATCTTGAAAAGCAAGATGCTTGCGTCACAAACCTGCACTTCTCGGATACACAGGTAAAGTTACGTAA
This sequence comes from uncultured Pseudomonadota bacterium, assembly GCA_963779795.1. Taxonomy (GTDB): domain Bacteria; phylum Pseudomonadota; class Gammaproteobacteria; order Xanthomonadales; family Rhodanobacteraceae; genus Rudaea. The sequence goes on along the minus strand of CAVZZK010000006.1, from coordinate 146,187 downwards.
AGTCCCCGTGCTGACGGATACGCCGCATCTGCGAACTTTGGCGTGGCCGCCCCGATTGCTGAAGGCGATTGCGGACTGTGGGTTCACTGGATGTCTCCGTGACGGACAGTTATGCTGCTTGATTGACGGCGGTCATGCCGCTCGAAATTCCGGAGAATTTCAAGACCATGCGCACGTTCCCCCCCGTTTCCCTGATTGGCGTACCGACCGATATCGGCGCCAGCGATCGTGGCGCTTCCATGGGGCCGGAAGCCCTGCGCGTGGCCGGTCTCGCCGAGGCGCTGCATACGCGCGGCCTGGACGTTGAAGATCGCGGCAATCTGTTCGGTCCGCTGAATCCGGTTTTACCGCCCAAGGCCGGATATCGACACCTGTCGCAGGTGGTGGAGTGGAACCGCGAAGTCATGCGTGCGATTGGCCAGGTGCTGGCCGACAAGCGCCTGCCGATCATGCTTGGAGGCGATCATTGCCTGGCAATCGGTTCGATCACCGCTGTCGCTGCACATTGCCGCCAAACCGGCAAGAAACTGCGCGTTCTGTGGCTGGATGCGCATTCGGACTTCAATACTTCGACCATTACGCCGTCAGGGAACATCCACGGCATGCCGGTGGCTTGCCTGTTTGGATACGGCCCGGCGGAATTGACCAAGCTGGGGGGCGAGGCGCCAGCGCTGTCGTCTGGCGATATACGTCAGATCGGCATCCGCTCCGTCGATGTCGGTGAAAAGAAGCTGGTGCACGATGTCGGGTTGAACATCTTCGACATGCGCTACATCGACGAGATCGGCATGAAAAAGGTCATGCAAGAGGCGCTGGACGGCGTTGATGCGGACACGCACCTGCATGTCAGCTTCGACGTCGACTTTCTCGACCCGGATATCGCGCCGGGCGTGGCCACGACGATACCTGGTGGACCAAATTATCGCGAGGCGCAGCTGGTCATGGAGATGATCGCGGACACCGGTCGACTCGCATCGCTGGATATCGTCGAACTCAATCCGGCGCTGGATACGCGCAATCGCACCGCCGAACTGGCGGTGGATCTGGTCGAAAGCCTGTTCGGCAAGTCGACCCTGATGCGCGAATAGCGCGTCGGGTCAGCCAACGCGCCATCGCATACGCCAAGGGATTCAGTCTTCGGCGAGTTTGGCGCTGGCGGCGTGGCGTTTCACGGATGCGATGCCGTTGCTGCATCCGCTGGCGCTGGCATAGCGCTGGCTGGTACCGATCACCTGGCCATTTGAAGCCTTGAGCACGAAATAGAACTTGCCGTCGCTCGAGGTTTTCTTCTCGAACATGTCGTCGCGTGCGGCGTGCTTGCGTACCGACTCGATGCCGTTGTGGCAGCCGTTCTTGTCCGAATAGCCTTGGCTGGTCAGAATTACCTGACCATTGCCGGCTTTCAGATTGAAACGATGTTTGCCACCTCTACCGACGGTGCTTTCGAATTTGCCAGACATGATTGCCTCCGCGTTTGGTCATTCCCCAGTCTCCAATCCTACACTGCAAATGCCACCTGAAAAACCGGGCGTGCGTGCGTGCAAGCGCATCGCTTAAACTGATGGCCGGGTTTCCGATGATTCTGCATTCATGCGCACACGCATTCTGACCGGCATCACCACCAGCGGCATTCCGCATCTGGGCAATTATGTAGGCGCGATCCGTCCAGCGCTGGCCGCGAGTCGGCGCGAGGACGTGGACGCGTTCTATTTCATGGCCGACTACCACGCGCTGATCAAGTGCGACGATCCCGCGCGCGTGCAGCATTCGCGCCTGGCGATCGCCGCAACCTGGCTGGCCTGCGGCTTGGAGCCCGAGCGGGTGACGTTATACCGGCAGTCGGATATCCCCGAAATTCCCGAGCTGACCTGGCTGTTGACCTGCGTCACCGCCAAGGGCCTGCTCAACCGTGCGCACGCCTACAAGGCGGCGGTGGACGCCAATACCGCGGCAGGCGAGGATCCGGACGCGGGTATCAACGCAGGCTTGTACATGTACCCGGTGCTGATGGCTGCCGACATCCTGGCCTTCAATGCGCACCAGGTGCCGGTTGGCCGCGACCAGGTGCAACACATCGAAATGGCGCGCGACATCGCACAGCGCTTCAATCATCTGTACGGGCGCGAATTCTTCGTCCTGCCCGAGGCCGCTATCGAGGAACAGGTGGCCACGCTGCCAGGCCTGGACGGGCGCAAGATGTCCAAGAGCTACGACAACACCATCCCGCTGTTCGAGGGCGGGCCGAAGGCGCTACGCGCGGCGATCATGCGAATCGTCACCGACTCGCGCGAGCCGGGCGAGCCCAAGGACGCCGAGGGTTCGGCGCTGTTCACCATCTTCCGCGCTTTTGCCACCCCGGCAGAGACCGACGCCTTCCGCGCCGATCTCGAGGGCGGCCTCGGCTGGGGCGAGGCCAAGCGACGGCTGTTCGAGCGTATCGACACGGAACTGACGCCAATGCGTGATCGCTACGCACACCTGATGGCGCATCCGGAAGAAGTTGAAGCCATCCTCATGGCCGGCGCGGCGCGCGCGCGCGCGATAGCGACGCCGCTTTTGACCGCACTGCGCGAAGCCGTTGGTCTGGGTCGCGGGGCGGTGAAGAAGCCCACGGACAACCAGCAAAACAAGAAGGCCGCGAAACTGATGCGCATGGTCAGCTTCCGCGAAAAGGATGGTAGTTTCCGCTTCCGCATTCTGGCGGCCGACGGCGAGGAACTGGCGCTGTCGCGTGGTTTCGTCGATCCGAAAACCGCCGGCGCCTGTATCCAGGAAATCATGGCTATGGGCGACACGCTTGCTATTGCGCCGGTGGACAATACCTTCGTCGTCACCCTCAACGGCGAATCGGTAGCGGAGAGCCCGGTTTTCGTGGATGCCGGCGCCCGCGATGACGGAATTGACCGATTGCGTGCCGAGTTGGTGGCGCTGGCGGAGCGCAGTCGGCAATGATGCACTTTCTCGCTCTGGTCCTGCTTGGGCCGTGGTTGTTTATTCTGGCCTGGGCGTACTGGCGGTATCCGGAATCCTTGCCGCGCACACCTGCACGTCGCAGCTTCGACAGCTTCGTCGTGCTGTCCGCTGCCGTGGTGGCGGTGGTATTGACGCACTATGGTTTCACGACGGCGGCGAGCGTGCTGCATCCGGGGCGAATTGGCGTGTGGCAGATGATCGCGCCGGTGCTTTACGCCTATGCCGGCTTTTCCGCGGCACTTGCGCTGGGATTGCTGGCGCGCATGCTGGTCTGGCGCCGTTCAGACGCCGCGCAAAGCAACTGACAGCCAGCGAGGGCGTTGCGAATCCTGAACTGCCTGTCGAGCGCGTCGTGCAGCGCCTTTATCAGGGCGAATTGCTGGAGAAAGGACAGGCATTCGGATCGAAGCCGTCGATAAACAGGAAATCCTCGACGTTGGTACTCCAGCCAATATCGGCGAAGAACGGCAGAGTCAGATCGACCTTGTCGAAGATCGATGTGTTCAAGGCCGGCTCCATCAGCAGGTTCGGATAGGCATCACCATCGAAGTGCGACACCGAAGAGCCGCTGACGATCGGGTTCGGCGCAAACATCCGGATGCAACCCTGATTGACACCGATGTTGGCGTAACCCAGTGTTGCATTGACGCCGGGAGAAGGCAGGTTGACCTTGATCGCGTTGCCCAGTGCCTGGCTGATACCGTAGCTCGAGATGACGATTGTGCCGTCACTGCCGCCAAGACTCAGCGGATAACCTGGTTCGTTGTTGGAGTTGTCGGCAATGATCACGGCGGTTGCGCCAGCGTCCTGTGCGTTCTTGACCTTCACCGTAAAATTGCAATAGCCGCGATCGATCAACGCGATCTTGCCGTTGACGTTATTGCTGAACGGCGACTCGCAACCATCGCTGACTGTTCCCACTGGATTACCAGTCCCGGCCACGCCATCGTTGACCAACACCAGGTCCCCTGTGATCCCGGAGGGAGGAACGGGTGGGCCAAAGTTGGCCGTGCCAGCCTGATTGGCGCCGAGATCAGCCGGTGAATTGACGATCAACGCAACGCCTGCTCCGAGGTATTCGTTGGCCTGCTTGTTGCTGCGTGGACCGGTCCATACCAGGTGCGGATCGTTCGTTGCTGACGCCGCGCGCTGCAGGTTGGTCATGGCGCTCCAGTATTTCATCGTGGCGGTATCGAACAAATAATGCGCCCATACCGGGACGTCTGGAGACGTCAGATAATCGCCGGTGCTTTTGTTTACCAGCGACACGAAACCCAGACCATGCCCCAGTTCGTGAAACACGACAGGCAGCAGCGGTAACGTTCCCGCGGCTGGCGCGACGCCAGGATCGATCCCGTACCACCAGGTGGTGCCACCAAGACAATCGGCGTTGCCTGCATCCAGGGTAATGTTGAATTGCGCGACGATGTCGTTGTCCGCCGGGTACAGATCGCTGCCTGCCAGGGCGTTGGCTTCAGCGACCACATACGCGGTATTGGCGCGCGGGGCATTGGGAAAACTCGAGATCGCCAGGGTTGGCCCGGCGGAACCCAGCACGGCCGAAGTGGCATCGCAGGTCAGGGCTGTCATCGACGCCTGCACGATAATCGTGACATCGGAATTGAGTAATGCGGCCCATTGGCTGGCTGCCTGCTGGAACACGATCAGGCGTTGCCCGCCCAGCGTCGTGCCGCTGTTGCCGCCGACCGGCGATACCGGCGTGTTGTCATTGAAGCCGACGCCGGGATCGTTGATGTTGTTGATGCTGATTGTCGTGGCGGAAGCGAGCTGGCAGAAGCCGCAGAACATAAGCAGCAAAGTGCTGCAGCGGTAACGCTCAGTGGTCATCCGCGTTGCCCGGTTTATCGTGCGCGTGAGTCCGTCCGGCATGCTCGGTGCATTGCAGGTGGACCTTCCCGTCAGCACCGATGTGGGCCTCAAGCGCCTGCATGCCCTGTCCGTTCAAATGATAGACACGCATGCCCGATGGCATTTGTTCGAGACGAACCTTGCCCGGCTCGGCCGGGAACGCTCGCGCAGAAGCCCCGCGGCTGAGCGGCACTGGTGGTCGCGTTTGTGGTTGGTCGTTGATCTTGGTCGTGGCCGCGACTTTCGGCATGGCGGGATTCCCGGTCTTCGCGGAATCTGCCGCCAGCGCGAAAGTCCCTTGCGTCAGCGCAAGGATCGCCAAGAATCCGGTCCGTAGCCGGACTGCCTGCCACCGTACTTCAAACAACTCTGTCTACTCCCCAGCAGACCAGACATGACTTTAGCCCGGCACAGTTTAAGAAGGTGTTAAGGAGTAAAAAGAGACTTCTCCATCTCAGTGGTCGAGTCGCTCGGCATCGAAGTGCCACGATTGTGGTTTGAATCACCAATCAAATCGACAGGAGGAGTCTCTTCTTACTCCTCAAGCTTCGTCCTACTCCTCAGGCTTCGTGCGAATCCGGCCAACGGTTGGTATGTGCACCGAACTCCGGATGTTGCTTGCGCACCACGCAGAATCGGTGTCCGGTCGGCGCCTGCATTACCCACCAGCGTTTGACGAAGGCGACGCGAGTGGCGCCGAGCGCCTCCAGGCGCCCCACCTCGGCATCGAGGTCATCGGTTTCGATGTCCAGATGAATGCGCGGCTCATGATCGCTGCGCTGCAGCAACAGGAATGGCTCGTTGGCGTCGGTCTTCAGCTCGGCATATTTGCCGTCGCCATCCTGATCCGGGTTGGACACCGGCCGCCCCAGCGCTTGGCTCCAGAATTTCGTCGCTGCGGCCAGATTCTCGTCGCGGCAGTCGATGACGAACGCGCTGATGCGGCTTCGGTGCATGTCAGTTCGGTTGCGCGAGATCGTCGAGTAGTACCCCCAGGAAGCGGGCTGCCTCGCCGCCCGTGGCTGCACGATGATCGAACGTCAGGCTGATCGGCAGGCGACGGTGCACTTCGATGCTGCCGATGATCGCAACGACATCATGGCTGAGCTTGCCGGCGCCGATGATGGCAACGCAAGGCGGTACCACCACCGGTGTCGCGTAACGGCCGGCGAACATGCCGAAGTTTGACAGGCTGATGGTGTAACCGGTCAGCTCCGAGGGCGGAATCGAACGATCCTGTACCTGCGCGCGCAGGCGCTGGACAGCGGCACGGATGCCGTTGCCGTCGAGCACGTCTGCATTGCGCAGCGCCGGTACGAACAGGCCGTCTTCGGTGTCGACGGCGATACCGATGTCGACATGCGGATGCAACGTGCGGGTCAGGTTTTCGCCGTCAAACCAGGCGTTCAGCGCCGGCACTTCCTTGCAGGCGGTGACGATGGCGCGGATCAGGCGTGCGGTGATGTCCTGCTTGCCGACCCAGGCATGCAAGTCGGCATCGTCGACCAGCGTGGTCGGCACAACCTTGGCATGCGCGTCCGCCATGACGCGCGCCATATTGCGGCGCACGCCCTTGAGTGGTTCCGGCTGGCCCAGCGCGGCGGTACTCGGCGGGCGCGTGCGCACAGGCTTGCCGGCCTGCGATACGGTGCTGCGTTGCCCGCTGCCCATCGGCGGCGCCGGGGCTGCCGGAGCGCGGGCCGGTGTGGAACCGAGTGGTGCCGAGCCATCGGCCGCGGCCTGTTTGACGTCCTTGAGCGTAATCACGCCGTCCGCGCCGCTGGCACGCACACGGGCCAGGTCAACCTTGAGTTTCTTCGCCAGTGCGCGCACGGCGGGAACCGCTTTCACGCCACCGACCTGGCTGGCCTGTTCACTGCGCACTTCGTTGCCGGCAACCATGGCGCCGACCACGGTGCCCTCGTCTTCGCGTTCGCCCGATTTCGCGACGGGCGCCGGTGCCGGGGGCGGAGCGGATTTTTTCGGCGCATGATGATGACCGGTCGATTGTGCGTCGGCGCGCTGGCGTACTTTCGGGTCGGGCACGAAGTCGGCTAGCGCGGCGCCGGTTTCGATGACATCGCCGACCTGGCCGTGGAATTTCACGACCTTGCCGGTGTACGGCGACGGCACTTCGACGACGGCCTTGGCGGTCTCCATCGAGACCAGCGGCGCGTCGAGCTTGATCTCGTCGCCCTCTTTGACATGCCATTCGACCACGGTCGCGTCGGGCAGGCCTTCGCCGAGGTCGGGCAGGTTGAATGTCTTGGTTTCGCTCATGATGGATGCTCGTTCTCAATACCGGGGCGGATGATCCGGATCGGGTTCGCTACCTGCTCAGGATACTTCCAACGCGCGCTTGGCGGCAGCGACGATGCGGCGCACGCTCGGCAGGTACTTCATCTCCAGTTGAAACAGCGGGATGTGCGTGTCCCAGCCGGTGACGCGCTCGACTGGAGCGAGCAGGTCGTACAGCGATTCTTCGGCCAGACGTGCGGCGATCTCGGCGCCGAAACCGGCGGTCTTTGGCGCTTCGTGCACGATCACGCAGCGGCCGGTCTTGGCCACCGATTCGGCGATCGTGTCGAAGTCCAGCGGGGTCAGCGTTGCGACGTCGATCACTTCCGCGCTGATGCCCTGCTCGGCGAGCTCGTCGGCGGCTTCCAGCGTTTCCTTGACCTGCGCGCCCCAGGTCACCAGGGTCACGTCGCTGCCGTCGCGCAGTACGAAGCAAACGTCCAGCGGCAGGGCTTCGCCGTCGTCGGGTACCTCTTCCTTGTACTGGCGATAGATGCGTTTGGGTTCGAAGAAAATGACCGGGTCCGGGTCGCGGATCGCCGCCAGCAGCAGGCCGTAGGCGCGGCCAGGTGAGGAGGGCAGTACGACGCGTAATCCAGGGATATTGGTAAAAAGGTGTTCGTTGGCTTCGGAGTGATGTTCGGGTGCGCGGATGCCGCCGCCCCACGGAGCGCGGTACACGGCCGGCACGGTCAGGCGTCCGCGCGTGCGGTTGCGCATGCGCGCGGCGTGACAGGCAATCTGCTCCATCATCGGATAAATGAAACCCTCGAACTGCGCTTCGGCTACCGGTCTCATGCCCATCGCCGCGAGGCCGACGGTGACGCCGGCGATGGTGGTTTCGTCCAGTGGCGTATCGAAAACGCGCAGCTTGCCGAACTTTTTCTGCAGGCCCTGGGTGGCGCGGAACACGCCACCGTTAAGGCCGACGTCCTCGCCGAGCACGACGACCGAATCGTCATGCGACATTTCCCAGGCCAGCGCCTGGGTAACCGCTTCGATCAGGGTAATCTGTGCCATGGCGTCAGTTCACCTGCATTTCGAGCGACAGGGCCAGCTCACGCTGCTTTTCCAGATCCGCCGGCAATTCGGCGAAGGTGTAATCGAACATCGCGCTGACCGGCTGGGTCCTGGTCTCCAGGTATGCGTTGACTTCGTCGTCCATCCACTCGTCACATTCGGCCAGCCAGGCCTGCTCCTTTTTCTCGTTCCAGACTTTCTTCGATTCCAGCCAGGCGCGCAGGCGCTTGATCGGTTCCTTCTGCCAGGCCTCCTCGACTTCTTCCTTGTCGCGGTAGCGGCGCGCATCGTCGGCCGTGGTGTGGTCGCCCAGACGATAGGTGACTGCTTCGATCAGGCTGGCGCCATCACCGCGGCGCGCCCGATCGAGCGCCTCATCCATCGCCTGGCGCATGGCGATGATGTCGTTGCCGTCGACCTGGATCGACGGTATCCCGGCAGCGATGCCTTTCTGCGCCAGGGTCTTGGCGCCGGACTGGATCTTGCGCGGTACCGAGATCGCCCATTGGTTGTTGACGATGACCGCAACCATCGGCAATTGCCGCGCGCCGGCGATGTTGATGGCGCCGTAGAAATCGCCCTTGGATGAACCGCCATCGCCGACGATGAATACGGCCACGCGTTTTTCCTCGCGAATCTTGAAGGCCAGTGCGGCGCCGGCTGCATGCAGACACTGTGTGGCGATCGGTACCGACCAGGCGAAGTCGTGTCGTGCCGGCTCGTTCTGGTAATCGTTGCCACGCTCGTCGCCGCCCCAGTAGGTATAGACCTCACGCGGGCGCACGCCGCGGAACAATTGCGCGCCGTATTCGCGATAACTCAGCGACAACACGTCCTCGGGTTTCATGGCGCTGCCGATGGCCACATGCGCGGCCTCATGGCCCAGGCATGAGGCGTAGGTACCGAGTTTGCCGGTACGTTGCAGCGCGATTGACTTGGTGTCGAACACGCGCGTGGACAACATCAGCTTGTACAGCTCGACCATGTGGTCGAGGTCCTTGGCGAAGGCCGGCAGATCCTTGCGCACCAGCTTGCCGTCGGCGTCGAGGTACTGCAGGAATTCAATTTCGAATTTGGCGACTACGGACACGAATCAGACTCCAGATGATGGCTCCGGGACGCAAGCGAAGGCGGTGTCCGTCAATTGCGCGCGTTCGAGCAGCGCTGCCGATTCGGCGATTGCCGGAATGCTGACACCGTGGCCGGCCGGGGCCGGATCGATGCGTCTGAAAAGACCGGAGGGTTTGATCAGAACTCCCCTAGTTAACAGACCACAGGCGTCAATGGCAAGGCAGGCTGCAAAAAAATTTCCGGGTGCCGACAGGCTATCGCGCGTTGCTCCGCCATTGGCGGTATGCGCGTTCAGCGATTAAGATCAGCCGCTTGCCTGATTTCTGGATAACCATGCCCGATTTGAACAAACGCGATCTTGAGGCCGGTATCGAGGTCGATCTGCGCGACCGGCTGACTTATGGCGGCTACCTGCAGCTGGACAAGCTGCTGGATGCGCAAAAACCGCTTTCGGATCCGCCGCATCACGATGAGTTGCTGTTCATCATCCAGCATCAGACCTCGGAATTGTGGTTGAAGCTGATCGTGCACGAATTGCGCTCCGCCATTGGGCATTTGCAGCACGATGACGTTGATCCATGCCTGAAGATCCTGGCCCGGGTCAAGCAGGTGCAACGTCAATTGTTCGAGCAATGGGCGGTGCTGGAAACGCTCACGCCCAGCGAGTATGCGCAGTTCCGCAATGTGTTGGGTCCGGCCTCGGGTTTCCAGTCGCTGCAGTATCGTCTGGTCGAATTCCTGCTCGGCAACAAGAACACGGACATGGTCGCCGTATTCGCCCACGACCCGCGGAAACAGGACGAACTGCGCAAGGTGTTGAACGCACCGAGCCTGTACGACGAATTCCTGCGCCATCTCGGACGGGGCGGCCATGCGATTCCGTCGGCGTGCCTGAAGCGCGACTGGTCGCAACCGCACCAGCACAATCCGGATTTGATTCCGGTCTTGCGTGCGATCTACCGGGAGCCGCAACGTTTCTGGGCCGACTATCACCTGTGCGAGCAGTTGGTTGATGTCGAGGAAAGTTTCCAGTTGTGGCGGTTCCGGCATATGAAAACGGTCGAGCGCATCATCGGTTACAAGCGCGGCACCGGCGGCTCGTCCGGCGTTGGTTTTCTCAAGCAGGCGCTGGAACTGCGGTTCTTTCCGGAACTGCTCGATGTACGCAGCGAGCTGTAGCCAATTCCCATCCGCAAATACCGGAGCGCGCATGTGAGTACCGAGATCGAGGCGACACCCGAACACCTGCCGACGCGCAAGGAACATCTGGGTCATCCGACAACGCTGTGGATGATCCTGTTCGTCACCGTTGGCCTGAACTACGCGTTTTACGGATTCCGTTCGTTTCTGGCGCCGTATATCGCGCAGGCGTTCTATGCCGATCTGTCCACTGCCGAAGCACTGCAGCATGCGAACCTGTTGACGGCGGGCATGCTGGCTTTGTTGTACGCCACGCATGTGATCGGCGGCTGGGTGGCCGACAACGTCGTCGGCGAGGTGCGCTCATTGCGTACCGCGCTGTGGCTGGAGACAGTCGCGCTGGTGTTGATGACGTTCCCGTCGCGCACGGTTTTCGTCCTGGCGCTGGCGTTGTTTGCGCTCGGCGCAGGGTTGAGCATTCCGTTGACGGTGCTGGTCGGACGAAATTATGGCGCCGACGATCCCCGCCGTGATGCCGGTTACACATTGTTCTATCTGGCAATTAACCTCGGCGCGTTCATCGCGCCATTCATTTGCGCCGACTGGGTGGCGCATGCGTTCGGCTATCGCTTCGGCTTCCTCGCCGCCGGCATCGGTGTGGGCCTGTCTGCACTGTTGTTCCAGTTGCGTAGCTCACGGCTGGAACATGCCGGTCAGCCGCAGCCGCGATTCGGTGGTCGGTATGCGCTGGCATTGACCCTGATCGGCATCGCCATCCTTGTCTTTCCGACCATGCTGTTAATCGAACATCCGAAGTTCCTGCGCACGGCAGTGGATGCGTTGCTGGCACTGTTGGTGCTGTATTTCATCATCAGCTCGGTTCGCCGCGGCAACCGCGTGCAGACGCAGCGTTACATCGCCATGCTGCTGTTGTTTGCCGGCAACGTGATGTTCTGGGCGTTGAGCCTGCAGGGCGCGACCTCGCTGAATTTCTTCGCACGTGATTACGTCAATGCGCCGTTCGACTTCACTCTGTTCCAGTCTGCCAATCCGCTTTACATCCTCATTTTCGCTCCCGTGCTTGCGGTGCTGTGGCCGTGGCTGGACAAGCGCGAGATCAATCCGTCCACGCCGCGCAAATTCGGTATCGGTATCGTGCTGGTCGGACTCAGCTACGGCGTGATGGTCTATGCCGCACAGCATCTCGTCGGCGCGGAACTGCGCGTGCCATGGTGGACACTGGCGATTTGTTACCTGTTGCAGACCATCGGCGAGCTGACGCTCTCGCCGATCGGCTATGCGATGGTCACGCGACTGGCCGCGCCCGACGAGGCGTCGTTGGCGATGGGCGGCTGGTTTTTCAGTTATGCCATGGCCTATGCGGTATCGGGACAGATCGCGGCCATGACCACGACTGGAACCAATGCCGGCATGGCCGGCTATACGCATGTCTACGGGCTGCTGTTCGGGGGCGGCCTGGCGATCGGGTTCATTTATCTGGTCACAGCGCCGTGGTTGACCAGGCTGATGCACGGAGTCCGCTAGCAGCGACTGCCTTTGAGCTTCCGACTCTGCATAGAAGCAAAGCTTTCACTCACCTGCGGTGAGTGAAAGCTTTTGCTCCTGGAAAGCAACCCGTTTGTACGCAGTGCGAGTGAAAGCACTCGCTTGGAGTGAAATTTGGCGTAACCAGCGCGCTTGGTCGCACCGTTGTCGATGTGTGACCCGACGCAGCGGCACTAAGCGCCGCCCGTTGACTCGACTGGCGCCATGTCGGCCAACAGCTTTTCCAGGATGCGATCCAGCCAGGCTCGTTCTTCGTCGTCGAGCAGCGCCAGCACCTCACGCTCGTGTTTGCGTGCCAGCGGTGCCACCTCGTCGTGGATTTTCCAGCCGCGCGCACTCAGGCGCAGCACGGAGCGGCGTTTGTCGCCGTGGTGGGTCTTGCGCAGCACCACGCCGGAGGCGACCAGGCTGGTCAGCGCACGGCTGACCGCGACCTTGTCCATGGCGGTGCGTTCGGCCACTTCGCGTGCTGACAAGCCTTCGCCATCGTAACGCGCCAGAACCGCCATCACGCGCCATTCGGTCATGCTCAGATCGAACCGACGCTGGTATTCGTCGGCGATTCCACGGCTGATGATGTTGGACAGGATCGACAGCCTATAGGGCAGAAATCGCTCCAGTTTAAGCGGGGCATGGTCTTGCATGCGGCGATGCCTATTGCAAACAGTTACATATGAAACTATAAATACATTTCCGCTAATCGTCCAGATCGCGACGAACCCCTCCCGTGTGGACGCATCCAGCAGATTCAGGAGCAGCACATGAACGCACAACCTCAGACTGCCAAGACTTCGGCCGACAACGCGCCGCAATCGTTCGATAACCCAATGGGTATCGACGGATTCGAATTCGTCGAATTCGCCTCGCCGGAACCGGCCAAACTGCACGAGCTTTTTCGTAGCATGGGCTTCGTGCAGGTCGCGCGGCACAAGACGCGGCCGATCTACAACTATCGCCAAAATGATTGTACGTTCCTGATCAACGAGGATCCGGATTCGTTCGCCGCGGATTTCGCCGCCGAACACGGGCCCTGCGCCTGCGGCTTTGCGATTCGCGTCAAGAAGCTGGCCGAATGGGTGCGCGTGCAGGCGTTGAAGAACGGCGCCAAGTCGATCAGCAACAAGGAAACCAGCAAGGCCGTGGCCGCGCCGGTGATCGAAGGTATCGGCGGCTGCATGCTGTACATCGTCGATCGCTACGACAAGAAGGGCACGATCCACGATCCGGACTGGGAGTGGCTGCCGGGTGCCGAGAAGATGCCGAAGGGGTTCGGCCTGACTTTCATCGATCACCTGACGCATAACCTGTTCTTTGGCAACATGGGCCAGTGGTCCGATTACTACGAGCGCCTGTTCCAGTTTCGCGAGATCCGCTACTTCGACATCAAGGGCGCCAAGACCGGGCTGGTATCCAAGGCGATGACTGCGCCGGACGGCATGGTACGCATCCCGCTGAATGAATCGGCCGACCCGAAGAGCCAAATCAACGAATATCTGGACGAGTACAAGGGCGAGGGAATCCAGCACATTGCCTGTTTCACCGAGAATATCTACGAAACCGTCGAGGCCATGCGCAAGGCCGGTATCCGGTTCCTGAATACGCCGGATGCTTATTACGAGGTCATCGACGAGCGCATCCCGAATCATGGCGAGGACGCCGCGCGCATGCAAAAGAACAAGATCCTGATCGATGCCGATCCGGAAACGAAGAAGAAACTGTTGTTGCAGATCTTTACGCAGAATTGCATCGGTCCGATCTTCTTCGAGATCATCCAGCGCAAGGGAAATCTGGGCTTCGGCGAAGGCAACTTCCAGGCGCTGTTCGAGTCGATCGAGCGCGAGCAGATGCGGCGCGGCGTTCTGTGAGCGAACTTCACTACCAATCCGGCTTCGGCAACGAGTTCGCAACCGAAGCGGTTGCAGGCACGCTGCCGATCGGGCGCAATTCACCGCAACGCGTCGCGCACGCCCTGTATGCCGAGCAGATTTCGGGGACGGCATTTACGGCACCGCGCCACACCAACCGCCGCAGCTGGCTGTACCGCATGCGCCCGGCTGCGGTTCACGAATCATTTTCGTTGTGCGAGGCAGGAGCATTTCACAACGACTTCGATCAAGCACCGGCGCCGCCGAACCAGTTGCGTTGGGATCCTTTGCCACTGCCGAAGAATGCGACCGATTTTGTTGACGGCCTGGTGACGATGGCGGGTAACGGCAGCGCGGCGGCGCAGGGTGGAATCGGCATTCACGTTTACGCCGCGAACCGCTCGATGCAGGGTCGGTTCTTCTACGACGCCGACGGCGAGTTGCTGATCGTGCCGCAGCAGGGCCGGTTGCGGTTGGCGACCGAAATGGGCCTGATCGATATCGAACCGCAGGAAATCGCGGTGATTCCGCGCGGCGTGCGTTTCCGTGTGGAATTGCCCGATGGCGAGGCGTGCGGTTACGTCGCCGAAAACTTCGGCGCATTGCTGCGTTTGCCGGATCTGGGACCGATCGGCTCGAATGGTCTGGCCAACGCGCGTGACTTCCTGACGCCGGTCGCAGCTTACGAAAATGCCGAAGGCGATTTCGAACTGGTTGCCAAATTCCAGGGCCGTTTGTGGTCGGCGCGAATCGGTCACTCGCCGCTGGACGTGGTCGGCTGGCATGGCAACTACGCGCCGTACAAATATGACCTGCGCCGATTCAACACGATCGGCTCGATCAGCTACGACCATCCGGACCCGTCGATCTTCACCGTATTGACATCGCCGTCGGACACTGCCGGCGTGGCCAACCTGGATTTCGTGATTTTTCCGCCGCGCTGGCTGGTTGGCGTCGACACGTTCCGCCCGCCGTGGTTCCACCGCAATATCGCCAGCGAGTTCATGGGCCTGGTGCACGGCGCGTATGACGCCAAGGCCGGCGGATTCGTGCCCGGCGGCGCCAGCCTGCACAATTGCATGAGCGGTCATGGTCCGGATGCGGCCAGCTTCGACAAGGCCAGCGCCGCGGACACGACCAAACCCGATCACATCGACGACACGATGGCGTTCATGTTCGAGACGCGCCTGGTGATCCGGCCGACCCGGCAGGCGCTCGAATCGCCACAATTGCAGGGCGATTACCAGCAGTGCTGGCGTGGCCTGCGCAACAACTTCAACTCAAACTCTCAGAACTTATGAAACTGGCTTCCCTGAAACAAGGTGGTCGCGACGGCACGTTGATTGTCGTGGACCACGATTTGCAACGTGGCATATGTGTCGGCGATATCGCGTCGACTCTGCAGGCGGCGCTTGAGGACTGGCACAACGCAGCGCCCCGGCTGAAACGCGTTTATGAGCTGCTGAACGAGTCCAAGGCCGAAACGATCAATGGCGAAGAGGTTTTCGCCATCGATCCGGCCGCATTGGCAGCGCCGTTGCCGCGCGCCTACGAGTTCGTCGACGGCAGCGCCTATCTGCCGCATGTCGAGCGCGTGCGCAAGGCACGTGGCGCCGAAGTGCCGGAGACGTTCTATACCGATCCGTTGATGTACCAGGCCACCAGCGCGGGCTTTTACGGACCGCGCGATCCGATTCCGGCGGGCAGCGAAGACGACGGTATCGACCTGGAGGCCGAAGTCATTGTTGTCACTGACGATGTACCGCAGGGTGTTTCGCCGCAGGCGGCAGCGGACCATATTCAGCTGATCGGCCTGGTCAACGATGTTTCGTTGCGCGGCCTGATTCCGCCGGAGCTGGCCAAGGGATTCGGTTTCCTGCAATCCAAGCCGCGCTCGGCCTTGTCGCCGGTATTCGTCACGCCAGATGAACTCGGTGATGCCTGGCGCGACTGCAAGCTGCACTTGCCGATGCGCACCTGGATCAACGGCGAATGGTTCGGCGAGGCCGAATGCGGCGTCGACATGCAGTTCAACTTCTCGCAACTGGTCGCGCATGCAGCCAAAACCCGTCCGTTGTCGGCCGGCACGATCGTCGGTTCCGGCACCATCGCCAATCAGGACACGTCCAAGGGGGCGTCCTGCCTGGCGGAACGGCGGACCGTCGAGACACTGCGCGACGGCAAGCCGACGACGCCGTTCCTGAATTTCGGTGACGTCGTGCGTATCGAGATTCTCGATCCGGCCGGCAACAGCATCTTCGGAGCGATCGAACAGAAAGTGGAGCGGGCGCCCGCAGCGGACTAGTTTGCTGCGGCGAACTTTGCTTTTTGTCCGGAACTGGCGCTAGTCTGAACGTGACCGACCTGACGGGGGAGTCGTCCGTGGCTGCGGAACGAATGAAGCTGTACACCTATTGGCGTTCCAGCGCGGCATACCGCGTGCGCATTGCCCTGAACCTGAAGGGCTTCGACTATGAGTCGATTCCGGTGCATCTGCTGGAGAACGGCGGCATGCAGCATCAGGCGCCGTTCGCCGACATGAATCCGCAGGAACTGGTGCCGGTACTGGTCGATGGCGAACGCGTGATCCGCCAGTCGATGGCCATTATCGAATACCTGGATGAAGCCTACGAGGGTCGGCAACTGTTATTGCCGGTGAGCTTACGGGAACGTGCCCGGGTGCGAGCGCTGGCGCAGGTCATCGCATGCGATACGCATCCGCTGGGCAATTTGCGCGTGCTGCAATACCTGGATCGCGAATTCGGCGTGCCCAAACTGGAGCGGGAGCGCTGGATGCAGCACTGGATCCTGCTTGGCCTGACCGCTTTTGAGGGATTGCTTGTCGATAGTCCCTCGACCGGGCTGTTCTGCGCGGGCGATGAGCCGACGCTGGCCGACGTGTGCCTGGTGCCGCAGGTCTACAACGCGCAGCGCTGGCTGGTTGACCTGAAGCCGTTTCCGTTGATTCGGCGAATCAACGATCAGTGTCTGAAGCTGAACGCTTTCGATCTGGCCCGGCCGGAAAACCAGCTCGACGCGCCACGCTTGTAAGGCGTTGCCCCGTCCGGGTTGTGCGCCCGCTCCGGCCAGATCAAAACGCCTCGGCGTCGTAGGGGTCGTGCTCCGGCGCGTCAGCTCCCTCGCTGAGTCGAATCTTCAGGGCCAGGCCGTCACGCGAATCGGCGTTGTTCAAGGCTTCTTCCAGCGAGATCGTCCCTTCCTTGTAAAGCGTCATCAGCGCCTTGTCGAAGGTTTGCATTCCCTCCTGCAGGCTGCGATCCATGGCTTCCTTGACTTCGTGAATCTGGCCGCGACGCAACAGGTCGCGGATGTGCGGCGAGTTGATCAACACCTCGACCGCCGGCAGGCGCCGGCCATCCTTGCCGATGACCAGGCGCTGGCCGATTACCGCTTTCAGGTTCAGCGCCAGGTTCATGAGGATGTTCGGGTGCGCGGATTCCGGGAAGAAGTTGAGGATGCGCTCGATGGTCTGGTCGGCGTTGTTCGAATGCAGCGTCGCCAGGCACAGGTGACCTGTTTCGGAGAACGAGATCGCCGTTTCCATGGTTTTCTGATCGCGAATCTCGCCGATCATGATGACGTCCGGTGCTTCGCGCATCGCGTTTTTCAGCGCTTCGTGGTAGCTATGTGTGTCCAGGCCGACTTCACGCTGGTTGACCACCGATTTCTTGTGCCGGTGCAGGTATTCGATCGGATCCTCGACCGTGAGAATATGGCCGGACAAGGTCTGGTTACGGTGATCGATCATCGACGCCAGCGTGGTCGATTTACCGGAACCGGTGGCGCCAACCAGAAGGATCAGGCCGCGCGGTTCCTTGATCAGCTCCTTGAACAGCACCGGCAGGCGCAATTGCTCGACCGAGGGTATCTCGCTCTTGATGGCGCGGATCACCATGCCCACTTCGCCGCGCTGCTTGAATACGTTGATGCGAAAACGGCCGGCATCCTTGACCGCGATGGCCATGTTCAATTCCAGGTCGCGTTCGAACTGGGGCACCTGTCCCTCGTCCATCAGCGAATAGGCAATCTTTTTCACCATGCCGCCGGGAAGTCCGGTATTGCCCAGTGGGTACAGTTTGCCTTCGACCTTGATGTTGACCGGTGCGCCCGTGGTCAGGAACATGTCCGACGCACCTTTTTCCGTCATCAGTTTGAGAAAATAGCCGATATCCATGGTATGCCTCTGTGTTGCTTTTCGCGCGATGCGGTTGACGCGAATGTCCGGAAGGGAAACACGTTTGGACGCCAGGCATTGCCATGCATCGCCGTGTTTCCCACAATAGCCCCTGAGTCTTCCCGCCCCTTTGCAGCCTGTCGCCAGCGTTTATGACACCAAATCGATCAAAAATCCATTGCGTACTCCTCATTTTCACGCTTGCACTGGCAGCCTGTACGCCGGCCAAGCCGCCGACGGCGGACATTGAGGCCGCGCAAAGCGCGGTCGCCACAGCCCGACAGGCCGGCGCCTCGACCTACGCGCCGCTGGAGCTGCGTGCTGCCGAGGATCACCTGAGCCAGGCGAAGGCGAGTGTCGACACCGGCGACTTCGATATTGCCCTGCGCATGGCCGATGAATCAAAGGTCGACAGTGAACTGGCCGCGGTCAAGTCGCGCCTGGGCAAGGATCGCGAAAACGTACAGAAACAGATCCGCGAAAACGCACGGCTGCGACGCGACCTGAATCTCGAAGAACCTCCGGCGGAATCGGAATGAAAAAAATGATCAAATACCTGGCATTGCTGCTGCTGGCAATCGCTGCCACGGCACAAGCGGCCGATCGCGATCTGGATTTCGAACGGCTGCAGGCAAGCCTGGATTCGCTCGCGGCCGATCCCGTACTGGGACCGTTGGCTCCGGCCGAACGCGCGCTGGCCGAACAGTCGGTACACGCACTGGTAACCGACACGTCCGGCGGCAAGGATGGTCGTGCGTACCGGGTCTACATTGCCGAGCGGCGCGTGGACATTGCCTACGCGGCCGCCCAGGCAGCCGCGCAGGAGCGCAAGCTCGCCGAGCTGAATCGCGAGCACGACAGGACACTTCTTGAGGCCAGTCGGCGCGATGCAGAGCAGGCGCGACTGGACGCCGAGAAACAGCGTTTACAGAGCATGTTGCAGGCCGAAGAATCGGCCAGACTGCGTGCGCAGGGTGAGCAGAGCGCGCAGGAAGCCGAAGCGGCTCGCGCCCAGGCGGAGCAGGCGCAGAAGGTAGCCGAAGCGCAGGCCCAGGCTGCGGCATTGGCGCGCAAGGAAGCCGAGCTTGCCGAAGCCGATGCCAATGCCCTGCGCAAACGCCTGCAGAGCATGCACGCCACGCGCGGCGCCGAGGGCATGCAGATGACGCTGGACGACATCGCTTTCGCGCCGGGACAGGCCAGTTTACGCCCCGAGGCGAAGACCGGGCTGGACAAGCTGGTGAAGTTCGTCCAGGGGCATCCGGACAAGCCGATTCGTATCGAGGGGTTTACCGATAGCTCCGGCAGCGTGCAGGCCAACAAGGTGTTGTCGCAGCAACGCGCGAAAGCAGTGCGCGATGCTTTGGTCAGGGCGGGCGTCGCGGCCAGCCGGATAGTGGCGGTCGGTTTGGGCGAAAGCCATCCGGTGGCCTCGAATGCGACTAAGCAGGGACGGGCCAGGAACCGTCGGGTCAACGTGATTCTTGAGGACAAATCCACACGCTGATCGGTGTCGAACAGCGCACTTTTTCGCAATCCTTTGCGATCAATGGCTTAGCTGACGCGCCCCTCGATTTCATGCGATTTCCGGTGCGTCGGGGTTTGTGCCACGTGCTGAAAATCCGGCATTTGTTAGCACAACGTTTACTCTAAAAACGCAATTTAATCAATACGTTGTAGCCTGGGAAAAATTCAGTTGCAGCATCGCGGTCAAGGGAGTAGGGTCAGGATGTCGCGGATTACATTCCAACGTGATCGCGGCTAGCCAGCAGAGCCCATGACCGCAATTTACGCGCACCATCAGACCCCAAATCGAGATATCTCGTCGGTCGTGTGCGTATGCTTGTCAACGCGGTCTGCGCCACAGTCAAAACACCCCAGTGAATTCAGGCTCGTCCGCGCGTGCGGATGCGGGCTGCTTTCGCGTATTCGCAAAGAGGAGGTCGGCTGATGTTCGAAGCACAGCAGAAAGATGTAGAAGCACTTATCAAGAACGACTCGGAATTCCGCAGCCTGTATCAGCGCCACCAGGAACTGGATAGCAAAGTGCACGACGCCGAAATCGGTGTGTTGCCGATGGACGACACGACATTGCACAAAATGAAAAAAGAGAAATTATGGGCCAAGGACAAGCTCATCCACCTGTGGGAGCGATATCGCACCACGCATCACTGAATACTTTTCGTTGGTGCGTCCGGATCCGGACGCACCGGCAGCCGCGGGTCGCGCAAGGCGCAATGCGGTAATGTTGTATCATCTGCCCCTCGCAGCGCGTATCCCGTAGAGCTGGTGCGCAGCGTCTTTTCGATTGATAAAAGCCTGCTTTTCGCCAGGCGCGGGACATTTCTGCATGACGATTCATCGAAGCGTGCTCGAACTG
The DNA here is from genome assembly GCA_963779795.1 of uncultured Pseudomonadota bacterium. Classification (GTDB taxonomy): domain Bacteria; phylum Pseudomonadota; class Gammaproteobacteria; order Xanthomonadales; family Rhodanobacteraceae; genus Rudaea. Next base: position 125,810 of record CAVZZK010000006.1, on the reverse strand, counting down.
ATCGGTGATACGCCGATCGTCAAGGCACAACACCTCGATTGCGGGCCGTGTGACCTGTTTTTCAAGCTCGAAAGCGCCAATCCCGGCGGTTCGATCAAGGATCGCATCGGCTTGTCGATGATCGAGGGTGCCGAGCGCGCGGGCAAGATCAAACCCGGTGACACGCTGGTCGAGGGCACGGCCGGTAACACGGGTATCGGCCTGGCATTGGTGGCGCAGCAAAAGGGCTATCGGCTGATTCTGGTCGTGCCCGACAAGATGAGCCGCGAGAAGATATTCAATCTCAAGGCCATGGGCGCGGAAGTGATCCTGACCCGTTCGGATGTCGCCAAGGGCCATCCGCAGTATTACCAGGACCTGGCCGCGCAGATCGCGCGCGAAACGCCCGGGGCCTTTTTCATCAACCAGTTCGGCAATCCGGACAACCCGCGTGCGCACGAGCAGTCCACCGGGCCGGAAATCCTGCGCCAGATGGACGGCAAGCTGGATGCGATCGTGTTCGGTTGCGGCTCGTCCGGCACGATGACAGGGTTGTCGCACTATTTCGCCGACCACGCGCCCAATGTCGAGATGGTTCTGGCTGATCCGGTTGGCAGCATTCTGGCGCAATACATCAACGAAGGTACGCTGTCGGACAAATCGGCATCGTGGATGGTCGAGGGCATCGGCGAGGATTTTCTGCCGACGATTTCCGATTTCAGCCGGGTCAAGCGCGCCTATTCGATTTCCGACAAGGAAAGCTTTCTGGCAGGTCGGAAGTTGCTGGAAAAGGAAGGCATCCTGGGCGGATCGTCGACCGGCACCTTGCTGTCCGCGGCGCTGAAATACTGCGCCGAGCAGACCGAGCCGAAGCGAGTCCTGACGTTCGTATGCGATACCGGCAACAAGTACCTGTCGAAAATGTACAACGACTACTGGATGCTGGATAACGGTTTCCTGGAACGTCAGGAATACGGCGACTTGCGCGACCTGATCCTGCGTCCATACTCGCATCGCGATACCGTTGTTGTCGGTCCGGCCGAGCCGTTGACCACGGCGTATCAGCGCATGAAGCTGTACGACGTGTCGCAGTTGCCGGTCATGGATGGTGACAAGATCGTGGGTATCGTCGATGAGTCCGACGTCCTGCTGCACGTTTACGGTGACGAAACGAGATTCCGCGAACCGGTTTCCACGGCGATGGTCAGCCGCTTGCGCATACTCGACGTAAAATGCTCGATCGAGTCGCTGATTCCGGTATTCGATGCCGGCCATGTCGCCATCGTCATGGATGGCGAGCGCTTCCTGGGGCTGATCACGCGTATCGATCTGCTCAACTACCTGCGGCGGCGCGTTCAATAGTTTCTGCGATCATTCTTGACCGCCAAGATCAAAAAGCGTCCATCCGTGGCCGCACTTTCCAATCGAGAAATACGATTATGACGAAATCAAAGTCCATGGGTATGGGTACGCGCGCGATTCACGCCGGCCAGCAGCCGGATCCTTCGACCGGCGCGATCATGACACCGATCTATGCCACGTCGACCTATGTGCAAACCAGTCCCGGCGTGCATCAGGGTTTCGAATACAGCCGCACGCAGAACCCGACCCGGCAGGCTTACGAACGCTGTATTGCCGATCTCGAAGGCGGGTGCGCGGGCTTTGCATTCGGCTCCGGCATGGCCGCTGCGGCGACCGTGCTCGATCTGCTCGACAGCGGCAGTCATGTCATTGCCATGGACGATCTGTACGGCGGCAGCTATCGATTGTTTGAACGGGTCCGCCGACGCAGCGCGGGACTCGATTTCACATTTCTGGATCTGAACGATTCAGTTGCATTGCGCGCGGCGCTGCGTCCAGAGACGCGCATGATCTGGGCCGAGACGCCGACCAATCCGATGCTCAAGCTGGTCGACCTGAAGCGGCTCGGCGCATTTGCCCGCAAGCACGATTTGTTGCTGGTCGTCGACAACACCTTTTGCTCGCCGATACTGCAGCGACCGCTCGAGTACGGCGCGCATCTGGTCGTGCATTCGGCGACGAAGTACCTGAACGGACATTCCGACATGGTCGGTGGCGTCGCTGTCGTTGGCGACGATGCCGATCTGGTCGAGCGCATGGGTTTCCTGCAGAACTCGGTGGGCGCAGTCGCCGGCCCGTTCGATGCCTTCCTGGCCATGCGCGGCCTGAAGACGTTGCATCTGCGCATGAAGGCGCATTGCGCGAATGCCCTGGAATTGGCGCGCTGGCTGGAAAGACATCCGAGCGTCACGCGGGTGATCTACCCCGGCTTGAAGTCTCATCCGCAGCATGCGTTGGCGCGTCGCCAGATGCTGGGCGGGGGAGGCATCATCTCCATCGAGGTCAAGGGCGGACTGCGCAAGGCGCGGCGGGTGCTGGAGCGTTGCCGCCTGTTCGCGCTGGCCGAATCGCTCGGTGGCGTGGAAAGCCTGATTGAGCATCCAGCCATCATGACGCATGCATCGGTACCGCCGGCGAACCGCAAACGTCTGGGTATCAGTGACAGCCTGATCCGGTTGTCGGTAGGCGTCGAGGATGTGGCCGATCTGAAGGCCGAATTGAGCGTGGCATTGGAGTGATCAAGCCCATGCCGAATTCCCGGACTTGCAACCGTGGATTGCGGTATTGTGTTCGGAAACCCGTGTAACGGTGAATCTGGATGAGCGAGGCTCAAGGCGCCGCGGTTCCGGTGTGAGGGTCTGCGTGTAGAGGGGTATCGACCGAAATCAGGCTGCTTGATTGGGATAAGTCGATCGATTAGGTTTCGATAATTTCGCATTCTCTGGGAATAGTAAATTTTTTCATGTCGATCGACGTTGTTTCGAAGCAACCCGGTTGTTGTCCGGGAACGCGCGGGACCGGCTGCGGAGGCCCATGTCTAAACCGAGACGATGGTCTTCCAGAAGGAAAATCAATGAGACAGGCTGGAGAGTACGATCGTCGGTCAGCTCACTCATCTGTCCACGAAGGGGTAATTTCTTGAACTTGCGCAAACGCAAAATGCGCACGAACCAGATTGATGTGACGCTTGGCGTTGGACGTCTTGGACCGTTTGGCGGTTTGGAAAATTACCGGGACGCAGAATCCTGCGAAGTATCAGTCGCCGAAGGCGATGTTGTGCTTGGCGTTACCTTCGCAGATACCGTAAATTGGTACTTCCATAAAATCCAGATGCACTTTTTTAGCGCAACTTATTTCCTATAAATATGCGTTCATCTATCAGGAATATTCCGGCGTACTACCGCGAACACGGGTTGCGTGCCCTGATTCGGCACGCATTCAATGTTGTTACCGGAGCGGCGCAGCACAAAACGGAAACCTTGGTTCGTGCGATGGCGGACTCCCGTGCTGCGCCCAGCGTGGACTCCTTGTTGGAGACGCGCTTTGCCCAGCTGCATGCGTTGCCCGTTGTTCATGTCCGGAACGGCTCTCGCCGAGTGAACGTGATAACAGATTCCATCAACGCAGGCAGCTTGTTTGGCGGGGTAGGTACGGCGTTGATCCTTTCTTCACTGAGAGCGATCGAAACGGATGCAACATTGCGCATCGTGACGCGCACCGAGGCGCCGGACCCCAATGGTATTCATCGGGTACTTTCAACAAATGGCATTACCTTGCACACGGACCCGGAACTTACCTTCGTGCCGGTGCGTGGATCAGATGTCTTTCTAGACATACACGATTCCGATGAATTCATTACCACGTCCTGGTGGGTAACTTGTTCGACGCTGCGTAGTATTGCGCCGGAGCGAGTCACTTATTTGCTGCAGGAAGACGAACGGATGTTCTATCCGCACGGTGACGACTGGATCCGATGTGCGGAAACCTTGGGCCGGTCAGATATCCGTTTTCTAATTAATACCAGACTGCTGTACGAGCATTTTGTCGATGAGGGGTTCGAAAACATCGCTAAGCGTGGGACATGGTTCGAACCGGCATTCCCGAGTTCCGTGTTTTATCCGGCGCCACGTGTGTCCGGGTCGAAAAGGAGGTTGTGCTTTTACGCGCGCCCGAACAATCTTCGAAACCTGTTTTTTCGCGGTATCGAATTGATCAACGAGGCCTTGCTTCGCGGCATTATCGAACCGGAAGAATGGGAAATCGTATTCGTCGGCAGGGACATCCCGCGGCTTTCGCTCGCTTGCGGGTGCGAACCTCAACTGCTCGGTACCATGGGATGGGATGAGTACGCGGCGTTTCTGCGTACCGTGGACTTGGGCATTTACCTGATGTGCACGCCCCATCCAAGCTATCCCCCTCTGGATTTGGCGGCGTCCGGGGGCGTTGTGCTGACAAATCGATTCGGGTCAAAGACAAGTCTATCCGGATATTCGAAGAATATCGTTCTCGCAGATCTCCGGATGGAGTCCCTTCTGGATGGTCTAAGCGACGCATTGTTGCTGATTCACGACAGCGAACGGCGAGAGCAGAACTACGCTGAAAGCCAGCTCGGGCGCTCCTGGGAGAGGGCCTTTGAGCGTTGTCGCTTCAGTACGGATTCTGATTGATGTTTTTCGTCAATACGCCGCCGGTTCGTGATTATCGCGATCCGTGGACGGAGGATTTCTGGTCCCGCTTTTCCACTTTCCGGAACGGCCATCATCGCGTTGCTTATATCTACGAAAAGGCGGACAACAGCACGTTTCGTTATCGGGCCTACAACATGGTGCAGACTTTGGCTGCATGTTCGGAAGGAATATCGGCTGGTTATTTCTTTCTGAGTGACGGCAGCCGGTTGGAAACCGTGGTGAAGTTCGCGGACACCATCGTATTTTGCCGCATGCGTTACGAGTCTACGTTGAGCCGTCTCGTTGCGCTCGCACGATCAAGGGGTAAGCTTGTTCTTTACGATGTTGACGATCTCGTATTCGATACGGATCTGACGCACCTGATTCTTGGGGCGCTGGCTCAGGATTTTCAGCATCCGAACGTCTGGGACCACTGGTTCGCGTATATTTCGCGAATAGGGGTGGCGCTACGTTCCTGCGATGCCGCGATCACAACCAATTCACAGTTAGCGACCCGTATTTCCGATTTTACAGGTAGACCAGCATTTATTGTTCCGAACTACATGAATCGGCAGCAATTGGATTTCTCGAACATCCTGTACGAGGAAAAACGTGATCGGCTGTTCCAACGAACCGAAATGATTCACGTCGGTTATTTCTCCGGAACACCCACGCACAAGCGAGATTTCGACTTGGTCGTGCCGGCGCTGTGTGCCTTGATGGAGCGTCGCGCGAACGTGCGACTGTTGATCGTGGGGTATCTAACCCTGCCGCCCGCGCTCGAGAGGTTTCGCGATCGTATCGAGGTATATCCGTTGCATGATTTCATTAATCTGCAACGAGTCATTTCGTTGGTGGAAATAAATATTGTACCGCTGATCAATAATGTATTTACCCGTTGCAAGTCCGAGCTCAAGTACTTCGAAGCGGCGGCCGTAGGTGCGATTACCATCGCGACTCCGACCCCGACCTATGCGGCTGCCATTGAGCACGGTCGCAACGGGTGGCTTGCTCCGAGCCTGGAATGGGAGGCGATGTTGGAGCAGGCGGTCGAGCAGGTAGAGGAGTCGACGACAATGAGGCAGTTTGCACGTGAGCACGCGATCACCAATTACTGCGGTGCCGCGGTGTTGGGCCACATCACGAAAGCGGTCACGTGGGGAAGGTAAGAAGTTTCGGCGGTATTTCGAGCTTCGTGCGCATGGGATTGCCTGTAAGAAGGAAAAGACGATGCGATTGCCCAGAATTGGGGATAAGCGCATCGCGGTAATTTGATTTCAATGTCTGACCAACCTTGTGTGATCATCTGCATTGTTAACCGTCACGCATTTCATATCGAACCTTTCGAGGATCCATGGGTAGCTTTTCGGAATCAGCTGATTCTTTCGACTGGGGCCGTCATTTGCGCGTCCAATAGCGATTGTGGGTTTGGCTTGAGCTAAAAGATGGATGACAAACACCTGACAGCAGTGGTTGTCAACTTCAATACGCTATCGAATACCTGCGCCAGCGTGGCGAGCTTATGCGCGGCGCCTGAGGTAGGGCGTGTGATCGTTGTGGACAATGGGTCATGCGCTGCGGACTTTGAAGGACTGGTTCATTTCCGCACGTTACGCTCAAGTAGAATTGGTGCGAATGAAATCCAATCTGGATTTGCGGAGGGGAGCAATGCGGGTGTGCGGGTTGCACTTGGCAGTCCGGAATGCGATGCCGTACTGTTTCTCAATAGTGACGCGGAGCTTTTGCCTGGTGCAGCAGCATCGTTGGTCGCGTTGTACAGGACGGACAACAGGATCGGGTTGGTAGGGGGGCGGGTTACCAAACCATCCGGAGCAACCGATTCATTGGGTATCGCATTCTATGCGTCTTGTCTTGCCTCGAATCGCATGAACTCGGGCGATCGCTTTTTCGGACCCACGGGGGGTTGTGTAGTCTACCGAAGGCAGCTGTTGGAGGCGTTGCAGGGGGAACACGGATACATGTTTGATCCGGATTTCTTTTGCTATGCAGAAGATACCGACGTGGCGGCACGCGCGTTACTGTTGGGATTCCGGCCCGCCTACTTTGACGGCGTGGTGGCGCTGCATGAAGGGCAGGTGAGCAGCGGCGGTGGTTTCAGTGACTTCATCCTTTACCACGGTATTCGCAATTCGATCTGGGTATTGATCAAGTGCGTGCCGTGGCCGGTTCTATTGCTTTGCAGTCCGCTTATATTGTTGATGTATACGGCGATCGCGTTTCGTCACGGTCTGGGTGGCAAGGGTCGTGTTGTGTACAGGCTCTATCGCGACGCATTTCGCGGAGTGCCCGGGATGCTGCGCAAGCGACGCGTAATTCAGTCGCGACGGAAAATCGGCGCCCGCATTTCATGAGGTACATGACGCCGCGTTTCTATGATGCCGATTATCTTTCGGCAGCCTTCCGGGAACTTTTTGGCCGCAAGCGCGGCAGTCCCCGCGGATCCTGATTATCACGTCGGCGCTGTCGAGCATGAATGCCGGCAATGTTAGACGGGACTCAGCGTGCGTTGTTTTCGTTCTTGTTTGGCTTCGCTCGAGGTTGACCGAGTGGTCCAAGCCGCAGCAAATCGAGAGCGAATCGCAACGGCGCGGTCAATTTCCATGACCATGAACGGTGCATGTCCCGCAGGCTGATCTCCAGCGCATACGTGTGATGCACCAATTGTTCCAGTTCGAGTTGCTGGGATTCGACCGTATCCTGAAGGATGTTCTTCTGTCGATTATGCTCGGCATTGAAGTGGAGTGCTTGATCGACTGACTGTCGTAACGCTTCCTATTGACGCATTAAGGGCAATCGACTTCCGGGACTCCATATCTGTGGCCCATGTTGCGGTCCATCGCGATTTGCGAATCGAGCATCGCCTGAATCTTGTTGCGCGGTGTTCTTTTTCTGACGTCGAGGCAGCCTGCGTCTGATCCAACAATCGCCGCCGGTGTCCGTCTCTCCTAGCGAGCCTGCTTCTTCAAGTTCGGCTCGTTTCTTCGCCGTCCTCGCTAAGGTGCTCGGAACCCCATCGCAGCTCCGACGATTCGAATTCTAGTTTCGCCAAGGCTTCCTCGGTTTGTTTCAATTGCAACTTTAAGTCCAGAATTCCTATGTGCTGGTGGCCAAGGCGGTGTTCCGCTTTCTGCGTCAGCGAGCGTTGGAGGTCTAATTCCCGACGTGACGAGTCCAGTTTGTTGTTCCATCGACGGTTCTGGTTGAGGCTTTGACGGAGCGTGGACTCTATCGCCGCGAGCCGATCGCCAGTTTCGCCTATGCCGAGTTTCCGACCCAATTCGTATCGATACTCGAACGTCTGCTCGAATTCGGCGAGTATGTAATCGGCATCGTATTCATCCGCATATCGGCTACTTTGCACGCCCCCGGAGAGATGCAACGCTTGCGAAGCCATTCGGACAATTCGCGCTGCGATGCGGAAAGATGCATATGAGGTCGAACGACGCTACGATGAAGCTTGGTGTCGAGAAAACCGTTCAACTCGTCGGGCGAAGGAATTCTTGAATGCGTTCCGCCCCTGGCTGCGAAGTGCGCGCAGAATACGCTTGCATTGTCCTTGGGGATCCTCCAGCAGCTTTGAGTAGTCGACAAATATTGCACTATGCCCCTTGAGGCATTCGAGTAGCGTGTGGAGAGACTCGTCCGACAAGGCAATCACGAATGGCGATGTAAATGAACCCCGGGGGCCGCTGAACATCGATGCGGCAATCTCGCGCGGATCGCGTACCACGACGACGTAGGCGGGATCGGGGCAGGACTGCGCCTGCCAGTGCGGAACAAGCAAACACAAACGCGGATCCTTCACCACCCCGACATGGTCAAGCTGCTGGACCCGGTCGATCAGGGACGCTATATCGGCTGACAAAACGCGCGTACAATTCGGGGCTATACGAGCCCGGATCAAAGCCGGAAACGCGATCCCAGGAATATCCGTTGGCCTGCAAGAAAATGGTTATGCATCCGGTTTATTGGCCTTTTGTTCCCAATAGCCGGTGGGGTTGTCGTCCGGATGAGACTCAGGAGTTCCTCCGGCGCATCGATATACGCCGCTACCCCGCTAAGCGTGCGTGCCACCGCCGAGGTTCCGTAAAAAGTGGAGTATCCCCAGAACCAGAATGGGTTGTGCGATCTTTAACCTACGCCGCCTGAATAAACAGCTTCGTTATCTGCAACGCGCGCTTGCTTTCTCGCGACTTTGCTGTCTTCGCTGTGACCGACCGGTTGGCGATGCCGAAGCGTTGATTTCCCATAATAATCTAGCAGGCGACCGGGTTTGGTCAACGATGATATCTATCGAACTGAACATTTGGATATTATCTGTTACTCCTGTGGACTTACCGTTACGGAAGCGGGACCACTCCCCCCGCTGTTAAATTCCGCGATTACTGACGGTACTTTTCTTGCCAACTCGGGGAGCTGCAAGAACCGCCACCCCACATTCAAAGCCAAGCCCAATCTATGTAAGGCGGCGCGTAACGAAAACGCACCTCACTTTTCCCCTTCGGCAATTGGATCGCCTGAAAAATATCACCATATTCTGAAATTTTAGCGGCTGCGCCATTTATGTCGGCTCCCTCCTATCCCGGAAAAAATAACTCCCGTCTGATCAACGTAGCGGGTGCCCCACAATCGGTGCTCTGGCCCCTGCCATCTGTACGTGTAAAGAGCAGTGACCGCCGATCGGCTCAAAATAAGGCTTGGGGTTGGTCAATCATATTATTCATAATATCGTCCGAATATACCGGTCTTGGCACTTGTTCTTGCGGCTTGAGACGAAGCTTATTTGAAGGCCCGAATTCGAGAATGGTCCGTAGGGCCTCGAGATTTTGGGCTTGTGAAGGCTTGTCAAGATTGTTAGCCTATTAGGAATTAACCGAATTCGTCCTCGTGAGTGAACTTGAAGTGAACTGGGGTGACGGAAGAGATACCCGAGCGGCTTGCGAAGCGCAATGTCGAAAACCGTGTTGTCACGGGATTGATCGACATTCTGTGCGGGTGGCGCATTCGTCTCCGCTGCAGCCAGTCAGTTCCAGCCAGCCGTTGGATGTATTGTTGTAATTACCCAAGAATACTCCAACGGCAGCCACCGTAATGTCACGTTTGATCAAGCCCATAGGTAGGGTGCCCGAGACACTCTGTCCGGGTTGCAATTGTAACTGTACATTCCCGCCGGGATTTGTTCAAATGATACGGACTGGATGGTGAAAGGATTGCTTGTGGAAGCAGGCGCGACAACGTACTTGTCTCCTGTCCATTCGTATGACTCAAACATTTTTTCGGAGCTCTTCGGCAGCTGTTGAAACGTTAGATTTCCTGAGAGACTGTCCGGTGAATTGATTGGGATAGGCGTGATTACTGTGCAAATGCGAGGCGACCCATTCAGTCCAGCGCCTTGCCACCGGCAAATAAACATGATTGACAGAGCCGATGCCGAAGTAAGCACCATAGTTCGGATGAATTGGCCCCAAGGTATAGAAGCGCTGTAATCCGAGGGTTATCGCGCAGAAACTGAATTGCTGCCATGTCAAACTCCCCGTCACGGGGATTGCTCAGCGTCGGGGCCGCGGTAACTCAGTACTGTCATCCATAATTAGCAGAGTCGCGAGAGCCAGTTGCTTCCAGCGAGCCGGATTTGCGGTCAGTAATGACACACAGGCTAGACCCATGAACAATGTCCATAGTGCGGAAACGGTGGCGCGTAACCGCACGTAACGGGTGAGCCGCGCGGTTCGGCAATAAAAACCGACCGAATTAGATGGAGCCGGCGGCAGTCGCGGTCACTAGCATGACGAGGGTCGTGACGAATGCAACGCGATCCAGGCGGTTCGATCGTAATCCGTCGATGCATCGAAACGCTAAAATGATCATCGCAAATTGACGTTGGTGTGGCATAGCGATAAAAGGACGTTTCGGGGATGCCGGGTAACAATTCCCAAGCCGATACGATCGGTTCAAGTCCAAATGTCTTTGCCAATGCGAGGATCGTCCATCCCAGCAACAGCCAGCCCAGGGCACTGGGACGCGAGATTGCGCCGTAAAGGGCCAGCAACACGATCGCGAGCGTTAAATACCCACCAATATTTCCGAACATTTGCTCAAGGGCAGGCCATGCGCGCGTGTTGTCCCAGCAATAAGCCCAGAAGGCAAATGACGTTTTACCAGACCCATTGCCCACGGCGCAAGAGCCGCGTGGGCGAAGACGCCCGGTGTGGCCGCCAACAAACGAGTGTGGCAAAAATTCAAAAACTGCAGGATTTGAGGAGCGCTGATCAGAATTCCCATCGCGCCGCCAAGGGTGACCCCACTCGGCAAATGACAGACGTTTGCCCGGGGCTGTCTGGGCATAACGCATGACCGCCCACGCGATAACCAGCAAGCCGTTGATGTAGGCAGTCTCCGGAAACCCGGCCAACAGGTTCAATACGCTACCGCAACAGCAAAAATCTTCAGCCGCCGGCAATGTCAAGCGCGGCCTTGGCATAGTTGTTCCACGCCCATAGCGTCCAGGGCAGGAACGGGACGGGAAAAAGCAGGCGCATGCCCGAACCAGGCCAATGTGCCGTTGAATGCGTAGAGCGCCCGCCGGTCAATCCCGCGACACGCCCGAGGCCTAGCTGTCGCAGTAATGAGTACGTACCCCAGCCGGCCAACATCTGCAACAGCAAGTGCTCCCAAAGGATGCCCTTTGGTAGAAGAAGCAGTAGCGTCAGGTAGATCGCACGGCTGGTACTCGGCGGCGAACGGCAGGCCTACTCCCGAATAAGGGTTCCACCAAGGAATTTTCCCTGTTGTCCAGTCGATCGCAGCACGGTAACCCAGGGCCTGTGTGGTAAGGCGTCTCAGGTCCAGATAAGGAATTCCCGGCAACAATCCCCACATAATTCTTGCTGATCCCTCCAAAGTACAAACTGGGATCCGCGTGCAACCACCCTAACAATAGCGGCAAGGCGACGACCAGCGGCAATAATCCGATAACGATCAGGGGTAACGTGTCGTTTTTACTGATGCTCCAGAGCGCGCGATATTGGAGGCGTGACAGGACGACGCAAAACGCAGAGACATTGGCTGAGGTAGTCGCGTACGTTTGTCAGCGTGAGCGTCATTTTAAATCCCAAGAGCGCGCCAGGCGGAGGCGAAAAGCTGAGAATTCTTTACGAATTTTCAGGTTGGCGTCTGCAATCTGGAAAATGACGCACCAAGCCGGATTACAGGGAAAGGGGACGCGGAATTGTACACGCAAGCGAATCACGACAAATGGCTGTTGAAAGCTAATCCATCTTGATGCGCTTCACGTACTGCAGGACATCTTCGAGAAGTAAGCGGTTGATGCGGACCAAATCGGCGACAATTCCCAGTGTGAAGGAAATGAATGCGGCAACGAGCAAGACCGAACCCGTGACAAGAGATCTTATGTGTTGTGGACCAAATAGCAGGGCTTGGTGGTTGGCCAACGCCTGCCAGAAAAGCACGACGAAAGGGTAGAGACCAAACAACAAAAGAACCAATCCCAGGCTGAGGAACACCGTGTAGGGTTTGTACATGATGAACGCACGTATGATCGTGACGCCGATTTTCGGACGTGTTCCAGGTTTGAACCGAACTGTCGGGACTCGCGGAGCTTGTCGTTGGTGGGGATTACTACGTAATCAAGCGCATGCCGCTTGTGCGCTGCCTGTATCGTGGTTTCGGTGGCAAAACTGTAATCGGCAATGACGTTTAGTTGGATTGCGGCTTTGCGGCTATAGGCGCGAAATCCGCTGGTGGCGTCTGGAACCGAGGTGCCAGCTACCTTGTTGAGTACCCAGGTTCCGAACTTCTGCAGGAACTTCTTCATTGGCGAGAAGTGATCGATGGTCTGGGTTTCCCTGTCGGCGATGACGGTATCGGCACTGCCATCCAGGATCGGTTGGATCAGCTGCGGTATGCACTCCTGTTTGTACTGGTTGTCGCCATCGGTGAGGACGATGATGTCGGCTCCGAGCTCCAGGCTGCGGGTAAGGCCGTCCCGGAACGAGCGGCTCAGCCCCTGGTTCTTCCGGTGGCGGACGATGTGCTTTACGCCATGACTTCGAGCCACTTCGACGGTTCGGTCGGTACATCCGTCGTCAACGATGACAATATCGATATCGTCTATGCCGTCGATAGCTTTCGGGATCGTCTCAAGTACCAGTGGAAGAGTTTCTTCCTCGTTCAGGCACGGGATCATTACGACGAGTTTCATGGCATTCCGAATAATGCTGAGGAGCCCAAAACTTAGTAGTTAACCGCGATTGACGGATTCACAGCCGGCAACCAGATTCATCGACGCAAATTTGTCAAATAAGAAAATTCTTCCGACCACTGGCCGGATGCACAGGCAGCGTAACATTTCCTATCACCGTTATACACATTGGCTTAGGAGATAAAGTAGTTCACTCCGTCAGCCGTACGAGACGTAGATTGTGGTCTCAGTGGGGTACGGGAGGCTCGGCGTCAGGCCGCGGGTGACAATCTTCTTTAGTGGTTGGGTGGGCGCGATGTCCCGGTAGCGCCGCATGTCAGTATTGTCGAGCAAAATTGCGCCACCAGGTTTGAGATGGGCGACCGCTCGCTTCATACATTGTTTCCGGCAACGACCGTCGATGACTATCAGATCGAAAATCTCGTCAGTCTCGTCCATCGCGCCCACGTAGGCCCGGAAGGAATTACCGCGTAGATCGTGTCGTCCCGATTCGAAATCGGGATCGAATATCTCATCAGCTTCATGGAGGCTATAAGTTACGTTGTCAGGCTTTATTTTCGACACACGGGCGAAAAAACCCGCGTCATCCTCAATTGAAACCACATGCCGGGCCCGTCGAGCCAGCCATAGAGTGCTTGCTCCCGAGCCATATTCAAACACCGAGGGCTCTCGGCGAGTCTTCAAAAAATTTCCTGTCCATGCCATCGCATCGAACGTCCACCAAGCCAAATCTTGCCGGCTCATTTCATTGATGTCGTAAACGGCAAAGAGCGATTTCAGATAACGTGCCCATTTCCCCCGGGGTATTTTGGAAGTGTTGAATAGGCCACAGGTCACTAGAAGTTTCCGAAGACCCCACATGCTCTTGGCGTAGTGTATTTTCAATCCGAGAAGCTTGCGATCTCCCGGTTGGGCCAATGACGATAGGCTTAGCATGGCGGTTGGAATTGCGCCAGATGTGTTAGCGAAAGACGAAGCACTTTACGAGGGTGTAATTAATGGCCATGGAGGCCGAGGATGCGACGATCAGGGCGAATAACGGATAAGAATCAGTAGATCCCATCCAAACGATCAACGTGTAAATTGCAAGGTTCGCTACGAGACCGACGCCTTTAGCGCTGGCGTAACGAATCAATTCATCGACTCGAATCGGTGATGAAATCCTAAACGTAAAGACGCGATTAAGTAGCCATGTGCTTACCATTGCCGCGGCTATAGATATGCACCGCCCGGTGATTGGGCCCATGCCAAGCTTTTTCATCGCAAACAGCAGAACAAGTGCGTCTACCGCGAATCCAGCGAGACCCACCGCGCAAAACCGCATGAATCGCACGGTCTCCCGGGAAATTCGTAAAGCTGAAGCGGAAGAGCTAAGCACCAGCTAATCGATCCGACGAGGCAGTTCGCGTGTTCGGTTTGGTCCGCCGTGAATTCCATACGGACACACAGGGAATCTTGCTGGTGTCGCACCGATGCGCATATTTCCTGGCGATCTGCGTGACTTCTTCCATGAGGCCGTCGCTGAGCGTGGTCGGATCGAGGCCCAGATGCAGGAACCGGTCGTTGGCCACGTGAAGATCGTTTTCGGCCGCTTCGTTTCTGGGGTTGGAGACGTTTTCGATTCGCGCCCCGGTTCGATTGGCGATCATCGCCGCGAGGTTTCGCACGCGGTGTGTTTCGGTCATCTGGTTGAAGATGTGGACGCGATCGCCTGGTTCCGGCGGATTTTCCAGGGCGATCTGGATGCACTGGACGGTGTCGCGAATATGGATGAAGGCCCGCGTCTGTCCGCCGGTGCCATGTACCGTAAGCGGATACCCGACTGCCGCCTGCATCAGGAAGCGATTCAGGACCGTCCCGTAATCGCCGTCGTAGTCGAAGCGGTTGATGAGTCGCTCGTCGCGTGCAGTCTCGTCAGTCTGCGTGCCCCAGACGATGCCCTGGTGAAGATCGGTGATCCGCACCTGGTCGTTCTTGTTGTAGAAGTGGAACAGCAACTGGTCCTGGGTCTTGGTCATGTGATAGATGCTGCCCGGGTTTGCCGGGTACAGGATCTCGTTCTCGACCAGTTCGCCGTCGTCGACTTCCACCTTGACCTTGAGGTAACCCTCCGGGATCTTCATGCCGGCGGTGCCGTACCCATAAACACCCATGGTACCCAAATGGGCGATATGAATGTCCTGGCCGCTTTCGACCACGGCGGCGAGCAGGTTGTTGGTGGCGTTGAGATTGTTGTTTACCGTGTAGCGCTTGTGGCGGCTCGATTTCATCGAATACGGCGCCGCACGCTGCTCGGCGAAGTGGACCACGGCGTCGGGTTTACTTGAACGCAATAGATCGAGCAGGCGTCGGTAGTTGACGGCGACATCCAGGTTGTGGAACTCGATCTGGTTGCCGGAGACTTCCTTCCAGACCCGTAAACGTTCGCTCATTGGCCGGATCGGGGTAAGCGATTCGCATTCCAGCTCCACGTCGATATTTCGGCGCGACAGGTTGTCGACGATCAGCACATCATGGCCCTGTGCCGAAAGATGCAACGCGGTTGGCCAGCCGCAGAACCCATCGCCACCCAGAATCATCACCTTCATCGATCATCTCCCCACGGTCGAATACCGTGCCCACACTGTGCCCTGCTTCAACATCTCGTGACGTACCCGAATTCAACGTTCCGTCCCGCGAACCGCGAGGTGAGGGTCCGTCGAGTACGGCAACCAGTCCCCAATGATCCTTACCATGGGTCGTAAACCCCGGTACGTGTTCCGTTCGTTCCAACTCCGAATATCTCATATTTCGGGTTGGCAGTCTCCAGAAGGGCCCAAGGCCGGTCAATCTCATCATTCGATCGCGGATCAGTCGGACTCCAGTTCCTGCCGCCCCTGGAATTGCTCCAGCGCTTTCGGATTCGCCAGCGCATCGGTGTTCTTCACCGGCCGTCCGTGAATCGCCTCGCGCACGGCCAGTTCGGTGATCTTGCCGGAAATCGTGCGTGGAATGTCCGAAACCTGGAGTATTTTCGCCGGTACATGGCGCGGGGTCGTGTTTTCGCTAATCTGCTTCTTGATGCGATCGCGCAGGGCATCGTCCAGAGTGAGTGCCCTCGCGCAGTCGAACGAACAGGACGACGCGCACGTCGTCGTCCCATTCCTGGCCGACCGCGATGGATTCGAGAACTTCGGGCAACTGTTCCACCTGGCGATAAATCTCCGCCGTGCCGATGCGCACGCCACCGGGATTCAGCGTGGCATCGGAGCGTCCGTAGATGATGATCCCTTCGTGCTCGGTCAGCATGGCGTGATCACCGTGGCACCAGACATTCGGGACCCGCGAGAAATAGGCGTTGCGATACTTTTCGCCGTCCGCATCGTTCCAGAAATAAATCGGCATGCTCGGAAACGGGGCGGTGCAGGCCAGTTCGCCCTTCTCGCCGCGGACGGATTCGCCGGCGTCGTCAAGGATTTCGACTTTCATGCCCAGTCCACGGCATTGCAATTCGCCGCGATACACCGGCAGCAGCGGATTACCCAGGGCGAAGCAGGAAATGATGTCCGTGCCGCCGGAAATCGAAGACAGCATCACACGTTCCTTGACGTCGCGATAGACGAACTCGAAACTTTCATCGGCCAATGGGGAGCCGGTCGAGAGGATCGTCTTCAGGCTGGTCAGCTTGTGGCTTTCGCGTGGTCTGATTCCGGCTTTCTCGACGGCAGCAATCCATTTTGCACTGGTGCCGAACACGTTGATGCCGACTTCGTCGATCAGATTCCACAGCACATTGCCATCCGGATGGAACGGCGAGCCGTCGTACAGCACCACGGCGGCACCGACCGCGAGGCTGGAAACCAGCCAGTTCCACATCATCCAGCCGCAGGTGGTGTAATAGAAAATCTTGTTGTCGCGCTTCAGATCCGTATGCAGCACCAGTTCCTTGAGATGCTGGATCAGCGTGCCGCCGGCGCCGTGCACGATGCACTTCGGCACACCCGTTGTTCCGGACGAATACATGACGTACAGCGGATGATCGAAGGGGCAGGATTCGAATTCGATCGGATGTATGCCCTCACCGATGAAATCAGGCCACGACACGGCATTGGCGATTCCATCGAGGCGCAAATTCTCGCCGCTGTAAGGGACAACGATCATGTGTTGGACGTCCGGTATCTTCGTCAGCACCTCGCGTATCCTGGCCAGGCAATCGAAACGCTTGCCGCCGTAGCTGTAGGCGTCGGCAGTGAACAGGACCTTCGGCGAAATCTGGCCGAATCGGTCGACCACGCCGTTGACGCCGAAGTCCGGCGAGCAGGACGACCACACCGCGCCCAGTGACGCCGTGGCCAGCATGGCGATGACGGTTTCGGGGATGTTCGGCATGAAGCCGGCGACGCGGTCGCCGGAAACGACGCCGGCCTCGCGCAGCGCATGCGCCAGCTTGCCGACTTCGACATGCAATTGCGCGTAGGTGATTTCGCGGTCATGACCCCATTCGTTGCGCGCGATCAGTGCAACGCGTTCGTCCTTGAAGCGCAACAGGTTCTGGGCGAAGTTCAGGCGCACGTTGGGGAACCATTTGGCGCCCGGCATCTTGTCTTCGTCGATCAGTACGTCGGAAAAGTCACCGGTGGCTCGGATACCACAGAATTCCCAGACCAGCGGCCAGAAGCGCTTGGGCTGACGAATGGAAAAATCATACAGCGGCGAAAAGCTGCCCAGGTCGTCGTTGCCGGTCTGTTCGCGCACGAAGCGCATGAAACGGCTCATGTTTGAGCGGTCGCTGCGTTCCTTGCCGGGTTCCCAGATGGGTTTGTTCATGGGGCATCGCTTCCTTAGTGGCCGCCAGTCAGCATTCAGCCGAGAGCGGTTTCCAGCTCAGGAATGATTTTAAACAAATCTCCGACCAGACCGATATCGGCAATTTCGAAAATCGGCGCTTCGGGGTCCTTGTTGATGGCCACGATGGTACCGGCATCCTTGATGCCGGTCAGGTGCTGAATGGCGCCGGAAATGCCGATTGCGACGTACAAATCCGGCGCGATGATCTTGCCGGTCTGGCCGACCTGGAGATCGTTTGGCACGTAGCCGGCATCGACCGCGGCACGAGAGGCGCCGACCGCCGCGCCGAGCTTGTCGGCCAGTTTGTAGATAACCTCGAAATTGGCTTCGGAACCGACTCCGCGGCCGCCGGATACCACGCGCGCCGCGCTTTGCAGGTCCGGGCGGTCGCCTTGGCCTTCGGAGAGTTCTACGAAACGCGTGTGGTTGGGCAGCTCGACATCCAGGGTCAGGTTTTCAATAGACGCCGCCTGCGACGCTTCGCCTGCGGCGGCATACGAGGCGGTACGCACGGTGCCGACAACCGTCCGATCCGATGGCGCTTCGACCGAAACGATGGCATTGCCGGCGTAGATCGGGCGTTCGAACGCATGCGTCCCGTCGACCTTCATGATGTCGGAAACCTGGGCGACACCGAGCAGGGCGGCGACGCGCGGCATCAGGTCCTTGCCGAACGTGGTCGACGGTGCGAGTACGTGGCTGTAGCCGTTGCTGGCGGCGACGACTTGCGGCGCGAAGACCGCGGCCAGCGCATGCGTATTGGCGGCGTTGGCGACGCTCAGCACCTTGCTGACGCCATCGATCCGCGCGGCTTCGGCGGCGACGGCATCCGGCGAATCCGACAAAACCAGCACATCGCTCGACTCAGGGTTCATGTCGCGCGCGCAGCTCACGCAGCGCGCGGTGCTGGCGTTGAGCTTGCCGTGCAGGTGTTCGGCGACGATCAGGATCTTGGCCATTACAGCAATCCTTTGGTTTTCAGCGCGGCGACGAGTTCGGCCGCATCCTTGACCATGACGCCGCGGCTGCGCTTGGGCGGCGGCGCGTAGCGCGTGGTCTTGATGGAATCACCGGACTCCACGCCGAGGCTGGCAAATTCAATCGTTTCCATCGGCTTGGACTTGGCCTTCATGATGTCCGGCAGCTTGATGAAGCGCGGTTCGTTCAAGCGCAGGTCGGTAGTAATGACGGCCGGCAGATCGACCTCGATCGTCTCCAGGCCGGCATCGACCTCGCGTGTGACGCGGGCCTTGTCGCTGTCGATTTCCACCTTGGACGCAAATGTCGCTTGCGGGCGATTCCACAACGCAGCCAGCATCTGGCCGGTCTGGTTGCAGTCATCGTCGATGGCCTGCTTGCCGAGAATCACGAGATGCGGTTGCTCCTTTTCGACCAGCTTCAGGAACGCTCGCGCGGCGGTCAGCGGCTGGACCGGGTCGGAGCTGACGACGTGGATCGCGCGATTGGCGCCCATCGCCAAGCCGTTGCGCAAGTGGGCCTGAGCATCGGACGGGGCGATGGTCGCCACGATCACTTCCTCGGCCACGCCTTTTTCGCGTAGACGCAACGCTTCCTCCAGGGCAATGTCGTCGAACGGGTTGGCGGAGAGTTTCACGCCATCGGTGACCACGCCGGAGCCATCCGGCTTGACCTGAATGCGCACGTTGTAATCGACTACGCGCTTGTAGCCCACCAGAATCTTCATCGAGTCATATCCTTGGAAACCGTGCCGCCAGAATTGTGTAACGCGGCGGAAAGACCCGTAATTCTAGCAATATCGTCCCGGCAGCACGAATCCGACAGGATGATCGCCGGATAACCGCCACGCACCCTCAGCGTGCCGATACAGCAACGTATTGCGAGTATCCTGGATCGCTTTGGCAACGTGATTCGAGGCGATTCATGCGAATACTGATCAGCGGCGCGGGTATCGCCGGGCCGACCCTGGCCTGGTGGCTGGCTCGCTATGGCATTTAGCCGACCCTGATCGAGCATGCGCCGTTCTTGCGCGACGGCGTTTGCGCGGGTTCATCGATACCGAGCAACGCGATGCGGCCAGGTTCGCCGGCTCGTTCGCGCCGCGCACGCGCCTGGGTATGACGTGGCGAAACTGGATCAGCCGTCTGCTGGCGAATCCGTTGGTGGCCCGTTATGCGCTGGGCCGCGGCCTGATCGATCGGATCGATTTACCAGATTACGACTGACGCGCATGGATGGCCTGTTTGCCTCGTGCGATCAGGACCTCGGCAAAACGTCGCGCTGAACCGGGCGCGTGGGCGAAAAACAGCGACGGTTCGGTCAACTCGAGTTCCAGCACGCACGGCGAGCCATCGTCGTCATGGATCAAGTCGACGCGTGCGTAGGCCAGCGGTTTGTCGAACGGGATGGCGTCCAGACAGTTTTTCGCCACGCGCAATTGTTCGGCATCGGCTTCACGCGGCGTGATGTGCTCTTCGGCAAACAGCGCGCGCGTCGGGCCTTGTCCGCGACGCAGCAGAGGGTCCTTGCGGATCGCATGGCTGAATCGGCCCTCGAAAAAGATCAGCGCCGTCTCGCCGTGTTCATCGACATGCTCCAGGTAGGGTTGCAGCACCACGCTGCGTTGCGCGTCGAGCAGGCGCCGCGCATGCGCGATTGCGCCACTGGCTTCCTCCCGGGCATAGCGTTGCGCGTCGCGCGAGCCGGCCCCAATGGCCGGCTTGACCACGAATTCGGTGGTCTCATGCCTGACCAGAAACTGCTCGACGACGGCCTGCGCACTGCCACTGGGTTCGATGAACACGCTGGGCACGGTTGCCACGCCGGCATCGGCCATTTCGCCCAAGTAATGCTTGTCGATGTTCCAGCGCACGACGGACAGCGGGTTGAGCAGACATGTTTGCCGGGCAACGCGCTGCGCCCAGACCAGAAACTCGGACAGTCGCATTGAATAGTCCCAGGTCGAACGCAACACGGCGATATCGAAGGCCTGCCAGTCGACATCGGCATCGTCCCAGGCCACAACCCGGGATTCGATATCCGGATCGCGCAGCGCGTCTTGCAGGGGCTTGAGGTCTTCATCCAGGTCGCGCGCTACGCTGGCGGTCACCAGCGCGATTCGTGGTCGGATCATGCAGTTCTTGCGGGCGGAGAACACAAAGCCGCAAGCTTGCCTGCGCGCGTGGCTGAAAGCAATCCGCGCTGCGAGCGGTCGATTGCAATGTCCAATTCACCGGCAAAAAATCATGCGCGTCGTACTTGTGTTCGTGTCGATGGCAATTTCAGGCAATGCCTACGCCCAATGTTCGATGCAATCGACGGCGACGCGGCCACACCTGATCGAGTTGTACACCAGCGAAGGTTGCAGTTCCTGTCCGCCGGCCGAACGCTGGCTACGCGGCGCCCGAGGCAACGACCATGTGGCCGCGCTGGAATTCCATGTGGACTACTGGGATTATCTGGGCTGGCGCGACCGTTTCGACAATCCGCGTACTACACCGTTCGCCAGCGCGAGCTGGCTGCGCGAACCGGCAAGGGGATCATCTATACGCCTGAAGTGGCGCTCGACGGCAAGGTATGGAGCAACTGGTACAGCCATCACCTTCCCGGTGACCGCACTCAGGGTGAGGCACGCATGGACCTGTCGGTTGAGCCCGGTCAGACGCTCAGCGTGCACATCGACACGCAATTTCCCGATGCCGGCGCGGCCGATGGATTTCACAATTATGTCGCGCTTACCGAGAATGGTCTGTCCAGCCATGTACGCGCCGGGGAAAACCGCGGCAAACGGCTCGAGCATGACGCCGTGGTGCGCGCATTCGCTGGCCCGTTGCCTCTGGCCGGCGCCGGCGTGTCGCTTCCCGTACCGAAGGACGTGGACCTGTCAAAGTCATCCCTCGTCGCGTTTGCGCAGCGTTCGCGCGACGGTGCGGTCGCCCAAGTGCTGAAACTGCCATTGGCGAGCTGTCACTGACTTTGCCCTCGAAAGGTATTTTGCTCAAGAGCAATAGCTTTCACTTACCTGCGGCCAGTGCGCTATTTTCTTGGCTCGTCATTCCTGCGCAGGCAGGAATCTAGCTCTTGAAGCACAAGCTTTCACTCAGCCTTCGGCTGAACGAGTTACTTTTGGCATTGCCCAAAAGTAACCAAAAGGCTAGGCACCTGGCGCGGTGTTCCGATTCGCATCCGGCGAATCGGAATGCCCTGCGCTTCTCGCCGGTCCGGGGTCGCTCAGACAGCACATTCCATGTGCTGCATCGCGATCGCGGCGATCCGTCGCCGCGACCCTGCGGGCTGATCCCGGCCCGGCTGCGATGCTCGGCACCGCTTAACGGCGCCATAGATGTACTAATCCGTCCATCCCTGGACTGCCCTGAATAAAACAGGACATATTGTGCCCCGAGTGTCGGACGAAGAAAAATCTATCCTCTGGTTTCTGACAGGAATTCACCCAAAACAGCTTTCGCTTTAGCCCAGCGAATTTCCGAATTGGTAAGCTTCCGAGCAATGTCCTCTACAGCATCCGTAATTGCGGAAACACCAAATTCACGCATCCCAATCATGAGATACAGGCAGATTCGCAGTGAAACGAGTAGCAACTCCGTCTTGATGGGTAAATGAAGAGCCTGAGTGACCTGATCGCTGTCTCGGTGTTCGGAAGTAGACGTAAAAAAGTCAAATTCCTGTAGCGTGTTGTTGAGGTCAAAGTGGCTATGTGGGTTTAGGCGCGGGTAGATCAGTTTGTGATCATTTTCTAATCCTGCCCATTTGGCGAGCTGTTCCTCTGTGATGCGGTTAACGTCGCCGTTGGGGAGTTTCCTTTTGAGTTCTCCTATCTCTGCTATCAAGGCAGCCTTGTCAAATTCTTCTGGAACCGGACCGCCGATCACATCCTGCAAATTGCGTGCGTGATTTTTCTCATCCACTGGGCAAGACACTCGGCACCATCACCACGTTTACGCACTAGGAGCACGTTTACATATGTCGTTTCCAACGCCTTGCGCAAAATTGCCCCGGCTGAGAACAATCGCTCCCGTTTGATCAAATCAAGCGCATCAGTTAGCGCATTCGATGTCACGAGTCGTGTGGCGCAGTATGCATATGTAAGCTGACTCCGATCTGCTTCCTTTGTTGCTACATAGGAAGTGATCGTATGCAGCGACTCAGTAACGACTTGAGTGAGCTCATCTGCGTTTACCGTTAACGATGCAATCGCTTCATCGGTGTCCATGATGGGGTTTTTCTATAGGTTCTGATAGTTCGGTCCGGAGCCGCCTTCTGGCGTCACCCAGTTGATGATCTGGTAGGGATCCTTGATGTCGCAGGTCTTGCAGTGCACGCAGTTGGCGGCGTTGATTTGCAGGCGCTTGCCATTCTCGTCTTCGGCGATTTCGTAGACGCCGGCCGGGCAGAATCGCGTGCACGGGTTGTCGTACTCGGTCGCGCAACGGGTGATGCAAATCTCCGGGTCGCTCACCTGCAGGTGCACGGGCTGGTCTTCGTCGTGCTCCGTCGCGGCGAAATAGACTTCGGCGAGGCGATCGCGTGGCGGCAGGTCGCGTTCTACGTAATCACGTTTGGGTGATTCGTATTGATCAATTTTCTTCAGTGATGACCAGTCGGCGCGGTTGTGCAGTGTCCACGGCGACAAGCCGGCCGTGACTGTCTCCCAGCCGGCATTGATCAGTCCGGCCCAGAAGCCGTTGTGGAAGCCGGGGCGGATATTGCGCACCTTGCGCAACTCCCTGACGATGGTGGATTGGCGCAACTTTGCGTCCCAGCCTTCGGCCTTGCCGGATTCGGCGAAATGTTCGGCGGCCAGCATGCCGGAGCGGATTGCCTGGTGCGTGCCCTTGATCTTCGGCACGTTGAGCAGCCCGGCGCTGTCGCCGATCAGGATTGCGCCGGGCATCTCGCACACCGGCAATGATTGATAGCCACCCTCAACCAGTGCGCGGGCGCCGGCCGAGACGATTTGGCCGCCTTCGAGCAATGGCTTGATCCGCGGATGATGCTTGACCTGCTGGAACGCTTCAAACGGCGAGAGTTCGGGGTCCTCGTAGTCCAGCCCGGTCACGAAGCCGATGGCGATGCGATCCTTGTCCAGGTGATACAGGAGGGTGCCGCCGTAGGTGCGGTTATCCAGCGGCCAGCCGATTGTATGCACGACCTTGCCCGGCTGGACGCGACCGGCCGGCACCTGCCACAACTCCTTGATGCCGATGCCGTACGTTTGCGGGTCGGCGTTCTTGTCGAGCTGAAATTTCGCGATGAGTTGCTTGCTCAGGCTGCCGCGACAGCCTTCGGCCAGCACCGTGACCGGCGCCTTGATGTCGATACCCTGCGTGTAGCCGGGTTTGTGCGAGCCGTCGCGCGCTACGCCCATGTCGCCGATACGAACGCCGGCGACCGAACCGGCATCGTTGAACAGCGGTTCGGAGGCGGCGAAGCCGGGATAGATTTCCACGCCCAGCGCCTCGGCCTGTGGCGCCAGCCACGCACATAGTGCGCCGAGGGAAACGATGAAATTGCCGTGATTGTGCATCTGCGGCGGGTTGGGCAGTTTCGTTGCCCGCGCATGGTCGCGCAGCCACCAGAATTCGTCGCCGCTGACCGGCACGCAGATCGGTGGCGGATTCCTGGCCCACTCCGGCAGCAGTTCGTTCAGTGGCTGCGGTTCGATCACCGCGCCGGACAGTATCTGCGCGCCGACGGTTGACGCTTTCTCGATTACGCAAACGCTGACATCCGGCTTGAGCTGCTTCAGACGCATCGCAAAGGCCAGCCCGGCCGGGCCGGCGCCTACGATGATGACGTCGTATTGCATGCTTTCGCGTTCACTCATCGCTTGCTCCGTTTGTTCGATTCGGTCGGTGAATTGTCCGGGTTAAGGATGCTCTGATCAATTCAGCACAGGTGTCAGCGGCCATGTCCGGGTGCAGTTCAAGGCGTGAGCTCGAACGCAGGCCGGCGGCCTGTCGAGACAGGGCAACGATGAAATGCGTACAGACATGGCCTGCCCAACCTGTTGATTACTAATGGAATATGTAATGCCTACAAGGCCCGCAGTCCGTGCCGCGCGTCTTGCCATGACAACCAGCCTGGGCGGCGCCACACAACCCGAACTGCGAACCTTGTGGGCATCGTGCCGCCTGCGTTGAATTGATCAGAGCATCCATCGCGGCGCGGCAAATCGCGCTGCAGCTGCCGTGATGCCGCAGCCATGCATTGCGCCAACTGTACGCGCGGTACGCATTGGCGCCTGGGTCATAATGTGCCGACATGAGGAGCAGCACCATGGACATTGAAACGAACCGCCTGAGCGCACCGGAATTGCGTGCAGCGACGCTGTGCCGGACCCTGCACGCGCTGGCGACGGGGCAGGTGACGGCGCAGCAGTTGGCGCAGGTCCACCTTGATGCCATCTCGCAGCAAAACCCGGTGCTGAATGCTTATCTCGACTCGCCCGCGGCACGGGCAGAAGCCGTCCTGGCGCAGTCGCGTGAGTCGGATGCGCGTCGCGCCAGCGGTGGCGTGATCGGCCGCCTCGACGGCATCACCGTATCGATCAAGGACAATATCGACATCGCCGGCATGCCTACGCGTTGCGGCCTGGGCGGGGACTTTGCCAATGCCGGGAATGATGCCCACCTGGTGCGCGCGCTGCGCGGTGCCGGTGCGGTGATTCTCGGCAAGACCGGGCTGGATGAAGGCGTGCTCGGCGCCGACGGCCGCAACCCACATCACGGCGACGTGCACAACCCGTGGCGATCGGGCTATTCCCCGGGTGGTTCGTCGGCAGGGGCCGCAGCCGCCGTGGCGGCAGGATTATGCACGGTCGCGATCGGGTCGGACACGCTGGGCTCGACGCGCATTCCCGCCAGTTATTGCGGAATCTATGGGCTGAAACCGACTCCCGGTGAAATATCCACGGACGGCATGCGTGCCGCGGCGCGGCGCCTGGACAGCATCGGCCTGCTGGCGCGCAGCGTCGATGATCTGGGCGTGTTGCTGCATGTATTGGATGGTTACGATGCGGACGATCCGCGCTCGCGCCGCCGTCGCGTTGAACTGGCCTTGCCGGACTGGGAGCCGGGCCGGTTGCGCGTGGGCGTCATCGATGACCTGCCCGCCTGGGGTACCGATCCGGGTGTGGTGGCGCTGTTCGACGAAGCCACGCGAACGCTGCAGCACGAGCTGCCGCGCCGATACAAGGTGGATTTCGCCGACTACCCGATCGGGCCGGCCCGCCGCGCGGCGTTCTTCCTGATCGAGGCGGAGATGCTGGTGACGTACTCCGCTGTCTGGTCGCACTGGCCCGACGCTGCTTCGCCAAGACTGCGCGAGCTGCTCGACCATGCGCGCGGCAAATCCGCCGCTGATTACGCGGCTGCGGATCGTTTGCTCGATGCGGCCGTGGGCAAGGCGCGGCGACTGTTCGCCGAAGTCGATGTTTTGGTCACGCCGACCACGCCGCAAACGGCATTCGCGCATGGTACGCCGGTGCCGTCGAATCAGGCCGACTTCACCTGTTTCGCCAATCTGGCCGGTTGCCCGGCGCTGAGTCTGCCGATGGGATTGACGCCGGATGGTTTGCCTGCCGGCTTGCAGTTGCTCGGGCCGCCTGGCTCGGATCTGCGCCTGCTCGAACTCGGCGAAGTCTGTGCCGCGGCCATGGATGCGACACCCGACTATCCAGTCGGGGGGTGATCCCATATGGGCGATGCGGCTTGGCAATCGATTGTGCTTGCCGGCGCTGATGTGTCGCTGCGGCAGTTTTGTGATGCCACCAACGCGCAGGGTTGGTTCGCGCGATTGCATGCGGAAATTGCGTGGCAGCAGCATCGCGTGCGTCTGTTCGGACGCGAGATTGACTGCCCGCGATTGTCGTGCTGGATTGGTAATGCGGATGCCGTCTACACCTATTCGCGAACGCGTTTCGAACCGCGGCCGTGGATACCCGCGCTGCGCGACCTGCGCGAGACCGTATCCAATCTGTGCCGGGAAGATTTCAACAGCGTGCTGTGCAACCTGTACCGTGACGGTCGCGACAGCATGGGCTGGCACAGCGACGACGAGCCGGAGTTGGGACCGGATCCGATTATCGCCTCGCTGAGTTTCGGTGCATCGCGGCGCTTCCGCCTGCGTCACCGGCGCAAGCGGTCGCAGGGCGTCGACCTCACGCTGGACAGCGGCAGCTTGTTGCGCATGGCCGGCGCGACACAGAGAAATTATCGCCATGACTTGCCGAAAACGCGCGCGGCGGTCGGCCCGCGCATCAATCTGACTTTCCGGCGAATTCTGGTCCCGGGGCGCTGAATTTGACCGTGCGGTTCGGCCAGCGGCATGGCATGATTTGCGGCTTACCCGACTTGCGCACAAAGATGAGCCCGGCTAACGCCACTGCCCGCATGGAGTTCGTCACCGAACTCGCCCGCCGACTGCACCAGTACGGAGCCGCTGCGCCGCGCCTGGAAGGCGTCATCGATAATGTCAGTGCGCGCCTCGACCTGAATTGCAATAGCCTGTCCACGCCGACCGCGATCATCCTTTCTTTTTCGGATCGCGCGCACGGCGAGGATGCACTGGCCGAGGTCACACAGGTCATCCGCATGTCGCCGGGGGAGGTCAACCTGCGCCGTTTGTGCGAAGTGGATCGCATCGCCGATCAGGTGACTGACGGCACGCTGGATCTGGTCGCCGGTGCGCGGCGATTACGCGAAATCCAGCATCGCCGCGATACGCGAAACCGCAGTCTGACCGCACTGAGCTACGGTATTGCCTCGGCCGCGGTTGCCGCGATCCTGCATGCCGCGTGGGCGGACCTGCTGGTGGCCGGTATCATCGGTGTGATCATCGGGGCGTTTGCGCTGGTCTGCGAAGGTCGGCCAAGACTGGCCGCCAGCTTCGAGGCGATTTCGGCGATGCTCGCGACCATCATCGCCACCATGGCCAGCGCCTGGTGGCAGCCGCTTGGCGTCAAATCGGTGGTGCTGGCCAGCCTCATCGTGCTGTTGCCGGGCATGAGCCTGACCACGGCCGTGCGCGAATTGTCCACGCAACATCTGGCTTCGGGTGCGGCGCGCATGTCCGGTGCCATCATGGCCCTGCTGAAACTCGGCTTCGGCACGGTGGCTGCGACGCATCTGTGCCGAGCGGTCGGCCTGATCCCGATGATGGCGGCACCGACGCCGGTACCCGGCTGGGTGGAGTGGGTCGCGCTGGGATTCGGCTGCTTTTCGTTTGCGGTATTGTTTCAAAGTGCGCGGCGCGATTACCCGCTGGTCATGGCTTCGGCGGCGCTGGGTTATCTGATCGCCTATTATGGTAGTTCCGCATCGAGTCCGGAATTCGGCGTGTTCATGGCAGGGTTTGCCATCGGCGGGCTGAGCAATCTTTACGCACGTTTCGCGCAACGCCCCGGTGCGCTGATACGTGAGCCGGGCATCATCCTGCTGGTGCCGGGAAGTATCGGTTTTCGCACGTTGTCGCTGATGTTCGAGCGCGATGTATTCCTGAGCCTGGGTATGGCTTACAGCCTGATTGCGCTACTTGTCGCCCTGGTTGCCGGGTTGCTGTTTGGCGATTTGCTGATTGCGCCACGCCGAAGTCTGTAATGAAAATAAAAATGCCGGCTCGAAAGCCGGCATTTATCCGAAGCCCCGGCAATATTCAGACCAACAAATCCTTTTCCTTCTTGCCCGACGCCAACGCGGCATTGAACCAGCGTGGACGTTTGCCGCGACCCGACCAGGTTTCAGCATGATTGGACGGGTTGCGATATTTCGCCGCGGCCTTGCGACGGGTCTTCTTGCGGCCACGGCCGCCGAACAGTTCCTCGATCGTAAAGCCTTCGCTCTTGGCCAGTGCCGTGACCTTGGCGCGTGCCTTGGCCGTGCGCTCACTGTCCAGTTCCTGTTTGCGTTCTTCCGCGCGCTGGATCAGATCGTTGAGCTGTTTTTGATTCAATCGTTTCAGTTCAATTGCCATTGATTATCTCTTTTGCTTGACTTGTTCAATTCCGAAGGATTCACAATACTAATGCATGCATTATTGCACGCGATTAATATTATACAAATAGCGGTGAAAAATATCAGCTCGCGGTGAATTCCGGGTATAACGCATGATGCGCGCTGTTTGATAGTTATTGCTTGCGCCGTCCTGTTGCTGCGGCTAACGTAGGCGGGTCGGGTTGGCGACCGGGTTTCAATTCTGGTCGCGACGCCACCGGGCACGTATCCAGGCTGCAGTGGAGCCGGTTTGTGGGATTGCTGGATGAACTTCAACAACAGGCACAGCAGCGCCAGGCCAACGACGAAGACGCAGCGAAGCGCAAGGCCGGGCGCGAGGAAATTTACCGGACCCGGCTTGAACCCGGGATGTCGGCGCTGCACGAGTACCTGAAAAAGCTGGTCGATAACCTGAAGATCGTGCAGCCGCGAAAGCCTGCGTGCTACTCACTGGGCGGTTATGGCGAGATCGTCGGCTATGTCGAGCACGAATACGATCTGAGAATCGAGCGGCAGCCAACGTCGGTGCAATTGACTCTGCGTTATCCGTGCGTGATCGCGCCGGCCGAATGTCCGCGCATGGACGTACAGGGCAGCGCCAAGGTGCGAGCGGTCAGCCAGGCGTTTCACCGCCACCATCTGGGCGGACTGCTGGAGTCGCGCAAGGACGCCAACGGCGAAATCACGGCGGCAACATTTCAGGCGCGCGGCAAACTAAAGCTGTCGGCAACGTTCAGTACCGATGCCGACAGTGCCCTGGTGAGGATGCGGTTCGTCAATATCGACGGTCTGGACGATGTCACCAGGCATGTATCGGCCGATCAGTTCAACGACGCCCTGTTCGACGAGATCGGTCGGTACCTGACTCGCGAACCCAACTCGCTGTTCCGCGAGGACCTGCCAGACGACTACCGCATGCAATTGCGCACGCAGTTGCAGCAGGATCAGATCAAGCGACGATGGGAATCGAACATCAATGATCGGCAGGACACGGAACTGGCGCAGCTGCGGCGCGAGCACAGCCTCAGCGGGCGGCTCAGCGGACTGGTTGCCCATGCCATGGCGAGCCCGCAGGCGCTGTTTGGCAAGCTCAAGCGGTTGATCGGCAAGGACCGCTGAAAGCCGGGTCGCAACTGATCAGCGCAGGCGCTCGAACAATTCCTCGCGGCTCAGCTGCCGGTTTTCGGATTCGCGCCGAGCGCGATATTCGAACGTGCCGGCGGCAAGACCGCGTTCGGATACAACCACCCGATGCGGAATGCCGATCAACTCGATATCGGCGAACATCGCTCCAGGCCGCAGTCCGCGATCGTCGAGGCAGGTCTCGATGCCGCGCTGCTGCAGTTCCGCGTAGAGCGCTTCGGCGGCAGCGGTGACGTCCGAATTCTTCTTCGGATTGATCATGCATACGGCTACGCGCCACGGTGCGACCGAGTCCGGCCAGATGATGCCGGCATCGTCGTGGCATTGTTCGATAATCGCGCCGACCGTGCGCGTCACGCCAATGCCGTAACAGCCGGCGGTTGGCGTGAGTTCCTGGCCGGCTTCGTCGAGCACGGTCACGCCCAGCGCTTTCGTGTACAGCGGCCCGTTCTGGAAAATCTGTCCGACTTCGATGCCGCGCACCAGACGCAGATGCCCCTGGCCATCCGGGCTTGGATCGCCGTCGACGACGTTGCGCAAGTCGGCAGCCTGCGGTTCGGCGGCATCGCGCGCCCAGTTCACGCCGCGCAGATGGAAGCCGGCTTCGTTGGCGCCGCAGATGAAGTCCGACAGCACTGCCGCGGCATGATCGACGATGACCGGTACCTTGGTGTCGACCGGACCGAGAAAGCCCGGCTCGCAGCCGAACGCTTCTCGAATCTCCGCGTCGTTGGCCAGGGTCAGTGGCGCGGCGACCGCCGGATGCTTGGCCGCCTTGACCTCGTTGAGTGCGTGGTCGCCGCGAATGCCGAGTGCGACCAGGCCGCCTTCGCGTCCCTTGACCACGACCAGCTTGAGTGTCGTAAGCACCGGCACGCCGAGCAGGTCGGCGACTTCCTCGCAAGTTTTCTGCGTCGGTGTGGCGACTTTTTCCATTGATGCCGTGGGTGCCGCGCGCGAGCCTTGCGCGATGGCCTCGGCGACTTCGATATTGGCCGCGTAGTCCGAGGTATCGGAAACCGCGAGTTGGTCCTCGCCCGATTGCGCCAGCACCTGGAATTCCTCGCTGCGGTCGCCGCCAATTGCACCGGTGTCGGCCTTGACGATGCGGAAGTCCACGCCGATGCGCGTGAAGATGCGCTGGTAGGTTACGCGCATGTTCTGGTATTCGCGTTCCAGATCGGCATCGTCCAGATGGAAGCTGTAGGCGTCCTTCATCAGGAATTCGCGGCCGCGCATGATGCCGAAGCGCGGACGGATTTCGTCG
Organism: uncultured Pseudomonadota bacterium; assembly: GCA_963779795.1. Taxonomy (GTDB): domain Bacteria; phylum Pseudomonadota; class Gammaproteobacteria; order Xanthomonadales; family Rhodanobacteraceae; genus Rudaea. The sequence continues at coordinate 94,835 of CAVZZK010000006.1, read as the reverse complement.
CGGAATTTGGTCTGGATCTGATACAGGTTGATCGGCAGCTGGCGGTAGCTGCTGATGTCGCGCCGGATCAGGTCGGTGACGACTTCCTCGTGTGTCGGGCCCAGCACGAAGTCGCGTTGATGCCGATCCTTCAGGCGCAGCAGTTCGGGCCCGTATTTGTTGTAACGGCCGGATTCCTGCCATAGCTCGGCCGGCACGACCATCGACGCCTGCACTTCCAATGCGCCGGCGCGATCCATTTCCTCGCGCACGATGCCTTCGACCTTTCTCAGCACGCGCAGGCCCAGCGGCAACCAGGTATAGATGCCGGCGGCGAGCTTGCGGATCATGCCGGCGCGCAGCATCAATCGATGGCTGGCGATTTCGGCATCCGCCGGAACTTCCTTCAGGGTGGCGAGGTGAAATCGTGACAGGCGCATACGCAACGGACTAAGTGCAGTCAAAGGGCCGCAATTGTAGCGGTTGCGCCAGACACGACCAAACCGGCGCCGGCGGGCGTCTCGGTCTCAAGACCGATGGGCAGTCGGTCGCCAGACTGTTCTGCAAGGCGGGCAGGGGCTCTATTGTGAAAGAAGTGATTACAAGCACATGGGGATACCAATGCGTCACGCATCCAATCCGCGTGGGCTGGCCGTCGCGATCGGTCTGGCCTGTGCATCATTCTGCGCGGCCGCGGTGGCGGCCGGTCAGACGGGAACAACGCTTCCCGTCGTCGAAGTTACTACCTCCAAGCTGGCCGAGCCGGTGGATCAGACACCAGCCATGATCACCGTGATCAGCGGCGACGAACTGCGCGCGCGCGGCATCAACGACTTGCGCACGGCACTGAGTCTGGTTGCCGGCGTGGACATTTCCCCCGGCGGCGACGGCGGGCCGGCCAGTTCGGTGCCATCCATCTGGGGCCTGCGCGAATTCGATGCGTTTCTGCTGGTTGTCGACGGGGTTCCGGCCGGCGGTGCGTTCAACCCGGCGTTGCCGACGCTGGATTTGACCGACGTGCAGCGTATTGAGGTGCTGCGCGGCGCCGCGCCGGTCATGTACGGCGCGACGTCGTTCGTGGGCGTGATCCAGGTGATTCACTATCCGGCTGGCGAGACGCCTTTACGGGCCACGGTCGGCGTCGGTACGCGCAGCGGCGGCAAGGTGTCGATTCGCGGCAATCTGCCGGGTTCCGAAAACTTCCGTCAGTCGCTGAGCGCGGATGCTTCGACGCAGAAGTTCAGCCAGCACCGTTCCGGTGTCGATCGCGGCCATGTGCTGTATCGCAATGCCGTGCAGACGGATTGGGGCAGGATGCACTTCGACGTGGATGCCACCGTTTTGCGCCAGGATCCGTACAGCCCGCATCCACGCGAGAACGGCGTATTGTCGCCGCGTTTTCCATTGGATGCGAACGTCAACCCGACCGACGCGCGCCAGGACCAGGATCGTTTGCAGTTCAACGCGGGACTGGAACGCGATCTGACATTCGGCAAATGGGTCACGACGTTTTCCGTGGACCGACGCAATGGCCGCAATACGCGCGGCTTCCTGCGTGAGGGCTTTGCAACCGATGGCATCACACACAACGCCGACGGCTTTCGCCAGCGCGTCCGGCTGACCAACGGATACTTCGATACGTACTTCGCGGTTGAGGCGTCCGACGACCTGACCTGGATCACCGGCCTGGATTGGTTGTACGGCAACGGGCGCCAGAACAGCGACAATTTCGAGTACGGCGTGCTGCCCAGCGGCGCCAATGCGCCGAATTCGCACAGTCTCGAAATTGATGAATCGACACAGCTGCGCGACAAGCGCAATTTCTACGGCCTGTACACACAACTGGACTGGAAGCCGATAGAACGCCTGGATCTGATCGGTGGCCTGCGGCTGAATCATACCGATGAGACCCGCAGCGGCATGGTGATCGACCGACATGCCGATCCGGGCACGCCGCCGGAAACCAGTTCCGACAGCCGCACGAAGACGCGACTGTCGGGGACCTTCGGTGCCAACTACATGCTGTGGGCCGATGCCGCCAACCGCCTCAACGCGTTTGCCGATTACCGCAATACCTACAAACCGGCCGCGATTGACTTCGGACCCGAAGCCGAAGGTGCCATCCTCAAACCGGAGACGGCCGACAGCTGGGAGGCCGGTTTCAAGGGGCAGCTTGCCGATGGCCGTTTCGATTGGGAGTTTTCATACTTCCACATGAATTTCGACAACCTGGTGATTGCCGAAAATGTCGGCGGGCTGCCGGGGCTGGCAAATGCCGGCAGCGAGCGCTTCAAGGGCACCGAGATCGAAGGCGATTACCGCATCACGTCGGATCTGCGCTTGCGTGCCACATGGGCCTGGCACGACGCACGTTTCGTCAACTACCAGCGCGAGCACGACGGCGCGCTGCAACAACTTGGTGGAAAGCGGCTTGAATTGTCGCCACAGAATCTCGGCGCTCTCGGGCTGATCTACACACCCGCGACCGGTCTGAATGCGGCGATCGTGTGGCACTACGTGGGCAAGCGCTATCTGAACAAGACCAACACGTCGGTTGCCGGGGCCTATGCGACGGTCGATGCCGGCATCGGTTATCGTTTCGACCGCTGGGAACTGCATGTGGACGGTTACAACCTCAGCAACCGGCGCGATCCAGTCGCCGAAAGCGAGCTGGGTGATGCGCAGTTCTACCGGTTGCCGGGACGCAGCGCCATGCTCACCGCCAGCTTTGATTTCTAGTCCGTGGGCGGTTGCTCGCCAGCGCGAACCGGATGACTCGGAATCACATTGACGTTCGGATTGAAGTGCAACGTCTTGTACGGCCGGTCCCTGGGCGGTTTATCGGTAACGTGAAGCCGACCCTTGCCGTCATGCCATTCATAAAGCGGGGGATTGCGATTCAGCGGTCGCGGCAGTTGTCGTTGCACGAATCCAGGTACCGTGTGTGGCGCCAGATACCACCACGCGGCTGCGGCCGCGAGCAGCGCGACCAACAGCCACAAGACGACGCGACCTTCGGCACGGATCAGGTGCTGGAACCGATCGCTATCGCGCATTAGCCTAGTCGCAGAAGAATCGAATCTGTTGGTTCGCCTTGGCGATTTGCGCCTGTATTTGGCTGGCGCTGATTTGCTGCGCCTTGCCGTCTTTGCCGGTGGTATGCAGGCCCTGCGCCGGATTGCTTTGCAGCAGCGTGAGGTTGTTGCGGGCGGTCTGGCAGGCGCTGGCGCGTTCCTCGGGGCTCATCTTGGGTGTTTTCGGCGATGATGACGGGTTGCTGCCGGAGTTGTCGTTTCCATCGCCGTTTGCGCCCGGTGCAGGTTGTTCGGTGGGCGGAGTATTCGTGTGTACATTGACGATCTTGACGTTTTTCGTGCCGTGTGGCGGTGGCGCGTCGGAATAATGCTTGACGCCAGTGGCATCAGTCCATTCGTATACGTTCTGGCTGGCCGCCAACGCCGACGCGGCCAGACCCAAACAAGCTAACAATAGCAGTAGGCGATTCATCGATGTTTCTCCCTTGTGCTTCGTAACATTTACGTTGCAACTCGCCCCTGTCCAGTTACGGCATACCATTAGTTGCGCCTGCAGACAAGCCCGACCGGTAGAAAAGTACAGGGCTTGGGTTAAACTGACAACACCGCGCCCGAATCAGCAGTCACCGAATGGATACAAATTCCAGCTCGTCGAGGCCTCATCGCGGCATCTACCTGTTACCCAATCTGCTCACGACCGGCGCGATGTTTGCCGGCTTCTATGCGATCGTTGCCGCCATTGGCGGGAATTACGCGGATGCGGTGATCGCCGTTTTCGTGGCGGGTTTGTGTGATGGCCTGGATGGTCGCGTTGCGCGCCTGACCAATACCCAGAGCGAGTTCGGCATGCAATACGATTCGCTGTCAGATCTGGTCAGTTTTGGGGTCGCTCCGGCACTGGTGCTGTACATCTGGTCGCTGGCTTCGCTGAAGAGTTACGGACCCGCCTGGGGCAAACTGGGCTGGGCTGCTGCGTTCACATTTGCGGCATGCGGTGCATTGCGTCTGGCGCGATTCAATACCCAGGCCGCTGCTGCCGACAAGCGTTATTTCCAGGGGCTGGCGATACCCGCCGCGGCCGGGCTCGTGATGTCATTCGTTTGGGCCGTGCTCGACTACGGCTTATCCGGCGAAAGCGTCCAGTTCGTTACTCCGGTAATCGCGATCGGCGCCGGCTTGTTGATGGTCAGCCGCTTTCGCTACTACAGCTTCAAGACCTGGCCGCGGTCGGAAAAGGTTCCATTCTTCTGGTTTCCGGTCCTGGTCCTGATTCTTGTTGCTTTGGCCATGAATCCGCCGCGTGTGTTGTTCGGCATTGCGCTGATCTACGCCCTGTCCGGACCAGTGATTACATTGTGGGGCCGATGGCATGCACGCAGCCGCCGCGAACCTCGCGGCGCGGGTCAGCGTAAACCATGACTACCGATGCGCTGGCCAATGCTGGCGCCAAAGAACGGCGAGCGCTGGGCTTTCTCGCCGACCTGAGCCAGTCGCTTGCGTTGATGCTGGACCTGGATGCGACCTTGCGTCTGGCCCTGACCGATATTGCCGAATTCATGCAGGCCGAGGCGGCCTCGCTGTTTTTGCTCGATGATACAGGCAAGGTTCTGCAATGCCGTGTCTGTGTCGGTCCGGTCGATATCACTGGCCTCAAGCTGGCTGTCGGCCAGGGCGTGGTCGGCCGTTGCGTGGCGGAAAACGCTACGCAGACCGTACGCGACGCGCGCACCGATGCGCGCGTGAACGTGCAGGTTGACGCAGAAACCGGTTTCGTGACGAATTCGATCCTGTGTGCACCGTTGTCGACCGGCAAAGGCGCGATCGGGGCGCTCGAAGTCATCAACCGCCGCGACGGCGGCCTGTTCGATACCGCCGACGCCGAAATTCTGCGTGTGATCGCTGCTCCCGCGGCTCTGGCCATCGGCAACGCACAGCTGGCCCGCGGTCTGATCGAACAACAGCGCATTCGGCGCGAACTGGACCTGGCGCGCAAAATTCAGAAGTCGCTTCTGCCCAAGCGACGCCGTGGTGATTTTCCGATTGTCGGTGTGAATTTGCCGGCGCATGAGATTTCCGGCGATTTCTACGATTTTTTCGATCTGGATGATGGGCGCGTCGCTTTCGTCATCGGCGATATCTCCGGCAAGGGCCTGGATGCGGCTTTCCTGATGGTGCGCGTGGCCAGCTTGCTGCGCTGGTGCGGAAAGTCCGGGGCATCGCCGGCAAGCTGGCTGACACAAGTCAACGCGGAATTGTGCGAGACGATGCAAAACGGACGGTTCGTCTGTGCCGCGGTCGGTTATTACGAGCGCGATCGGCAGGCGTTGACGCTGGCCAGCGCGGGATTTCCGCCGGCACTGCTGCACGATGGCCGGCAGTTCGAGGAATTCGCCGCCGACGGCCCGCCGCTCGGCATTCTGCCCGAAGCGAGCTACAGCGAACGGCGCATCGAACTGGGCAAGCGCGCGCTTTATCTGTTTTCCGATGGTGCGACCGACGTCCGCGACGCCGACGGAAAGACCCTGGACAGCGCCGGCTTGCGTCGGTTCATTGCGGCCCATGCCGCGTTGGCGCCTGAGCCGCGCCTGCGTGCCCTGATCGGTGACCTCAAGCGCATGCGCCTGGTCGATGACACCACCGTATTGCTGTTGCAGCAACCGGCCGGTCATCTCACGCATTGCCTGCTGGAACTCGAATTTCCGGCGCGGGCCGAGCAGATGCGTTCGGTTCGGGCATCATTACGAAAAACGCTGGACGCCGAAGAGATCGAGCCGCAAATGCGTGATCGTCTGGTGTTGGCGGTGGACGAGGCGTGCACCAACATCATCCGCCATGCCTATTGCGACAGGACGCGGGGTTCGATTGCGCTGAAACTTCTGCGCGAGCGCGATATGCTCACGTTCGAGTTGCGCGACGAGGCCCCCGCGGTCGATCCATCGAGGGTGAAGAAGCGCGACTTGTCCGAATGCAGGCCCGGTGGACTGGGGGTGGCCTTCATTGACAATCTGATGGACGAATGGAAACTGGAACCGCGATCCGGCGGTAACGGCAACGTGTTGCGCATGCGCAAGCACGTCGGGGCGGGGGAGCAATCATGAGCGACACGAGTAACGAATGCGTAACTGAAACGATGGACGACTTCATCCTCGTCCGACTCAGCGGCGAAGTCGACCTGTCTTGGTCGCAACAGGTTCGGCGGGCGATCCTTGATGCGCTTGTCGCGACGGGCAAGGTCGGCGTGGAGTTGTCGCAAGTCAGCTACATCGACTCGTCCGGTATCGCCGCCCTGGTCGAGGGATTCCAGACAGCGCGTGGCAAAGGTCAACAATTCGGCCTGGTCGCCGCCAGCGACGCGGTAATGTCGGTATTGCAACTGGCGCGTCTGGATCGTGTGTTCCCGTTGTACCCCGATCTGGAATCGGTGCGCAGCGGATGAACTCGATCACACGTCCGCTGGAATCGCTCGGCCGGGCCACGGTCGAGTCGCTGGCGGGCATCGGTTATGCAGGCATGCTGTTGCTGGAAAGCCTGTATTTCACCGTGGCCGGCTGGCGCATCGGCCAGCCCGTACGCCTGCGGCGCGTGTTCGCGCAAATGCGCTACATCGGTGTCGACGCCCTGCCGATTGTGACCCTGCTGGCTTTGACCATCGGCGTCATGCTCGGCATCCAGTTCATCTCCGCTTTGTCGGAGTTCGGCGCGCAGTCGCAGGTGGTCATTGCCGTGGCCAAGTCGGTCACGCGCGAATTCGGCGCACTGATTACCGCGATCCTGGTCGCCGGACGTTCCGGTTCGGCCCTGGCGGCACGCATCGGTTCGATGAGCGTGTCGCAGGAAATCGATGCGCTGGCGACGATGGGCATCGAGCCGGTGCGGTATCTGGCGGCGCCCGCGTTGCTGGCGATGCTGGTCATGTTGCCCGTGTTGACGATCTTTGCCGACGCAGTCGCGATTTTCGGCGCCGCGCTGTACAGCTCGCCAGCCTTGAACGTGACGCCCAGTGCCTATCTGCTGCAGACATTGTCGCTGCTCTCCCCCGGCGACATCTGGCAGGGCGTGGCCAAGGCGGTAGTGTTCGCCGTGCTGATCACGCTGATCGGCGTGAGCACCGGTTTTTCCGTTTCCGGTGGCGCCGAAGGGGTCGGTCGCGCCACCACGCGTTCGGTGGTGTTGTCGATCTGCTACATCGTTGTTGTCGACATGATCTTTTCGTTTTTCCTCAATCGGTGACATGTGTCCGAATCGCCGCCATTGATAGAAGTCGACAAGCTCGAAGCCTGGTACGGGCGTCGGCGCATCCTGCACGGCGTCGATTTTCAGGTGAACGCCGGCGAGATTCGCGTGATCATGGGCGGTTCCGGGTCCGGCAAGAGCACGCTGCTGCGTCATTTGTTGGGACTGAACAAGCCGCGCAGCGGCACGGTGAAATTGCTCGGTGTAGACATCGGCCGCGCCAGCGAGAAACAGATGCTGCGCGTGCGTCGCCAGATCGGCGTGTCGTTTCAGGGCGGAGCGCTGCTGACGTCGATGAACATCGGCGACAACGTGGCCCTGCCGTTGCGCGAGCACACCCATCTGGACGAGAACACGATCCGCATCATGAGCCGGCTCAAGCTCGAAGTCGTCAATCTGGGCGGCTTTCAGGACCTGATGCCGGCGCAATTGTCCGGCGGCATGGTCAAGCGTGCCGCGCTCGCGCGGGCCATAGTGATGGACCCGAAACTGCTTTTTTTTGACGAACCGTCGGCCGGTCTGGACCCGGTCGTTTCGGCGGAACTGGATGAATTGATCCTGCGCTTGCGCGACGCGCTGCGCATGACCATCGTGGTCGTCACGCACGAACTGGAGAGCGCATTCAAGATCGCTGATACCATCAGCGTGCTGGATCAGGGCAACATCCTGATGACTGATAGCGTGGATGCGGTACGCCATGCCGACAACGAGCGTATCCAGGATCTGCTCAACCGGCGGCCGCGCGAAGTGCAGGTCGATGCCGACGCTTACTTGCGCCGGCTGACCGAAGAAGAGGCAATCTGACAATGGGGGCAACACAATGCGTCGCGACAACCTGAATTACGTGCTGGTCGGTGGGGTGGTCGTGCTGGCGCTGGTGCTGCTGCTGGTGGCGCTGGTGCTGATCACCGGTCGCGGCGGTGCAAGTACGGCCTATTTCACGCAGTATCGAAATGTGAACGGGCTACGCTACGGCGCGCCGGTGTTCTACCAGGGCTATCGAATCGGTCAGGTGGGCGAGATCACGCCGAAGCGCGATGCGAACGGGACACGTTACAGGGTCGAACTGGACGTACGCCGCGACTGGCCGATCCCGAAGGACAGTATGGCGCACATGACGTCAACGGGTTTGCTGGCCGATGTCGCGATCGGTATCAGCGGCGGTTCCAGCCGGCAAATGGCCAAGCCGGGCAGCGAATTGAAAGGGGTCGAGAACAGCGACATTTTCAGTGCGATGAACGAACTGGCCGGGCAGATTTCCGCCCTCACGCACGATCAGATCGCGCCTCTGATAAAGAACCTGTCGCAGCATGTGGGTTCGATCGCCAGCACAATCGATCAGAACACGCCGCAACTGATGGATCAGATGCAGGCCTTGCTGAAGCGGTTGAACCTGGCCTCGGATTCGCTCAACGACGTGCTCAGGCCTGGCAACCGGGCGGCGCTGAGTGCGATCCTGACCAATATCCGCGATATCTCGACGCAGCTACGCAGCACCCAGCAGAAACTTGACGAAACCATGGGACAGCTCGATAGCATTGCCCAGGAAAACCGCGCCGGCATTCGCGATTCGGTCGAGAATCTGCGTGCGGTACTGGCGGCGTTGTCCGAACGCATCGATTCGATCAGCCAGCACCTGGAGGTTGCCAGCCGCAACTTCGACGAGTTCAGTCGCGAAGTGCGCAAGAATCCCAATCGTCTGCTGATCTCACCCAAGGCCGACAAGGTCCAGGAGGCCGAACAATGAGAATTTGCATTCTGGCCTGTCTGTTGGTCCTGCTTGCGGCCTGCGCACCAACGGCCGTACCGGACGTGAATTTTTTCCGCATGCCGTCACCGACGCCCTTGCCGCACGCCGACAAGCCGCTGACCACCTTGCCAATCGTTGTCGGCGTGTTCAGCGGTGAGGGCGTGTATTCCGAGCAGGCATTGATTTATGCCACCACTCCCGATGCAAGCTCGTTGCGCACATATCACTACCAGTTGTGGAGTGATCCGCCGACGCGCGGTCTGCAATCGCGTCTGACGCAGATGTTGCGCGCGTCCGGCATCGCGCCGTTCGTCACGGAGCGGTTGCCGGCCAGCGATCCGGCATTGCGCGTCCACGGCACGATCGTGCGCTATGATCGTGTCAAGCGTGGCGCCGGTTATGTCGTGGACGTGGAATTTGAAATTCGCGTCGAGCAGGGTCTGGGCGAGCCGGTGATCGAAAAGACATATCGTGCCGAGGCCATCGCTGCCGACAACACCATTGCCGCGACCGTGCGCGCGTTCGGCGTGGCCGTGGACCAGACTTTCGCCAAGTTCTACGCCGACCTTGCGGCGCTTGGATCGTGATCAGATGCTGACTGAGGTGCGGCAGCGTGAGCTTCTGCATGCCATGGGCATCGAGGTGTATGTACTTCGCTGCGGCAGCGGCAGCGGCGATCGCGCAGATGCCGCGGCGGCGGTCGATGTGGTGGTCCTGTGCGGTGAGGGCCCGGCCGGCGATCCGCAGGCACGCACCCTGCGGACCTGCCTGCCCTTGGTGCTTGGTGTCGGAAAAGATCGGATTCAGTGGTTGCGCAGCCGTGCTGATGGCGTTGTCCCGGAACTACCGCCGGCTCGTGCCTGTCTGGTCATGGGAAGCGATCTGGCGGATACTTTTCGAGCGCAGAATTCATTGAAACCGCACGACACCATGTTGATCGCCGTCGCAGACACACCGGCCCAAAGCCTGTGCACGTCCCTGGCCCGAAAGGGCTTGTGGGAAACACTGAAGCCGTTGCGACGTCATCTATCCGTCGCCGGCGACTGAGGGCGTGTGCGGTGGTTGCGATACTCAAACAACCCTACCCGCAGCTACGGCGCATGCGCCTGGAAGATATCGAGCAGGTCATTGCCATCGAGATGGCCAGTTACGAATATCCGTGGACCTATGGCATCTTTCGCGATTGTCTTGGCGCCGGGTACCAGTGCTCGGTATTGACGCAGGCACTGGAAATCGTCGGCTATGGCATTTTATCGGTAGCCGCGGCCGAGGCGCACATACTCAACGTGTGCGTGGCGCCCGAGCATCGTGGGCGCGGCAAAGGTCGGCGTATCGTCAAGCGCATGATCGAGCTGGCCCGCTGGCAGCGGGCTACGCGAGTTTTTCTGGAAGTGCGCCCGACCAACCTGAACGCGGTCAAGCTATATTACGGCCTCGGCTTCAACGAGATCGGTACGCGGCTGAATTACTATCCAAGCCGGCGAGGCCGCGAGGACGCCACCGTGATGGCGCTGGAGTTGTTGCCGCCGGAACGGTGGGAATGCTCTGATTGACTCAACGCTGGCCGGGCCCAAGGCTTTGATTGCAATATAAAAGGCGATGTCCGCAAGGCCCGCCGTCTGAGTCGCACGGCGTGCCGGGGCATCCCTGATTCCGCCATATCGATAACTTCGCCAGAAGTCCTGTCTTGGCCTCTTCCAAAAAACGGTCTTGTACTTGATTTCCCACATTCGAACTTGCTCGAACATTTCGTATCTTTGGTTCGTCGAATCAATTGCCGATCAGGCGCAACATGCGACTTTCAGTGGCGATGTCGTGCCAGGTGCGCGATTGCGAATCAAACAAGGCCCACCAGAATCCGGCACCGAACGCGGCGGCTGAAACCAGCGCGACCGCAAAGCGCAGCATGGCGCGCGGCCATCGCATGGCACGCCCATCCTCGCCAACCAGATGCAGATGCCAAGCACGCATGCCGATGGTTTGACCGCCGCGAACCCATGAAATAACGAAATAGCCCGCACTAACGGCAAGCAGCAGGGCGCGAATCAGGTACTGGTGCCTCCGATTGGCGGGATTGAAGGTGCCTCCGGTCAGCAATAGCGCGAGGATACCGGCGACGAACCACAAGGCGAGCAGGGGCAGCAGGTCGTAGAGCAGGGCGAGCAGGCGGCGCCACAAACTGGCGGGCTGGTTGGCGGCGTCGGTCATGTCAGGAAGTTGAACAAGTTCCGGTTACGGAAATGATGACGCGGCAAGCCTCGCGGTTTAGGCTTGATCGTGCAAGTACGATGGCATCTGATGAACCAGAAAAGCGCCAAAACCGTGGCACTGCATCCAGCGGACGAAACCGCTATCGAGACTTTTCTCGAAAAGCTCTGGTCCGAGCAGGGGCTCGCCGACAACACCCTCGCCAGTTACCGGCGCGACTTGCAAGGTCTGGCGCGCTGGCTCAATGCACACCGCCGAACCCTGGATGCTGCTGTACGCGGTGACCTGCAGAATTATCTGGCCGAGCGATTTACGCGGGGCGGTGCGAACGGCAAGGGTTATAGCGTGCGTTCCAATGCGCGGTTGCTGTCGGTGATGCGCCATTTCTACCGGCTGCGCCTGCGTAGCGGCGCGATTTCACAGGACCCGACGCTTTTGCTTGATGCGCCGAAGTTGCCGCGCCCGTTGCCCAAAGCCCTGTCCGAAGCGCAGGTTGAAGCATTGATTCGCGCGCCGGATATCGGCAAGCCACTCGGTCTGCGCGACCGGGCCATGTTCGAGTTGATCTATGCGACGGGTTTGCGCGTGAGCGAACTGGTCGGTCTGCGTACCGGGCAGATCAATCTGCGACAGGGTGTGGTGCGTGTAACCGGCAAGGGTGGCAAGGAGCGTCTGGTGCCGTTGGGCGAAGAGGCGCAGGACTGGCTGGAACGCTATTACGCGCAGGCCCGGCCGGGTCTCTTGCGAGGACGCGCGGTGGACGCCGTGTTCGTGACCAACCGGCGTGCCGGCATGACGCGGCAGATGTTCTGGATCACGGTCAAACGGCATGCGCAGTCGGTGGGTATCGACGCCAGGCGCATTTCGCCGCACGTGTTGCGTCATTGTTTCGCAACGCACCTGCTAAATCACGGCGCGGATCTGCGCGCGCTGCAAATGCTGTTGGGTCACAGTTCATTGTCGACCACGCAAATTTACACGCTGGTCGCGCGTGAAGGACTGAAACGTCTGCACGAGAAACACCATCCGCGCGGCTGACGACGAGCATCCAGGGGCTGGAGCATGCGATCCGCTGACCGGCGCTATCGCGACGACCGGCGGGTTTGCGCGGAACCCGTGGCATGAGACAATGTCATATTGTTTGTAGTTATCCGGTCACAACCAGTGGCTTGACGATTGCCACCCTGCCATGAGGCACCCAAACGCGAGGCTTACGATGTTCAGAATTTGCATGCTTGTCATCCTGCTGGCCGGAACTTTCGCTGCCCAGGCGGCCGATAGCGCAAAACAGACCGTGATCGCGACGATGAAGAAAATGTCACCGTCGATGAAGATTCAGCAGGTGGAAAAATCTGCCGTGCCGGGGTTCTATGTCGTTATCGCCAACGGGCGCGTGTTTTTCATCAGCGGCGACGGCAAGTTTCTGATCCAGGGTTCGGTATTCAATATCAATACGCGCAAGAACATCGGCGACCAGCACATGGCCAGCCTGCGCCGTGACCTGTTGACCAAGATTCCCGCGGACAACCGAATTATCTTTGCGCCGCCACACCCCAAGTATCACGTGACCATTTTCACCGATCCGAAGTGTCCGTATTGCAAGGAATTCCACAAGCAGATTGCCGACTACAACAAGCTCGGCATCGCCGTGGATTATGTGTTGTTCCCGTTGTCGATACATCCCGGTGCGGACAAGCTGGCGCAGACGATTTGGTGTTCGAAAGACCGAAATACGGCTTATACCGAAGCGTTGAAAGGCGATGCGTTGAAACCGAAAACTTGCAAGAATCCGTTGTCTGAGCTGGACAAAATCGCAACCACGATGGGTATCAGCGGTACTCCCACAATTCTTGGCGACGACGGCACGCAGCTGGGTGGATATATCGATCCGACAAATCTGGTCAAGCGATTGGAGAGCTTGTCGAAGGCGGATCGGGTCGCGGCCAGGTAGTCGTCGCGCTTGCTTACCCTTGCGGTCGCCCCAACGTTCGGCATAGACCACGTCCAACCCAACGAATAGCCATGTTCAAGAAGTGCCTTTCAATCGTGATTGTTGCCATGTTCGCATTCGGCGCGAATGCCGCGGATCGCCATGAGAAGACCGTGCGTGACGCGATCCATTCGCTGTTGCCGCTTGCCGTGATCGATCAGGTGGTCAAGTCCGACCTGCCCGGTTTTTACGCGGTCGTGATCAGCGGTCAGGTCGTGTATGTGAGCAAGGATGGCAAGTATCTGTTGCAGGGCAAACTGTACGACGTGCCGGCGAAGAAGGACCTGACCGCGGCGCGCATTGCGACAATGCGCGAAGACGCGATCAAGAAGCTGCCGGCCTCGAAAACGATCGTTTTCGCGCCGCCGCATCCGAAACACACGGTGACCGTCTTCACCGATGTCGATTGCCCGTATTGTCGCGCGTTCCACAAGAATATCGTGGCGATCAACAAAGCCGGAATCGCGGTGCACTACATCATGTTCCCGCTGGATATTCACCCCGGTGCCGACAAGGCCGCCGAAGCGGTGTGGTGCTCCAAGGATCGCAAGGCTGCTTACACGGCGGCAATGAACGGCCAGGATCCGGGCGATGCCACCTGTACCAATCCGGTCGCGCAAACCAAGTCCCTGGGCCTGTCGCTGGGCATCAATGCCACGCCGACGATCCTGGCCGAAGATGGTACATCGGTGAACGTGAGCAAGGCGCAGAATGCTCAGGAATTGCTGGCCGAGCTGGACCGCCTGGCGGCCAGACATGACAAACAGACCACGGTAGTCGCTCGCTGATTCCCGTTTCGGCAAGCGTCTGACGGTCGCAACCGCCAGACGCTTCCGTTAAACTTCGCGTTCATCCCGATCGCGCCTCTCCGCCCGCCATGATTGTCCTCGATGGGCTTCCGGCCCTGTCCGCGTTTCGTCTGGACCGCCTCAACCGAGAGCTGGAACGCAGCAACGCGAAAACGCGCGCCAAGGAAAGTTGGCACGTGTATTTCATCGCCGCTGACAAACCGGCTGAACTCGACAGGCAGCGCCTGTGCGACGTGTTGCAGGCCGGCGACGGCGAGCCGAAACCGGCGACTCTATGGGTGGTTCCGCGCCTGGGCACCATATCGCCATGGTCGTCCAAGGCGACTGACATCCTGCATGGTTGCGGTTTGCATCTGAACCGCGTGGAACGTGGGCTGGCCCTGGTCCTGGACAACGCGCCCGCGCCGCAAAGCCCGGCCTGGGATCGCATGGTCGCCGTGCTGCACGATGCAATGACGCAATCGGTGCTCAGCGATCTGGCCGAGGCCGATGCGCTTTTCCACGCAGGACCTGCCGAACCGCTTCAGCGCATCGCGCTGGGCGATGAACCGATCGAGGCGCTGCGCGCGGCCGATCGTCGTCTTGGTCTGGCCCTGGCTGACGAGGAGATCGAATATCTGGCTCGGCGCTATGCGCAGCTCGGTCGCGATCCGACCGATGCGGAATTGATGATGTTCGCCCAGGCGAATTCCGAGCATTGCCGGCACAAGGTATTCAACGCGCACTGGACCATCGACGGTGAAGAGCAGAAGCAGTCCCTGTTCGGCATGATCAAGCAGACGCATGCCGCTTCGCCGTCCCACACCTTGTCGGCCTACAGCGACAATGCTGCCGTCATCGAGGGTACCACCGGTCGGCGTTTTTTCGCCGATGCCGGCAGCGGCGTGTATGCCGACGTTGAGGAAACCATCGATTTCGCCATCAAGGTCGAGACGCACAACCATCCAACCGCGATTTCGCCGTTCTCGGGAGCCGCCACCGGCGCCGGCGGCGAGATCCGCGACGAAGGGGCCTGTGGGCGTGGCGCCAAGCCGAAAGTCGGTCTGACCGGTTTCGTCACTTCGTGTCTGCGCATCCCCGAGCTGCAACGGCACTGGGAACGTGAGCGTCCCTTGCCGCCACGCATGGCGACCGCGTTCGAGATCATGCGCGATGCACCGATTGGCGCTGCCGCTTTCAACAACGAGTTCGGTCGCCCCTGCCTCGGCGGCTTCTTCCGCACCTTCGAGGAAGAACAGAGTGAGCCGAATCTGCGGCTGGGCTTCGACAAGCCGATCATGATCGCCGGCGGGCTGGCGAATATTCGCCCCGGCGACGTACACAAGAACAAGCTGCGTCCCGGCGACCGGCTGATCGTGCTCGGCGGTCCGGCCATGCTCATCGGCATCGGTGGCGGCGCGGCCTCGTCGGTGGCTGGCGGCGATCGCCCGGCCGACCTGGATTTTGCATCGGTGCAGCGTGACAACGCGGAAATGCAGCGCCGTTGTCAGGAAGTCATCGATGGCTGCTGGGCGCGTGGCGCGGAAAATCCGATAATCACCATCCACGACGTTGGCGCCGGCGGCTTGTCCAATGCGATTCCGGAGATTCTGAACGACTCCGGGATCGGCGGCCGCATCGATTTGCGCAAGATTCCGTCGGACGATCCGCAACTCTCACCGATGCAGATCTGGTGCAACGAGGCGCAGGAACGCTACGTGGTCGGCCTGGGCGAGAAGGATCTGCCGCTGTTCGAGGCGTTGTGCGCGCGCGAGCGCTGTCCGTTCGCCGTGGTCGGCGAGGTCACGGCCGAACGCCGCCTGATCGTGTCCGATTCAGCTGCCAGTGGTGATGCCGCTGAACCGATCGATTTGCCGATGGATCTGCTGTTCGGCAGCACGCCGAAAATGCAGCGCGACACTCAGCGCATTGAGAAACGCCTGGATATCGTGCCGGATCTGGACGGGATCGTCCTCGAGCGCGCGATCAAGCGCGTGCTGCGGCTGCCGGCGGTGAGCAGCAAATCCTTCCTGATCACGATTGGCGATCGTAGCGTCGGCGGGCTGTGCGCACGTGATCCGATGGTCGGGCCCTGGCAGGTTCCGGTTGCCGATTGTGCGGTCGCGCTGGCCGATTTTGACGGCTATGCCGGCGAGGCGATGGCGATGGGTGAACGCATTCCGGTTGCGCCCTTGTCCGCGGCGGCCTCCGCGCGCATGGCCGTGGGCGAGGCGCTGACCAACATCGTTGCCGCGTCGATTGGCGAACTGGGCAAAGTGCGGCTGTCGGCGAACTGGATGGCCGCCGTGGGCTTTCCTGGCGAGGACGTACAGTTGTACGACGCCGTGCGCGCGGTCGCAGTCGAGTTGTGTCCGCCGTTGGGCATCTCGATTCCGGTCGGCAAGGATTCGCTGTCGATGCGCACGGTCTGGCAGCACGAGGGCAACAAGCAGAAAACCGTTTCGCCGTTGTCGCTGATCGTGACTGCGTTCGCGCATACCGACGACGTGCGTCGTGCGTTGACGCCGCAGTTGCAGCTGGACCAGGGCGAAACCGAACTGTGGCTGATCGATCTGGGTGCCGGCAAGAACCGGCTTGGCGGGTCGGCCCTGGCCCAGGCCTACAACCGCACCAGCGGATTGCCCGCCGATGTCGACGACCCGGTCCGCCTGAAGAACTTTTTCAAGGCCATCCAGGCAGCGATCGCCAAAGGATTGCTGTTGGCCTATCACGACCGTTCCGACGGCGGCGTTATCGTCACGCTCATCGAGATGGCCTTCGCCGGCCACTGCGGGCTGGATGTGGAGCTGACCGGCTGGGGTGACAATGGGCTGTCTGCGCTGTTTTCCGAGGAACTCGGTGCGGTCGTGCAGATTCGCAGCGAAGACCGCAAGACCTTCGAAGCCTTGCTGGCCGAACATGATATCGAGTCGCTGGCCTATTTCGTCGGCAGCCCGCAAGTGCGCAAGCGCGTCAAGCTGTGGTTGAACGACGATTCGATCGCCCGTTGGACATGGGAAGACCTGATGGCCGCCTGGTCGGAGACCAGTCAGGCGATACAGTCGCGCCGCGACAACCCGGAGGCGGCCGAAGCGGAATCCGACTGGCGTTGTGATGATGACGATGATGGCATCACGCCGAAGCTCAGCTTCGACCCGGCCGAGGATATTTCCGCGCCGTACATCGCGCGCAACGAACGGCCGCGGATCGCTATCCTGCGAGAGCAGGGTGTCAATGGCCAGGTCGAAATGGCGGCGGCTTTTCGCCGCGCCGGATTCGAGGCCTGCGACGTACACATGACCGACCTGCAAAGCGGCCGTCATCGGCTCGACGAGTTCCGCGGGCTGGCCGCTTGTGGCGGCTTTTCCTATGGCGATGTCCTCGGCGCCGGACGCGGCTGGGCGGCATCGATACTGTTCAACGCGAAATTGCGCGACGAATTCGCCGCATTTTTTGCCGACCAGTCGAAATTCGCGCTCGGCGTGTGCAACGGTTGCCAGATGCTGGCCGAACTCAAGCCGATCATTCCCGGCGCGGAGCGCTGGCCGTCGTTCGAGCGCAACCTGTCCGAGCAGTACGAAGCACGACTCGTGACCGTGGAAGTGCTCGATTCGCCGTCGATCCTGTTCGCCGGCATGGACGGATCGCGCCTGCCGGTGGTGGTCGCGCATGGCGAGGGCCGGGCCGCGTTTGCCAAATCCGGTGACGTCCGGAAATCCGGAGCCTGCCTGCGCTATGTCGACGACAACGGCAAGGTGGCGAGCAAATATCCGCTCAATCCGAATGGCTCGACCAAGGCGATTACCGGCATCAGCGCCGCGGCCGGACGCGTGACCGCGCTGATGCCGCATCCCGAACGTGTGTTCCGTAGCGTGCAGATGTCCTGGGCGCCGCGCGAATGGGGCGAGGATTCACCGTGGATGCGCATGTTCCGCAACGCGCGGGTATGGGTCGGTTAGTGGCCTGTAACCGTCAAATTGAAAGCGTCTCGCTTGACCTCGGCCGCCAACTCGGCGTTGTTCGTCGTCGCCACAGCGCCCACTATGCCTCCTCCTCGCGTCTTGCCTTGGCGACCGATCTCCGCGCGATACCCACTTCCCATTTAACTGTTGCAGACCACCAGTGAAAGTCAGCCCGCTCAAGCAATTCATGCTCGGTGCGATTCTGTGGTTGCCGCTTGCGTTTTTTCTGTGGTTCTGGTTTGCCGCGCCGTTTTGCTGGCCGGTGATCCAGATGGCCAAGCTGGTGCTGCTCCAGGCCTGGCCGAGCCTGTTCACGGCGATCATCCAGGGCGCGGACCTGCTTGATGCGCATGGCCGCGTGGTCGGGCATCCGGGTTATCTGATGCAAATCACCTCCGGGGTGCTGGTCAATGCGGCGCCGCCGGGTGTGCCGGCCAAATTCGGTTTTCTCGAGCCGGTCGTCAACCCGATGATCTACGGCTATGCCTTGCCGCTGTTTGCCGGTCTGGTCCTGGCCACGCCATTGACGCGCACACAGCGCACCGTACAGATCGTCGGCGGTGCGCTGGTTATCTGGTTGGCGCAGGCTTTCGGGGTGGTTGCCGAAAGCCTGAAAAGCGTCACACTCAACGCCGGCCCGGCCGGCGTCGATGCGGCGCATCGGGCTGGTGTTTCACTGGATTTGATTGCACTTTGCTACCAGTTCGGTTATCTGATCCTGCCGGCACTGGTGCCGGCGGTACTGTGGATCCTGTTCAATCGATCGTTCATCGAGGAGCTGATTCAGCCCGCAAACGTGGAACCCGCGTCAACCGACGGGGTCGAAGCGGCACGAGATTTGGGGAAAACGGAGCATGTCGGCGCTAGTGAATCCCATAAAACCGGATAATCCGGAACAGCAGAAATCGCTGGATGAGCGCATTTGCGCGCATCTGGTCGCGCACGGCCACCTGAAGGAGGCCGATCTGCTGCGCGCGCGCCGTCTGCTTGACGAGAATGGCGAGGGCAAACTGGTGCCGTTGCTGACCCGCCTGGGCCTGGTGTCCGAGCGCGAAATGGGCGATGCCCTGTCCGAAGTGCTGCGATTGCCGCTGGTCAGCGCGCGTGATTGCCCGGAAACGCCACCACCCGACGTGCAAATGTCGGTACGCTTCCTCAAGCAGTATCACGTCGTTCCGATCGGTGAGACCGAATCCGAGATCGACATGCTGATGGCCGATCCGGCCGATACCTATCCGTTGCAGGCGGTCTCATTGGCTACCGGAAAGCAGATCAACGTCAAGGTCGGGTTCGCTTCCGAAATCGACGACCTGATCGAACGCTACTACGGCCAGGGCCGATCCGCGATGGGCACGATCGTCGAAAACCTGTCCGAGGACGCGTCGCGCAGCGAGGATGACATAGAACACTTGCGCGATCTGGCCTCCGAAGCGCCGGTCATCCGGCTGGTCAACCTGGTCATCCAGCGCGCCGTCGAACAACGCGCCTCGGATATTCACATCGAGCCGTTCGAGAATCGATTGAAGGTGCGTTATCGCATCGACGGCGTGTTGCAGGAAGTCGAGTCGCCGCCGGCCGCATCGACCGCGGCCGTGATTTCGCGCGTGAAGATCATGGCCAAGCTGAATATCGCCGAGCGCCGCCTGCCGCAGGACGGCCGCATCATGTTGCGCGTGCAGGGCAAGGAACTGGATTTGCGCGTGTCGACGGTGCCGACCAGCTTCGGCGAGTCGGTGGTGATGCGTATTCTCGACCGCGAATCGATCGTCTTCGATTTCCATCAGCTGGGTTTCACTGACGAGTTCCTGCCGCGCTTCACGCGCGTGCTGGAGTTGCCGCACGGCATTCTGCTGGTCACCGGCCCGACCGGTTCCGGCAAGACGACGACGCTGTACACGGCGTTGTCGAAACTGAATACGCCTGACGTGAAGATCATCACGGTCGAGGACCCGGTCGAATACCAGATCGAGGGCATCAACCAGATCCAGGCCAAGCCGGCGATCGGGCTGGACTTCTCGCATGCGTTGCGGTCCATCGTGCGTCAGGACCCGGACATCATCATGATTGGCGAGATGCGCGACCTGGAAACCGCCAAGATCGCGATCCAGTCGGCGCTGACGGGCCACCTGGTGTTGTCGACCCTGCACACCAACAATGCCGCCGGTGGCATCACGCGCATGCTCGACATGGGCGTGGAGGATTACCTGCTCACGTCCACGATCAACGGCATCCTCGCCCAGCGACTGGTGCGGCGTCTGGAACCGACGCATGCGGAACCTTACGAGGCGTTGCCTGAAGTGATCAAGGAGTTCGCGTTGCGCCGGCTGCAACCCGAAGGCGACATCCGCCTGTATCGCCCGATGCCGTCATCGATCACGTCGACCGGTTACCACGGTCGTACCACAATCATGGAATTTCTGGTCATGAGCGACCCGATCCGGCGCCAGGTCATGCAACACGCCGACATGGGCAAGATCGAGGAACAGGCGTGCAGCGAAGGAATGCGCACGATGTATGAAGACGGCCTGGCCAAGTCACTGAAGGGCGTCACCACGATCGAGGAAGTGCTGCGCGTGACGCAGGAGTCGTGATGAAGCCGGCGCCGGGCAGTGGAAAGTCGGAAGTGGGAAAGGCACGCTTGTTCAAGGTTCATCGGTGCGTCCACACTTTCGATATTTGTCGCGCGGGCTGGTCCAGTGGTTTTTCCCACTCGCCACTTTCCGCTACCGAATCCCGTCTCTGACATGGCCCTATACCGTTACAAGGCCGTCACCCCGAGTGGCGAGATCCTCGAAGGCCAGATGGATGTCGCCTCGAATGATGAGGTGATCGCCAAGATTCAGGATGCCGGCAACATCCCGCTGGACGTGCGCGAAGCGGGCGACGCCGCTGCCGCCAGCGCGTTGTCGTCGCTGTTCAAGCGGGCGCCGATGAATGCGGCGCAGGTGCTGCAGTTCACCCAACAGTTGTCGACCTTGCTGGGTGCCGGTCAGCCCCTGGATCGGGCTTTGCAAATTCTGCTCGAGCTGCCCGAGAGTGAGAAGGCGCGGCGCATCGTAGAGCGTATCCGCGATCACGTGCGTGGCGGCGCGCCGTTGTCCGATGGACTCGAAGCCGAGCCGCAGGTGTTCTCGCGCCTGTATGTGAACATGGTGCGTGCGGGCGAGGTCGGCGGCTCGCTGGATTCAACGCTGGCGCGGCTGGCCGAATATCTGGAACGTTCCAAGTCGCTCAAGGAAAGCGTGATCAACGCGATGATCTATCCGGTGATCCTGATCGTGATGGTTTTCGCTGCCTTGCTCGTGCTGCTGGTATTCGTCGTGCCGCAGTTCGCGCCGATGTTCCAGGACATGGGCGTGCAATTGCCGATGATCACACAGGGAGTACTTTTTGTCGGTACCACATTGCGCGACTGGTGGTGGGCGATTCTGGGTGTCGTCGTGATTGGCGTCATCTTGTTGCGTAATCGTCTGGCGGAGCCTGCGTTTCGGCTGGCATTCGATGCACGCATGCTGAAAACACGCGTATTCGGCGCGCTCATTGCCAAGCTCGAAACCGCGCGACTGGCGCGTACCCTGGGAACTTTGCTGAAGAATGGCGTTCCGTTATTGACTGCCTTGGGTATCGTGCGCAACGTTCTGGGCAACAGCGCCCTGGCCGAGGCCGTCGACGATGCCAACGAAGAGGTCAAGACAGGCGGCGGGCTGGCGTTCGCACTGGGCCACAGCAAACGCTTCCCGAAGCTGGCCTTGCAGATGATCAGCGTGGGCGAGGAATCCGGTTCGCTCGACGACATGCTGCTGAAGGTGGCCAATACATTTGACGTAGAGACGAAGAACACGGTAGATCGATTGCTGGCCGCGCTGGTGCCGGCGATGACCGTGATCATGACCGTGCTGGTCGCGATCATCATGATGGCGATACTGCTTCCGATCCTGGATATTACGAGCCAGATACAATAGGGCGCATTATGAATATTGATAACAAACCGCGTTATATGACGAAGTTCGCGCAGCGCAACCCGGCGATGGCCATGCGTCGTGCTTCCGGTTTTACGCTGATCGAGATGATTGCGGTGCTGGTCCTGCTCGGCATCGTGATTTCCATCGTTGGCGGCAAGGTCATGCACAACTTCCAGAACGGCAAATACAAGGCCGGCGTCGCCGGCGTGCATTCGCTGGAAATGGAGGTGCAGGCGTATATGCTGGACAACGGCTCGCCACCAAAGAATCTTCAGGATCTGGTGACACGTCCCGGCGATGCCAGCAACTGGAGCGGCCCGTATGCCAAGGAATCGGATCTGAAAGATCCGTTCCAGCATCCGTATCAATACAAAGTTCCGGGCGAGCACGGCGATTTCGACATCGTGTTTCTGGGCAAGGACGGGCAGCCCGGAGGTGAGGGCCTGAACAAGGATTATGGCAACTGGCAATAGCTGCCGCGTTTCGTGAGGCGTGAGCCGTTCAACTGATCTTGCCTGTTCCGCGGAATCCCACGATGTTGTCCCGTCCTGCGCACGGTTTTACCCTGATCGAGATGGTTGCTGTTGTCGTGCTGATTGGTATCGCGCTGGGTATTGTGTCGCTGACGTTTTCCAAGAGCATGGGCAATGCCAAGATCGAGGCGGCCAGTCGCGACCTGGTGGCGGCATTGCGCTACACGCGCGGGCAGGCCATTGTGAAAGGTCAGCAGGAGGCACTGGACCTGGATTTGCAGAACAATACGTATCAGGCGCCCGGTAGACCGATCGTGCGCTTGCCGAAGAACATGCGCATGACCCTGCTCACGGCCGATAGCGAGCAGACCAGCGGAACCAGCGGGCGCATCCGCTTTTTCCCCGACGGCGCGTCTACCGGAGGCCATATTTCCGTGTACGTGGGGCGGCGCGAGTGGCGCATCAATGTGAACTGGCTGACCGGCCGCGTTGAACGCAAGGAAGTCAGTTCCAACTGATCCACGGACTGCTGGTCGCGGCGGCGTCTCGAGCTGCGCACCGGTCACGGAATCCACCCACCAGATACGCCTGCACATTTACGCCTAGCCGATGCCTTGTCACTGTCCGCCAACCGCCGCTCCGTCCCGCCAAAGCGGCTTCACGTTGATCGAAATGGTCGCGGCGTTCGTGATTTTCGCAATCGGTTTCGGCATCCTGCTGCAGATCCTCAGTACCTGCCTGCATACCACAGCGCAGTCCGCCAACTACACGCACGCGGCATTGTGCGCACAGTCGCTGCTGGATACCGAAGGCGTGGGCGAACCGCTGCAGGAAGGCGTCAGCAGTGGGCGCTTCGACGACAAGTTCGGTTGGCAGCTGCAGGTCACGCGCATCGATCCGCCGCCGGTAAAACAGTCCACTGCGGGATTGCCGGCCGATGCCAACCCACAGGCGCCGCAGCAGACCCAGCTGGCGCAGAAGCTCGAACTGTATCAACTGGAACTGGTCGTCAATTGGGGCAACAGCCTGCTTCAGCATCATGCAAAGTTCGTGACTTTGCGCGCGCAGAATCCGGACCGCACCCAGATCAACAACCGATTCCTGCCGGTCGGTCCGAGCAACCGGGGACAGCCACGTCGATGACCCGCCACAGCCGCCCGCATCGGCCTTCGGCCGGATTCACGTTGCTCGAGGTGCTGCTCGTGGTGGTTCTGCTCGGTGTGCTCATGGCCGGCGCCTATTCAGGCATCCACGCCGCGGCCAAGGCCATGCATGCGGGCAGCATGGCGATCGATCGCACCGACCGGCTGCGTACCGCGCAACAATTCCTGCGCCGCCAGATCGAGCATATTCTGCCGCTGGAATACGAACGCAACGACAATAACGGCAATGTCACCGTTTTTTCGGGAAACGACCATTTCATGCGGTTCGTCGCGCTGATGCCGGGTTACCTGTCGCGTGGCGGTCCGTATGTGCAGACCCTGGAACTCGTGCCGGGCAAGCATGGTCTGCAGTTGCAGTTCACAGACGCGATGCTCAATGGATACGACCCCCGGGACCCGAATTACAGCGATACACCACCGGTGGTATTGCTGGACCACATTCGAGAAGGCCGTTTCGAATACCGCAGTCTTGACGACCAGGGCGAGCTCGCCAACTGGAGCAGCAGTTGGCCGGATCCGTCGATAACGCCGCTTATCGTGCGCATCCAGTTGCAAATGGATTCCAAAAGCCAGGCACCGTGGCCGTCGCTCGAGGTACCGTTGATGCTGAATTCCGGCGCGAGGCGGCCGCTACCCATCCGGGTAAATCAGGCGCGCCCATGAAGTACGTCTCGCCAGTTTCCCAGCGCGGCGTGGCCCTGATCCTGGTGATCTGGGTGATCGCCCTGATGAGCATCCTGTTAGGCAGTTTTGCCTTGATTGCGCGCACGGAAAACCTGGAGTCGCGCCATCTTATCGATGGCGTAACGGCACGTTATGCGGCCGAGGCGGGTCTGGAGCGTGCCATCTTCGGCCTGCGCGAACCCAACCCGCAGGATCGCTGGATCGGCGACGGCCGACCCTACGATTTCCAGTTCAATGATGCCGACGTTCAGATCTCGTTGTACAACGAATCGGGCAAAATCGATCTGAATTCGGCAGACGGCAGGACCCTGCAGAACCTGTTTGTTTCGGTCGGCTTGCCGCCGGACAGGGCCGTGGCGATGTCGGATGCGATCCAGGACTGGCGCGATCCCGACGATATTCCGCGTGCGCAGGGCGCGGAAGCCAAGGAATACCAAGCCGCCGGACTCAACTATGGACCGGCAAACGGCCCATTCCGGACCTTGTCGGAAGTGCAGCAGGTGCTGGGCATGAATTATGCGCTGTTTACCCGGATCGAACCGGCGATTACGATCTATTCCGGCAGCGGTCGGCCGAATCCGGCTTTTGCGCCATTCGCGGCCTTGCGTACCTTGCCCGGCATGACCGACGATCTGACTCGGCAGATCATCGCTGCGCGGCAGCAG
The DNA here is from genome assembly GCA_963779795.1 of uncultured Pseudomonadota bacterium. Lineage (GTDB taxonomy): Bacteria > Pseudomonadota > Gammaproteobacteria > Xanthomonadales > Rhodanobacteraceae > Rudaea. Next base: position 69,943 of record CAVZZK010000006.1, on the reverse strand, counting down.
ATCCTGCCCGGGCAGGCCCAGGCGGCCGGGTTGACCTTGCCGGACGGTACGCCGATCGTGGTAAGTGCTGGCGGGAACACGTACACTGTGAAATCCCGTGCAACGCTGCCGAACGGCACCAGCAGCGTCATTGACGCCACCATCCGATTGGGCGGAGTCGCGGCGGCTGGCAAGCCGTACACAGTACTGCGCTGGCGTGACGAGCCATGATGTTTCTACTAGTTCCTGACCGCGGGGATTGCAAAGCGGCGGTACCGGGTCGTATCTCTCACGTGCTTTTATGAACATCTCCGAAGCGCTCGACATTCAGCTTGCCCGCGTGCGCTCGCGCTACGCGAGAACGCCATTGCCGCGGTTCTTTACCTGGTGGGGGCGTGAACTCGCGGCGTTGTTGCCGGAGCGCTGGCGTGCCCTGCTGGCCGAACGCTCCGATGCGCTGTTGCTGCAGGTTACAGGCAATGAAATGCTGGTGTGGCGTCAGAGCGGTAGCGGCACCAAAGAACTGGGGCGCGTGTCGCTGGAAGCTCGGGCGGAGGAACAGAAAGCGGAATTCGCGCTCCTGCTGAATCGGCTCGATGACGCCAATCTGCGCCAGTTCTATTGCATGGACGGCGCGCGCGCTTTGCACCGCAAGATCAGCTTGCCGGTGGCGGCGGAGGACAATCTGCGTCGCGTGCTCAGCTTCGAGATGGATCGGCAGACGCCGTTCAAGGCCGATCAGGTCTATTTCGATTATCGTGTAGCGGCGCGTTCGAACGCGGATCGCAATCTGCAAGTGGAACTGGTAGTTGTGCCGCGTGCGCAACTCGACGCGGAACTGGCAAAGTTCGCCGCTTGCGAGGCCCGGCTTGATGGCGTCGATTGCTGGTCGGACGGCGCCGGCAGCCAGCGCATGGGATTGAATCTGTTGCCGCTGGAGCGTCGTTACAGACGAACCAATCTGCGCCTGCGCCTGAATCTGGCACTGGGTGCGGCGGCGTTGGTGCTGCTGGTCACGGTAATGCTGATGTCGCTCGCCAACCGCGAATCCGCGCTTGAGGCGATGCGCAAAGATGTCGTCAAGACGCGTAACGACGCCGAACAGGTCGCCAAGTTGCGCAAGACCCTGCAGGACACCATCGACGCGGCCAATTTTCTCGGCCGCAAGAAGCAGACCGCGCCGGTGATGGTCGAATTGCTGAACGATCTGACCAAGCGTTTGCCCGACGGTACGTATCTTGAACGCCTGAACGTTGACGACAAGAATCGCGTCGAACTGCAAGGGTTGAGCGATGATGCATCCAAATTGATCGGCCTGCTGCAGCAATCCCGGTTGCTCACGGATCCGACCGTGCAGGGAAACATTCAGCCGGACCCGCGCACCAAGAAGGATCGCTTCAATATTTCCGTCGAGTTCAAGAAACCGGACCAGCCGGATCAGAAACCGGGTGCAAAACCGGGCAAGTCCGCGTCGGGCGGCACGACGGGAGGTGCCCATGCGCACCCTGCCTGAAGCCCGCAACGGCCGTTTCCTGGCCGTTGTCCTGTTGCTGATCGTCCTGCTGCTGGTTTATCTGCTGGGCCTGCATTGGTGGTTCGTCGCCCCGCAGATGGCAATTTCCGGGCAGATGAGCGAGTTGCGCCAGCAGCAGCATCGTTTTGCCGAAACGGCAGCGAAGCGGCCCTTGATCGAGAGACGCCTGGCCCAGGTACGCCGTGACGAGCAAAACAATCAGGGGTTTCTGACCGACGCGGATTCCAATAGCGCATTTTCTGATTTGACGCAGCGTCTGAAGCAGGCCATTGCCGCGCATGCCAAGGACGACAGCCGTTGCGCGATCGTGAGCAATTCCAATTATCGCGGAGGCGAGGAAGAACTCTACGAAAGGGTCTCCATCGCGGTACGCATGCGCTGCACGCTTGAACCATTCGCCGGTATTCTCTACGACTTGGAGAACAGCAAGCCATACCTGTTCGTCGACCAGCTGATGATCTACAGCCAACGTCGCCCGTATTTCCGCCCCGGCACGCCCAAACCGGCGGCGAGCACGCTCGATATCCGGTTCAATCTGTCCGGTTATTTGCGCCAATCCGGGAAGAAAGGACAGTGAACGTGCGTGGCCCGAGTCTGTTGACGCTGGTCCTCGCCGGAATTTGCGGGGGTTTGCTGATTCTTGCGGTCGCGCTTGAGTTGGGGTTCGAGCGCGGTTATTCGTGGCTGCCTTTGGATACCCGGCAGGCGACCGTCAACGCGGGTTCGGGCAAAGTCGATCAGAAGCCCTTCCAGTTGCCAGCGGAAAAGGATTTTGCCGAGACCACGCAACGGCCCCTGTTCAATGAAGATCGCAAGCCGACGCCCGACGAGCCGACGGCGCCCGAAGCACCGCCGCCGCCCAAGGTTGCGCTGAATATCGACCTGACCGGTATCATTCTCACGCCGCACCTGCATTTGGCGATGATCCACGACAAATCGGATAACCGCACTATTGCGCTCAAGGAAGGGATGCCGATGCCGGGCAAGCAGGGTGGCTGGACTTTGGCCGAGATCAAGCCGCGCAGCGCCATTTTCAAGGAATCGCAGGGGGACGAGGTAGAAGTGGAACTGACCATGGCCGTCGCTGGTCCAACGCCAAATCGTCCCCCACGGAATAATGCGAGGCAGCCCAAGCTGCCGGCAGGACGTTTCGTGCCGGGGCAACCGATGCCGAATGCGACAGCGCAGCAGCGTCGGGAAGCGAGATTGCAGCAGCGCATTGAGCAGCGTCGCAAGCAGATGCGCGAGCGGGCTGAACGCCTGCGCAAGCGTCAGGATAAAAACCGTCGGAAACACAACTAGCGAATCGTCACGGAGTGCAGTACGTGTCCACACGCCAACACAACATCAAATCGAACCAGGGCAATCAATGCCCGGTACAGCGTGCCGATTACGCATCGAACCCGTGTTCGGTCGCGAGCAAAAGCACGGCTTTTTCGAAGGCAATCTCGCACGCCGGCACCGGATTGCCCATCCGGCGCATTGTGCGCCGGGCCGCGGTATTGATGGTCACGATTACCTTGACCACGCTTGCCGGTTGCGCCAACTCTCCCCTGCATAAGCGATCGGATACGGTCAGCGGCATGATGGACACTTCTCATGCCGCGCAAAGTGCGGTTGAAGAAGGCCCGATCGAGATCAAGAACAATGCGGTCGCGCATGTGCTCAAGCCGCAGATTGAGAAAGGTTCCGGAAAATTCGTCAACGAGAGAGCCGCGAGCGCCCCGGTACCGACAAGGAAGATCGCCGAAGGGCAGATTACGTTCAATTTCGAGAATCAACCGATTCAGGCTGTCGTGCAAGCCATCCTTGGTTCATTGCTTCAGGAAAACTATACGATTGCGCCGAATGTGACCGGCAATGTGACGTTTTCCACGGCCAAGCCGATCACCCCGGCACAAGCGATGCCGATCCTGCAGATGCTGCTGGGCTGGACGCACAACGCGCTGGTCTACAAGCGAGGTCGCTACGAGGTCGTGCCGATCAAGGATGCGATTCCCGGCAATCTGACGCCACGCTTGGCGCCTCCGCAAATCGCCAAGGGTTACGAGGTGCGCGTGTTCCCCCTCAAGTACATCTCGGCCAAGCAAATGCAGAAACTGCTCAAGCCTTACGCGAAGCCCGATGCAGTGGTTTCCGCGGACGATGACCGCAGCATGATAATCATGGCCGGGACAGCGTCGGAATTGGCCAACTATGAGCGCACGATCAAGATCTTCGACGTGAACTGGCTCAAGGGCATGTCGATCGGTGTGTACAGCCTGCGTAATCAGGATGTTTCCAAGATCATGCCGGATCTGGACAAGGTGTTCGGGGCGTCGGGCAATTCGCCGCTGGCGGGAATGTTCCGTTTCATTCCCATGGAGACGACCAATTCCATTGTCGTCATCACACCGCAGCCGGAATACCTCAAGACAGCCGAAACCTGGATTCACCGCCTGGATGCCGGTGTCGGCGAAAACGGCACTCAGCTGTACGTTTACGATGTCAAGAACGTCAAGGCGACGGATTTGTCGTCTCACCTGAATGCAATCTTCACCGGCCGGGTAACCGAACAGCGCAGTAACGAAGGGAACGTTGCTCCCGGCATGCGGGCGGTCAGCATCGGCCAGTTCAATCGCGGCGGTGCCGGCGGCGGGCTTTCAAACCGGACCAATCAGCGAAATTCACGGACCGCGATAAGTCGCGAAAATCGGTCCAACCTGTCGACCACGGGTACGGGCGGTACGACGGCATCGACAGGGTCGAAGCAAACCGATATTCGCATTACCCCGATCGAGGAAAACAATCAGTTGCTGGTCATGGCCACGCCGGGCGAATGGGACTCGATCACGGCGGCGATTCACCGCCTGGACATCCCGCCGCTACAGGTTCAGATCGAGGCCAAAATTCTGGAAGTCACGCTGAGCGGCAACCTGCAATATGGGGTCCAGTGGTATCTGGCCGGACTGATCGGAACAGCGACCGGGTCCGCGCAGGCCAATGGACAATACGGCCCTGGTTTCACCGGAAACCCGACTGATCGCCATAGATTCTCGCTGGGGGCAACCGGTAGCGTGGCACCGACGACCAACGGCGGATTATTCTGGTCATTCCTGAACAAGAACCAGGAAGTGGCAATCAGCGCTTTGCAGACGAAAGGCCAAACCAAGGTGCTTTCATCACCGTCGCTGGTGGTCATGAACAACCAGGAGGCGCAAATCACCGTGGGCGACCAGGTGCCGGTCATTTCGACTTCGATCATCGGTGTCGGCTCGCTCAATAACGTCACCGGGACAACCGGCGGCACCTATACCAATACCGGAATCGGGCAGGCGTCCTACATCAGCACCGGCGTGACCCTGGACATAACGCCCCGCGTCAATCCCGGCGGCCTGGTTTACATGGACGTCAATCAGGAAGACAGCAGTCCCGGGCCGCCGGCGGGCAACAATCCGAATCCGCCGATCAGCCAGCGTAATCTGAGTACACAGGTTGCGGTACAGAGCGGCCAGACGGTATTGCTCGGAGGCATGATCAAGGAAAACGAGATCGATTCCAGGACCGGCGTGCCGTTGCTCAGCGACATTCCGTTGATAGGCAACCTTTTCGGAAGTACCAACAAGACCCGTAACCGTACCGAGCTGATCGTGCTGATTACGCCCCGGGTAATCAACAACTCGGACGAGGCACGGGACATGACGCGTGAATACGAGAGCAAGTTCGAGTCATTGGCGCCGTTGTATGCCAAACCCGCTCAAGAACCGCCCGGGTCGAGCAAGTCCGAACCCGGACAGCACAACCCTCACGAGGACAACAATAGTGGAAAGCAGTAAATACCGTATCGCCCTGTATGCCGCGGTGCTGGCCTTGCTTGCGCTTGCCGGTTGTACGACCACGGTAAAGAAGCACGAAGACGCTTCGGTGATCAAGCAACGCGCCGTTCAGCGCTGGGATTACCTGATCGCGCACCAGGCCGAAAAAGCTTACGATTTCCTGACCCCGGGATATCGACAGACCGAATCACGTGAGCTTTATGAGAAGCGCATGAATGGTCGGGGGTTGCGCTGGGGCAAGGTTCATTTTGCGTCGCAAAAATGCGACAAGGACGTGTGCCATGTTCACTTGATTGTGGATTATTCCTTGCGTATGGGAGGGCCTGCGGGAACGGTCAAATCCAGTGGTTTTCTGACCGAAACGTGGATTCGTGCAGACGGGAATTGGTACTACCTGCCAGCCGCGCTGTCTCCAGCCGGCCCGGGCAAAGGCAAGAAGCACTGAAGCAGGCCATTTTCGGCCTGACATCAAAGTTGCGGGATTGCATTGCCTTTGGCTTTGACATAGGATACAGTCGCTGTTGCCCATCCTGTTCACTGTGGCGTCGGAGCCGTGTGGCTTGCCCGTATTCAGGTTGGCGAAAAAGCAAAAAGCCCTGTGGTCAAAATTTAGGAGTGTTGTGATGAACAGAAAAAGCTTGACGACTGCCGTCATCGCCGGAATCGCCGGCGTTGCGGGCATCGCCAACATGGCGAGTGCCGTCAACCTGAACCCGGACGGTCTGGGTCAGGTTCTGCTATTCCCGTATTACACCGTTAACGGCGGGCAGCAGACGTTGATCTCGGTGGTCAACACCACCGATATGGGTAAGGCGGTGAAGGTGCGCTTCCTGGAAGGCTACAACAGCCGCGAAGTGCTCGACTTCAACCTGTTCATGTCCGCCTACGACGTGTGGACTGCGAACGTATTCTCCCTGTCCGATGCCGGTCTGTCCGGTACCGGTGCAGGTATCTTCTCTGCCGACAACAGCTGTACCGCTCCGGCCTTCACCATGGGTCCGCTGGGTAACGGTTACGGCTATCAGAAGTTCCTGAACTACGCCTACACCGGTAATTACTCCGATACCGGTCCGACCGGCGACAGTCGTACCCGCGAAGGTCATTTTGAAATGATCAACATGGGTGACATCGAACCTGCCTCGGATCTGGGTGCTGCAATCACGCACGATAGCACTGGCGTTCCGCCGGATTGTGCGCATGCCGAGAGTCTGGCAGAAGCTTATACCTTCCCGGCCAACACCGGTGGCCTGTTCGGTTCGGCCTCGATCGTCGACGTTGCCAACGGCGTATTCTATGCCTACAACGCCGATGCCCTGGACGGCTTCTCACAGACCTCGCTGTTTACGCAGACCGGCTTCCTGACGCCGAGCCTGGCGCAGGTCAACGATAGCGGTGCGCCGACGTCGGTCACCTCGTACGTGTTCAACAACGGCCAGTTGGTTACCTCGTCCTACACGTCGCAGCCGATCGACGCGGTCAGTTCGGTGTTCATGGCCTCCGATGTCTACAACGAATATGTTGCTGCTGCGGATGGCAGCGTTGGTACCGACTGGGTCGTGACCTTCCCGACCAAGCGCTTCTACGTTGACAAGGACACCTACCCGGGCAACACCACGGCGCCGTTTGAAGAAGCCTTCGGTGAAAGCGAGGACGGATTGTCCTGTACCGTAGTCGGCATCAACATCTTCGATCGCGAAGAGCAGACGTCCACCCCGTCAGGTTGCGGCTTCTCGCCGTGTCCTCCAGGGCAGCCGCCTTCCTCGCTGTGTCACGAGACCAACGTGATCAGCTTCCTGCCGGGCGGTACCGGTACCGACATTCTCAGCTCCGGCCTGACGTCGAACATCAATCCGATCGCTGATGCCGGTTGGGTTGACCTTGATTTGACGGGTAACGGTCACGATCTGTCGCCGTCGGCATACAACAACAATATATTCCACGGCCTGCCGGTCACCGGTTTCGAAGCCGTGAAGTACGTGTTCGGCAACAATAATGGCGCGCTGGCTAATTACAGCGGCGTGTATCGCCATCGCATTTCGCGCAGCTGCGACAACGGTCGCCAGGGTCCCTGCTCGTAATTCGATAGGCAGTAGTTGAAATGATTGGAAGCGAGGGGGCCGCAACGGTCCCCTCGCTTTTTTTTGTACGACTTGATGATGTCCCACGCGCGGGGATTCCCGGGTCCAGGTCGCGATCGCACTAAGGCCTGGGACGACGGGTCCCGTTTGCAAGCCACCCATTGATTTCCGCTTGATTGTGTCCATGCCGCGCCAGCCGTTGCTTGGCGCCTGGGCACCACGTTCACCACCAACGTTTCCGGTGGGCGTCTTTGAAAATTGCCTACCCGATAACAGAAATCTAGCGCTTGCCTACGCAATGATGGCTATAATCCAATCGATAAATTCTGGAAGCCGGTATGATGCTGCGTTTAATCTCCTTTTTCGTTTTGATTGTGTTTGCCGCGTCGTTGTCGGCGCAGACCGTGATCGACATAACCAGTCAGGACGGTACCAGCGTATGTTCATACCCGACCAACGGAGTCAGTAGCAGCACACCGGGACACTTGGCCGCGAGGCTGTCCGCTGCGCCATACGGTACCGGCTGTACGACCGGCACCACCAACATCCCGCCGACGGCAAGTTTCACCTATGCCGCCAACGGCCTGACAGTCAACTTCACTGACGGATCCACCGACAGCGACGGCACGATTGCCTCGCGCGCTTGGACGTTCGGTGATGGCGGTACTTCGACGGCGATCAATCCTTCGCACACTTATGCCGCAGCCGGTACGTTCAGCGTGAAAGAGACGGTAACCGACAACGGCGGCGCAACCGGCTCCCAGACGCAATCGGTTACGGTCTCCAGTGGCAGCGGTGGCGGCTCTTGTCCCACCATTGCCAGCTCGGGGTCAGGTATCACAAGTTTCAAGCGCCTGAGCGGCAGTGTCACCATCAGTTACGGCGGTCTGGGCAACAAGAGCAAGGATTCGACCAGTTTCGCCTCCGTCTTCAACTCGGCGTGGCCTGGCGATTACAACCTCGCTGCCATAATCCCGCTACCAGTGTCGACCTACATGTCGCTGCAGTTCACGGTACCCAGCCCGTACTTCTCGACTGCGCCGAGCACTTTATATGGCGAATATTCGGTCGGCGAAACCGGTTATAGCGCTCCGATCAGCATGACAATCAGTAGTTCTTGCGGCGACTTCAGCCAACCGGGTACCTCAGGCAGCACGGTCGTTGCCGGTTGCTACAAGAATTCAATCACATCTACCCAGTATCTGTTCTGGAAGAATCAGGCCGGAAAGTGCCAGCTTCAGGACGGGCAAACCTACTACCTGAACATCATCAATGCGGACGTGAGCAACGTTACTGCGAACGGCGGCACGGCCACTTCGACGAAGAATACTCAATGCACGGCCACGAACTGCAGCGTTCCACTGGCGAACGGGCCTGGAAGCTGGAGTACGTACGTTCCATAGCTCGCATTGACTCGAAGAGCCGGGCTCGCCCCGGCTCCTCGCAGACCCCCGGAATACAACTGTTTTGCACGTCCTGGATGGACAGCCCTCGCGGCGCCCAGCCATCACGGCAGGCGCCTTTGCCATGGTTACGTAGTGGATCCCGGGTAGAGTGCCCGAGACCAAGCTACCACCGGCACGCGCCGAAACTATGCGCCGTGATGTGTGGTCACACGCTGACCGAACGCCCGGCATTCAAAAGATGAGGTTGAGATGACGATCACACGAGTAAAGATATACCGCTTTACCAAGGCCCTGACAGTATTCAGTTTGCTCGCTGCCGTGACTCCGGCATTCGCGCAAAGCACTCGCGGCGGACTGGCTCCGGGAGTCGTTGCCAGCCAGGGTGGCGTAAGTGTCACGCTCAACGACATTGATGCATTCGCGCAAAGTATCCCCGCAAAAGACAGACCGGGTTTTTTTGACAGTCCCAAACGGATTCAGTCGGTCATCATGACGCTGTTGCTAAAGCGCCAATTGGCGGCCGCGGCGCAAGCCGACAAGCTGGAAACCGACCCGCTGGTGAAGCAGGAAATCGAACTGGCCACGGTGGACACGTTGTCCAAGGCGCAGCTTGCGCATTACCGCAAATCGCTGAAAATCCCCGATTTCAACGAGCTCGCGAACGAATACTATCTGGGCCACAAAAGCGATTTCGTTGTGCACGGCAAAGTGGACGTCAAACACGTGCTGGTTTCAACCAAGAAGTACGACGAAGACAAGGCAAAGGCGCGGATTGGCAAGGTTGAGGTCGAGGCGCGCGCGCATCCGGACCAATTCGACGCGCTCATCAAGGAGTACTCCGACGATCCTAGCGAGAAGGACAATCAGGGCCTGATTAAGGATGCCACGTCCGGCCGGATGGCAAAGCCGTTCGCAAAAGCTGCCGCCGCATTGAAAAAGCCCGGCGACATCTCGCCGATTGTTGAAACCCGATTCGGTTATCACGTGCTCGAATTGGTCAGCAGACAACCGGATCGCCAGAAGCCATTCAGCGAAGTTCGTGAGGAACTGATAAGCAAACTCAAACAAAACTGGATCGACAACCAGGTCTCCGAATACACGGGACGCATGCGCGGAAAGCCGTTGGACGCGAATCCGGATCTCGTGGCATCGTTGCGCACGCGTTACCTGAAACCGGGCGAACTCACGCCCGAACAGGCAATCAAGAAGGCCGAGCGTCGCCGACGCCAAGATTCGAAACCGGAAAAAGCCAACTGACGCGCCGCCCGACGGGTGGCGCAAGCCGCATGCGAGGAAAGCAGGGCAGTGAAGCCGAACAAGTCAGAACTCACCGGCAACCAGCCGCCGAAGACAATATCCGGAAATGCCCCCGAACGTCTGCGATAATGGATAGCTGGTAACTTGCGGATCCTGTCAATGGCGGCCTACAGGCTTGCGCTTCACTTCGTCCGACGTGAAATCAACAGCCGATATCTCGGCAGCTTCAGCGGTGGGCTGTGGGCGATCTTCCAGCCGATGCTGCAGTTGGCGGTATATACATTTGTATTCGTATACGTGCTGAAGGCGCGCTCGGCCGGCCCGGGCGCCCCGCCATTCGTGCCGTTCCTGGTCATGGGCATGTGGCCATGGTTTGCGTTCTCGGAGGCGCTGACTCGCGCTACCACATCAATTCAGAACAACGCGACACTGATCGGCAAGGTCAAGATACCACACGAAATTCTGGTAATTTCCGCCGTCGCGGCCAGTTTCATCCTGCAGGGCATCGGGTTTTGCGCCATCTGTGTTGCAATGTGGATGTATGGTTTGCATGTCGACTTGCTGATGCTGCCGTTTGCCCTGCTCGGGTACCTGCAACTTTTCGTGTTGGCGCTGGGGTTCTCTTTTGCCTTCGCGGCGATCCAGGTTTTCGTACGTGATCTGACTACCGCCTTGCCGCAGCTGTTGATGTTGTGGATGTTCACGTCGCCGGTGATTTATTCGCGCACCTTGATACCTGAAAAATATCGTCACTGGATGGGTTTGAATCCGTATACGCATTACCCGGAATTCTTCCGCGCGCTCATGCTCGATTATGGTTCGAATACAATGTTTGGATACGTCTTGTCCCTGTGTGTGGCGGCGTTCACGTTGATCCTCGGCTATGCGATATTTCGACGCCTCAAGACACATTTCGAGGACTTTCTGTGAACGACGGGGTGCTGGTAAAAACCGAAGGATTGGGAAAGTCGTACCCCCTGGTATTTCGTCCACGGGATCGCTTTCACGCGTTGCGGCATCTGCTCAGCGGACGTGGGGAGATCGCATCGGTACCGGTCCTGCAAGACGTGTCTGTGTCAGTACGGCGTGGCGAGTCTCTCGGCTTGATTGGCGAGAACGGTGCGGGCAAGTCGACCTTGCTCAAGTTGCTTACGGGAGTGTTGACCCCGACCGAAGGCAAGGTCCAGGTCAACGGTCGGGTTGGAGCTTTGCTCGAACTCGGCGCCGGGTTTCACCCGGAATATACGGGGCGCGACAATATCGCACTATCCGCGGCGCTTTATGGGCTGGATGCGGCAGAAACACGCGCCCGTCTTCCGGAGATCATCGAGTTTGCCGACATCGGCCGTTACATTGACGAGCCGGTCAAGCATTACTCGTCGGGCATGATCGTGCGCCTGGGGTTTTCCGTCATCGCCGCGTTGAAACCGGACTTGTTGATTACCGACGAAATACTGGCTGTCGGAGACGAGTCCTTCCAGAAGAAATGCGTGCGCTGGATCGAGTCGTATCTGGAAAGCGGCGGTACGCTGATCCTGGTTTCACACAGCATGTACCATGTGCAGAAACTCTGCCATCAGGCGTGCTGGATCAAGCAGGGCAAAGTCGAGGTCAGCGGGGAGGTCTTCGCCGTGACCCAGGCCTATCTGGCCTATCAGGAAAGCAAGTCGGCGCGTGAAACGCAAGCCGAGCAGCGCGCTGACGTGCAAGGTCAGAACCTGGAATTCTACTTGCTGGATCTCGCTTTGAACGGGAATCGGGATGATGTAGCCACGGTCGTTGAGTACGGACAGGATCTTGACGTTCACGTGCGTATCCACTCGCGGGAAGGGCGTGCCCCAATTGTCGTATTCGGCATAGTGCGCGCGGACGGAACGCCGATTTATGGTATTGGTAGCGACATGGATGAAGTTGAGGCTGTGCGTGAAAGCGAAAATGTTTACACCATGCACATTCGTTTCGAAAACATGTCATTACTGCCGGGTGCTTACGTAATCAAGGCACACCCGCTCGATACCGAGGGGGTGCGACTTTTCGATACGATTGAACGCGGGTTGACCGTACGCGGGCAGTCGCGGGAATTCGGTTTGGTCAGGTTGCCTCATTCGTGGAATGTCGATAGCGGAAACGCAGGCCTTGCAACGGTGCCCAAGTGACCGGGAAACAGAAGAAACTGGCATTTACGGGCGAACGTTTTACCCCGGAATGCGAACGTGAAATCTGGTACGAACACTGGCATCGATATGTGTTCGCGGTGGAGCTGGCACGCGGCAAACGGGTGTTGGATGCGGCATGCGGCGAGGGTTACGGCAGCGCCATGCTGGCCGAAGTTGCCGGCGAAGTGGTCGGTGTCGATATCGACGCGGAAACCATCGCCCATGCACGTTCGCGTTACGGCGGGCATCCGAACCTGCATTTCAAATGTGGCGATTGCACCGGGCTGGATTTGGCGCAAAACAGTTTCGATCTTGTGGTCTCATTCGAGACCCTTGAGCATTTGCATGCTCAGCAGGAGCTGATTGCCGGCTTCGCCAGGGTGCTCAAAGCCGATGGCGTCCTGGTCGTTTCTTCACCGGATCGGCATGCGTACAGCGAAGTGCGGAATTTCCAAAACGAATTTCACGTGCATGAGCTGTATCGTGATGAACTGCTCGCGCTGCTTGCCGAACATTTCGAACAGGTTCGGCTATTCGGCCAGAAACTATTGTTCCAGTCCGCGATCTGGAACTTGAACGGAGACGACCAACGTGTCGCCCTGTGGACACAGTCCCAGCAGGGCGGACAGGTCCATCCGGGCCTGAAATACGAACCGTTGTATTTCCTTGCCGTGTGCTCACAACAGGCAATGAACTTACCCGTTCCCGAAATAAGTCTTTTCGGCGATGCCGAGGAAAGCGTCTATCAGCATTACAATGGCGAGGTGCGTCGCAACATGACTGCGGGACAACGCATCATCGAACTGGAAACCGAGATTGCCCGCTTGAAGCGGCAATCCAATGCCATGGCCGTCACCGATACCGCGTCGCAAACATCAGCTTGGCGGCGACTGCGTAATTGGTTCGTGCGCTGAATCTCGTAACCAACAGCCCAACGAGCGTACCTTACGGAATATGTTGAATTATCAGGTCACCTATGGTCCACAGCAGACATCCCTGCGCATTGATCCGAATGCGCCCTTGTTTGCGTCGGAAGATGGGCTTGTCGCTTCCTTGTCCAGCCAGGAATGTATTTTCCAGATCAAGCGCAACGGTGAAACGCACGTAATGACGTTTCAGGTGCTGCAGGCGATGGACCAGTGCCGGGAATTTCGCAGTCTTGACGAGCATGTTGCCCGCATCGAGTCGACAATTACCGGTCTGGCGGGCAAAGCGGATGCGATTCGCAACGTACTCGATAACTTGGTCCAGCGCGGACTGTTGGTCTCCGACGAGATGTTCATCAAACGTTTGACATCGGCACCGACGGTTGCTGCCGAGGACATGCGGGCGGTTTTCATTCGCGCTTGTGATCGGCCGGAACAACTGGGCCGATTGCTGCAAACGTTGATCGAATATGAGCGTAGATTCCGTAGCGGACGGCGTTACGTTGTCGTTGACGATTCCTCGTTGCCTGCGCATGTCGACGAGCAACGAGACAGCTTGCGTGAATTTGCGCGCGCGACAGGTTGCAAGGTGGGCTACGTCGGTCGCGCGGAATGTCGCAAGCTGGTTGCGCGTTTGGCCAAGGCCGTGCCCAAGTCCAGGGAGATCGTCGCCAGAATGTTGCTGCGCGAGGCGCATCCACACGCACAACGTTTCGGTGGCGGACGTGGCTGGAACGCGGCGATGTTATTGTCGGCAGGATCCCGACTCGCCATGCTCGATGACGATCTGCGTTTGCCGTTGCGCCGGGCCGACTATGTTCGTGAAGGATTCGATCCGAATCCTGCGACGACCGCTCAGGCACGCTTTTTGGCCAGCATCGAAGAAGTCTTCGATAGCGGTCAGGAACTGGTTGATGATCCGTTCGACACGCATCTTGCCAGTTGTGGGCAGAGCCTGGGTAATGTCATTGCGACGCAATATCCGGTCGACCGTACGGCATTGCGGGGGTTGAGTGTGAGCCGTCTGGATTCATTGAACGAGCGCGCGCGAATCATGACGACGACGCACGGAACCTACGGCAGCTCGCGCAGTGAAACAGGTGTCTGGCTCTACGCACTGAACGCCGAGAGCCGTGCGGATTTTGTGCGTGACCGGGAACAATACCTGCGCAACGTCGATGCACACAGCATCTGGTATTCCGTTGCCCAGACACGTGCCAGCACGGTCTCGGGCTTCACGCCGTTCACATTCGACAACAGCATGATGCAGCCACCAACCAACCCGGTCGGACGCGGCGAAGACAGCTTTGCCGGTGCGTTGCTGCGGTTTTGTCATCCGGACGCACTCTCGCTGGAATTGCCGGAGGCCATTGGTCATGTCCAGGAGGCCGCGCGCAAGCGTTCGGAAAAGACCTTGGCGGCGTCCGTACCGAGGGTCAATCATTTCCTGCGTGATTTCGTATCGCGCCAGACCGGATTGTTTCATGCAGCGGAACCCGCGGATCGCCTACAATTGATGGCGGACATCATGCGTGATCTGGCCGCGGCGCGACCGGCCGACCAGATATCGCATTTGCGCGAATACCTGAGCTACGTTCGCTCGGATCTTATCGATCGCACCCAACATCAAATCGAGGCCGTACCGGATGCGCCGGTGTATTGGCAGGCGGATGCACGCACGATCGTCCAGGTGAACGCGCGTGCGTTGTTGTCGAATTCGCCGCCCCGACTCGGGGATTGGCCGGAGGATATCGATGATGCCGGCTGCGCCAGGCTTTTGACGGAGGAACTGACCGGAATGGCGGAGATCTGCGAGCACTGGCCGGCGCTCTGGCAGGCGGCGGCTGAACAGGGCGAAAAGCTGCTTTCCTCGGTGTGATTTGATCGACGATCTCGTGCCGTGAGCGAAGCGACCGAATCGGGACTGACCAGTGTGATCATCGTTGCCGCGGACAGCGGCAGTTGTCTGATCGACTGTGTGACGCGGACATTGGCATCGACCGGGCCGGTCGAGGTCATCGTCAGCGACAATGCATCCAATGACGGCAGCATCCAGCGCATCGAGCAATGCGGGGAAAATGACACGCGGGTCCGTGTGCTGCGCCATCCCGAAAATCTGGGTTTCGGCACGGCCTGCAATCGTGCGGCGGCAATTGCCCGCGGCGATGTCTTGTTGTTTCTCAATCCGGATTGCCGGATGGAACCCGAGACCACGGCTCGCCTGCGCGAGCGATGGTCCAATGATCGGCGGATTGGCGTCGTCGGCGCCGACATCGTCGATGAACGCGGGCGCGCAGAGCCGGCCGCGCGGCGTCGGGACCCCTTGCTGAGTCGTCTCGCCATCAAACTCAGTGGCCTGCAGCGGCTATCGTCGCGTTGGCCATGGCTTGAGGGTATCGACCTGCCAAAGCGGAGCGACGTATCGGATACGCAAACGGTCGATGTCGTGTCCGGCGCGCTCATGCTGTTGCCGCGGGCCGTGTTTGATCGAGTGGCGGGTTTTGACGAGGGCTATTTTCTGCATTACGAGGATATCGACCTGTGCCGGCGCGTGCGCGATGCTGGATTCAAGGTCGTATGCGCGAATGATGTCCGGGTCGTTCACCTGAAAGGTACGTCGAGTCGATCACGCCCATTTTTTGTTGCCCGGCACAAACATCGCGGCATGTGGCGATGGTTCGGAAAATTCGATCCAGCCGCGCGCAACCCGCTGTTGCGTGGTTTGGTCTGGCTGGGGCTGCGCCTGCACTTGCTAATGCTTGGCCCGCGTTACGCCTGGTTGGCGTGGCGCCGTCGCATTCAGCGATAGCGATTGATTTCTTCGCGCAACCGGGCTGCTTCGGCGCGTGCGGCCGCAGCGAACTCGCCGTCCGAGGCGGCATACAACACGGCTCGCGAGGCGCTGATCATCAAACCGGCTCCGTGCGAATCGCGCCCATGGCTTACTACGGCCTGCACATCACCACCCTGGGTACCAATACCCGGCACCAGCAGTGGCATCGCATCACCGACAATACTGCGCACCTGGGCCAACTGTTCGGGGTAGGTCGCGCCAACGACCAGCGCGCAATTGCCGTTCGCGTTCCATTCCCGTGCCGCGGTTGCGGCAACGTGCTGGTACAGCGGTCGCCCGCCGACATCGAGTTCCTGAAGTTTGGCCGCGCCGGGATTGGATGTGTGGCACAGGATCACGCAACCGCGATCGGCGCGATCCAGAAACGGCTGCAGCGCATCCCCGCCAAGATATGGGTTCAGCGTGACCGCGTCGGCTTCATAGCGCTCGAATGCTTCGCTGGCATAGTGTTTCGCTGTACTGCCGATGTCGCCGCGCTTGGCGTCCAGGATGACTGGTACCTGTGGGTGTTTCGCATGGATATGGGCGATCAAGCGCTGTAACTGATGTTCAGCACTGCGTGCTGCGAAATGGGCGATTTGCGGCTTGAAGCAGCACACCAGGTCTGCTGTGGCATCGACGACCTCGCGGCAGAAGGTGAATATTCCGTCCGGCTCATTTTGCAGCCTGGCAGGAAAGCGTGCGGGTTCTGGATCCAGGCCCACGCACAGCAGCGAATCGTGCCTGCTCCAAACTTCCCGCAACCGTTGAACAAAGCTCATCGTGGTTCCTTCAATGTCGCGTTGCGCGTGCCTGGCGCACCTTGGTTAGATTCTCGCGCAGTTTTGGATTGTGCGGCAAACGCTTGACGGCGCGCAGCAGCAGTTCCTCGGCGCGGATCAGGTTACCAGTGTGGTACTGAGCCATCCCGCACAAGGCCAGCGCGTTGGCATCCTTCGGGCGTAGCTGAAGTGCTTGTTCCAGACATCCGATCGCCGCCGGCAGGTCGCCAGCCTCCAGATATTGCCCGCCACAGGCAAGTAGTGCACTGAAGTTGCGCATCCAGGGCTTGAATGCCTCGGCCCATTTGTCGCGAATACGGACAACCGTCTCAATCCGTTGTTTCGGGTCATCGTTCGTGCCGAACCCACAGCCGGAATTTCCAATCTGTGCATTCCAGATACAGGTAACGGCGTCGGCAAAGGCGAATTGCGTGTGCGTTGCGCAGGCGATTTGAAAATCATGGTCCTCGTGTACCGGAAAGCTGGGGTCGAAACGCACCCCCTCTTCGATGAGGCTGCGGTGAATCACCGCCGCGCACGGGACGCTTCGGCTATGGAAGAACAACTGAACATGGCTGCCCGGCTGGCCGATACGCGCGATTTGCCTGCCTTTTCGGTCATTGACCCTGGCGCGCGAATAGACGAAGGACTCGCGATTCGGTCGCGGTACCTCGAGCACGGTACTCAAGTGATCGGGCAGCAGCTCATCATCGTCATCGAGAAAATTGAGCCATTCGCCTTGAGCCGCCTGTAGCGCAACATTGGCGGCCTCCGGTCGCGAAAGTCTGGCATCCGGTTGCGGATAGACCAACCGCAGCGGCCGGCCAAGGACGTGGTCGGGCAATCGTCGATGTTTGCGTCCGCAGGCCGCGACCACGACGATCTCGACATTGCCCCAGTTTTGCCTGGCAGCCGAGCGCAAGGCGCGCTGCAACGTCGGTCGATCCATGCTGCGCACCAGGATCGACACCAGCGGCAGCGACGTGTCGTTTTCAATGCGTGCCCCGGATTCAGGCTCATGCCGGAGGCGATTGAAGGGCCACATACGCTTCATGCCGGGGGTGTGACGGAGCCAGACCAGGTACTCGCTGCTGCCTCACTTCGTGCACAGGCATTTGGTGACATGGTGGGCGATGGCATCAGGCCAGTTTGCGGTACTTGATGCGATGGGGTTTGGCCGCTTCCTCGCCCAACCGCGCCTTCTTGTCGGTTTCGTATTCATGATAGTTGCCGGCGAAGAATTCGACGTGCGAATCGCCTTCGAAGGCGAGGATGTGGGTGGCTATACGGTCCAGGAACCAGCGGTCATGGCTGATGACCAGCGCGCAGCCGGGAAATTCGAGCAGCGCCTCTTCCAAGGCGCGCAGGGTTTCCACGTCCAGATCGTTGGAGGGTTCGTCGAGCAGCAGCACATTGCCGCCTTCCATCAGGGTCTTGGCCAGATGCAGGCGCCCACGTTCGCCGCCGGACAACTGACCGACGATTTTCTGCTGGTCGGCACCCTTGAAGTTGAAGCGGCCGATATAGCCGCGCGACGGCGTTTCGTAGCGGCCGACGGTGATCATGTCGGCGCCGCCGGAGACTTCTTCCCAGACTGTTTTCGATCCGTCCAGGGCGTCACGCGACTGGTCGACATAAGCCAGCTTCACGGTCGGACCGAACGCGATTTCGCCCTTGTCCGGCTTTTCCTGGCCAGTGATCATTCGAAACAGCGTGGACTTGCCGGCGCCGTTCGGACCGATGATGCCGACAATCGCACCGGGCGGAACCCTGAAGCTCAGATCCTCGATCAGCAGGCGATCGCCGTAACCCTTGCTGACGTTCCTGAATTCGATGACGTTGTTGCCAAGCCGCTCGCCTGGCGGAATGTAGATCTCGTTGGTTTCGTTACGCTGCTGGTATTCGACGGAGTTCAGTTCCTCGAAGCGCTTCAGGCGCGCCTTGCCCTTGGACTGACGGCCCTTGGTGCCCTGGCGCACCCATTCCAGTTCGCGTTGGATGGCCTTGCGCCGCGCCTTTTCGCCGGATTGCTCCTGCTGCAGGCGCGCGTCCTTCTGTTCCAGCCACGATGAATAATTGCCCTTCCAAGGAATCCCGCGGCCGCGATCCAGCTCCAGGATCCACTCGGCGGCGTTGTCCAGAAAGTAGCGGTCGTGGGTGACCGCGACCACCGTCCCCGGATATTCCTTCAGGAACTGCTCGAGCCAGTCGACCGACTCGGCATCCAGATGGTTGGTTGGCTCGTCCAGCAGCAGCATGTCCGGTTTCGAGAGCAGCAGGCGGCACAGTGCCACGCGGCGCTTCTCGCCGCCCGACAGCGTCTTGATCTGCGCGTCCCAGGGCGGCAGCCGCAACGCATCCGCGGCGACTTCGAGCTGGCGCTCCAGCGCATGCGCGTCATTCACGGCCAGCACGTTTTCCAGTTCCTGCTGCTGCTCGGCCAGCTTGTCGAAATCCGCGCCTTCCTCGGCATAGGCGGCGTAGATTTCGTCAAGCCGTTTCTGCGCGTCGAAGATCACCGAAACGCCTTCCTCGACCGTCGCGCGGACGGTTTTGTCCGGATCGAGTTCCGGCTCCTGTGCCAGGTAACCGATCTTGATGCCGGGTTGCGGCCGTGCCTCGCCGTTGTAATCGGTGTCCACGCCGGCCATGATACGCAGCACCGTGGATTTGCCCGCACCATTCAGGCCGAGCAGGCCGATCTTGGCGCCGGGGAAGAACGACAGCGAAATATCCTTGATGATTTCGCGTTTCGGGGGCACGATCTTGCTGACCCCGATCATGGTGTAGATGTATTGCATGCTTGACTCCGGGAAACCGGCGCCCTGAATCGGGCCGCCGGGTTGATCGACCATTATCGCCGATGTGTTAGCGTCACGCCATGAAACGAAAAACGGATGCAGTGACTGTCCGGCGTGGATGGCAATCGCATACGCCCTGCCAAACCACCTCGCGCAAGCCGGTGGCGAACAAGTTGTTTGTGATCGAATGAGCAAGGACCAAGGTTCGCGAATCGCCGCCGTACTGCGTTTGCAGCAGGAAGGTCGATGGGCGGATGCCGAGCAAGCGTGTCGGCGCATGCTGGCGGAACTCGGTGCAAATCCCGACGTGGAGCATATGCTGGCGCTCTCCCTGCACGCCCAGCAGCGCAGTGAAGAATCCTTGCAATGGTTTGAATCGGCCAGTCGGGTGCGTGGTGGCGCTCTACTGTGGAACAACTACGCTGCGGCGTTATTGGCAGTCGGAGATGGTCCGAAAGCCATCGCGTACGCCCGCCGGGCAACGCAGTCGAAACCGGATCTGGTTGGGGCCTGGTTGAATCTTGGATTGGCGCTGGAGGTCTCGCGACAAGTCGCCGACGCAGTTGGCGTGTTTCAGAAGGTGTTGACCTTGTCGCCCTCGCAGCGGGTCGCGAGGCGGGCTTTGGCGCGCTGTCATTTGTTGCAGGGCAACGCCGAAGCCGCTTTGTCCGTTTTGGAAAGCATTGCGCCGGGGAAGGATTCTGCTGCGGACTTGATCCGTTGCGAGGCCTGGATTTTCGCGCGCCAACCTGAAGCTGCGGCAATGTTGCTGGAGAGGCTTTGCCAGGACCGTCAGGTCGCCATGCGAGCAAAGTTGCTGAAGGCGAAGATGGAACTCGAGTCCGGAAGGAGCAATCGGGCGTTGGCGACACTGGCGAGCGTGCTTCGCATGGAACCGGAGAATCGGGCGGCCCGTGTCCGCTCTGCACTGATCCATTTGAACCGGGGGGACAGCGAGTTGGGGTTGTCGCAGTTGCGAAGCTGGCTTGATGAGCATCCGGAGGATCAAGGCACGGCGAGTAGCTATTTGGTTGCATGCAACTATTCGGAAGATTACGAGCCGCGGCGCTTGTTGGCGGAGCACGTCAGGTTGCAGCCGCCGCCGTTGCACGTCGATGCGTGGCCGGCGCGATGGTCGCCGCCGACGGCAAAGGCCCCAATCAGAGTCGGCTGGGTTTCGTCGGCGTTCAATGTTGGTCCGGTTGAAATTTTCTTTTCCGGCGTGCTTCGAAGTTTGTTGAACGGCAACGACGGTTTCGAACATCGACTATATGCGATTGGTGGCGAGAGCACCGCAGCGCCGGCCGCCTCCTGGGCCCGCGGACAGGTTGACCTCAGCAACAGGAACGACCTGCAACTGGTCGAAGCGCTACGTGCCGAGGGTAATGACATCGTTGTGGACATGGTGGGACGGGCCGCGGGCAGCAGACTTGCCGTGTTTGCAGCGCGCGTCGCGCCTGTACAGGTTTCCTGGTTGGACGCATTTTATCCCAGCGGTATCGCGCAGATGGATTACCTGATCAGCGACTCGCATCTGAGTCCGCCGGGTTCGGAGCGTCACTTTGGCGAGGAACTGCTGCGACTGCCCCATGGACGTCTGGCCTATCGACCACCGCCGGTTGGAGAAACCTCGCTGGCCGGGGTCGAGTCACGTCGTCTGGTGTCCCTGAATCGTTTTTCAAAATTGAACGACGCAGTGGTCGACGTCTGGTCGAGAATCCTGCGCGAGTTGCCGGATTGGACGCTGTTGTTGAAAGCCAGGGGAGGGGGAGATCGGGATTTTCATGACATCCTGATTGGCAAGTTCGCTCGTCACGGCGTACCCGAGGAACGTATCGAGATCGTTGACGCCGGCCCGTATGCCGAGGCAATGGCGACCTACGAGACTGCCGCGATCGCGCTCGACCCATTCCCTTTCAGCGGGTGTTCGACCTCCTGCGATGCGTTGTGGATGGGCCTGCCCGTCGTGACCTGGCCGCGTGAA
Source organism: uncultured Pseudomonadota bacterium (assembly GCA_963779795.1). Taxonomy (GTDB): domain Bacteria; phylum Pseudomonadota; class Gammaproteobacteria; order Xanthomonadales; family Rhodanobacteraceae; genus Rudaea. The sequence continues at coordinate 48,392 of CAVZZK010000006.1, read as the reverse complement.
ACCATTGCCAGTCGTCAGACGGCCGCATGGCTGGAGTTTGCCGGTCTGTCGGATTGGGTCGCCAGGGATGCGGATTCGTACGTGCAAATAGCGGTCGAACTGGCACGGGACGTGGAGTCGCGGCGTATCTGGCGTCAACGTGCTCGCGATTGCGTCCGTTCGGCTTTATGCGATGCCGACCGGCTGGCTGGCGAGCTTGTTGATGCATTCCGGCGGATTTCGCCGCGGCCGTGAGGATAGGTTTCGGCCGCGCCAGCCTTTACAATGCGACAATTCATCACTTGTCGCAGGTACCATGTTTCCCGCAAATCTCAAGATCGAAGGCTACGATGACGAACTTGCCGAGGCGATCGCCGCGGAGCAGCGCCGTCAGGAAGATCACGTCGAGCTGATCGCCTCGGAAAACTACGCCAGTCCGCGCGTGCTTGAAGCGCAGGGCTCGGTGCTGACCAACAAGTACGCGGAAGGTTATCCGGGCAAGCGCTATTACGGCGGTTGCGAATACGTCGACGTGGCCGAGCGGTTGGCCATTGCCCGCGTCAAGCAGTTGTTCGATTGCGACTACGCGAACGTGCAACCGCACTCCGGATCGCAGGCCAATCAGGCGGTGTATTTCGCGCTGCTCAAGCCGGGTGACACGATCCTCGGCATGTCGCTGGCGCATGGCGGGCACCTCACGCACGGCGCCAAGCCGAATATTTCCGGCAAGCTGTTCAACGCCGTGCAGTATGGCGTCGACGCAAACGGCATGGTCGACTACGACGCCGTCGAACGCCTCGCGCTGGAGCACAAGCCGCAGATGATCGTCGCCGGCTTTTCGGCCTATTCGCAGATCATGGACTGGGCGCGCTTCCGTGCCATTGCCGACAAGGTTGGCGCCTACCTGTTCGTGGACATGGCACACATCGCGGGACTGGTGGCCGCGGGCGTATATCCGAGTCCGTTGCCACACGCGCACGTGGTCACCTCGACCACGCACAAGACATTGCGCGGTCCGCGCGGCGGCATCATCGTCGCCAAGGGTGCCGGCGCGGAAATCGAGAAAAAGCTGCAATCGATCGTGTTTCCGGGCATCCAGGGCGGGCCGCTCATGCACGTCATCGCGGCCAAGGCGGTAGCTTTCAAGGAAGCGCTGGAACCGGCGTTCAAGACCTACCAGCAACAGGTCGTCAGCAACGCCAAGGCAATGGCGAAGACGTTTATGGAACGGGGTTACAAGATTGTTTCCGGCGGTACCGAGAATCACCTGTTCCTGGTCGACCTGATTGGCCGTGGGGTGACCGGCAAGGATGCGGAAGCGGCGCTCGGCGATGCGCATATCACGGTCAACAAGAATGCGGTGCCGAACGATCCGCAAAAGCCGTTCGTGACATCCGGTTTGCGCATCGGTACGCCGGCGGTAACGACGCGTGGCTATGGCGAATCCGATTGCGTCGAGCTGGCTGGCTGGATCTGCGATGTACTCGATGCACATCGCGACGAATCCGTGATCGCTGCCGTTCGCGCCAAGGTCACCGCGCAGTGCGCGAAGTATCCGGTGTACCGCTGAGCGGGCGCTGAGGCTTCCGGGGATCGCATGCATTGTCCATTCTGCCAGCACGAAGACACCCGCGTCATCGACTCGCGCGAAGCCGAGGATGGCGCGACGATTCGTCGCCGTCGTGAATGCGAACAATGTGGCGAGCGATTCAATACCTTCGAGATTCCCGAGTTGAAGCTGCCGACGATCGTCAAGAGCGACGACCGTCGCGAAAACTTCGACGAGCACAAGCTACGCACCAGTTTTGAACGCGCCCTGCAGAAGCGGCCCGTGGCCAGCCACGATGTCGATAGCGCGGTGCGCGCCATCATCAACGACCTGCGTCGCACGGGTGAGCGCGAGATGCCATCGCGCCAGGTTGGCGAACTGGTCATGCGCGAGCTGAAAAAACTCGACCAGGTAGCCTATGTGCGTTTCGCTTCCGTGTATCGGCGATTCGAGGACGTACAGGCATTCCGCGAGGAAATCGAACGGCTCGAGCGCGACCTGCCGGAACTGGAAGGATTGCAGATGCCGTTGCTGGTCGACGTGCGCAAGCCGGGCAAGAAGGCGAATTGACCGGCATACGCGCATTCGCACCGCAAACGCTGTGATGTTGAATGAATGCTCGTTCCTGCCGACCGAATCATGAATTTTTCCGCTACCGATCATGCCTTTATGGCGATGGCTTTACGTCTGGCCGAGCGTGGCCTTCACACGACGCAGCCGAATCCGCGCGTCGGCTGCGTGATCGCGCACGGCGGTAACGTGGTTGGTCAGGGCGTCCATCAGCGCGCGGGCGAACCACATGCCGAAGTATTTGCGTTGCGCGAGGCAGGCGACAAGGCGAAGGGCGCGACCGCCTATGTGACGCTGGAACCGTGTGCGCACTTCGGCAAGACGCCGCCATGTGCGAATGCCCTGATCGACGCCGGCGTGGCGCGCGTGGTTTCGGCCTGCACCGATCCCAATCCACGCGTGGCCGGTGGCGGCCTGGCGCGCCTGCGCGAGTGCGGTATCGCTGTGGATACCGGCCTGATGGAAGCGGCGGCGCGTGAAGTGAACCGCGGCTTCCTGTCGCGCCTGGAACGGGGCAGGCCATGGATTCGTATCAAGCAGGCCATGAGTCTGGATGGTCGTACGGCATTGGCGAACGGTGAATCGAAATGGATCACCAGCGAAACGGCGCGCGCCGATGTGCAGCGCTGGCGTGCACGCAGTTCCGCGATCATGAGCGGCATCGGCACGGTGCTGGCGGACAATCCGCGGTTGACGGTTCGTCTGGGCGATGCAGGTGGCAACGGCTTCAAACCATTGCGCGTCGTGTTGGACAGCCAGCTGCGCACGCCAATGGATGCCAAAATTCTGGATGGCCGTGCTCCGACCCTGATTTTCCACAATGCGGCGGCAAAGCGGACACAGGACGATTCGGCGTGCGTCGAGTACATGGCCGTCGATAACAATGGATCGGAACTGGATTTGGCGAGTGTGATGAGCGAGCTCGCGGCGCGCGGCGTGAACGAGTTGCAGGTCGAGTCGGGCCCGACGTTGTGTGGCTCGCTGTTCTGCGCCGGACTCGTCGATGAAATGCTGCTGTACGTGGCACCGACGCTGTTCGGCCACGAAGCACGTGCCTTGCTCGAACTGCCGGGTATGGCGTCGATGTCGGCGGCTTCGCGGCTTCGCGTCGTCGATGAACGTCGCGTTGGCGACGACCTGCGCCTGTTGTTGCGGAAATAGCCGATGTTCAGCGGAATCGTACAGGCGGTTGGAAAGGTTTCGGGCGTCGAATCGCTCGGAGGCGATACGCGCCTGCGCTTCGATGCGGGCGCGCTGGACATGAGCGATGTGGCCGTGGGCGACAGTATTTGCGTGTCCGGTGTGTGCCTGACGGCGATCGTCGTCGATGCCGCGTCGTTTTACTCGGACGTCTCCGTGGAGACCTTGTCGCGCACCACGCTGGGAGCGCTGGCCGTTGGTTCGCGGGTCAATCTGGAGAAATCGTTGCGGCTGGCGGATCGCATTGGCGGGCATCTGGTTTCCGGTCACGTCGACGGACTCGGAAAACTGCTTGCGATCGAACCGGATGCGCGTTCGCAGCGCTGGACGCTGGAACTCCCTCCCGGGCTGTCGCGTTACGTTGCCGCCAGGGGCTCGATTTGCATCGACGGGGTGAGCCTCACCGTCAACGATGTAGACGGCGAGCGCTTCGGCGTAAACCTGATTCCGCATACGCTGGGCGCAACCACGTTCGGCGACCGCAAGGTCGGCGATGCCGTGAACGTGGAAGTGGATCTGGTCGCCCGTTACATTGAACGCCTGCACATGAGCGGCTGAAGAACGTCATGTCATTCGCCAGTATCCCCGAACTCATCAACGAAATCCGCGCCGGCCGCATGGTCGTGGTCGTCGACGACGAGGACCGCGAAAACGAGGGCGACCTGATCATGGCGGCCGAATGCGTGCGCCCGCAGGACATCAATTTCATGGCGCGCGAGGCGCGCGGCCTGATTTGCCTGGCGCTGACCCAGGAGCGTTGCGAACACCTGCAGTTGAGCGCCATGGTGAGTGACAACGCATCGCGCCACCGTACCAATTTCACGGTGTCCATCGAAGCGGCCGCCGGCGTGACCACGGGTATCTCGGCGCAGGATCGGGCGCACACGATCCGCACCGCCGTGCGTGCGGATGCGAAAGCGGACGATCTGGTCCAGCCCGGTCACGTTTTCCCCTTGAGCGCGCAACCAGGCGGCGTGCTGACCCGCGCCGGGCATACCGAGGCGGCCAGCGACCTGGCGCGACTGGCTGGTTTTGAGCCGGCCGGCGTGCTGGTCGAAATCCTGGCCGAAGACGGAACCATGGCGCGGCGACCGCAACTGGAGCGATTTGCCGCCGGGCACGGCTTGAAGATCGGCACGATCGCCGATCTGATCCGCCATCGCCTGGAGACGGAAACGACCGTCGAACGGGTATTCGACCAGCACGTCCAAACCGAATTCGGTCCGTTTCGTCTGCTCGGCTATCGGGACAGGTTGAGTTCGCTGACGCATTTCGCGCTGGTGCGCGGCAGTGTGGACGATGGCGAACCGGTACTTGCCCGCGTGCATGTTCGCGACACCTTGTCCGATGTCCTGCACCTGCGTCGCGACGAGCAAGGCATTACCGTCACGGCTGCGCTGCGGCATATCGCCGAAGCCGGTCGTGGCGTGGTTGTAGTGCTCGGTGATGTCGATGGTGTCGATGATGTCGCTGCGGCGCTGGATCGACTGACACAAGAATCGGCGCCGGTGAATGCGGGCGATTCGCCGGAATGGCGCCGGCACGGCATCGGTGCGCAGATCCTGGCCGATCTGGGTGCGCGTCGACTTCGCGTGCTCGGCACGCCGCGACGTTTCCTGGGGCTGTCCGGATTCGGTTTGCAAATCGAAGGCTACGAAGAACCCGGCAACGATGGTTGACTCCCGGTTGCGCCTATAATCGCCCTTTGGAGACCCTGACCGCATGACTGCCCACACTGGTCAAGTACGCGCCCTTGCGGATGCGCGGTTCGCCATCGTCGCCAGCCGCTGGAATCCGCGCATCGTCGATGCGCTGGTCGCCGGCGCGCAGCGAGCGTTTGCCGCCAATGGCGTGGCCGATTCGGCGATCGATCTGGTGCGCGTGCCTGGCGCCTGGGAGATTCCGGTCATGGCCGCGCGTTTGGCCGGGAACGGGCGCCATGCCGCAATCATCGCGCTGGGCTGCGTCGTACGCGGCGAGACCCGGCATTACGAGCACGTCGCCGACGGTTGCGCCCAGGGCCTGATGCGGATCGCGCTTGATCATGACGTCCCCGTGCTCAACGGCGTGCTGGCAGTCGAGCAATATGTCGATGCCGAAGCTCGGGCCGGCGGCGTGCATGGCAACAAGGGCGAGGATGTGGCGCTGGCAGCGCTTGAGATGGTCGATCTGTGCCGGAACCTGCCGGCCTGATCGGCGCGACGGGCGGCATGTCGGCCGCGAAACGGGAAATGCAGATGACGCATAGACAACGAAGCGACGGGATCGATCTGACAGCGCGCTCGCGCGCGAGGCGTCGTGCCGCACAAGCAATCTATGCGTGGCAAGTCGGCGGCAATGCCATGACCGATGTGATCGAGGATTTCCGCCATGAGCAGGACATGGAAATCGCCGATTTGGCCTATTTCGAGGATCTGCTGCGCGGTGTCGAGAAATATCGCACCGAACTGGATCAGGCCTTGCAGCCGTTCCTGGATCGCGACGTCGAACAAGTCGATCCAATCGAGCGAGCGATCCTGCGCCTGGCCGCCTACGAATTGCAGCATCGCATCGATGTCCCGTATCGGGTGATCATCAACGAAGCCATCGAGGTGGCCAAGCGCTTCGGTGCCGAATACGGGCACACCTATATCAACGGTGTGCTCGACCAGGCGGCCCGGCAATGGCGCGCCAATGAAACCGGTCTGCGCCAGTCTTAGCGCGTTGCTGCGATCGGCTGGCCATGCGTGAATTCGAGCTGATCGATCTGATCCGCGAACGTTGTGCCGTTGCGCGCGAGGATGTCGTGCTCGGCATTGGCGATGACGCCGCCTTGCTCGTTCCGCCGGTTGGGCGGATGTTGGCCGTGGCTACCGATACGCTGGTCGCCGGCGTGCATTTTCCGCTGCAGACGCGACCGGCGGATATCGGCTGGAAATCGCTGGCCGTCAATCTGTCCGATCTGGCCGCCATGGGCGCGATACCGGCCTGGGCTACCCTGGCACTGACCGTTGCCGAAGCCGATCGCCGCTGGATCGAGGCATTCGCGGATGGTTTCGCCGCGCTGGCGCGTGAGCACAAGTTGGCGCTGGTCGGTGGCGATACCACGCGCGGACCGTTGAGCATCAGCGTGACCGTGCACGGCCTGGTGCCAGATGGCGCCGCCTTGTTGCGCAGTGGTGCGCATGTTGGCGACGACATCTACGTGACCGGTACGCTCGGCGACGCCGCGGCCGGCCTGCGCTGCCTGGACAAGGCCGATGCCGAAGCCGGCCGCTTGCTCGGTGCGCCGGCGGGCATGCGCGAGGCACTGATCGCACGCCTGAATCGGCCCCAGCCGCGTATCGCCCAGGGTCTGGCCTTGCGTGGCGTGGCCAGTGCCTGTATCGACGTATCCGATGGCCTGGTTGCCGATCTTGGACACGTCTGCCGGGCAAGCGGGGTGGGCGCGGAAATCGACCTCGAATTGCTGCCGGCGTCGTCCGCCTTGCTGAGCCTGTTCGATGCGCCATCGCGTTTCGACCTGCAATTGAGCGGAGGCGACGATTACGAGTTGTGCTTTACCGTCGCCGATTCGCGTATCGGCGAAACCCTGGGCGATCTGGCGCGCAGCGGCTGTGCGGCAACACGCATCGGCCGCATCATCGCCGAGCCCGGCGTACGGGTGCGCGATGACGACGGACGCTGGCCGGGATTGCCGCAGCACGGCTGGGAACATTTCCGGTGAGTGCATTGAGCGCCGCGCAACGCAAGCAGTTGTTGAGTCATCCGGCCGGATGGATCGCCTGCGGTTTCGGTTCGGGTTTGAGCCCGGTCGCACCCGGCACCTTCGGCACCCTCGCGGCGCTGTTGCCGTGGTTTGCATTGCGCGAGCTGCCGATGGCGGCATATGTGAGCGTTTTGCTGGTGGCCTTCGTGCTTGGCGTCTGGGCCAGCCGCTGGGCCGTGGATCGCCTGCGTTTGCAGGACCCCGGTGCCGTCGTCTGGGATGAATTCGTCGGCTTGTGGATCACCCTGTTGCCGCTGTCGTTCGTGCCGAACGGCGGATGGTGGGTCGCGGCCGGCTTCGGGTTGTTCCGCGTGTTCGACATCCTCAAACCCTGGCCGGTGTCGTGGGCGGACCGTCGCGTCAAGGGCGGTTTCGGCGTGATGCTCGACGATGTGCTCGCCGGCGTATACGCGGCGGTCGCCTTGATCGTTCTGCAGCGACTGATCTAGATCAGCGGTTGCTTGGGTTTACGTGGTACCGGGATCAGGCTCAAGCGGCAAAAGCGCTTCATACAGGCGGCAGCGCGGATATCGCCAAGCTGACGGCCCAGCCGTTTGGTCACGGCAGCAGCTTGCCGGGATTGAGGATGCCGTCCGGGTCGAATTGCTGCTTGATCCGGCGCATCATCGCCAGCGCCGCCGGGTCCAGCGCACGATCCAGAAACTCGCGCTTGGCCAGGCCGATGCCGTGCTCGCCGGACAGCGTGCCGTTGAGTGCGATGACGCAGGCGAACACGTCGTTCAACGCCTGCTTGGCACGTGCACGTTCGGCATCGTCGCGCGGCAGCAGGTTGACGTGGATGTTGCCGTTGCCGGCATGGCCGAAACTGACGATGCCAATGCGATGCTTCTGCGCGATCGTTTTCAGCTGTGCGATCAGATCCGGCAGGCGACTGACCGGTACGACCACATCCTCGTTGATCTTGTCGGGGGCGATCGTGCGCAGTGCCGGCGACAGCGCCTTGCGCGCGGCCCAAAGGGTTGCCACCTCGGACGCGTCGGCGGCGATGCGCAAATCCTGCAGGCCATCGCCGCGGGCTGCCCCGGCGATCGCGATGGCCATGCCATCGAGTTGTTCGGGTGCGCCGTCGACCTCGATAATCAGCTGTGCTCCCGCGCGCGGAATGGCGTCACCGCCGTGTTCGCGCGCCAGACGCAGCGATTCGTCGTCGAGGAATTCCAACGCGCAAGGCGTCACCGGCTGCGCCATGATCCGTGCCACGGCGGCGGCGGCGGATTCGACGTCGGCATAGGCGGCGCTCAACGTGCGTTTGTCCGCCGGCTTCGGTGTCAGGCGCAACGTCGCCTGTGTGATCAGCGCCAGCGTGCCTTCGGCGCCGATCAGCAGTCGGGTGAGATCGTAGCCGGTCGCCCCCTTGCTGGTGTACGTGCCGCAGCGAAAGCTTTCGCCCGTGCCGGCCACGGCCAGCAGGCCCAGCGTGTTTTCGCGGCAGGTGCCGTACTTGACAGCGCGCGGACCGCCGGCGTTGCAGGCCAGGTTGCCGCCGATCGTGCAGTACGGACTCGAGGTCGGATCCGGCGGCCAGAAGAAGCCGCTCGCCGCCAGGGCCGTCTGAAGATCACCGTTGAGTACACCCGGCTCAACCACGGCATAACGGTTGTCGGTATCGATTTCGACAATGCGGTTCATGCGCTCGAAGCTGACCACCACCCCGCCTTCGATGGGAACCGTTGCGCCGGTCGTGTTGGTGCCGCGTCCACGCGCGGTCAGCGGGATTTTGGCTTTACGGCAGGCACCAACCAGGTCGACGACTTGTTCGTGTTCGGTCGGGAATGCGACGGCATCGGGCTGCGCCTGGCGGCGCGAATTATCGTAGCCGTAGGCCAGGCACTCGGCCTCGTCGGTTGTGCAGGCGTCGCCGAATATCTGGCGAAGTTCGGCGGTCAACGATGCGGGAACAGCCATGGCACCAGTTTACGGTGCCGATCGCATGGTTGGCGAGTTGTGGCAGGAATTATCCGGACCTTCGCCGGCGCTCGCGTGCGATGCCGAGCAGGGCAAGCAGCCCGCCAAGCAGGGTCATTGCCCAGCTCGATATTGTTGGCACCGGCTTGGGAGCCGGAGCGGCGGCCTGGACCTCGTACGCGCCGATATCGACCGTGCCATTGATGATGCGCGAGTAGCCGGCGCCGCGCTGGTCGTAATTGAGTCCCGGAACCAGACTGTTGTCGCCGGCGTCAATGGCCGGGCTGCCGGTCAGAAGCGCCATCGTCTGCGTCGGGCCGCCGTTGTTCTGCAACGGTCCGAGGACGGGATTGTCGCTGAACAGGTTGCCGTTGCCCGTGTACGACGAAGACAATGCAGAGCCAAGCAGGCTGGCGGTTGCCGTGGCGACGCCAATGACGGCGAGGTCATTCAAGTCACCGCTGTTGGCGGAAAGAATCGTGTTTTGCATCTGCAGCGTGCCGGCGGAAAAGGCTCCGATCAGCGCGCCGCCAACGCTCGGAATTCCATCAGTGACTGCCGAGGGCGCTGCCGGAACCTGGACCGTCGATTCCGAATTGCCCGATACCGTGGAATCGATCAGCAGGCTGAAGCCGCCGCCGCCGGAAACCGATAGCGCGCCCGCGCAATCGTTGGCGCACGCCGCGCTGTTGCCCGTGATCGTCGAATTGGTGATTTTCTCGCCGGACTCAAAGGCGTAAATGCCCCCGGTTGCGTATCCGCCCCCGATATCGGCGTAGTTGCCCGAAACGGTCGAGGCGGTCATCGTCAGGTAGCTGTTGTTCAGGTAGATTCCTCCACCCTTGTAGTTGTCGATCGTGCCGCCCCCCGAATTGGTATTGTCGGAGACCGTTGATTGGTTCAGTACGAGTCCGGCTCCAAAAGCAACAATGCCGCCGCCGAAAAGAGACGACGAGTTGTTGGAGACCGTCACGCCGTTCAAGGCGAGATTCAGGTGCAAAACCGATTGCGGCGCGTTCGGCGAACCCCCACCTTGCTTGGCTGTCGGCTGATCGGGGCCGGCGTTGCAAGGCAGGTTGTACTTCGCGCAGATGCCGCCACCGGAATATGTGCCGGCATCTCCGTTGATCAGTGTCAGGCTGGCGAGCGTAACGTTTGTGGTCGTACCCGAATAGCCGTACACGGCCATCACGCGCGAGCTGTATTTGGCGTCGATCGTCTGGCCGCTGCCGTTGACGGTCACCGATGAGTTGATGACCAGTTGGCCCTGTTGCAGCGTGATGGTGGCATTGGCCAGCGACGCGTCGAAGTCGATCGTATCGGTGCCGGAACCCGCCGTGCAGTTGCCCTGCTGCGAGTCGCCGTTGGCCGAATCGATGGCCTGGCGCAGGGTGCAGGTTGAACCGGTTCCGGCGTCGCCGCCGTCGGTGACCGTGATGGCGGCAGCTTGTGCGCCGCTTGAGGCAAAAGCCATGGCAATGGCGAACGCAAGCGGCTTGCGTGCAACGCTGGACATCGAACTCATGATTCACTCTCTCAAGCTGGATTCCCGGGCAAGAGTCTAGCGGTTCGGTTCAGGAATGTGAACCGTGATGTTCGTCACACCTTCGTATAGCCGGGCAATTAATCCATCGACTGCAACAACAAAGCCGGGTTGACCAATGCTTTGTGCAGCCGCCTGTCCGGCAAGTGGCCGATGTACGGGAAAGCACCGCTGATTCTGATTCCGGCTAAATTTACCCGGATCTTCGCCGTCGCTCACGGGCGATGCCGAGCACGGCGAGCAGGCCGCCGAGCAGGGTCATTGCCCAGCTCGATAGCGTCGGCACCGGCTTGGGAGCCGGCGCGGGTGCCGCAGCCTGAAACTCGTAGGCGCCGATATCGACCGTGCCATTGATGATGCGCGAGTAGCCGGCGCCGCGCTGGTCATTGGTCAGCCCGGTATAGATCAGCGCGTTGTTGCCAGTGTCGATGGCCGGGCTACCGGTCAGCAGCGCACGCGTCATGGTCGGGCCGCCGTTGTTCTGCAACGGCCCCAGCACGGGGTTGTCGTTGAACAGGTTGCCGTTGCCCGAATACGACGACAGGGCGGTGCCGAGCAGGCTGGCGCTGGCCGACGCCGAGCCGGCTGGAATGTAAAGGTCTGCATAATCGCCGCTATTGCCGGTGAGTATCGTGTTTGCAAGGTTTATTGTTGCGGTGGCGAAAGCGCCAACGATGGCGCCGCCGACGTCGTGGGAATTCCCTCCGGTCGATGTGGCCGAATTGCCGGAAACGGTCGAGTCGTACAAATAGGCTGATGCCGGCGGATTCCCTCCGGATATCGACAGTGCACCGGCACAAGCCGAGGTACAAGAGGCGCCATTTCCCGAAATGGTCGAGTTGGCGATGTAGACGTAGGAAGCATACGCGTATATGCCGCCCGTCAGGAAACCCTGGTTGCCCGAAGCGGAGTTGCCCGAGACCGTCGAGTTGGTCATCAGCAGGTATGCAGACTCGCTCACATAGATGCCGCCCGAACCGTAATCGTCGAGAGCAGTGAGCGAGTTGTTCGACACGGTCGAATCGTTCATCGACAGCGAAACGTACCGGTCGAGATAAATGCCTCCGGCTTTGTAGGAAGCCGTATTGCTGTTGACCTCGGCATGGTCCAGCGTCAGGTAGACTGCATACGCCGTCTGCGGTGCCTTTTGCGCAGCTCCGCGTTGACCGGTTGGTCTCCCCTCCCCCGAATTGCAGGTAAACATTGTTGCGCAGATTCCGCCGCCCGCCCCGATCGTGCCGAGGTTGCCGTTGGTCAGCGTCAGGCTCGCCAGTGTGACGTTGGTCAGCGTGGGGGAATGGTAGTACACGGCCATGACACGCGAGGCTTGGTTGGCGTCTACGGTCACGCCGCCGCCGTTGATCGTCATCGGCGAGGAGACGTCCAATTGGCCCTGCTGAAGGGTAATCGTCGAGTTCTGCAGCGTGCTGGAAAAGCTGATGACATCGGCACCATTGCCGGGGGCGCAAGTGCTGTTGCCGGCCGAATCGTTGTTGGCCGATTCGATGGCCTGGCGCAGGGTACAGGTTGAACCGGTTCCGGCGTCGCCGCCGTCGGTGACCGTGATGGCGGCAGCATGTGCGCCGCTTGAGGCAAAAGCCATGGCGATGGCGAACGCAAGAGGTTTGCGCGAAACGCGGGGTGTGGTACCCATTGTCCACCACCTGATGTGATTTGTTTCACCAGTATACGGCGAAAATTGTTAACTGAAATTTTAGATTTGACGGGGAGATGAAAATTCATGGGTTCGGCTTGAGCCTGCCGCCTTGGCTGCCGGGCAAATGATCACGCCTGGTTCGGGCAAAACTTCATACCAACTGACGGGTGATCGCCATACTCTGATCGATTCAGCGCGGGTGTCACCGACCATGTCAGCGCATCCTTGAATCAATCCGTGTACTGGAACAGCTGGACGACCCTGACGACGTCGGGCGTATTGCGCGCGACATTGGTAACGGCCTCACCTTCGGCGTGCGTGACCAGTCCCATCAAATAGACGACGCCATGCGTGGTCGTGATGTTTGCCCGGGTCGGATCGAAGCCGGGCATGCTGGTGATATCGAGCAGGCCGGTCTTGACGCGCGCGGACAGCGCGTTGTCGCCGCGGCGTCCCCAGAAGCCTTCCGGATGATCGGTTACTTCGAGATCATTGACCAGGCGCACGATGCCGTCGAAGCCGCTGACTGTGGATTCGGCCAGTTGCTTGAGCTTTTCGCTGTGCACCTGTCCGCAAAGCAGCATGACGCCGTTGTAGACGACGACCTTGACGTTGTTGTCGTGGCTGACCAGTTGCTTGTGCCGGTTGATTGCTTCGACCGCGCTGAGCTGGATATTGCGGTCGCTGAGCACCGTCCCGACCGCGCGCCGGTCGTGCACGACATGCGCACCGGCGACGGCGCCGCCGGCGATTACGGCGATGCATCCGTGCAACACGGGCAGCGCCAGTAACAGCAGGAACAGTTTTGCGTACCTGGGTTGCTTTATCGTCATGACATTGATTCGTTCAACAGGCATCGAAAGCGTTGCGGATCCATTCGAAATGCGCTTGCCGCGGCGTACCGCTGCAGGCCACCACATCGAATCTGCACGGCTGTGCGGCCAATTCTGGCCTGGTCTGCAGGAACGCCGACGCGGCACGCAGCAGCCTGGTGCGCTTGGCCGCGCCGACCGAAGCCAGTCCGCCGCCGCGCACCGCGGAACGTCGGTATCGCACCTCGACAAACACCGTGCAAGTTTCGTTCGACGCGCCTGTATCGCGCATGACCAGATCGATTTCGCCGTAACGGCACTGGTAGTTGCGCGTGATCAGTTCAAGGCCCGCGCCGGTCAGATGATCGCAGGCGGCCTGTTCCCAGAGTGCGCCGACATCGCGCATGGGTTGATCATTGCGGGGCATTGCTCATCTGCAGGCTGCCGTTGATCGGGTGTGCGGCGCCGTTGTCGAAGCGCGCCCAGACCAGCAGCCGCTGAATGCTGCCGAGGCTGTCTTCGGTCAGTTGACCGGTAGCGCCCGCCAGATAGCTGCCGCGGTGCTGGCCGAGCCAGTCCAGATAAGGCAGCAGATCGTAGGCATCCATGCCCATGGCGAACAAACGTCCGCCGGCGCCGTGAGCCGATCCCAGCACGCGTGTGATATCCGTGTGGTTGGGCAACCCCGGGGTCAGATCGAACAACCAGGGTGCGTCGCAGAACTCGACACCGTCCAGGTCACGGTCCAGCCCCGGACTGTAATCGCCGGCATAGATATGCGAGGTGCCGAACACTTGTACCCGCGTGTAACCGGCGAGTTTCAGTTGCGGCATCAGCAGGCGCGCCTGTTGCGGCCGCATGCTGATGAAAATGCCGATGTCACTCGGCGTAGTGGATTTGACGGTGGCCAATCCGCCCGGTTGCCTGGGCGGTTGCATGACGGTTGGCGGCACGCCGGCCAACGCCGTTTTGATCATCGACGCGAAATCGATTTGGCCGTCCTGAACCCGGGCCTCGTTGAGGATCTGTCCGTTGATGCTTTGGAACTGCGCGCGGAAAGCCAGCGCGGCGCGTTCGGACCAGTCCTCGGTGGCGGTGATGACGACGGCCTGGTCGATGCCACGTTCACGCATGTGCTCGGCCGCTTGGGCCGCTTCGGCGTCTGGCGTCAACGCGAACGCCGTGCTGCCTGGTGGCGGCGGCTCACCGTTGTCCGGCTGATTCAGTGCCAGCAGCGGGACCGGCAACACGCCCTGGGCAAAAAGCGCGGCAACAGCGTCACGCGACAACGGGCCGACGACGCGATCGACGCCGTCGGCCACGGCCTGCCGATAAGCGGCGATGGCCTCGTCGGCAGTGCTGTCGGTGTTGTAGACGCGGATTTGCGGACGGTTTGCGTCATGGTCGGCGAAATAGGCAGCGAAAAAGCCATCGCGCAGCGGTTGCGAGACGGCCTGCAAGGCGCCGGTATTGGCTACCAGCAGACCGATGCTGTGCACCGGCTCGTAACCTTCCCGACGCACGTCGTTGCCCGCCTGCGGAATCAGCGTGCCGACCGGCTGATTGGGATGCAGCACGGCCAGGGGCAGCGCCTGCCCCTGGGCATGCAATGCCTGGTTTATCCAGGTCCGCAATGCATCGTTTGGCGAGAGTGCCTGCGCCTCTTGCGTAAGCGAGGCGGCGGGCAGTTTTTGCAGCGTGGCGACAATTTGCGCTTCGTTCTGCTCCCGGTCCGAACCGCTCAACAGGCGATCGAGTGCGGCTCGGTTGCGCGCGCTTTGCATGACATGTCCGGTTGCTTCCAGTGCCCTGGCGCGCAGTTCGAGTGCCCGCATGCGTTGCGGCAATGGCAATCCCGCGTCGGCGAAGCCCAGTAGCTGCAGGGCACGCGCGGGCTGGTTGCGGGACAGTTCAACCTCCGCTTCAAGCAGGTCGTAGCTGACCACTTCGTCGCCTTGCAGCCGTTGCCGGTCGATGTCGTCAAGCACGCGCGCGCTGGCGTCCAGTTCGCCGTTTTCGTGGTAAGCCTGCGCGGCCTGCAACTGGAACCGGGCGCGCCTGTGCCGATGCCCGGCGGCCAGCGCCAGAAACTGCTGCGCGGCGGCATCGAAATCACCCTGACGGTAGGCCAGCTCGGCATTGGCAATCGCATTGGCTGTCGCAGCGTCGGATTGCGTAGCGACCTGGGCGCAACCGGCGACCAGAGTACATACGACAACGCCCGTGCAGATCAGCAAACGTGATCGGAACCACCCATTCATCGCTGCATCCATGAGAAACCGGACGACATGATAACGGATCACTGTCGCCGTCAGCCGTCTGGGCTATCCTTCGACTCCTCTGGAGAAGCGCATGACGCAGCAAAACCTTGGAAAACTGTGGGTGGTGGCGACACCGATCGGCAATCTTGAGGATCTGTCGCCGCGCGCACGCGGCATTCTCGCCGGGGTCGACCTGATCGCAGCCGAGGATACCCGGCACAGTGCGGCGCTGCTACGGCATTTCGGCATCGCTACCCGCACGGTCGCCTTGCACGAACACAACGAACGCGAGCGTGCCGACGAACTGGTCCGGCGCCTGCGCGAGCAAGGCGAGCAGATTGCGTTGATCAGCGATGCGGGTACGCCGCTGATCAGCGACCCCGGGTTCCGGCTGGTGCGCGCTGCGCGCGACGCCGGGGTGGAAGTCTGCCCGGTGCCCGGGCCCTGTGCGGCGATCGCGGCGCTGTCGGCGGCCGGTCTGCCGTCGGACCGTTTTGTGTTTGAAGGTTTTTTGCCAGCCAAGTCCGGAGCGCGCCGTGCGCGTCTTGAAGAGTTGGCTGCGGAAACGCGCACGTTGATTTTCTACGAGTCCAGCCATCGTATTGCGGATACGCTGGAGGCAATGGCCGGCGTATTCGGCGCGGGGCGACCGGCGGCGCTGGCACGCGAGCTGACCAAGCTGCATGAAACTTTCATCGTCGACGACTTGAACGCCATCGTCGCGCGGGTTCGTGACGATGCGGATCAGCGGCGCGGCGAATTCGTGATTGTCGTATCCGGTACAAGTGACGACGATGCACGTCGCGAACGCGAAGGGCATCGCGTGTTCGAACTGCTGCAGCGCGAATTGCCACCGGGACGTGCGGCCAAGCTTGCGGCGCAGATTACCGGCGCGTCGCGCAAGCGCTTGTATTCGACATCTTCCGTCCGCGCAGGGCAGTCTTGATCAGAAAGAGGTATTGCGTATGACCAAATCACGTGCCGGTCTGTTGAACGATGCCGCGCAGCGGGCCGAAGCCTATCTGGCAGGCCTGGAAGAGCGGGCCGTGGCACCCGATGCGCGAGCCGTGGCGGCGCTCGACGCGCTCGACGGCCCGCTTCCGGACAATGTGTGTGATGCGGCCGAGGTACTGTCCTTGCTCGATCGTTACGGTTCGCCGGCGACGATGGCGATGGCCGGGTCGCGGTTTTTCGGCTTCGTGATCGGCGGCGCCCTGCCGGCCACGCTGGCGGCGAACTGGCTGGCCTCGGCCTGGGACCAGAACACCGCGCTTTACAACGTCACGCCGGCAACGGCGCGACTGGAACAGACTGCGTTGCGCTGGCTGGTCGAGCTGTTCGGGCTGCCCGCGGAAACCGGCGGCGCCTTCGTGACCGGTGCCACGGTCGCGAATTTTGTCGCGCTGGCGGCGGCGCGGCATAGCGTATTGCGACGCGCGGGTTGGGACGTCGAAGCCGACGGCCTGTTCGGCGCGCCGGCGATCAAGGTTGTGGTCGGGGCCGAGGCGCACCCGACCCTGATCAAGTCACTGGGCCTGCTCGGCCTGGGACGCAATCGCGTGCACAAGGTGCCGGTCGACGACCAGGGTCGTTTGCGCGTCGAGAAGCTGCCGCCGATCCCGGGCCCGACGATCGTGTGTGCGCAGGTGGGCAACGTGAATACCGGTGCCTGTGATGATGTTGCCGCGATACGTGAGCACATCGGCAAGGACACGTGGCTGCACGTCGATAGCGCATTCGGCATGTGGGCGCGGGTTGCACCATCGCGCCGCGCACTGGTCCCGGCTATCGATCGAGGCGACTCCTGGGCCACGGATGCGCACAAGTGGCTGAATACGCCGTACGACTGCGGGCTTGCGTTCGTGCGCGATGCCGACGCATTGCGCGCGGCAATGGCGATCACGGCCGAGTATCTGCCGACCGACAGTGCCTGGCGCAATCCGGCTGACTACACGCCCGAATTGTCGCGACGGGCGCGTGGCGTGGAGGTCTGGGCGGCACTGCGCAGCCTCGGACGCGCAGGCGTGGCCGAGCTGATCGAACGCAACTGCCGGCAGGCGCGGCGCTTTGCTGAAGCCCTTTCCGAAGCCGGGTTCGAGATTCTCAACGATGTCGTCCTGAATCAAGTATTGGTGTCGTTCGGCGATGCAGATCGCACACAGGGCGTGATCGCCGCGATTCAGGCCGATGGCACCTGCTGGTGCGGCGGCACCGTCTGGCAGGGACGTACGGCGATGCGCATCAGCGTGTGTTCCTGGGCGACCACGGACGACGACGTGGAACGTAGCATCGCCGCCATCGTGCGCGCCGCGGCTGCAGTCGGTGCCACGGCGCGCTAGAATGGCGGCGGAGTCGGCCGGACAGTCGCGTTCCCACCACCTGGTGCCCCTTGAATTTTTCGTTCTCCGGAACGCGCAGGGGGCAGCAGGTGGTGGGACCGAGGAAAGTCCGGGCTCCACAGGGCAAGGTGCCAGGTAACGCCTGGGCGGCGCGAGCCGACGGAAAGTGCAACAGAGAACAAACCGCCGATGGCCCCGCGAGGGGATCAGGCAAGGGTGAAACGGTGCGGTAAGAGCGCACCGCGCGCGGGGCCAACGCCGCGTGGCACGGCAAACCCCACCTGGAGCAAGATCGAATAGGGGAACCATGGCGCGGCCCGCGTCGTTCCCGGGTAGATCGCTTGAGCCGGACGGCGACGTCCGGCCCAGAGGAATGACTGTCCCAGACAGAACCCGGCTTACAGGCCGACTCTTTTTCTTCTGCACCCGCGCCCGCACCGGTTTGGATCGGTGCGGGTCGCGTGCGCGCTTCCGGCTGCCCGGCGTCGATCGGCGTCGAAATTCCGTGCCCGCCCGCGTAAACCGCTTGATTGATCGAGTTTTTCAGGAATTTTTTTCACAAAAGCCCTGTTAATTCAATCAGCTTCAGTTCACACCTAATAAATCACTCGAAATTTGGTCGAAGTCGGCGCTTTGTCCTTGATCCACAAGCAAATTTTCCTTGACAGGTGCAGGTAGGCGGACTACTGTTCGCAGATGGTGGGATTTAGTGGGTTTTTGTGGGAAATATGTTTCAGGGCGAAACAGCAGTCACGCTTGACGACAAGGGCCGATTGGCCTTGCCGACAGCCTATCGCGAGCTGATCGCGAAGGAATGCGGCAATCGTCTGGTGTTCACCTACAACCCGTTCGAGCCGGGTTGCCTGTGGCTGTTTCCGCAGGCGGAGTGGGAATCGGTGCGCGATCAGGTCAATGCGCTTTCCAGCGTCAGGCAGGTGCATCGCGACCTGCAGCTGAAGTTGGTGGGTGCGGCGGCCATGGTCGAGCCCGACGGCAACGCGCGCGTGCTGGTACCGGCCAGCCAGCGAAACGCGGCCGGAATCGAAAAGAAGGCCGTGTTGCTGGGGATGAACGCGAAGTTCGAGTTGTGGAGCGAACAGGTTCACCTGAACAAGATTCGCCACAGCATCGGTGAGAACGAGATCAGCGAAGAGATGCTGAACCTGAAATTGTGAGCGCCGCATGTGCGCGTCGCCGGAGTAATCCGAATGCCAGGTGACAAGCACATAGCGGTGATGCTGAAACAGGCGGTGGACGGATTGAATATTAGAGCCGACGGCACCTACCTGGACGGAACATTCGGACGCGGCGGACATGCGCGCGCGGTGCTGCAGCGACTCGGTCCGCAAGGAAAGCTGTTGTTGATGGATCGCGACCCCGCGGCGGTGGCCGTGGCGCGGCGCGAATTCGGCGACGATGCGCGCGTGCAGATCAGTCACGGAAATTTCGCCGATCTGGGGGAGTGGCCGGCGACACACGGCGGGCTCGATGGCGTTCTGCTGGATCTGGGCGTGTCCTCGCCGCAGCTCGACGATGCCGAGCGCGGCTTCAGTTTTCGTGCGGACGCGGAACTGGACATGCGCATGGATCCCGGCAGCGGCGAGAGCGCGGCCGGGTTTCTGGCGCGCGCGGACGAACGGGAGATCGCGGACGTGTTGTGGCAATTCGGCGAAGAGCGCAAGGCCAGGCGTATTGCGCGTGCGATCGTGGCGCGGCGCGATGCCACGCCGATTCGCCGCACCGGTGAGCTGGCGCAGCTGATCGAGGAAGTCGTCGGCCGGCGCGAGCCGGGCAAACACCCGGCTACGCGCAGTTTCCAGGCCTTGCGGATTTTCGTGAACGCTGAACTGGATGCGCTGCGGCGCGGCCTCGATGCGGCGCTGGCGAGTCTGAACGCCGGCGGGCGACTGGTCGTGATCGCGTTCCACTCGCTGGAAGATCGTATCGTCAAGCATTTCATGCGCGATCACTCGCGGGCGCCGGCAACGCGTCGCGGCCTGCCGCCGCCAGAAACCGGACCATTGCCGCTGCGTCTGGTCGGACGCGCGGTGTTCGCCGACGATACGGAAGTGGCGCTCAATCCGCGCGCACGCAGCGCCGTGCTGCGCGTGGCGGAGCGGCTGGCATGAATCGCATCGGCGCCGTCATCGTGCTGCTGCTGCTGTGCGGCGTGATCGTGACCGCGATCGCCGTGGTCTACGCGCGTCAACAAAACCGCGTCCTGTTCGGTGAACTGACCCGCCTGACTCACGAACAGGACAACCTGAATACCGATTTCGGCCGCCTGGAACTGGAGCAGGCGACCTGGGCCGAACCGAATCGCATCGAACAGGTCGCGCGCGGCCAGCTCGACATGACCTCGCCGGACTCGACCGACGCGGTGGTGGTGAAGCGATGAACACGATGGGGACGACCTGATGCGCGGCAAGCCGAAAAAAAAGGCGGCGCCGGTTGTCGTGGAAGGCGCACGCAGCAAGCCGCGGCCGCGGCAGGTGAATACGCGCGCGCGTCTTTACACCGTACTGATGTTGCTGGCGCTGGGTTCGACGGCGCTGATCGTGCGTGCCGTCGATCTGCAGATCGTGCGCAAGACCTTCTACCAGAAGCAGGGCGATGCACGTTTCCTGCGCGAAGTGCCGATCCCGGTTTCCCGAGGCACGATTTTCGACCGCAACGGCGAGCCGCTGGCCGTGTCCACACCGGTTGCATCGATCTGGGCCGATCCGGGCGAATTGCTCGACCACGCCGACCGCCTGCCACAGCTCGCACACGCGCTGGACATCGATCCGGCCGAATTGTCCGCTACGCTGAAACGCCATCAGGACAAGGAATTTCTCTACCTGAAGCGGCAAATCAATCCCGACGTTGCGGCGGCGATCCTGAAGCTGGGCATCCCCGGCGTGTCCAGTCAGCGCGAATACCGCCGTTACTACCCGAGCGGCGAAGTGACCGCACACGTGCTGGGCGACACCAACATCGACGACCACGGTCAGGAAGGTCTGGAACTGGCGTTTGACGACTGGCTGACCGGAACGCCGGGTATTGAGCGCGTGATTCGCGACAACAAGGGACACACGGTCGAGGATGTGGAATTGGTGCGCGAATCCAGGCCGGGACGCGATCTGGTGTTGTCGATCGACCGGCGTATCCAGTACCTGGCCTATCGCGACCTGAAAAGCGCGATCGTCGAACATCAGGCCCAGTCCGGCTCGATGGTGATCCTGGACGTACGCAACGGCGAGATCCTGGCGATGGTCAATGTGCCGTCGTTCAACCCGAACGCGCGCAGTTCGGCGCCGGCAACGCGGCGCAACCGGGCCGTGACCGACGTGGTGGAACCCGGTTCGACCATGAAACCGTTCACGATTGCCACCGCGCTGGAAAGCGGCAAATGGAAACTGGATTCGCTGGTGGATACCAACCCCGGCTCACTGGCGCTAGCCGGGTACGTGATCCACGACGTGCACAATCACGGCGTACTCGATCTGACCGGCGTCATCACCAAATCGAGCAATGTCGGCGCCGCCAAGATCGCGATGACGCTCGGCAACGAACACATGTACGAGGTGTTTCATCGTTTCGGATTCGGTGAAACCACGGGTTGCGGTTTCCCGGGCGAGTCGCCGGGTTTTCTGCCGCCGCTCAACAACTGGGGCGTGCTGGAGAAGGCCACCATGGCCTATGGCTACGGCTTGAACGTGACCGAATTGCAACTCGCCCAAGCTTACGCCGCGCTGGCCGACGGCGGACGTCTGCGCCGACCGACCTTCGTCAAGGGCGCGACCAATCCGGCCGATGCCGTCATCGATCCACATCTGGCGCACACGATCGTGAAGATGCTGGAGACGGTGGTGGCGCCGGGCGGCACCGGGTTGCTGGCAGCGGTGCCGAACTATCTGGTTGCAGGCAAGACCGGTACTTCGCGCCAAGCCTCCGGTGGCAGTTACGCCAATCGATACATTTCCCTGTTCTCCGGCATCGTGCCGGCGAGTGCGCCGCGTCTGGTGGGTGTCGTGATCATCCACAATCCGCAAGGCAGTTACTATGGCGGCACGGTTTCCGCGCCGGTATTCAGCGAAGTCATGGCCGGCGCGCTACGGCTGCTCGATGTGCCGCCGGACAACGTGCAGCACTGGTATGCGGGCGGGCCCGACACCGGTGCGCCGATCCAGCCGGGCAGCAAGCCGCCGACCTATCCGAGCGGCGACACCAGCTACGAGGAGGCGGTGCAGTGAGCGCCTCCACGAAACCGCTATCGAGCTTGCTCGCAGGCATTGCCGACGCACCCGCGCACGGGCAGATCATGGTTGGTGGATTGAGCCTGGACTCCCGGCGGATTCGTCGCGGCGACGCCTTCGTCGCACTGCGCGGCGGACGTGCCCACGGCATCACGTTTGCCCCGGCGGCGCTGGCGCAGGGCGCGGCGGTCATTCTGGCCGAAGCGCCGGCGCCCGCCGTTTCCGTGGATAGCGAAAAGATCGTCTGGATCGACGACTTGCGCACGCAGGTCGGTGAGATCGCGGCGCGATTCTTCGATCATCCGTCGCGTTCGCTGCACATCGTCGGCGTTACCGGGACCAACGGCAAGACCTCGACGGTACAGTTGCTGGGCGCGGCACTGGAGCACCTCGGCGCGCGCACCGCCACCATCGGCACGCTGGGTGCGGGCATGCAAGGCGCCATTGCCGCCGGCGAGCGCACGACGCCCGATGCGATCAGCGTGCACGCGCTGCTGGCGCGGTTCCGCGACGCTGGCGCCAGCCACGTCTCGATGGAAGTTTCGTCCCATGCACTGGATCAGGGCCGGGTGAACGCGGTCGGCTTCGAGCTGGCCGTGTTCACCAATCTGAGCCGCGATCATCTGGATTATCACGCCAGCATGGCCGACTACGCCGCGGCCAAGGCGCGCCTGTTCGACTGGCCCGGCCTGCATGCGGCGGCGATCAACCTGGACGACGCGTTTGGGCGCGAGCTGGCGAGCGGATTGCGCGACGACGTTCGCTTGCTCGGCTATGGCGTCGACGCTGCCGATGCCTCGATCCGCGCGGACAACGTGCGTAGCGGCGATGCCGGGCTCGAATTCGAGCTGGCTACGCCGTGGGGCGCGGGCGCCGTACGCTCATCGCTGCTTGGCCGGTTCAATGTCTACAACCTGCTTGCCGTTTGCGCGTGCCTGGGCGCGCTGGATTTTCCGTTCGGGCGGATTGTCGAGGCGCTGGCACAACTGGAACCCGTCGCCGGGCGCATGAGCCGGCTTGGCGGCAGCGGCACACCACTGGTCGTGGTCGATTATGCGCACACGCCCGACGCGCTGGAACAGGCTCTGGCCAACCTGCGCGGACACACCGCCGGTGAACTCATCTGCGTATTCGGTTGCGGTGGCGAACGTGATCGCGGCAAGCGCGCGCAGATGGGCGCCATCGCCGAGCGTCTGGCCGATCGCGTCATCGTCACCGACGACAACCCGCGCGGCGAGAACGGCGACGAGATCGTCAGCGAGATTCTGCAGGGCATGTCGGTGCGGACCTCGGCAACCGTGCATCGCGACCGGGCCGCGGCGATCGCGTTGGCATTGCGCGAAGCGAAGCCGGGCGACGTCGTGCTGATTGCCGGCAAGGGGCACGAGCCGTATCAGGAAATCGCCGGCGTGCGGCATCCGTTCGACGATCTCGATGTGGCGCGGCGTGCGCTGGAGGCCCGCGCATGCTGACGCTGAAACTGGCCGATGTCGCGATGTGGACGCATGGCTCGCAGCGTGGCGCCGATGTCGAGGTGCGCGGCGTGTTTACCGATTCGCGCAAGCCGCAGGCCGGGGCGCTGTTCGTGGCCTTGTCCGGCGAGCGTTTCGATGCGCATCAATTCGCTGCCGACGCGATGAAAGCCGGCGCCGCAGCCGCGCTGGTTTCGCGGCCGTTGCCGCTGGATCTGCCGCAGGTAATCGTTGCCGATACGATGCACGCATTGGGCGATCTGGCCAGCGCGGTACGCGCGCAGCGGCATGCACGCGTGGTCGGGATCACCGGTTCGAACGGCAAGACCACGGTCAAGGCGCTGCTTGCCTCGATTTTGCACGATCACTGCCGCGTGCACGTCAATGCCGGCAATTTCAACAACGAGATCGGCCTGCCCTTGTCGGTGCTGGCGATGCCGGAAGACACCGAAGTTGCGGTGCTGGAGATGGGCGCGGGCAAGCTGGGCGACATCGCTTACCTGGCCGGGATCGCGCGACCGGAAATCGGTCTGGTCAACAACATCGCGCCGGCGCACCTGGAACGCATGGGTTCGCTTGAGGGCATCGCCGAGACCAAGGGCGCGCTGTACGCGTCGTTGCCGGGCGACGGTATCGCCGTGATCAATGCCGATGACGAATTTGCGGCCACGTTCCAGCACATGGCCGGCTCACGCCGGATCTTGCGTTTCGGGCTGGAACGCGACGCCGACGTGCGCGCCGAATCGATGGTTCTGGGGCAACATTCGCGCTTTCGTCTGATCCTGCCCGATGCCGAAATTGACATCGGGTTGCCCTTGGCCGGCCGGCACAACGTGGCCAATGCCCTGGCCGCGGCGACGCTGGCGCATGCATTGGCGGTACCGGCCGACACGATTCGTCGCGGATTGGGTCGGGCCGATCCGGTGGCCGGGCGCATGATCCGGGAGGCCATGCCGGGTGGCTGGACGCTGATCGACGACAGTTACAACGCCAACCCGGGTTCTACGGCCGCGGCAATCGAGACGCTGGTCGCAGAGCCGGGCGAAGCCTGGCTGGTGCTCGGCGACATGCGCGAATTGGGCAAGGACGAGCGCGCCTTGCACGCGCAGATCGGACGGCACGCCAAGGTCGCCGGCATCGCGCGCTTGTACAGCGTCGGCGAACTGGCCGGTGCGGCGGCCAAGGCTTTCGACGGCGGCCAGCGACATTTCCCGGATCAGGCCAAGCTGGCGGCGGCGCTGGCGACCGACGTGCACGCCGGGGTGCGGATGCTGGTCAAGGGTTCGCGTGGATCGGCGATGGAAAACGTGATCCGCGCGCTTCGCGGTGAGATCGGCGGCAACGGGGGAGGCGCGCGTCATGTTGCTTGAACTGGCGGAATTGTTGCGCGGGCATATCAGCGCGCTGCACCTGTTCCAGTACATCAGTTTCCGCACCATCATGAGTGCGCTGACTGCGCTCGCCGTGGCCCTGCTGTTGGGGCCGGACACGATCCGGCGCCTGACCCGGGTCAAGGCAGGGCAGGTGATCCGCACCGATGGCCCGCAGACGCATCTGACCAAGGCCGGTACGCCGACCATGGGTGGCACGCTGATCCTGTTTGCCGTGGCCATTGCCACGTTATTGTGGGCCGACCTGCACAATCGGTACATGTGGATCGCGCTGGGCTGCATGCTCGCGTTCGGCGTGATCGGGTTCTATGACGACTACCGCAAGCTGGTGTTGCGCGACAGCCGCGGCTTGCCGGCGCGCTGGAAATATTTCTGGCAGTCCGTCTGCGGGTTGGCTACCGCGGTCGGCCTGTACTACGTGTTGCATCAGGATTCGCCGGCTGCGTTGGCGCTGTATGTGCCGCTGTTCAAGCAGGTCGCCATTCCGCTGGGGTTCGGCTACGTGGTGATCGGGTACTTCATCATCGTGGGCTTCTCCAATGCGGTGAATCTGACCGACGGCCTCGACGGCCTGGCGATCATGCCCACGGTGCTGGTCGCCGCGGCCCTGGGCGTGTTCGCCTATGTGGCCGGGCACAGCGTGTTTTCCGGCTACCTGAAGATTCCGTCGGTACCCGGAGCCAGCGAGTTGTGCATATTCTGCGGCGCGCTATCCGGCGCCGGCTTGGGCTTTCTATGGTTCAACACCTACCCGGCGCAGGTATTCATGGGCGACATCGGCGCACTTGCCGTCGGCGCCGCGCTGGGCACGGTGGCCATGATCGTGCGCCAGGAAATCGTGTTGCTGATCATGGGCGGCGTGTTCGTCATGGAAACCGTCTCGGTAATGCTGCAGGTGGCCAGTTACAAGCTTACCGGCAAGCGGCTGTTCCGCATGGCGCCGATTCATCACCATTTCGAGCTGAAGGGCTGGCCGGAGCCGCGCGTGATTGTGCGCTTCTGGATCATCTCGGTGGTGCTGGTGTTGATCGGCCTGGCGACTCTCAAGGTGCGCTGACGATGCAAATAGAGCTTCAAATTTGTCGACATGAAGCGCTACAGGTGCGGCGGGCAACTTCAAAAACCGCCGCGAGCGAAGGCAGATTGTGCGTCGCCGGAGCGCAGGAGCCGCAGTGTACCAAGACGTACATGAGGATTCCGGGCACCGCAGGCGTGCGATATGTCGAGCGCAGCAGGTTTTTGGAGGTGTCCTGCTGATGTTCGGTTTCGACCAGGCCAAGCGACGCGACGGCCGCCGGGGTCGCTACGACTTCGGTCTGATCGTGGCCGCGGTGGCGATCGCCAGCATCGGCATCATCATGGTGGCGTCGAGTTCGATTGCCGTGGCCGAAGGCCAGCATGTCGGGCCGTTCTACTATCTGTTCCGGCACCTGATTTTCCTCGGTCTCGGCGTGACCCTGTGCGCGATCATGATGCGCATCGAACTGTCGTGGTTGGAGCGCAACGCGTTCACGCTGTTGCTGTTCGCGGTGATCCTGCTCTTGCTGGTGTTCGTGCCGGGTCTGGGCCTGCGCATCAACGGCGCGCGCCGCTGGGTACGGCTTGGCATCGCCGGCTTCCAGTCGGTCGAAGCAGCCAAGCTGCTGTTCATCGTCTACCTGGCCAGCTATCTGGTGCGACAGCGCGACAGCGTGCAGGGCAATCTGGTCGGCGTGCTCAAGCCGGTGGTGGTGGCGGGCGCCCTGGTCCTGCTGCTGCTGGCGCAGCCGGACTTCGGCAGTGCGGCGCTGATCATCGCGATCACCATCGGCATGGTCTGGCTCGGCGGTGCGCGCTTCAGCAATCTGGCCGTGCTCGCCGGTCTGGCCATGCCGGCGCTGGCCTGGGCCGCACTGACCCAGGATTACCGCATCAAGCGGCTGACCTCGTTCCTGAATCCCTGGCAGCATCCGTTCGACGACGGCTTCCAGTTGACCCAGGCGCTGATCGCGGTTGGTCGCGGCGAGTGGTTCGGCGTCGGTCTGGGCGCCAGCGTGCAGAAGCTGTTCTACCTGCCTGAAGCGCACACCGATTTCATTTTTGCCGTGATCGCCGAAGAACTGGGCCTGTTCGGCATCGTCGTCGTGCTGGGCCTGTTCGCGCTGCTGGTCGGGCGTGCGTTCATGCTGGGTCTGCAGGCAATCGAACGCGGTCTGTACTTCGCCGGCTACTGCGCATTCGGCATCGGCTTGTGGCTGGGTCTGCAGACGCTGGTTTCCATCGGCGTGAATCTGGGTGTGTTGCCGACCAAGGGCCTGACGCTTCCGTTGATCAGTTCCGGCGGTTCCAGCGTGCTGATGACCTGCGCGGCGATCGGCATGCTGTTGCGCGTCAGCTATGAGGTTTCGCGCGCTGACAATGCGCAGCGTCAGGCGACGGCGACCGCGGGGGCAGCCGCATGAGCGCGCCGGTACTGATCATGGCCGGCGGCACCGGCGGACATATCTTCCCGGGCATCGCCGTGGCACGGGAACTGGGTGAGCGTGACGTGCCGGTGTTGTGGTTGGGCAGCGCCAATGGTCTGGAAACGCGGCTGGTGCCGGACGCCGGCATCGCGCTGGAAACGCTGGCGATCGGCGGCGTGCGCGGCAAGGGTCCGCTGGCCTTGTTGCTGGCGCCGTTGCGCATCCTGCGTGCGCTCATCGCTGCGTGGCGAATACTCGGCCGCACGCGTCCACGTTGCGCGCTGGCCCTGGGCGGATTCGCCGCCGGGCCCGGCGGTATTGCCGCCTGGCTGCGTCGCGTGCCGCTGCTGGTGCACGAACAGAACCGCATTCCGGGCGTTACCAATCGCATCCTTGGGCATTTCGCACGGCAGCGACTTTGCGGCTTCGACGGTGCGTTCAGCGACGCACTGTGGGTCGGCAATCCGGTGCGCGCCGAGATTGCCAAGCTGGATCCGCCGCAACAGCGTCTGGCCGATCGTACCGGACCGCTGCGCGTTCTCGTGCTCGGCGGCAGCCAGGGCGCGCAAAGCCTGAATCGCGGCGTGCCGGCGATGTTGCGGGCGCGAGCTGGAACATCAACGCTGCAGATCCGTCATCAATGCGGCGCCCGGCACGAAGAACTCACACGCAGTGCCTATCGCGCGGTCGGACTCGACGCCGAGGTGATGGCTTTCGAACGTGACATGGCCGCTGCCTACGGCTGGGCCGATCTGGTCATCTGTCGCGCCGGTGCGCTGACCCTGGCCGAACTGGGCGCGGCGGGCGTGGCCTCGATCCTGGTGCCGTTCCCGTACGCCGTCGACGACCATCAAACGCGCAATGCGCAAGCCATGGTCGAAGCCGGTGCAGCACGCCTGGTTGCCGAAGGCGACGACTTTGTGAAACGACTGGGCCAGGTGTTCGTGGCCATGCGCGAACGCGAAACCCTGCTCGGCATGGCGCAGGCGGCACGCACGCTGGCGCGGCCGGATGCCGCGGCACGCATTGCCGATCTGTGTCTGCAGGAAGCGAAGTGATGGTCCATCACGCGCCACGAGCGATCGCCACCGAACGCAGCGCCGGAGCCGTGGGATTCCGGCATGTGCATTTCGTCGGCATCGGCGGTGCCGGCATGAGTGGCATTGCCGAGGTGCTGCACAACCTGGGTTATGTGGTCAGCGGATCGGATCGGGTCGACAGCGCCGCGACGCAGCGGCTGCGCAAGCTGGGCATCGACGTGCACCCGAACCACGATGCAGCGAACATCGACGGCGCGGATGTGGTCGTCGCCTCGAGTGCCATCGCCACCGACAATCCTGAGCTGATCGCCGCCCGCGAACTCCGGCTGCCGGTGGTCCCACGCGCGGAGATGCTCGGCGAACTGATGCGCTTCCGGCGCGGTATCGCCGTGGCCGGGACTCACGGCAAGACCACCACCACCAGCCTGATCGCCAGCGTGCTGGCCGAAGGCGGCATGGACCCGACGTTCGTCATTGGCGGGCAGCTGCTGGCTGCCGGTGCGCATGCGCGGCTGGGCAGCGGCGAATACCTGGTCGCCGAAGCCGACGAGTCCGACGGCTCGTTCCTGCTGCTCACCCCGGTCGTGGCCGTGGTCACCAATATCGATGTCGATCATCTGGAGAATTACGACGGCGATTTCGAGCGGGTCAAGCAGGCCTTTACCGATTTCCTGCACCGGCTGCCGTTCTATGGTCTGGCCGTGCTGTGCGCAGACGACGAGTACGCCGCGCTGCTGGCGAGCGATACCACGCGGCGCACGATTACCTATGGCATCGACGCCCGGGCCGATGTGCGCGCCGAGGATTTGCGTCAGGACGGCGCGCGCATGCGCTTCAATCTGCGCTTGCCGGATCGCGAGGCGGGCGTGCCGGTCGAGCTGAACCTGCCGGGCCTGCACAATGTGCGCAATGCACTGGCGGCGGCAACGCTGGGCTGGCAGCTCGGCGTCGATGCGGACGCGATCGCGTCCGCACTGAGCAAATTCCAGGGCGTTGGCCGGCGCTTCCAGATTCGCGGCCAGATTGCCGTGGACAGCGGCAGTATCACGCTGGTCGACGATTACGCGCATCACCCACGCGAACTGGCGGCGGTGTTCGAGGCGGTGCGCAGCGGTTGGCCGCAGCGGCGTCTGGTGGTCGCATTCCAGCCGCACCGCTACACACGTACGCGCGACCTGCTCGACGACTTCGCCAAGGTGCTGGCCGATGCCGACGTGCTGGTGCTGACCAGCGTGTACCCGGCCGGAGAAACGCCGATTCCGGGCGCTGATGCGCCGGCATTGGCGCGGGCCATCCGCGCGCGCGGCAAGGTCAATCCGGTACTGGTCGACCATCCGGATGAATTGACAGCAACCTTGCCGGCCCTGCTCGCGGACGGCGATCTGTTGCTGGTGGCCGGCGCCGGGAACATTGGCGCGACGGCGGTTTCCATCGCCGCGGCCGGCAGCCTGAAATCCACGGAGGTGCGTTCATGAGCGCGTCCGAACCGCGTCGTTACGGCCGCGTGGCCGTGGTCATGGGCGGCCACTCCGCCGAGCGCGAGGTATCGCTCGACTCCGGTCGCAACGTGCTCGCGGCGCTGAGGAAAGCCGGCGTCGATGCGCACGGCATCGATGGCATTCCGGCGTTGCTGGATGCCCTGCGCGCGGGCCATTTCGCGCGCGTGTTCAACATCCTGCATGGCCAGCATGGCGGCGGCGAGGATGGCGTGCTGCAAGGTGCGCTTGAATCGCTTGGCGTGCCCTACACCGGTTCCGGCGTGCTCGGTTCGGCGCTGAGCATGGACAAGGTGCGCAGCAAGTGGATATGGAACGCGCTGCAGTTGCCCACGCCACGATTCGCCGCACTGCCACGCGGGCAGGGTCTGCCACGCCAGGAAGCAGTGCGCGCGGCGGCGGCAGCCGTCGGCTATCCGCTGATCGTCAAGCCGGCCTGTGAAGGCTCGAGCGTCGGCGTCACGCGCGTGTTCGACGAGGCCAGCCTCGAGGCCGCGATCGAACTGGCGTTGAAATATCCGGGCGATTTGCTGGTGGAACAGCTGATCGTCGGTGAGGAATTCACCGTCGCGGTGCTGGGTGACGAGGCGCTGCCGAGCATCCGCATCGTGCCCACGGGCGAGTTCTACGATTACAACGCCAAGTACGTTGCCGAAGATACGCAGTACATCTGCCCCGGCGCCGAGGGCGACGTCGAACAAACCTTGCGCGAGCTGTCGCTGGCGGCATTCCGCGCCCTGGATTGCGCCGGCTGGGGTCGCGTCGACCTGATGCGCGATGCGCAGGGCCGCAACTGGCTGTTGGAGGCCAACACGGCGCCAGGCATGACCAGCCATTCGCTGGTGCCGAAAGCCGCGGCGACGATCGGCATCGATTTCGAGGCCCTGTGCCTGCGCATCCTGGATACGTCGATGCCGGGAGGCGAGGCATGAACAACGCCCTGCTCGTGCGCATTTTCGCCTGGAGCATCGCCCTGATTCTGGTCGCGTTGCCGGTCATTGGTGTGCTCAACGGCTGGTTGGCGGTGGATCACTGGCCGATCCGTTACGTGCGGGTCGAGGCGCCGTTCAAGCACGTCAGCGCTGAACAGATTCGCGCCACGGCATCGACCCAGCTTAACGGCGGTTTCTTTGCGCTGGATCTGAAGAAAGTGCGCGAAGCCGTTGCGGCCATGCCCTGGGTGGCGAGCGTGGATGCACGCAAGCAGTGGCCCGACACGCTGGTGCTGGTCGTGCACGAGCGCCAACCGTTCGCTCGCTGGGGCTCGGACGAATTGGTTGACCGCGACGGACGCCTGTTCCGCGTTCCCGGCGCCGGGCAGTTGCAGGGGTTGCCGCAACTCGACGGCCCGAAGGGTTCGCTGCAGCAGGTCATCGCGTTCTACGGCCGGACCGAGCGCACGCTGTCCGGCAGCGGACTGATCCTGAGCGGCGTGCGCGACAACGAGCGCGGCAGCTGGACCTTGAGCCTGACCGGTGGCGCCAAGATCCGGCTCGGTTACGCGCATGTCGCGCAACGCCTGCGCCGTTTCCTGGACGTCTATCCAAAGCTCAGTCCCGCGCATCCTTCCGGCTTCGAGTATGCGGATTTGCGTTACACCAACGGTTTCGCCGTGCGCTGGCTGACGCCGCCGCCGGCTCCCTCGCCGACAACCGTCCCCGCGACGCCGGCGAATGCGTCCCCGAAAGCAAAGGCATCCACATGATGAAAGCCAAGGACGAAAAATCCTTGATTGTTGGCCTCGACATCGGCACCTCGAAAGTGGTGGCGATCGTCGGCGAATACGCTCCCGGCGAATCCGTCGAGGTCATCGGTATCGGCTCGCACGCCTCGCACGGACTCAAGCGCGGCGTGGTCGTGGATATCGAATCGACGGTGCAGTCGATCCAGCGCGCAGTCGAGGAGGCCGAGCTGATGGCCGGTTGCGAAATCCGTTCGGTTTACGCCGGCATTTCCGGCAGCCACATCCAGGGCCGCAATTCGCACGGCACGGCACCGATTCGCGATCGTGAAGTCACTTCGGCGGATGTCGAACACGTGCTCGATGCCGCCTGCGCGGTGGCGATCCCGGCCGACCAGCGCGTGCTCTACAAGGAGCCGCAGGAATACATCATCGATGGACAGGAAGACATCCGCCACCCGATCGGCATGAGTGGCGTGCGCCTGGAATCGAACGTGCACATCGTCTCCGGCGCGGTCAGCTCGGCGCAGAACATCACCAAGTGCGTGAACCGTTGCGGCCTGCAGGTCGATGACCTGATTCCCGCGGCAATTGCCTCGAGCAAGGCGATCCTGGTCCAGGATGAGCGCGAGCTGGGTGTGTGCCTGGTCGATATCGGCGCCGGCACCACGGATATCTCGATCTTCACCCAGGGTGCGATCCGGCATACCGCGTCGCTGCCAATCGGCGGCGACCAGGTGACCAACGACATCGCCCAGGGTTTTCGCACGCCGACGGCGCACGCCGAGGAAATCAAGGTCAAGTACGCCTGCGCGCTGGCACAACTGGCGCACGCGGAGGAAACCATCCAGGTGCCCAGCGTCGGCGACCGTCCACCGCGCCGGCTGGCACGTCAGACCCTGGCCGAATGGGTACAGCCGCGCTACGAGGAACTGTTCAGCATGGTCCAGGCCGAACTGCGCCGGTCAGGTTACGAGAGCCTGGCTGCGGCCGGCATCGTGCTGACCGGCGGGGCCTCGAAGATGGAAGGCGTGGTCGAGCTGGCCGAAGAAGTTTTCCACCTGCCGGTACGCGTGGGCATGCCGCAGCATGTGACTGGCCTGGCCGACGTGGTCAGCAATCCGGTGCATGCCACCGGTGTCGGGCTGCTGTTGTACGGCAGCCGACAGGACAGCGTGCGCACGCCGATTTCGGCGCCGGCGCTGGGCGGTGTCGCCCAGGCCTGGGAGCGGGTGCTGCACTGGATAAAGGGAGAGTTTTAGTTACAGATGGCCGGACATCGGGCTTTCCTGCCCGAGTCCGGCACGACGAGTCCGGTACACGCCCGGACTCGTCTTCGACGAATCAAGCGCGTGCGCTTGATTCGCGGGTGAGCCATCCATGGCTCATTGCATTGGATTGATTTGTCGCGCAGGGAAGCGCGGCAGGGTCCGAAACGGACCGGCCCGTAACGGGCATTGCGATGGACATACGCCGGTCCATCGTGGCAGGCGGCGAATGGATTGCCGCCAGCGCAACATGAGCAAGGGCAGAAACATTCCAGCGGAGGTTGGCAAACATGTTTGAACTGGTCGAAAAATTAGCACCGAATGCGGTGATCAAGGTGATTGGTGTGGGCGGCGGCGGCGGTAATGCGGTCGGACACATGGTCAATTCGCACGTTGAAGGCGTGGATTTCGTCTGCGCCAATACCGACGCGCAGGCGCTCAAGAGCAGCGGCGCCAAACTCACGCTGCAGCTGGGTAGCAACATCACCAAGGGCCTGGGTGCGGGGGCGAATCCGGAAGTGGGCCGCCAGGCCGCGCTCGAGGATCGCGAACGCATCGTCGAAACGCTCACGGGAGCGGACATGGTGTTCATCACCGCCGGCATGGGTGGCGGTACCGGTACCGGCGCGGCGCCGGTAGTGGCGCAACTGGCCAAGGAGATGGGCATTCTCACCGTGGCGATCGTGACCAAGCCGTTCCCGTTCGAAGGGCGCCGCCGCCTGCAGGTTGCGCTGAAGGGCGTCGAGGACCTGTCGCAGCATGTCGATTCGCTGATCACGGTGCCGAACGAGAAGTTATTGACCGTACTTGGAAGGGAAGTCACGTTGCTCACCGCGTTCAAGGCCGCCAACGACGTGCTGCTCGGTGCCGTGCAGGGCATTGCCGACCTGATCACCCGACCGGGTCTGATCAACGTCGACTTCGCCGATGTGCGAACCGTGATGAGCGAAATGGGCATGGCCATGATGGGCAGTGGCAGCGCGCGCGGCGACGACCGTGCGGCAGAAGCGGCCGAAGCGGCGATCAACAATCCGCTGCTGGAGGACGTCAACCTGACCGGCGCCTGTGGCATCCTGGTCAACGTTACCGCCGGACCGAATCTGACCATGCGCGAGTTCAACGAGATCGGTGACGTTATCCACGAATTCGCCTCCGAGGATGCGACGGTGGTGATTGGCACCGCACTGGATAGCGACCTCAAGGATGATATCCGTGTGACCGTGGTCGCGACGGGCCTGAATCGCAGTGCAATGCGCCAGGCGCCGCCGCGCGAACAGTCCGCCCAGGCTCAGCGCCCCCGTCTGGTTGCGCGGACCGGCACTGATGACGCAACGGCGGACTATGTCGATACGACTCCGACCCCGGCGGCGCGTGTAACTGGTCAGAAACCCGAGGCGGGCCCGGAACAACGCAGCGACTATCTGGATATCCCGGCGTTCCTGCGCAAGCAGGCGGACTGATCGCCCGGGCCGGCTGGTCCGATCGCGCGACGGCGTAGTCGCGCCAACCTACGCTGCCGGGGCGGCGACACAAACGTCGCCGCCCCGGTGAAGCGCAGGTCGCGGTACAAGCCGGAGCAGGCTCGCTGCCACCGCAAACCGCATGGACGCGTCGCTGGGTATTTATTTGCCCTTGCCCGGCGCCAACACGAACCGATTTTCGCCATGCAGCTAATACAGTACTCTCTTGTATAATCGTGTCGGCAATCGTAAACTGTTGCGCCAGCACAACAGTGTGGGAGATTTACACGGAATTACTTCTCTCATGATTTCACGTGTGTTACGATTTTGCGCGTTTTGCTAGCTCCTGCCCTAGGGGAACCATAAAAAAAATGATCAGACAGCGTACGCTCAAGAACGTGATACGTGCCACAGGAGTCGGTCTACACACAGGCGAAAAGGTTTACATGACGCTGCGTCCGGCAGCGGTGGACACGGGAATCGTATTCCGCCGCGTCGATCTGCCTGAGCCCGTAGAAATTCGTTCCGCTTGCGAAAACGTCGGTGATACCCGTTTATCCACCACGCTGGTTCGTGGCGACGTGCGCATCGCGACAATCGAACACCTGTTGTCGGCGATCGCCGGCCTCGGTATCGACAATGCTTACGTGGATCTGTCCGCGCCGGAAGTGCCGATCATGGACGGCAGCGCCGGCCCATTCGTGTTCCTGCTGCAATCGGCGGGCATTGAGGAGCAGGCTGCGCCGAAACGTTTCGTGCGCATCAAGAAACCGGTGATCGTTCGCGACGACGACAAGTGGGCGCGGTTCGAGCCGTTCGACGGTTTCAAGGTCGGATTCTCGATCGATTTCGATCATCCCATTTTCACGCGGCGTACCTCCAGCGCGGAAATCGATTTCTCCACGACCTCGTTCGTCAAGGAAGTCAGTCGCGCGCGGACGTTCGGTTTCATGCGCGACATCGAGATGTTGCGTGAGCGTAACCTGGCACTCGGCGGCTCGATGGACAATGCCATCGTGCTCGACGATTACCGTGTGCTCAACGAAGACGGCCTGCGTTACGAGGACGAATTCGTCAAGCACAAGATTCTGGATGCCATCGGGGACCTGTATCTGCTCGGCCACAGCCTGATTGGTGCGTTCTTCGGCCACAAGTCCGGCCATGAACTCAACAACAAGCTGCTGCGCGCACTGATCGCGGATACCAAGGCCTGGGAAGAAGTCAGTTTCGACGACCCGGCCAAGGCGCCAATCTCCTACACGCATCCGGCTCAAGCGATGTGATTGGGGATGGCCGCCTGCGGGCGGCCGTCGGCACGGGTTTATTCGTGCCGGGTTTTGGAATCAGTTTTTTCGGCAAGGGATGCCAGACGAAGAAAGACGTCCCGAATTTCCGGGTCGGCAACGGATTGAGCAGCTGTTCGCAAGTGTCGGGCAGCGGCTTGAGAAAGCGGTTTACGCCTGGTCTGCCCCGGGGGAACGGGGGGCAGGGGAGCCACTTTCACGACGAATTTTTCGATCTTCAAGCCTGAGGTCATCCGGGCTTCGGTCATCAATGCGGTCTGATAGAACCGCAACTTGGCTGCCCAGACCGAGGAATTCGCCAGAAAGACGAGCCGTCCGTCGCGGACGTCGGCCAGACAACATTGGCGGCGTAACGTGTCGGGCAGCGATTGGCGCAGTTTGCGATCCAACGCGGCAAGCGCCCGCGCACGCTTGATGAGCGTGGCGACGGGAGCGCATTCACCAACGGATTTGGCGCGTGTGCGTTTGGCTGGTTGCGGGGGTGGTGCGGATTGCATTGCTTGAAATCCCAGGATCAGAAGCCGGCGGTATGAATATAATAATCGTTGCCAACCCGCACACTAGACCAACCACCCTGAACCTTGGCAACTGGCAACTGCGTGCGAAGCTGGCCGCCGCCGCCATGGCTTGTGTGATCGTCTTCGTCGCCATCGGGTTCGCCACTGCCTTCCTGTTTGCGAGCCCTCGCGACCGCACCCTGCACGAAATCAACGATCTGCGCGCGCAAATCGACGGGCAGCAGCACAAGCTCGACAGTTTGAAAACCGAAGCGCAGCGCAACATGAATGCGCTGGCCGTGCAACTGGGCCAACTGCAGGCGCGCGCCTTGCGCCTGGATGCGCTTGGTCAGCGGCTTACCGAAGTCGGCAAGCTCGACAGTACCGAATTCAACTTTTCGTCGGCACCGGCAATGGGTGGCCCGGAGGACAGCCAGGGTATCCCGCAGTCACTGGATTCGGACATGTCCAGCAAACTGGCCAAGCTGCGCGCCGAATTCAAGAACGATTCCATACGCCTTGGCGTGCTGCAGGAACTGCTGCTGAACCGCCGCGTCGACAACGCCTTGGTGCCGAAGGGATTTCCGGTCGTCAACGGCTACATCGGTTCCGGCTTCGGCGTGCGCAGCGACCCATTTACCGGCAAGCGCGAATTCCATACCGGCCTGGATATCGATGCGCCCAAGGGCAGCCCGGTGCACGCCGTGGCCGACGGCGTCGTTACCTGGAATACCACGCGCAGTGGCTACGGCAAGGTGGTCGAAATCGACCACGGCAACGGCTACATGACGCGCTACGCACACAACAGCAAGATTCTGGTCAAGCTCGGACAACGCGTTCATGCCGGCCAGGTTATTGCCAAGGTCGGGTCGACCGGCCGTTCGACCGGTCCACACTGCCATTTCGAGGTCTGGTTGCACGGGCGCGTGGTCAATCCGATCGCTTATGTGAGACGCGGCAGCAAAAAATCTTGAAATCGGGGTTCTCGGACCCCAAACCCTTGTAATGAGCCGCAGTCGCCGTATCATCTGGCGGCTCTGCGCGATTTTTGGGCTGCCACCAGTTCGGCGGCTCGCCCCAGTTTCCTATCCCAATAGTTGTTGAATCATGTTCAATCGTATCCTGACCGGCATTTTCGGCAGCCGCAACGAAAGACTGCTGCGCCAGATGAGCAAGACGGTCGCCAAGATCAATGCCTTGGAACCGGACATGCAGGCGTTGTCCGACGACGAACTGCGCGCCAAGACCGATGAGTTCCGCCAGCGCCTGAGCGAAGGCGCCAAGCTTGACGACCTGTTGCCCGAGGCGTTCGCCGTTGTGCGTGAAGCCAGTTGGCGGGTCCTGGGACTGCGCCACTACGATGTACAGCTGATCGGCGGCATGGTTCTGCATTCGGGCAAGATCGCCGAAATGCGTACCGGCGAAGGCAAGACCCTGGTGGCCACGTTACCGGTGTACCTGAATGCGCTGGAGGGCAAGGGCGCGCACGTGGTCACCGTCAACGATTATCTGGCCCGACGCGATGCCGCCTGGATGGGCAAGATCTACAACTTCCTGGGCATGAAGGTCGGCGTGGTGTGGCCGGGCATGGAGCACGAGGACAAGCACGAAGCCTATGCCGCGGACATCACTTACGGTACCAACAACGAATACGGTTTCGATTACCTGCGCGACAACATGGCATTGTCGCGTGAGCAACGCTATCAGCGCGACCTGCATTTCGCGATCGTCGACGAAGTCGACTCGATCCTGATCGACGAAGCGCGCACGCCGCTGATCATTTCCGGGCCATCGGACGATTCGCCGCAGCTGTACATCCGCATCAACCGTATCGTGCCCAAACTGAGCCGCCAGAAAGACGAGGAAGGCGAAGGCGATTATTGGGTCGACGAGAAGCAAAAACAGGTATTCCTGTCCGAAGACGGCATGGGGCATGCCGAGCAGGTATTACGCGACGAAGGGCTGATCGCCGAGGACGAGAGCCTGTACGACACCAAGCATCTGGCCATCGTGCATCATCTGAATGCCGCGTTGCGCGCCAACGCCCTGTATCACCGCGACCAGGAATACATCGTACGCGACGGCGAAGTGATCATCGTCGACGAATTCACCGGCCGTACCTTGCAGGGTCGGCGCTGGTCGGACGGCTTGCACCAGGCCGTCGAGGCGAAAGAAGGCGTGCCGATCCAGCGCGAAAACCAGACGCTGGCATCGATCACGTTCCAGAATTATTTCCGCATGTACAAGAAGCTGTCCGGCATGACCGGTACGGCCGATACCGAAGCCTACGAATTCCAGCAGATCTACAACCTGGAAGTGGTGGTCATCCCCACGCACAAGCCGATGATCCGCAAGGACAACCAGGATGTGGTCTTCCTCAAGCAGCCATTCAAGTACGAGGCGGTGATCGAGGACATCAAGGATTGCCACAAACGTGGCCAGCCGGTGCTGGTCGGTACGACGTCGATCGAGACCTCCGAACTGCTGGCCGGGTTGTTGAAGAAGGCCGGCGTGCCGCACGAAGTGCTCAACGCCAAGCAGCATGAACGCGAAGCGCAAATCGTAGCCCAGGCCGGGCGCCCCGGCGCGGTGACCATTGCCACGAACATGGCCGGTCGCGGCACCGATATCGTGCTCGGTGGTTCGCTCGAAGTCGAACTGGCCGCATTGCCCGAGGGCACCAGCGAAGCCGAGCGCGAACAGGTCAAGGTCGAGTGGCAGAAGCGTCACGATACCGTGCTCGCCGCCGGCGGCCTGCACATCATCGGTACCGAGCGGCATGAATCGCGGCGTATCGACAACCAGTTGCGTGGCCGTTCCGGTCGCCAGGGCGATCCGGGATCGAGCCGATTCTATTTGTCGCTGGATGATTCCCTGATGCGCATCTTCGCGCCGGAGTGGGTGACCAAATGGATGCAGCTGTTCGGCATGAAGGAACACGAGGCGCTGGAAGATCGCATGATCTCGCGCGTGATCGAGAAATCGCAGCGCAAGGTCGAGGCGCACAACTTTGATATCCGCAAACATCTGCTCGAGTTCGACGATACCGCCAACGATCAGCGCAAGGTCATTTACGAGCAGCGTAACGAGTTGCTCAACAGCGATGACGTGTCGGAGAATATCAACAATATTCGTTTCGACGTGTTCACCGAGTTGTGCCAGCGCTACGTGCCGCGGGATACGGTCGACGAGCAATGGGACGTCGCCGGTCTGGATCGCGAACTGCAATCCGATTACGGCTTCAACTTCGACGTCAAGCACTGGCTCGAGCAGCAGAGTGAAGTCGATGCCGAGGCGATTCGTGATTATGTGACCGAACAGGTCGATCGATTCTTCCGCGAAAAGGAAGCCCAGTACGGCTCGGAAATCATGCGTGCCGCGGAAAAGTTCTTCCTGCTGCAAGTGCTGGATCAGCACTGGAAAGAACATCTGGCCGCAATGGATTACCTGCGTCAGGGCATCTATCTGCGCGGTTATGCCCAGGTACAGCCGAAACAGGAATTTCAGCGCGAGGCATTCATTCTGTTCCGGCGCATGCTGGATGAAGTCAAGGCCGAAGTGGTACAGCGCCTGGCGCGGATTCGCATCCAGAGTGAGGAAGAGGTCGAGGCGCTCGAAGAGCAGCAGCGCCGCGATGCGCAACGGCGTGCGCTGGAATTCCAGCATGCCGAGAGCGCCGGAATCGCTGCGCCGGCTACCGCCATGCCGGGCCAGGGAGGCGCCGGTGTCGCCGAGGCGATGCCGCAGGTACAAACACCAGTGGTGCGAGACCAACCCAAAATCGGCCGCAACGATCCGTGTCCGTGCGGCTCGGGGCGCAAGTACAAGCAGTGCCACGGCAAGCTGGTTTAGGGATGCCCTGATCAAGTCAGCGCATCCCTGGCGCACTGTCCTGACGCATCTGTCAGCCTGACGCACGTACAATTCAATGCGTGTGCTCCGATAACCGCAAACATATCCATGTCGTCGCCGGCGTGCTGCGCGATGCGCGTGATCGCATTCTGCTGGCGCAGCGCTCCGCCGGGCGCCACCTGGCCGGGCAGTGGGAGTTTCCCGGTGGCAAGCGCGAAGCCGGAGAAACACCCGAAGCGGCCTTGCGGCGCGAACTGGCTGAGGAAATCGGCGTGCGCGCCGGGGCGCTGCAACACCTGATTGCAGTACCGTGGCGGTATCCTGAGAAGTCCGTTTTGCTGGATGTCTATTGTGTGCTCGATTACGAGGGCACGCCGCACGGCCGCGAGGGCCAGGCGTTGCGCTGGGAGCCGTTGTCGCGGATGACCGGCATCGACATGCCGGAGGCCGACAAACCGGTCTTGACGGCATTGCGCTTGCCCAACCATTACGTGATCAGTCCGGAACCCGGCGCGGATCTTGAGCTTTTTTATCGTCAAACACGGTTATTGCTGAAGGCAGGCGAACGCTGTATCCAGTTGCGCAGCAAGTTTCTGGACGCGGCTGCGCTGCGCCCCATTGCGAAGCACCTCGCCGGGACGGCACGAGAATGCGAGGCCAGCCTGTTGATCAATCGCCACGTCGAGCTGGCACGCGAACTGGACGTCGGCGTGCACCTGCCGGCGGGCGACATGATGGCCATGACCACGCGTCCATTGCCGCCCGATCGGTTGGTTGGCACGTCTTGTCATAACGCCGCCGAGCTGGCGCAAGCCGCCGCGATCGGGGCAGATTTCGCCGTGTTGGGGCCGGTGCGGAGCACATCGAGCCATGCCGATGCCGAGCCGCTGGGCTGGGACCGGTTCGCCGCGCTTTGTGCCTCCGCGCAATTGCCGATTTATGCGCTTGGCGGGCTGGGTCAGGACGATGAGGACATCGCGATCGCTGCCGGGGCACAGGGGATTGCCGGCATTACCGCGTTCCGGGATTGATTCGCCGCCGATGGTGGGGCACCTTCCCCCGCAGGCGGGGGAAGGGAAACAATGGAAGCGCGCCGCCGGGCGGCAGGTTTCCGTGTTGAATGACGAATGCTGGAACTTTCAACGGCTTCGTGGCGGGCGAAGATTTCGACACATCCTCTCCCCCGCGTGCGGGGGAGGGTTAGGGTGGGGGCCAACATTTCGACATATCCCCTCCCCCGCGTGCGGGGGAGGGTTAGGGTGGGGGCCAACATTTCGACATATCCCCTCCCCCGCGTGCGGGGGAGGGTTAGGGTGGGGGCGAACATTTCGATGTGCTTTGGCGAGGCGACATGTTTGCCCCCCATCCGCCGCACCACTTGTGCGTTCACGCCCGCCGCCATTTCGGGCGATTCCTCCCGGCACAAGTGGTGGTGCACCTTCCCCCGCAGGCGGGGGAGGGGAAACAATGGAAGCGCGCCGCCGGGCGGCAGGTTTCCGTGTTGAATGACGAATGCTGGAACTTTCAACGGCTTCGTGGCGGGCGAAGATTTCGACACATCCCCTCCCCCGCGTGCGGGGGAGGGTTAGGGTGGGGGCGAACATTTCGATGTGCTGTGGCGAGGCGACATGTTTGCCCCCCATCCGCCGCACCACTTGTGCGTTCACGCCCGCCGCCATTTCGGGCGATTCCTCCCGGCACAAGTGGTGGTGCACCTTCCCCCGCAGGCGGAGGAAGGGAAACAATGGAAGCGCGCCGCCGGGCGGCAGGTTTCCGTGTTGAATGACGAATGCTGGAACTTTCAACGGCTTCGTGGCGGGCGAAGATTTC
Source organism: uncultured Pseudomonadota bacterium (assembly GCA_963779795.1). GTDB lineage: Bacteria > Pseudomonadota > Gammaproteobacteria > Xanthomonadales > Rhodanobacteraceae > Rudaea. Next base: position 6,835 of record CAVZZK010000006.1, on the reverse strand, counting down.
GACACATCCCTTCCCCCGCAGGCGGAGGAAGGGAAACAATGGAAGCGCGCCGCCGGGCGGCAGGTTTCCGTGTTGAATGACGAATGCTGGAACTTTCAACGGCTTCGTGGCGGGCGAAGATTTCGACATATCCCCTCCCCCGCGTGCGGGGGAGGGTTAGGGTGGGGGCGAACATTTCGATGTGCTGTGGCGAGGCGACATGTTTGCCCCCCATCCGCCGCACCACTGGTGCGTTCACGCCCGCCGCCATTTCGGGCGATTCCTCCCGGCACAAGTGGTGGTGCACCTTCCCCCGCAGGCGGAGGAAGGGAAACAATGGAAGCGCGCCGCCGGGCGGCAGGTTTCCGTGTTGAATGACGAATGCTGGAACTTTCAACGGCTTCGTGGCGGGTGAAGATTTCGACACATCCCCTCCCCCGCAGGCGGGGGAGGGGAAACAATGGAAGCGCGCCGCCGGGCGGCAGGTTTCCGTGTTGAATGACGAATGCTGGAACTTTCAACGGCTTCGTGGCGGGCGAAGATTTCGACATATCCCCTCCCCCGCGTGCGGGGGAGGGTTAGGGTGGGGGCGAACATATCGATGTGCTGTGGCGAGGCGACGTGTTTGCCCCCCATCCGCCCCACCACTTGTGCGTTCGCGCGCGCCGACACCTCGGCAGTCAGGGCGACGTGCTCATGATTTCGCGCCGCGGTAGTTGCGAGCCAGGGCCAGATAACGGCGGTGCAGCCTCGCCACGATCGAGTCGAGCGCCTCCAGCGGGCCGGTGTTGTCGATAACATCGTGAGCGATTGCCAGACGTTCAGCGCGCGTCGCCTGAGCCTGGATCATGTGTTGCGCCAACCCGGCATCGATACCTGATCTACCCGTCAGCCGTCGCAATTGCGCACCAGGCGGGACATCGGTGGTGAGCACGCGTTGCACCCAGCCATAGTGGTTCCAGACTTCGATCAGCAGGGGTACCGCCAGGATGCAGTATTCGGCATCGCAGTCGGCAACCTGCGCGCGCAGCAGGGAGCGGATTCGCGGGTGCAGAATTTTCTCCAGTCGCTGTCTGGCATCCGAATCGGCGAATACGATGTCGCGCATGCGTGCACGATCCAGTGTGCCGTCCGCTGCCAACACGGATCGACCGAATGCGGCCACGATTTCGTGCAAGGCAGGTTGCCCGGGCTCGACGACTGCCCGCGCGGCAACGTCGGCGTCGAATACCGGCACAGCCAGGGCGGCGAATCGCTTGGCGATGGCGCTCTTGCCCGAGGCGATTCCGCCGGTCAGGGCAACGGTAAAAGCGCGCGAATTGACCGGGTCATTCATGCCAGCCCGAACAGATGCTGGTAGAACCCCAACAACGGGCCGTCGAACAGGAACCAGACCCAGCCGGCGGCGGCGAGAAACGGACCGAACGGAATCGGTGTCATGCGATCCTGGCCACGTACTGCGAGCGTGATTCCGCCGATCAATGCACCGATCAACGAAGCCAGCAACGCGATCGGCAGCAGCGCCACCGGTCCCATCCATGCCCCGAGAGCAGCCAGCAGCTTGAAATCGCCATAACCCATACCTTCCTTGCCGGTGCTCAACTTGAACAGCCAATAGATCGACCACAGGCTCAGATAGCCGATCGCCGCGCCGAGGATGCTGCGGTAGGTGCCGACAAACAGCGGGGCCAGCGAGATCAACAGCCCGAGCCACAATAGCGGCAAGGTCATCTGGTCGGGCAGCAGCTGCGTTCGCAGGTCGATGCCGGACATCGCAATCAGCGACCAGGTCAGCAACAGGCCGGCTCCGGCTTGCCAGCCAAAACCGAAGTGCCATACGACAGCGGCGGAGCAGATGCCGGTGAGCAACTCAACGATGGGATATTGAATCGAAATCGGCACCTTGCAGTAGCGGCAACGACCGCGCAGCAATAGCCAGCTGAGCAACGGAATGTTGTCCAGGACTCCCAGTGGATGCTTGCATTTCGGGCAATGCGATGGTTCGCGCACGATCCCCGGGGGTGCGGGTTCCGTCGATTCGGAAGTCTCGTCGAGTTCCAGCAGTTCCCGGCTCTGCATGCGCCAGTCGTGCATCAACCGCACTGGCAGGCGAAGGATGACCACATTCAGGAAGCTGCCGACGATCAGGCCAAGTACACCCGCCAGCGCGACTACCGCGCCAGGATGATGGATTAGATCAAGCACGTTCGGTAAAACGGGTGTCGATCAACCGACCACGGCGGCAAGTTTGAAGATCGGCAAGTACATGCCGATGACAAGACTACCGACGATGACACCGATGATCACCATGATGAAAGGTTCCAGCAGGCTGGATAATGCATCCACGGCATTGTTGACTTCCTGCTCGTAGAACTCGGCGACCTTGAACAGCATCGTGTCCAACGCACCGGCTTCCTCACCGATGGCAACCATCTGCACCACCATGTTCGGGAACAGGTTGGTCTGGCGCATGGCCAGCTGCAATTGGTGGCCCACGGAGACGTCATCGCGAATGCGCTTTACGGCGTCGTTGTACACCGGGCTGCCGGTTGCATTGGCGATGGAATCGAGTGCTTCCACCAACGGAACACCCGCCTTGAACGTTACCGCCAGCGTGCGCGAGAAACGCGCGATCGCCGACTGGCGCACAATGTTTCCGATCACCGGCAACTTCAAAACGACGCGCGCCAGGAAATGCGCGAATCTTGGCGATCGCTTGTATAGAACCATCAATCCGGCAATTATTGCAACGGTGATCGCGAGCATCATGAACCAATGCGCAACCAAGAATCGGGACGCACCCAGGATCATCATCGTGAACGCGGGCAATTGCGCACCGAAATTTTTGAAGACCTGTTCGAATTCCGGAATAACGAAGATCATCAAGATCGCAGTGACCAGAATTGCCACGGCGAAAACCATCGCCGGATAGAACATGGCTTTCTTGATCTTGCCCTTGATCGTTTCGATGTTTTCCTTGTACGTGGCGACCGTATCCAGCACGGTGTCCAGGACACCGGCGCTTTCGCCAGCCTTGACCAGATTGCAGTACAGCTCGTCGAAATGTGCCGGGTGTTTGGCCATTGCCTCATGCAGCGAGGCGCCACCCTCGATGTTGACCTTGACGTCGGTCAACATCTTTTGCATGCGCGGATTGCTGTGCCCGCTGGCGACGATTTCCAGTCCCTGAACCATCGGTACGCCCGCAGACATCATCGTCGCGAGCTGTCGGCTGAATACGGCGATATCGCGAGCCTTGATGCGGCTGCCGGATTCACCGAACAGCGGTTTGGCCTTGGGTTTGACGGTTTGCGGATTGATGCCCTGGCGGCGTAGTTCGGCCTTGACCAAGCCGGCATTCTTGGCGGCATACTCGCCCTTGATCTTGGTTCCGCGTTTGTCCAGGCCGACCCACTTGAAGGTCTGCAACAGGCTGATCTGGGCCCGGGCCCTGCCGCGTTGAGCGGCAGTTTGATTGCGATTGGAGGCGGTAGCAGTAGCCATGGTTTAGTCCTTGGTCACGCGGTTGATTTCAGCGAGGCTGGTAACGCCGTTCTTGACCTTGAGCAGAGCCGATTGTCGCAAATCCCGGACGCCAGCCTTGTGGGCGGCCTCGGTAATCTGCAAGGCACTGCCGTTAGCCAGAATGATCTTCTGAATTTCTTCGGCCATCGGCATTACCTGATAAATGCCGGTACGGCCCTTGTAACCTTCGTTACAACCACTGCAGCCTGCAGCATCGAACAGCGTCAGCTTCGAGTCGATTTCCTTCTGGGTAAAACCTTCGGCCAGCAACGCCGGCGCAGGTAACGCCGGTTCAAGCGGTTGCTTGCAGTCGTGCAGGCGACGGGTCAAGCGTTGGGCGATCACAAGCGTCACCGCCGAGGTAATGTTGTATGGAGCGACGCCCATGTTCAGCAGACGTGCAACCGTCGCGGGCGCGTCATTCGTGTGCAGTGTCGACAGCACCATGTGACCGGTCTGCGCAGCCTTGATGGCGATTTCAGCGGTTTCCAGGTCGCGGATTTCGCCAACCATGATCACGTCCGGATCCTGGCGCAGGAACGCGCGCAGGGCCGCGGCGAAGGTCATGCCGCGTTTGACGTTTTGCTGCACCTGGTTGATGCCTTGCATGCGGATTTCGACCGGGTCTTCAACGGTCGAAATATTGCGGCCCTCGGTGTTCAGGATGTTCAAGGCGGTATACAGCGACACGGTCTTGCCGGAACCCGTCGGGCCGGTCACCAGCAACATGCCGTAGGGTTTGTGGATGGCTTCCAGCAGCAAGTCTCTCTGGTCGTCCTCGAAGCCGAGTTTGTCGACTCCGAGTTTCACCGCCGAACTATCGAGAATACGCAGCACCACTTTCTCGCCCGAGAGTGTCGGACAGGTACTGACGCGGAAGTCGATCGACTTGGTCTTGGAAAGGTTCAGCTTGATGCGGCCATCCTGCGGCACGCGACGTTCGGCGATATCCAGGCCGGACATGACTTTCAATCGCGAGGAAATGCGCGGGGTGAAACGTACGGGTGGCGCTGCCACGGCGCGCAGAATGCCATCCATTCGGAAGCGCACACGGTACCTGTTCTCATAAGGCTCGAAATGGATATCCGACGCCCCGCGCCGAATCGCATCGACCAGCACCTTGTTGACGAACTTGACCATGGGCGTATCCGTCGCCGCGTTGGCATCGTAGCCGGAGCGTTCGTCCTCGAGATCGCTGGTGTCGCCCAGTTCCAGATTTTCCAGCCCTTCGTCATCATCCATGCCTTCGATCGTCGTGCCGACCGAGTCCATGGCCTGTTCGATGGCCAGATCCAGTTGCTCCTCGTTGATGAGGATCGGTTCGATGATGTGGTTGGACTGGAACTTGATTTCATCCAGGCCGCGCAGATTCGTGGGATCGGACACGCCGACGAACAACCGGTTGCCGCGTTTGTACAGCGGCAGGGCACGGTGTTGCGTGATCAGCTTTTCGCTGACCAGACGCATTGGCAGCTGCGACACGTCCATGGCCTCTACATCCAGCAACGGCACGCCAAACTCCGCCGCCGCCGCCATCGCCACCTGGGAACCGTTGGCGAGTGCGTGTTCGATCAAATACGTGCCCAGCGGAATCTTCTGCTTGATGGAAGATTCCACCGCCTTGCGCGCGTCTGCATCAGCCAGCGTACCGTCAACGACGAGACGGCGCGCGATGCCGCTGAGGCCGGCCAAGGCGGCTGGATTCATTTGTGTTGCCATAAGAATTTCAGCTAAATACCCGAAACTACGACAGAATGTACCGCAAAACCGGCCCGGAAAGAATCCTTTTCTCGGGCTGGCGCCGGTTGGAACTTGCCGTTACGCTTGCCCTGGCAGTTCCCGACGTGTCGAGCATTTCCCCCGTTGTCAGAATTTGGTGGGGATATCACAGCAAACAACAGGCCAATAAAGCGTGATCAGTATCGTATTACCGGCGAAAAACGAGGCTGCGGCCCTGGCAGAACTGCTGCCGAAGTTGCGCTGCGCCCAAGCGGATGCCGAAATAATCGTTTGTGACGACGGTTCCGAAGACAATACTGCCGAATTGTGTCGGCAAAATGGCGTGAAATGCCTGTCCAGCCCCTATTCGATGGGTAACGGTGCGGCGATCAAGCGCGGCGCGCGTGCGGCCGGCGGTGACATTGTGGTGTTCATGGACGGTGACGGCCAGCACGATCCGGCCGATATTGACCGATTGCTGGCGCGCCTGGACGAGGGTTACGACATGGTCGTGGGCGCGCGCGACTGGAGCGGCCAGGCCGGGGTCGGGCGCGGCCTGGCCAATACGCTGTACAACTGGCTGGCCTCGCGCATGACCGGACATTGCGTAGCGGACCTGACATCCGGATTCCGCGCCGTGCGCGCGGACAAGTTTCGCGAATTCCTGCACCTGCTGCCGAATGGTTTTTCCTACCCGACGACCAGCACCATGGCGTTCTTTCGCAGCGCCTATCCCGTCGCCTACGTGCCGATCCACGTGGCCGAGCGCGTCGGCAAAAGCCACATTCGCCCGATTCGCGATGGAATCCGCTTCCTGCTGATCATCTTCAAGATCGCCACGCTGTACTCGCCGCTGAAACTTTTCGTGCCGGCCAGCGCGTCGTTTTTCCTGCTTGGTAGTCTCAACTACGCCTACACGTTCATCCAGTACCGTCGCCTGACCAACATGAGTGCGCTACTGTGGAGTGCGGCGGTCATCATCTTCCTGATCGGCCTGATTTCCGAGCAGATCACCGCGCTGACCTACAAGTGCGACACGTGACACGTATGTTGCATGAAGTGTTGCAATGAGTACGCGACGGCGCGCATCCTCATCGTCACGCGCAATTTTCCACCGCTTGATGGGTGGTATGGAGAGGCTGAACTGGCACATGGTTGAAGAGTTGGCCAAGTGGGCTGACGTACGCGTGATCGCCCCGCAAGGTGCTGCCAAACTTGCACCGCATGGTGTAACCGTACGTGAGGCGCCACTGCGGCCGCTGTGGAAATTCCTGATGCAGGCATTTCGCTTGTCCCGTGCCGAGGCCAGAAACTGGAAGCCGGAAATCGTTCTTGCCGGCAGCGGGCTGGCCGCGCCATTGGCCAAGTACGCAGCGTCGGCCTGTGGCGCGAAGGCGATGGTTTACGTGCACGGTCTGGACATCACCGTCTCCAATCGCATCTACCGGGCTTTTTGGTTGCCGGCAATCCGGCGCATGGACAAAGTACTCGCCAACAGCCGTGCGACGGCCAAACTTTGCCGCGATATCGCAGTCGATCCGGTGCGAACCGAGATCCTGCATCCGGGCGTCGAGATACCCGCTGATTTGCCGAACATCCAGGCGATCACTGA
>CAVZZK010000005.1:0-189939 GCA_963779795.1 uncultured Pseudomonadota bacterium | reverse complement strand
GACTGTCTCGGTACGGCCAAAAGCGGAAGCAGATGCATTCCAATCGGATGTTCCAAAATGGTCGCTCATTGGGTGAGTGCCTAACTACAATTCGGCTTCCAAGCGCGACATATTCCCGCAGCCTGATCCGGGCGCGCTGCGTCGGGACATCGGAAATTCCGCGCGCGAATCATCCATCGAAGTCCATCTCGCCGGCGAGTCCAACTTCCCAATCCTGCCACCTGATTCCGTAAAGGCAAGAAATGCTTTACACGATCATGCCTTCACGGTGTCGCTCGCAAGGTTTCGCGACTTGTGTGTAGACTGGTGGAAATGCAGAGGAAGGTAATTGGCATCCAATTACCCCCGTTTCCTTTTCCTCGAAGCGCGGCGACGCTCGATGTATCCTGTGAAAAGTTGCTTCGGGCCGGGCGTTCCGACCGGCCGCGAACAACCGGAACGGATGTAAGTTAATCTGCGCCCATTTGCCCCCAATCCGTCGCGGGCGTGCATCAGCGCGCGGCGGATTGCTGGCCTAAAACCGGTCACATGAAGGAAACTGGGCACCGCTTGGCCCCCACTCCTTCGAGTCTCGTTGTTCCAGATCATTGAGGTGAAAGTCTTGAATACCCCACGGTCCCTTCGCTCCATCTTCATTGCATGTGCCATGTCGCTGGCCGTTTCCATGCCCCTGGCTGCCGCGCCGACGCAGACCTATCCGACTGATGCGCTGCATGCCCTGTCGTGGCGCCTGGTGGGACCTTTCCGCGGCGGTCGCTCGGTGGCCGTGAGCGGTGTGTCCAGCCAACCGCGAACATTTTATTTCGGCGGCGCCGACGGCGGTGTCTGGAAGACGACCGACGGAGGCATCCACTGGCACAACGTTTCCGATGGCCACATGAACGCCGGCGTGATCGGGGCGCTGGCCGTGGCGCCGTCCGACCCCAATGTCATCTATGCCGGTACCGGAGAGCCGTTCCCGCGCGGCAACATGGCGACGGGCAACGGCCTGTGGAAATCCACCGATGACGGCAAGACCTGGACCCACGTGGGCCTGGATGACACGCGCGTGATCGCGAGCATCGTGGTCGATCCGCGCAATGCCGATCATGTCTACGTGGCCGCCCTCGGGCATGTCTTCGGGCCCAACAAGGAACGCGGTGTGTACGAGTCGACCGACGGCGGCGCGCACTGGAAGAAGATCCTGCATGCCAACGACCATGCGGGCGCCGTCAACCTCGTGATGGACCCGACCAACCCGCGCATCCTTTACGCGGCCATGTGGCGAGTCGAACGAAGTCCCTGGTATTTCTCCAGCGGCGGCGAAGGCAGCGGCCTGTACAAGACCACGGACGGCGGTGCCCACTGGCACGTTCTGAGCCACAACCCCGGCATGCCCAAGGACGTGATCGGCAAGATCTACGTGGCCGTGGCGGCGTCGGACCCGAACCGCGTCTATGCGATGGTCGAGGCCAAGAGCGGCGGGCTGTTCCGCTCCGACGACGCGGGTGCTACCTGGAAGCGCGTCTACCACAAGTCCAACCTGACCCAGCGCGCGTGGTACTTCAGCGGAATTTTCGTCGACCCGACGAACCCCGACCGGGTTTATGCGCCGCAGGTGGCCGGGTTGTTCAAGTCCAATGACGGCGGACACAGTTTCAATCCGCTGTCCACGCCGCATGGCGACAATCACACGCTGTGGATCAACCCGAACAACCCCGAGACCATGATCGTCAGCAACGACGGCGGCGCTGCGGTCAGCTACAACGGCGGGCAATCCTGGTCGAGCGAGGACAATCAGCCGACGGCGCAGTTCTACCACGTATCGCTGGACGACCAGTTCCCGTTCCACATTTACGGCGCGCAGCAGGACAATTCCACGGTCGAGATCACCAGCCGCAGTACCGACGGATCAGCCATTGGCGACAAGGACTGGCGCGCGGTGGCCGGTGGCGAAAGCGGTTTCGTCGTGCCCGTTCCGGGCAAGCCATGGATCACCTACGGCGGCGGCTACGATGGCGCGCTGGATCGCCTGAATACCCACACCGGGGAAGCGATGTTTCTCGATCCCTGGCCCGACAATGTCATGGGCTACCCAGCCAAGGACCTCAAGTACCGTTTCCAGTGGACCTATCCGATCGTGGTCTCCAGGCACGATCCGAACACGATCTACGTCGGCTCGCAATTTGTGATGCGCTCCACCGACGGCGGACTGACGTGGCAGGCCATCAGCCCCGACCTCACGCGCAACGACGCCAAGCGCCTGGCGTCGTCGGGCGGACCGATCACACAGGACAACACCTCGGTCGAGTATTACGACACGGTCTTCGCCCTGGCCGAATCGCCGCTCAAGGCTGGTCTGCTCTGGGCTGGCACGGACGATGGCCGGGTCTGGATCAAGCGTGCCGGCAACTCGCAATGGCAGGAGGTGACGCCCGGCGGCCTGCCCAAGTGGACCACGATCAGCATGATCGATCCCTCGCCTTTCGAGCCCGGCACGGCGTTCCTCGCGGCGCGCCGCTATCGCCAGGACGACTACAAACCGTATGTCTACAAGACCACCGATTACGGCCGCCACTGGACGCGTATCAGCAACGGCTTGCCGGACAACCAGTCGAGCTTCGTCGTGCGCCAGGACAGCAAGGATGCGGACCTGCTTTTCGCGGGCACGCTCAACGGCGTGTTCGTGTCGTTCGACGCCGGCGCGCACTGGCAGCCGCTGCAACTGAACCTCCCGCACACGGCCGTGCGCGACATGGCCATCCAGCCGACCTACAACGCGCTGGTGCTGGCCACGCACGGACGCGCCTTCTGGGTGCTGGACAACCTTGAGCCCTTGCGTGAAATTTCACGCAAGGCGGTGGAGACCCCGGCCTTCCTGTACACCCCGCAAACCGCGTACCTCACCGGCGGTGGACATTCCGACAAGGCCAATGCCCATGGCATGGGCGAGAATCCGCCCAACGGCGTGACGGTTTTCTACGCCTTGAAGCACGCGCCGAAAGCGGACCAGAAAGTGAGTCTGAACTTCGCCGATGCCAAGGGCCGGACGCTGGCCACGTTCTCGAACCTGAAAACACCGGCGGGCAAACCGGTGAAAGAAAGCAAGGAGTTCTACCCGCCCAAGCATGAAAAACAGAATGGCGTGGTGCCAACCAAAGCCGGCATGAACCGCTTCGTCTGGCAACTGCGCCTGCCCGAGGCCAAGGCCATTCCCAAAAGCGTGGTCTGGTTCGGCTCCATGCGCGGCCCGCGCGTGCCGCCCGGCACCTACACGGCGACATTGACGGTTGCGGGCAAGAACTACACCCGTCAATTCACGGTGGCCAAGGATCCACGCTCGAGCGCGACACAGGCGGACCTGGATGCGAAGTTCGCGTTTCTCGATCAGGTGCACACGCTGCTCGACAGCGTGAACGCAACCGTGCTCGATTTGCGCGCCTTGCGCAAACAGGTCAAGTCCTACCAGCCAAGGCTGAAGAAGGATTCAAACACGGCCAAGGAAGCCAAGGCCATCATCCAGCGGCTCGACACCATCGAGCGCACGCTGATGCAGACCAAGTCGCACGCGTCCGAGGACCCGCTCAACTATCCGGTGCGCCTGCGCAGCAAGCTGGCCACGCTGGCTCTCGAAACCGGCGCCTCGTCTAGCCGTCCCACGCAGGCTGAGGAGGCGGTCTGGACGGAACTGTCGAGCAAGGTCAACACCCAGCTCGACGCTTGGCACAAGGTCCGCAGCGAGGCGGTACCGAAGCTCAACGCCCTGATCCACAAGGCGAACCTTCCACCGCTGACGACAAAGTCGGTTTCCACGAAATAACCCGTCGCCGGCTGCCCGTTCAGTGACGAACAGGTAGCCGGCCAACGCGGCGGCCCGGCCACTCGGTGGCGGAGGGTCTTGGTGGATGATCTGCATGGCCAAGCGGTGGCTGACTCGTGATGTGTCGAGCCGCCAACGGATGTTTGCGACCAGCTGATCTGGGACAGCGGCTTGTGGGGGCAGGACCGGAACTGAGGTTGACGGTGAAAAGCCCATCAATGAGTATCGCGGCAGCTCACGGCGAAGTCGAACTGACGACGGGATGCATGCCTCGCCAGCAAGCGTTGCGGGTACGACATTGCCGGCCCCGGAGCGGCCGTTTGCAAGTGTCCGCAACGGGTCGAAAGTTCGCGATCCGAAAATGATCAGCGCAAACCAGCAGGCTGATCAGAGTTAGCCTGAACTGCGATCACTTTGGGCCAGAGCACGCAGTTACGAAAGTCTTCCGCCCGTGACACGGTCCCGATCTTCCAGATCACGTGTCGTGGACACATTGACGAATCCGGCCTGCTCGAACAATGCACGCACGGCCGGTCCCTGATCGAAACCATGCTCGACGAACAGCCAGCCGCCGGCCTCGAGATGGGCGCTCGCACCGGCGGTGATTTTGCGTAGATCATCCAATCCGTCGGTTCCTGAAACCAGGGCCGAGGTCGGCTCGAAACGCAGATCACCCTGATCCAGGTGCGGATCGCTTTCGGCCACGTAAGGCGGATTGCTGACGATCGCATCAAAGCGACGCTCGCCGAGCGCGGCGAACCAGTTGCCTTGCACGAATTCCAGGTTGCCGATATCCAGCCGCGCGGCATTATCACGCGCAATAGCCAGCGCCGCCTCGCTGGCATCGGTTGCGATGACACGGGAGCGTGGACGTTCCCGCGCCAGCGCCAACGCAATCGCTCCGGAACCGGTGCCCAGATCGGCGATGTCGACGGCGCGGTCGGCGGCAATCTTGCGCAACGCGCTTTCGACCAGCAGTTCGGTTTCGGCGCGCGGGATCAACACATCGGGCGTAACGTTCAGATCGAACGACCAGAATTCGCGATGCCCGGTCAGGTAGGCTACCGGTTCGCCTTCAGCTCGCCTCACCAGCAGCTGATGAAAGCGCACCGCGTCGTCGACCGCCAATGGATCGTCGACGTGCGCATGCAACCAGGCACGGTCGCGTCCAAGCGCATGGCACAACAGGATCAGCGTGTCGGTTTGCGACTCGTCGTTTTCGTCCGCCGTTCGTGCCGCATCGAGCAGGCCGCGAACGGTAATGGCTTGTGTATTCACTTCGATTCCGGGTCCTGCGGCATTGAGGCAGACTCGATTGCGCCCGCCGGTTGCGCGACGGCCTTCCCGGCTTGACGCCAGTAACCACCCTTGGTCCAGGCCTGAAACGCATCGCGCAGCCAGCCGATCAAGGCATTGGCAAGCCACAACGCCCAGGCCAGCATCAGCAGTTTGTATACCCACAGCGGCAGACTGAAGGCATACGCATGCGGCAGTTCGTCGCTGCTGCGATCGACGAACCAGCGCAAGGCGTGAGCACTGGAGCCGTTGCCGGTGACGTGCATGTCGGGCTGGCCCAGCAGTCCCTGCGGGATGGCAGAAATCAGGCAGGCCAGCGCGATCAACGTCAACAACCCTAAGCCAATCTGCGCCAGGTTGAAATGCGATTCGTTCGCCAGCGGCTCGCTTCGAGCGCGCCAGTCGAAGGCAAACAACCAGGCCACCACGACCAGCAAGGCCACCCACGAGAACGTGGAGAAGCCCAGGCCCAGCAGCAACCAGTGGCGGAACTTCAGTCGCGCACGGCCACTGCGCGCCAGCGCGAAAGCGACCAGGATCATGACGACCAGTTCGCCCCAGTAAAGAACGGCCGGGCCGACGGTCGGTCCCCACGTCGCCAACAACCAGCGATCCGCCGGCAACGACAGATTCAGATTGACGTTCGCCGAAACCAGGCCAAGCGCGACCTTCGGCGTGCGCTCGATCATGGCGATGCCGTCCGGCTGACGGAAACGCACGCTGAAACGATGCGTGCCGGGCACGATCGGCAGCGTCAACCTGCCGTCGCCCGGACGCAGGTTCAGCGATTGTCCGTCGCGGCTCACAGCCAACACCTCGGCATTCTTCGGCAACGCGATGGCCTGTTCACCTCCCCGGCTGGCACGCACGGTGAAGTTCATGCCGTAAGTGCTGGCATGCCGACCGGCATCACTATCCAGGGTCACGGAGTCGATCGCGCGGGTCGCACCGGCAACCGCCTCCGGACGAGTGATGTCGACCGTCAACATCTCGCCGGGCAAGGGCTGGAATTCGAAATTGCGGTAATCGTTTTCGTTGGCATTGGCCGGCGGCGAGGTGACCGGCACGCCCTTGAATTGGACGTGCCAGGTCGGGCTGACCAGCACGTGCCAGACTTCGGCGCGATCGCCCAGCGACGGCGCGGTCAAGGTCAGGCTGGCATGCTTGTCCAGCGTGCCGGACCAGTTCGCCCCGCTTCGGCCATCATCGATGGCGGCCGTCACCTTGCCGTCAACCACCTTGAAACCGGATGACTGCACGTGCTCGCCACTCAAAACCGGCACCTGCACGGTGAAGCCACCGCTGGCCGGCGAAATACGTCGGACCCGGGTATGCACGGTCCAATCCAGGCCCAGCGACACGTCGCGTTGCACGCGCACGTAGGGCGGGAATTGCTGCACGCCGGCAGTCGCCTTGCCACCCTCGCCACTGCGCGCTCGACTCAGATTCAAGGTATCGGAAAGCAACCGGTCATCGCTCAGGCCCGAGGCGCTCCAGCCGTTGCCGTGAAATTGCGCCTGCGCCGGACGCAGGATGAAACGCAACGATGCCTTGTCCGCACTCGCGGTGTAGTCGAGATCGACACGATGAACGCCGCGATCCACGGCGATCCACAGCGTGCCTTCGTTGGTGCGCGCGACGTTATCCTGTATGGAGCCGTCAACCTTCACGGCTTGCAGCGGCGTCGCGCCATCGGCGACTGGCAACGGCAAGGCCACGCTCTGCGCAGCGTTGATCTGCAACGCGACGTGCACGGAATCACCGGACGCGGCAATCTGCGCCTGCGCCGCATTCGCGCAGGCCGGCGCGCACTTCGGCGCTTCGCTCAGGCGTTGCCGCAATTGCTTGAGCAGGGCGTCGGGCGGAAAGCCCTGCGCCTGGACCGCATGCGGCAACATCGCCGGCACCAGCAACATCAACGCGGCGCCGGCGGCTCCTGCCATTCGCCGCCTCGACGGCAGGCTGCCGGCGAACAATCGCCAGACCAGCCAGGCCAACAACGCGACCAGCAAGACGCGCAACGGGCGCACCAGCCAAGGCGGTGCAATGAGCAGGTGCACGTCTTGCGACGCCAGCACCGGGCCACTCCAGCTCAGCGTGGCGCGGCTGCCCATGTTCCAGTCTGGCATGCCCATGCCCGTCTGGATCACCGTGGATTCGGCATAATGGTCGATCAACTGTGCTTGCGTGATCCGCGAGCCACTGACCGTGATCGTTACGGGATTGGCCGTTTCCATTGCGTTGCGGCCAAGGGATTTGGACAACTTGGCGGCACGCTGCCGGAATTCCGGCGCCGGCGCCGGCTTGCTCGACCGACCGGCTCGTTGCAGCCGGGGAGTGGGCTTGTGTGCCAACTGATCCATGACCAGTCGTTGCCAGCCACCATGCTCCAGTTGCGGATACAACGCCTCACGCAACTGCACGGCGACGAACGGCAGCGCCATCAGGATCAACACGATCAACGCGACGCGTTTGAGCAATTCCGCGATCGTGCGTAATCGGCCATCCGGCAAAGCGTTGGCGATCAACGCCAGTGCGATGACCGCAATCAGGCTCCACAACGGCGATCCGGCTTCCTGGTAACCGAGCAACACATAGACCAGCGTGATGCCCGTACCGATCCAACCGAACGCCCGGCCGGCCAGCAGGACCAGAATCGCGCAAACGAACACATCAAGCAGACTCCAGCGCGACATCCAGCTGCCACGGACGCGGTCGACACCCGTTGCGGCCAGCAACTTGTATCCGAACGGCAGATGCAGGGTCTGCTGCACGCCATCGAAGCTTTGCTGCCAGCCGGTCACCGGCAACTGCGACGAACCCGCATCGATGCGCAACCCGGCACCCAGATCGACCGCCGGCGTACGCCATTCGAAGCCGCGCAAGCCCTTTGCCCCGCCTCGTGTAACCAGCAAGGGTTCGCCACCCGCACCCGTCGTGCCCACGCTGGCGCGCTGCAATTGGTAGGGCGATGCGACGTCGAAACGCCAACCACGCACCATGCGCCCGCGAATCAGATCCTGCGCGTACCAGCCATGTCCCGAGAAATCGAGCCAGGCTTCGCGTTGCAGGTTCAGGCGATTGCCCTGATCCGCAGACTGCCCGCGCGAACGCTCATCGATCTTCAGCGTCGCACCGTCGTCCATCGCGAAAGCCGGTAGTCTCCTCCACGCCTCGGGCACGCCAGCCTGATTCGGATCGACCTGTGTCTTGCCGTTGACCGAGGTCACGCGCAGCCGCGGGTCGGCCTGATAACTCCAGATTTCCTGTTTCGGCCACGGCGCCGACGCCGGCTTCGCGGTGATGCCGGTCAGCGGCTGCGTCGCGCGCGCGGTCAACGTCAACGTCTCGTTGCCCGGCCGAACCTGCATGTGCAGCCGCCCGTCATCGTCCAGCCGTGCCGGCCAGTCGCCGACCAATGCCGTAGGCACGAATCCCGCCGGCAAAACCGGTCCGAGCGTTTCCTCGCGCGCCTGGCCGGAAACGTTGACATCCATGCGCGTGGTCAGCATCGCCGGAATGCCGTCGGACAACTTGCGATACACGCGAACCTGCAGGCTGTCCGCCTGTGCTTTGACGGCGCTGCCGCGCCCCAGCGTGACCGAACTGCGGTCGCGTTGTACCGGCGAAATCGCCTTGCCATCGACGCGCAGTGCGACGAGTCCGATCGCCGCGGGAACCGGCAGGGCCTGCGGCCGATCTTGCCACGGGATGCGGCCCTGAATCCGGTAATCGCCGCTGCCGAGCCGGAGCGACGGCAGCGCCGGTTGGCCGGGCTGGGCATGCGACAACACCGGAGCCGGTCGCCCATTCACGATCACCTGCTGTGGCCAGTATTGCGAGTTTCCGGGCAAGGCGATCCACGACGGTGCATCGACGCGCCAGCGAATCGAGAACGTGGCGTGATCGGGCGCCGCATCCAGTTGCAAGGCCTGCGGCCAGGCGCAAACGAAATCGCCACGTGCGTTGGGAGTGTGGTTCGCGACAAACGGGCAGGCCCGGTATTCCAGGCCTTTCATCACCCAACCGCTCCAGGCGCGCAGCGAATCCGGTATCGAGCCGGACTCGGGCGCCGCACGTAGCGGTGTCCAGGTGCATACACAAGTCAGGCAAACACACAGGGCCAGTAATCTGGACATCAACTTCTCCCGAATATCGATCGCGTTGGACTTACAACGCGGCATGGCCCGCAACGGGGTTGCGCGACGGACGGTTCAATGCAACAAGCGCCACAATTGCTCCAGCGTCGCCAGCGCGAATCCGCACAGGAAACTCAGATAACTCCAGCGCAGATAGCGGTACTTGTGATGCGCAAGATATGTCCCCAGCGAATAGATATCGCTTGCCCAGGTTGCGTATGGCGATCCGTCGCGCTTCAGCGCTCGGCTTATTTCTTCGAGGTAGCGTTGCTTCGACAACTCGCCGAAATGGCCGAAGAACATCAGATTGAAATCCGGTGGCAATTGTCCATCTTGTAGCTTGGGTGGGCGGTACTTCGGCAGCACGGTCAAAATGGCCAGGAGCAGGGACAACAGCGTAAACACGCCGAGAATGATCGCCGAGATGCCGATCTTGGGGTCGCCCAGCCGCCCCAGCGCGACCGTAAGCACAATCGAGGACATCGTGATGATGATATTGGCCTTGGTATCGGCCATGCCGGACAACGCGACATGGTGTTGCTGCGCGGTGCGCAGCAGGTTGTCCGTGGTGCCGCGCTCGGGAATATCAGCGAAAAGCTCGCTGGCACGTTGCGTTGCCGGATGCTCCATCGATGCCTCCCCGCATGACAGAATGACCCGATGATAGGAACTGTGGAGCGGTGTGGCAATCGGCGGCGAACCGATTATCGGATCGTGCTGCCGGCGCCGGGCTGATCAGAGCATTGCTTGAGTTCGATGGTGTTGCCTTCCGGGTCGTGAATATACAGCGACTCGCCATCGCCTTCGGCGCCGTAACGCATTCCCACCGAAGATGGCTCGACGCCTTTCGCACGCAGATGGGCGCTCAATGCTTCAGCATCGAATGGTTCGATGCGCAGGCAAAGATGATCCATGTTGCGCCCGCGCGGCGCTGGCGCCCCGCCACCACGAAGGCCGAGTTCGCCGTCGACGCTGATCAGGTCGATCAATGCCGATCCGGCGCGCAGATGAACCAGCCCAAGTCGCGGTACCCGTTTATCGACCTGGCAACCGAGTACGTCGTGGTAAAACGCAGTCAACCGCTCGATATCGATCGCACGGATGACAACGTGATCAATGGCTTGAATCGCGAACATGCCTGCCTCCTGGTTTCAGCGTACGGCGCGATTATCAACTTGATTGCAACAATACGGTATTGTCGAAACCGATGGCTTGCGATTCAGTGATAGGTGTTACCTATGGTAGAATAGCCTGATTCGACCCAATACCTCGCCCCATGAACCTGCGTGACCTGCGCTATCTCGTCGCCCTGTACGAACATCGCCATTTCGGCCGCGCGGCCGAGGCCTGCTTCGTCAGCCAGCCTACCCTGTCCACGCAGATCCGCAAACTGGAGGACGAACTCGGCGTGGCGCTGGTTGAACGCACGCCGCGCAAGGTCTTGCTGACCGAGGTCGGGCGCGAGATCGTGCAGCGCGCACGTGACGTACTCAACGAAGTCGAACAGATCAGGGCCATCGCACGCCGCACGCTGGATCCGGAATCCGGCACGATCCGCCTGGGCATCATCCCGACACTGGCGCCGTACCTGCTTCCGCATGTGGTACCCCGTATTCGCGAACGTTTTCCGCGCCTGGAGTTGCTGCTGGTGGAGGAACAAACCGACGTCGTGTTGCGCCAGTTGCGCGAGGGCCGGCTCGATGCCGGTGTGCTGGCCCTGCCGATCCACGACAATCAGCTGCACACCGAATTCCTGTTTGCCGAACCCTTCCTTCTGGCCGTGCCCGAGGGCCACCGGCTGGCAAGACGCAAATCGTTGCGCCTGGACGATCTGGCCGACCAGAACCTGTTACTGCTGGAAGATGGGCACTGCCTGCGCGATCAGGCCCTGGAAGTCTGCCGACTCGCCGGCGCCGGCGAGAGAACCGGCTTTCGCGCGACCAGTCTGGAAACGCTGCGCCAGATGGTTGCCGCCAATGTCGGCATCACCTTGCTGCCGACCCTGGCGGTGCAGCCTCCGGTGGCGCAGTCGGAAAACGTGCAACTACTGCAATTCCGCGGTCAGTCGCCGAGTCGGCGCATCGCCATGGTCTGGCGCAAGAGTTCGGCGGTGGCGGCATTCCTGACCAAACTGGCTGCCATGCTTCAATCACTGCCGCCGGAATTGCTGGATACACGGCGCGCATTGCGACACGCGCAGGATGCCTGCGCAGCAGAACGCCGTTCGGCCCCGAACGGTAAAAACAAGCGATAGCCCACGTCAATGACCACGATCATGACAATCGATTTAATTTTCAACCGCACGCACGTTAAGCTAACCGCCCGCGCAAGCGAGGCGATCTCATCGTTCCCCCAAATCACCATCGAGAGGTAGGTAAACCATGAGCAATCTGAAAGGCTCCAAGACCGAGGAAAACCTGAAGGCCGCGTTTGCCGGCGAATCACAGGCCAATCGCCGCTATCTGTATTTCGCCCAGAAGGCCGATGTCGAAGGCTACAACGACGTTGCCGCCGTATTCCGTTCCACCGCCGAAGGCGAGACCGGTCATGCGCACGGCCATCTGGAATATCTGGAAGTCTGCGGCGATCCGGCCACGGGCCTGCCGTTCGGCGATACCACGAACAACCTCAAGACCGCCATCGCCGGCGAGACCCATGAGTACACCGACATGTACCCGGGCATGGCCAAGACCGCGCGCGACGAAGGCTTCGACGAAGTCGCGGACTGGTTCGAAACCCTGGCCAAGGCGGAGCGCTCGCACGCCAATCGCTTCACCAAGGCGCTCGGCGAGTTGGGTTGATCCACGCGCCGCTGCCGGCGGCGCGACGGTGCGCACTCGGCCACGTGCCGGGCGTGCATGGCCGATTCTCCGTTTCCCGCCATGCCGGGAAACGGAACGCCCGGGCGCGACCCGGAATTCCTCCAACCGCATCTTGATAGACACGATCATGGCCGAACAGCGCAGCAACCGCGAAGGTAGCCTGGATGCACCGACCCGGCATCCGCTGGACTGGAAAAACCCGCAGTTCCACGACCAGGGCGCAATCGACAAGGAACTCGAGCGCGTCTACGAAATCTGCCATGGTTGTCGCCGCTGCGTCAGCCTGTGCAAGGCGTTCCCGACGCTGTTCGACCTGATCGACGAATCCGAGACGATGGAAGTCGATGGCGTGGCCAGGTCCGATTACGCCAAGGTCGTCGATCAGTGCTACCTGTGCGACCTGTGCTACCAGACCAAGTGTCCGTACGTACCGCCGCATGAGTGGAACGTCGATTTCCCGCACCTGATGCTGCGCGCCAAGGCAGCGGCATTCCGTCGCGGCGAAACCGGCCTGTCGGCGAAAATACTTTCCTCGACGACGACGGTCGGCAAGTTGTCGACGATTCCGGTCGTTGTTCAGACCGTCAACGCGCTGAACCACAGTTCCGTCGGGCGCATGTTGCTGGAAAAGACCCTTGGCGTGGATCGCCGCGCCAGCGTTCCCGAATACACGTCGAAAACCGCACGCAAAAGCCTCAGGACGCTCGATGGCAGCGGCCAGGCGCAAGCCGCCGGCCGCACGCGCGGCAAGGTTGCATTGTTCGCGACCTGCTACTGCAATTACTCGCTGCCCGGCCCGGTCGAGGACCTGGCCGCAGTGCTGCGCCATAACGGCATCGCCGTGAAGCTGATCGAACGCGAAGTCTGCTGCGGCATGCCCAAGCTCGAACTGGGCGATCTGGCCAGCGTCGAGAAATACAAGCAGCAAAACATCCCGGTGCTGGCCGCAGCCATTCGCGACGGCTGGGACATCACCGCGGCGATTCCTTCATGCGTGCTGATGTTCAAGCAGGAATTGCCGCTGATGTTTCCGCACGACGAGGACGTGCAACTGGTCAAACAGCACATCTTCGATCCCTTCGAATACCTGTGGCTGCGGCACCAGGCCGAGTTGCTCAAAACCGACTTCAAGCAGCCGCTCGGCAAGGTCGCCTATCACGCCCCATGCCACCAGCGCGTGCAGAACATCGGCCCGAAGACGCGCGATGTGCTCGCCCTGGTGCCGGATACCGAAATCCAGATGATCGAACGTTGCTCCGGTCACGACGGCACCTACGGCGTCAAGGCAACGACATATGACAACGCGCGCAAGATCGCCAAGCCGGTCGAATCCCGCGTCGCACAGATCGACCCGATCCATTTCACCAGCGACTGCCCGATGGCGGCCAGCCACATCGCGCACGGACTCGGCGACAAGCCGCCGGCCGAGAGTCCCATCGGCCTGTTGCGGCACGCCTACGGAATCTGATCAACATGAAAACCCTCAGCCACGACGACCTGCTCACGCTCGAAGCCTATTCACGCGAACGCGACGCCATGCGCCAGCGCGTGATGAATCACAAGCGCCTGCGTACCGTGCGCCTGGGCCCGCATCTGACATTGCTGTTCGAGGATCGGTTGACGATCCAGTATCAGATCCAGGAGATGCTGCGCGTAGAGCGCATTTTCGAAGCCGCCGGCATTCAGGAAGAACTCGATTCCTACAATCCGCTGATTCCCGACGGCAGCAACCTCAAGGCGACGATGCTGATCGAATACGCCGACCCGGCCGAGCGCGCGCGCAAGTTGGTCGAACTGCACGGCATCGAGAACCATATCGAGCTGATCATCGGCAATCTGCCGCCGGTTGTCGCCGTCGCCGACGAGGACCTGGAACGCTCCACGCCGGACAAGACCTCGGCCGTGCATTTCCTGCGCTTCGAGCTGGGCCCGGAACACGTCGGCGCCGTCAAGAATGGCGCTGCGATCGCCTTCAGCGTCGAGCACCCGGCCTACTCCCACCGCGTCGATGTCGCCGAACCGATCCGCGACGCACTGGCCACGGACCTGGACTGAACTTAAGCGACCACTTCAAGGGCAGGTTCCATCGTCGAGGCAGACATTGCCGCCCATGTCACGCAACGTACTGACGTACCACTGCGAATTGCTGCCACCGCCGTTGTTGTTCTGCAATGTATTCTGGCCAAGCGCGCACTCGGCCACGCAATAGATGCCAAGCTGGCCATTGTCGTTGATCCGGTTGCCCGTCAGGACACCGCCCGAGGGCAAGTAGACCCCATATTCGGCATTGCCCGCGATGATGCTGTTACCGATCGAAATGCGCGCCGGATAGCTGGCACTGGCATCGATGCCACGCACGCCGTTGCGCGAAAACTGTGCATCGTGCACGCGAATCGTCGGAAACGAGGTCTGGTCGAGGGCCTGGACCCTCATGCCGGCGTCGCCGTTCTGCTGAACGATAACGTGATCGACCTCGAAACCGTCGACAACCGAGTTCAATGCCACACCGTCATACGTGAATCCGCTAATCGAACCATTGTGCAAATGAACGATGCCATTCGCGAGGATCCCGTAGTCCACCGTCGCACCGCTACAGGCAGTCACCGGCGAACCGGAGCAGCTACCGTCACCGCGGATCACATGTCCGTTCAGGTCAAGGTCGACCGAATCCGCGCCAACGTAAATGGCGTACTGCGCGACATTGTTCGACAGAACCAGATCGCTGGTCAGCACGTAGCTGCCGGGCTGGGTGATCTCCACCGGGAAGCCCGCTACATCGCCACTGAAGCAGCCAACCGCAGCGCAGTCCTGATTGATTTCCAACGCACCGGCGGCACCGGCGAGCAGGGGCGCGGATGCCAGCGCGATCGCGCAAACGTAACGTGAGAGGTTGTGGATCATGACATGACTCCTTGGTCCGAATGTTCGGACAGTCTGTTGACTGTTTTGCTTGCTGCCGGATTGCAACCAGGTCATTGCGGGTCGAAATCGTCCGCGAATATCGTGTCATTGTTGGTTGCTGCCAGTCCGACCAGATTGGCCGGGGCCCAGCGGTCGGAAAAATCCAGCAGATTGAATCGTTTGCTCCAGCTGGCATCGGCCAGATGCAGCTGCAGCACATCCTGATCGGCAAACGTGATCGCACCGATCCTCCCGCCGCTGTCGAACGAAACCAGCAGATCCGATGTGGTTCCCATCGAATCGACGGCGTCCACGTTCAACGCCGGCGGCAGACCGAGCGCTTGCGCGTCGAGTACTTTCGTGCCGAATACACCGTTCTCGTAACTGATCACATCGGCCGGGCGTATGGTCTCGCCGGCCACCGTGAAGGTTCGGTCGAACGAGAGCAGCAAGGCGCCGTTGCGTCCGCGTCGGGCGACGCCATCGCAACGCACGCCGGCTGGAACGCCGGCGGACGCCCCATCGTACGCCTTCGTGAACGCGTTGCCGTCGTAACGGATTACGTCGCTCGACGAATAATAATTGCCGCCCAGCGTGACGCCGACATCCAGTACGAACAACAGGTCGCCGTTGGCTTCGATATGGAAGTCGCGCAATATCGCGTTGTCCGGCAAGCCGGCGATCTGCATTCGCAGGCGCGTGCCGGAAAGATCGTCGTCGACATAGTCCCTGCGCGCCACGAATTCACCCGCAGTGCCGATATTCGCGCCCATGTCGGCCGTGTATCGCAGGCGCGACAATGCAGGCCCCTGCGCCAAGGCGTCAGCGAAAAATATCGCCAGGGGCAGGCATGTAAGCGATCGGAGAACGAAGCGGAGAATGCCTGCGTTCCAATCACTTGCGGATCCGCCACACTGAGTGAGACCAATCGAAAACGCCATGCCCCCTCCTCCAGCCGAGCCGTCGGTGCCTGCAAAACGCGCACTTTGATATATGCTCTACCGATGAACGCCATGCGGCGAGTAAATGCGACATTCCGGGCTGACCCGGCTGGACCGTGAAGCGCCTGCTTTGGCTGCTCGCCGCCGTGGCGGCGCTGTGGCTGTGGCAGCATTCGAATGCACCGATCCCGCGTTCACCCGGCGAACTGGCCGCAGCGGCGCCAATACAGGAACCGATTCAGGTCCACGTGCCCGATTTCGACAAGGGCGAATTCCGCATCAGGCCGCTGGCACGATTCTCGATCACGGCCCGCGTGCTGTCGTATGCGGATTATCACTGGGATGCGGGCGCGGCCCTGGTCCCGGTCGACCTGGCGCTGGGCTGGGGCCGCATGTCCGACAGCGCCGTTCTCGACAAGATCGACATCTCGCAATCGAACCGCTTCTATTTCTGGCGCACCCCCAAATACCCGATTCCGCGTCGCGAAATCATCGACTCCAGCGCCAACATGCACCTGATTCCGTCCAGCGCCGCCATCGAGCGCAGCATCAAGCGCACCCGTATCGGCGATGTGGTCACGTTCGACGGTTACCTGGTCGAAGCCGACCGGCCCGACGGTTTTCGCTGGGTCAGCTCAATGACTCGCGAAGACTCCGGCGCGGGCGCCTGCGAACTGGTCTGGGTGGAGCACTACGACATCGGTCCACGCTGATGGATGCCCTTCAACGCGCCACGGCGGCACGCGCCGGCGTGGAAACGTCCTCGGCGCGGTCGAGCCCGGCCTCGAAATCGGCCAGCAGATCCTCGGCCGCTTCAATGCCGACCGACACGCGCACCAGCCCGTCGCCGATGCCGGCGCGATGTCGCGCATCGGCATCCATGCTTGCATGCGTCATCGTCGCCGGATGCGCGACCAGGCTTTCCACGCCGCCTAGCGACTCGGCCAGCGTAAAATACTGCAGGCCATCGACAAACGCCGCGACGGCCGCTTCGCCGCCAGCCAGGTCGAAACTCAGCATGGCGCCAAAACCGCGCTGTTGACGGGCCGCGAGCGCATGGCCGGGGTGCGTCGACAGTCCGGGGAAATAAACCTTGTCGACCGCCGGATGGCGTTCCAGCAAATCCACCAGTGCCTGCGCATTCTGCTGATGCGCGGCCAGACGCGGCTTGAGCGTGCGCAGTCCGCGCAGGGTCAGGTAACTGTCGAACGGCGCGCCGCCGACGCCCAGGCAGTTGCACCACCAGGCAATCTGCTCGCCGACCTCGGCATCGGCCCAGACCACGGCGCCGCCGACGACATCGGAATGGCCATTCAGGTACTTCGTTGTCGAGTGCACGACGATATCCGCACCCAACGAAATCGGCTGCTGCAATGCCGGCGACAGGAACGTGTTGTCGACGACGACCAGTGCCTCGATTGCATGCGCCAGCCGCGCGACGGCGGCGATATCGGTCACGCGCAGCAGGGGATTGCTCGGCGTTTCGATCCACACGATCTTCGGCTTTTGCGCCAGCGCGGCGGTGACGGCTGACTGGTCGGTGAAGTCGATGAATTCGACCCGGTAATGCCCCTGTTCGGCCTGCGTCTTGAACAGCCGATAGCAACCGCCATAGCAATCGTGCGGCGCAACCAGCAGTTCGCCCGGACGCAGTTGCGCGGTTAGCAGCGTGATCGCGGCCATGCCCGATGCCGTGACCACGGCGCCGGCGCCACCCTCCAGTTCGGCCAGTGCCCCGGCCAGTACGTCACGGGTCGGATTGCCGGAGCGGGTGTAATCGTAATCGCGCTTGTGGCCGAACTCGGCGAAACTGTAGTTGCTCGACAAATACAATGGCGGCATGACAGCGCCATGGGCACGGTCCGCTTCGACCCCTGCGCGGGCAGCAATCGTATCAATGCGACGACTCATGTCTCATCCTCCTGCAGGGCCGAGCGAAACAGTTCCGACACGGCCACGTCTTCCTTCAAGAACGCGTCGTGGCCGTACGTCGACGAAATTTCGACCAGCTCGCAGCCGCCGCCACAGCGTGTCGCGAACTCATGCGCCAGCGATGAGGGCACGAGCAGGTCCTCGCGAACGTTGAACAAGCTCGTCGGCACACGGATCGATTCGGGATCGATTCGATGGGTATCCAGCGATGCACCCAGGCACCGGTAGGCGTGCGTATCGAAACGCCGGGCGAAGCTGCGCCCGTGATGGCCAAGCCAGCCCAACACGTCACCTTTGGCGAAGCGTTGCTCGATGCCTTCAGGCGTACGGTAACCGAGCAATGCCAGTGCCCGCGCCAGTTCCAGCGCAGCGTCGCTGTCCGCGCCCAGATCCAGGATTGCGCGTTGCACATGGCGAACCGACAGCGCGTATTGCGAGGAGCGATGCGCGGCACACAGCACGACCAATCGACGCACCCGTGGACCGAGCAAGGCAGCCAGATGTTGCGCCACCGAACCGCCGTAGGAAGCGCCGATCAGCGCATGTACCTGGCGGACACCGAAGCGATTGAGCAGTAGCAGCAAGGCACGCGCCTGATCCGACGTGGAAATCGTCAGCAAGCCATCTTCCGTATTCGCACTGCTGGAGGCGCCTGCGCCACCCGGCCAATCGATGCCAAGCACGCGAAACGCCCGCGTATCGACGGCCTTGCCCGGTCCGAACTGGCTCTGCCACCAACCGCGACCATCCGGCTGGCAAAACCACCGATGCGCGGAAATACCGCCCAGCACGATGACCAGCGGCGCCGATTCAGGGCCTTCGCAATGCCAGGCAAGACGCCCGTTGCGCAGGATCTCACCGGACTCGAGCACGAATTCGGCCGGCAAGGCGAGCACGTCGTCGTGCCGACAAATCGGGGCTTCTTCGGTTGTATCGGGAACTGCCAAGGGAATTGCGCTCATATCGGCCTCCGCCACGATGAGCGAAGCCTAAGCGAAATATATTTGGACGTCAAGACGTTTAGACGTCTATTTTTACCCCTGGAAATCAGTAATGCAGCAAGGCGTGCAGTGGCGTCTGCTCCGGCCAGCGCGAGCGTGCGCCAAGAAAATCCAGCTCGATCAGGACACTGGCCGCGACCAGTTCCGCGCCAAGCATGTCAATCAAGGCGCGCGAGGCCAGCAGGGTACCGCCTGTGGCGATGACATCGTCGACGAGCACCACGCGCACGCCTGTGGTGATGGAATCGGCGTGAATCTCGACCCGATCCGTGCCGTATTCCAGCGCGTAATCCACGCCATGCGTTTGCGCCGGCAACTTGCCCGGCTTGCGGATCGGCACGAACCCCGCGCCCAATTCCAGCGCCAATGCGGCGCCGAAGATGAATCCGCGCGACTCGACGGCGCAAACCTTCTCAACCCGCCGTTCACGCAAAGGTTCGGCCATTTGTGCGGTGCAGGCACGCAATGCTTGAGCATCGCCCAGCAGCGGCGTGATGTCCTTGAACGCAATGCCGGGTTTCGGGAAATCCGGGATATCGCGAATGAAGCCGGACAGATCGATCATGCGGGCGCCTCTTTGCGTGAAGGGATCGTGCGCAGGGAACCGAAAAAAATCCCGGCCAACGTGATGGCCAGGCCCAACCAGTCGCTGGCAGCAGTTGGACGAGTGAACAGGATGACGTCGAGCACGAAGGAGATTGCCGGTTGCAGCAACAACAGCAACCCGACCAACGAGGCCGGCAGGTGCGGTATGGCCTCGACGATCAACACCCACCCCATGACCTGGCCGAACAGGGCCAACCCCAACAGCGAGCCCCAGGTATGCAAATCCGGGATGACGAAGCTGTCGCCTTCAACCGCGACCGCCATCGCCAGGAATACCGCACACAACAACGTGGTCAGGCATAACAATTGCGTCGGGTTCAGCTGTGGTCGCTTCAGCCGCGCCCATCGAAAACTCAACAGGTAGACGGCATACGCCACGCCGGTCGACAGGCCCAGCACGACGCCCAGACGATAATTCACGTTGAGTGCGTTCCATTCGTGACCGACCAACAGCCACAGCCCATACATTGCCAGGGCCAGACCGAAAACAAAGCGCAGCCCAACGCGCTCGCGATACAGCAGCACGCCCGCAAGCGCCAGGATAAACACCTGGAAATTGCCGGTCAGCGTGGCCAGGCCGGGACCGATATACCAGATACTGCGATGCCAGACGGTCAGGTCGACGGCGAACGCCAGCGCGGGCAACAGGATACAGATCGCATCGGCCATGCCGAAGCGTCGCCACTGCCGACGCGCGGCAAGCAGTACCGCCAGCATGATGCCGCCGAACAGGACTCGATAGAAAGCCGACACCGTCGGCGCCACATGCGACCAGCGAACGAAGATGCTGGTCGTGCTGATCAGGGCCGCGCCGGCCGTCATTTGCCAGACCGAACGCCGAAACAGGGCGGTCTGCATCACGGCGTCAAACGTTCACTTGCGAACGTCGCGCCATGCATGGAAATCAGCGGCAACAATCGCTCAGGCCGCGCCCAACGACAAATTGCCATCGGCCGCGGCCGCCTCCCGGAATTCGGCCAGATCGGCATCGACGCGTTCGGCGATCTGGCGTGCACGCGGCCACTCACTGTCGCCGACCATGACCTTGACCAGATTCATCGGCGGCAACTCACCGGCCGCGCCAGTCAGGTACTGGCCCGCCACGAAGGCCGGGATGCCTTCGGCTTCGAGCGCGTTCTTGACCAGATTCGCGTCGATGATGTTTTCGGCTTCGTAGACGATTTTCATGCGTGGCCCTTTACCGGCAACCCAACGCTAGCGCATCAGCCCCAGAGCGTAAAGCTGCGAGCGGCCTTTTGCGGACAAGGGGAAGACATCCAGATAGCTGGAATGATATGCCGGCGAACCGAGCTTTTTCTCGATCCTGGCCAGACAGGCCGGCACGTCCGGCCAGCGCGGCGGCGGATTCATGTTGGGTGGCCAGTGGCGCAAATGCACGATCAGCAGATCCCCGCCATGCGGATGCCCGCTGAGCAGCTCCGATATGTTCACGAACTGGCGCAGATGCATGCCGCTGTGCGCCGGAAACTCGCCATAGGCCGGAGGGCCGCACAGCGGCGTGAGAATACCGATCTTGACGTACTGCCGATGTACGCGTTGATACATCGGCTGGGGATTGGCGTAACTGAGCAGGGACCAGGGAGACTCGACAAGCGTCAAGCTGCGTGGTGGCAGTGTCGCCAGCCGGTGATAGAACGCCGGCACGTGCACCGGCGGCAATGTCGTGAAATAGACGTTGTGATCCGGATCGTAGTCGAACTGGAAAAACGCGTGATTCATGAACTGATTCGGATTATAGAAATATCCCGGAATTGGTCCCGCCAGAAACAACGTCGCAATCAAGGCAGCCGAGAACACGGCCCGTAATGCCGCATGCAGGCGTTGGCACAATGTCGTGAACCCCTGCGCGACGAACAGCAAAAAAAACGGAATCGACGGCTGCAGATAGCGCACGTACACCGGTGGGTTCTGCACCCAGGCCGGATGCGCCAGGGCAACCGCCACCGCACTGATTGCAACGATCGTTGCCACATAACCGACGAAACCCGAGTCGCGTCGCCGCCAGCTCACGACACCGAACGCGAACAGAACCAGCATGGCAACGAACGGCCATGGGCCAGCCAGGCCGAAAGCCATCAGCGCGCTGCGGTAAATGCTGGCCAGCGTCACGGCGTTGTCCCCGGCCTTGCCCGCCAAGTCCCCCCAGTCGTTGAGCATCGGCGGCATCAAAACCAGCGCCAGAAGCAATACGGTAATCAATCCGACCGCGAACAGGATGCCCATTCGTCGCAAGGCATCGTTCCAGGTACCGGCGAATCCATCGCGAATCGTTGCCACGCCATAGAAAGCGAATGGCAGCAAGGTGAATGGCAATGTGATCAGATGCAGCCACCCGGCGAGAAACGTGCAGACGACGTACAAGGCGGCCCATCGTTTGCCGTCATGTGGCCGCTGCTGCCACCAGCGCCGAAACGACATGATCGCGACGAAGCACAGCAGATCCGTTATGGCATAAGGCCGTGCCGTCCGGGTGAGATAGACCAGTACCGGCGAGATCGCCATCAAGCCGATCCACACCGCGAGCGTGACCGGGGACGCCTCGCGGCGCAACAACCAGGGACCGATCAACAGCAGTCCGACGCCGCAGACGAGCATCGGCAATCTCAGGCCCCACTCGCCAAGGCCCCCGTGCAGATACAGGAATCGGTCGTACAACGTCAGCGGAATGCTGTAGTCGGCCACGCCGAAATGCGTGGCAATATTCCAGGCACTTGCATGCAGCAGTTTTTGGATCGCATGCCATTCGTCGTCAAGCGGCACCTGGGTACCGATCTGGTAGCAGCGCAGGAAGATTCCGACGGCGATCAACAGTAACGCAAGCACGAGCCAGAGCACGCGCTCATCACGCCAGGCTGCCCTCCTCCGGCTATTCAAGACTCGGCAGCCGTCTCTTGCTGCGGTGTCAATCGCCACTGTGGCTGCGCGGACAGAAAGCGCGGCCTTAGCAATTTCCACTTCCACAGCCGAAAGGCAATACTGGT
Organism: uncultured Pseudomonadota bacterium; assembly: GCA_963779795.1. Classification (GTDB taxonomy): domain Bacteria; phylum Pseudomonadota; class Gammaproteobacteria; order Xanthomonadales; family Rhodanobacteraceae; genus Rudaea. Next base: position 167,500 of record CAVZZK010000005.1, on the reverse strand, counting down.
AGCCAGTACACCCAAGCCATAGCGCAGCGACCGTCGGAAGCTGATCTGGCTGGCTTCAGGGAAATAACGCGTCGGGCAGGACAGCTCGCCCACGCGCATGCCGAACGCAAACGACTGGACCAGCATCTGGTTGTCGAACACGAAATCGTCCGAATTGGCGGCCAGCGGCAATTGCTCCAGCACGCGACGCGAAAAGGCGCGATATCCGGTGTGAAACTCCGAAACCTTGGCGCCGATCAACAGGTTCTGCACCATGGTCAGTAGCCGGTTGGCCACGTACTTGTACAGCGGCATGCCGCCGGACAACGCCGTATTGCCGAGAATGCGCGATCCCAGCACCACGTCGTAGACCTCCGAGGCAATCATTGCCGCCATTGCCGTGATCAGGCGCGGTTCGTACTGATAGTCCGGATGCAGCATGACCACGACGTCGGCGCCGGCACCCAGGGCCAGCGCATAACAGGTCTTCTGATTGCCACCATAGCCACGGTTGGCCGGATGGCGGCAACTGCGGATTCCCAGCCGCCGGGCCACCGCCAGTGTGGCGTCGTCGCTGGCATCGTCCACCAGCAGGACGGCATCGACCACATCGTGCGGAATGGCCCGATAACAGTCCTCCAGCGTGCGCTCGGCATGATAAGCCGGCATGACGACGACGATTTTCTTTCCGTGCAACATCTGCCTGTTCGATTCCCGTTCACGACCGCGACCCAAGATTGTCCCATGCCGCCAAGGTCTCGACCAAGTCGTACCGGCGTGTTCGCTATCCCGCGTCGCGCAACCCAAACTGCGAACCTTGTGGGCATCATGCCACCTGTGTCGAATTGATCAGGGCAGCCTTATACTTGCGCATTCGCCTGTCCTTTGCTGCAAAAAATGACCGAAGCTCCCGTCAGCAACAATTTCATTCGCCAGATCGTCAGCGACGACCGTGCCGCCGGCAAGCATGGCGGCACGGTGGTCACGCGGTTCCCACCGGAACCGAACGGCTATCTACATCTGGGCCATGCCAAGTCGATCTGCCTGAATTTCGGCGTTGCCGCCGATTTCGGCGGCGTCTGCCATCTGCGCCTGGACGATACCAACCCCACCCGTGAAAACCCCGAATACGTCGCCGCGATCCAGGACGACGTGCACTGGCTGGGTTTCGACTGGGATGCGCTGCGCCACGCCTCGGACTACTTCGAGGTGTTCTACCTGTGCGCCGAGAAGCTGATCCGCGACGGCGCCGCTTATGTCTGCGACCTGACAGTCGACGAAATGCGCGAATACCGCGGCACACTGACCGCGCCGGGGCACAACTCGCCGTATCGGGAACGCTCGATAGATGAGAATCTCGACCTGTTCCATCGCATGCGTGCCGGCGAATTTTCCGACGGTTCCAAAACCCTGCGCGCAAAGATCGACATGGCCAGCGGCAACATGAACCTGCGCGATCCTGCGCTGTACCGCATTCGCAAGGTCGTGCATCAGAACACCGGCGACTTCTGGCCGATTTATCCGATGTACGACTACGCCCACTGCATTTCCGACGCGGTCGAGGGCATCACGCATTCACTGTGCACGCTTGAGTTCGAGGATCACCGGCCGCTGTACGAATGGTGCCTGCAAAAGATCGACCTGCCGAATCATCCGGAACTGGTGCAGCCGCTGCGTGACGCCGGCCTGCAGATGCCGGTCAGCACGCCACAGCAGATCGAGTTCGCACGCGGCAACCTCGACTACACTGTCATGAGCAAGCGCAAGTTGATGGAACTGGTCTCGGACAAGCTCGTCGACGGTTGGGACGATCCGCGCATGCCGACACTGTCCGGCGCACGCCGCCGGGGCTATCCGCCGGCCGCAATTCGCCTGTTCTGGGAACGTGCCGGCGTGACCAAACAGAACTCGACGATCGAGTTCGCGGTGCTCGAAGGCTGCGTGCGCGAGGTACTGGATGCCGCCGCACCGCGCCGCATGGCCGTGATCAACCCGCTGAAACTGACGATCACCAATCTGCCCGCCGATCACGCCGAGACCCTGGGTTTTCCGAATCATCCGAAGGACGAATCGTTCGGCACGCGCAAGATTTCGTTTTCCAGCGAAGTATGGATCGAGCAAGACGATTTCATGGAAGTACCGGAAAAGGGATTCCGGCGCCTGATTCCCGGCGGCGAAGTGCGCTTGCGCGGCGTCGGCATCGTCAAATGCGAAACAGTGGAAAAAGACGCCGACGGCAACGTCATCGGCCTGCAGTGCACGCTCGACGCGGACACACGACATGGACAACCCGGCGCGAACCGCAAGGTCAAGGGCACCATCCACTGGCTCAGCGCCGCACACGCCGTGCCGGCCGAAATCCGCCTGTACGAGCGCCTGTTCGACGTTGCCGATCCGGATGACGACAGCGACGGCAAAACCTATCGCGACCATCTGAATCCGGATTCGCGACGTGTCGTGCATGGTTTCGTCGAAGCCGCGGCCGCCGAGGCTGCGCCTGAAACGGTATTCCAGTTCGAACGCCTGGGCTATTTCGTTACCGAACGATATGACCACGACCCTGGCAAACCGGTATTCAATCGCACCACAACCCTGCGCGACTCCTGGACCAGGGCCGGGAAACAATAGCGCCGACAGCGGCAACCGGCTATCGAGCATACCGAACCTGTGCTTCCCGTCAGCCACCAACACGGCTACCGGTAACCCGCCGCTGACGGCAGGCGCGGTGGCGTTGCAACCGCACTTGCCTGAGCAGTTATGCTTCAGGTCGGCCCTACGCCAGGCACACACTCATGAAACCGCTGCGCCCGCAGTTACGCGGGCTCATATTCAAACTGACACTGTTCTACGTACTGCTGTCGCTGCCGTGCCTGATCCTGGTGGAATCCGGCATTTTGCTGATCGAGTTCAACCGCTTCATGCACGGCGTCGAACACGGCTCGCTGACCAACGCGACGCAACGTGCAGCAACCGCGCTTGCCCGCGACTGGCCCAAGTCGAGCGTCGACGCAGCGCAAAGCCTGGCGAACTGGACCGAATCGCTGGTGCTGCGCTTGCAGCGCCCTCGCGGCGGATTGCTTGAACATGAATCCTACATCCTGATCGAACTGGCCTCCGACCCGGTCGCCGCGGCAGTCTTGTCGCCCGACGGCCATGTTCTGGCCAGGGCCCCGTCCTCGGCGGACTGGAGACTGGAATTGCCGCGCGAGGGTTCCCCGCTGCTGCTACAGGCCCTGAGACAACCGCATCCACGACTGCTCGCCTCGGCCAGCGGCGCATATCGCATCCGCCGCGCCATCGCACCGGTAAGGGACGCGGATGGAACCCTGCGAGGCTTCCTGCTGGTCGAGTTGCGCCTGCCGGTGCCGTGGCGCCGCTTCCTGCTCGACTTGAGCCTGGAGTGGCCGATCGTGCTCGGCTATCTGCTCATTTTCGGTATCGCTTCATCTTTCTTCCTGGCCGCATGGGTTACACGCCGATTGAATCGCGTGGCACGGGCGGCAACGGCATGGAGTAGCGGCAATTTCAGCGACCGCATCGATGATCCCTCGCGCGACGAACTGGGCCGGCTTTCGCAACTGCTCGACGAGATGGCGCTTGAGCTCAAGGCACTGATGCGATCACGGGCGCAACTGGCGACTCTGGCCGAACGTCAGCGTCTGGCGCGCGACCTGCACGATACCGTCAAGCAAAAGGCTTTCGCCCTGAACATGCAACTGGCCGGCGCACGCCGTCAGCTGGCCGGTCATCCCGCCGGGGAACGCGTCGCCCAGGCGGAAATGCTGTGCCATCAAATCCAGCACGAACTGGCGCACATCCTCGACGAGATGCGCGCCAGCGATGCCCAGCTGCCGCTGGCGCAACGCCTGCGCATGCGCGCCGAGCAATGGTCGCAGGGCAGCGGCGTCAGTCTCGAACTGGAACTGACGAACATCCCGCCGCTGACCGATACCCATGCTGACACGATCATGCGCATCGTCGACGAGGCGCTGGCCAATGTGCTGCGCCACAGCGGTGCCGACCGGGTCCGGGTCAGTCTGACCAGCCACGACAACACCACGCAACTGAGCATCGCCGACAACGGCCAGGGCGCAAATCCGGACGCTCGACGCGGCATGGGGCTGGACAACATGCGTGCACGTGCGCAATCGTTACCAGCCGGAACCTTCGAATTCGTCAGCGACATCGATCGAGGCTGCCGCGTAAACGTGACTTTCCAGACCCGGCTCGACGACAAGACATGAACGAAGCAGCGATCCGCGTAGTCATCGCCGACGATCACATCCTGGTTCGCCAGGGCATTCGTGCATTTCTCGATACCCATGGTGATTTGAACATCGTCGGCGAAGCCGAAGACGCCGCCGGCGCGATCGAGCTATGTCGAAAGACAACACCCCAGGTCGCGTTGATCGATCTGGTCATGCCCGGCGGCGGAATCACGGCGATTCGCGAGATACGAAAAAACAGTCCGCAAGTCCACGTGATGGTGCTGACATCATTCGACGATGCCGCGCAAATCATCGCTGCGGTGCAAGCCGGGGCGTTGTCGTGCATGCTCAAGGATGTCGATGCCGACACGCTGGCCGATGCCATTCGTCGAACCGCACAAGGTGAAGCAGTCCTGCACCCGCGTGCCGCAGGCTATCTGATGGACGCCTTGCGCAATCCGTCACCGACGCCGGGCGCGGAACTGCTGGAAGCGCTGAGCGACCGCGAACGCGAGGTGCTGACCCTGTTGGCCGAGGGTTTGAGTAATCAGCAGATCAGCGACCGCCTTGAGATTTCCAGCAAGACAGTCAAGACTCACGTCAGCAACATCCTGGCCAAACTCGGCGTCAACGATCGCACCCAGGCAGCGGTCTACGCCTGGAAAAGCGGCATGAAGCAGAACTGAGTCCGCCGCATTTTCGCACTCCGGCCGTAACCATGATCGCACGCACGACTGACACATCGTGTCGCCGACGCCGGCCGGGGACCCGGCTCGCCACAAGATTGTAAAACTGCGCTAGCATCATCTCTTTTCCGTCAATTGGGGGGAAAACGATGCGTTGGTGTGTGGGAGCAATTCTGTTTGCGGGAGTTTCACTGGTTGCACAAGCCCAGGTCGTGATTGATCAGGTCTACGGCGGCGGCGGTAACAGCAACGCGACTTACACCAACGACTTCATCGCATTGTTCAATCGCGGCAGCACGGCGGTCGATCTCACAGGTTGGTCCGTGCAATATGCTCCATCGACCGGTTCCAGCTGGCAGGTCACGGACCTGACCGGACTGATGTTGCAGCCGGGTCAGTATTTTCTGGTTCAGGAAAACGCGGGAAGCGGCGGTACGACGCCCCTTCCTGCACCGGATACTATCGGGTCCATTTCCATGTCCGGTACGAACGGCAAAGTGGCGCTGGTCAACTCGACGACGGCGCTCAACGGTTCATGTCCATCCGATTCAAGCATTCAGGATTTCGTCGGATTCGGTTCGGCCAATTGCTCGGAGACGAGCCCAACCGCCGCATTGAGCAATCCCACGGCAGCAATCCGCAATGGCGGCGGTTGCACCGACACCGGCAACAACAGCAGCGACTTCACGATCGCCACGCCGAACCCGCTCAACAGCTCGTCCGCGACCAACGTCTGCGCAGGCTCCAGCGGCATCACGTTGAGCATCGACAACGTCGGCAAGAACGAAGGCGACAGCGGCACGACCGATTTCACGTTCACTGTCAGCTTGTCCGCCGCGGCGCCGGCCGGCGGTGTGACGTTTGATATCGCCACTGCCGATGGCACGGCCACGGTCGCCGACAACGATTACGTGTCGAAATCGCTGGCCGCGCAAACGATCGCCGAAGGCAATACGACATACAGCTTCACCGTGCGGGTTAATGGCGACACGACGACCGAACCGGATGAGACGTTCCAGGTCAACGTCAGCAATATTTCAGGTGCCGATGTCGTCACGACCAGCGCGCAGGGTACCGGCACGGTACTGAACGACGACTTCGCAAACCTGTCCATCGGCGCGATCCAGGGTGATGGCGACGCCTCGCCATACGTGACTCAGACCGTAAGTACCGACGGCAACGTCGTCACCGCCATTGATGGCAGTGGTTTCTACATGCAGGACCCGGTCGGCGACAGCAATCCGGATACGTCCGACGGCATCTACGTCTATACCGGTGGAACGCCGACCTACACCGGCGGCTCGACGCTGGTCGCCGTCGGCGATTTCGTCAGCGTCGTCGGCAAGATTTCAGAACATAACGGCACCACCGAATTCGGCGGCAATGCAACCGTGGCCATGATCGGGAGCGGAGGGGCCATCTCGGCGCTGTTGCTCGACACCTCGCTGCCTTCAGCGGATCCAACCACGCACTATTGCCAGGGCTCGCTGTCCCCGGATGCAGTGGCAAAGGGTAACTGGGAATGCCTGGAAAGCATGCTCGTGCACGTCAATGGTGTGGTCGTCGGCGCCACCAGCGGCGGCTATGCGGCTGATGGTACGCATCCGGGCACGCCCGGCTTTTTCTACGCAACCGTGAGCAATGCGCCGCGCCCACTGCGAGAACCCGGCATCGCCTATCCGGGCGTGGCCGGCTTGCCGGTCTGGGATGGCGATCCGGAAATTATCGAGTTTTATCCGCCACGTGCATTAAACGGTCTCAGCATTCCGCCATTGAATGCCGGTCAGGCATTCACCTCGGATGCGGTCGTGGCCGATTACAACGGCACCTATGAGCTGTATCCGGTGACCTTCAGTCCTGGCCCCGCGCCCGATCCGGTCAAACCCGTACCGGGTTCGGCCACCGGCACGTTGACCATCGCCTCGCAAAACATGCTGCACTTTTTCAACGATGCGAACGATTCCGGCACCATCGATTCCTGTACGCCGGGCAGCGCCGATACTTGTCCGACGACCGAACAGTTCGATATCCGCCTGGCCAAGCTGTCGCTGCAGGTGCGCAACGTGCTCAAGGCGCCGGCCGTGGTCGGCGTACAGGAAGTGGAAAATCTGGCCACGCTGCAATCGTTGGCCGACCAGATCCACAGTGACGACCCCCATCTGAACTACACGCCTTATCTGGACGAAGGAAACGACATCGGCGGCATCGATGTCGGCTTCCTGGTGCGCGCTGACGTGACCGTCAATGCGGTCACTCAACTTGGCAAGGCTACCCGGAGCGACGACGGTTGTGGCAGCGCGCCGTCCTGCCCACTGAATGACCGGCCACCGCTACTGCTGGACGCCAACTTCAACGGCCACCGCTTCGCCGTGCTGGTGATTCACGACCGCTCGCTGAATGGCGTGGACAATACGCCCCGGGTGCGTCGCAAGCGCCTGGAGCAGGCGCAATACGTCGGCGAGATCGTTCAGGCCTGGCAAACCGGCAGCGGTAACGACGTCTCGCTGGTTTCACCGGACGCAAACGTCACGCTCGGCGCCAACGGCGAAACGGTTGCAAATGCCGACGGCAATGTGCCACTGGTCGTGGTCGGCGATTTCAACGCCTACGAGTTCACGGATGGATACGTCGACGTTACCGACCAGATCAAGGGCAACGCCGTCGAAGGCGACAACATGGTGTGGGAGGCGCCAATCACGACACCGACCCTTTGCGACGCGGGATTGACGACCGATCCGGCCACCCGTTACTCGTTCTCGTTTTACGGCTATGTGCAGGAACTGGATCACAGCCTGCTTTCGCGCACGGCCTGGACTGACTTCGTCAGCCTGCACAACGCGCACGGCAACGCGGACACGTCGGAGGCCGGTCCGGCAGTCACCGATCCGTCGACACCGGCTCGCAGCGCCGACCACGACGGTCAGGTGCTGACGCTGGCTTTCGACCGCCTGTTTGGCAGCGGATTCGACGGCGATACCTGCCGCTGAGTCCGAGCATGTAAACTTGTGCCGTCGCGAGGGCCGGCATCAGCCGGCCTTCGCATTTCTTCCTGGATCGAAAATGCGACAATTGCGCTCCTTCCTGCCGCTGCTGATTCTGATCGCCATCGGCATCGGCCTGCTAGCGTCGGGCGCGCTGGACCGTTTTCGCCCCGAGACCCTGGCCACGGAACTGGAAAACCTGCAGCAGCAGATCGCCACTCACCCGTGGCTGGCCGGTTTTACCCAGATTGGTGCAACCGCGCTGGCCATCGCCACCGGTGTTCCCGGCGTGCTGATCCTGATCCTGGCTGGCGGCATGCTGTTCGGCGCGGTCGTTGGCACGCTGCTATCCACCATCGGCGTGACCATCGGTGCCGTGATCCTGTACCTGGCCAGTTGCTACGCATTCGGTGACCATGAACGCGCGCGACGCCCGGGGCTGGTCGATCGCCTGCGCGGCGGATACCTGGCGCACCCGGTCAGTTACACTTTCTTTTTGCGCTTTGTGCCTTTTTTCCCATTCGGCGGCGTCACCATCGCGCTGGCCTGGCTGCGCTGCCCACTCTGGCTGTTCCTGCTGGCAACGGGTGTGGGTGGCGCCGTGATGGTCGGTATCGAGACCTTCCTCGGTGCCGGCCTGGCCGCCAATATTGGCCGCAACCGTGCTATCAGTCCGGACCTGCTGACCGATCCCGTCGTCATCGTGCCCTTGCTCGCCATGGGCCTGCTGTCGTTGACACCGGTCGTGATCGGACATCTGCGCGCAAGACGTTCCCGAAAAGGCTGAACGACCGCGCCGCGTTGAGTCGTCGGGCAGCGTTCGGCTATCCTGCGGCGGTTTCTGCACCCAACCGCGACATGTGCGCCAGCCGATGCGGACCCCTGTCTTGAATTCAAAACAATCAACGACTCCCCCACTCTCGTTCTGGCGCGCGCTGTTGCTCAGCCTGGTCGTGGCAGTGCTGAATTTCGGCCTGTGGAAGGTCCTGAACCGACCGGCACAACCGCCGAACTGGTCTGGCAAGGTCGGTGGTTTTGCCTTCTCGCCATACCAACGCTACCAGGATCCGAATCGCGGCAACTATCCCGCCCTGGGGCAGGTCGATGCCGACATCAAACTCCTGTCCAGGCGCAGCAACCGGCTGCGTACCTATTCGTCGCTGGAAAATCCGGCCATTCCTGCCATCGCCAGGAAATACGGCATGACGGTCATGGCCGGTGCCTGGCTGGACCACCGCGACCAGCATAACGAGGACGAAATCGCAGCGCTGATCGATTCGGTACGCCATAACAGCAATATCACCCGCGTCATCGTCGGCAACGAGGTGCTGTTGCGCGATGACATGGGCGTGAATTCGCTGATCAATTACATCGATCGTGTTCGCGCCCAGGTCAAGGTGCCGGTGTCCACCGCCGAGCCGTGGCATATCTGGCTGAAGTACCCACAATTGGCCGAGCACGTCGATTTCATTACCGTGCACCTGCTGCCGTACTGGGAAGGTTACCCGCGCAAGGATGCAATCGGCCTGCAGGTGCTGATGCGCTATTACGAGTTGCAAAGCAGGTTCCCGGGCAAGCATATCGTCATTGGAGAAGTTGGCTGGCCGTCAAGCGGCAATCGTATTCGCGGCGCCACCGCCTCCATCGCCAACGAGGCGCTGTTCATCCGCCAGTGGCTGAACGTCGCGCGTGAACGGCACTTCGACTACTACCTCATGGAAGCATTCGACCAGCCCTGGAAGGAACAGTTCGAGGGCCGCGCGGGCGCCTACTGGGGCATGTTCGGTGCCGATCGAAAGCCCAAGTTCTCACTTACCGGCACCGTCATTGAGGATCCGGCCTGGCCGTGGAAAGCACTGATCGCCTGTCTGGTCGCGTTGCTGCCGATGTTCTGGTTCGCGCGGCACTTCATGCGCTTCCATACCGTTGGCCTGTTCTTCTTCTGTACGCTGATCCAGCTGTCAGCCTCGCTGCTGGTATGGCTGTCGACCCTGCCCTACGGGTTCTACCTGAGCCCGGTCGACTGGACCATGTTGATGATCCTCGCCCCGGCACAGGTGGCGATCGTGCTGATCCTGCTGATCAATGCCTTCGAATTCACCGAGGTCGTCTGGCACCGCTACTGGCTGCGTCCGTTCGATCTGCTCGAACCGAAACCCGGCGATGCGCAGCCGTTCGTGTCGATCCATCTGGCCTGCTGCAACGAACCGCCGGAGATGGTAATCCTGACCCTGGACTCGCTGGCCGAACTCGACTACGACAACTTCGAAGTGCTGGTCATCGACAACAACACGCGCCGCGATGATGTCTGGCAACCGGTGCGCGATCACTGCAAACAGCTCGGCAAGCGTTTCCGTTTCTTCCATCTGAATCCGTGGCCGGGGTTCAAGGCCGGCGCGCTGAACTATGGTTTGCTGCAAACCGATCCGCGAGCCGAGATCGTCGCCGCCGTGGATGCCGACTACGTGGTCGATTCGCAATGGCTGAAAGCACTGACCGGCTATTTCGTCGACCCCAAAATCGCCGTCGTGCAATGTCCGCAAGCACACCGCGACTGGGAGCACAATGCGTTCCGGCGCATGACCAACTGGGAGTACGACGGGTTCTTCCGCATCGGCATGCATCACCGAAACGAACGCAACGCAATCATCCAGCACGGCACCATGACCATGGTTCGGCGCGGTGCGCTGGAAGCGACCGGCGGATGGTCTGAGTGGACGATTTGCGAGGACGCCGAACTCGGTCTGCGCCTGATGCATTCGGGTTACGACACGATCTATGTCGATCGCGTCTTGGGTCGCGGCCTGACACCCGCCGACTTCACCGCGTACAAGTCGCAGCGATATCGCTGGGCGTTCGGTGCCATGCAGATTCTCAAGGTGCGCTGGCACTGGCTGGCCGAACGCGGCCCGCTGACCCGCGGCCAGCGTTTCCACTTCCTGACCGGCTGGTTCTCGTGGTTCGCCGACGCGCTGCATCTGGCGTTCACGCTGCTGGCACTGCTGTGGACGGCCGGCATGATCGGCCTGCCGGAATATTTCAACCTGCCGCTGGACCTGTTCATCTACCCGATCCTCGGCTTCTTCTTGTTCAAGGCCCTGTTCGGCATTTTGCTGTATCGACTACGCGTGCCGTGTTCGTGGACCGATACGATCTTGGCCTCGATCGCCAGCATGGGCTTGAGCCATGCGATCGCACGCGGCATCTACCTGGGCCTGTGGAAGAAGCAGGGCGAATTTGTGCGCACCGCCAAGAGCCGGCGCCTGTCGAAACGTCCCAACCCGTTCTCGGCGGTACGTGAGGAGTTGCTGATGTTCGGTGCCATCTGCCTGGGCATCTTCGGCATGGCCCATGCCATCGGCATCAACTATCTCGAGGGCAAACTCTGGGTCGCGATCCTGTGCGCCCAGGCCATCCCGTATCTGTCGGCGCTGATCGCGGCGTGGATTGCGTGGCGCGCCGGTCGCAGCAGCGAAGAATCTTCATCGCGCCTGGCGGCCAGCACAGGATTGCCGCCGACCACCGCAGCGACGGGCTGAACCGCGTCAAAATCCCAACGGTCTGAAAAATCGCACGCCCGCAGACGCGCGATGTCGATTGCGGGAGGCAGTCAATGGTTTATTGCTGACACGGCGTATCCGGCACGATGGCCCGTTCATTGATGGTGCCGCTCAGCCCTTGGAATTCCCCCGCGGTAAAGGTGTACTGCAACGTCATCGTCGTACACGAGGTGAACGTCACCTGCGCCGTTCCGACCTGTTGCGCATCGGTCGTCGAAGGCTGGTTGAACACACCACCGTTGACGCTGATGATCGGCACATCGTGCAAACTCAAGTCACCGGGCGTGTAGGTGTTGTCCTGCAACGTGAACCAGCGCTGCCGCGCGATGCCGGTGTCGGCACTGGCGGCTGGCGTAAACGTGTACCAGGCGGCGAAGAAGGTCGTGATGGACGGGTCGATGTCCACCATCAGGCCCTGTCCCGACGTGGCCGGGTCGTACCATGCGCCCGAGTGCAGCACATCGTTGTAGTTATCCGGCAACGGCACCGGCGGCGCGGCCGGCACGGTGCTGCTGCAAGCCGTGGGACTGGTCAGGCGAACGTATGGAATCGTGCCGCCGCGACCGTCGTCGAAGTTGTAAACGAGCGCTGCATGGGTGCAGTCATAGAACGTCAGCGTCGCCGTACCGATCTGCGTGGCTTCGGTAATTGGCTGCGCATCGAAGTTGCCACCGGAGTTCTGGCCGATCTTCAGGTCATAGGATCCGCCATGGCTCGATGACAGATCGCCCTGCAGCGTCACCCATTGCTCATGCCCCGATTCGTCGTCGGTGAACCAGCCGCCGAACAGCAGACTCTTGCCATTGCCGACCAGGTCCGGATAGACCTCGATTTCCAGGCCCTGGCCCGAAGTCGGCGGGTTGTACCACGAACCGGTCAGGGCGAACTGGTCCGCATCGAAGGCCTTGGCGGCCACGACGTTGACGATCAGGGGTAGCGCACCGTCGTTGGCTTGTGGCCCGTTGCTGAGGGCTTTCAAGAACAGCACATGCGGTCCGGCCTTTACGAATTGGGTCACGCAATGACCCAGCAGATGCCCATCCACGGCGTACGGGGTAACACCGCTGCACAACGCGGTGCGTGCATCGTCGAACTCCATCGTGGTGCCACTGTAAAACGAGCCGATCCCGGCGATGTCGACCGGCTCGCCGGCCTGCACCGGATTGGCCGTGACCGTGGCCGTGATCGGCGCGTAATTCACCAACTGGTACACAGGCACGATGCTGTTATCCGCCGGTGCATTGTCCGCGTCGCCGGAATAATGCCCCACAATGCTGTAGGTGGAACCATTCGCCGGAATATTGTCGACCGTGCAGGTGGCGACCGAGTCGACCAGCGGTACGCTGTCGCACAAGGTCGTCACCGCCGTCGTGCCGGGTGTGTCGGATTTCGAGGTAAAGGTCATTGTACCGGTCGGGTTCATGCCATGCACTACGGCCTTGAAGGTTACCGACTGGCCGACCGTCGAAGGATTCATGCTCGAAGCAACACCCATATAGGTTTTCCAGACCGGATCGGGTGCACAGTCCTGTGACCACGGCGTGGTCTTGGTGACGGTATTCCAATCCAGGTCCGTCTGGGTCGGCGGATCGCTGGCTGGCGTCAGCAGGTTCGGACACGCGGTCGCACTGGCATAGCTGTGGGCGCCGGCGCTCTCGATCAGCGACTGTGGTACCGCCGGTAGTAAGCCGCTGAGTTGATTGTAGGAAAGCCCTAAATTCTGCAGGCTCGTCAATCCGGATAGCTCCGGCACACTGCCGGTAAGAAGATTGCCGCCAACGGAAAACAGCTGCAGGTTTGGCAATCCCGCCAGAGGCGGAATGTTGCCCGTGAGCCGATCGCCGGACATGTCAAACGTCTCCAGGCTTGGCAAATTGGACAAGCTGCCAATCTGGCCGGAGAGAAAGCCATAAACCTCGAATGTCTGCAGGTTTGGCAAGTCGACCAGGTCCGGAACACCACCGGTAAGCTGGTACCCGCCAACGATATAAGTCTGCAGGTTCGTCAATCCACTGGGATCGGGTATTGCTCCCGTGAGTTGGCCACCGACACGGAAATACCGCAGTTGAGAAAGTCCCGCCAAGGAAGGGATACTCCCGCTAAGCTGATTATAGGAAACATCAAAAGTCTGTAGGCTGGTTAATCCGCTTAACGAAGGGATGGGCCCGGTCAAGCCACACCGTACGCACCCGAAAAGCTGGAGATGGCTCAATCCGGTCAGCGACGGGATGCCGCCGTTGAAAAACGTGTTGTTGGCATCAAATAATTTGAGATGCTTCAATCCGTTCAGCGGCGGAATCGGCCCGAACAGTGAGTTGTAAGCGCCGATTCCGCCGGTCGCGGTCTGATGAATATCGAACGTTTCCAGGTTCGTGAGCCCCGCCAGCGGCGGCAACGGGCCATACAAACCGTTGCCGGACAAGTCGATGCCCGTCACCGTCGTGCCCGCGGCATTGCAGGTGGTTCCATACCAGTTGCATTCCGTTCCCGGCGCACCGTTCCAGCCATCCTGATGCGCCCAGCCCGGGCCGTTGGTGTAGGCGTACAGATTCTCCAAAACCGCACGCTCGGACGCGGGAATCGCCGCGTGGGCGATTCCCGGACCAAACAGCGTCAGCATGGATGCGAACAGGACAGCAAAGCGCAAGCCTGTCGCCTTCATTGTGCGACACAACGCTCCCGTCCCGACCGGCTGGCCACCGATTTTCCAAACCCGGAACATCTGACTAATTTCCGTTGGTCGGTTGATAATAGACGTCGGTAAAGCCGGCACCGTCGCTGTTCAACGTGTTCGGAACGGCAAGGTATTGCAGATAACCGAAAACGTTCCGGTCTAGCCAGATCGAGGTCGGTGGTTGCCCGTCCGCAATGGTGTAGGCCGTATTTCCCACCGGATGGGTCGTAGTTGTCCGTCCATACGGCCGCTGTAAACGGTTCGTAGCCGAAGTTTGCAAGCGGAGTAACATAATTCGCGCCGGCAATTCTCAGCGTAGGCGCCTCCACGATCCATTCGGTGCTGTCGCCGGGTTGAGGGGTATACGGTCTATTTAATGGATCATTATCAGCTCCAATATATAGGGATACGCATCCACCTGCTGTGAAGTCGCATACACCAAGCTGGACTACGCCGAGACTGGAACCAGGCTGGGTCGGTGTCCAGATTGCCACGCTGCCGGCGGAATCACCGGGATGAGCGACCGGTGGAGAGATTTGCACCTCGCCATTGGTGTCGGCATCGCCGCCCACGATTGCGTACCAGAAATAGTAAATGCGATTGCCGCCCGAAAACGCGTCCTGTTCGGATCCTGCCTGTATCAGCGGATCGTATCCGCTGGTACCGAAGCCGCCGCCGATGCCCGTCCATGTCGTGGAGTAGTATTTCCCGTCCGACGCGTATCCGGGCCGGGGAAGTGCGACTGTCGGAATGGTCCAGCCGGCCTGTGTGTATTGCGCGGTGTTGGAAATCTGGTAACCCGACCAGTTGTTTGACGTGTAATTTAAGTGGCCTGCAGCCTCGCGGTATTGGCGCCATCCGGCGCCGGAGCCAAAGTATGGCTTCGGCCCGTATGCGTGCACTGTATCGATGTGAGCCAGTGCACATGCAAGGCGGCGGCTTTGGCATAGAACCATTTAGCCGACCCTTTGGCATTGGCTGGTGGGATATTCGAGCACCGTGCCGAACAACCGCGATTGCGCGACGGTTTGAGCGTCGGCTGCGCTGGACATCAGAAACAAGCAGGATGTTGCAACGAATGAAATGAAAATACGCATGACATTCCTCCCTGATAATGTCCTCCCTTTGTCCCTGCTCCGCTAAGTTTAAGAGTCTCAAGTATCGGCATTGTCTCACCTGATCCGCCCGCGAGCGCCGTCGAGTGCCCCGCAGGCACGCATGAACCCGATGTTCGGCTTCTCGCCGGCGATCCGGGGTTGGCAAGGAACCATTGCCGAAAATACCGGCTTTCGTGTCGCCGGCGCACTAGCGGGTAAGCGCATCGGCCGATTCATGCCTGCGCTAACGTCAGATTACGCCGGCGATGGTATAAATATCCTCGCATGGACCGTCGCTCCGATTCGATTTCGCCCGACTGCCCGCACCGGGGGAACCTGGCCCGCCTGCTCGTGCCATTCGGTGCGCTTCTGCTGTGCCTGTCTCCAGCGGTTTTTGCCGCCCGAATCAGCGTGAAGGTCGAAGGGCTGAACGACGAACTCAAAGCCGTCACCGCCGAAGCCAGCGGCATCGCCGTCTATGCCAAACGTGACGTTACTGCCGCGCAGGCACACCGCCTGTATCGGCTGGCACCGAAACGTATCGAAACCGCGATGGAACCCTACGGCTACTACAACGCACACGTTACCGGCGAGCTGAACGAGACCGACAAGGGCTTCGTCATCGTCATGCACGTCAATGCCGGCGAACCGACCAAGGTCGCCGAGCTGGACCTGCAGGTTCCCGACAGCGCGCGCAAGGACAAGCCCATCCGCCTCGCGGTCGCGAAATTCCGTCCGAAAAAGGGCCAGCGTCTGAATCAGTCGACGTATGAAAAAAGCAAGGCCGATATCCAGGCTGCGCTGATCGCCGACGGCTATCTGGATACCAAACTGACCCAGCACCGCGTCGAAGTCACACGCGCGGACAATCGCGCCGTGATTCACCTGCATTGGGACCCGGGTGTTCGCTACCGCTATGGCGAAACCCATTTCGACGGCAGCCAGTTTCGTTCCGGATTCCTGCGTCGCTACATCCCGTGGAAACGCGGCGACTATTACTCGCAATCGCAGTTGCTCGAATTGCAACGGAAACTCGTCGACGCGGATTACTTCGCCATCGTCGAAGTGCAACCGGATACGGACCACGCGAAAGACGGCATCGTGCCGATCAAGGTCACGCTCGGGCCGGCCAAGCGCAACGTCTACACCGCCGGCATCTTTGTCGACACCGACATCGGCTTCGGCGTAAATGCGGGCATGACCCGCCGCTGGCTCAACCGAAGCGGACACAAGCTCAAGCTCGAAACGCAGATCGCGCAGCGCCAGAAAACCGTATCGACGATCTACTCGATTCCGCTGCCGGGCATTTACCATCGCAGCTTCAATTTCGGTGTCAGCTACCTCGATCAGAACACCGACACCACGCAATCCAGGACGACGTCCGTCGTGGCCAACGAGACGCGGCAGTGGCATGGTTTATCGCGCACGATCGGCCTGCATGCGTTGACCGGCGATTTCACCATTCTCGATCCGAACGGCAACGACAAGCTCAACCAGCGCGGTAACACGACCCTGCTGTATCCGGAGCTGGTGCTCGGCAAGAAGCAGGCCGACAACCCGCTGTTCGTGCACCGTGGCTATTCGGTGAATCTGGCGCTGCGCGCCGACCCGGGCCTGATCTCGTCCACCCGCTTCGCGCAGGTTCGCGTCGATGCGAAATGGATCCATGCACTGGGCCGTCGCCAGCGCGTGATCCTGCGCGGCTCGCTAGGCGCCACGACGGTCGGCAATTTCGACAAGCTGCCGCCGCAGCTGCGTTTCTTCGCCGGTGGCGATCGCACCATTCGCGGCTATCCGTATCAGGTGATCGGCCCGGAAAACGACAAGGGCCTGATCGTCGGCGGTCGCGACCTGGCCCTGTTCAGCGCCGAATACGAGTACTACTTTACGCGCAATTGGGGTATCGCCACGTTCGTCGACACGGGCGATGCGTTCAGCGGCCTGTCCAATTTTCGCAACCGCATCGGCACCGGCCTCGGCCTGCGCTGGCGTTCGCCGGTCGGCATGGTGCGCCTCGATCTGGGCGTGCCGATCAACGATCCGAATGGTCGAAACGGCGTACAACTACACCTGACACTCGGGCCGGACCTGTGAGCCGCCGCTGGATCAAACGCATCGGTATCGCGTTGGCAGTCTTGCTGGCCCTGCTGGTGCTGGCCGGCTGGTGGCTGCTGGCCTCGCAGGCCGGCGCGCGTTTCGCCATCGCCCGCGCGCAAAGCCTGCTCGCCGGCAAACTGCACATCGCACAGATTCACGGCAGCCTGTCCGGGCCACTGCAACTCGACGACGTTCGCTATCACGATCCCGCCAGCGGAATCGACGTGCGTATTCGTCGTATCGATGCCAACTATGCGCTGACGCCATTGTTTCACCGCAACATGCTGGTGCACGACTTGCGCATCAATGGCCTGGATGTTCGCCTGAACACCGTAACGACACCGAGCGCGACCACGCCGCCGACGCCGTTGCAGTCGTGGCTGACGCCGCCATTGTCCATCCTGCTTGATCATGCCAGCATCCGCGATGCCAAATTCTTCGTTGATGCACAACGAGTATTCGTGTTCGACAAACTCGATATTGGCGCCAGCTGGACGGGCAAGGCGCTGACGGTCCATCGCTTTGCGCTGGAATCTTCCGACGGGCACGCGACCTTCAGCGGCGCCCTGAATTCCTACAGTGACTATCGCGGACAAGCCAGCGCACAGTTCGACTGGAAATCCACGCAGCCGGTCGCCGGACATCTCGTGCTCAACAGCAACGGCAGCCGGGCGACGGCCTCGATCGCACTGACCGAGCCGACACCGGCAAGCGCAAAAATCACGCTTCGCAACCAGTCGTCCGATCTTCCGTGGCAACTCGAATTCAAGGTGCCTGCGTTCGATCCGGCCAAACTCGGATACGGCGGCAAGATCCACTCGCTGGCCCTGGCCTTGCGCGGCAGCGGCGACCGCCACAATGGGTCGCTCAACGGCGACATCCATGTCAACGCGCACGACCTCGTCCTCGACCCACTGCAATTCGCGCTGCAGGCTCACACCCTGTCGATTTCCAAACTGCACCTGCGCGCGGTCGACAGCCCCGGTGAACTGAATGCGCGGGCGACACTGAAACTGGACCAGACGCCGCCCGCTTTCATTGTGGACGCAGACTGGGACAAGGTCACCCTGCCGGCCGACCTGATCGGCAGCGCATTGGCGACGCAAGGCCAGCTGCACGCCCAGGGCAACCCGCAACAATTCGCGGCCAAGGGCAACCTGCAAATCGGCCCGCCGGACAAGCCGGCCAAAATCGCATTCCAGCTGGATGGCACACCGAAGCAGGTCGCCATCAGCCAGTTCGCGCTGCGACAACAACAAGGCGGACTCAAAGCCAGCGGCACAGTCACGCTGCAACCGCAGACAAGCTGGAACCTGCAGGCTATCGCGGACAATCTGGACCCGGCCGATTTTGCGCCGGACTGGCCGGGGGCCGTGGATTTCGACCTGACCACGACCGGCAAGCTCGGCAACAGCGGCGCGCAGGGCGAGCTGCATCTGAAACGTCTTGCCGGTACGCTGCGTCGGCGCAAACTGCACGGCAGTGGCGATCTGCAATTCGTGCCGCCGTTGTCACTCAAGGGCAATCTGAAAATTGCCGCCGGCGAAAGTTCGATAGCGCTGGACGGCCGCAGCCTGACGCAAACCGACGTGCGCGGCACATTCGACATCACCAGTCTCGGCGACTGGCTGCCGAAAGCAGGCGGCAGCCTGAAAGGCAATATCGACCTTCGCGGCACCTGGCCGAAACTCGACGCCAAGGGACATGTGCGACTCGGTAAACTGGAATACGCCGGCGTCGAGGCTGCGGCCGCGAACTTGTCGATCCAGGTTAGCGACCTTGATGCGCCAAACGGGCAGATCAAACTCGATGCCGCCCGGGTTACCACCGGCAAATATCTGTTCGATACCGTCAAGCTCGACGCACATGGCAGTCAGACCAGGCACACGGTATCCCTGCGCGCGGACGGGCCGCAACTGAAGGCGTCGCTGGAATTCAGCGGCGGATTGCAGGATGCAACGGCAAAAGCCGGCGGCCTGCACTGGCGCGGCACGCTATCGGAGCTGACGCTGGCGCCGCGGCAATCGCAAGCCTGGACGCTGAACAAGCCAACAGCCATCGATTACGCCAACGGTGCATTCACGGTTCCGCAATCCTGCCTGCAATCCGATCAGGCCAACCTGTGCGTAGCCGCCTCGCGCACGGTCAAGGGCGACACGCGGGCCGAATTCAATGTGCACCGACTCACGTTGGCCTCGATTGCGGCCATGATCAGTCCGGAATCGCCGTTGCGCCTCGAGGGCACCATCCAGGCCAGCGGCAAACTCAGCCGGACTGCCGGGGGGGCGTGGACAGGACAGGCCAAAATCGAGTCGGACAATGGCTCGATATACTACCCCGACCAGGCGCAAAAACCCCTGCTCGCCTACCGCAAGCTGACATTCGACGCCCGATTGTCGCAGCAGAGCAGCACACTGAGCGTGCGCGGCGACCTGGACCAGAGCGGCAGCATCAGCGGACACATCGACCTCGGCGCGTATGGGCCGAATGGTGCGCCGCTTTCCGGCGATATTTCGGCAAATCTGCAGCAATTGCGCTTCGTCGACCTGCTCAATGCACAGACCTCCGGCACGCAAGGCAAACTGCAGGCGCACATGGCGCTGTCCGGCACCACGGCCAACCCCGGCATCAAAGGCAACGCCGAACTGAAGCAGTTCACCACCGAACTGCCTGCGGCCGGCATCAGGCTCAAGAACGGCGAAGTCCGCGTGCGTTCCGACAATGGCCGCGATTTTGAAATCACCGGAAGCGTCGCCTCCGGTGACGGCAAGCTGCAGATCAGCGGCAACATCAGCAGCGACGCGAAATCACCCTTGTCGCTGAAGATCAAGGGCGAGCGATTCCAGGCCGCCGATATTCCGGGTGCCAAGGTCGTTGTGTCACCCGACCTGAACCTCAAGCGCGAAACTGGCGCCTACAAACTCACCGGCAGCATGACCATTCCCGGCGCCGACGTCGATGCCGGCAAACTTCCGGGTGCGGGCGCCGCGCAGGCTTCACCGGATGTCGTCGTCACCGATGC
Organism: uncultured Pseudomonadota bacterium; assembly: GCA_963779795.1. Lineage (GTDB taxonomy): Bacteria > Pseudomonadota > Gammaproteobacteria > Xanthomonadales > Rhodanobacteraceae > Rudaea. The sequence goes on along the minus strand of CAVZZK010000005.1, from coordinate 147,196 downwards.
GCAAACGAACTCCCGGGAGTCCTCCACGCCGATCTTTGCCGATATCACGCTCAAGCTTGGCAACGGGAAACAGAACAAACTGGACTTGCGCCAAGGACGGGAGGTGCATCTGGTCAGCTATGGCCTTAACGGGTACCTGAGCGGACAACTCGCCATCCAGGAGCGTCCCGGCAACGCCGCCACCGGCCGCGGCCAGATCGTCGTCAACGGCACCTACAAGGCATACGGCCAGGACCTGAATATCGAGCAGGGGCGGCTGCTGTTTGCCGGTACGCCGGTCGAAAATCCGGGACTGGATATCCGCGCGACACGCAGCGGGTTCACCGACCCGACCATCACCGTCGGCCTGCAGGTACGCGGCACCGCCAAGGCTCCGATATTGACGGTGTTTTCCACACCCGCCATGGAGCAATCCGATGCCTTGTCGTATCTGGTTGCCGGCAAGCCGATGTCGCAACTGAAAAGCGGCGAAGGCGATGCGGTCGGCAGCGCCGCACGCGCACTGGGTACCGCTGGTGGTGATCTGTTGGCCAAGAGCATCGGCAACCGCATGGGCCTGGACGATGTCGGCGTCAGCGACAACACCGCCGTCGGCGGCGCCGCGTTGACCGTCGGCAAATACCTGTCGCCGCGCCTGTATCTGAGCTACGGCGTCGGCCTGTTCAACCCGGGCGAAGTCGTTACCCTGCGTTATCGCCTGAGCCGGCTGTTCGATCTGGAAATCCGCAACGGCACGGTGTCCAGTCGCGCCGGCATCAATTACAAGATCGAAAAGTGAGTCTCGGGCAACTTTGCTCCGCGCAATCAGAGTGCGTTGAACCGCGCCAGCGCAAACAGCATGTACAAAGCCAGGAACAGGCAGGTGAAACCGAAACCCAACCGGTACGGCGCCAGCTTGGCGGTGAATCCGCCCAGCTTGTCCATGAACGCATTGCTGCCGAACAGCACGCGCAGTTTGCCCATGGCCAGAATCAGCGACATGCCCAGAATCGCCAGCACGATGATCAGGGCGACCAGACTCATGCCGGCGCTGTAACGCAGGCCGAGGGATAGCCACTGCAACAGCAACACGATGCCCCAGACCAGGCCGGCAATGCCGATCCAGCCCTCGAACGACTCGAGTTTGCCGATGTGATCACTCACCTTGGGCTGCTGGTTCTTCAGCCAGGCGGAGATGCCCAGCAGGCCGAGCACGATCAGCACGATGAAATCCAGAAACCACATGTCGCTTACCTCCCACATACCCGGACACGCATGATAACGGAATCGTACCCGTTGTGAAGCAAGGTCGCGATTGCGTCAGGGGAACCTCTAAAAATGTGTCGCGAGCGAACGCGGATTGTTCGTCGCCGCAGCGCAGCAGCTTATTCAGAGGTTCCCTGGCCACCGGCCGCGTGCGCGGCCAACAGGCGCTTTAACGGAGCGAGGCGCTCGACCGCCGCCAGCCCCGCACCACGCAGCCCCGCCAGCGGCATGGCCGGACTGGCGAACACGCGCTGGATCGCGTCGAAGGCATTGGCCGAAAGTACGTTGTCGCTGCGCCGCGACCGCTCATATCGACGCAAGGTCGCCTGCGCGGAGAAATCGCGTTTCGCATTCCGCGCAGCGATCAGGACATCGGCCAGTTCCAGCGCATCGCGAAAACCCAGATTGACGCCCTGGCCGGCCAGCGGATGCACGACGTGCGCGGCATCGCCGATCAGCGCCAGACGCGGCGCCAGATAACGGTTCGCCGTGCGCATGCGCAAGCCGAACGACGCGCACGGCGTGGTCGCGGTGATGCGACCGAGCCGGAAATCGAAGGCACTTCCAAGCTCGCCACAAAACGCCGCATCGTCGAGCGAAAGCAGACGTTCGGCCTCACCCAGCGGTACCGACCAGACCAGCGAGCTGCGTCCGTCATTCAACGGCAACAGCGCCACCGTGCCGCCCGGCACGAAGCGCTGCCAGGCCGTGGCCAGATGCGGGCGTTCGGTGGTGACATGCGCAACGATGGCACGCTGCGCGTAGTCGCGATCACGGGTATCGATGCCCACCATTCCGCGCAGCGGTGAGTCGGCACCATCGGCGGCGATTACCAGCCGCGCCGCCACTCGCGTGCCGTCGTCAAGCGTCAGCCTGCGGTTGGTGTCATTACACTCGGTCGCACTGACGCGCGCCGGACAACGCAGATCGATATTGGCATCTGTCTGCAGCGCCTGCCAAAGCACGTGCTGGATCAAACCGTTCTCGACGATCCAGCCGAGTTCGGCGTGACCCGCATCCGTTGCGTCAAATGTCAGTTCGCCCGGCGCCAACGCGTCCCAGACGTGCATCCGCCGATAGGCGCAGGCGCGCGCCTCGCGGATGTGCGACCACAAGTCCACACGCCGCAGGCAATCAGCCGAAGACCGTGCCAGCGCGACCACACGCAAGCTGACCTCGTCTTCGGCGCGCCAGACAGGCGCTGCGCGCGGCTCGATCACGACGACGTCGAAACCGGCGCGCGCCAGCAATAGCGCCGTCGCCGCCCCGACCATGCCGGCACCGACCACCGCTACATCGTGCAGGTGTAGCCGGTTCACCGACCACCTCCGAAAGCGAGCCGTGGCACTTGTCCACGGTAGCCCATGCCGTGGCGAACGAGCGCCGATTGCATCGGCATGAAACGATCCAGCGCCGCAAATGCCACGCCGCGCAGCAGTTTCGCCGGCAGGCTCGAGCTCGCACTCCAGCGTGCCAGGTTGTCGCTCATCGCAACCGTACCATCGCGATCGACCCGGCGACGTTCCACGTAGTCGTGCAGCAGATCGGCACTGCCCGGATCGCCACCGTGATCGAGCAGGGTTTCGGCAATGGTCAGCGCGTCGCGCAGGCCGAGATTGAAGCCTTGTGCCGCGATCGGATGCAGCGACTGCGCGGCATTGCCGACCAGCACCGCACGGTTGGCGACCGTGCGCAGCGCCTGCACGCGCCGCAACGGATATGAGCTACGCTTTCCAGCGCGCGTCAGGCGACCCAGGCGGTAACCGAAACGCGCGTGAACAAGTTCGAGGAAAGTGTCGTCGTCCAACGCAGCGACGCGCGACGCCTCATCGGCGGTAACGGTCAGTACCACGCCGGCCCGACGTTCAGCCAGCGGCAACACCGCAACCGGTCCGTCCGCGGTGAAGCGTTCGTAGGCAAATTCCGGTGCACGCTGCGGCGTGACCGTGCACACGAATGCCGTCTGTGCGTAGTCGCATTCGTCCACGCCGATACCAAGCATCGATCGCACGAACGATTCCGCCCCATCGGCACCAACGAGCAGACGCGCGTGCAGGGTCCGCTCGCCGTCGGTGCCGGCGATGCGCGCTTCGACGCCGTCGTCATTCACACTGAAATCCGCGAGTTTGGACGGCGCGAAACGAACCAGTTCGCCGCATTCATTCAAGCGCGCCAGCAGGCCATTGCCGAGTTCGCGTGCCGGCAACACCCGACCGAAGGCGTCCACGCCGTGCGCGGCGGCATCCAGCCGCACGGCGCCGAATTCACCCTGATGGCTGACGTGGATTCGCCGGATCGGCATGGCGCGATCGCCGACGAATCGCCACACGCCCAGTGCATCCAATGCATTGACGCTGGCACGTGCCAAGGCGAGATTGCGCTCGTCGTAGGCCGGTTGATGATTGGCACGCAATGGCGCAGCCTCGACCAGTGCAGTGCGCAACCCGCAACCGTCCAGTGCTATGGCCAGACTGGCGCCGACCAGACCGCCGCCGACAATGAGAATATCGAACCTGTCGCTCATTCGGTGATAATAACGCTTCCGACGGGCATTCATCGTCACGGCCAGGTCGAACTTTACATGCCTCGACTGATCTACCCACCATGGACCTGATTCTCGTGCGCCACGGCGACGTCGATGCCGCGCCGGGACTTTGCCTGGGTCATACCGACGTGCCGCTATCGGCCGGCGGTTTCGGTGCCACGCAACAATTGGCGGCGTCCTGGTCGGGCTCGGCGCCACGCTTCCTGTTTTCCAGCGATCTGAAACGCGCGCAGCAGTCGGCGGCGATCTTTGCCGCGCGTTTCGCCATCGAACCGCTCACCGACGCGCGCCTGCGCGAGGTCGATCTGGGCGACTGGGACGGCAAGCGCTGGCAGGAAGTCGTGCAAAGCGACGCGGCACGCTACGAGCACTGGAACAAGAACTGGGTAATTCAGGCCGCGCCGGGCGGCGAGAGTTTCGCCGACGTGATCCGGCGCACCGGAGCCTGGCTTTCCTCGTTGCTGGCCTCGACCCGCGAGGAAGACGTGGTGCTGGCGGTGGCCCACGCCGGTTCCATCCGCGCACTGCTGTGCCATGCGCTGGGCCTGCCGCCGGCGCGTGCGTTCGCGTTGTGTATCGACCACGCGCATGCGGCGCGGGTTCGCTCCAACAATGGGCAGTTTGAAGTATCCTATGCAAATGCATCGCGCTTCGAGTCAGACTGAGCGCGACGGAAATCAACCAGAATCTTGCCGCGGGCGACGCCCAAAAATCGACCCGCCATCGCGTCTTCGTTCGGGGCGCGAACGCAAACAATCGGAGACAGGACTCATGCAGCAAGCTTCCGCCAGCGAGATTTTCACGCCACGCACCGCTGTGCTGACCGTCATGATCGCGTTCGCCGTCGGTGTACGCCTGATGATCTTCTTCTTGCCCGGCAGCCTGCCCTACAACTTCACGCCGGTCGAGGCGATTGCCCTGTTCGGCGGCGCCTATTTCAGCGACCGTCGGCTGGCCTTCATCGTGCCGTTGACGGCCATGTTCGTCGCCGACCTGATGATCGGCCTGCATCCGCTGATCCCGGTCGTCTACGCCTGCATCGCGGCCAGCGTGCTGCTTGGCTTCGGCATGCGCGGAAAGGTTACCGCACTGCGCGTGATCGGCTACGGCGTAGTCGGCTCGCTGATGTTCTTCGCGGTCATGAGCTTCGTGGAATGGCTGATCGGCGACACCGCGTACTGCCGTGCCGGCCTGGTCTCGTGCTACGTCGCCGCGATCCCGTTCCTGAAGTCGTGGATGGCCGGTACGCTGGTCTGGAGCACATTACTGTTCGGTGGCTTTGAGTTGATGCGCCGGCGCTGGCCCGCGATCGGAACCAGTCCCGCGCAAGCCTGAAAGCCTGAAACGGCACGACCCTGCGCGTGGGTAACCGACTCAGCAAGATCTACACCAAAACCGGCGACGACGGCAGCACCGGTCTCGGCGACGGCAAGCGTGTGCCGAAAGACGATGCGCGCGTCACCGCTTACGGCAGCGTCGATGAGCTCAACAGCGCCATCGGCATGGTTCTGGCGCAACAGGTTCCGGACGCAATACGTGAAACGCTGACCCAGGTCCAGCACGATCTGTTCGACCTCGGCGGCGAGCTGTGCATCCCGGGCATGGCAATGATTGAGGATGCCGACGTCGAGCGGCTGGAAACAACACTGGACGGATTTAATGCCGATTTGCCGGCGCTCAAGGACTTCATCCTGCCCGGCGGCGGCATGGCTGCATCCTGCTGTCACCTGGCGCGTACCGTTTGCCGACGCGCCGAACGCGAGATCGTAACCCTGTCGCGCAACGACGAGGTCCGTGCGCAACCGCTGCGCTACCTGAATCGCCTGTCCGACCTGCTGTTCGTGCTGGCGCGTGTGCTGGCACGAGCCTCCGGTCATGGCGAAGTGCTGTGGCAACATGAGCGGCGCAAGAAACCTGCCGGCTAGTGTGGCCCGGATGCTGATCTATACCCACGAATCCTGCCTGCAACACGACCCCGGGCCCGGCCATCCCGAATCGACATCGCGCCTGCAAGCCGTGATGGAAACCCTGCGCGGCGGCGGCTTCGATACCGCGCAATTTCGCGAAGCGCCACTGGCCACACGCGAGCAGCTGGCGCGCGTGCACGATGTGGCACTGATCGACCAAGTCTTCGCCAGCGTGCCGCAGGAAGGCTATCGCCGTCTGGACCCGGACACGGTCATGTCGCCGGCCTCGCTGCAGGCCGGCCTGCGCGCCGCCGGTGCGGTCATCGCCGCTGTCGACGCTGTCATCGACGGCGAATCCAGTCGCGCGTTCTGCGCGGTGCGTCCACCGGGGCATCACGCAACGCGACGCACGGCGATGGGATTCTGCCTGTTCAACAGCGTGGCGGCCGGCGCGGCACATGCACTCACGCGCGGAATCGAGCGCGTCGCCATCATCGATTTCGACGTCCATCACGGCAACGGCACGCAGGACATCTTTTACGACGAAGCGCGCGTGATGTACGCCTCCACGCATCAATCGCCGTTGTACCCGGGGACCGGCCAGCGCGGCGAGACCGGCTGCGGCAATATCGTCAACGCGCCGCTGCCGCCGGGCTCGGGATCGGCGCCGTTTCGCCAGGCGTTTGAAACAATTGTGCTGCCCGCGCTGCGCGAATTCCGCCCTGGATTCGTCCTGATCTCGGCCGGTTTCGACGCGCATCATCTCGATCCGCTGGCCGATTTGCACCTGAATGGCGAAGATTATGCCTGGGCCACGAGCGAACTGGTCGGTATCGCCAACGAGTTCGCGGATGGCCGCGTCGTCTCCAGCCTCGAGGGCGGCTACAGCCTGAACGCTTTGCGCGAAGCCACCGCCGCGCACGTGGCCGCGTTGCGTGAAGACGATCACCGGCCTGCTTGACTGGTCGATCGGTTGGCTTGTTCCTACCCCGCCGATGGTTTGCCGTGAAGGAATCCGAGCTACTCGCAGCCCGTACATTGTTTCTGATTGCGTGTCCACGCATTGCTGCTAACCCGTGAATCAGGCAAGCTTGCTGCATTTTGTGAAGTCCGGATCGCCCGTGTCGAGATACAAACGCTCCAGCGCCCTGTCGCCACGCCTGCTCGTCGCATCGATCGCCTTCGGCCTGCTGCCGTCGGCCCATGCCGCACCCGATCAGTTCGCGCCGGCGTGCCCGGTCGGGGTGCTCAACTGTCCGAAACCGGCCAAGTCCAACGCCTACGCCCTGTGCAAGCGCAACGATCTGCTCGATTTCTACACCCCGGGGCTGCCGACCGCCGGCGACCGCTCCAAGGCAACGAGCGACCTCAGCGCGCAAACGATTACCTCAACCGATGAAAACCATTACCGCCTGGACGGCAATGTGCGCCTGCAGCGGATGGACCAGTTGCTGCAAGCCGATACGCTGACCTACGCGACCGATAGCACCGACTACGACGCACGCGGCCACGTGCGCATGCAGGACCGCAGCATCCTGATGTCCGCCGATCGCGCCCATGGCAACGCGCACGCCGACGCCACGTATCTGGACAACATCCGTTACCAGCTGCTGACCTCGCGCGGCAACGGCACGGCCGCTGCCGCGAACATGACCGATCCCGATCACGGAAAGCTCAGTCAGGGTACCTATTCGACCTGCGACCCGGATGACCGCCGCTGGTACCTGCGCAGCAACAACATGGAGCTCGACCAGACCGTTAACCGCGGCTACGCCCATGATGTAACGCTGTACTACGACGACGTACCGTTCTTCTGGTTTCCATACCTGCGTTTTCCGCTGAACAACCAGCGCGAATCAGGCTTTCTGTTCCCACAGATCAGTTATACGGACCGACGTGGCCTGGTCCTTGGTGCACCGTACTATCTGAACCTGGCGCCGAATTACGACGCCACGATCGACCCACGCTACTCGACCCGACGCGGCGCCATGCTGGACGGCCAGTTCCGCTATCTGGACCACACCAGCAAGGCACAGATCGATTTCAGCTTCGTCCCGCACGACAATGAAGTCGACGATGAGATCGCGCGCTATCTGGCGGCTGCGCAGAGCGGCCAGACTCAGCTCGCGTCGCCACTGGACATCCCTCATCAGCGCTGGGCCGCACGCATTCGCGACACCAGCGTGTTTTCGGAGCACTGGGCCGCGACGGTCAATATCAATCGGGTTTCGGACCAGCAATACTTCCAGGACTTCGGCGACAACCTGACCACCGCAGCCACGGCCCTGCTCGGTTCCAGCGCCTATTTGAACGGCCGCGGCAGCTGGTGGACGGCGAGTTTCGGTGCGGATACTTCGCAGCTGACACAGCCGACATTGTCCCAGGCCGTGGAACCCTATCAGCGTCTGCCGCGGGCGACGTTCCAGGGCGAACACAGCTTGCTCGGTGACCTGGACTGGGGCCTCAACGCCGAATACGTGAATTTTCACAAGGGCACTTTCCAGGTGTTGTCAAAAGCGCCGGACACCTTCCGCCGCGTTGATCCGCTGAACGCGCAGCGCGTCGATCTGTATCCGTACCTGGCCTATCCGGTCGAAGCCGCCGGCTATTTCATCCGCCCCGAGCTGGGCGTGCGCTACACCGCGTATGAACTGCGCAACGTCACCGGTTACCTGGCAACGAATCCCGGTGCAACGGCTTTCAACAATCGCTCGCCGACGCGAACCGTGCCGATTTTCTCGCTCGATATGGGCATGATCTTCGATCGCGACGCCAGCTACTTCGGCCGCGCCTTCACCCAGACCCTGGAACCGCGCCTGTACTACCTGCGCGTGCCGTACCGCGACCAGCGCGATCTGCCGATCTTCGATTCGCAGCTGCCGAGCTTTGACTTTCCCGGCCTGTTTCGCAGCAACAGCTTCGTCGGCGCGGACCGGCAGAGCAACGCCAACAATCTGACCCTGGCCCTGACCTCGCGCCTGATTGATCGCGACAGCGGCGATGAACTGCTCAGCGCCAGCATTGGCCAGATCCGCTATTTCGATCCACAACGGGTGCAGCTGCCGGGGCGACCGGAAGTCGATTTCTCCGGTTCCGACTATGTGCTGTCGCTGGACCTGCGTCTCAACGACCGTTGGGAATTGCGCTGGGACCAGCAATACAACCCGAACTCCAGGATTCTCGACCCGCGCACACGTGCTCTGGTCGAAAACTTCCATCATACCGACTTGTCTGCGGTCAGCGTCGAACACCGATTCGGCAGTGAAGGTGCGATCAACTTCGCCTACCGTTTTCGTCGCGGTCTGCTTGAACAGGTCGATACCAACGCCCTGATCCCGTTGAACGAGCGCTGGAGCCTGGTCGGCCGCTACTACTACTCGCTGATGGACAAGCGCCTGCTCGAGGCTTTCGCCGGTTTCGAATACGACAGTTGCTGCGTTGCCTTGCGCTTGCTGGCGCGGCGCTACATCAATTCGATCGGCCAGGTACACGCGGATACCGGCGTCTACTTCGAAGTGGAATTCAAGGGGTTGGGAAGCACGGGTTCGCGTACCGAGAACTTCCTGCGCCGTGCTATCCTTGGCTACCAGTGAGAACGGTGCGGCGGCGGCATAACGCTTTTATTACCGTCGGGTCCGCATGATTGCCGTGCCAAACCAGCATCCCGGTGCAAGTTTGCCAATAACATTTGTCCCTGCGCGCACCGCGCGCAATCTACCTGTCAGTGTGATTCGCCGATGAACAAGCTCGTCGCTGTCGTTTTTGTACTTTTTGCCGGACTCGGCGCCAAGGCCGTGGTACATGCCCAGGCGCTGCCCACGCAGCCGCTGGACCGCATCGTCGCGGTCGCTGAAGGCGATGTGATCCTGCAAAGCGAACTGGATCGCGCTGTGCAAAATGTGCAGATGCAATATCGCAATAAACCGCAGCAGCTGCCCCCGCATAACGTACTTGAACGGCAGGTGCTGGAAAGCCTGATCATGCTGCGGCTTCAAGTCCAACGTGCGGGAGATACGGGAATTCGCGTCAGCGATTCCGAGGTCGACAATGCAGTGCAATCCGTCGCACAGCGCAACAAGCTGACAGTCGACCAGCTCCGTGCCTCGCTGCAACGCGAAGGCCTGAACTTCGGGGATTTTCGCAAGAACCTGCACGACCAGATCATGGTGCAGAAACTGCGCCAGAGAGTGGTTCAGAATCAGGTCAATGTCAGCGATTCCGAAGTCGATATCCTGCTCGCCAGCAACAGCCTGAAATCGGGTGAAGTTCACCTGCAGCACATCCTGATCAGCGTGCCGGAAGGCGCCAGCGCCGCGGATATCCAGGCGGCGCACGAAAAGGCCGTCAGCGTACGCAAGAAAATCGAAGATGGCATGGATTTCACTGCGGCGGCCATTCGCTACTCCAACGCGCCTGATGCGCTGCAGGGCGGCGATCTTGGCTGGCGCCGTTACGATGAAGTGCCCGAAGCGTTCGCCAATCTGGTCGAAGGCATGAAGGACGGCGACGTGTCGCAGATCTTGCATGGCCCCAGCGGCTTTCACATCGTCAAGCTGGTCGGCAAACGTGCCGATTCCAAACAGGTGGTGACCGAGTACCACGTGCGCGATATACAGATCAACGTGAATGAACTGGTTGGCAGCGATCAGGCAAGGAGCACGATCGAAGACTTGCGTCATCGTATCGTCGACGAGCACGAGGATTTCGCCGCGCTGGCCAAGAAATTCTCGCAGGATGCGGCGACCAGGAACGCCGGTGGCGATATGGGCTGGTTCCCGCTCGACCGCTATGGCTCCGACGTCTCCGACGTGCTGGTTACCCTGAAAAAGGGTGACGTCTCGAAACCGTTCAAGACCGATGTTGGCTGGCATGTCATTCAACTGCTCGGCACCCGCCAGCAGGATCGCACTGAAGAAATGAAACGCGAACAGGCGCGTGACATCATCCGCAACCGCAAGGCCGAGCAAGCCTATCAGGATTTCCTGCGCCAGTTGCGCGATGAGTCCTATGTCGAGATCCGCCTGCCCGGCGACAAGTCCAGCAGCACGGACAAGGCCGCCGCTTCCTGAGGCCGGCAGGCATGCCAGCGGACCGGCAATGGCTGCCGCGACTGGCCATCAGCGCCGGTGAACCCGCCGGCATCGGTCCTCAACTGATCGCCGCGCTGGCGGCAACCGATCTGCCCGCGGACCTGATCGTCATCGGCAACCGCGAACTGTTGCTGCGTAGCGCGGCTCAGCACGGCATCGTGTTGAATCTGCAGGAAGACGACGGTCAGTGGCACGAGACACGTCCGGCGGGCTGCGTTCGCTGTATCGATATCCCGCTCGGCGCAGCGGTCGTGCCCGGCCGGCTGGACGTCGGCAATGCCAGACACGTCATCGATATCCTGTCGCGTGCGGCCGACGGTTGCCTGCAGGGTGAATTCGACGGCATGGTCACTGCACCGGTGCACAAGGGCATCATCAACGACGCCGGTATCGCCTTCACCGGACACACTGAATTTCTGGCCGAACGCGCGCACTGCGACGTGGTCATGCTGCTGTGCGCGCCGGGTCTGCGCGTTGCGCTGGCCACGACACATCTTCCGCTGGCCGACGTGCCGGGTGCGATCACCGCGGCCGGCCTGGTCAGCGCCCTGCGCATCCTGCACAACGACCTGCGCCATCGTTTCGGCATTGATACGCCGCGCATCGCCGTGCTCGGACTCAATCCACACGCCGGCGAAGGCGGACATCTCGGACGCGAAGAAATCGACGTGATCGCACCCGCACTCGACGCCCTGCGCGACGAGGGTATGTTGATCGACGGACCGTTGTCGGCCGACACCGCCTTTGTGCCGGCCAAACGGGAAGGTTACGACGCCTATCTGGCCATGTATCACGACCAGGGATTGCCCGTACTCAAGGCACTCGGCTTCGGGGATGGCGTCAACGTCACGCTCGGCCTGCCCTTCGTGCGCACGTCGGTGGATCACGGTACGGCGCTGGACCTCGCCGCAACCGGCAAAGCCGACGCATCGAGCATGCTCGCCGCCACCAGGCTGGCACTGGAATTGGCGAAAACCTGAATGGCCTTCTCCAGCGATGAGGCAAAGCCCGAAATGCAGTGATCGAATGGACCGACGCAAGTTCCTGCTGACGACAGCCTCAATTCCGCTCGCACTCGCGGTGCCGGCACGCGCCATCGGAATTGATCGCCCCGTCGCGGTGCGGGCGAGACTGGCAAAACTCGAACACGATTCGGCCAGCCGTCTCGGCGTCTGTGCAATCGATACCGCCACGATGAACACCATTGGTCATCGTGAAAACGAGGGCTTCCCATTCTGCAGCACGTTCAAACTTGTCCTTGTCTGCGCGATTCTGACCCGAAGCATCCGCGAGAACGATCTCCTGCTTCGCCGCATTCGCTACTCGCGAGCGGACCTGGTCCATTACTCGCCGATTACCGAGAAACACGTTGGCGCAGGCATGACCGTCGGCGAACTGTGCGCCGCGGCCATGCAGTACAGCGACAACTCCGCGGCGAACCTGCTCATCAAGCTGGCTGGTGGTCCGCCGGCAGTCACGGCTTACGCCCGGTCGATCGGAAACCAGGCTTTTCGCCTGGACCGCCGGGAAACCGAATTGAATACCTGCATCCCGGGCGATCCACGAGACACCGTCACGCCGGCCGCGATGGCGCGTAGCATGCAAGACCTGACACTCGGCAATACGCTACCGCCCGCGCAGAGAAAACAGTTGATCGCATGGTTGCGCGCCAATACCACCGGCGGCAAATGCATCCGCGCCGCCGTGCCCGGAAACTGGCGGGTCGGCGACAAGACCGGTTCCGGCGATTACGGCACCGCCAACGACATTGCCGTGTTATGGCCTCCCGGTCGCAAACCGATCGTACTTGCGGTGTACTCCACGCATGCTGACAAGCAGGCGAAGTGGTCCGACGATCTCATCGCCTCGGCGACTCGAATCGTGTTGCAGGATTTCGGCTTCGCCTGAAAACGCATGACCATCCGCCAGCAGGCGAACCATCATTTTCTATCGCGCCGACGATGTGCCCGGTGCGGATTGCGGGCGCAATCCCGGCACCTTTTCGAAAATGAGCGCGACGGCGAACAAGACCAGGGCACCGCCGACGACACCGGCCCAGGTAATCGCTTCACCCAAGAACACCGCTCCCCAGACTTCCGCGAAAATCGGCGTCAGAAAGGTGACCGTAACGGCGCGATCGGCACCGGCTTCGCGAATGAGGTGATAGAACATGGCGTAGGCAATGCCGGTGCACAGCACGCCCAGTGCGACCAGCGACGCCAGTACATGCAGCGAGGGCATCTGCTGCGGCATGTCGTATAGCGCGAGCGGCAACAACGGCAGCATGGAACCGGTCATGGTGCCGCAGGCGACGGTCAACGGGTCGTCATTGGCGAATCGGGCGCGCACTGCGCGTGCACCAATCGCATACAGGACCGAAGCGAACAGTACGGCCACGAACGCCGCAATCGCCATCCTGGTCATATGCACCGTGCCGAACTGGACCAGCACGGCAACGCCTGCGATGCCGACGACGACACCGATCAGCCTGGAGTTTGATGGCCGCGCGCCGCCAATCCAGCCGATCAGCACGGTAAACATCGGTACCGTGGCATTGAGCACGGCCAGATAGCCGGCCGGCAGCGAATAAGCGGCGAAAGCGAACATCAGGAACGGCACGCCCGAATTGAGCGCGCCGATGAGCATGTAATCGCGCCAGCGTGCACGCCAGTGCAGGCGGCGGCGCATGACGACCAGCATGCCCCCGAGCACCAACGCGGCAAATATGATGCGTGCCGATGCCGTCAGACCTGCGCCGATCGCCGGCACCGTAATGCGCTGGAACAGGAACGAGCTGCCCCAGATCATCCCGAGAAGGATCAATTGCACAAAAATCGTGGGCCGCATCGCGTTCGTCGCAGGTCCGGGAACCGACGGAAAAAATGGACGCGCATGATAACGCTGGCGCGGCCAGACAAAAATCGTTATTTTCCAGCTCCCATCGTGAGCAGCGTTCGCACGCCATGAATCACCTGTATCGCCTTCGGGCATCGCATCGGCACGGCCGGGACGCTTGAAACGCGGCTCCGTCAATCGCGGCGCGCACGTGCCGCGCAAACGTTTCGGCCAGCATTTCCTGCACGATGCCGGAATCCTGAAACGTATCGTCGACGCCATCGCGCCGCGGCCGGGCGATGCGCTGGTCGAGATTGGCCCCGGCCAGGGCGCGCTCACGTTTCCGCTGCTGAAGGCCTGTGGTCGGCTCATGGCAATTGAGCTGGATCGTGACCTGATCGAACCGCTGCGCGCCCGGGCTCGGGATGCAGGCGAGTTGCACATCGTCAACACCGACGTGCTCGACGTCGATCTTCGCGAACTGGCTGACGGCCGCATGTTGCGCGTTGTCGGCAACCTGCCCTACAACATCTCCACGCCGATACTTTTTCATTGCGTGCGGTTCGCTGACGTGATCCGCGACATGCATTTCATGCTGCAGAAGGAAGTGGTCGAACGCATGGCCGCTGCGCCAGGCAGCAAGACCTACGGGCGCCTGAGCGTGATGCTGCAATTGCGCTGCACGGTCGAACCCTTGCTGTACGTGCCGCCGGGGGCATTTCGACCGCCGCCCAAGGTCGACTCCGCCGTGGTGCGCCTGACACCCGTGCCGGCTTCGACCCTGGCCGACCTGGATACTTCGCTGCTGGACAAAATCGTCAGGGCCGCGTTCGCACAACGGCGCAAGACCATCGCCAACGCGCTGTCCGGAATCACTGATGCGACAACACTCGCCCGCGTCGGCATCGATCCGCGTGCACGCGCCGAGCAACTTGCGCCGGCGGTTTACGTCAGCCTGAGTCGCGCACTGTCTACCGGCTGACTCTCCATGCAAACCGGACAGCAGATTCACACTCGACTAGCGCAACATCAACGCGCAACGATGCCGCAAGATCAGTGACGCGGCAACTGCAGGCGCCGACGGTGCCCGGTGTGACACTTCGATGCTGGTTGAAATGCCTTGTTGTTGCGCACTCGCCAGCGAAAACAAGGTGGCCAGGGTTGGTGCCAACGGAAATATCCACAGCGCCGGATTTTTCATCGCATCGCTTCCGTTCGTCAGCAAAACCGTTCGAGCGATCTTTGTTATGTCGGGTAAATCACGGCGCCGAAAAGATACTCATGCGCGCAGAAATCGTGTCGTTGCGCGACCGCCAGCTCATCGCACGCAGTACCAGGGACATGCGCGGCCTGCATCGCGGGATTGCCGCAGCATGCGCTGCAACCTAGGCCATGGATCATCCACCGAAGACGACCGGTCGGCTGGTGCGGCACAACACGACCGGCATGCCTGCGGCTTTCGCCAGCATTTATCCGATCAAGACACGAACCGCCGGCAGCCCGCGCTCCACGGCACCGCAGGCGACGGTATTCATCCGCAACCTTTTCGCCGACTCGCCCGAGATGCTGGTTGAGGCACTGGGCGAATTGTTCCAGCTGACACCGGCCGAAGCGCGATTCGCCGCAGCGTTGTACGATAACCAGGATATGACCAAGGTGGCCCGCCTGCTCCGTATCAGCACGCAAACCGCACGTTCCCGGCTGAAAATTGTCCATGACAAGACCGGCGTGCACGGACAAGCCGCGCTGGTCAAGATGATTCGGGAACTGCGATCGGTACTGAGCGATACGAATGAACACGAACCATCCGAGATTCCGGCCCGGCGGGACCATATATGAGGCGCCCCCTTGCCCGATTCGCGCGCGTGCCGGAGAATCGTGACATGAGTGGCAAGAATCCGTACAACATCGCCGTGGCAGTGCAGACCCGTTTCCTTGACGACCAGTCGGCGCCGTCGGACAACCGCTACGTGTTCGCCTACACGATCCACATCGCCAATCTCGGCGACCTGCCGGCGCGGCTGATCTCCCGCCACTGGGTCATCACCGATGCCAACGGCCAGGTACGGGAAGTGCGCGGCGAGGGCGTGATCGGCGAACAGCCGTGGCTGCGTCCCGGCGAGGATTTCCATTACACCTCTGGCGCCGTGCTGGAAACTGCGGTCGCGGTGATGCACGGCAGCTACCAGATGCTGGCCGACGACGGGCGGCAGTTCGATGCGCCGATACCGCAGTTCACATTGTCGATCCCGCGCACGGTGCACTGATGGCGGTTTATGCCATTGGCGACGTCCAGGGCTGTTACGACGAACTCAACCGCTTGCTGGAAAAGATCGATTACGATCAATCCCGCGATCGGCTGTGGTTCTGCGGCGATCTTGTCAATCGTGGCGGCCAATCGCTGGCCGTAGTTCGGCTGGTCAAGTCACTGGGACCCGAGACCGTCGTCGTATTGGGCAATCACGATCTGAGTCTGTTGTCGATCGGCGAGCGTGCGGTCGAGGATCAGGAAAAGGTCAACCCGGAATTGCGCGAGGTGTTGTTCGCCCCGGATCGCGACGAACTCCTCGGCTGGCTGCGTACGCGGCCACTGCTGCATCTGGACCGTTCGCTTGATTTCATGTTGGTCCATGCCGGGCTGGCGCCGCGCTGGAGCATCGACCAGGCCGCGCAGGCCGCGCGCGAGGTCGAGCAACGCCTGGCCGGCGACGGCGCATCGCGACTGCTCAAGGCCATGTTCGGCAATCAACCGGATCGCTGGACACCGCAGCTATGCGGCATGGACCGCCTGCGCGCATCGATCAACGTGCTCACCCGCATGCGATTTTGCGACCTGCGCGGTCGCATCGCCTATCAGGAGAAAGGCATTCCGGGCACGCAACGTCCCGGGCTGTATCCATGGTTCGAAGTCCCCGGCCGCAAATCGCGCGACATCCGCATCGTCTGTGGACACTGGTCCACCCTGGGCCGCTTCCAGGGCATGGGCGTGTATGCCATCGATGGCGGTTGCGTGTGGGGTGGCGAGCTGATCGCGCTTCGCCTGGATGGCGAGGAACCAGCCGTGATTTCGATCAAATCGAACCGGCCGAAACCGGAATACACGCGCTGACAACCGGCGCTGTTCGCTATCCAGCCAACGCCCGCGCATGAAAGCGCAGATGATCCTCGATAAAACTGGAAACGAAATAATAGTTGTGATCATAGCCGGGCTGCATGCGCAGATTCAGCGGCTGCCCGACCTCGCGGCAGGTTTCCTCGAGCCAGTCCGGCCGCAACGCACCGATGCGATCGTCCGCGGCACCCTGATCGACCAGTATCGTTGCCGGGAAACGGTGGGTGCGCAGCAACTCGCAGGTGTCGTAAGCCTTCCAGCTTTCCCGATCAGGCCCGAGATAAATCCCGAATGCCTGCTGCGGCCAGGGCGAACGCGTTGGCGAGGCGATCGGCGCGAATGCCGAGACCGAACGATATCGATCCGGGTTACGCAGCGCGACAATCAACGCACCGTGCCCGCCCATCGAATGTCCACAGAGGCTTCGCCGCGCAGGATCGGCGCGGAACCTGGATTCGATGAACGCCGGCAATTCGTCGGTCACATAACTGTACATGCGGAAGTGCTCCGACCACGGCGCTTGTGTCGCGTCCACGTACAGGCTGGCACCGGCACCCAAGTGCTCGTCGTCGGATTCGCCGGGAATCCCCGTATCGCGCGGGCTGGTATCAGGCACCACCAACATCAAGCCGAGTTCGGATGCCACGCGCTGCGCACCGGCCTTGATCGTGAAGTTCTCCTCGGTGCAGGACAGACCCGACAGGTAGTACAGCACCGGTACCCGGCCGTGTTCGGCTTGCGGTGGCCGATACACGGCCAGTCGCATCGACGTTGCACAAGCACGCGACTCGTGCCGGTAGAACCCCTGGATGCCGCCGAAGCAGCGGTGCTCTGAGAGGATTTCGATTGAAGCCATGATCGGGAGCCCACGACAAATAAACGGGGGCGGCGCCACCCCCGTACAGTGTAGATCAGGTCTGCGCTTAGATCAGTGGCAGGTCAGCTGCAGTGACCAGTCGTTGAGCGTGCCGGTATCGCCCGGATATACGTCATTTACGGTCAGCGTCCAGCTACCATTCCCGGGGGCGGCATTGAATCCCGACAGCGGCGAACTGGGCTGGAACGTGCCGAAGATGGATGGGTCTCCCGCGCCGCATTGCTGATCCACGCTGCCGTTGGCCGACGCATCGTCGAGCAAGGTTCGCACATTGTCACCGGAGCAATCGTCGTTGCCGCCGACGGGTGAATTGATCAGCGTGATCGTGGTGTTGTTCGGACTCTTGAGCGTAATCAGCAAGTCGCCCACC
This sequence comes from uncultured Pseudomonadota bacterium, assembly GCA_963779795.1. Lineage (GTDB taxonomy): Bacteria > Pseudomonadota > Gammaproteobacteria > Xanthomonadales > Rhodanobacteraceae > Rudaea. Next base: position 129,215 of record CAVZZK010000005.1, on the reverse strand, counting down.
CACGTGTGATCGATCGACAAACCGACATTTACATCGTCGATGGTGCCGCAGCCACTCACGGTGAAGTTTGATGTAACCGTGCCGTTGTCGACCAGCGCTTCCGAACAGCCGGTACCGCCTGCGCCCGTACACGTGGTGCCGACCAGTGGATCGAATCCAGTGTAATTGGACTGATCGGCACCGCTAACCGGTGTGCCATCCGCGGCCAGCGAAGTGACGCTCGCGTTGTGAGTGAACAATCCCACCGTGGCCGTGCCGTTGTCCACGTCGCAGATCATGTCAGCGCCTGGTTCGAGCACATTGGTCGGGCAGGTAACAATACCGAGTTGATCGTCAGTCACGAGGATGCTGTTCAAACGCTGCTGTCCGGTGTTGATGACGACATAACGCAACTGTACCGGGTAGCCGGCTGGAATGATCACGCCCGGTGCGTTGTCTGCGTCATCGAGATTGACCTCGGCATGAACTTCGAGCGTAGCACGCAGCGGATCGAAACCGTCGGCGAAGAGATGGTCGTCTGGCCCGAATCCGATTTCCTGAATATAGGTGCCCCAATTGCCGTATTGATTCGGAATATACGGCGCAGCCATGCCACCTTTGGAGTATTCGCCCAGGTACCAAAAGTGCTGGCCATCCGGATCGGCGGCCATACCGCTGTAGTCGCCCCAACGGTCCGGGCTGCCATCGAATGCGGAATAAATCGTATCGCCGAGCCTGATTTCCTGTGCGTCACGCAGAGTCCCCGGCGCATCGCCGGCGGCACGTGCGGCGACGTAAATGCTCGGCCGCTTGCTCGGCCCCATGACCGTGAAGCCCAACGCCATGTTGTCGTTGGCATCGACCGCGAGATTCGGAAACGAAATCGACTTGCCGAAGATGGTAACCACGCCAGCCTGGACCACGCTGGCATCCGCGGGATCGATTTCTGCCCAGCGCGCGCAACCGAGCGGACCCGCGCCGACATCGCAGCTCATCTGGTGGGTCATCCACAGGTGTCCATTGCGCCATTCCGCATCGAGCGGGCGCACATCGTTGCCCTGTATTTGCACTGGAGTACCCAACTGAGTTTGGTCGAGCGGGAAAAATGCCGTGACACCGGTTGCTGTCGCCAGATCCGCATACCCTACAAGAGTGGGTGCAGTCGCACTGCTCGAGTCCGTCCACTTCCAGACCCCAAACGTATCACCGCTGAACGACGGATCATCGGTGACGATAAACACCGTGCCAGCCGCCGAGGGCGCGCCATGCAGCACCATCGGGGTTGGCGTGCCATCCGGATTACCGCCATCAAGCAGATCATGCGGTGTGGGTGCGGGCAATGCATTGCCCGCATACATTGCGGTCTTGTCCAGTGCCCACACGCGTCCGGCAAAGCCAGTACTGAGAAACATGTTTGCGCCGACGTAGATCGCCTGATCGCCAACGCCGATATGTGGATAATCGAACAGATCTCCATTCGCATTCACGGCGCCTGTGGCAAATGAATACAAATTCCACGCACCGGTCGGGTCACCCGTCTGACTTACCGCAATGCAGTTGTTCGGCGACGCGTCATAATTGATGATGAAACGATCCGCACCTTCGTCGTATTCCACGGTCGGATCGAACGTGCCGCCGCAACCCGACGCTGCGCTGAAGAAACTGTCCGATGTCACCGGCCCGTTCAACAGTTGACCCTGCTTGTCGTAAATACCAATGGCTGTATTCACCGCAGCGATCACGTGATCTGGACCCACGGCCATGTGCGGATCAGGCGGCACGGAGGCACCGGCACCACAGCATTGGGAAATATCCGGCCCGTCGAAGCCGGCCAGCAGATTTACAACGTCTGCGGACGCCGACGCGCTTTTTACGCCGGGCCGCCTCTGGGCCAGAGTAACGTCGCGCAATTGTTGAACTCGTGCGCGCTGCACCGGCTGCTTCCGTGCCAACGCCCGGCGGGCATCGGCCTGGGCTTTGGTCAATTGCGAACGTTCGCGCTTCCCGTTTTCTTCGCCTGAACCACCATCGGCCTTGCCGGGCCGCGACATGGTCTGTCCGGGCGGATTCTGGATTACTGGCAGATTACGGAATGTCACCACATGCGGTGCGATCATGCCGTTGCTTGGTGCCGGCGCGTTCGCCTTCAGCGGGGCCGTCGAAATCGGCTTCCTCCCCTCGTGCTCGCCACGCTCACCCGAGAATGTGCCCATGGTATGCACGACGATGCCGCACACCCCGACTATTGCCACCAACGCCGCGCTGGATATGTCCCGAGTCCATCGTTTCATGATTGCTCTCCATTTTCTGGAAATGGCCAGCGCGACCGCCGACATTGCCAACGCAAACACCCAACGGATACTACATTCTTAAGGCATGGCCGATTCCTCAAGGCATAGCCGATCAGCCAAGCGGGTAGCCGCTTCGCGCAACGCCGGCTCCGGCGCTAGGCAGATGGCGCGCAAACCGGCGATTGGTATCTCGACGAGCCCGGCAAACTTGGACGCGCCGCGTTGCGTCATGGAGCCGAAATCGATAGTGCACGGTTTGTCCATTTTCCCGATCGCGGCAGAAGGAGATTTCAGATTCACTGTGCAGTCCACTTTTTCAGCCACGCATTGACGGTATCGTGCCACTGCACGCTGTTGTGGGGTTTCTGCACAAAGTGGCTTTCATCCGGAAAAGTCAGGAACTCGCTCGGAATCCCCCGCCTTTGCAAGGCCGTGAACGCGGCAATGCCCTGCTCGAGCGGAATGCGGTAGTCATGCGCGCTATGCACGACCAGCATCGGTACGCGCCAGTCGGCGACGTGATCGATCGGATTGAACTTCTCGTAGTTCTCCGGATGCTGCCATTGTGTGCCGCCGTTTTCCCACTCCGCGAACCACAGCTCTTCGGTGGCATAAGCCATGATCCGATTGTCGAACACGCCATCGTGGTCGACGAAACACTTCCACGGCTTGTTCCACACGCCGGCCATCCAGTAGACCATGTAGCCGCCGTAACTGGCGCCCAGTGCACAGGCATTGTCGGAATCCAGAAACGGATATTTCTTCAGCGCCGCAGCCCAGCCTTTCTGCAGGTCCTGCAGCGGCCGGTCGCCCCAGTGCCGCGAGATTGCGTCGGTGAACTTCTGGCCGTAGCCGGTCGAGCCATGGAAATTGATCGCCACCACGGCAAAACCCTGGCCGGCGTAGGTTTCCGGATTCCAGCGGTAGTGAAAATCGTTGGTCCACGCACCCTGCGGGCCGCCGTGGACAAGGAAGGCAACCGGATATTTCCTGCCTTTCCGATAGCCGGCCGGCTTCATGACGTAACCCTGCACCCTGTCGCCATTCCAGCCCTTGAACGTAAACCACTCGTGATCACCGAATTCGATGGTCTTGAGCCGATCGGCGTTGACGTCGGTCAGCTGGGTCAGCTTGCCGCGATGCAGCGAGTACAGATCGGTAGGATGCTTGAAGTCCTGGCGCGCAACGATGGTGCGGCGCTTGCCGATGGCAAAGCCGGTTACCGTGCCGTCTCCGACCAGTCGCGTCGCCTTGCCGCTGGCGACATCGATCGCGAACAGCGCGTGATCGCCGTTGTCGTCGGTTGCCGTGTACAGCGTCTTGCCGTCCGCGGACAATTGCAGCGGACCGGCGGACCGATCCCAGCGCGGCGCAACCTCACGCGTCTTGGCGTTGGCCATATCCATCGCCATGATGGCGAAGCGATCGGCCTCGAAGCCGGGCCGTTTCATCGCCAGGTAGTACAACGTTTTGCCATCGTGTGACGGCAGCGGCGCGGAATCCCAGGCCTTGTTCGCGGCGGTCAGATTCTTCGGCAATGCGGAGCCGTCGGCCGGCACGGAATAGATATCGAAGTTGGTTGACCAAGGCTCGGTGGTACCGGCGATGCGTACATCGAAATAAACCGTATCGCCATCCGGCGAAAACGAATATTCCGTATCGTCGCCAAACGGCTTGGACGGCACGTCGCCGTCGATACCGCGCGTCAGCAGGCGCGGTGCGTCCACGGTCTCGCCATCGGCGAGATCGGCGACGAACAGTTGCGAGCGACGCTCGTCCGCCCACGTGTCCCAGTGCCGGATGAACAGCTTGTGGTACAGCCTGCCGGTCGCCTTGTCGGACTTGCGCTTGTCCAGGCGATCCTTCGTACAGGCCAGATCGCTGCAATCCGTGAATACATCGATCGACATGACGATGCGCTTGCCGTCCGGCGACAGCTTGAAGTTGTTGACGTCCAGGTCCAGCTTCGTGGTGCGGCGGGCACGAGATTTGCCATCCAGCGGCAGTTTCCAAACCTGCACCGCGTCGCCACCCTTGGCCAGGTAATAGATGCTGTCGCCGTCCGGCGCCCAGCGTGGTGAACTGGCGTTGACTGATTTTGCGGTCAGGCGTTTCGGCTGGGCATTGCGATCGGTCAGATCGAGCAACCAGATGCCGTTGTTGCCCTTGTTCGCGGTGTAGTCGGTCTCGCGCATCTGGTAGGCGACCAGTTTGCCGTCCGGTGAAAGCTGCGGGTCGCTGACCCGGTTCATCATCACCAGGTCACGGACGTTGAATGGATGTGGTTTGGCGTGGGCAGGCATGGCAAAGACGAGGCTCAAGGCAACCAGCAGTGCCTTCATCGAGAATCTCCGCAAAGAAAGGGCCGATGGTAGCTGGCGACGGGCGTCAGGTGAAGCTTGCCGCAATCATTGCCAATCTATTTGCCGGAAATGCGTCCGTAGACGTCTTCGAGGCGTTCGATATCGTCCTCGCCGAAATAATCGCCACATTGCACTTCGATCAAGTGGATATCTTCAGCCGTGCGGTTCTGCAAGCGATGCAGGGTATTCATCGGAATGTAGACGGACTGGTTAACTTGCAACTCCATTTCGCGTTCGCCGATGCGTACTGTCGCCGTGCCGCGCACGACGGTCCAGTGTTCGCTGCGGCGCTGATGTCGCTGCAGCGACAGAATGCCGCCAGGCGTCACGGTCAGACGCTTGACCTTGCAGTCGCTGGCGTCTTCGAGCACGGTGAAACTGCCCCAGGGCCTGCGTACCGTGGGATGAAAATTGGCCGCGCGATGATTGTCGGCACGCAGCTGCTCGACCACCTGCTTGACCTGCTGCGCGCGTTCGCGATCGGCGACCAGCACGGCATCGCCGGTATCGACGATGACCAGGTCCTTGACGCCGACTGCGGCGACGAGACGATTGGTCTCGCTCTGGATGAAGCAATTGCTGCTTTCGATGACCACGGCCGATCCATGCACGCGATTGCCGGCCGCATCCGGCTCGTCGCCGGCCTTGATTTCGCTGATCGCTTTCCACGAACCGATATCGTTCCAATCGAACGTCGCCGGTACGACCGCCGCATCGGTCGTGCGTTCCATCAAGGCATAGTCGATCGAGATATCCGGCATCGCGGCAAAGACGTCGCGGTCGAATTCGACGGGCGATCTTTCGTTACGCACACCGGCATAACAGGCGCGCGCCGCATCCAGCACCTGCGGGCAATGTCGCGCTGCCGCGTCCAGCAATGCATCGGCGCGGAAACAGAACATGCCGGCATTCCACAGATAATCGTTGGAGGCCACGTAACCTTCCGCCGTCGAACTGTCAGGTTTCTCGACGAACGCGGCAACGGCGAAGGCATCTTCGCCGAGCGCATCGCCCTTGCGGATATAGCCGAATCCGGTTTCCGGGCGATCGGGCACGATGCCGAACGTGACCAACCGGCCATCCGCGGCGAGCCGTTGTGCCTTGAACACATCGGCGCGGAACGCATCGACATCGGCAATCAGGTGGTCAGCCGGCAACACCAGCAAAGTTGCCTCATCACCGACCTGTTCGCGCAGATACAATCCGGCCAGCAGAATCGCCGGCGCGGTGTTGCGCGAGACCGGTTCGAGCAGAAACGGCAAGGCGTCCACGCGGGCGCGATCGTGTTGCGCGTATTCATCGCGCGACAGAAAATAATAATCGCGCCCGGTGACAGTCAGCACCTGACCCGCATCGGGCAAACGCAAGGCACGATCCAGCGTCTTGTACAACAGCGACTGCCCATCGGCCATGCGCATGAAGGGTTTCGGATACGCGCTGCGCGACACCGGCCACAAGCGCGTGCCGGCACCACCGGAAAGAATCACCGGAATCAGCATGGACGGGTTCCGCAGTCAATCATCGCTTCCTACCTTCGCTTGCGTCGCCAACTCGCCGATTACCGCATCGAGTCCGGTTTGCCATGTGGGCAAGTCTAATCGGAATGTCTCGCGGATTTTCGTCGTATCCAGAACCGAATAAGCGGGTCGTTTTGCCGGTGTCGGATATTCGGCCGTGGCAATCGCCTGCACACGCGGCGCGCGCTCGATCAGGCCTGCGTCAATTGCGCGCCCGAAAATCGCTTGCGCGAACTCGCACCAGCTGCACTCGTGACTTGCGCACAAGTGATATGTTCCGTTCAAATTGACTCGCGTGTATGCATCGGCATCGATCCATCGACGCAGAACCGATGCCGTCGCCGATGCGATCAGGCCTGCGCTGGTCGGTGCACCGCGCTGATCGTCAACCACGCGCAAGCGGTTGCGTTCACCGGCCAGGCGCAGCATCGTGCGCAGGAAGTTGTGCCCGCGCCCCGCATAAACCCAGGCCGTGCGCAAAATCAGGTGCGCGCAACCGGTCTCGCGCAATGCCTGTTCGCCGGCCAGCTTGGTCCGGCCATATACACCCAACGGCGCGGTCGCATCGTCTTCGCGGTACGGCCGCGTCGCGCTGCCGTCGAATACGTAGTCGGTCGAGTAATGCACGACGAGACGATCATTGCTCGCCGCCCAGGCACCGATCACGGCCACGGCACGATGGTTGATGCGGTCAGCGAGTTCCGCCTCGGCCTCGGCCTTGTCCACGGCCGTATAGGCGGCCGCATTGACGACGATATCCGGCGCGTGATCCTGCAACACATCGATCAGCGAGGCCGCCTGCGCCAGATCCGCACGCACGCATTGACCGGCATTGACCAGACTGCCGTCGCGCGTCGCGCAAATCAGTTCGCCAAGTGGCGCCAATGTATCCTGCAGTTCATGGCCAACCTGGCCGTTGGCGCCGAGCAGCAACAGTCTCACGATGTGTACTGCGGCAACTTGTCGCGCGGCAAATCGCGCAGGAACGGCGCCTTTTGATCCTTGTCGGACAGTTGCGGTTCGGCAATCGGCCAGTCCACCGCAATCTCGCCGTCATTCCAGCGGATCCCCGCATCGGCAGCGCGGTCGTAAAGCGCGGTGCACTGATAGCAGAATATCGCGTTCTCACTGAGCACCGCGAAGCCGTGCGCAAAACCTTCGGGTATCCAGAAGTGACGCTTGTTTTCCGCAGTCAGTATCGCCGCGGCCCAGCGCCCGAAATTCGGCGAGCCAACACGGATGTCGACCGCAACATCGTAGACCTCGCCTTCCAGCACGCTGACCAGCTTGCCCTGCGGATTGGGGTACTGATAATGCAGCCCGCGCAGCACGCCATGGGCCGAACGCGATACGTTGCTCTGCACGAATTGCAGGTCCAGACCGGCCTGCCGGAATTTCCCGGCATTGAAACTTTCGTAGAAATAACCACGCGAATCACCGTGCACCTGCGGCTCGATCACCATACAGCCGGGCAATGCGGTCTTGATCAATTTCATGCGGCCGGCCCCTGACGCACCAGTTGCCGCAAATAGGCGCCGTATCCGTTCTTGCTCAGCGGCTTGGCCAGTCGCAGCACCTGCTCGCTATCGATCCAGCCGTTCTGCCAGGCGATTTCTTCCGGGCAACTGACTTTCAATCCCTGCCGATTCTCGATGGTCTGGATGTAGTTCGACGCATCGGTCAGCGATTCGTGCGTGCCGGTATCCAGCCAGGCGTAACCGCGACCCAGCTTTTCGAGCATCAGCGAGGATTCTTTCAGGTAACGCCGATTCAGATCGGTGATTTCCAGTTCGCCGCGCGCGGATGGCTTCAACTCCGCAGCAAAATCCGGCGCACGCTGGTCGTAGAAATACAGCCCGGTCACGGCGTAGTTCGAATTCGGCTTTTTCGGCTTTTCCTCCAGGCCTGAAACCCGTCCATCGGCATCGAACTCGGCCACGCCGTAACGTTCCGGGTCGCGCACCCAGTAGCCGAACACGGTCGCCCCGTGCGTGCGTTTCGCCGCGCGATGCAGCACATCGGTCAGACCGTGACCATAGAAAATGTTGTCGCCCAGAATCAGGCAACTCGGCTGGCCGTCGATGAATTCGCGTCCGATGATGAACGCCTGCGCCAGCCCGTCCGGAGACGGCTGTGCAGCGTACCGGATATCGATACCCCACTGCGAACCGTCGCCGAGCAATTCCTGAAACAGCGGTTGCTCGTGCGGCGTGTTGATGACCAGCACTTCGCGAATCCCCGCCAGCATCAGCGTCGACAGCGGATAGTAGATCATCGGCTTGTCGTAGACCGGCAGCAACTGTTTGCTGATGACCCGGGTCAGCGGATACAACCGTGTGCCGGAACCGCCGGCCAGAATGATGCCTTTTTCGATTTGCCCCATGTTCATTCCTTGTGGCGACCGTGTCGGCCTCGACCGGTATTCAGGCAACACCAAGTCGTTCGCCACGATAACTGCCATCGAGTACGCGCGAACACCAGGTTTGATTCTCAAGATACCAGTCGACGGTCTTGGCCAGGCCGGATTCGAAACTCTCCTGCGGCCGCCAGCCAAGGTGATTCCTGATCTTGCTTGCGTCGATGGCGTAACGCCGATCGTGGCCGGGGCGATCCTTGACGTGCGTAATCAGCGACTCTCGGCGCTTGCCTTCGGGCAAGGGACGGCGTTCGTCGAGCAGCGCGCACAAGGTCCGCACCACGGTGATATTCTCGCGCTCGGCATCGCCGCCGATATTGTAGACCTCGCCGGTACGACCGACCTCGAGCACGCGCCGGATCGCGTTGCAGTGATCGCCCACATAAAGCCAATCACGCACGTTGCGGCCGTCGCCATAGACCGGCAGCGGCTCTGCCGCCATCGCCTTGTGAATGATCAGCGGAATGAGTTTTTCCGGGAACTGGCAAGGCCCATAGTTGTTCGAACAATTCGTCGTCAGCGTCGGCAAGCCGTAGGTATGGTGGAACGCGCGCACCAGGTGATCCGAAGCGGCCTTGGACGCCGAATACGGCGAATTCGGACGATACGGCGAGCATTCGGAGAAGCGCCCGAGCGGGCCGAGCGAACCGTACACCTCATCCGTGGACACATGCAGCATGCGAAACGCATCCTGGCGTTCCAGCGGGGCCTTGCGCCAATACTCCAGCGCGGATTCCAGCAGCGCCAACGTCCCGACCACGTTCGTCTGCACGAACTCGGACGGCCCGTCGATGGAACGGTCGACATGCGACTCGGCCGCGAAATTGACGATGCCGACCGGTTGGTATTCCTCAAGCAGCCGCAAAACCAGGGCACGATCGCCGATATCGCCACGCACGAAAACATGGGCGCCATTGTCGCGCAACCCGGCCAGCGTATCGAGATTGCCGGCGTAGGTCAGTTTGTCCAGATTCACCACCCGATAGCCGCCATCGGCGATCAGGCCAAGCACGAAATTGCCGCCGATGAAGCCGGCACCGCCGGTGACAAGAAGGGTTTTCATTGCAGGATTTTGCCCATTTGACCGCCAGCAGCGGACTTCAAGGGAAGTCCGTGCAGCAAACCGCGGATTTTACCGAATCCGGGTTGTACGGACAAAACCCGTCATCGCGGGCGACGAACACCCATTTGATCCAATCATCCTACTGGACCATATCGAACAACAGTATTTCGGCATCTTCTCTGGCTTTGACCCGGACCCGCCGCGAGTCCGTCCAGGCAACGCCATCGCCTGCGTTCAGCGTCAGGCCGTCGATGTCGATGCTGCCGCGCGCCAGCTGAAGCCAGAGCAGTCGATCCGGCTCAGCCTCGTATTCAAGACTGGTCGAGGCTCCCGGACGTGCCACATACAGATCGACATCCTGATGAACCTTGACGGCACCTTCGCGCGGCTCTCCCGACGCAACCAGACACCAGCGGTCCCGCAGTTCCGTCGTCTGGAATGCATGTTGCTCGTAACCGGGTTGCAGCCGCTCGCGTTCGGGAATGATCCATATCTGCAGAAAATGCACAGGCTCGGTTTGCGAAACGTTGTATTCGGAGTGGGTGACACCGGTACCGGCGGTCATTCGCTGCAATTCACCCGGGCGGATGATGGCACCGGTTCCAAGGCTGTCCTTGTGTTGCAGGGCACCGTCGAGCACCCATGAGATGATTTCCATGTCGCGATGCGAGTGCGTACCGAACCCGGCGCCGGGCACTACCCGGTCCTCGTTGATCACGCGCAACGGACCGAAACCCATGTAGTTCCTGTCGAAATAATTTCCGAACGAAAAACTGTGCCGGCTCTTCAGCCAGCCGAAATCCGCCAGCCCTCTGTCCGTTGCCCGTCTGATCTGCATGCCGCCCCCTGTGAGTAGGATATTTCGCCACGATGTGCGCCGAAACGGTTTGACGCTCGGAAGCAATATGCCATTAACCAGAAAATTTCCACGTCGCACCGCCGCAAAATCTCGTGCAACAGCGCTTCCGCACGGCGTCATGCATCAACAGTGCTGGCACAGCAAATGGACGAAGCACAACAACACGCGGGCTGTCTACCCGCCTTGTTCGTCAACGCTTTTTACCTTGACCATGTCATGTTGCAGTGCTTTTGCAATTCCGAATGAAAACGTTTACATTTCGTTGTAAATTTGCGTTAAAGGCTCTTGGCCTCGGGGTATCAATCCAACCATGGCGGTAACGATCAAAGACGTTGCCAGAGAAGCACAGGTATCGGTTGCGTCGGTATCTCGTGCGTTGAATGGCAGCGCCAGCGTGACTGAGGGCACTCGCAACCACATCTTGCGTATCGCCGCGCGCTTGCGCTATGTGCCGCATAGTGCGGCACGCAGCCTGATTACGCGGCGTACCCAGACGATCGGCGCCTTGCTGCCGGACTTGTTCGGGGAGTTCTTCTCCGAGTTGATCCGTGGCATCGATCTGGCCGCACGCGCACGCGGCTTGCATCTGCTCGTTTCCAGTTCACACGGCGATGCTCAGGAAGCCGCCACGGCCTTGCGCGCGATGCGCGGACGCGTGGACGGATTACTGATCATGTCTCCACATGTGGACGAGATGTTCCTGCGCGATAACCTGCCTGACCTGCTGCCGGCCGTGCTGATGAATACGGCGACCACCGACAATCGATTCCAGACTCTGAACATCGACAACTTCGGCGGCGCTTATGCGATGACCGAGCACTTGATCGAGCGCCACGGCTATCGGCACATCGCCTTCATCGGTGGGCCGGAAGACAATTTCGATGCCACTGAGCGCTTGCGCGGCTTTCAGGAAGCCCTGGCCGGAAACCAAACGCCGGTACGGACACATTTGCTGCCGGGCGACTTCACCGAGGAATCCGGTTATCGCGCCGGTCAGCAATTGTTGAAGATGAGCCCGCGCCCGCAGGTCGTCTTCGCCAGCAACGACATGATGGCAGTCGGTTGTCTGTTTGCATTGACCGAAGCCGGCATTGAAGTGCCGACGGACATCGCGCTGGTCGGGTTCGATGACATTCCGATCGCGCCATTCGTGAATCCGCCGCTGACCACGGTACGCGTGCGCATCGCCAATCTTGGCGGCAGCGCGCTGGAATGTCTGGCCAAACGGCTGGAAAGCCCCGAATCGCAACTGGAGCCGGCACAGACGCTGGCCTGCGAGATCGTTGTAAGGTCCTCCTGCGGCCGGATCACCGTCAGCGGGGCTGGCAAAAACAACAAGATCGTCTAGTCACCTACTCATTACAAGCACACCCGGGAGGATAGCCATGAGAAAATCACTACCGTTACGCAAAAAATTGCTGGCAACACTGATCACCTCGGCCGTGGCCGGTGCCGTCGTCGGCCCCAGCATCAGTTGGGCGCAAAGCGCCAACGCCACGCTGCGCGGCAAGGCGCCACCGAATACGAACATTACCGCCAAGAACGTCGCGACCGGGGCGACCCGGATTACCAAATCCGATTCCGACGGCAGCTACGCGCTGGTCGGCCTGCCGCCAGGTACCTATACGGTCGATGCGGGTCCGGGCACCGCAAGAACAGTGACGCTCTCGGTTGCCTCGACCAGCACCCTGAATCTGCAGGCCGCTTCAACCACAACGTTGGAGAGCGTCTCGGTGACCGCAGGCGTGCTGCCCGACGTCAAGACATCCGAAGTCGGTCAAACGGTGTCACTACACCAGATCAATAACCTGCCGCAATTCACGCGCAACTTCCTGGAATTCGCGGACACCGTCCCCGGCATGATTTTCACGAGAAATTCGAACGGAACAACGAGCTTGCAGGGAGGCGCGCAGAATACCAGTGCGGTAAATGTTTATATCGACGGCGTGGGACAGAAGAGCTACGTCAAGGAAGGCGGCGTCAGCGGTCAATTCTCCAGCCAGGGCAATCCGTTCCCGCAGCTTGCCATCGGCGAGTACAAGGTCATTACCTCAAACTACAAGGCCGAATACGACCAGGTGTCCAGCGCCCTGGTAACCGCGATCACCCAGTCCGGAACCAACGAGTTCCATGGCAAGGTCTTTGGCAACTACACCGACGACAGCTACCGCGACGAAACGCCCAGCGAAAAAGCATCGGGCAAGAAAACCAAATCCAAGCAGAAGGAATACGGCTTTGCCGTGGGCGGACCAATCATCAAGGACCAGATGCATTTCTTCCTGACCTATGAACACAAGACCCTGGATACGCCAACGGCGATTACCCCCGGCGTCACCGATGCCGCCGACCTGTTGCCGGCCGACGCGAAAGCGGCGTTCGGGCCCGGCAACAACCCATTCACGGAAGACTTGTACTTCGGCAAGATCGATTGGGAGCCGACCGACCGCGACCGCTTCGAAATGACCGCACAGTACCGTTCCGAAGACGCTACGCAAAACGTCGGCGGCGTGACTGCGGCCTCCGGCGGCCTGGTCACCAAAAATACCGACAAACGCTACGACCTGCGTTGGCAGCACTCCGCGGACTCCTGGTTCAACGAGTTGTTGTTCACCTACGAAGACGCGTTCAACGTTCCGCAGCCGATTACCAAGGGCGTCGGCAACGCGTACACGTTTGGGCCGACCAACAACGGGTTGATCGTTCAACTCGGCGCTCCCGACCCTCGCGCTGGTCAGAACAAGGGACAGAAGGGCCCGGCCATCAAGGACGACCTGACCTTCAATGATCTAAGCTGGCATGGTGATCATGTCGTCAAGATGGGTTTCAAGTACAAGGACGTGAAGCTGACGGCCCAGGACGCCGGCGATTCCACGGCTCAAGCCTTCTACAACGTTTGCCCGCTGGACAGCACTGATCCGATGTGCCCGCCAGGCGTCGGCACGACGCCCTACAAGGCAGTTTTCCCGATCATCGCGCAGGGATTCAGCCCCATTGTCACCTCCAAGGATCGCCAGTTTGGCGCTTACCTCCAGGACGACTGGGCGATCAACGACAAGCTGACCTTGAATCTTGGCGTACGTTGGGATGTCGAATGGAATCCGTCGTACCTGGATTGGGTGACGCCGGCCAACGTCGTCGCCGCCCTCAATGGTCCCGATCCCCGGGCGACGAATGGTCAGACCTATGCCGAATCACTGGCCAAGGGCGGCATCAATATCAACGATTACATCAGCAACGGGCACAACCGCCACGCCTACAAAGGCGAGTGGCAACCACGCCTGGGCTTTTCGTATGACCTGAACGGCGACGAGCAGCACGTGATCTTCGGTGGCGCGGGGCGCTCCTATGACCGTGATCTGTACGACTACCTGCAGCTCGAGCAGACCAAGTTCACGCTGGGACAAGGCACGTTCTACTTCAGCACGCCGGATCAGCCTTGCAAGGGCCAACCCTGCGTACCGTGGGATAACCAGTACATGTCCATTGCCGGACTGCAAACCCTGACCCAGTTCAGCAATGCCGGCCAGGAATACGACGCGATCAACAATAACCTCAAGGTGCCGTATTCCGATCAGTTCAGCATCGGCATGCGCAACCAGTTGGGCGACTGGAATACCAGCGCCACGGTGGCACGCATCAACAGCTACAACGGCTTCGTCTTCACCCTCGGCAACCGCTATCCGAACGGTGCGTTCTGGCAGAACGGCGGCCAGCCCTGGGGTAACGCGATTCCGGGCTTTGGTGCCCTGATCCTGGGCAGCAACGGCATCGAAACACGCACCACCCAGGTGCTGCTGTCGGCCGACAAACCCTACACCAGGGAGTCCGGCTGGGGCGCGAGCATTGCCTATACCTACACCAATGCCAAACAGAATCGTTCGATCACCGAGCATTACTCGTTCGACCAGGCGACGATCGGCGATTACGCATTCATCACCTCCAACGCCGCGCCCAAGCATCGCCTGGTCATGACCGGATCGATCGACGGACCGTGGGACTTCGTGTTCTCGGGCAAGCTGACTTTGGCGACGCCGGTGCCGAACAACGGTTTCATCTCCTACGCTTACCCGGCAACGGCGCCTAACGGAGCAAACAACCTGCCGGTAGCCGGTATTCCGAAAGGCAAGAAGTTCCTGTTCGGCGGACCGATCTTTGGCTACCGCTCAATCGATTTGCAGGCGACCAAGAACTTCGAGCTGCCGCACGGCATGAGCTGGTATCTGCGATTGGATGTGCTCAACGCGCTCAATTACAAGAATCTGGTGGATGTACGCAACACATATCCCACCTATTTCCCGATCTCGTACAACCCGACCGGCAACATCACCGGGTTCCCACGTACGTTCAAGCTCTCGATGGGCTTCAACTGGTGACGAGACGGCTTTAAGTCGCGTTACAATCCGCTTCATAGCCTGACAGACCAAGCCCGCATTGCGGGCTTGGTCTTGGGTGCGTACTACAAACTTATGATCGACACAGGCGTCAGGAATATCGTGATCGTCGGCGGGGGCACCGCCGGCTGGATGGCGGCGGCCGCACTGGCGAAGGCTTTTGGCAGTACCCGTTCGATCCGGCTGATCGAATCCGAACAAATCGGCACAATCGGCGTCGGCGAAGCGACGGTGCCGCACCTGAAACTGTTCAACCAGACGCTTGAAATCGACGAGATCCAGTTCGTCAAACAAACCCAGGGCACGTTCAAGCTGGGTATCCAGTTCGTCGACTGGCTGCGCAAGGGCGCGACCTACGTGCATGGCTTCGGCGACATCGGACACGACAACGGCCAGCTGCCGTTCCACCAGTATTGGCTGAAGCTTTTCAAATCGGCCCGGGCCGGCCGGATCGATGCGTACTCGCTGAACACGGCTGCCGCGCCCGTGGGCAAGTTCATGACTTCGGCCAGCGATGTTCCAGCGAATTCCCCGCTCGGAAACATCGCCTACGCCTATCACTTTGATGCCGGCCGCTATGCCCGATTCCTGCGCCGTTACGCCGAGAAACGCGGCGTCAAACGCACCGAGGGCAAAATCATCGATACGGTCTTGCGCGCCGACGACGGTTTTGTCGAAGCCGTGGTCCTGGAAAGCGGCGAGAAGGTCGAGGGCGACCTGTTCGTTGATTGTTCCGGCTTTCGCGGCCTGCTGATCGAACAGGCCCTGCATACCGGTTACGAGGACTGGACGCATTGGCTTCCGTGCGACCGGGCCTTGGCCATCCCCTGCGAGAAGGTCGGCCCGCCGACCCCTTACACCCGCTCGACCGCACGCGAGGCCGGCTGGCAGTGGCGCATTCCGCTGCAGCATCGCACCGGCAACGGCTACGTCTATTCCAGCCAGTACATCAGCGACGACGAAGCGGCGGCCACCCTGATGAACAATCTGGACGGCAAGCCGCTCGCCGAACCGCGACTGCTGCGCTTCACTACCGGCAAGCGCAGGAAATTCTGGAACAGGAATGTCGTGGCGCTCGGCCTGGCCAGCGGTTTCATGGAACCACTGGAATCCACCGCCATCTATCTGGCGCAGTCAGGCATCGCAAGACTAATCAGCCTGTTTCCGCAGGGCGACTTCGACCCGGTGCTGATCGATCGCTATAACGCGCAATCGCACTTCGAGTATGACCGAATCCGCGATTTCCTGATCCTGCACTACAACGCCACCGAACGCGATGACACGCCTTTCTGGGATTACTGCCGAACCATGTCGATCCCGGAAGAGCTGGCCGACAATATCCGCCTGTTCCGCCAGGGCGGCAGGTTCTACCGGAATGCAGAAGAGATGTTCGCGTTGACCAGCTGGGTACAGGTCATGATTGGCCAAGGCATCGTGCCGAACAGCTATCACCCATTGGTCGACCAAATGGACGAGGCACAGCTTCAACAGTATGTCGGTGGCGTGGAACGCGTCATCGGCACCTGTGTCGCCGCCATGCCGCCTCACGAACAGTTCATCGCCCGCTTCTGCCCTGCCGATCCACCCTGAACCACCTCAGCCGCATGACTGACATGCGCCTCGCCATCCCGGAGAATCCAGCCTGATGCTTTCGAAGTTTCTCTTTCGCCGATCAAATGTAATCGTTTACATTTTCGTAGCTGTCGTGACTGCAGGCTGGTCCGGGCCGGTATTGGCCGAACCGCAGATCCAAAGCTTCGATTCGCTGCCCAAGACGCAGCAGGACATGCTCGACCAGCTGGAAAAACGCACTTTCGCGTTCTTCCGCGACAGCGTGAATCCACAAGACGGACTGGTTCCGGATCACTGGCCACGCGACAAGGGCGATTACTTTTCTTCCATTGCCTCGGTGGGCTTTGCATTGACGGCCTACGGCATCGGCGTCAAGCGCGGCTGGATGTCACGCGCAGACGCCGCGAAATTGACCTTGACGACGCTGAAGTTCTTCGCCGATGCAGTCCAGGGCAAGAAAGCCGACGACACCGGCTACAAGGGATTTTTCTATCACTTCCTCGACATGGATACGGGGCGTCGCTACCGCTCGCGGCGCTGGGTGGAACTGTCGACGATCGATACCACGCTGCTGCTCGGTGGCGTGCTGTTCAGCCAATCCTATTACGACCACGATGCGCCGGTGGAAAAACAGATCCGCAAACTGGCCGACGAGATCTATCGCCGCGTGAACTGGAAGTGGGCATCGCCGCGGCCGCCGCTGGTCGCGATGGGCTGGACGCCGGAGTCCGGATTCATCCGTGCCGACTGGGAGGGCTATAACGAGGCCATGCTCCTGTACGTGCTGGCACTCGGCTCACCGACTCACGCGGTGGACAAATCCGCGTGGAACGCCTGGACACAAACCTACGACAAGACCTGGGGCAGCTTCCAGGGCCAGGAATACCTGGGCTTCGCACCGCAGTTCGGGCATCAGTACAGCGAATCCTGGATCGATTTTCGCGGCATTCAGGATGCTTACATGCGCAAGCACCGGCTGACTTACTTCGAGAACAGCCGACGCGCCACTTTTGCCCAGCGTGAGTATGCCATCCACAATCCGATGCATTGGCAGGGCTATGGCAGTGCCATCTGGGGCCTGACCGCCTGCAACGGTCCGCGCGCACCGCTACGTCCCGGTGAAAAGGACCGCTACGCGTCCGACCCGAAAACGTTTTATGGTTACATCGCACGGGGTGCCGGCATTCGCGGCACCATCGATGATGGCACCATCGCCCCAACCGCGGCGGCAGCCTCGATCGCGTTCGCACCAAGCATCGTTATCCCGGCGATCAAGGCCATGACCGAACGTTTCGGCGACGATCTTTACACCCGCTATGGTTTTGTCGACGCATTCAACCCGAGCTTCACGTTTACCGACCGCCCGTTGCGCTCCGGTCGCGTGGTGCCGTCCAAGGGCTGGTTCGATACGCTGTATCTGGGAATCGATCAGGGGCCGATTATCCTGATGCTGGAAAATTATCGCAGCGGATTCGTCTGGAACGTCATGCGCAAGAATCCATATATTCGCGAAGGACTCGAGCGCGCCGGTTTCAGCGGAGGCTGGCTGGGCAATCCAAAACGCAAATGACCTTTCGGCCGACCGATCCTCACGCAGCGTCCGAACCCCGCTTCGGCTTCGCACGCGTGCCCGGTCCGGCCATCGTATTGCTGTTCGCATGCTTGTTGCTCGGTAGTTGCGCCGAACACGACGGCTCGCAGGTCACCATCAACTTCTGGGCCATTGGTCGCGAAGGCGAGGTGGTCACGCAAATGCTGCCGGGATTCGAACGCAGCCATCCCGGCGTACGCATCCAGGTGCAGCAGATTCCGCTGCTGGCCGCACACGAAAAACTGTTGACGGCATTTGCTGGTGACTCCCTGCCCGACATCGGCCAGCTCGGCAACACCTGGGTGCCGGAATTCGCCGCGCTCGGTGCATTGGAACCGTTGCAGCCTTATGTCGATGCTTCCGCCATCGTTCACCCGGCCGATTATTTCACCGGCATCTGGGACACCAATGTCATCGACGGCACGCTTTACGGCGTGCCCTGGTATATCGATACACGCCTGTTGTTCTATCGAACCGATCTGCTGGCCGCGGCCGGTTTCGACCACCCGCCGAAGGATTGGGACGAGTGGTGCAAACAGATGGCCGCGATCAAGGCGCGCGTCGGCGCGAAGAAATTCGCCATCTACCTGCCGCTGAACGAATACGAGCCCTTGCTCGGCCTGGCCCTGCAGCAACCCGATACTTTGCTGCGCGACCACGGCACGCGCGGCAACTTCGAAAGCGCAGGATTCCGTCGGGCGCTGTCCTTTTACGCCCGGATATTCCGCGAGGGTTGGGCGCCACCGATCACCAATACGCAGATGTCCAACGTCTGGGACGAATTCGGCAAGGGCTATTTCGTGTTTTATATCACCGGCCCGTGGAATATCGGCGAATTCGCCCGCCGCCTGCCAGCCAGCATGAAGGGCCGCTGGGACACCGCTCCGCTTCCGGGCCCGGACGGCCATGGCGGTGGCGCCGCCGGCGGTTCGAGCTTCGTCGTATTTCACGGTTCCAGGCACAAGAAAATCGCCTGGGAACTGGCCGAATATCTGTCCGCCGATGCGCAACAGGAAAAACTCTACGACCTGACCGGCGACCTGCCGGCCCGGCGCAGCGCCTGGAATGACCCGGCCATCGTGCACAATGAGCACGTGCGTGCCTTCCGCGAACAACTCGAGCACGTGAAGCCCACGCCGAAGGTGCCGGAGTGGGAACGCATCGCCTGGGAAATGCAGTACGCGTCCGAAAGCGTCGTGCTCGGCCATGTACCGATCGACACCGCGGTGCGCAAGCTCGACGCAACCACTGACGACATCCTTGCCAAGCGTCGCTCGCTGGTCGGCACGGGAACGGAAAAGTGAACCGTGAACCTACCGCCTGGAGCTTCGTCAGTCCTGCCGTATTCGTCATCGGCGTGTTCTTCGCCCTGCCGGTGCTGGCCGCATTCGCGCTGAGTCTGACCGATTTCGACCTGTACGCGCTGGCCGACCTGAAAAATCTGCGCTTTGTCGGATTCGAGAATTACATCGATATCCTGCACATGCCGCTTTTCTGGAAGTCGCTGTGGAACACGCTGTACTTCGTCATCGTCGGCGTGCCACTGTCGATTGGCGCCTCGCTCGGCGCCGCGATGCTGCTCAACTCGCCGCTGGCGCGACTCAAGGGCCTGCATCGAACCGCTCTGTTCGCCCCGGTGGTGACGACCGTCGTCGCCGTGGCCGTGATCTGGCGCTACCTGTTCCATACGCGCTACGGCCTGATCAACTACGCACTTGAACACCTGGGCTTCGCACCGATCGACTGGCTCGGCAATCCGCACTGGTCGATGCCGGCGATCATCATTTTCGCCGTGTGGAAAAACTTCGGCTACAACATGATCATCCTGCTGGCCGGCCTGCAGAGCATTCCGCAGGAACTGTACGAAGCCGCGCGCATCGACGGCGCCTCGCCGTGGCGCCAGTTTCTGCACATCACCCTGCCGTCCTTGCGACCGATGCTGCTGCTGGTAACGATCATCACCATGGCGGGTTATTTCCAGTTGTTCGCCGAACCCTACGTCATGACCCAGGGCGAACCGTTGCACAGTACTTACAGCGTGTTGTATTTCATGTACGAACAGGGCTTCAAGTGGTGGAACCTGGGCCGCGCCTCGGCA
The DNA here is from genome assembly GCA_963779795.1 of uncultured Pseudomonadota bacterium. Lineage (GTDB taxonomy): Bacteria > Pseudomonadota > Gammaproteobacteria > Xanthomonadales > Rhodanobacteraceae > Rudaea. The sequence goes on along the minus strand of CAVZZK010000005.1, from coordinate 109,075 downwards.
ATCGCCTTCCTGCTGTTCGTCATCATCCTCGCGGTGACGCGATTGTTGCTTTACATCTCGCGACACGGTGAACACGCATGAATTCCCGCTTCACCACTGCCGCCATCAATGGCCTGTTGATCGGCACCAGCGTCATCGTCATCTTTCCGTTGCTGTGGATGCTGTCCGTGTCGTTCATGCATTCGGGCGAGGCCAGTGCGTTCCCGCCGCCGCTGCTGCCGGCGCACGCAACCCTGGCCAATTACCGGGAGCTGTTCGAACGCGCGGGCATGGCCCGTTACCTGTTCAACAGCCTGATCATCGCTTCGGCAATCACGCTGCTGTCGCTGGCCTTCAACCTCAGTGCCGGCTACGCATTCGCCAAATTGCATTTCGCCGGCCGCGAACGCCTGTTTCGCCTGTTGCTCGGCGCACTGGTCGTACCGGTTCAGGTGACCATGATCCCGCTGTTCCTGATGATGAAGTGGATGCATCTGGTCAACAGCTACGGCGGCGTCATCGTGCCGTCGCTGGCCAGCGTGTTCGGCATCTTCCTGGTGCGCCAATACGCGCAATCGATTCCGGATGACCTGCTCGAAGCGGCACGCCTGGATGGCGCCGGCGAATGGCGGATTTTCGTGCGCATCGTGCTGCCCTTGCTCAAGCCGATCATCGTCACGCTGGCGATCTTCACCTTCCTGGCGAGTTGGAACGACTTCATGTGGCCCTTGATCGTGCTCAGCGACCAGGCCTGGCAGACCGCCCCGGTGGCACTGGCGGGACTTTCGCGCGAACACGTGCAGGACAACGAATTGATGATGGCCGGCGCCGTGGTCACCATCGTGCCGGTGCTGGTCCTGTTCCTGGTACTGCAGCGGCAATACATCCGCGGCCTGCTGCTCGGCGCGGTGAAGGGGTGAAAGGCGGCTCCCCAAGTTCCGGCGTGGCATCCTTGGCGGAATCCGCTACTGCGATGTCGCGGAGCGTTTTCGCGCCCTCTCCGCCGACTCTGTCGGAGGAGATCGCTGGGGTGAGGGGGCGACGATGCAGTATCTCGTCGACACATCGGCACACTACGATCGCATCCTCCTCACCCAGCCACGTCCGCCATCGCAGGCGATGGCGGAGAGGGTTTGACCCGGCACTAATTGCGGCATGTATTTTCTTCGCCGCACTCGCAAGAGCCGCGTCACCGTCCATTTCAACTGCACCGCGCATCCTCGACGCCTTCGAATCGTTGGTACCCTGGCACGCGCAGCACACCGACGACGTGCGCGCCTCGCTGCATTCGGTGCCGGGCAGGTTCGGCAAGGCAATGCGCCTGGACTTCGATTTCGGTCACGTCAACGGCTACGCCACGGCACATCGCACGCTGCCGCTGGATCTGCCGGCCAATTACGAGATCAGTTTCTGGATCCGCGGCAACGCGCCGGTCAACAACCTGCAGTTCAAGCTGATTGATGCCAGCGGCGACAACGTGTGGTGGCTGAACCAGCCGAACTTCGCGTTTCCGCACCAATGGCGGAAGATCACGATCAAGCAACGGCAACTCGCATTCGCCTGGGGGCCGATCAAGGATCACACCCTGCGACACAGTGCCGCCCTGGAATTCGTGGTCAGTTCCGGCCGTGACGGTGGCAGGGGATCGGTCGAGTTTGATCAGCTCACGATCCGCCCATTACCGCCGCCGCAAATTCACCCGCCGCAGCCAACCGCAACCGCCTCGCCGACCTTGCCCGGGTCGTCCGCGGCCAATGCGCTCGACGGCGATCCCGCGACCGCCTGGAAAAGCGGCCGCGTTACCGGTCCGCAACATTTCGATATCGATCTGCACGAAGCCCGCGAGTTCGGCGGCATCACGCTGGACTGGGAAAAGGGCCAAGCCGCAACCGACTACGACATCGCTTTTTCCGACGATGGAAAATCCTGGCACGTCGTGCGCCGCGTGCGCGGCGGCAACGGCGGCGAAAACGATCTGTTGCTGACCGAATCTCGGACGCGATACGTACGCTTGAAATTGCTTGCCGGCCAAACGCATGAGTACGGCTTGAGCGAAGTGAAAATCCGAAGCCTGGACTGGGGTGCCTCGCCGAATGCTTTCTTCAAGCAGTTGGCCAGAAACGCGCCGCGAGGCACCTATCCGCGCGGTTTCAGCGAGCAACCCTACTGGACCGTCATCGGTGTCGATGGCGGGCCGTCGCCCGGTCTGATCTCCGAAGACGGCGCGATCGAGCCGCACAAGGGCGGCTTCTCGGTGGAGCCATTCCTGCTCGAGGCCGACCAACTCGCAAGCTGGGCAGATGTCCAGCCGAAACAATCATTGCGCGACGGCTCTCTGCCGATGCCACGCGTGCGATGGCAGGCCGGGCCGCTGCAGTTACAAATCGATGCGTTCGCCGTCGGTACCCCAAAACGCTCACAAATCGTTGCTCGCTATCGTGTGCACAACGACAGCAGTCAAGCTCGTGACGCCACGCTGATCCTCGCGGTGCGTCCGTTCCAGGTCAACCCGCCGGCGCAGTTCCTGAACACGATCGGCGGCGCCAGTCCGATCCATGACCTGGCGTGGAACGGCGACAGCGTCAGCGTCAATCGCAAGCCGGGCGTCTGGCCACTGATGAAACCCGACCAATTCATCGCCATGAAGTTTGATGCCGGCCAGATACCCCAACGTTTGATGCACCGACCCTGGTTGAAAGCCAACCACGTGCACGATGCCTTCGGCTTCGCTTCCGGCGCGCTTGTATACCGGTTGTCGCTGCCGCCGCACGACACGTCCGAGGTCGCGCTGGTCATGCCGATGACAGGGGCCGTCGAGTTGCCGGCAGCAAATATTTCGGCATCCGACTGGGTCCGTAAGCAGGACGACCAGGTTGCCCTGAGTTGGCGCGAGAAGCTCGACCGGGTTGCGCTGAAACTCCCGACCCGGGCGCAATACCTTGGTGACACCTTGCGCACGGCCCTGGCCGATATCCTGATTCTGCGCGATGGCCCTGCCTTGCAGCCCGGCGCGCGTTCCTACTCGCGCTCATGGATTCGCGATGGCGCAATGATGGCCGATGCTCTGCTTCGGCTCGGCGCAATCGAGCCCGCGCGCGAATACGTCGACTGGTACGCGCCACACCAGTTCAAGACCGGCAAGGTGCCATGCTGTGTGGACTGGCGAGGCTCGGACCCGGTTCCGGAAAATGACAGCCAAGGCGAGCTGATTCATGCCATCGCGCAGTTGTATCGATACGATAGTGATCTCGCGGAGCTGGCAAAAAACTGGCCGCACGTGCAAGCAGCCGTCGCCTACATGGACAAACTGCGCCGCAGCCAACGCGGCCCCGAGAATGAAACCGGCAAGCGCCGCGCGTTCCTTGGCCTGATGCCTGCGTCGATCAGCCACGAAGGCTATTCGGCCAAGCCGATGCATTCTTACTGGGATGATTTCTGGTCGCTGGCCGGCTACAACGATGCCATCGACGTCGCCACAGCGTTGGGCAAGACTGAAGCTGCCGAACGGTTCACCAGATCGCGCGACGAATTCCGGCACGACCTGCTTGCCTCGATCAAGCTGGCGACAAAACAGCGCAACATCGACTATATCCCGGGTTGTGCGGAGCTGGGCGATTTCGATCCAACCTCGACCACCATCGCGCTGTCCCCGGCCGGACAACTGTCACTGCTGCCGCAAAGCCTGTTGCATGCGACTTTCGAGCGCTACTGGAAGAATTTCGCCGCGCGCCTGGTCGGCAGTGCGCCGTGGCAGGATTACACGCCTTACGAATGGCGCGGCGTCAGCGCGATGACACGTCTTGGCTGGCGCGACCGTGCGTTTCGGGCCGTCCATTTCTTCTTCGACAGCGGCGACCGGCCACGCGGCTGGAACCAATGGGCCGAAGTCGTCGGCCATGACAAACGCAAGATCCGCTTCGTCGGTGACATGCCGCATGGCTGGGTGGCCTCGGACTTCATCCGTTCAACGCTCGACCTGTTTGCCTACCTGCGCTACGCCGACAACTCGCTGGTACTTGCCGCCGGTGTTCCCGCCGACTGGCTCGAAGGCGACGGCATCGGCATCGAGGGGCTGCGCACACCGTTCGGCAAGCTCGACTACACGCTGAAACAGGCTGCTGGCCATTTCGAGTTGCATCTCGCCGCAGGCGCAAGACCACCTGGAGGCTTCATGCTGACCTGGCCACTGTCGCAACCACCTGGAGCGACCACGGTCAACGGCCAGACGACGCACTGGCGGCATGGCGAACTGCATATTGCCAAGGCGCCGGCGAATGTCGTCATCGCCCTGCGCCCGAGCCAATACTGACCTCGCCATGACCGCGACCCGATCAACTCCAATTCCATCCAGAGACAAACCATGCGAAAACTCCTGATCGCCATTCTCCTGTTTGCTGCGCTGAAACCGGTCTACGGATTGGCAGTGGCAGCGGGCCAAGCGCACCATGCCGCGCACGCGACGACCGAGATCGGAAAACTGCATGGCGTCGATTACCGCATCGACATTCCCGCAAAATGGAACCATCGACTGATCGTTTTCTACCATGGCTATGAAATCGATCCGATCCATTTCCATACCGGTCAGCGGATCTCGCCGATGTTCGACGCGATGCTCGAGCAGGGTTACGCCATCGTGCAATCGGCGTATTCGCGAACCGGCTGGGCTGTCGGGCAGGCCTTCGCGGAAACCGAGCAGCTTCGGCGATTTTTCTCGGCGCACCACGGCAAACCGGGCAAGACCCTGGTCATCGGCATGTCGATGGGTGGTGCCTTGACCGCACTGACTATCGAGCGGCATCCGCAAATCTATGCCGGTGCATTGTCAATCTGCGGCGCGATTGCGCCGACCGATCAATTGCTGCAACACGACTTCGCCCTGCGCGCTGCATTCGATTACTACTTTCCCGGATTGCTCGGTCCGTTGGTGCCGGTGCCATCCAATGTCCGGCCGAACGCGGCAATGGTACGCAAGATCGCGGCTGCCTTGAAATCCAATCCCAAGGCGCTACGGGCTTTGCTCGGTTTCTACGGAGGCGCCGAGCCGGGCAATCTGGCGCCGATCATTGCCGATGCGACCTACCACACCAAGGAGATGCAGCAACGGTTGCACGCCAATCCGTTCGGTAACGCTGATCTGGTCTATACCGGTACCGGTGACGATTACGCACTCAACGACGGCGTAAAGCGATATCGCGGCAACCCGAAAGCCCAGGTCGCTCTGGCACGCTGGTACACGCCGACCGGCAAGCTGCTGCGTCCGATGCTGGAACTGCACGATACGGGCGATCCACTGGTACGGGCGTCGAGCACGTTCGAGTATGCTCTGTATGCACAACGCGCAGGGCACGGCGACAATTTCGTGCAGCAATACGTTGATCGCGAAGGTCATTGCGTACTCACGCCCGATGAGATCGGAACTGCGTTCGACGAACTGCTCGACTGGGTCGACAACGGCAAGCGACCGGTCTCCGGAAAACTGCCGTGAGCAACGGCGTGGATGGGGAAATCCGTTGGCTTGAGCCAGTCGGTCAATCCTCGGGACATCTTCGGCGAGATGACGATCACCGTCAACAACGCGAACGGCAACTTGCGTCAATTACAGATCACCGACGACCTCACTGGCGGCATGAGGTTATTCTTTGGTGGTGGCCAATCCCGCAAGCGCCGCGAATACGTGCGGCGGAACATTCCCTCCGGCCCCAGGTGATAACTCCCTTTCGTTGACTGGCGGCGGTGTCGCCAATAACAGCACGTGCGCGATCACGCAAGCCGTCTGCTTGCGGATGCTCTGATCAAGTCAGCACCGCCGAACCTCGCGATGCAATGACCTGCGAATACAGCTTTGCGCTGCTTTTCGGCGTGCGTTTCTGCGTTTCGAAATCGACATGCACGATGCCGAAGCGTTTGGAGAATCCCAGCGACCATTCCAGGTTGTCCAGTAGCGACCATGCCATGTAACCGCGCACGTCTGCGCCGGCCTCAATCGCGGCATGCACGGCCTTGAGATGCTTGCGCAAATAATCCACGCGCAATGGGTCCGCCAGCTCATCGCTTTCGACCACGGGCGGATCGTAGAACGCCGAGCCGTTTTCCGTGATATAGATCGGCGGGTTGTTGTAACGGCTCTTGATGCGTAGCAAGGTGTCCGTCAATCCTTGCGGGCAAACCTCCCAGCCGGTTTCGGTATACGTCGCCTGCGGTTGACTCACGGTGACGGCGTTCAGCGGATAGGCACCAGCCTCGTGGCGTGTCACGCCGCGCGTGTAGTAATTGACGCCGAGAAAATCGATCGGCTGACGGATCAACTCAAAATCCTCGGTCGGCCAGTCCGGCCAGGCGTCGGTGAATATTTCCTTCATTTCCGCCGGGTATTCGCCCAGGAATACCGGGTCGAGATATTGCCGATTCATGTAAGCCTCGGCGCGTTGCGTGGCCGCCTTGTCCTCGGCACTGTCATCCGCCGGGTATTTCGGCTCGATGTTCACGACCAGGCCGACCTGGTGCTTGCCTTCCGCGCGGTAGGCCTTTACCGCGGCACCGTGCGCGCGCAGCAGGTTGTGGCTGGCGATCGGCGTCTCGTAGCGACTGCGATGCCCCGGTGCCAGTGCGCCGTGCAGATAACCGCCGTCAGTCACTACCCAGGGCTCGTTCAGCGTCACCCACAACTTCACACGATCGTCCAGCTTGCGATAGACCGTACTTGCGTAGTCGGCGAACCAGTCGGCAATGTCCGGATTCAGCCAGCCGCCGCGATCGTCCAGCGCCGCCGGCAAGTCCCAGTGGTACAGCGTGATCATCGGCTGTATGCCATTGGCCAACAGCGTATCGACCAGGCGCTCGTAGAAATCCAGTCCACGCGCGTTTACCTGTCCCCTGCCCTGCGGCAGCACGCGCGCCCAGGCAATACTGAAGCGATATGCCTGCAGGCCCAACTCGCGCATCAGGGCCACGTCCTCGGGCATTCGCCGGTAGTGGTCACAGGCGATATCGCCGGTGTCGCCGTTGTTCATCATGCCCGGTGTATGCGCAAAACGCTGCCAGATGCTGGGACCGGCGCCATCGGCCAGCGGAGACCCCTCAATCTGATAGGCTGAGGTGGCGGCGCCCCACAGGAATCCCTGCGGGAACTGGATTTTTTTTGTCATCGAAAACGTCCTGAAATCGCGGTATTTACTGGAATGAAAACGATTACATGGCAGAATACCGGAAGAATTGCCGAATTTGTAGGTTGATCGAATCCACCTGGCACAAACCCGAGTCACGTACCAATCAATGAGCATGGTCAAACTGGAAAAGGTGCGCAAGGTCTATGCGAACGGCCACGTTGCTGTCGATGAGGCCAGCTTCGAGGTCGGTGACGGCGAGTTGCTGGTGCTGGTCGGTCCGTCCGGCTGTGGCAAGACCACAACGCTGCGCATGATCGCCGGGCTGGAATCGATCACTGCCGGCACCCTGTCGATCGGCTCACGCGTGGTCAATGAAGTCGCGCCGAAAGACCGCGATATCGCCATGGTGTTCCAGAGCTACGCGCTGTATCCGCACATGAGCGTGGCCGAGAATCTCGCCTTCGGCCTGAAATTGCGCGGCGAGTCACGGGACATCATTGCCCGGCGTATCGACGAAGCGGCCGGCTTGCTCGGACTGCAAGGCGTACTGGATCGTTTGCCCAAGGCGCTGTCCGGCGGCCAGCGCCAGCGAGTAGCGCTGGGCCGTGCCCTGGTGCGCCAGCCGCAAGTGTTTCTGCTCGACGAACCGTTGTCGAACCTGGACGCGAAACTGCGCCTGAGCGTGCGCTCCGAGATCGCGCGCCTGCATCGACGCCTGAAAGCGACCATGATCTACGTGACACACGATCAGATAGAAGCGATGACGCTGGGTCAGCGCATCGTCGTCTTCAACCATGGGCGGATTCAGCAAATCGATACGCCGATGAACCTGTACCGGCGTCCGGCCAACCTGTTCGTGGCCGGATTTATCGGCAGTCCGTCGATGAATTTCTTTCGCGGTCGGCTGCAGCGCACCGACACCGGCCTGCGAGTCAGCAGCGAACAGCAGACCGTCTTGCCGCTCGGCGACGACCCGGCCCTGGCGCAACGCCTGGCCGCGATGATCGATGCAGAAATCGTGGTCGGCCTGCGTCCGGAAGCATTACAACCCTGCGCGAATACGACCAAGCGGCAGGCATTCTTCGATGCCGAAGTCGAATTGATCGAACCGGTAGGAAACGAAACCTTTATCAACCTGCGCCATGGCGCCCAGGAGGTCGTGGCGCGGGTACCGCCGGGCGACCTGCCCGAGCCGGGATCGCGGCTTTCACTGGGCTACAATACCGACGCCCTGCACTTCTTCGACGCCAGGACCGAAGAGCGGATCAACGCCACCTAGGGATGCTCTGATTAGCTCAGCACAGGTGGCACCGGGCCGGTCTGTGTGCAGTTCAAGGCGCACTGGCGAAGGCAGGCTGGTGGCCTGTCGAGACAGGGCAACGATCAAATGCGCGCGGACAGGTACGGCCCAAGCCGTTGATTACAATATAAATGGGTGATTCCGCTGGCGTTGAGTTAATCAGAGCATCGCTAGATCCCCCGGGCGGGTTACGGATCATTCGTTTAATGTGCGGTGACACCGTAAGGATCCGGCACATACGGTTTTCGGTTGCGGCATTTGTACACTGCCTTTTCGAACGAACTTTAAAGAAGAGCTCAAATGCGCCCCAGGGCCCCGGGTGTACCGGCCGGCGCATTCCGCAATCGCGCCGTCGTCGGTCCGCAATCGGGAGCGGACAGTCGGATGTAGACTCTGACCACTCCGACCCCGGTTTCTGCGGAAGACGACGCTGACCTTGTACAGACCTTTTCCTTCGGCGTATTTGTATCTTCAGTTTTGAACAATGGATGGATCGAAACCTGCGCAAAAAATGACTTCGCCGTTGCCGCTCTCGATCGCGCCGATATCGATGCTGGTGCCGCGTGTACGCAGGTAGCAGGTACCACGCTGGTCGGTCGCGCTGCTATTGAGGCCTGATACGCCGGCATCGATGAGAGGACTGCCGGGCAGTGGCAAGTGGCTGGGATCGGGGCCGCCGTGATTGGCCAGCAGTGACAGGCCCGGGTCACCGCGCAAGGCGAAGTTCTTGCCGCTGGCGCCGTCGCAGGCATTGCCCGCTGAGGCATCCGTCTCCAGTTGGCTGCCCATGTTGTCGCTGACCGAGCCGCTGTCGTTGAAGCAGTCGGTGCCGCCGCTGTTGTCGCCTATGGCAGTGTTGATGAACGCGGCCGTCCCAGCCGTATTGTTGCCGAAAAGGTCCGAATAGCTGCCGATGTCGATACCGGCACCGCGCGGAGCGCTGTTGCCGGCGATGGTGGCATTCACAAACATGACCGAGTTGGCGGCATCGCCCACGCCGCCGCCACGGGTGCCGGCGTGGTTGCCCGAGACGGTGCTGTTGTTGAGTGCTGATGTCACGCTGCCGCCATAGCCGATCCCGCCAGCCGAACCACCGGCCGTGTTGGCATAGACGGCACTGGCGAAGATCGTGAAGTCCGACACAGTTGCTCCGCCGAGGCTGAAATTACCTACCGCGATGCCTCCGCCAGCGCCGAATTCGACGTGGTAGTTCGGATCAACGTTGTCGGGAATGCTGATAGTGTTGTCATGCACCCGGGTATTGATCATGACGCCGGATGTACCCAGTACACCCATCCCGCCGCCGCCCAGCCCGTACCCGCGATTGCCGCTGATCTCCGAGTCGAGCACGGTGAAACGATTGCAGAGGTAGGCGGCCACGCCGCCTGCGCCACTGAGCAAGTAGGCATCGCTATTCTGGTTGACCAGATCGGCCGATCCCTGCTGGTTGTCGACGATACGGCTCGAGGTAATGAGCAAGTCGCCCTGCAGGCACCCAACACCACCACCGTACAGGCCGGCGGTATTGCCGGATATCAAGCTGTCGCGCAATTCCGTGCTGCCGGCATAGCTGGTCGCCAGGCCACCCAGGTAATAGCCCTGATTGCCGATCACATTCAGGTTTTCGAGCACGACCGGATCGGCCGCGGTTTGACCCCATACCAGCAACCCGCCGCCGGCAGGCTGGTAGGTCTGCATTGTGTCCATGACCATGCCGTTGCGGATGGTCAGGTTATCCAGCATGAACTGGGCGCCGGTGCCGGTGGCGCCTGCCGGATCCATCTTGACGTCCAGCAGCCTGAACTCGGGTGTCCCCGCAGCGGTGCTGCGGGCCAACGTGGCGCCATGACCGTGGATAACCAGCGCCTCGGTTGTTAGCACCATCGGCAGGCCGTTGGGTCCGTAGCTGGAATCCATGTTGTCGACCGTGCTCAGCGTGTAGCTGCACCCCGCAGCGAGATCGATGACGTCGGTCTGACCGTTGCCGTTGGCGGTATTGATGGCATTGATCAAGGCTGCGGTGGAACAGGGCACGGTAATCGTGGCGGCATCAACCGGCGATATGCATGCAAGACACGGCAACAGCAAGATAGCCAGCACAGTACGGTTCATCGGGTTCCCCGATCTCAAGAGTTCAGCACGTATACGTAATCGCCACGTATCCGGTATCACCGGTGTGCACAGCGACGGGCCGGCATGATGAAGTCGATGCCGTCGTGCAGGAATCGTCTGATCGGCAGTGGCAGGCTCAGCTTGATACCGAAGGCAGGCAAATTGCGTATCTGATCATGCAAGCCAAACTCGGCTTGCACGAGGCTTGCCCCGAGTCCGCTCGGACTCGAATTTTGACTTGGGAGACCGACATGATGCGCCTGATTGCCGCCCTGCTATGTTTGCTGTGGCTAACGCCAACCCTGGCCGACCACCTGTTCATCGACGGTTTTGAACCGCCACATATCGATCCCTTGTTTCCTAAAGTGGGCCAGACCCATCAGCTGCCGCCTGGACCGACCAGCGACCAGCTGGCCTGGGTTCTGAGCGAGCTGGCAAGCGGTGAGAACACCACTAGCAGCGAAATTTCCGCGCACTTTGATGCCGGCTACGACCCGGCAACAATGCGCGATTTCTTCAACAACGTACTGCGGCCCGATTTCCCGAATGCCATCATCCGCGACGTTGTTTCGGTCACGTCGGTACGCATTACCGTAGTCATCAACGCGCCTGGCAGCGGCACGCCTTACGGCTACCTCAACATCGGCGCAGGCTACACCGGCAGTCAAAAGATCGTCACGCTTGGCGTCAGCAACTACAACGGCTCGGTCCAGTATCCGGCCGATCAAGGCCTCACGTTGACCCAGGCCGCTGACAAGTTCATGACGCTGTCCGACACACCCGCCCTGCTGGTGGGGCGCATCAACGGCAGCGGCCAGTGCACGGCCGTCATTGACCGCAATGCCGACCAGTTGCGCGCCACCGGATCGATCTTCAAGACCTGGATTCTGGGTGCTGTGGCCCGCGCCGTGGCCGAGGGTAGCCTGCAACCGGACACAGGCATTGCGCTGGTGGCTTCAAAACTTGCCTTGGGCGGTACCATAAACAGTGAGCCGCTGGGGACCGTGTTTCCGCTGTACGACATGGCCGAGTTGATGATGGGCATCAGCGACAACACCGCCACCGACCACCTGCACGCGCTGGTCGGCCGCGACCTGGTTGAACAGGTTGTGGATGATTTCGGCGTTGCGCAGCCGGACGTGCTGAAACCATTCCTGAATATCAGCGAACAGTTCTCGCTGTACTATTCCTTTCCGCTGGTCACGGCCATGAGCTATGTGAACGGCACCGAGGCCTTCCAACGCCAGTTCCTGCAAGACCAGATTGAACCAAAGACTCCCGTCATGGGCGGAGCGTACGCCAATACAGGTATTTTCCTGACCGGTACCTGGCGCGCCACGCCCATGGACATCTGCCGCGCCTTTGCCCACCTCAGGCGTCTGCCGCAAGGTTCGGACGCCATAGACCTGGTCAATCACGCACTGGGCGCCGGCGTGGCGCAGCCCGAGGTTCGCGACAAGTGGGACCGGGTCTGGTACAAGGGCGGAAGCCTCGACGGCAGCGCCGGTCACTACGTGCTGACACATGCATGGATGCTGGAGAACGCCGGCGCTGATCCGTGGGTGGTAATTGCCATGTCCAACAATACTACCGGCGGCATCGACGAGTATCAGGTCCAATCGGTCACCGGGCGCATTCTCGAACTGGTCGCGCAGATGCCTTGAATCCACTATCTGGCAGTCTGCATCATGCCGGCCTGGCGACTCGGACCCACGCCCCAGCCGGAGGATTTACTGAACGATATTCCTGGCCGCCCGAAAAACGGGAAGCCTTCGTCTTGTGCTAGTGTACTGTTTCACTCTTGCCGGCTACCCGGCAGAGGATTGTCCGGCGCCGGGCTTCCCCTGCCCGGCCTTGGTCGACTTCGCCTTTTTCAGGGAAGCCGGCGCAGACTGATCCGCCCGGGCGCTACGCAACAGCATGGCAAAATGGCGCACCTCGGCGACATCCGGACCGTACAGTTTGCGTTCCAGAGCAACCGCTCTTTCCAGCAAGGGGACGGCAAGCTCGGGTTTGCGCTGTAGCAGCAACGATTCGCCACGCAGACCAGACAAGCGTGCGACCTCCCGATCAGGCCGGTCTTCCGGAATGCCGCGAGCGACGCGGATTCGCTCGGCGGCGGCCAGCGCCTCATCTGCCCGCGCATATTCCCGTTGCGCCATGTACCAACGCGCACTGGCCAGATACAGGCGCGTATTGGCTGGGTTGTCCGGCTTGAAGTGTGCGGCATTGATGCGTCGGGCGCGTTCCAGCAGCGGTGCCACGGCATCCAGCTGACCCAGATCCACTGCGGTCTCGATGCGCCGCGCCAGAATCAGTGCGAAACGCGGATGGTTGAGGCCGAAACTTTTTTCGGCAATCGTCACGGCCTTTCTGGCATCTGCATCGGCCTTGTCGAACTCGCCGCGTACGGAGTGCACCACGCTGCGATTGTTCAAGGTGAGAGCCTTCTCGGCGAACTGGCGATTCGGGATCCGGGCGAACATTTCCAACTCCTGGTTGAAGCCCTCCAAGGCGCCGTCCAGATTGCCCCGCTGCATGCGCAGGTAGCCAAGATTGCCGGTTCCTATGGCAATGGCCGGATAAGGCTTGCCGTGCATGCGCCGGCGCAGGATGTCCAGCGCCATTTCCTGTTCGCGCTCGGCCAAGGCCAGATGATGCTGGCGGGCATACAACACAGCCAGGTCATTGTGCATCAGGGCCGGCAACTCGGCATCCGGCGGCATCGATTTTTGCGCGAGTGCGATCGCCTTGCGATAGTGCTGCTCTCCGGCCGCCAATTCGGCCTTGAAAAACAGGGCCTGCGCCACCCGATACTCGGCTACCGCCAGCAACGGATCCGTGGCCGACAACTTGGCACGCGAAATTTGCAGCGCCTGCTTGCCATTATCCAGCGATTTGTCGTACAGGCCCATGCCCTGATAGGTAAGTGCCAGCGTATCGAGCACGTCGACCTTGAGCTTGGGTTGCTTGTCCAGCGTGCTTTTCGCTTCCTGGCTGGCGAAATCCAGAACCTGCTCGATACGGACATCGGCGCCCTTGCCGTAGGAAGACAGCCACTGCGCGCTGGGTGACAAGAACACGTCTTTGTAAAACGCATTGATCTTCTCGGCCTTGGCCTTTTCTGCCAGGGCCTGACGCGCCGCCTGTTCAGCACGATGAGCCTGCGAGGTCGCAACAATGATGCCGGCGATCAGTGACACCAGCACCATGCTGGCGGCCACGACACCCCATCGATTGCGTTGGGTGAATTTGGCCATTCGGTAACCCAGACTGTCGCCGCGCGCACTGATTGGCAAACCGAGCAGGTAGTGCAGCACATCTTCGGAAAGCTCTTGCACGGACCCGTAGCGCCGCTCGGGTTCCTTGCGCAGCGCCTTCATCGTGATGACGTCCAGGTCCCCACGCAACAAACGTGGCGAACTTGAGAACGGCGCTTGCGCATCCTTGCGCATGGCAATTTGGCTCGGCATCGGCGGTACGGTGTTGCACACCATCTGCTCGGCCTGGGCGGGTGTCAGCCGATCCAGTTCATACGGTCGCGTGCCACACAGCAGCTCATACAACAGCACGCCCAGTGAATAGATGTCGCTGGATGTTGTAATCGCGTGTCCCAGAATTTGTTCAGGGCTTGCATACGCGGGCGTCAGGGCCGGCAGGATGGTTACACGCTCTGCGCCATCGTTTTCGGATTCGAGGATTTTGGCGATACCGAAATCGAGCAGCATCGGCCGCCCTTCTGCGGTGACCAGGATGTTGGCTGGCTTGAGATCGCGATGCACCACTAGCGCACGATGCGCAGCGGACACGGCTGAACACACTTGGCGAAACAGCTCCAATCGCTGCTTCAGGCCCACGCGGTGCTGACGACAGTAGTCGGTGATGCGCACACCGTCCACATACTCCATGACCACATATGGCACGCCATTGTCAGAAGTACCCGCATCGAGCACTTGGGTGATATTGGAATGTTGCAGTCTGGCCAGAATCTGTCGCTCGGCTGCAAACCGACGATTCGATTCGGGGCTGCGCAGCAGCGGGAGCAGAAACTTGATCGCGACCTGTTGTTGATACACGCCATCATCGCGATGCGCCAGATAGACGCTGCCCATGCCGCCTTCGGCAATCAGGCGATCAATGCGGTATTGCCCTATGCGACTGCCCAAAGGCACGGCGCCGTCGGCGACAAACTCATGCGGCGAGTCGAGGAAGTTGCCCGCATCGGTGTCAGCTGCCTGCAGGCGGATAACCTGATCGCGAATGTAGGAATCCGTGCAATTGGCGTCTAGCCAAGCCTCGCGCTGGGTATCGGGTTGATCCAGACTGCGCTCGAACCACTCAAGCGCCAGCCGCTGCCGCCGCAACGATTCGTCATTCCCAGGCGCATCCCCGTTCATGGGGTCTGATCCGATTCAAGCTGTTCACGCAGCCAGGCGCGCGCGGCGCGCCAGCCGCGTTTGACGGTAACTGCCGAGCAGCCCATGACCTCGGCGATTTCACCACTGCTCATTCCGCCGAAATAATGCATCTCGATGATGCGGGCCTTGCCGCTCGATACTTCGGCAAGTCGGCTCAACGCTCCATCCAGCGCCAGCACATCCAGATCCTGCTGCAATTCGCCTTGCAACCTTTCATCAAGCGTGATTCGAACACCGCCCTCGCGCTTGCCAGCGGTGCGCCGTCGCGCATGATCGATAGCCACCTGGCGCATCACCCGCGCCGCCAGCGACATGAAATGCGCGCGACCTTCGCAATCGGGTGCCTCGCTGCGATTGAGTTTCAGCCAGGCCTCGTGCACCAGCGCCGTCGGCTGCAAGGTCATCTGGGGCATGCCGAGAAGCTGGCGGTTTGCCAGCCGGCGCAAATCTGGATAGATCATGGTGATGAGATCGTCGCGCGCCGAATCGTCGCCACGCCGCCAATTCTTCAGCAGCCGGGTGACGTCCGTCGACTGCGTGGCAACTGATTCTACGGTGCCCCGCGCATTTCCCCGTTCGAGCTTGGAAGTCACTGCGCAGTTCCAGTAGGTCGGGGCCTGTTCAAATAGCGGGTTTGATGAGTATACCAACACGAGGCAGACAAATGGCGCACGCACCGGGCAACACGGTGGCCGCCATGTCCCGGATGTGACCGACCTGGATCCGATCTCTGCAAGCAGTCCCAAGACAGGCGTCAGCGTTTGAGGTTTCCCCACGAATCTCAGCGTGTCAGCGTCCCTCTGAAGGCAATGGTTCGTCTGCCAGGCAATCGCCATCTGCACGCCGAGCGTGAGTCTATCTAGTGGGCGATGACGCACTGGCTGGCGCGCAGCGAGCAACCCGTGATCGTGATCGATTGGTCCGATCTAGTGCCCTGATGCGGTTACGCAAGAATTGGCCATGTCGGATCATGCATGTCCGGGCTTCTTGCAAACCTGATATCCGTCACTGATTCTCGAAACCGCTTCTGAAGATCAGATCGCCATCGGCGAAGCGTGCGAGGGCAAACTTTCGTCCAGAGATTTGACTTGGATCGAAAGCCGAACCGACCAGTACGACTTCGCCTGATGCACCGATTGTAATGGCGTTGGCCTGGTCGGAAGAGGCAAAGAAATCGACAAAGCTGGCACTCCCGTCGCGCGTAAACGAGGTGTCGACGCTCCCGGTCGGGGTCAGGCCAAGCAGGGCGAAATCGGTTTGTGCACCCAGCGTGGAGCTACCCGCCAGCACCAGGGTATTGCCCACGGCTGCGGCGGCTGTCGCCCCTTCGGCTTGTCCGGGCGCCAGATCGACCATGACCGCACCCCCGCTGCCAAAACCGGGCTCGGGATTGCCGTTCAAGTCGAACAGCGCAGCCGCAAACTCGCCGCTCGATGCCGACGAACCGGTGCGGGCACTACCGACAGCCAGGATGCGCTCACCCTGGCCATTCCAGTCCGGCAGGATCAGCAAATCCTGAAGAAAATCGAACTGGGCGGCAAAGTCGTAGGTGGCGACGCCGGCGCTACCAAACGTGCTATCCAGCGTCCCATCAGACTGAAAGCGGGCGATTGCGAAGTCACCATTGCCGATACCACCGACCAAAATCTTGCCATTGGACTGCACGGCCAAAGCGTGGCCTTCGTCATAGTCGCCAACGGAAGCATAGGCGACGCCGTTGTCGCCAAACGTCGTGTCGCGTGAACCATCCGCCATGAGCCGCACGACCGTCATATTCTGCGAATAGCCAAGACTGGGATATATCGAGTCACCGGCAAGCAGAATGCGGCCATCACTCTGCAACTTGATGGCACGCGCGACATCCCCACCGCCGTCGACATCAATGCTTAGCAGGCCGCCAACGCCAAAACCGGTATCAAGCGCACCGGCGGCCGTGTAGCGTGCAATACCGATATCACCGCCGGTGACGGGCTCGCGTACCTGACCGGCAACCAGCAAGCGGCCGTCAGCCTGCGCGGCGACCGCCATTGCGTCGTCCTCGCCACCGGCGAAGTCGGTAGTGACGATGCCTTGCTGGCCAAATGTATTGTCCAGGCTGCCATCACCGTTGAATCTCGCCACGGCGAAGTCGCGATCAGTAAACGACAAACCCACATAGCCGACAGCCACAATCTTGCCATCGGCCTGCTGCGCTGCGCCGAGTGCTTCGGCATTGACCGGACCACGCAGGGAAACCTCACTCTTGCCGTCAGCGGAAAAGCTGTTGTCAAGAGCGCCACCCGGCAGAAATCGCGCCAGTCCTATGTTGTCGCCTTCGCGGCTTGCCAGCGCTCGCACGGAGCCGCCCACCAGCAAGGCGCCTTGATGAACAGCCAGGCACTGGCTTGAGTCGTGCTTGCCATGGAAATCGGCCAATGCCAGTCCCGAGCTGCCAAAGCTGGTGTCCGCCGTGCCGTCGGTAGCGAATCGCAAGAGTGCGAACTTGCCGATATCGCTGTTGCTTGCAGCAACAAACACGGCACCCTGGAATTGCACCATGTCCTGGATCGTTTCGGCGGTTTCGCCCGCAATCGCCCGCTCGACGCGACCGCCCGTGCCGAACGTTGTGTCCAATGCGCCGTTGGCGGTCAACCTCGCCATGGCGAGGCTGTAGTCATAAGACCGATTCACGAAACCGCCGAGAATCAGTGCGCCGTTGCTCAGCAGCAGCGCACTGTTGGCTTCCGCGGGGCTGGTGCCGAATGCGACCGTGGCGATACCACCGGTGCCGTAACTCGTATCGAGCTGGAGGTCCGGCATGAAACGGACTGCAACCATCTGGGCGGCGTTGACACTGCGTACCAGTCCGACACACAGGATCTTGTCGTCGGGCTGGACCAGAACGTCCTGGCAGATATCAGCCGTACCCGCGTAAATCTTGGTGGCCGCCGAGTGGAGAATGCTGCCGGTCGTGTCAATGGAGAGCACGGCAAGAGACGTGCCGACGCCAGCGTAGTACGCGAACCCGCCAACGATGATGTTGCCGGTATTGTCCAGCGCCACGGCCTTCGCCTCATCGCTACTGCCGTACCAGTCCACCGTGAGTATTCCGCTACTGGCAAAGCTGCTGTCCAGGCTCCCATCGGGCAGCAACCTTGCCACCTGCCAGTCCTCGGTGACCAAGTCGCCAGTCTGATTCGTACCGACGGCAACGATTTTGCCATCAGCCTGCAACACCAGATCGGAAGGCGTGAAGCCGAGTCGGCTGACCCCGTTGTCGCCAAAACTCGTGTCAAGCGAGCCGTCTGCATTGTGCCTGCTGATGCCTAGCGCGTCGTATCCCGCATAGGCCACCACGACCCGATTCTGCGAATCGATCGCCAGTGCAGCGGCGCCTTCGCTGGTAAATGAGGTAATTGACGTTGTGACCTTGCCGCCGTTGCCGAAGCCGGGATCAAGGGCCAGTTGTGCCCAGCCCATGCCTGGCGCGAGCACGACCAGCATGCCCAGAATCCATCTGCAATTGCCCGTTTTCCTGCTGCTGCGCATCGTAATATCTCCGGTGACTTGTTCATCAGCTACCCTGCAACTACGCATTCGAGGCTGACTGCGTATCAGTGCCGGTGAAAGTCATGCGGTCTGCACAGGGCCGATCCGTCCGAGGCGACCGCTCAGCGGCGCGCGATATTCGTTGATCAGGTGCAGGCCCGACCTTGCTGATTCAGGAGGCCATGCAAGCAGGCATGCCGGGCGATGTCGACGACCAGCCCGACACATCACGGCAATCTGTGCGCTCGGGGATGCTCTACACAAGTGGACGCAGGCGGCATGATGCCTACAAGGTTCGCCGTTTGGGTTGCATGGCGCGGCCCAGGCTGGTTGCCTCGGCAAGCCACATGGCACGGACGGCGGCCCTTGTAGGCATCACCCATTCATATTTGGGCCGCGCCTGTCCGCGCGCATTTCTTCATTGCATGCTCGACAGGCCACCAGCCTGGGTTCGCCAGCGTGCCTTGAACTGCACACTGATGGGCCCGGTGACACCTGTGCTGGGTTAATCAGAGCATCCCTGGCGGATTCAAGCTGTCAATTATTCAGACCAGTTGATAACGCAAATACGGGCGCAAAAAAAGAGCGATTCGCCTTGCAAATCGCCCTCTCTATCTTATTGAATATCTAGTATTAGCTAAGAAAAAAGCACTGCACTTACAGAGCTAGGCGATGCGCCCTTCAGAACGGAATATCGTCGTCGTCGAAGTTGTCGGCCGCAGCAGGCGCCGGTTCACCGCGCGCTGGCGGACGCTGCGGCCCACGCGCCGGTCCACGTTCGCGCCGTTCGCCACCGCCCGCACCGGCATCGGCACGGCTGCCAAGCATCTGCATCTCGTCGGCAATGATGTCCGTCGACCAGCGCTTGATGCCGTCTTTTTCGTATTCGTCTGTGCGCAATTTGCCTTCGATATAGACTTGCCCGCCCTTGCGCAGGTATTCGCCGGCTATCTCGGCCAGGCGACCGAAGAACTTGACCCGGTGCCATTCGGTCCGCTCCTGCTGCTCGCCGGACTGCTTGTCTTTCCACGACTCGGACGTGGCCATGCGAATCGTCGTGATCGCCTTGCCACTCGGCGTGTAGCGTGTCTCCGGGTCGGCGCCAAGATTGCCTACCAGAATGACCTTGTTGATACCGCGTGCCATGGGTCACCTCTGCCTGAAAACCGTAAGTTCGATGTCGGCAGGATACCATGCGTGCTGTCCGCGTCTGTCCGAATTTTTCGCATGGCCATGTAGGAATTTGTTGTCCCAAACATTACACCCAGCCCGCTATAATCGCGGTTTGTCGCAATTTCCCGAGCCAATGGCCGCTGCTTCCACCGTCCTGCCGGACCAAATCCAAAGTTTTGCGGACGCTCAGTCCCTGGCCGCCGCCAATATGCGCGCGGTGGACGCGCTGATCCGCGCGCGCCTGGCCTCCGACGTGGTCCTGATCAACCAGATCGCCGCGCACATCATCGGTGGCGGCGGCAAACGCCTGCGCCCGATGCTGGTGCTGCTCGCCGGACAGGCCGCCGGCTACACGGGGCGTGGCCTCGTTCCACTGGCCGCCGTGGTCGAGTTCATCCACACGGCCACGCTGCTTCACGATGACGTGGTCGACGAATCCGACCTGCGCCGCGGTCGCCAGACCGCCAATACGCTTTGGGGCAATGCGGCCAGCGTGCTGGTCGGGGACTTCCTGTACTCGCGTGCGTTCCAGATGATGGTTGAAGTCGACGACATGCGCGTGATGCGCCTGATGGCCGATACCACCAACGAGATCGCCGCCGGCGAGGTGCTGCAGCTCCTGAATATCCATAACCCGGAAGTCGATGAAGATGCCTACCTTCGCGTGATCGAACGCAAAACCGCCATGCTGTTCGCCGCCGCCACCCGGATCGGTGGCCTGCTGGCCGATCTGCCGCCTGACCAGGAGGCCGCACTGTCGGCATACGGGCTGAATCTCGGCTTCGCCTTCCAGATTGCCGACGATGTACTCGATTACGTGGCCGATGCGGGCGCACTGGGCAAGAACATCGGCGACGACCTGGCCGAAGGCAAGGCGACGCTGCCGCTGATCCATGCGATCAAGCACGCCGACCCGGAACAGGCGGCATCGTTGCGGCGAGCCATCGAAACCGGCGGACTCGATTCCCTGGACAACATCATCGCCGCGATTCGCGATAGCGGCGCAATCGCCTATTCACAGACGCGCGCTCGCCACTATGCTGACGTGGCCAAGACAGCTCTGGACGCACTTCCCAACTCTTCGGCCCGAGCAGCCCTGTCGGTGCTGGCCGACTACGCACTGCAACGGGACCACTGAATCGGACCGCCATGTTATCGACGTGCAGTTTACAGGGGGAATCGAAGCCTTTGATCAACGGCCCGCACTTCCGCCGCTTTCCCAAACCTCACGCGATCGCCGGCATCGGTTGCCTGGCGTTTTTCGTTGTCCTGCTCAGCGCCTGCTCGCCCAGCACGCCTCTGCCGCAGTTGCGCCCCGACGTACCCGCCAAGTGGCGTAATGCCGCGCCGCAAGCCGATGCGCTCGGACCGGCACCGAATCTCGATTCCTGGTGGCAGACCTTCGATGACACCCGCCTCGACAAGCTGATCAACACGGCGCTGGCGCAGAATCTCGATCTCAAGCAGGCGCAGTTGCGCCTGCAGGCCGCCCGCGCCATGCATCACCGTCGCTCGGACACGCCGTTCAGGCCGCATCTGAGCTTCCATACGTTCTCCGAGCCGGACCCGGCCGCCACCACCAGCTATTACGAAATCGGTTTCGACGCGACCTGGGAATTCGGGTTTTTCGGGCGTGGGCTGGGCAACGATCGCGTTGCCGCAGCCGATCTGCAAGCCGCGGCCAACGATATCGTGGCTGCGCGAGTCAGCCTGATTGCGGAAATCACACGCGATTACATGGACCTTCGTGCCGCCCAGGCCCGGGTAAAGATTCTGCGACACATCGAACAACTGCGTCGCAAACAGGCGCAGCTCGTGCGAACGCGCCTGCGCCTGCATCTGGCCTCGCAGGCCGACCTCGAACAAGCCAACAACAAAACCGTGCAGGCCCAGGCAGACGCGGAACAGGCAGCGCAAGCGATCACGCAGGCAGAACAGGCCCTGGCCGTGCTGCTGGCCGAGCCGGAGCCAGGCCCAGGCATTCTGCAACCCGGACCGCAGCCGGCGTTGCCGGATGTCCGACTCACGCGGGCTCCCGCTGATCTGCTGCGCACGCGCCCGGAAATCCGCCATGCCGAATTGGACGTGTTGCGCGCGGCCGGCGAACTCGGCATCGCCAAGGCCAACCTTTATCCGAAGCTGGCGCTCGGTGGCACGCTGATTTCGTCGACGCGCTTGGTTGGCGACCTCGATCGCCCGAACAAGGCCATTCCCTCGGGCGGGCCGTTGATCGATATTCCCCTGTTGGACTGGGGTGCTCGACGCGACGTGGTCAACGCGCGCGACGCGCAACTCAAGGCCGCGACGCTGGCCTATCGGCAGGCCGTGCTGGCAGGCGTCGCCGAGGCCGAGACCGCCTTGTCGAAATGGCAACACGCCACGCGGGTCCTGAAGACATCCGATACGCTGCTCGGCAACGCGAAACTGTCGGAGCAGCGCACGCGCAAACTTCAACAGATCGGCCTGGCCGACAGCGCGGACAACATCGCCAGCGAAATCGCCGCGTCGCAATCCCGGCTGCAACGCGTTTCCGCGCGGCACGCGCGGGCCGTCGCCTTCATCGCCGTGTACAAGTCCCTGGGCGGCACCTTGCCGCCGTTGCACATGGATGTGAATTGATGGTTGCGCTGGCCCGAAAGACCCTGTTCTACGAGTGGCGCAAGTTCCTGCCCGCGGCCCTGGCCGTGGCGTTTTCGGGTTTGCTGTTGCTGATGCAGGCGGCCTTGATGTTCGGCATCTTCGACAGCGCAAGCGTCTACATCAACAAGTCCAGTGCGGATCTGTGGGCCGGTTATCCCGGTACACAGACGATCGAACTGGGACGGCCGGTTCCGCGCGACACGCAGATGATCCTGCTCATGGACCCGTCCGTGACGCGCGTGGAACCGTTTCACTGGCTGGACGGCGACTGGCATGGCCCGGCCGACCGCGGCAACGTATCCGTTTTCATTTCCGGCATCGACCCGAGCCCGAAAGGACTGATGTTTTCGCACGCGATCCCGCTCGATCAGCGCTCATTGCTGCGCGAACCCGACAGTGTCATCGTAGACGCCGCCGACTTGCCGAAACTGGGCCTGAAAGTCGGCGGCGCGGCCACGCTGAACGGCCGCCGCGTCAAGATCGTCGCCGCCAGCCATGGCCTGCGCGCACTGGGCGGCGTTAATATCGTCACCTCGCTGGACACGGCGCGGCGCCTGAATACCGACACCGAGGACCGCGACAAGGTTGCCTACTACGTGGTCAAGCTCAAACCCGGCGCCAACCCGGGCAAGGTCCGCGACCGGATCGAAAAGGCCTGGCCGGGCAGCCGCTTCACACTGTGGACCAAGGCCGAATTCGCCCACACCGCGGCGACCTACTGGATGTTCGAAACCGGCGCCGGACTGGGTTTCGTATTCTTCACCTTCGTCGTATTCCTGGTCGGCACGGTTATCACCAGCCAGACCCTGGTCGCGGCCGTGGCCAGTCATGTGCGCGAGTATGCGATGCTGAACGCACTCGGCGCGGGCAAGGGCGCGCTGCGCCGCGTGGTGCTGGAGCAGGCGTTGTGGGTCGGCGGCATCGGCGTGGTACTGGGCGGTGTCGTGACGGCCTTGCTGATGTGGCTGGCCAAGAGCCAGAGTGTGCCGGTTACGTTCGACGCCGTTGCCGGCACCGGCTGCGTGATCCTGGTGCTGACCATCGCCCTGCTGTCCGGCGTGATGGCCGTACGCACGCTCAGCCATCTCGAACCAGCGAATTTGCTCAGGTGACGATGTGGCCATAACACATGCCCTGCTCGCAGAAAGGATCGCCAAGGCCTACACCACCGGCAAGGTGGAAACTCGCGTGCTCGAGGATTTGTCGATCGCACTGGAAGAACGTGAACTGGCGCTGGTGCTCGGCCCTTCCGGTTCCGGCAAAAGCACCCTGCTGGCGATCCTCAGCGGCCTGCTGCGCCCCGATCGCGGCCGCGTACTGGCGTTGGGCGAGGATCTGTGGCGCCTGTCGCGCCAGCAACTCGAACGTTTCCGCCTGCATCACACCGGCTTCGTGTTCCAGGGCTTCAACCTGTTCCCTGCGCTGACCGCGCTGGAACAGGTGATGCTGCCGCTGGGTTATCTGGGCCTGGACAACCGCAGCGCTTACAACCGTGCCTACGCCGCGCTGGAGGAAGTCGGCCTGGGTTCGCGCGTTCAACTGCGTCCGCTGGAGATGTCCGGCGGCGAAAAACAACGCGTGGCCATCGCCCGTGCCCTGGCGAAGAAACCGCAACTGCTGTTTGCCGACGAACCGACCAGCGCGCTGGACAGCGTCAACGGCAAGATCGTCATCGATTCGCTGCACCGCATCGCGCGTACCTTCGGCGCGACGGTGGTCTGTGTAAGTCATGATCACCGGCTGGCCGACAGCGCCGATCGGGTGATCACCATCCAGGATGGGCTTATCCTGTCCGACCGCGTGCAGAACAATGGCAAGCGCGATACTCAAAACTCGATATCGGAACTTTCGACATGAGCCGGAATCCCCGCAACTATCTCGGCCTGATCGGTCTGGCACTCACGCTTGGCGCGTGTTCCCATGCCGGCTCCGGCCAAACCGACGCCAGGCACGCCACGTCCGTGTCCCGTTATGTCGCCATCGCGCGCGGCAAGGTTGACGTCGCCGGCGGCATGATCCACGTCGTGGCGCCGCGCGACGGCGTGATTGCTGAGTTGCACGGCGTGCCGGGCAGCGATGTCAAGGCCGACCAGATTCTTGCCGTGCTCGACCCGCGCCAGTCTGAACTCGATGCCGCCATCGCCAAGGCCGAGCTGGAACAGGCCACTGCGCACCTGTCGGCGCTGAACCTCAAGTTGCCCGACCTAAACAAACGCGCGCAACGCGCTGCCGAAGCGGCCCGGGCAGGCGCGGCAACACAACAGTCGGCGGACGACGCGAAGCAGGCGCTGAATGAATTGAAAGCTGCCATCGCCGAGGCGAAAGCCGGCAGCGACGTTGCCACCGAAAAACTCAAACTGGCCCGCCATGAAATCAGCATACGCACCCTGCACGCACCGGTCGATGCGCACGTGGTCGCACGTACCGTGCACAAGGGCGACGTGGTCTCGACGCAAAGCGGTCAGGCCCTTTTCACCCTGCTGCCGGATGCACCGCTGATCGTGAATGCCGAGCTGAACGAAGGCTTTGTCGACAAGGTCAGCACCGGCATGTCGGCCGAGGTGGTCGCCGATGTCGGCAACACCAAGGTCTACAAGGCTACGGTCGAGCGCATCGGGCGCGTATTCGGCCGCAGCAAGCTGGTCGAAGACCAGGCCGAAGCCTCCGACACGCGCGACCTCGAATGCGTACTCAAACTTGAACAGCCCGGCCTGCGCGTCGGTCAGCGCGTGCAGGTGAAATTCTTGCCGAAACACTGACACCCGCTTCGCTGGCAGGTTTTTCAGGTGAAGTTCCGGTGTCGCGCTCGCCGAGCGAGTGACTTCCTCGAAGTGACGCTCTCACATTTCCGCGGTGAGCGCTCTGCTTGCATCAGAGCAAGAAGAGCGTTGGCCAAGGGAAACTGAAAGCTTTGCCATTGACGTCTTGTTTGTTGGCCGCGTGAAAACGAGCTGCCTAACCCGCTCCGTCAGGATTTCGCGAATGCCTCTTCGAAGAAACTGTGCATCAAGGCGAAAGCGCGACGCGCGACCTTGGGGTTGTACTTGCAGCCGGGCCGATCGGCGGTCGGGATGGCGAAGCAATGCACCGCACCCCCGTAGTTGACGAACTGCCAGTCCACGCCGGCATCACGCATTTCACTCTCGAAACCGAGAATCGCCGATTCGGGCGTGTATTTGTCGTCGGCGCCATTCATGGCCAGCACCATGCCCTTGATGTTTTTGGCAAGCGCCGGATCGTCCGTCTTCAGGCTGCCATGGAACGTGGCCGTACCCTGGATATCCGCACCGCTGCGCGCCAGGTCCAGGGCGACGGCACCGCCGAAGCAGAACCCGATCGCACCGTAATGCTTGCCATCCAGCGGCGCCTTGCCTGCCTGCGCCTTGAGCTGGGCCAGCGCCGCGACCACGCGCGCGCGGAGCTGGTCTCGATGCTTGTACATGTTGCCAGCGGCCGCACCCGCTTCCTGCGGGGTTTTCGGGCGCACCGTCACGCCATAGACATCCGTGACCAGAACCACGTAGTCCTTGCCGGCAATACGCTTGGCAAGAGCGACCTGATCCGGATTCATGCCCATCCAGTCCGGCGCCATGACCAGGCCCGGTCGCGGCGTATTCGTCGAGTCGTCGTAGACCAGCACGCTGCGCATCGTGTCCGTGCCGACCTTGTACTCGATCGTGCGCGTAACCATCGTCGCCTGCGCACTGAGCGTACCCAGAACCAACAAGCCCCCGACCACCAGAATTCGTTTCATTGAACCTCTCCACATGGCAACCCTCTCATAATATCCCCGGCAAGCGATATCCGCGGCAAGCGTCCTGCCAACGGCGAAACGCACCGCCCTGATACACTTTAAATCATGCGCCAAATTATCCACAGCATCTTTAACCCACCAGGAACCAAAACATGAAGCCAGCGATCCTGTTCACCGCCCTGCTCAGCACCGCCGCCGCCGTCAGCATTGCCGCAGCCCCCAAACCCGCCGACGTCATCCATTATCGGCAAAGCGTGATGACCGTCATCGGCTGGAACTTCGGACCGATGGTGGGCATGGTCAAGGGAGAGGTGCCCTGGGATGCCAAGGAGTTCGCCAAGCGGGCCGAACAGCTCGCCTCGCTGGCGCCACAGGCGCTGGAAGGTTTCTCGAAAGGCTCGGACAAGGGCGCCAAGACCAAGGCCAAGGAAGACATCTGGTCCAACTTCGACGATTTCCGCTCCAAGTACGATGACCTGGTCAAGCAGACCCAGGCCCTGGCTACGGTCTCGGCCAGCGGCGACAAGGCCAGGATGATCGAACAATTCAAGCACACCGCCGGAGCCTGCAAGGCCTGTCACAAGAAATACAAGGCCAAGTAGGCGCTCAAGCACCAGCGATGTAATACCCGAGTACAGCCGCCACCGCACCGGCGGCTACTCCGAGCAGGATCAGCGCGCGCCACGACGACACGAAACGCGCCGGGCGCGCCGGGGTCGCGCGTTTGTAGCCGGTAATCATCGGCGTGATCAGGTTGTCGTGCCTGATCAGCAGATAGCCGAATGCGGCGATCACGTGAATGCTGATCAATACCAGCAGGATGTTTTCGTTCAAGTGATGCAGCCAGGTCATCGTCTCGACGGTATCGTGCGTAACCAGGCCGACCAGCGGGCCATCGATCATGATGTCATCGCTGGAGAACAGCCCGCTGACCACCTGAACCAACAGGCATGCCAACATCAGCACGGTGGACCAGCCGCCAAGCGGATTGTGGCCAATGCTCTGCGCCGGCTTGCCGCTGAGCAATGCACGCAGATAACGCCAGACGCTCACCGGCCCGCGCACAAAATTGCTGAAACGACTGGTCTGGGAACCGAAAAATCCCCACAGGATGCGGAACACGACCAGTACCAGCGTGGTGTAACCGAGCCGGTAATGCCAACGCATCGGAAACAGTTCGAATTCACCACTGGCAAATTGCAGAACTATCAGGGCAACCAGGACCCAGTGAAACAGTCGTGTCGGCAGATCCCAGACCCGGGTTGTGGCGGATGTCGACGGCGTAGTCATGCGATTCCAAGTCCCTCGATGGCACTATTCTGCCGGACGATCGCTCCGGCCAGCCGTGCGAACTCACAACCGCGCTCGGCGTAGTCGCGAAACTGGTCGAAACTCGGCGCACCGGGCGAAAGCAGGATGCAGCCGTCGACCGACGTCGCGTGCCGTGCCAGAACGATCGCATCCGCCAACCGGTCCGTCGTATCCAACGGCCCGCGAAAATGTGCGTCGCGCAAATGCTGCGCGATTCGCGAACCGTTCTGCCCCTGTGTAACGATATGCAGCGCGCGACGCGACGCAACCGCCCTGGCGAACGGCAACCAGTCCACGCCGCGATCGTGCCCGCCGATGATGGCCGTGATCGCCTGATCTGCAAGACTGCGCAGCGCCGCCAGCGTCGCTGCCGGCGTGGTGCTGATCGAATCGTCGATCCAGCGCAGCCCGTCTCGTGTTTCCAGCAGTTGCAGCCGGTGCGGCAATCCGCGAAAACCCGCCAGCGCATGCGCCGCTTCGAGTGCGTTGGACTCACCGCAGATACCCGCCGTTTCCAGAGCCGTCAGCGCGGCGCAGGCGTTCATTGCATTATGTACGCCCGGAACATTCAGTGATTCGGCTAGTGGACAGATCGCTTGATCGCCACGGCAAAGCACGTCGCCATCGACATGCCAGCCCGGCATATCGCCATACAGGACACGATGCGGATATGCCGATGTGCGCGACATCAACTCGTCCTGCGTCGCGTTGACGATCAGCGTTTCCGCCGCATCGGCCAGCTTGAGCTTGTCTGCGGTGTAGCACTCGTAGTTGCCGTGCCAGTCCAGATGTTCCTGGTACAGATTCGTGACCACGCCGATATCGACCCGGCCGGCTTCGCCGGTCTGGAAACTGGACAGTTCGACGACCCACAATTCGGCCTCGCCCTCGACCAGATCCAGCAGCGGCATGCCGATATTGCCGGCCAGCGCGGTACGCACGCCGAGCGCTCGCGCGATGTGCGCGATCATCGCACTGGTTGTGCTCTTGCCCTTGGTGCCGGTCACGGCAATCACGCGCGCGTCCGGTCGTTCGCCGAACCAGATCGCCGTGCCGGAGGTGAATCGCACGCCGGCCAGCTCGGCCTCGGGCACTGGCGATTTGTACGCACTGATGCCCGGCGACTTGATGACCACGTCGAACGCGGACAAGTCCCCGGCATCCGGCGGCTCGGTGACGACCCGAGGCACGCTGCGCATCGCCCGGTCGCCAACCTGTACCACATCGACCGCCTCGGCCGGCCGGCAAAAGATGGTTAGCGGCTGATCCGGCAAACGCCGCTGCAAAGCGGCCAGCGCGGCGCGACCCTCGCGGCCGAATCCCCAAATCGCGATGCGTTGGCCGGCCAGGTCAGCCAAACGCATCGAGCAATCCCCGCAGGCGCGGTGGCAGGCAATGTTCTTCGCACGGCCGCAGCAGCGCGTCGATCGCCAGTTCATGGGCGTCGAGTTGGGGCACGATCTCCTCGGCGAAGCGTGCCACGATCGCATCCTCGCGCCATTCCGGACGATGCGACAGGGCGAACATCGCCGCGCGCGATTCGCGGCCCTCGCCGACGCATTCGAACGGTTTGTGCTCTCGATACTCGAGCAAGGCGTCGAATCCCGTCGCCAAGCCGGCATCATCCAGCAGGTTGCGGCCGAAAATGCCGAGCAGACGCGGCTTGGACACGAACGGCGCCAGGGCCAGAAACACGAAATGACATTTCGGACACTGGCCGCACCAGCGACTGGCCGGGTGTTCGCCACGAATGCGGAAGTTTCGATTGCAACTCGAGAACACATCGTCGTAACGCGATGAATCGGCGAATGCCCGCGTTACGGCCAGCTCCGACCACGGCCGCAATGCCGAGAAATAATCCAGACCCGCGGCGATGTGCGTGCGCACGTGTTCGCGCAGGCGACGCTCGAAATCGATGCCCTTGCTCCACTGGTGATTGACCGACTGGCCGTCGTATTCGAGCGTGGCCACCGAGGCAGAGCGTTCGTTGGAGAACGCGATCGCGTCGTAGCCGTACAGGATCGCGGCACACAAGGCGATCGCCGAATTGATCGCGGTAACCGGGATATGCCCGTTCCAGGCGCCGAGCCGGTTGTACTCGAAAAGCTCGGGCGCCAGACGCCGTTTGACGTTCAACAGCGGCAAACCGGTGCGTTCGGCGCAAGTCGCGATCAAGCCCGAGTCGCCAACCCAGAATGCCGTCATTGGCTCGTCCACGCCCCGCAACGTCTCGACCGTGACCAGCGAATCCTTGCCGCCACCGATCGGTACCAGGGTGCGCCGCGATAGATCCAACGCCGGCGCTTCGCTCGTGCCATCGGCCGACTCGTCACGCGCGAAACGAATATGGCTGCGCAGATCCAGCTTGTTGCGGTACGCAAACTCGGCCAGCCCGTGGATGTAGACCTCGTCCATGAACCGTGCGGTCGCAGTATCCAGCGGCATGCCTTCGATGCGAATCCGTTTCGATACACCCGCCTTGTAGTAGCTCACGCCGGCAAGCAGATGCAGTAGACGCAGGGCGGCGTTGAATGCCGATTCGCGCGCCGGTTCCAGAGCCGGCGCATCCGGAAATCCGATGCGCTCGATCAGCTCAGGGCCTTCATCGAAGGCGTAGACGAGCTGCGCCTCGCCATCGGCATAGGCGCAACGTACGAAACGAAATGCCTGCGCCTGGCGCGGATCGGACAGGGCGCTCATACCAGCACCTCCGCCGCCGGCTCGCGCAGGTTGTAACGCGAAGCCATCACCGCACCGTAAGCGCCGGCCTGGGCAATCAACAGTACATCTCCCTCGAACGTCGGCGGCAGGCGCCGGTGGCTGCCGAGTACGTCCCCGGTTTCGCAAATCGGTCCGACAATCTGCACCAGCTCGGTCGCCGGCTCGTTCAGGCGGGTCAGGTTCGCGATCTCGTGATAGGCGTCGTACAGTGCCGGGCGCAACAGCGAGTTCATGCCCACATCGACACCGACGTAACGCATCTGCCCCTTGCGTTTGAGCTGGGTCACGCGTGCCAGCAACACGCCGGCATCGGCGACCAGGAAACGCCCCGGTTCGGCCCACAACTCGAATTGCGGATAGGCGGTCTTGACCTCGGCCAGCGCCGCACCGACAGCATTCAGGTCCAGCGCGTCTTCATCGCCACGCGAGGGTACGCCGAGCCCGCCGCCGATATTGAGCAAGCGCACGCTACCGATGCGTTCGGCGATGCTGGCCAGTTGCACATAGACGTCCTTCCAGTGCGCGGGATCGAGAATGCCCGAACCCAGATGCGCATGCAGTCCCACGATGCGCGTATTTTGCGCGTCCGCCAGACGCCGGAACTCGTTGAGTTCGTCCAGCGACAAACCGAACTTGGATTGCGCGCCGCCGGTCTTGACCTTGTCGTGATGGCCGCGACCGACGCCCAGGTCCAGGCGCAGGATCAATTCGCGTCCGGCAAACGTCTCGCCCCACTGCGCCAGCGGATGCAGATTGTCCACGGTGATGGCGGCACCCTGCGCGTAGGCAGTTTCATATTCGCTGCGCGGCGCGAAATTCGGCGTAAACAACAAGGTGCTTTCGACCGATTCGCTCGCGTGCTTGAGTTCCTGCGGCGATACGCATTCGAGGCCGAAACCCTGCGCGGCAATCTCGCGCAGCAGCGCCGGATGCGCATTCGCCTTGATCGCGTAAAACCAGTGGTCCACGGCGGGAATCGATTTGCGCAAGGCTTGCGCGTTGGCGCGAACCGTCGCGACATCGTAAACGTAGCGTGGCGTCGCTTCGCCGGCCAGGGCCAGCAATTCCTGCTGCCGATTGCGCCACCACGGTAACGCCCGCGCGGCACGCTGGCCGACATACAAGTCGCGCCAGCGTGGCCCGAATACCGCGGCGTCCTCAACGCGCATTGCCTCACCGGCAATCAGCAAATCGTGCAGCCGCGGAACGAGGCTCGACGCAACCTGCTCGTCGACGACGAAGGTCAGGTTGAGGTTGTTCGACGACTGCGAAATCATGTGCACATGCAGCGGGCCAAACTCGGCCAGCACGCCGGACAGCTTGTGCAACATGCCGCGCATGCCGCGCCCGACCAGGGTGATGGCCGCACACGGCGCGATCACCTTGACCCGACAAACCTTGGCCAGATCCGTACACAACGCGGAAAGCACGTCGGTAGTGACGAGGTTCTCGCTGGGATCGAGCGAAACAGTGACGTTGGTCTCGGCCGAGCCGATCAGGTCGATCGACAGGCCGTGCTGCTTGAAATACGCGAACACGTCGGCGAGAAAGCCGACTTCCTGCCACATGCCGATTGATTCCATGGCGATCAGGGTGATGCCATTGCGCGAACTGATCGCCTTGACGCTGGGCGCGGTATCCGCGGCCGCCGCCACGATCTCGGTCCCGGCCATGTCGGGATGGTTCGTGTCCTTGATCAGCAATGGTACGCGCGCCTCGCGCAGCGGGTTGATGCAGCGCGGATGCAGCACCTTGGCGCCGGTGGTGGCGATTTCCTGGGCTTCCTCGTAATCCAGCCGGGCCAGCAGGCGCGCGTTCGGTACCTGGCGCGGATTGGCGCTGAACATGCCGGCCACGTCGGTCCAGATTTCGACCTGCTCGGCGCCCAGCAAGGCGCCGAAGCAGCCGGCCGAGGTATCCGAACCGCCACGCCCAAGCACCACCGTTTCGCCATCCGGATTGTGCGCGATGAATCCCTGGGTGATGAAAACCTCGCCGATACCGGCCAAATGAGTGCACAGCCCGGGATCAGGCGCTGTTTGTACCGACGCACACAAATAACGCGCCCAGGCGCTCTGATTCGGCAACGGCACGGCATGCAGGTGTTCGCGCGCATCAAGCCAATGCGCGTGCAAGCCGCTGGCTTTCAGATAATCCGCGCCAAGGGTGCTGGAAAGCAGCTCGCCCAGCGCCAGCACTTCGGCCTGCCAGGACAACGGTGCCGTGTCGGCATGCGGATTGGCGACCAGCGCATCGAGCCGTTCCAGCCAGTAGTGCATCGGCGCGTGATCGCGCAGTTTCAATTCCTCGAACATCGCGCGATGCCGCGCCACAATCCGGTTGCGCAACTCGCCGCGCTGATGGGCATCTGCAGCTGATTCGGCAATTGCCTTGAGCAGGTCGGTGATGCCGGCCAAAGCCGAAACCACGATCAGTACGCGCCGACCTCGCGCACGATGAGCGGCTGCGATCGCAGCGATCTTGTCCCAACGCTCGCGCGTGGAAACGCTCGTGCCGCCGAACTTGAGCACGATCCAGGGGGCGTTGCGGTCGATGGGCGCCGCGGCGTTATCAATCATGGAATGTTTTGGCAAGGAAATCCGCCGCGAATGCGGCACTGCCGCATTGTCCCGCTACCACCGAAAATTACAAGGCGTGCCGATGACGCAGTTCGGTCAATCCCGAGGCAACATACTCGACAAGCCATATCAATTTCCGCGATGCTCGCTGTTTCGCCTCGCGGAGATCACGCTCGATGAGCACCAATTCGGGAGTGGACTACATTCGCCGTCTGGGTGTGTGGGATGCCAGCATGGTCGTGGTCGGCGGCATCATCGGCGCCGGGATCTTCCTCAATCCCAAGTACGTGGCCGCGCGCACCGGCAGCAGCGAGGAAGTCATCATTGCCTGGCTGATTGGCGGCGCGGTGGCCCTGATCGGTGCGCTTTGCTACGCGGAACTGGGCACGCGACGACCGCAGGCGGGCGGCGGCTACGTCTATCTGCGCGAAGCCTGGGGGCCGATGCTCGCCTTCCTCTACGGCTGGATCCTGCTGGTGGTGGATTATTCCGGTGGCATCGCCGCCGTCGCGCAGACCTTCGGCATCTATTTCTGCGCGACATTCGATCTGTCCACGCGGCTGGCGCAACCGCTGGCCGTCGGCGCGATCGTGCTGCTGACCGGCATCAGTTACTTCGGCATCCGCGCCGGAGCGATCGTGCAGAACATCTTCACCGTGCTCAAGCTGCTGGCCATTGCCGTATTGGTGGTCACCGGGCTGGCGTTTGCCGCGCCACAAGCCACGTCCGCGACACCCGAAGCACCGGTATCGATCAACGTCTGGAATTTCGGCGCCGTGCTGATGCCGGTGATGTTCTCCTACGGCGGCTGGGCCTGGGTCAACAACATCGCCGGCGAGATCCGCGAGCCACGGCGCAACATGCCGCGCGCACTGGTCATCGGCATCGGTCTGGTCGTGGCGTGCTATGTACTCGCAAACCTCGCCTACCTGCACGTACTCGGACACGACGGGCTGGCGACCAGCAATGCCCCGGCTGCCGCAGTCATGCAGGTGTACTTCGGCGATTTCGGCGCACGCCTGATCGCCGCCGGCATCGCCATCTCGACTTTCGGCTTCTGCAATATCGCGATCATCGCCTCGGCACGCGTGTTCCAGGTGATGAGCGCAGACGGCCTGTTCTTTCGTCCGGTAGCGCATCTGCATCCGCGCTACCACTCGCCGGATATCGCGCTGGTTGTGTTCTCCGGATGGGCCGTCGTACTGGCGCTCACCGGTACGTACGGGCAACTGCTCAATTACGCGACCGTCGGTGACTGGCTCGGATACGCCGGCGTGGTGGCAACGCTGTATTTTTACCGGCGCATGCGCCGCGCCGATGGCGACACCTACCTGGCGCCCGGTTACCCCTGGCTGCCGGCCATCTTCATTGCGGCAGTGCTGCTGGTCGTGGCCAGCAACGTCATCGCCAACCCCGGCGACGCCGGAATGGGCTTGTTGATCACCCTTGCCGGCCTGCCGGTTTACTGGTTCTGGTCGCGGCGGCGAAGAAACGCGATACGGCGTTGACGACGCATTGCCATTACCCGCCCGGGGTATTCGTCACGCGGGTGCAATGCCAAAATAGGGCGTCACTGTGAGATCGCCATGCAAGACAATCCTTTTCGCCACGACAAAGCCAAACCGGTACCCGAGGTAGCTGCCAGTGCGCTGGAGAAGACGCTGCCGCTACGCATCAACGGCAAGCCGTATTTTCACGACGGCGATCCGCAAATGCCGTTGCTCTGGTATCTGCGCGACGTATTGCACCTGACCGGTGCCAAATACGGTTGCGGTATCGGCAATTGCGGTGCTTGTACCGTGTTGATCGACGGCCGCGCCAAACCGGCCTGCATGGCCTCGGTCAAATCGGTATCCGACCACGACGTGATGACGATCGAAGGCCTTGCCGGTCGTACCGGGCTGCACCCGTTGCAGCAGGCCTGGATCGACGAGGACGCCATCATGTGCGGCTACTGCCAGAGTGGACAGATCATGGCTGCGGCCGAGTTGCTGGCACGTACCAAAAAGCCCGGCGATCAGGACATCGACAAGATAAGCAACCTGTGCCGCTGCGGCAGCTACCCTCGCATCCGTCGCGCAATCAAGCGTGCTGCCGCTGCGATGCAGACGAACAAGAAATGAGTTTCCAGCCGGGCCGTCGCCGATTTCTCGCTGTCACCGCTGGCGCCGCGGGCGCCCTGATCGTGGGATGGCGCGAGGCGACGGCGCAAGCGACGTTGCCCTATGTCGGAGCGCAATACCCGAATCCGCAGATCACGTCTTTCGTTCGCATCGACCATGACGGAAATATCACGATCGGCGCACGCGGTTGCGAAGTCGGCCAGGGCGTGAAAACCGGTCTGCCGATGCTGATTGCCGAAGAGCTGGACGTGGACTGGGGCCAGATCCAGATCGAACAGCTGCCTTATGGCTACATCGAAACCGACAACGGCCCCGACGATCGCTATGGCGATCAGGGTGCCGGCGGTGACGTGTCCGCCGCTGCCTGGACGCAACTGCGGCAGGCCGGAGCCGTCGCGCACCACTTGTTGATGCAGGCCGCTGCGCAAAAACTGAATTTGCCGCTGACGGCACTGTTTACTGCGGCCGGCCAGGTCATCGCCAACGACGGACGCAAACTTGCCTATGGCGATGTGGCCGCACAGGCGGCAAAGCTGAATCCGCCGAAAGATCCGTTGCCACTGAAATCACCTGATCATTTCAACCTGATCGGTACGCCGGTCAAGACGGTCGACGCGGTCGATGTCGTCACCGGTCACACCGAATATGCCTGCGATGCGTATCTGGGCGATACCCTGGTCGCGGTCGTGTCGCGATGCCCCTGGCTCGATGGTGCACTGGATCAACTCGACGACAGCGCCGCGAAGGGCGTTCGCGGTGTGCGCAAGATCGTCAGCTATACGGGCCCGGCCGATACCGCCAACTTCGATGGCGTGCTCACGGCGGGTGTCGCTGTGCTGGCCGACGATGCCTGGTCAGCCCTGAAAGCGCGTGACAAACTGAAAATCAAATGGAAACCGGGGCGTGCGCCGGACGAATCGAGCGACCAGCTTGCCGACGCCGCGCGAAAGCTGCTGGAATCCGGCCAGGCCGGGATCGTCGCGCGCAACGATGGCGATTTCGCCACGACGTTTTCGAAAACGCACAACCAGGTTCGAGCACGCTACGAGATGCCGTTCCTGGCGCACGCCACGCTGGAACCGCCGAACGCGCTGATCCATCTGCAAAAGGACCGCGCCCTGCTGATTGCCGGGCTACACGATCCGGACGGTGCCTCGAATGTCGTACATGCCATCAGCGGCATCCCGCGCGACAAGATCGAAATCCGTTTGCCGCGTTCGGGCGGCGATTTCGGACGACGCCTGAACAACGACTTCGTCGCCGAAGCCACGCTGATCGCGCAATCGGCGGGTGGCGTTCCGGTCAAGCTGCTCTGGACGCGCCAGGACGACCTGCAACACGACTTCTACCGGCCGTTCGGCATCCACGATTTGCGCGCCGGACTCGACCGCAAGCGCAAACTCACTTGCTGGTCGCAACGCTGCGCGGCGACGCCCCGCAACTATCGCGACAAGGCGTTGCTCGGGCAGCCGTCCTATGCCGAATGCCTTGATCCCGGCGCGTTTCCGGCCGGCGTGATTACCGATTTCGAACAGGTTTTCTTCCCGCTCGAATCGCGCATGCCACGCGGCGACTGGTGCGGCAACGAGGCCTTCTCGGCATTTGCCGTGCAATGTTTCCTCGATGAGATCGCGCACGAAATGCGTCGCGACCCGGTCGACCTGCGGCTGGAACTGCTAAGCCCGGGACGATTGCTGCACGACGGCCTGGATACCGGCCGGCTGGCCGCGGTCCTGCAACTGGCAGCCGACAGTATCGACTGGAAGCGAAAACGCTACAACGGACATGGATTGGGCATCGCCTGCCATGGTTACGGTGATGCCTATGCCGCGCATGCGTTCGAGATTTCCATCAACGGCGACGACCTGATTTTCCACCGCGCCATATGCGCCATTGATGCCGGGCGCGTGTTGAATCCGCAAAGCATGCAGGCCAACGTTGCCGGCGCGACGATCCAGTCGGTTTCCAGTGCCCTGCACTTCGCCATCACGCTCAAGAAGGGGCAGATCGAACAGCACAATTTCCCCGATTACAATCCGATGCGCATGCGTGCCGCGCCACATGACGTGGACGTGCATATCGTGCCGTCGAGTGCGTCTCCGGTCGCACCGGAAGACGTGGCCGTCGCCAGCGCCGCGCCGGCCCTGGCCAACGCAATCTACGCGGCCAGCACCGTGCGCGTGCGCAAGATGCCATTGATGCCGGAATTGTTGCGGCTGTTGTAGGGGATGCGCTGAAATTCTGTCGTGTATTTGTCGCGCACTTGCATGAGCGACATGCATCCGCATATCTGGCACATGCTCTTTACCGGATATGCCCCATGCCCTTGTTCACACCCCTGAAGATCGGCAACGTCACACTGCGCAATCGCGTTGTCGTGTCGCCGATGTGCGAATACTCCGCCGTCGACGGTGTGCCAAACGACTGGCATCTGGTGCATCTGGGCAGCCGTGCGGTCGGCGGCGCCGGCCTGGTGTTCACCGAAGCCACCGGCGTATCGCCCCAGGGGCGCATCTCACCAGCCGATACCGGCCTGTGGAACGATGCGCAGGAGTCAGCCTGGCGGCGCATCGTCGATTTCATCCACAGCCAGAAGGCGGCGGCGGGCATCCAGCTCGCGCATGCCGGACGCAAGGCCAGTACCGCCGCGCCCTGGCTCGGCGGTAAAGCGCTGGCTGCGGATAACGGCGGCTGGAACACGGTCGCGCCGAGCGCGATTTCGTTCGCCGAGGGCTACGCCACGCCGCAGGCGCTGGACAAGCCGGGCATCGCCAAGGTTGTTGGCGATTTCGCGACATCCGCCAAACGCGCCAGACAAGCCGGCTTCGACGTGATCGAGATCCACGCCGCACACGGATACCTGTTGCACGAATTCCTGTCGCCACTGAGCAACCGGCGCGATGACGAATACGGCGGTTCGCTTGAGAACCGCGTTCGTCTGCTGCGCCAAATTGTCGCCGCCGTGCGCCATGAATGGCCGGTGCCGGCGCCGTTGTTCGTGCGTGTATCGGCAACCGACTGGGTGCCGGGCGGCTGGGACATCGACGAATGCGTCGAACTGGCGCGTCTGCTGGAGGCCGATGGCGTGAACGCGATCGACTGCTCGTCCGGCGGCAATGTCGCGCACGCGAAGATTCCGCTCGAGCCGGGCTACCAGGTACCGTTCGCCGCGCGCATCCGCCGCGAAACCGGCATCGTCACCGCCGCGGTCGGCCTGATCACCGACGCGCATCAGGCGCAGGAAATTCTCGAACGCGGTGACGCGGACCTCATCGCCATGGCGCGCGAGCTGCTGCGCGACCCGTACTTCCCGCGCCGTGCGGCCGCGGAACTGGGCGTGGAGATTGCTCCACCGGACCAGTACCTGCGCGCCTGGTAAGCAAGCTTCCGGCAATTCGCCCGGGGAGGCATTTCAAATTCCGTCGCAGGCATCGATTGCCTGGGCCGTCCGTTTGGCCAGCCTTTCGGCTGCCGCTTCACCGTACAAGCCGATCCAGGCCAGATATTTCCGCGCGATGCGATCGCCCAGACTCTCGTCCTTGCGATACGTACCGGAAAACATCGTGCGTCGACAATGCAGGATGTTGTGGCCACGTGCCATCAACTCGTGCGCCCTCTCGAATGGTGTCAGTGGAGGTGCCGCCGGTTGCCTCGGCTGCCAGACGTTGCCGTTGGGCTGGTACAGTTCCAAAGGCCTGCCGACTTGCCCGGCAACCGTTGCGGCCGGCGGCGTGGAAGCTGCCTGCGGTTTGCCCGGCGAAGCCGGAGCAGAGCGCTTGGCCACGGTTTTTGATGTCGCCGCCTGCCGCGCAAACGGCGGCGGTTGTGGCGGTGGCGGGACGGGCGCACTCGGACTCAACAGAAACACCTCGATTGCCGTCGGTTTTTCCGGCAACTGGACACGCATCGCACTGCGCAATGCCAGCAACAGCACAACGTGCAACATCACCACGATGCCGATCGTCGTATTCCGCAATCGTCGCGGCGCAGGCGCCGGTTTCATGGAACTGCGGCACAAGGCGCGCCGACGAACGTCCGCGTGCCAGGAAGCTGCCTCGTCCCCGTCCTGCGCGGCTGGTAACTCGCAATTCCCGTTCACTTTCGATTTCACGCAACCGAATGCGTGCGAACCCTAATGCAGCGGCCGTAAATCACCGGTTAAGCACGTCCTGTCGCAGCGCGCCTTGACCTGCACGGTCGAAAAGGCAACGCTTAGCGGTCCTGTTTCAGTGTTCAGGAGATCAGAGGCTATGGCTTACACAACCGAAGGCATCCGAAACATCGCGCTCACCGGTCATTCTGCCTCGGGCAAGACCACGCTGTTCGAAGCCCTGCTGCACGCAGGCGGCGTGATCGGCACTCCGGGTTCGGTTGAGCGCGGTACGACAGTGTCTGATTTCGACCCGATGGAAAAGGAACGAAAGCAATCCCTGAACACGGTGCTGGCCTCCATCGACCATGGCGATTGCCGCATCAACCTGATCGATACTCCGGGAGCGGCCGATTTCCGCGGGCCGACGCTCAGTGCGCTGGCCGCCGTGGAAACCTGCGCGGTGATTGTCAACGCGCACAACGGCATCGAGTATGGCGCGTCGCGCATGATGCACCACGCCAAGTCACGCAAGCTGGCGCGCATCTTGATCGTCAACAAGATGGACGGCGGCAACTGTCGCGCGCTGGTCGAGCAGTTGCGCGAAGAATTCGGCACCGAATGCCTGCCGATCAACCTGCCCGCACAAGACGGCAAGACCGTCGTCGACTGTTTCTTCAAGCCCGCCGGGAAAGCGGACTTCTCCAGTGTCACCGAAGCGCATCAGCAGATCATCGACCAGGTCGTCGAAATCAACGAAACCGTCATGGACAAGTATCTCGACAAGGGCGAGTCCAGCCTGTCCGGGTCGGAACTGCATGACGCCTTCGAACAATGCCTGCGCGAAGGACATCTGGTACCGATCTGCTTCGTCTGTGCGCGCACCGGTGCCGGCGTCAAGGAATTGCTCGACATCATCGAGAAGCTGGCGCCGAACCCGATGGAAGGCAATCCGCCGCCATTCCAGAAAGGCAGCGGCGCGAAAGCCAAGCCGATCGAAGCCAAGCCCGACCCCGACCTGCACGTCATCGCCGACGTGTTCAAGATCGTCAACGATCCGTTTGTCGGCAAACTCAGCATATTCCGCGTCTATCAGGGCACGGTCAGGAAGGACACGCAGCTGTTCATTGATGATGGTAAACGCCCGTTCAAGGTCGGCCACCTGTTCCGCGTGCAGGGCAAGGATCATGTCGAGATCGACCATGCGATTCCGGGCGATATCGCCGCGGTGGCCAAGGTCGAGGAAATCCATTTCGACGCCGTGTTGCACGATTCGCACGACGAGGACCAAATCCAGCTGAAACCTCTGGATTTCCCGCAACCCATGTTCGGGCTGGCCGTGGAACCCGCGCACAAGGGCCAGGAACAGAAGCTGCAGGTATCACTGCTGAAATTGTGCGAGGAAGATCCCTGCTTTCGCTACGAGCACAACAAGGAACTGAACGAATCGGTGATTCGCGGCTTGTCGGACCTGCATCTGAAACTGATGCTGGAACGCATGAAGGAACGTTACGGCGTCGAAGTGGACACGCGGCCGCCGAAGATCGCCTATCGCGAAACCATCGCGGCCAAGGCCGAAGGTCATCATCGCCACAAGAAGCAGACCGGCGGTGCCGGCCAGTTCGGCGAAGTGTTCCTGCGCGTCGAACCCTTGCCGCGCGGTGAAGGTTTCGATTTCGTCGACGAGGTCAAGGGTGGCACCATTCCCGGGCAGCTCATACCGGCCGTCGAGAAAGGCGTGCGCCAGGTACTCGAACACGGTGCCGTTGCCGGCTATCAGTTGCAGGATGTGCGCGTCATCGTCTACGACGGCAAGTATCACCCGGTAGATTCCAAGGAAGTCGCCTTCATCACCGCCGGCAAGAAGGCATTTCTGGACGCCGTCGCCAAGGCCAAGCCACAGGTGCTCGAGCCAATTGTCGACATGGAAGTGTTCGTGCCCGACAACTACATGGGTGATGTCACCGGCGGGCTGGCCAGCAAACGTGCGCGCATCAACGGCACCGACGCACTGCGCAATGGCGAGCTGGTAATCAAGGCGCAGGTACCGCTGGCCGAAGTCACCGACTATCAGACCGAATTGAAAGCAATGACCGGTGGACAGGGCCGCTACGCCATCGAATTCAGCCACTACGCCCCGGTTCCCGGCCAGGTGCAGAAGCAGCTGACGGAGGCCTACAAACCGAAACACGAGGAGGATTGAGCCTGGCCATGGATGGGTGAGCTGAACTTTTCTTACTTGCCCATCCGGAACGCGCTCCGTGGCAAGACAACAGAGCGCTCACTCGCCTTCAGCAAGCGAGTGACTTTCCAAAGAACCGAGCTTTCACTCCCCTTCGGGGAGCCAGTGGCTTACGCAAGACAAAGATTTCGATGGAGCAAGCTGCCTTCGCAAGTGCAAAGCGTCCACGCGGCTGCGATGTTCGGCGCCGCTTGACGGCGAAAGTTGTCTGCCAGCCCGTCCGGCCCTGGACTACGTCACCATAGATTGCGAGTTCTGGCTTCTGCGGCAGGATGCCGCCAAACCGGGCCCCTTTTGGGGCGACGAACGGTGCGAGGAAAAGCCCGATGCCAACCAAACCCCGACGGACAAACGGGTTTTTTCCAAGCAAAAACATGCGCCCAATGAGGCGCACACGCTAAACGCACCCATTCAATATCAGATGGATCAGTCCGTCGCTAACGAACCGCGTGCATGCGCTTGATCAACACGCTGGTGCCGCTGTCGAACTTGATCGCGTAGCTCATACCGTCGTGGGTCGATGAGACAACCGTTTCCGGCCCGCGCCGTTGTGCGGCTTCCACGTTGCTGTCCTGGAACTGTACCTGGCTACCGGTCGGATTGAACACCATGGGCGGGCTGACCGGGTCGTAGCCGGTGAATGGTCCGGCGCGGCCACTCATGGGAATGCGCTGCATCCACATGAAGAACTTGCCTTCATGAGGGATCCAGACGCGATCTTCGGCATGAGCAGGCACACGACCAAGTGCGCCATAGGCATTCCAGGCACGCAGGATGCGCGCCTTGACGCACGGGTTGGAAATGCACTCCTGCAGGATGAAGTATTCGTCGTCCTTCATCTGGTTCAGGCGCACGCTGAGAATATCGCCCTTGTGAAACGGTCTGGCGGGATAAATCACCGCCGACATGTGCGTATCGACCTTGAAATTGCTCGAGATCAGGTAGCCGCCGTGACGCTCCTGCCACGGAGGCGCCGTGACATCCACCTTGGGCAAGGTCGTCTGAGCCTGCAGCAACGCGCTGACAAGCATCAATGCAACCGGGCCCGTTCGAAAAATATGCAGGTATTTCATCGTGGCATCCTGCGAATCGTACGAAACCCAACGGAAACCCGGCCAGTCTCGCAAACCTACTCCGCGCATCCGAGTTGATCAAGCGCTCCGGCGCAAACCGATGCAAACCACGACGGGCTAGGATGCAGCGTTCCGTGTCCGGCGTGAATGGTTTAGACTCGCCCTGCAGCGCACAAATCCAAGACTTGACTACTGGGGAGGTCGTCATGGTTCCACTGGCGCAACTTTGGTTGCCGATCATCGTATCTGCCGTGCTGGTATTCATTGCCAGCAGCGTTCTGCACATGGTCTTCAAATTCTGGCATTCGCCGGATTACCGCGGCTTTACCAACGAAGACGAGGTCGGCGCAGCGATCCGCAAGGGCCATGCTGCTCCGGGCATGTACATGATCCCGTTCTGTAGCCGGGAGGCCATGAAAAAACCGCACATCCAGGAAAAATTCAACGCCGGTCCAGTCGGGGTGTTTTATCTGCGCCGGAATGGCCAGATGAACTTGGGAAAGGCTCTCTGCCGATGGTTCGCATTCTGTTTGCTGGTCGGCCTGTTCTGCGCCTTCGTGACGAGTCCGTTGCTGGCTGAGGATGAAGCGTTCGAGCGGGTCTTTCATTTCACCACGCTGACTGCGTTCATGGGTTACGGCTTCGGCCAGATTCCAACCGGAATCTGGCACGGTCAACCTTGGGGCTCGGTTATCAAGCAGGTTATGGACGGGCTGATTTACGCCGTGATCACCGGCTCGGCATTCGCCTGGCTTTGGCCACACTGACGCCGGCGCATACGCTTTGATTGCGGTACATCATCCCCGGCAACAGGGAAGTAGAGGATGTCTTAACCGCGCTGGCGCTATGCTGAGCAAACAGTCAACCTTCGCCTGATCCGGATGTCACTGCGTATACTCGCCTGGCAAAT
This sequence comes from uncultured Pseudomonadota bacterium, assembly GCA_963779795.1. GTDB lineage: Bacteria > Pseudomonadota > Gammaproteobacteria > Xanthomonadales > Rhodanobacteraceae > Rudaea. The sequence continues at coordinate 66,016 of CAVZZK010000005.1, read as the reverse complement.
AATGCTGGTTGGCGTCCTCGTCACGATGTCGCCGGCGGCCCATGCTGCAACCGACCGCATTTTCTGGAATGGCTTCAATCCGGGCATCAGCGCACCTCTGGAAACCTGGACCTGGGTGCCGATCCCCGGCAGCAAGTGCGGCAACGGGACCGGCACCGGCATCGGCGTGAACCTGACCGACGCGAGCGACCGCGTACTCATCTATCTGGAAGGCGGTGGCGCCTGCTGGGACTATGCGACCTGCTACCTGGCCCAGACCGCGACGAATTTTACGACCGGCTACGGCGCGTCCGAGTTCGCCGCCGAGTCGACCGATACGACCTACCTCGCCGAGCCCGGCGGTTTCTTCGACCGCACGGATTCCACGAATCCGTTCGCTGACTACAGCTACGTTTACGTTCCGTACTGTACGGGCGACGTGCATGCCGGCGACAACGTCAAGACACTTCTGAACAACACCGCCTATTTCGTCGGCCATCGCAACATGGCCGACGATCTGAAGCGCCTCGTCGATACGTTCCCGGCCGCCGGCAGGATCGTTCTCGCCGGCAGCAGTGCCGGCGGATTCGGCGCGACCGTGGACTGGCCGCTAGTCGCCGAATCGTTTCCGCAAACACGCGTCGACATGATCAACGACTCCGGCGCCATCATGCCGAACAGCGTGCTCTCCTCCTCGCTCGTATCGAGCTGGAAAAGTGCATGGAACCTGACGACAACCATACCGGCCGCCTGCAATGGGTGCGCAGACAATTTCGCCGAAATCTACAACTACGATTCAACGACGTTCCCAAACAGCCGGGGAGCCTTGCTGTCCTATGAGCAGGACACCGTGCTGCCACTCTTCTACAACATCAGCACCTCAACTTTCACGACCGAACTGCTGTCGACCGAGCAGGAATATTTCGACCCTTCCGCCAACCTGCGCTATTTCGATGTAAATGCGCCCGGCCACGAGCTGTGGTTCTCCCCGGACCTGAACGTCAACGGCACCACGATTCGCCAGTTCGTAACCCGCCTGGTCACCGACGATCCGAACTGGGACAGCGTGACGCCCTGACCTGGCGGCTGGGGCTATTTCAGGATATCGGCAAGCGCATCCGCAAGCCGCTCGTACCGAAAGGTGAATCCTGCCGCGAGCGCCCTCTTTGGCATTACACGTTGGCCGGTCAACAGCAAATCGGCCATTTCGCCGAACAGGAGTTTCAGTACAAATCCGGGCGTGGGCAACAGGGCCGGGCGACGCAGGGTATGCGCCAGCGTCGCGGCGAACTCGGCATTGATTACCGGCTGCGGCGCCGTCGCGTTGAAAACACCTGTGGCCGTTTCATTGTCGGCCAGCCATCGAATCAGTGCCACCAGGTCGGATCGTGCGATCCAGCTCATCCATTGCCGTCCGTCGCCCATCGGCCCACCGAGGCCGAGCCGGAATGGCAGCAGCATTTTCTTCAGTGCACCGCCGTCGCGGTCGAGCACGACGCCGGTGCGAATCCGGCATGCGCGCACGCCCATGCCTTCGGCTCGAACCGCCTGTGCTTCCCAGTCACGACAAAGCTGCGCGCCAAAGTCTTCGCCCGGCGTGGCGGTTTCATCCAGCAACTCGTCCCCGCGCGACCCATACCAGCCAATCGCCGATCCGGAAACCAACACGCGTGGCGCATGTGAGCCCGCTTGCATCCATTCGATCAAACGCCGCGTCGTGCCGACACGCGATTCGCGCAGAACTTGCTTGCGTGCCGGCGTCCAGCGCCGGTCGGCCAGCCCCTCGCCGGCAAGATTGATCACCGCGTCGACTTCGCCGGCCTCCTCGAACCGGGTAATCAGGCGCACCTGTCCCGGCAAGAGATGCCGCGCCCGGTCGGGATCGCGGGTGAGTACATTGACGCGGTGCGCATCATCGACGAGCGATCGGCACAGGGCCTGACCGATGAATCCGCTGCCGCCGGTTACCAGGAAACGCATTTGTCACGGAATCAGTTTGACCTGCGTGAGGTTTATCACAAGATCGACGTACATTTCACCTGAAGCACGCCCAAACCGACCGCTGTCGCGTCGATACGGTCGCAGTTTCGGCACCGACGCTGGTGTACCGCTCACCTCGGCGCTCCGCACAATCCCGGCGGTTGTCGCATAATCGACCACACCCGCACAGTTTCGAATGCGCGGAATACAATGCAAGTAGAAAAGGCCTCGACTATTCCGTAGCGACGAGGCGCCTTCAAGGATGCTCTGATCAACGTGATCGTGATTGCTGGGCGGAATCGATCAGAACATCCTCAACGCCGTCCCTGCAAGCCACGCGAGATTCGATTCATGCGCCTGCTGGTTGTCGAGGATTCACCAAACCTGGGGCGCAACCTGCGCGAATCCCTGGCACGCGACGGCCATGCAGTGGATCTGGCGGCCGACGGCGCCCGGGCGCAGCAATTCCTGGCCAGTTACGACTACGATGCCATCGTGCTGGACCTGATGATGCCACACGTTGACGGCTGGGGCGTGTTGCGATGGCTGCAAGGCCGCGAGCCGCGGCCGCGCATCCTGGTGCTGTCGGCCCGCGACCATGTCGAGGATCGCATCGAGGCGCTGCATCTGGGTGCCGATGACTACATGGTCAAGCCCTTCTCCTACGAGGAGCTGTCCGCCCGTCTGCAGGCGCTGGCGCGGCGCAGCGTGCATTCGGATCCGGTGTTGCGCGTGGATGAGGTCGAGGTCGATCCGCGGGCACGGCTGGTGCGTGTGGGCGGCCGTCCGCTGACACTGACCCCCAAGGAATACGCGTTGCTGGAAACGCTGTGCGTCGAGCGCGGTCGGGTGATGACGCGCACGGCGTTGTTCGAGCGGTTGTACGATGCCCGCAGCGAATCTTCGGACAAGGTGATCGAAGTGCTGGTCAGCACGTTGCGGGCCAAACTGGCCAAGGCAGGCGTGACGGATCTCGTTGAGACTCGTCGAGGCTTCGGTTATGTGGTCGGGTGAATTGCGCCCGCTGTCGATCCGCCTGCGCCTGCTGCTGTTCCTGTTCGCCGGCCTGGGTATCGTGATGCTCGGCCTGTTCGTGCTGCTGAACCTCGGTGTCGACCGGCAAATCTACGGTCGCCTTGACCAGGCGCTGCGCGCACGCGCGCACGCCATCACGGTGTTGCTGGAATCGCGTCCCGCCAAGGATGCGCTGGCCGAACTGCAGGCGATGAGCCCGGAATACGCTGGCGGCGGGCATACCGATTTCCTGCAGTTGTGGGACGCATCGGGCACCACGTTGCTGACCTCGGGCAGCAACCGTGATGCCAACCTGACGCCGCCCCGAAACGTGCCGGCCAATGCGCCGTACTACTACGACCTGACCCTGCCTGACGGACATAAGGGCCGCGCCATCGCCGAGCGCGTGACCCTGCAGGGGCGCACGGAAGACGCCATTCTCGCCGTGGCCGAGGAACGTGAGCAGGTCGATGCGATGGAACGCCAGGTGCACGTGGCGCTGGTGTCCGGCGTGCTGCTGACCTCGCTGATTGCCGTGTTGCTCGCCATCCTCGCCGTGCGTGGCGGGTTGCGCCCACTGTTTGCCTTTGGCGGCGCGGCGCGCGATGGTGCCGAGTCGGCGGATCTGGACGCGGATTCGCTGCCGCGGGAATTGCGACCCCTGGCCGCTGCGCTCAACAGCGCCTTCGCGGGCCTGCGTCGGGCGCTGCAGCGCGAGCGCCGCTTTGCACGGGACGTCGCCCATGAACTTCGCACGCCGCTGGCCGAAATCCGTACCGCCGTAGAGTTGGCGCGACGCGATGAGGGGGCATCGCCGGCGCTGGAGGGCGCGCTGGACTCCACCGACCGCATGGGCCGCTGTATCGACGGGTTGCTGGCCCTGTCACGCTACGAATCGGGGATGCAGCAAGTGCATCTGGAACCAGTCGATCTCTCGGCGCTTGTGCGTCGCTCACTGCAACTGGCCTCCGGCCCGGCACAACGTCGGCAGGTGCGCACGGACCTTCAGGCGCCGCCCGAATGCTGGGCGCAAACCGATCCAGGACTGCTGGAACGCGTGGTCGACAATCTGGTGCTGAATGCATCCGAGCATGCGCCGGAAGGCAGCGAGGTGCGCATGCGCATGGAGTGCGCGCAAGGGCGTATCCGACTGGACATCGGCAATCCCGCACCGGACCTGGAAGATGGCGACCTGGCGCGCCTGGGCGAGCGGTTTTGGCGCAAGTCGCCGGCGCGCGAGGCCAGCGGTCACGGCGGGCTTGGCCTGGCCCTGGCTCGTAGTCTGGCCGAGCTACTGGACCTGCATCTGGTCTTCCGTCTCGAGCAGGGCTGGCTGTGGGCCGAGCTGGGCGGCCTGGTCAGCCTGGAAACCCAAACCTGAACGCTTTGGCTGACTCTTAAGCGTGTTCAAAGCCGATCTGCGGATCCTCGACGGTACAGATTTGTACTTCGAGGTGTCCCATGCGTCGATTGTTGCTGGCCAGCGCATTGCTGGTGTGTGTCGCGAGCCCTGCGGTGGCCGGGACGGTGCTGAAAGTATCCGCTTCGCAGCGCCAGGCCATGGGCATTCGCACCGGAACGGTGAAGGTCGCCGAACATGTGCCGGTGGACGGCCTGCCGGCGACCGTGCGCGCGCCCCTGCACGAGAGTGCCGTGGTGACCACGCCCTATGCCGGTATCACCGTGGCGGTGCTCGCTCGCGAGGGTACGCTGGTCAAGCGTGGCCAGCCGCTGGCGCGCATCCAGAGTCGCGAGGCGATGCGCCTGGGTGCCGACCTGGCCGCGGCACGCGGCGACTACCAGGTCGCCCGGGCCCAGGCGGAACGGGACCGCCAGTTGCTGGCCGAGGGGATCATTCCCTCCGGCCGCGCGCAGGCGGCCATCGCGCGCCGCGATGCCGCCGCCGCGCGCCTCAAGGAGCTGCACGCCGCGCGCGCCATGGCGCCCGTGGCCGCCGGTGCCGCACCGGGCATCTACGAACTGCGCGCCCCACTTGCTGGGCGGGTCATCGAGCGCAGCCTTCGCCTGGGTGAACCGGTGGGCGTCCTGGACAAGGCCTTCATGGTCGCCGAACCCGGCCGGGTGATGCTGGAGATGCAGGTGCCGGCACGCTACGCTGCGCGCCTGCATCCGGGTCTGGAAGTGCGCTCCGCCGACGGTGCCAGCGGCACGATAAGCGAGGTCGGCGCGGCCATTGATCGCGCCAGCCAGACGGTGCTGGTGCGTGCCAGCGTGAAGGGCGAGCAGCTGCTGCCGGGGCAGCAGACCAGCGCAACGCTGCAGCTGCCGCCGCCCGCGCATGCCTGGGCGTTGCCTTCAAGCGCCGTGGCCGAACATAACGGTCGCCAGGTGGTGTTTGTTGAACGCAGCGGCGGATTCGAAGCCGTGCAGGTCATCCTGCAGGCACAGACCGGGGACGGCCACAGCGTGGTCACGGGCGCGCTGGCCGCGGACAACCACGTGGTCGTGTCCGGCACCGGGGCACTTAAGGCGATGCTGGTGGCGGGAGACTGACATGCTGCAGCGCCTGATCGGATTTTCCCTTTCGCAACGACTGCTGGTACTGCTGTGCGCATTGGCCATCGTCGGCGCGGGCATTTGGGCCTACCTGAAACTCCCCATTGACGCCTATCCCAACATCGCCCCCACCCAGGTCAAGCTGATTCTCAAGGCCCCCGGCATGACGCCGGAAGAAGTGGAGACGCGCGTGGTGGTGCCGCTGGAAATGGAAATGCTCGGCATCCCGCATGCACACTTGCTGCGCTCCACGGCCAAGTACGCCATCGCCGACGTGACCCTCGATTTCAACGAGGGCACCGACATCTACTGGGCGCGCCAGCAGGTCTCCGAGCGATTCGCCGCGGCCGCGGGCGAATTGCCGGGTGACGTCAGCGGGGGTCTGGCACCGATCGCCACGCCGCTGTCGGACATGTTCATGTTCACTATCGAGGGCGGCGGCCTGAGCCTGGTCGAACGGCGCACGTTGCTGGACTGGACCATCCGCCCGGCGTTGCGCACGATTCCCGGCGTGGCCGACCTCAACGCCCTGGGTGGCAAGGTGCGCACCTTCCTGGTCACCCCCGACCGCACGCGCCTGTCCGCCGCGGGGCTGCATTTCCGTGATGTGGTCGATGCGGTCATGCGCAACAACCGCAACGACGGTGCCGGTCGCCTGCGCGATGGTGACGATGCGCTGATCGTGCGCGCCGAGGGCGCGGTACGCACCCTGGACGACCTGCGCCGCGTGGTGGTCACCACCCGCGACGGCATGCCGCTGCGCGTGGGCGATCTGGCCCAGGTCAGCTACGGCAGCCTGACCCGCTATGGCGCGGTCACCCGCGACGGCGTCGGCGAGGCGGTCGAAGGTCTGGTGGTGGGTCTGCGCGGCGCCGACGCCTCCAAGGTAGTCGACGCCGTGCGCGCACGCCTGGACGCGTTGCAGTCGGCGCTGCCCAAGGGGGCGCGCATCGAGGTGTTCTACGACCGCGGCGCGCTGATCGAGCGTGCCGTCGACACCGTGCGCAGTGCGCTGATCGAGGCCACGGTGCTGGTGGTTATCCTGCTGCTGCTGTTCCTCGGTGACGTGCGCGCCGCGGTGGTCGTTTCGCTGACCCTGCCGCTGGCGGTACTGATCGCGTTCCTGATGATGCATCTGTCCGGACTCAGCGCGAACCTGATGAGTCTGGGTGGCCTGGCGATTGCCATCGGCCTGCTGGTGGATGCCGCGGTGGTGGTGGTGGAGAACACCGTCAGTCATCTGGTGCCCGGGCATGGCGCGGGCGACCTGCCCAAACTGCACCGCATCTACCGCGCAGTCGGCGAGGTGGCCACGCCGGTGGTCTCGGGCATCGCCATCATCTGCCTGGTGTTCATGCCGCTGCTGACCCTGCAGGGCCTGGAGGGCAAGCTGTTCGGGCCGGTGGCGCTGACCATCATCTTCGCGCTGGCCGCTTCGTTGCTGCTGTCGCTGACGGTGGTGCCGGTGCTGTGCGCCATGTTGCTGCGCGAGCGTCCGCACACCGAGCCGTGGCTGATGCGCCAGATCGAGCGCGGCTACCGGCCGCTGCTGGACTGGTCGCTGGTGCATGCGCGCTGGATGGGGCTGATCGCCGGTATCGCGCTGGCCATCGGCGCGGTCGCCTACATCGGTACCGGCAAGACGTTCATGCCGACCATGGACGAAGGTGACCTGCTGATGCAGCTGGTCAAGCAGCCCTCGATCAGCCTGGATGCTTCGCGCGACCAGGACATGGCCATCGAGCGCGCGATCAAGGCGCGCCTGCCCGAGGTCGATCATGTGGTCGCGCGATTGGGTTCGGACGAGCTGGGCCTGGACCCGATGGGCCTGAACGAGACCGACATGTTCCTGGAACTCAAGCCCAAGAAGACCTGGCGGGTGGCGGACAAGGACTGGCTGGAAGGCCAGCTGCGCGAAATCATGAAGGACTTCCCGGGTATCGAGTACGGCTTCACCCAACCGATCCAGATGCGCGTGTCGGAGATGCTCACCGGCAGTCGCGGCGACATCGCGGTGAAGGTGTTCGGCCCCGACATGGGCGCGCTCAACCAGCTCGCCAACCGCATTGCCGACATCCTGAAGAAGACCCGGGGCAGTCAGGACGTGATCGCGCAGACGCAGGAAGGCGTGCGCTATCTGAGCGTGCGCATCGACCGCCAGGCGACTGGGCGCTACGGCCTGGACGTGTCGGTGGTGCAGGACGAATTGCGCGGCCAACTGGAGGGCATGCGCGCGGGCACGGTGCTGGAGCAGCAGCGCCGCGTGCCGGTGCTGGTGCGCGGTCAGACCCGACTGGCCGATACACCGACGCTGTTCGAGCGCATGAATCTGGCCACCGCCGATGGCAACCAGGTGCCGCTGGACCGCATCGCGACCTTGCAGCGGACCACCGGCCCGGTGCAGATCCGGCGCGAGAACGGCTCGCGCTTTGCCCTGGTGCAGTCCAACGTCGCTGGTCGCGATCTGGTCGGCTTCGTCGACGAGGTGCGCGCCGCGGTCGAGCGCGACATCCACCTGCCGACCGGCTACAGCGTGACCTGGGGCGGCCAGTTCGAGAACCAGCAGCGCGCCGCCGCGCGCCTGTCGCTGGTGATCCCGGTGTCGCTGGCGCTGATTTTCCTGGTGCTGTTTTCGACCTTCGGCTCGATCCGCCAAGCGGTACTGATCCTGTGCAACGTGCCGTTCGCCATGGTCGGCGGCATTGTCGCCCTGTGGGTATCGGGCCAATACCTGTCGGTGCCCGCGTCGGTGGGTTTCATCGCGCTGCTGGGCATCGCCGTGCTCAACGGCCTGGTGCTGGTGTCCTACTTCAACCAGCTGCGCGCCACCGGCATGCCGATGGACAAGGTAGTGCACGAGGGCGCCCTGCGTCGCTTGCGACCGGTGATGATGACGGCGTCCATCGCCGCGCTGGGCCTGGTCCCGCTGCTGTTCGCCAGCGGCCCCGGTTCGGAAGTGCAAAAGCCGTTGGCGATCGTGGTGATCGGTGGCCTGGTGACCTGTACCGCGCTGACCCTGCTGCTGTTGCCCACGCTGTTCCGCGGCTTCGGTGAACCGAAGCCGGGCAAGGAGTGACCCATGAATCTTTCGTTGAAACGACTGACCGTCCTGGTGCCGCGCGACCTCGAGACCACCATGCTGGAAGCACTGCTGGAAATGCAACCGACGGTACCCGGCTTCACCACCTTGGCGGTGTCCGGACACGGCGAGCGTTTTGAGGGCACGCGCGTGCAGGAGCAGGTGCGTGGTCGCATCGATCGCAGCATGACGTGGCTGGTATTGCCCGAAGAGGACGTCGAACGCGTGCTGGCGCAGCTGCGCCGACACATATCGAACCCGGACGTGGTCTGGTGGGTGGAACCCGTGGACGCGATGGGGAGGCTGGCATGAAGCCCTGGATGATGTTGCTGGCTCTGGTTGCGGCAGCGTCCGCCGGCGCCGCCGCGCCAACCCCCGACAGCGCGCTACCGCCGGCCGAACTGGTGCCGGGGGCGATCGAGCAACTGCCCGAAGTGCACGCGGCCGAGGCCGCGCTGGCCCGTGCCGAGGCGGACGCGCACCTGCGTGACATCGGCAGCCACGAGGCGCAACTGACCGTCATTCCCCAGCAGCGCCGGATCGAGAACGGCCCGCAATATCGCGAGTGGGAAGCCGATCTGAGCCGCCCGGTGCGCTGGCCGCAAAAGGCACGCCTGGATCGCGAGATCGGCGCGGCCGGCGTGGAGGCCGCACAGCTCATGCTTGAGGACGCGCGTCACGGCGGAGCGCGGCGACTGTTGCGGCTGTGGTCCAACTGGCAGCGCGCCGAAGTCGAAGCCAGGCAGCAGCATGCGCAGGTGACCGCGTGGGAACGCGACCACAAGGCGATCGCGCGCCGCGTCGAACTGGGTGACGCGGCGCGGCGGGACCTGGTTGCCGGCGACGCCGCGCTGGCCCAGGCGCGCGCCACGGCACTGCAGGCCGACGCCGACGCACAGACGGCAAGGCTGGCCCTTCGCAGCACTTTCCCGGGCCTGCCGTTGCCCGACCGCCAGCGCCTGGAAGCGCAACCGCCTGAGCTTGAGGGCAGCGACACTTACTGGACAGAACTGATCATTCAGCGCAGCCATGAAATCGGCGCAGCCGACGCCATGCTCCGCCAGCGCGAGACGGAGGCCCGTCGTGCTCGCGCCGACCGCCTCCCCGACCCCACCATCGGCTTGCGCCTGCTCAACGACCTGGGCGGACGCGAGCGCGCCGTGGGGGTGATTTTCAGCATGCCGTTCGGTGTGAGGCAACGCAGCGCACGCGCCTCGGCGGCAGCAGCCGAGGCCATGGCGGCGCAAGCACAGGTGGCGATGGTGCGTCGCGACGTCGCCCGCGACGCCCGCGACCGCGTGGCGCGCGCGCGCGCGGCGCATGCGATCTGGGCCAGCAGGGAAACGGCGTTGCTGGCTGCACGCGAGAGTGCATCCAAGGCCGAACGCGCCTATGTACTTGGCGAAAGCAGCCTGACCGAACTGCTGGCAGCGCGGCGCGTGGCGCTGGAGACGGCGCTAGCCGAGCGACGCGCCGCAGTCGACGCGATCGAAGCGGTGGCCCTCGTGCGCGTGGATGCGCACGAGTTGTGGCACGGCCACAGTGGCGAATCGGATTTGCGCCGACACCACACCGACGGCATACGGCTGCCGGAGTTGTCGCACTGATCGGGAGGCAGACGATGCCGACCCGATCCGTTTGCGTGGCGATTGCGCACTGGGCGTGGCAACACCAGACAGTCGGAAGCGAGACGTCAGGCCGCCTGCGGATGCGGCGTGCGCAGGCGCTCGATCAGGGCGTCGGTGAAACTCTCGGTCGTGCCGTTGCCGCCAAGGTCGGCGGTGACGCGATCCTTGGCCGCCAGGGTTTCGCGAATCACGCTGCGCAGGCGACGCGCGGCGTCCACGTGGCCCAGATGATCCAACATCTGTCCCGCGGCCAGCAGCAGGGCGCAGGGATTGGCGATGCCCTTGCCGGCGATGTCCGGCGCGGAACCGTGGACGGCTTCGAAGATCGCCGCCTCGGTACCGATATTGGCGCCGGGCGCCATGCCCAGGCCACCGACCAGCCCGGCGCAAAGGTCGGAGATGATGTCGCCGAAGAGGTTGGTGGTCACGATCACGTCGAACTGTTCAGGTCGCATCACGAGCTGCATGCAGGTGTTGTCGACGATCATCTCGTTGTATTCGATGCGCGGATAATCCCTGGCAACGGTGCGTGCGACATCGAGGAACAAACCCGATGCCGTCTTGATGATATTGGCCTTGTGTACCGCCGTGACTTTTTTGCGGCCGAGCCGTTTTGCCAGATCGAACGCATAGCGCACGATTCGCTCGCTGCCGCGTCGCGTGTTCTTGATCATCGAGATTGCGGTTTCGCCATCTTCGGAAAGACTCTGGCCTTCGGACAGGTAGGCCCCCTCGGTGTTTTCGCGCACCGTGATGATGTCGATGTCCTCATAGCGGGACTTGGTGCCGGGGAAGCTCACGACCGGCCGCAGGTTGGCGTACAGATCGAAGCGCTTGCGCAATTCCACGTTGAGCGAAGCGAATCCGCCGCTGATCGGCGTAGTCAATGGGCTTTTCAGGGCAACCCGGTGCTTTGCGATGCTTTCCAGCGTGCTGACCGGCAATAATTCGCCGCAGCTTTGCCGGGCGCTCAAACCGGCTTCGACGAATTCGTATTCCAGTCCGACGCGCAGCTCATCCAGCACGCGCAATGTCGCGCGCATGATTTCCGGGCCGATGCCGTCGCCACGGATCACGGCAATGGTCCTGCTCATCGTTGAACCGCTCCTGACTAACGAAACAAACGAGCCGGACATTATGCTGTATGCTCGATTTTCAGACAACAAACAAGGTTTCAAGCTTGATGAAAGCAGTCCGCCGGCTATCACTGCCCCTTTGCCGCAGCTTCGTACTTGCGATGGTCTTGTCGTGCGCTACCGCGTTCGCGCAAGATGCTGCGCCGGCAGGCGGTTACGTCATCAAGCAGCATGCACCCACCACCGTACCCAACCTGCTGATGCCGAACTGGAGCCTGAGCGTGACAGGGTCGTGGCCAACGCAATGCCCGCCCACGCTGCAAAGCGTCAGCCTGAACGGCGACAGCCTGCGCATCGATGCGCGCTCGATTCTGGGCCTGTGCGAAAAGAAACCGATGCAGTTTTCGATCGAGCTCAATCCGGCACTGGCGCTGGACCGCAGTGAATTGCCATCCGGTGTCTACCACGTCAGTTTCTATGCGGCTGACGGCGCCCAGGCCACGCCTCGTTTGCGCGCATTTGCGCTGATCGATCGCAGCGCTCCGAACATACCGAAGATTCTTCCCGAAACCGGTTTCTGGTGGAGCTCGAACGGCAACGGAACCAAGGCTGATCGCACGATTGCCAGCATTGAACTGCAAGCAGATCAGCTCAGCGTGTCACTGATGAGTTACGACGAAAGCGGGCGGCCACTGTGGTATTTCGGCGCGGCGCCATTCGATGGACACGTTGCACATCTGGCGCTGCTGCGTCTTAGCGGCGGTAGCACCCCATTTTCCTCGGTTTCCGAAAAACCGCGTGGCGAAGCCGCGCTGACGCTGGACCTGCAATTCGCCTCCAACGCGCACGCCACGGCATGGTTGAGCCGTCCCCTCGCCAACGGCGGCTTGCAGTTGCAGAGCCTGGACCTGGTGCGACTGGCACTGGCCGATTCGAACGACGGTCGTGCCTGGCAGGGAGACTGGGTGCTGGTATCCGATGTCAAAGGCACGCCGCCACAGCGCCTGCGCCTGGACAGTTACAGTATGCTCGATCCGGCCCATTTCACCATTCAGAGCGACGCTGGCAATGCCGTGCTGACCTGCACGATTGACCCGTCACAACCAGAATGGCCGCCCGGCGCCTGCGTACTGCATCTGACCGGGCAAGCCGGAGCGCTTACCTTCAACTCGGTCGCCATCAATCACATGGACGGCAGCGACGACAACCAGGCGGACGTCCATCTGCTGCGTATTTCGCGCTAGCGATGCCCTGATCAAGTCAGCCCAGGTGCGGGATCACGATCGGACCGCCGACGACCAGTCCGATGCTGAACATCTCGAAAACTCGTCGCGGCTCACGCCGGCCCTGCGGCATTCGGCAACAGGGTAGCTGATGCAGTCGTCGCAACGCAGGACCAGCGAGGCCACAGGACCAAGCATCTCCTCGGTACGGCCTGCAGGACGCCGTCCTTTTCTGCGTACCAGGGCGAAGAAGCGCCTTGCGACCTGATTGTCGTGTTCGAGGATTCGCTCGTTCACGCCCCGACGGAAGTCCGCGAATTGTGTCGCTCGATCAATGCTCATGCTTGACCTCGGTTGAATTTCGCGAGCTTGACGTTGTGCCACGCAGCCGGCGGGTTGCCATAACCACCGACCTGACCTGCGCAGGTGAAAATGCGCCCGCGGCTGCGGACATCCGATTTTCCTCGAATGCGCGACTCGACGCCGGATTGGACGCATTCGCGAGGCCGGGCATTTTAACGCCAGCTAAACGCCGAATGAGTGCCAGTCACGCTACGATAGTCGTGAAACGAACTCTGCGATATGGTGTCCAACACTTACCGGACCAAACCCATGCGACCCTCCGCCACCATTCAAGCCGCCGTCCTGTGCTGCTCCTTGCTCGCAGCCATGCCATCCTGGGCGGTTGAAACGCAACTGCCAAGCATGGGCAGTTCGGCCGCTACGCTGGCCTCGCCTCAGGAGTTGCGCCAATACGGCTATGCCGTGGTACACGAATTGCGCAAGCAGGGCCTTGTCCAGGACGATGCGCTGCTGACCGACTATATCAATACGCTGGGTTACCGTCTGGTCTCCTACAGTCCACAACCGGAACACCCGTTCACTTTCTTCGTCGTACGCGACCCGGATATCAACGCCTTTGCCCTGCCCGGTGGCTTCATTGGCGTAAATTCAGGCCTGATCACGATGACCGCCACGGAGAGCGAGCTGGCCGCAGTACTGGCTCACGAAATATCTCACGTGACGCAGCATCATCTGATCCGCGCGGCCGAGGCCGAGAAAAAATACGCGCCTTTGATGATTCTGGCGATGGTCGGCGCCATCGTCGCATCGGCGCACCAGAGCCCCTACAGCACCGGCAATACGGATATCGGCGCAATCGCGACAGCCCAGGGCTTGATGCAGCAGATGCAGATCAACTTTACGCGTTCCGACGAGTCCGAAGCCGACCGTGTCGGCATTCAGACCCTGGCCAAGGCCAATTTCGATCCTTTGGCCATGGCCAAGGTATTCGAGCGCATGCAGCAGGCATTGCGTCCGGGGTTCGACGACAGCGAAGTACCAGCCATGCTCATGGACCACCCGGTGACAACCGAGCGCATAAGCGAAGCCAAGGCGCGGGCCGTCGCCATCGAGAAAGAGCGCGCCCAACGCGATGCCGCACTCGACACACAAGCGGTGCAGTCGGCATCGATCTCGCCGTTGTTGATGTTGCCGAATCTCAAAGCCACCTCCAGCGCCATGCTGGCGGAAATGGCGCGCCCGTCCGATGACCGCATGGCACAGCGTGCACGTTCGGAGGCCTATTTCGAACTGATGCGCGAACGCGCACGCGTACTGGATTCCAGGCAGCCCACTGCGATCACGGCTTACTATGCGGACAACCTTCGCGATAATCCCGCTTTCGATACCGTCGCCAATCGCTACGGCTACGTCCTGGCCCTGACTCGCGCCGGCAAGGCCGAACAGGCGCGAACCGAAGCGACCAAACTGGTTGCCAGGGACCCGCACAGTCTGGTATTGCAACTGGCGCTGGGACACGCGGACCTGATCGCGGGAAAGCGCGATGGTGCATTGAAAGTCTACTCGAGACTGGAGCAATCCTATCCGGACAATCGCGCGCTTGTGCTCGACCATGCCCGTGCGTTGTTGTGGAGTAATGACAAACCCGGCGCCAAAACCGCCCTTGCGCTGCTGCGACCGCAACTATCCAACGACGACGAGGACCCCGAATTACAAGTCGTGTTCGCCCGTGCCTGCGAATTGGCTGGCAATCCGGTACGCGCCAGCGAGGCACATGCCGATGCCGCCTATCTCAACGGTCACGCCGAAGATGCCCTGAACCAGCTCAAGCGCCTGGCCAAAGAAAAGTCGTTGACTTACTACCAGCGCGCCCGTGTTGAGGCGCGAATCGCGGAATTGACCCCGATCGTGCTGGATCTGCGCCGACACAAGGTCACTCCGGAACAGGAAGACCAGGGCCGTGGTGGCAATAGGAACGAAATGAGCGGAGCCTCGATGTGTATCGCTGGTGCTTGCACGCAGCTGACATCGTCACGTAACGATTGAGGCCTGCAACGGCACAACAGGCCGGATCGTCGGCAAACCCGCAACCGGTACCCACAAGGGGCGATTCCATCGCCTTTGCTGCCACCCACGGAGAAACGGGAGCGTCCAGACGACGACCGGTGGACGCGGTATGCTTGGTTTCTCATCGCATGCAAAAACATGATGCCCACGTCGGAGCACGCCACAAACCAAACTGAAGCGGAAACGGCCGTGGCCGATGGGCGTACACCGGTCGCCACCGCAATCGCACCCGACCTGACTGCTCCGGCGCTTTATCTCAACCGCGAACTCGCCCAACTCGAGTTCAACTTCCGCGTACTCGCCCAGGCACAGGATGAACGCGTTCCCCTGCTCGAGCGCCTTCGATACCTGTGCATCGTCAACTCCAACCTGGATGAATTCTTCGAGGTGCGCGTTGCCATCCTGCGCCATCACCTGTCCTTCGGCGATGCGGTGCCCGGCGCCGACGGCAGTCCGCCGAGCGAGGTACTCGGCCGCATTCGCGAGCAGGCACTGGAGTTGGTACGCGAGCAGTACGCGGTATGGAACGATACCTTGCTGCCGCAACTCGAACGCGAAGGTGTCCGTTTCGTCGATCGCACGCATTGGTCGCTGAAACAACAACGCTGGCTGCAAGGCTATTTCCAGAATGAAGTGCTGCCGGTCCTGTCGCCGCTGGGCCTGGATCCCGCGCATCCGTTCCCGCGCATCCTCAACAAGAGCCTGAACCTGATCGTCACCTTGCACGGCACCGACGCATTCGGCCGGGAAGGTCACATGGCCCTGGTGCGCGCGCCACGCTCGTTGCCGCGCATCGTGCACTTGCCATCCGAAGTCGGCGGCAGCAGCCACGATTTCGTTTTTCTGTCCAGCATTCTGCTGCAGTTCGTCGATGAATTGTTCCCGGGCATGCACGTCAAGGGCGCCTACCCGTTCCGGGTCACGCGCAACAGCGAGCTTTCCGTCGACGAAGAGGAAATCGAAAACCTCGCGCTCGCGCTGCGCG
Organism: uncultured Pseudomonadota bacterium; assembly: GCA_963779795.1. Lineage (GTDB taxonomy): Bacteria > Pseudomonadota > Gammaproteobacteria > Xanthomonadales > Rhodanobacteraceae > Rudaea. Next base: position 50,165 of record CAVZZK010000005.1, on the reverse strand, counting down.
AAGAGTTGCGCGAACGGGGCTTTGCCAAACCGGTGCGGTTGGAAGTCGCCGAGAGTTGTCCGAAGAACGTTGCGGACTTCCTCATGCGCAACTTCGAACTTGGCGAGATCGAGGTCTACCGTTGTGCCGGACCGGTCAACATCCACCGCGTCGTCGCAATTTACGATCAAATCGACCGCCCCGACCTGAAGTTTCCGAAATTCTCGCCGCGACTGGCCCCGGCGGTGGCCAACGACCGTAACCTGTTCGAAGCCATCGCCGAACAGGATATCCTGTTGCATCACCCGTTTGATTCGTTTGCCACGGTCATCGAACTGATGCGCCAGGCAAGCGTCGATCCGGAGGTGCTGGCGATCAAGCAGACGCTGTACCGTACCGGCGCCGACTCGCCGCTGGTCAGTCTGCTGATTGATGCCGCGCGTGCCGGAAAGGACGTCACCGTTGTCGTCGAATTACGCGCGCGATTCGATGAGGAACGCAATATCCAGTTCGCCAATCGCCTGCAGGAAGCCGGCGTACAAGTCGTCTATGGCGTGGTCGGCTACAAGACCCACGCCAAGATGCTGCTTATCGTCCGCCGCGAGCAGGGTGTGCTTCGCCGCTACGTGCACCTGTCCACCGGCAACTACCACGAGGCCAACTCCCGCCTGTATACCGACTTGGGACTGATGACGGCCAATGCGGAGATCGGCAGCGATACGCACAAGCTGTTCCAGCAGATTTCCGGGCTCGGGCCGGTCATTACGCTGAGCCATCTGCTGCAATCGCCGTTCACGCTGTACAAGAGCCTGAAGAAGCTTATCAACCGCGAAATCACCCACGCACGCGAAAACCGGCCCGCACGTATCATCGCCAAGATCAACGCACTCAGCGATGCAGGCATCGTTGCCAAACTGTATGAGGCTTCGCGTGCAGGCGTGCAGATCGACCTCATCGTACGCGGCGCCTGCACGTTGCGTCCCGGCGTCGAAAACGTCTCGAGCAATATCCGCGTACGCTCCATCGTCGGCCGTTTTCTCGAACACAGCCGCGTGTACTGGTTCGCCAACGGCGGCACCGGGGAAATCTATGGATCAAGCGCGGATTGGATGGAACGTAACCTGCAACATCGCATCGAGGTTTGTTTTCCGATCCTCGATTCGAAACTGGCCCGACGGGTCTATCGCGAAGTGCTGGAAAATTATCTGGAGGACAACACCCAGGCGTGGCTACTCCATTCCGACGGCCATTACGAACGCAGCAGCCCTGGAGACCAGAAACCTCATTCCGCGCAACGTTGGCTGTTGCACACGTTGTGCAAGTAGCTTCCCCAACGCCGCCGGCTTGAACGCAAGTACTCGCGTTTGATTTGCGGCATCGTTCGAAATTCTCGTCAGGTTGTTTTCCGCATGCCCGAATTCAGCCTCACTGGCTGAAAATCGCGCAAGCCCGGCCGCAATTCGCAAGCAGAATCTTCATGCTCGCGCTTGCGCATGTCACAATGCGCGAATGCGATCATCGTTTGCCCCGAACCATGCCCCAAGCCGATAAACCGCGCATCCGCGACGGCGAAGTGCTGGCCGCGGCCGATCTTGGCTCGAACAGTTTCCACCTGGTCGTGGCTCGCTACGAACACGGCGAACCGCGTGTCATCGACCGGCTGCGAGACAGCGTACGTCTGGCTGCCGGATTGCAACCTGACGGAAGCATCGAGGCCTCGCGTAAAGAACGCGCCCTGGCTTGCCTGTCGCGCTTCGGTCAACGCCTGCGCGGGTTTCCATCGTCGCGTGTCCGCGCCGTGGCAACGAACACCGTCCGCCAACTCGGCTCGCCGTCCGACTTTCTGCATCCGGCCGAACGGGCTTTCGGACATCCGATCGAAATCGTTTCCGGGCGCGAAGAAGCGCGATTGATCTATCTGGGCGTGGCACACGGAGTACCTGATTCGCCACAGAAGCGGCTGGTCATCGACATCGGCGGCGGCAGTACCGAGTTCATTATCGGCCGGCATTTCGAGGCGATCGAAAAGGAAAGTCTGCAAGTCGGCTGTGTCGCCAGCACGCTGCGTTTTTTCGGCGACGGCAAACTCACCCGCAAACGCTGGAAGCAGGCGCAGACCGAGATCGCCGTGGAATTGCAGCAGTTCGCCGCTGACTACCTCGCCTTGGGCTGGGGCGATGCGATTGGGTCTTCCGGGACAGTCCGCGCCATCGGCAATATCGTACAGGCGGCCGGGTGGTGCGATTCCGGCATTTCGCAGGCCGCAATGGCCAATTTGCGCGAGGCCCTGCTGTATTGCGGCTCGATCGACAAAATCCAGTTGCCCGGCCTCAGCGGAGAACGTACCGCAATCGTTGCCGGTGGCATCGCCATTCTCGAAGCCTGTTTCGCCGCGCTGGACATCAAGCAGATGCGCGTATGCGACATGGCCATGCGTGAGGGCCTGCTCTACGACATGATCGGCCGCGCCGAACATCGTGATCCGCGTGCGGCCAGTATCGTCGCTCTGGCGCAACGCTATGCCGTGGACCGCAAACATGCCACACGCGTGGAAGCCACCGCCCTGAACCTGTTCGATCAGGTTGCCGACGATTGGAACTTCGGCTCGGCCGAACGCGACTGGCTTACCTGGGCTGCTGCCATTCACGAAATCGGCCTCGCCATCGCGCACAGCCAGCATCACATCCACGGCGCCTACATCGTCGAGAAATCCGATCTGCCCGGTTTCGCACGTCACGAGCAGCAAGTGCTGTCCACGATCCTGCGCTGCCATCGTCGCAAACCGGACAACTCGGCTTTGCGCGCATTGCCCGAGCGGCTTTATCTGCCAGTCGTGCGCATCATGGCGCTGCTGCGTCTTGCCGTACTGCTGCACCGCGGCCGCAGCCCCGACCCGCTACCGTCGATTCAACTACACGCGAACGGTAAATCCCTGGCCATCGAACTGCCTGGCGAATGGCTGGATGCACACCCTCTAACGCGTGCCGACCTGGATCAGGAACGCGATTACCTGAAACCCCTGGAGATCAAACTGCAGGTGCGCGAAGACGAAGAAACGACCGTCGGCTCTTGAAAGGCGGTCCCAGTGCGTGGCTTTGAACCACCTTGTGCTGATTTGATTCGTCAGGTGGCCAGGCAGCGCAGCAACACAGTCGCCGGGGCTATCCAATTCCAGGTGCGGCAAGCAGCGGCAAATCCGCCGGATTATGCGTATCATTGTCTTTTGCGCATACGATTTCCGGAGACGACTCATGCTGAAACGCTTTTTCCTGATTGCTGCCCTGGCCATCCCGTTTGCTGCCTTCGCCGCGCCGAAGGCAGCGACAAAAGCAACACCTGCGAAGACCGCTGCAAACGCGAAAACCGATAACGCGACGGAAACCAACGCCGCCCCCAAAGTCCTGTTGCATACCAGCATGGGCGACATCACTCTCGAGCTCTATCCGGACAAGGCGCCGGCTACCGTTGACAACTTCCTGCGCTACGTGAAGGAAGGTTTTTATAACGGCACCATCTTTCATCGTGTCATCAACAATTTCATGGTCCAGGGCGGTGGATGGACCAGGAACCTGCACCGCAAGCGTACGCACGCACCGATTCACAACGAAGCCAATAACGGATTGTCCAACCTGCGCGGCACCGTGGCGATGGCGCGTACCGCCGATCCGAACTCGGCGGCCGCCGAGTTTTTCGTCAACGTCGTCGACAACAAGCGGCTGGATTACGTGGCCGACGCGAACGGCGTGGTCTCTTGGGGCTATTGTGTATTCGGCAAGGTTATCTCGGGCATGGACGTCGTCGACAAGATCAAGGCAGTCGAAACCGGGCCGCAGGGGCCGTTCCGTAGCGACGTGCCCAAGACGCCGATCGTGATCGAGAAAGCCAGCATCGTCAAATAGGCGAATCATGCTGAACCAGACACCGCGTCAGTCGCAACAGCTTGGCGCGGTGCCGATTCCCGTTTCCGGTCCGTTAGCCCTTGCTCGCGCACCGGCGGGGGGCAGAGTCAGGTCGGGTAGTCGGTATCTCAGCCAATGACAACGCTGTTCATTTCCGATCTGCACCTGGACGAGGCCAGGCCTCAAATCGTCGACTTGTTCGTGGAATTCCTGCAGGCCGAAGCACGTCAAGCCGACGCGCTGTATATCCTGGGCGACCTGTTCGAGAGCTGGATCGGCGACGATGACGATGCGCCCCTGCCCGCGCGCGTGGCAACCGAACTGCGCGCGCTGCGCGACTCCAGCGTACCGATCCACTTCATGCACGGCAACCGCGATTTCCTGGTCGGGCCGCACTACGCGAATCGCGCCGGCATGGCGCTTCTTGCTGATCCCACGGTGATCACGCTCGGCGGCGAACCCGCGTTGCTGATGCACGGCGACACGCTGTGCACCGACGACGTTGAATATCAGAAATTTCGCAAGATGGTACGAAACCCGGTCTGGCAGCAAGAATTTTTGGCCAAACCGCTGGCTGAACGCCGCGCCTTTGCCGAACACGCGCGCGGCGAAAGCCGCAAGCACACCTCCACGATGCGGCCGCAGATCATGGATGTGAACCAGGCGGCGGTGGAATCAACAATGCGCCGACACGACGTAAAGCGGCTGATCCACGGCCACACGCACCGCCCCGCAACGCATCGATTCGAACTCGACGGCAAGCCCGCCGAGCGCATCGTGCTCGGCGACTGGTACGAACACAGCAGCGTCCTGCGCGTCGTGTAACCAACATTATCGGAAGTTGACACTAGTATCTTTATATGGCACTATCTGCCAGTGGAAGCACTGGGTCGAACGGGTGATCAGGGATTTTGCGTGCAAGGAAACCGCTAGAGTTTTCCGCGGCGAACGCACGGGAAAGTTTCCGGGCCACATTGTGGGACGTGCGCGGGAGCAGCTTTTCATCCTCGCCGCCGCGATTTCCCTGAACGATCTTCGAGTCCCGCCCGGGAATCATCTGGAGGCGCTGAAGGGCAAACGCAAGAATCAACATTCGATACGTGTCAATCAGGCATGGCGCATTTGCTTCGTATGGGACGACGGAAACGCCAGCCAAGTAGAACTCACCAACCATTACCGCTGAGAAGTGCGCACATGACAGCCGCGAAATGCATGCCGCCTCCGCATCCCGGGACGATACTCGTCAAGCATTTCATTGACCCGATCGAAGGGCTTACGCCATACCGCGTCGCCGGGGAGTGCAAAATTTCGCGAGGCCATTTCTACGGCATTACGCGCGGAGAACGCTCAATAACAGCTCCTGTCGCGCTTCGCCTCGCCCGGTATTTCGGTACGTCGCCCCAATTCTGGATGAACCTGCAGACCCTGTACGACCTGCAACTTGCACAGATTCACGAGGGCAAACGCGTCGAACACGACGTCAACCCACTGGCTGCGTAAATTCAGCAACCAGTCCCACACACACCGCCGGGCGACACATCGATTCGAACCTAATGCAAACTGGCGCCTGACGTTTTCCTTCGACGGCGCGGATGCGGTGCTGGTGGACTACCGGGATTATCACTAGAGGTGTACGGATGAAAATGCACAACCCTCCCCATCCGGGTGACATTCTCAAATACGATGTTCTGCCGGAGTTGGACATGACCATCGCAGCAGCCGCCACGGCGCTCGGCGTCTCGCGGGTAACCCTTTCGCGCGTAGTCAACAGTCGCGCCGCGGTCTCGGCAGACATGGCCCTGCGTTTGGGTGCTTGGCTCGGCAATGGTGCCGAGGTCTGGCTGCGTATGCAGGCTGCCTACGACTTGTGGCAGGCGCGACAAGGTCCGCGACCGCGCATCAAACCGGTACGCCATGCTGCATGAGCGGCGAACCCCGCTCGATGCGTAATCATTTTTCGCGCCATTTGGTCGAGCTGTAGCGGACCACGTACGCGTGCGGCGAGAGCCGCAGGCATACCTCAACGGCCCAGCTTGAAATCATGGACGTGAACCAAAAAGTCGTGGGGTCAACGATGCGAGAACACCCGTGCCAGGCGACTGATCCACGGTCACACGCACCGCCCGGCAACCCACCGATTCGAACTCGACGGCAAGCCCGCCGAGCGCATCGTGCTCGGCGACTGGTACGAACAGGAAAGCGTGCTTACTTGGCGATGACCTTTTGCGGGCCGCTGAGCTGTTGCAGGTGGCCGTCCACGTAGATCGCTGCGATGAAATACCAATACGCCTTGCCGGCGATGGCGCCATCATCGCGCCAGTAGTATGCGTTGGATTCGCCGTTGCCCCCACCCCGTACCAGAATCGCACGCGTCGTCACCGCCTTGAAGGGTCCGGAACCGGACTCGGATCGATAAACGAAATACCCGTGCAGTTGTATCTCGTTGGCAACCTGCCATTTCAACAACGGTCCAACGCCCGGCGGAGGCGTGGGAGCGGCCGCGGCATGATGCATTTCCCGCGAAAGAGCGGATCGAACGTCAACGACACTCTTCTCGCCCTTGGCTTTCGACGCGGCTGCGGCGAGATCCAGCGGGATGATCTTGGTGTCGGGTCCGATCAACATGCCGCCCAAGCCAACCGTGAGCGAGTGATTCATCCCCTTGAAACGGATGACCATGCTCCCGGACAGCCGCCCTGTAGGCTGGTCGTCGGACACCTGCATGGAAACAAGGCGGCAGCCGGGCGTAGCCGTTTCGCACGGCTTGCTCGCGGCGCTGGCCTTGAGGCCATTGAACCGGATTTGGGAAACGTCAAATTCAGTGCCACCGACACTGGACAACCTCAACAGGAAGGATCTCGGGTGTTTCTGTCGGACAATGCCGAGTGTCATGGGATTTTCGGAAGAGACGACCTTACCGTGCACCACGGCCTGCACCCTGACCGCAGCAGCGTTCTGAACATCCGAGTCCAACGCAACCCTGACGAAGCCCTGGTGGAATCCCCAGTCGACTCCCGGATCCGCAGCAACCCTGACAAATGTTGGATCCTTGCCCACCGCGGCCTGCACGAAATCCGGCTTTTGAACGATGCGCTGGATGCGAATATCCGGTGGTATCGAGCTTTTCAACGCAAGGGAACGCCACGTCGGTTTCTCGCCGCTCTTGTATACGCCCAAATCAATCTGCGGACGCGGATTCTGCAGAACGGTCACGCCGAAGTCATGCAATTGCACGATCTGCGTGCTTCCGTTCTCAAACGTGATCCGAATCGAATGCAATGCTGCGCCGACATCGTCATCGGTACTGATACGTACGGAGACCTTGGCCGAGCTGCCCGGCGCAATTGTCCGCGGCGCGTTTATGATCCGGTCGTTCTTGCGAACCGGATCGATACTGCGGATATGAACAGCTTTCTTGCCAAAGTTGGATAGCCCGAATTGGGCGTCAAACGTCGTGAACTGGTAGTGTTCGTGCAGCGTCAGGGAATCGGACTGCAATCGTGCAGCGAACCCGAAATGCCAAGTCACGAGTGCGAAAAACGATAGAGTTAGCTTCGATCTCACGTCCCCTATTCCAAAAAAAGACCCACGCGAGGTGGGTCTTCATGTTCGGATATTTCCTCGACTACTGTACGGAGAAGCTCTGCAATTTCACGGGTAGGGTGCTGGGAGTCGTAAAAGTAAACGTCCCGTTTACTCCAGTGCTACTAGCCGGATTGTTGGAAACGATGACATAGTACGTAACGCCGTCGCTCAACCCCGAGAGAGGGAAACTGGAAGGAGCAGGATTCGTCGCCGCTTGAATGGGCGCCGATGTGGCTGCACCACAGTCGGTGGTAAGGAAAATACCATAGTTGTAGTTGGACGCAGTCACCTGAATGCTGCCGCTGGTAGATGCGGATGCTGTGAACTTGTAGATGGCATCATTTCCCGGACTGGGCAACGGACCCAACGCGTTCACTACGTTACTATACCCAACCCCCGACGTGTCTCCCGAGAACGTGCCGCCTGCCGTGAGTGTTTCGGCCGCTCCACATGTCGTACCCCCAGGACCTGCGATTGCCAGTGCGGGACTGACAGCCAACGCAAGGAAACACACGGTTCTAGTTGTTATGTTCATGAGTTCACTCCCAAACTTGTCAAACATTGAGAACACTAAAGAATACGGATTTAGTATCCAATAAACGTCGAGCGACGAGAATCGAATTCATCGAAGCCGACTGTTGTACCCGCAAACGCCGCTACATACTGAGGAGAAGGTGCGGCCAGTCCCATATATGCCGTATCGATACCGATTACCGCCGAATCGTTCACTGCGGTTGGGCTAACCGTGGGAGAACCTTCAACATTATTATTCACCCACAACGTGATCGATCCAGGCGATCCGACTTGAAGGTCGAACTCAACGTGATTTTCACCCGCAGCCAATGGTACCGAGCTCGAGTACGTTCCGCCTGCCTGATTCGAATCGGTCACAAAATAACCAAGGAAACGCCCGCCCGACCCATCACCAAACATTGTTAGCCGGAGAGCCGTTCCTGACGCGCTCGAAACGGCCGAAAAAATCTGAACACCCTCTAGCAGCGACTGATTCGTCAGATTGTCGGCGTCAAGAATAAACTGCACGCGATAACGAGGTTCTGCAGTCGGCGAGTCGTCTTCGACGGTCGCGAACGCAGCACCGCTAGCACTGGCACTAATAGCAGAGTCCAAACGACATCCAGTAGTAGCGTAACCGGGAGAGGCAATTGCAATGGTACCCTGAAAAACCGGTGCCGCTGACCATGGGGGCGTCGGAGTTGACGGACATGCCGCAAACGCGCTACCAGCCATCCACAAACCCGCGAATCCGAGACCTGCAACCAGCAGTGCTCTGTTCTTGAACGATTTCATTTGATAACTCCCAAGTAGATCGGGTGGAAGCCCTTGCCCCCTGCCCGCGTAGGAACATACACCCGCGGTACGAGTCTAGGGGAGTTTGCCCAATCCGGTCAACAACATAGACCCCAATACAAGGCAAAATCCGTGACCCAGCCGGCGAAACAAAACATCGTATGCCGATATGGCACCTCACACGCTATAAACGGAAGTCGAGCGCAAATGCGGACACAATCACGTGGATTCGTCAAAAATTCACTCCGAAACATTGACATGGCTTCACCCGGGCTTCGACAATGCCGCTTTCCGTGGGGAATTTGTCAGTGCAGCGTACCCATCCCGCGTTTGAACGCCTGCTGGTGGTGATTCCGGCGCATAACGAATCGGCCACGGTCGCCGAGGTTGTACGCGGGGTCAGAGCGGCGCTGCAAAGCGATATGCTGGTAGTGAACGACGCCAGCATCGACAACACATCAGCCTGCGCTCGTCACACCGGAGCCCGGGTCATCGATTTGCCCTGGCGCCTCGGCGCCTGGGGCGCCACGCAGACCGGCATGCGCTACGCGTTGCGCAACGGTTACACAACCGTGTTGACGCTGGATGCCGATGGGCAACACCACCCGCAGGAACTGCCGCAATTGCTCGACGAGCAGCGCCGCTGCCGGGCCGATGTGACGATCGGTACCTGTACGCAACGCTTGAGCGTGGCCAAACGGATTGCATGGCGCTATTTTCGGCTGTTGACCGGCGTTTCGGTTCAGGATTTCACGTCCGGACTGCGCGTGTACGACCGGCGTGCGATACGCGTGCTGGCCTCGCGCGAGGCCAGCCTGCTCGATTATCAGGATCTGGGAGTATTGATGCTGCTACGCAAGAAGGGACTCACCCTGCACGAATTGCCTACCCGGATGTCGCCTCGCCGCACCGGTGGGTCGCGCGTATTTTCATCGTGGTTCATGGTAGCCCGTTACATGCTTCATACGACGATCCTGTGCTTTGCCCAGATCGGGGTCCGGTCGTCCCGGATTGTCGCCGACCAGGGTTTGCACTCATGACCGCGCAGATCACCTCGGCCGTGATCGCGGTGCTGCTGGCCGGCAGCATCCTGTATCTGGTACGGCGCGACCATCTGCACGGCAGCTACGCTTTATGGTGGATGGCAGTGGCTACCGCCATCCTGGTGTTGGGTGTGTTTCCGCCGGTGATCGACTGGCTCGGCCATCTGACCGGTATCTACTATCCGCCGATTCTGCCGATCATCGTCGGCATCGGCATGATTCTGATCCGTATGCTGAAAATGGACATCGATCGATCGCGCTCGGAACGCCAGATTCGCCGCCTGACGCAAAAACTGGCCATCCTGGAACAGGAGATTGCACAATCCCGGCGCGGCGCCAGCGACGCCGAAACCGCCCCGTCGGTACCCGAGCCAAAGGCCAAAAAGCTGCCGCGCGTGGCCGAGCGCTTGTAAGCCGGGCATTTCACGAGGTCGCCAAAATGCGCACAGTTGCCCGGTTGTCGGCAGTCTTCGACCCACGAGTTTGCCAAGCGCAACGACTCGGCGGCATTTCCCCGCTGGCACGGCGCTCGCTGGATTCCGTGAAAAGTCCGGGTTGACCCACGCGCCATGCGCGTATTGCATATCGGGAAGTTCTTTCCGCCCCACCCGGGCGGCATCGAGCGCGTCTGTGCGGAACTGTGCGCCGGCCTTCAGCAACACCAGGTCGATACCGCACTCGTGGCCCACGCCGAACCGGGCACGCATCGCACGCGTCGCCGCCGCGTTGGTGATGTCGATGTCACGCTTGTTGCCTGTCACGGACGCTGGTTGTACGCGCCGGTAAGCCCGGGATTCTTGCGCGCGCTGAATGCGGCCATTCGACGCTTCCGCCCCGACCTGCTGCACATTCACGTGCCCAACACGTCCGCGTTCTGGACGCTGTTGTCCTCCGAGGCACGGCGCTTGCCATGGGTCATGCATTGGCACGCCGATATTCCGCTGGAAACAAGCAGACGCGCGCTGCGTGCTGCCTATCGAATTTATCGGCCCTGGGAACAGGCACTATTGCGACGCGCGAGTGCGGTGATTGCAACGTCGGCTGCGTACCTAGAGTCGAGCGAGGCGCTGGCACCGTGGCGCGACAAGGTGCATGTCATACCCCTCGGGCTGCCGCCCATCGATCGGAGCTTCCAGCCGCCTGCTACCGAATCCGATTCCGCCGACGCCCGGACAGATTCGACTTCCATGGGAGCCGCTTCGGCTCCCTCTCCCCCGACCGCGTCGGGGGAGAGGGTTGGGGTGAGGGGGCAACGCCCGGACGATACCGGACCGCAAACCGATGCACTTCCCCCTCAACCTAACCTCTCCCCCATCGCCGACGATGGGGGAGAGGGTGCTTTCGGCGCCGCTGCCGGCGACAATACCGCGCAAGGCGGAATGGCTCCGAGGTTACCGAACGCCTACGTTGGGGGAACTGTTCAGGCACTCTGGCCGGCAGCCGGTTTGCGCCTGCTGGCGGTGGGCAGGCTGAGCTACTTCAAGGGTTTCGATGTGCTGCTGCGTGCTCTGGCGAAAGTGCCGGGCGCCAACCTCGTACTCGTCGGCGCAGGCGAATGCGATCCCGCACTGCGTCGATTGAGTCAGTCTCTGGGAATCTCCGGGCGCGTAAAATTTGCCGGCCGGATCGACATCGACGCCAGTGGCTCCCGCATGTTGGCCAGTCTGTACGAACGCGCCGATGTTTTCTGCCTGCCGTCGATCAATCGCGCCGAATCGTTCGGGCTGGTACTGCTGGAAGCGATGCGCGCCGGTACGGCCACTATCGCAAGCGATATACCCGGTTCAGGCGTCGGCTTGATCGTGCGTCATGAAGAAACCGGGTTGCTGGTCCCGCCCGGCGACGCCGAAGCCCTCGCCGCCGCGATCCGGCGTCTATCAGCACATGCGGGTTTGCGTAACGAGTTGGGCGAGCGCGGTCTAACCCGCTGGCGCGAGGAATTCACGCTGGATCGCTGCGTGCAACGGACGCTGGCGCTGTATCGGCAACTGCTGGAAACACCGCGTCACGACACAACAGCATCAACAATGTGATTGTGGCTGGAACGATGTGCATGACCAGGCGATTGATCGCCGTGTAGCTCTCCGCCCAGCGCGCGGCATCGGTAAACAGGAACAAGAACAGCAAAAACGCCGTGCATGCGCACAATAACGCCGCCAATACGCGCGCAGATTGCAGCCGCCGGAATTCTCGCCGGCGCCAAGCGACAATCACCACTACCAGCCACCACAACATGTTCCAGTTGCGCTGCGCAAACAGACTGTCCAATACGTTGGCGAACGCCTTGCCGTGCCAGCCAATGGCAAGATCGCCGATGACCGGAACCACGACCGTACGGTCACCAATATGCGTCCAGCCCAGCGCAATCAACGGCACCACCAGGTCGCCGTAAATCAGGCCGACCGCGACGGCAAAAATGACCATGCCCGATATAATCCAGCGCCAACGACGTGGAATTGCCGCGAATGCAGCGATACAGGCGAATGCCAAAAGCCATACTCCGCCTTCGAGTTTCAGCCAAGGCATCAACATGGCGCAGGCCACTGCGATGACCAGCTGACCGCGGTCACGTTGTTCGATCCAGCGCATCCAGGCGAGCACCGCAAAGCCGAATATCGTCGCCAGCCACAGATCGGCATAGCCGGCAAGCGCGACGTGCACGTCGAGCAGGGGCAGCGATCCGAGCGCATAAACCCCCATCAGGGCCTTGCCACGGCTCAACCCCAATGCGCGCCACTGGCCGTAATGTCCCAACAGCAAACCGATCCATAGCGCGAACCACGGCAGGTTGACGACCGGCTCGATCCAGCCGCCGACGGCGCTGGCCATCCACACCTGTAGCCAGGCCAACGTGGCTGGATAACTCCAGGCGATTCCGGTGAACACGCCTTTACCGGATGCATGCAACCAGTCCTGCATCGATACGAACGGTACGTAGTGGCCGAGCAGGTACCACGTCTTGGACTTGACCGCCCACGCGTCCCAGGCGTCCCAGGGAAAAGTCGGCCGCAGCAGGATTTCGCGCAATTCAATCCAGCCGCGCCAGATCAGCGTAGCCATCGCCAGACCAAGTAATCCGGCCGGCCATTTGCCGACTTTGGGCTCTACTTCGCGTTGTACGGGCCGGCACCCGCGCAACCGCCACCACGCCACGCCGGCAGTTGCCAGCGTGAACAGTCCCAGCCAGGGAGCGGCGTGCAACATGGCATGCGTCGTGTCCGCCCGCGAAAACAGCGCTGCTGCTCCCGCACTCAGCAACATGCCGAAGACCACGCCTTGACCGAGCGCGGCAGACAGCCATCCCGGCCCACGCTGTGGATTCAGTGCCATACATACCGCCAGGCCGGAAACCACAGGCAACAACCAGGCAATGATCAGGCTCAGATTCATTTGCCTGCCTTGAGGCGATAAACGTACGCACCGCCGGTATCAAATACCGGCTCCGCCGGGAACACCCTTCCATTGCCGACGACGGCTCCGCGCTCCGCGTCATAGTGAAATTGCGTGCTGTCATAGAGCAGAATCAGACTGCCGCCGGGAAGTGGGCCGGACTCGACCGACTGCAACAACGCCAGATTGTGCGGCAACAACAGATAGATCATGCGCAAAAGGGTGTATTTCGCATCAGCGGCAACCAGAATCGGCTGTAACGGCGGCTGCGATACCAGCCAATAGCCGAGTTGTTCCGCGGCAAATACGAGATTCTGATCCGCCACCAACTGCTGGCGTTGCGGCCATGACTTGCCGGCAAAAATGTCTTCGGTCAAACGATGTTTGGCATGAAATTCGTCCAACCAGCGCAAATCCAGCAGCCCCCACAGGATCAATGCCACGATGATCGCGTGACGCTTGAATACGATCATCCGCCAACGCAATGCCCACGCACAGACCAACAGGCTGAGAACGGTAGCCAGCACCAGCAATGGTATTAGTGGCGGGGCTTGGGCAACTTCGCGCTGCGGCCCCAATGCGCTGATCGATATCAAGGCCCATGGGGTATAACCGAACCACGAACTGACGAGCGCCGACAAACCGCCCAACCATGACGGCGACCACAGCTCGGCTTTGTCGAAACGAAAAGGATGGAATGCATCGCTTTCCGGCGCTACCTGCGGGGTCGCGTATTCGGCGAATCCCAGTTCGGTGATCCGTCCGTGCCAATCCGGGACCTTGCGCAAATCGATGCTGGTCCAGCCATGACCCGGCCACGGAATGGTTTGTACTTGCACGTCGCCGGGATCGTCGGCACGTCGAAACACCAGTGAAAGTTCAAGCGTGTGTGGGAATCCCTCGAAACGATAGCGCAAGGTTGCGAATCGGCTGGCTTGGATATTCGGCATCCTGATCGACTGCAGCGCGTTGCCGCGATCGCCGACTGAACCCACGCGCAAAGCGTGTTCGTCTTCGACACCGGCACCCATGACGACCTGAAACTTGCTGGCCGCCAGATCCATTTGCTCACGTGGGAAAAGTGGCGTGTTCCATCTCACTCCGGCTACCCAACCGAACACGCAAAGCCAGATCGTGATGATCGCCGCGGCGCAAAGCAGGCGCCGCGTCATGCTGCGGCCTCGAGTTGAGCGATTTCGGCACGACTGAATCCGGCCGCCAGACGAGCCGGCTCATTGAATGGCCCCTTCAACGCGCCCGGGGCGCATTCTCCCAGCAACTCACGGAAGGTCGATTCCGGCTCGCGCTTGTCGCGCTCGCAACACCATGCGAACCAGCGCGAACCGGCAGCCACGTGTGAGACTTCCTCGCGCAGGATCGTTTCCAGTATCGCGACGGTACGCTGGTCGCCGGCACCGCGCAGGCGTTTGATCATGCCCGGTGTCACGTCCAATCCACGTGCTTCGAGTACGCGCGGCACCAGTGCCATGCGACGCAAGCAGGAATCCGATGTCCTGACCGCCATTTCCCACAGGCCATCATGCGCGTCGAAATCGCCGTAGGCATGACCGAGTTCGGCCAACCGCTCCCGCAGCATGGAAAAATGCCGCGCTTCGTCGGCGGCGACGCTGACCCAGTCACGATAGTATTTATCCGGCATGTCACGGAAGCGGTGCACCGCATCCCAGGCCAGATTGATCGCGTTGAATTCGATATGCGCAATTGCATGAACCAATGCGGCGCGACCGTGTTCAGTACCCAGCCCGCGCTGGGCCAATTTGCGCGGAGCAACCAGGCGCGGCCGCTGCGGCCTGCCGGGTCGAGTCACAGACAATAAGGCGGGCGAAGCGTCTCCCGTGGTAAATGCGCCGGCAGCAAAGCGACTCGCAGCCGTGGCGGTTGCCGAGAGTTTTTCCTCGATCCCGACAGCTTCCAGGCATGCCCTGGCAACAGCAAACAAGTTGTCGCCATCTGCCCACATCCGGGTTCCAACCACCACGAAAGCTCCCCGCCTCTTGAAGTACCGCGCGTATTTTGCCAGAGCGCGCAGCAATCCATGTTTATCGCAGCCCGATATCCCGCATAGCCGACATCAAATACAACGCAAAACTGCCCGCGACCGTGTCATTCCGGGCATCGAAGCCTGCGTCAGGAAGCCTGACGACGTTGCGTTTTGGCGTCATCGGAACGCATGAATTCGAGCTGATCCAGGTAGGCCGGCTCGACGCCGGTGACATATTCCCCGGAAAAACACGAGGTGTCGAATTGGGTCAGTTGATCATTGCCTTCGGCGACGGCAGCGATCAGGTCGTCCAGATCCTGATAAATCAATCGATCCGCTCCGATCAACTTGCAGATTTCCTCTTCGCTGCGACCGTAGGCAACCAGTTCGTTGACGGCCGGCATGTCGATACCGTACACATTCGGAAAACGCACCGGCGGCGCAGCCGTGGCCATGTAGACCTTCTTCGCTCCGGCCTCGCGTGCCATCTGAATGATCTGCCGCGAGGTCGTGCCACGTACGATGGAGTCGTCGACCAGCAATACGTTCTTGCGGCGAAATTCGAGTTCAATCGTATTCAGCTTGCGCCGTACCGACTTGTTGCGTTCGATCTGTCCGGGCATGATGAAGGTACGGCCGATGTAGCGGTTCTTGACCAGACCTTCGCGCATCGGCAAGCCCAGCACCGCGGCCAGCGAACTGGCTGCGGTGCGCGAAGTGTCCGGAATCGGCACGATCGAATCGATGTCGTGATCCGGCCAGATGCGCATGATTTTCTCGGCCAGCCGTTCACCCATCCGCAGCCGCGCCTTGTACACCGACACATCCTCGATCATCGAGTCCGGACGCGCCAGATACACGTATTCGAAAATGCACGGCGCATGCGGATAACCCTCGGCACATTGTCGGCTGAACAGCTCGCCGGATTCGGTCAGCAGAATCGCTTCACCGGGGGCGACGTCGCGCAGTCTGTGAAAGCCCAGGATATCCAGCGCCACGGATTCCGAAGCCACCGCATACTCCTTGCCGGACGCGGTCTCACGCTCGCCGAGCACCAACGGTCGGATGCCGTACGGGTCGCGAAACGCGACGATGCCGTAGCCGAGCAGCAGGGACACCACGGCGTACCCGCCAAGTGCACGCGCATGTACGCCAGCAACGGCCTTGAAAATATTGTCGGCCGACAATTCATGACGTTCCTGGATCTGCAACTCGTGAGCAAAAATGTTCAGCAGTATCTCGGAATCCGAATCGGTGTTGATATGACGCCGATCATCCTGATACATCTCGCGCCGCAGCGCCTCGGTATTGACCAGATTGCCGTTGTGTCCGAGCGCGATGCCGTATGGCGAATTCACGTATAACGGCTGCGCCTCGTCGGAACTCTCCGAACCGGCGGTCGGATAACGACAATGACCGATGCCGATGTTTCCGCGCAACTTCAGCATGTCCTTGACGTTGAACACGTCGCTGACCAGACCACTGCGCTTGTGCAGACGCAAACGGTCGCCTTCCACGGTCGCGATGCCCGCCGCGTCCTGGCCGCGATGCTGTAATACCGTCAGGCCGTCGTACAGCAACGGGGCGACTTCGGATTTGCCAACGATGCCAATGATTCCGCACATCTGGTCAGGTCCCCGTAGGAGTCTGCGTAGTATTTGTCGTCGACCGATGCTGAGCCGGCTTCACCTCGGCGGACTTAGGCACAACCTTCCGCGGAGCCGCCGGCTTCGGCCCGGTCCGCGTCGCCGCTGGGTTCAGATGAGGCAACAACCCGCGTAAATCAAGGTGCTTGGTCACATCCGGCGGCAAACGTGCCGAAAGCCATTGCGCATAGCCCTGGAATGTCGGCAATAGTTGCGACTGATGCCACCACGGGTCGCGCGGCAGCGGGGTGAAGCCCAGCAGCAAAATTGTCAACGTGACCACCGCCAAACCTCGCAACAGGCCGAAGACCATGCCCAGCATGCGATCGCTACCTGATAACCCGCTGCCGGCAATCAACTTGTGCAACAACATGCCGATGATGCCGCAGACCACCAGTACCGCAATAAAACAAACCGCGTAGCCGACCAACAGGCGCGCGGACGGCAGCGAAATTGCCGTGAACCATGCCGCCAGTTGATCGCCGTAGGCCCAGGCCGCCCAGAATGCCAACACCCAGCCGGCCAGGGCCATGGCTTCGCGGACGAAGCCACGCAACAACCCGATCAGGACCGAAATCCCGAGCGTGGCCAGGATGCAATAGTCGGCCCAGTTCATGGACGAATTCCGAATGGAATTTCAATTTGTCGCCGGCTGAATGCGCCGGGGCCCGTCAAGCGGGTATGCCCTTCGCGCCGTATCACGGTTGCGTCACGACAATGCCATTCACCCGATACTTCTGCTTGATCGTGCCGCGAATCTTTTCCGCGCCGGAACGTGCCGCGTAGGGTCCGGCACGCACACGCCACAATATCTTGCCGTCGCTACGCACGTGATCGACGAAGCTGGCGATGCCGCCATTGCGCAACCGGTCGCGCAGCTTGTTGGCGTCAGTTTGTGCCGAGAACGCGCCCAGTTGCACGGCCCAACCACCGGCCCGTCCAGCCGGCAGCGCGCTGGCCGGCGCGTCGGTCTTTGCTTGCGTATTCGCAGCCGCAACCACGCTGCTCGGCACTCTCGGCACGAACTGCTTGATCTTCAAGCGGGCCGTTTCGGCGGCACCACGAGTGTCGTAGGGCCCGGCGCGCACGCGCAATACCGGCTTGCCATGGAATTGCGCCGGTTCGTCGTATGCGGCATACCCGCGCTTTTTGAGTTTGGCGACGAGGGCGTCGGCGTGACCACGATCGGCATATGCACCCAGGTGAACCAGAAAATTACCGGCCGTACTGATCGGTGTCGCCTTGTCCTGCTGGTCCGGGGCCGGCGCCGCAGCTGCCGGCTGTGCCGGGACCGCCTGGTCCGGCGACGTTTTCCTGGCGACTTCCCCGGCCGCGGACCGGGTCTGCGCGGAACTCGTACTTTGCATCGTGCTGGTGCCGGCCGGCTGCACGGGCGCCTGTTCGGCCGGTTTTGGCAGCTTGTCGGTATCGACCGTGACGACCTTGTTCGAATCGTGCTCCGCATTCGGCGGTGTTACCGGCAACGTCTGCGTCTGGAATGAACGCGGCGGCGGTGTCGGAATGGCCAAATTGCGCGTTGTTACATCCTGCGGTTGTGGCGATTTGCCGATGAACATCGGCACGAAGATGACCGCCAGAGCGATTAATACCACGGCACCGAGCAGGCGTTGTTTGAGCGCAGAATCCATAAACCGGCTACCTCCGGACGCGTCGTTCGTGACCGTGGACCGATTATACGCGCCGCTACCGCCCGGCGCTGCGATCGGCGTAGCGTTGTTGTGCTTTGTTCAGCGCTGCCGCTGCCACGAAGAACGACCCGAAGGCCAGAATGCGATCGTCCGCAGTCGCGTTATCGAAAGCGGCATCCAGTGCGGCCTCGACGTTCGTGCATCCCCGCACGAACCCAGACGCGGACGTCATGCGTGACAGCAATTCCGCAACCGGCAATCCGCGCGGTGTTTCCGCATCCAGACCGGCCGCGAACCAGCTTGAAATCGACTGATCCACGGCCGCCACGACACCAGCCACATCCTTGTCGGCGAGCGCGCCGTACACGACCAGGTTACGCCCCTTGGGCGGATTGGCGACAAGCCATTGCCGTAACGCCCGTGCGGCCTGCGGGTTGTGCCCAACGTCGATAACCAGTTCCGGCTCTCCGCCTCCGCCGAATCGCTGCAAGCGTGCCGCAGCATGGACCCCGGCGACGCCAGTTGCCAATGCTCGCGGGTTCCAGCCCAGGCGATCACGCAAGGCATGCAAAGCCGCGATCGCGGCTGCAGCATTATCCATCTGACACGGCGCGGCCAACCCTGGCCGCGGCAACTCAATTGAACATCCCTGAGCCTGCCACTGCCAACCGTCGCCACGCTCAACGGCCCGATAGTCGATACCCGCAAGAATCGGAAGTGCGCCAATACGGCGCGCCTCAGCCAATACGGAATCCGGCGGCGGCTGGAACGCAATGATCGCGGGACGGCCCGCCCTGAAGATGCCCGCCTTCTCTCGCCCGATCGCTTCGCGATCGTCGCCAAGCCATTCCATGTGATCCAGATCGACGCTGGTCACGATGGCCGCATCGGCATCGATGATGTTGACGGCATCCAGACGACCGCCAAGACCGACTTCAAGCAAGGCAACATCCAGGTTGGCATGTGCAAAAATCCATAACGCCGCCAACGTGCCGAATTCGAAATAGGTCAGCTGAACTTCGTTGCGCGCCGTCTCGATCCGCTCGAAAGCATCGACCAGCATCGCATCCTCGGTATTGCTTCCATCCACCTGCACGCGCTCGTCGTAGCTCAGCAGATGTGGCGACGTATAAGCGCCCACGCGCTTGCCGGCGGCCTTCAGCATCGCTTGCAGGAACGCCACCGTCGAGCCCTTGCCATTGGTACCGCCAACCGTGATCAGGACCGGTGCCGGACTTGGCGCTCCCATTCGCCGCCAAACGTCGCGCACGCGCTCCAGGCCAAGCTCGATATCACGAGGATGGATGCGTTGCTGGTAGTCCAGCCATGCGGCTAGGGTTTTTTGGGCCACGTCGCAAATTCTGCTATTCGAGATGCGGCATTATCGCGCAGCTACCGTTTGCGATTTTTTGTCAGCCTGATTTCCGGGTCGAGTCACAGACTCTAGCTTTCTCCCACCTTGGTGAGTGCATGCATTGATAGCGAAAAAACTTCCACTCGCCTACGGCGCCGGTTACCTGCTAACCCGTCCATCCCTGGACTACGTCTTCTCAGATTGCCAGTTCTGGCTTCTGCGGCAGGATGCCGCCAAACCGGGCCCCCTTTGGGGCGGCGAACGGTGTGAGGAAATGCCCGAAGGGGCGGCGCGAGGGATCGCGCCGATTGCGCTGCCAGCACCGGTACGCGCTGTCAGCGCAACCCGAACGCCGTGAGCGTACCTGGAACACATGGATGTGTGGAAAGCGACCCATCGGGGTGGCCTTCTCTTCGGTTACCTTCTCTTGGCCAAGCAAGAGAAGGTAACTCGCTCCCCGAAGGGGAGTGAAAGCTTTGCTTTTCAACAAAACGAGATGGCGGAAACCATCGAGCAAATCGACATCCGGATGCTGCCCCCTCACCCAGACCCTCTCCCGCAAACGACTTTGCGGGAAACGGCTCAATACCGTCAGGCGGCCTGCGGCTGCTTCATCAGTAATCCCAGCAGTGAAGCGAGTTTGTCGCGCATCTCGCGACGGTCGACGATCATGTCGATGGCGCCGTGCTGCAGCAGGAATTCGGAACGCTGGAAACCTTCGGGCAAGGTCTCGCGCACAGTCTGTTCGATCACGCGCGGGCCGGCAAAACCGATCAGCGCCTTCGGTTCGCCGATATTGATGTCGCCGAGCATGCCCAGACTGGCCGACACGCCACCGGTGCTGGGGTGGGTCAACACGGAAACATAGGGAACGCCGGCTTCGCGCATGCGCGCCAGGGCGGCAGATGTCTTGGCCATCTGCATCAGCGACAACAGGCCTTCCTGCATGCGCGCGCCCCCGGTGGCGGCAAAGCACACCAATGGCATGCGCTGATCGCGGGCATATTCCGCGGCACGCGTGAAGCGCTCGCCGACGACGCTGCCCATCGAGCCGCCCATGAACGCGAATTCGAAGGCGCAGGCAGCCACCGGGCGAGCCTTGAGCAGCCCATGCATCGATATCAGGGCGTCTTTCTCGCCGGTTTGCTTCTGCGCTGTCGCCAGGCGGTCACGGTATTTCTTCGAATCGCGAAACTTGAGCGAATCGACAGGCTCCAGTTTGGCGTCCAGTTCCTGACCGCTGCCCTCGTCGAACAGCGCATTCAGGCGCACGCGCGCGCCGATCGGATGATGATGCCCGCATTTCGGGCAAACCATCAGGTTGCGTTCCAGCTCCGGACGATACAACACCGCCGAGCAGCCGGCACACTTTTCCCACAGGCCCTCGGGAACCTTGCCGCGCGTTGTCGATTGCGTGCGGATTCCGGACGGCATCAGTTTTTGCAGCCAGCTCATTTCGTCTGTTTCTCCGTTCTCCAGCGATGCCTGCGAATCGTTCGAAGCCGGCACCGGCGGGTTGTTCTCATCAGGCGGCATGGGCGCTCTTGGCCGTATCCAGGGCCGCGCGAATGGGTTGCAGAAATGCGCTGGCCCTATCGCATGCCGCCTGTGCGGAATCGGCGCCACTCATGGCATCGACCAGTGCGCTACCGATCACCACGGCGTCGGCGAATTCGCCAATGGCGACCGCCGAAGCGGCATCGCGCACACCGAATCCGACCGCGACCGGCACCTGAGTGCACGCCTTGATCGCGGCGACGCGGGATCGAACCGGTTCCAGGTTGAGCCGATCCGCACCGGTGATGCCGGCGAATGAAACATAATACAGGAATCCCTGCGCCTGCCCGCACAACGCCTGCATGCGTTGCTCGGACGTCGTTGGTGCGGCCAGGAAGATGCGTCGCAGCCCGGCGTTCGACAAGGCAACGGCCGTCGCCGACTCTTCCAGCGGACAATCGACCAGCAGCGCGCCGTCGACGCCGGCATCGGTTGCACTGCTCGCAAATTTCTCGTAGCCGTAAATCTCGATCGGATTCAGATAGCCCATCAGCACGATCGGCGTGTCTGTATCCTTTTGCCGAAATTGCGCCACCCACTCCAGGATCTGGCGCAGACCGACACCACGCCGCAAGGCGCGCTCGTTCGCGTGCTGTATCACCGGGCCATCGGCCATCGGATCGGAAAACGGCACGCCGAGCTCGATCAAATCCGCGCCCGCTGCGACCAATGCGTGCATCACCGAAACCGTGGCGTCCGGCAACGGGTCGCCGGCAGTCACGAATGGAATCAACCCGGTACGGCTGCCGGCCCGCAAGGCCCGGAAACGTTGATCGATGCGATTCACGTAAGCCCACTCACAGCTCGATGCCTTCGCGTTGCGCGATCGTGTGCACGTCCTTGTCACCGCGACCGGACAGGTTGACCAGGATGCGCTGGTCCGGACGCATCTCGCGCGCCAGCTTGATCGCCTGCGCCACGGCGTGGCTGGATTCGAGCGCGGCCAGGATGCCTTCGGTCAACGCCAGTTCGTGGAACGCGGCCAGCGCTTCGTCGTCGCTGACGCCAACGTATTCGGCGCGTCCGGTGTCCTTGAGGAACGCGTGTTCAGGCCCAACCCCCGGATAATCCAGCCCGGCCGAAATCGAGTGCGTCTCGGTGATCTGGCCGTTATCGTCGCAGATCACATACGTGCGGTTGCCATGCAGCACGCCCGGACGTCCAGCCGCCAGCGAGGCGGCGTGGCGTCCGGTGGCAATGCCGTCGCCGGCTGCTTCGGCGCCAAAAATCGCCACGTCGCGATCATTCAGGAAAGCATGGAACAGGCCGATCGCATTCGAGCCGCCGCCGACACAGGCGACCAGTGCATCGGGCAATGCACCGAATTGTTCGAGCATCTGCGCACGCGCCTCGCGGCCGACCACGGCGTTGAAGTCGCGCACCATCAGCGGATACGGATGCGGCCCGGCCACGGTACCAATGATGTAGAACGTGTTGCCGACATTGGTGACCCAATCGCGCAGCGCCTCGTTCAACGCATCCTTGAGCGTTTTCGAGCCCGATTCGACCGGCACCACGCGTGCGCCGAGCAGCTTCATGCGATACACGTTGATTGCCTGGCGCTGGATATCAACCGCGCCCATGTAGACCACGCATTCCAGACCCATGCGCGCGGCCACCGTCGCACTGGCCACCCCATGCTGGCCGGCACCGGTCTCGGCAATGATGCGCGTCTTGCCCATGTGCCGGGCGACCAGCGCCTGGCCAACGGTGTTGTTGATCTTGTGCGCACCGGTGTGGTTCAGGTCCTCACGCTTGAACAGGATTTGCGCGCCACCGATCTTTTTCGACAAGCGCTGTGCGTGATAGATCGGGCTGGGCCGGCCGACGTAATGCTTCAGATCATGATCCAGTTCGGCAATGAACTGCGGATCCTCGCGCAGGCGCAGATAGGCTTGCGTCAACTCCGCCAGCGGCGCCATCAGGGTCTCGGCGACATAACTGCCACCGAAATCGCCGAAGCGCCCGTGCGCATCCGGCCAGGCGCTGTAGTCGATCAAGTTGGCGGTTTCGGGTTTGCTAGCCAGCATTGGTTTCTCCAATTCGTACTGCGTCGACGAACTGCCGCATTTTTTTTGCATCCTTGACGCCAGGCACCGACTCGATGCCGCTTGAAACGTCCACGGCGAATGGTCTTGCCACGCGAATGGCGGAAGCGACATTATCGCAGGTCAGGCCACCGGCCAGAACCACGGGACGATCAATATCCCGCGGCACGCGTTGCCAATCGAACACCTTGCCGCCGCCGCCCGACCCGCCGGGAACGTGTGCGTCGAGCAGAAAGCCGATCGCCAACGGATGCGCAGCGATCACTTCAACGGGGTTGCCGGCGGCACCCATGGCAACGGCCTTGAGGTACGGGCGATCGTAACATGTGCATTGCGCCGCGCTTTCACTACCGTGAAACTGCAACAGGTCAGGCGTCATCGCGGCAAGGACTTCGCGTATCCAGCCGGGATCGTCGTCCATGAACAAGGTCACGCAGGCCACGAATGGCGGGATCGCGGCACGAATCGACACCGCCTGGTCGAGATCGACGAACCGCCTGCTCCGCCGTGTCAACACGATCCCGATAGCGTCGACACCGAGCGCAACGGCGGTTTGCACGTCTTCGACGCAAGTCATGCCGCAAAACTTGATGCGTACGCGCGCAGTCATGGCAGGATCACTTCGTCAGGCAAACCGGAAGCGGCAGGATACAACGGCCCGACAAAGCGTAGCCCGTGTGCCAGAGCAGTCGGGCCGGCTGCCTCGCGATTGCGCCCGGCCAGCAGCTGTCCGATCCACGCGGACGGCTGCTCGCCACGCCCGACCGGCAACAGGCTGCCGACGATGTTGCGCACCATGTGGTGAAGAAACGCGTTGGCCTGGACCGTGACACTCACCTGTTCGCCGTCACGTTCCACTTCAATTCGATGCACGCAACGCATTGGCGTGCGCGCCTGACAGGAGATCGCCCGAAACGCGCTGAAATCCTGCTCGCCAAGCAGGGCCTGCGCGGCCTCGTGCATGGCCACGGTATCCAGCGGCATGCGTTCCCACACGACATAGCGGGCCATCAACGCGGGACGCGTCGGACGGTTGGCGATCACATAGCGATAACGCCGTGCACGTGCATCGAAGCGCGCGTGGAAATCCGCGCCGACGGGCATTGCCCAGCGCACTGCGATACTCGACGGCAGGCGCGAATTCGCACCCAAAACCCAGCCGCGCTCGGCACGTTGCGCCACCGTATCGAAATGCACGACCTGACAGTGCGCATGCACGCCCGAGTCGGTGCGTCCCGCGCAAGTGACTTCAACCGGTTCGTTGGCGACAAACGACAGCGCCTGCTCGACCGTGGCCTGAACCGTGTCGCCATGACTCAGGCGTTGCCAGCCGAGAAAGTCCGTGCCGTCGTATTCGATGCCGAGGGCGATACGCATGGTCGCAGTCGATGTGCCTTTGTGGGAAACCTGACGGACAGGGCAGCGAATGCCGTAATCCGCGCCCGGACACTAACAAAAAAAACGGCCGGGCATGAACCCGGCCGGTACATCGTCGCAGAGAATCAGGATACGTGGATCAGCGAATCTCGTCGATCAACTTGCGAGCCTCATCCTTTTGCGCGTCGTTGCCTTCGGCCATGACCTCGTCGAGCATCGAGCGGGCGCCTTCGGGATCGCCCATGTCGAGATAAGCCTTGGCCAGATCCAGCTTGGTGCCAATCGCATCCTCGCTGACAATCGGTTCTTCCGCGGCCGGCGTAAATGGCACCCCGGATTCCGGTTCGGCAATGGACTCGACATCAGCTTCCGGCTCGGGCTGCAGCTCGGGCTCCGTTCCGGTGACGGTTTCCATTTCCAGCGGCGGCAAATCAGGCAGCGGTTCACCGGAAGGAATTGTCTCGGCCTCGCTGTGCACAGGTTCTTCACGCGCTGCCGGTTCGGCCGGCGCAGGCTCCGGCGCCGGCGGAGCGTGTTCGGTCAGGTCGAAATCAAAACCTTCCTCTTCATCCGTGCCCGGTTCGTCGTGCGCGGAATCCTCCACCGCTCCAGCTTCGAATGGTTGTTCCAACGTAGTAGCGTCGTCTTCATGCAACCCGGTGTCCAGATGCGTGGCCGGTTCCGGCTCGTAAGCTTGCGCGGCACCCTGCTCCGGATCCTCGTGTGTATACCCGGCCGTCGCTGCGAGATCGTCGGGCCCGCCGAACAGCGGATTGTGCGGACACAACTCCTCGCCCATTTCACGTACCTGCTGCCATTCGGGCTGGTTCGGATCGGCGACATTTGCGTACATGTCTTCCGCAGCGGCCTCGAATTTGTCCGCATCGCCGTTGGCGTAGTACAGGCTCAACAATTCGAGTGACGCGTCGCCGTCGGCAGGATTCTGGGATAACCGTTCCAGCAAGTCCCGCTCTTCAGCAATCGCCGTATCTTCGGCCGGCATGTCAAAACCGGATTCAAGCCCCGTGGTACTGGTGGCCGGCCGCGGTTGCAGTTTGGGGCGGCGCATCAGACGTACCAGCAAAATCACACCGATCAACACCAGAATCGCACCGCCGCCGTAAAGCACATTGGCATTCATGTACCAAGGCTCTGCAGGAGGCCGAATCGGGCGTGGTTTTTTCGGCGGCTTTGACTTGACCGACGCCACCTTGGCCGACTCCTGGGCCGACGGATTCTCCGGCTTTGCCGGCGCGTTAGCCGGTTTCTGTGCCGCCGTGCTCAGCGTGGTCTGCCCCGGCGCCGAAACACTGCTGGTCGCAGACACATTTGCCGTGGTTGTGCTTGATGCCCCCGGCATGGTCGCTGATTCGGATTTGGATGGTGCGGCGGGGCTTGCAGGTTGGGAAGTGTTCGCTTCTATGGGAGTTGTTTTTCCCCCGGCATTGATATCGCCCCAGATATCCTTGGCGGTAATCTTCGCGCCTGGTTTGCCGTTGGCAGCGGTTTCCGTATTCGCCGCAGGCGATTCGGCGGGTTTCGCGCCAGCGGTTGCCGCAGCCGTGGCCGGGGCAGCAGGCGCGCCCTGGGCTTGCAGCTTCCTGAGCTTCTCCTGCAACCCGGCCAGTTCCGAATCCTTCATCGAAAGCAGGCGCTGGTCCTTGCCGTGGATGTCCTCGAGTTCCTTGACCCGCGATTTCAGCTCGCTGACTTCCTCATTGCGGCTGACCAGGGCTTCCTTGGTTCGCGCCAGTTCGACATTGCCGCCACCGCTGGCGGCTGATGAACCCGGATGATCGGCCGTAGCCTTGCCGTTCTTGTTGGTACGTGGCGGCACCAGTGCCA
Organism: uncultured Pseudomonadota bacterium; assembly: GCA_963779795.1. Classification (GTDB taxonomy): domain Bacteria; phylum Pseudomonadota; class Gammaproteobacteria; order Xanthomonadales; family Rhodanobacteraceae; genus Rudaea. The sequence goes on along the minus strand of CAVZZK010000005.1, from coordinate 23,483 downwards.
GGTGGCCACCACTGGAAGCCGACGAACTCGCCGTGGCTTTTGATTCTTGCTTTACTGCGGTTTTTTTCGGCTTTGGCGAACCGGTCTTGGCCACCAGCGTTGGCTTGGCCACCGGCGTGCCAGCGCCCCAGGCCTGATTTTGCGCACGCACGGCCGCCGCGGCCTGCGCCACCGAGCCGCTGGCCCGGATTTCCTCGGCCGACGGGATACGCAGGATCGCACCGCGCTTCAACGCGTTGACATTGTCCTTGAAGAACGCATTCGGATTGGCCTTTAGCATGGCCAGCATGTACGCATTCATGTCGGCGGAGTCAGGCTTGGTGGCGCGGGTGATGGCGGAAAGCGTCTCACCCTTCGCAACCGGACCGTATTCGCCCGACTGTGCAGCTGCCCGCTGCTTCGCCGGTGCGGGCCTGCGCGCTGCAACCGGTTTCGTTTTCGGTGCCGCCTTCGGTTTCGATGCGGATTTGCGCGCGACGGTACGCGCCGGCTTGACACGCTCCGGCCGCGACTTGGCCCTGGTTTTTTCCTGCAGTTTCTGCACACGCGCCGGCTTGGGCACCACCCGGGCCGGACTGACGCTGGCCGACGAGCCCCTGATTGCGGGAGCCATGACCGGCGGGTCGAGCAACACCGTGTACTCACGCAACACCTTGCCATTCGGCCAATTGGCCTCAAGCAGGAAATCCAGGAACGGCTCGCGGACTGATTCCTTGGTCGTGACCCTGATCACCGCCTGACCGCTGCTATTCGTACCGACAGCAAATTCCAGCGGGATAGTCACACGGGCACGATCCAGCCCGACACGCTGGAAATCCTCGGCTGACGCCAGCCCAACCTTGAGGGCAGCCATCTCCGACGGATCGGCCGCAAGCAAGGGAATCTCGGCATTCAGCGGCTGATCAAGCCTGGATTTGAGCTGAATCGAGCCCAGACCCAGCGCGAACGCACTGCTCCCGAACATCGCCAGGGCAATGGCAAGGAGGAATCTCAATGATCCTTTCATGAGCGGGCTCCCCAAAGGCAAAAGCTGTTAATCAAGGTCATTTTGTTCCGCAACGTAAGCTAGAAAGCGCCTTATAACACAATCGTAACTCTATATCAGAAATACGATTTCACCAACAGTTCGGCAATCTGAACGGCATTCAGGGCCGCACCCTTGCGGATATTGTCCGCCACTATCCACAAATTCAGCCCCCGTGGGTGCGAAATATCCTCGCGGATACGTCCGACATAAACCGCATCCGTACCTGCCGCATCACCAACAGGCGTCGGGTAACCACCCGTCTCGCGGCGATCCAAGACCTTGATGCCGTTGGATTTTTCCAAAATTTCTCGCGCCTGGTCAGCACTGAGCTTGTTTCGAGTCTCAATATGTACCGCCTCGGCGTGTCCATAAAACACCGGTACCCGCACCGCCGTCGGATTCACCTGAATCGAGTCGTCGCCCAAAATCTTGCGCGTCTCCCAGACCATCTTCATTTCTTCCCTCGTATACCCGTTTTCCTGAAATTCGTCGATGTGCGGGATCACATTAAACGCAATTTGTTTGCTGAACTTGGTCGGTTCAACACTCTGGAAGTTCAACAGGGCAGCCGTCTGGCGGCCCAGTTCCTCCATGCCGGAGCGCCCCGCCCCGGACACTGATTGATAAGTTGCCACATTGATCCGCTCGATTCCGGCGACACGATGGATCGGCCCCAGCGCGACCAGCATCTGCATCGTCGAACAGTTCGGATTGGCGATGATGCCGGTATGCGTGTACTCGGCGATGGCGTCCGGATTGACCTCGCTGACGACCAGCGGAATGTCGTCCCGGCAGCGGAATTCGGACGTGTTGTCGATGACCACGGCACCGGCCTCGGCAGCGCGCGGCGCATGCTCGCGACTGACCTTGCCACCGGCCGAGAAGAACGCGATGTCGATACCGGAGAAATCGCAATCGGCCAGGTTTTTCACGGTCAATTGGCGCTTGCCGAAGGCCACCGTCTCGCCGGCCGAGCGCTCGCTGGCCAGTGGCACCAACTCGGCCACGGGAAATTTTCGTTCGGCGAGGATCGACAACAGCGTCTCGCCAACGGCGCCGGTGGCGCCGACCACGGCCACGTTGTAACCGTTGCGGGATTTCTCGGTCATGAAATAAATGCTTCCGGATAGTTGTATCGAATGAACGTTTTCGGCTGGGGACGATCCGCGCTAGCCCGGGATGCGCGGCTTGATCGCGCCGACGTCGCCGCACTGCGCACGGTGACGCAATGCGTGATCCATCAGCACGATGGCCAGCATGGCCTCGGCGATCGGCGTGGCGCGTATGCCCACACAGGGGTCGTGGCGACCTTTGGTTCGCACCTCGACCGGCTCACCGTCCAGGTTCACGCTGCGCCCCGGAATCAGGATGCTCGAGGCCGGCTTCAGCGCAATCGACGCGATAACCGGCTGCCCGGTCGAGATGCCGCCGAGGATGCCGCCGGCGTGATTGGACTCGAATCCTTGCGCCGTGATTTCGTCGCGATGCTCGCTGCCGCGCTGGGTCACCGCCTCGAAACCGGCGCCAATCTCCACGCCCTTGACCGCGTTGATCGACATCAGCGCCGCCGCCAGTTCGCCATCAAGCTTGCCGTAGATCGGCTCGCCCCAACCCGGTGGCACGCCCTCGGCAACGACATTGACCCGGGCCCCGATCGAATCGCCCGACTTGCGCAGCGCATCGATGTAGGCTTCCAGTTCCGGCACCATTGCCGCATCCGGCCAGAAGAACGGATTATCAGAGACCGTGTCCCAATCGAACGCCTTCGGCGTCAGCGGACCCAATTGCGCCAGCCAGCCGCGTACCTGTACGCCGAATTTGTCGCGCAGCCATTTCTTGGCGATGACCCCGGCAGCGACGCGCATCGTCGTTTCGCGCGCCGACGAACGGCCACCGCCGCGTGGATCGCGAATGCCGTATTTCTGCCAGTAGGTGTAATCGGCATGACCCGGACGGAACGTGCGTGCGATTTCGTTGTAATCCTTCGAACGCGCATCGGTATTGCGAATCAACAGCGCGATCGGCGTGCCGGTAGTACGGCCTTCGTAAACGCCGGAAAGGATTTCGACGTCGTCCGACTCATGCCGCTGCGAGGTATAGCGCGAAGTACCGGTTGCGCGGCGCTTCAGATCGTCGCCGAATTCTTCCGCGGCGATCGGCAACCCTGGCGGGCAACCGTCGATGACGCAGCCGATCGCCGGGCCGTGGCTTTCGCCAAAGGTGGTCACGCTGAAGAGTTTTCCGAAACGGTTGCTTGACACGGTTCAGACCTGTCTTGTTTTCATTTCCGTAGTGAGCCCCGCCATCATCGTTTCGCCAGCGCCGCCGTGATCGCATCCGCATGCGGGACCAGATCCTCGCGCGAAATCGCGAATACGCCCATCTGCCCAACCGCAAATTCAAGCCAGGTCAGCGGCAATTCCGGCAGCAAGCGGGTCAGCGCATGTTCGCTCTCACCTACCTCGACGAACAGCCATCCCCGCTCGCTCAGGTGTGCCGGCGCCTGATCGAGTATGCGCAAGGCGAAATCCAGGCCATCCGACCCGGCCTTCAAGCCAAGCGCCGGCTCGTATTCGTATTCACGTGGCAGCAGCGTGTACTCGTCCTCGGTCACATAGGGTGGATTGCTGACGATCAGGTCGTAAACCTTGTCTTGCAGATTCGCGAACAGGTCGGATTTGATCGCGCGCACCCGATCCTGCACATTCTGGAAACGTATATTTTCGTTTGCCAGCGCAAGTGCCTCATCGCTGATGTCGGCCAGATCCACTCGCCAATCCGGATTGTGCACGGCCATGGCGATGCCGATGCAACCGCCACCGCAGCAGAGGTCCAGCGCCTGTTCAACCTGCAAATCATCCAGCCACGGCAGAAAGCTGTTCTGGATCGTTTCGGCCAACGGTGAGCGCGGTACCAGGGCGCGTTTATCGGCCTTGAATTTCAATCCGGCGAACCAGGCCTCGCCGGTCAGGTAGGCGATCGGTTTGCGCTCGCTGATACGCTGCTCGAACAGGGCCAGAACCTGTTTGCGTTCGGCCGCGGTCAAGCGCGATTGTCCATAGGCCGGCGGCAGGTCGGGCGGCAGATGCAGTATCTGCAACACGGCATGCGTGGCCTCGTCCAGCGCATTGTCGTAACTGTGGCCGAAGCTCAGTTCGGCCGCGGCAAAACGGCTGGCGCCATAACGGATGAAATCGATGACGCTGGCAAGTTCTTTGGTCACGTATTCGGTTATCGGGGAAAACCGCGCCAGTATAGGCGAATGTGGCTCGTATAATGTCCGGCCGCACGAAATTCCGCACGACAGGAGAGATCGCTGAATGTCGTTGTCAGTAATGTTGCAATATGTTCTGCCGCATCGACTGCTGTCCCGTGTCGTCCATTACGCCACGCGCTGGCGCTGGCGACCATGGAAAAACGGGTTGATCTCCATCGTGGTCAGGCGCTATCGCGTTGACATGGCGCGGGCCGAACCAGCCGACCCGCTGGCTTACCCGAGCTTCAATGCTTTTTTCACGCGCGCGCTGAAAGCCGGCGCACTTCCGGCTGCCCGCGAACCGGGCGCGATCCTGTGTCCGGCCGATGGACGTATCAGCCAGAGCGGCCCCATTCGCGATGGACGCATCCTGCAAGCCAAGGGACAAGATTTCAGCGTCACCGAATTCCTCGCCGACGACGATGCCGCAAGCGTTTATGCCGACGGCAGTTTTGTGACCGTGTACCTGTCACCACGCGACTACCATCGGGTGCACATGCCGCTGACCGGAACCCTGCGCCACACGGCACACGTGCCGGGGCGCCTTTTCAGCGTAGCGCCATTCACCGTTGCCGCCATACCGCGCCTGTTCGCACGCAACGAGCGCCTGATCTGTCACTTCGAGGGCGAAACCGGCCCGTTCGTCTTGGCCATGGTCGGCGCGATGCTGGTCTCGGGCATCGAGACGGTCTGGAGCGGCGTGGAAATTCCACCCTACGCGGATGCGGTAACGCGCCGCGAATGGAACGGCGAAAACGTCCACCTGCCAGGCGGTACCGAAATGGGCCGATTCAACATGGGATCGACCGTGATCCTGCTGCTTCCGCGCGGAACAGGTTGCATCGACCCGAATCTTCGCTGCGATGACGGCGTCGAGGTCGGCCAGCGCATCGGCAACACGAATTCTCCGCGCCGACGAAAGCACGGCCAGGAATCGACCAGATCAGAAGACTGACTGGTATTCGACTCCGCTCAACCGACGAGCGGATTTTGAGCCAGATCAAACCGGATTCGCGAATTCGGGCCATCCTGTGTTCAGGTCGTTACGTCGGGGGACAGAGCGATGGGCGGATCGGCTATGTGCCGTCCGAAACGTGAGCACGCAGGTATTGCAGGCATGCTGTGCATGTTGCCGTTACTCGCGGCAATTTCGTTCGTGCACGCCGCCACGGTCGAAATCACGGCGAACAAGGACAACACGCTGTATGAAAGCGCGACAGGAACGCTGTCCAACGGCGCCGGGTCGCACCTGTTTGTCGGCCGCACCGGGCCGACGACCGATGCCAGGCGTCGTGGCCTGGTCGCATTCGATATCGCGACGAACGTACCGGCGGGCGCGACGATCACCTCGGTCACGCTGCATCTGTACATGTCACGCACGAATGCCTCAGCAGGCGCGCGCACCATTACGCTGCATCGTACCCTCGCCGATTGGGGCGAAGGCACTTCGAACGACAATGGTCAGGAGGGCGGCGGCGCATCCGCGACAACCGGCGATGCCACCTGGATTCACCGCTTCTACAACACGCTGTTCTGGGCCACGGCCGGCGGTGATTATTCCGCTACGACTTCAGCGTCGACCAGCGTCGATGCAATCGGCGACTACACCTGGAGCGGCAGCGGCCTGGTTACCGACGTGCAGGCCTGGCTGGATACGCCGGCAAACAATTTCGGTTGGTTGATACTCGGCGACGAATCGACAACGACCACGACGAAACGCTTCGAAACGCGCGAAACCAATTCGGCATCGGAACGCCCCCGCCTGAGCGTGTCCTTCGATCCGCCGACCGGAACCGGTGGCTGCTGTGCGAGCAGCGGCGCATGTACGATCACGACCGAATTGGGTTGCAGTGTCAGCGGTGGTTCGTACCAGGGTGATGGCACGAGTTGCAGCCCGAATTCGTGCCCGCAACCCACGGGCGCCTGCTGCTCCGGCGACGGCACCTGTTCGCTTAGCAGCATGCTGGCCTGTGCCACCGCCGGCGGCAGCTACGAAGGCGACGCGACCACCTGCTCGCCCAATCCGTGCCCGCAGCCGATTGGAGCATGCTGCATACCGGGCCAACCCGGAACCTGTTCGTCATTTTCCGAGGGTCAGTGCCTGGCCGCTGATGGAACGTTTGAAGGCGTCGGCACGCAATGCCAGGTAAATCTTTGTCCTTACGTGGATGCGCTGCCACTTCCGGCCATCGCGACGCCGACCAGCGGCAGCGCCGGCGCGGCGGCCGGCTACGATATCAAGATCGAACAGATGCAACAGAAACTGCACCGCGATCTGCCACCCACGACACTATGGGGCTACGACGGCGAGTATCCGGGGCCGACCATCGAAGCCGCTCCGGACCAGACCGTCAGCGTACTGTGGGAAAACGATCTGCGCGATTCGAATGGCCAGTACCTGAGCCAACACCTGCTACCGGTCGACACCTGCCTGCACGGTCCGGACACCGCAGGCGACACGGCGCGAACGGTCGTGCATCTTCATGGTGCGCACGTGCCGGCGGCGAGCGACGGCTATCCGGAGGACACCATCCTGCCCGGCCAGTCGAAACTGTATACCTATCCGAATCATCAACTGCCGGCGACGCTGTGGTATCACGATCACGCGCTGGGCATCACACGGTTGAACGTGTATCTGGGCCTGGCCGGTTTGTACGTGTTGCGCGACCCAACCGAAGCGGGATTGAACCTGCCATCCGGAAACTACGAAATACCGCTGGTCCTGCAGGATCGCAAGATCGGCAGCGACGGCGCACTGATTTATCCGGCGCAATGGCAGGAAGACTTCTACGGCGACAAGATTCTGGTCAACGGCAAGGTCTGGCCGTATCTGAACGTCGATCGCGGCTGGTACCGCTTCCGCATACTCAATGGATCGAACGCGCGTAGCTTCGCGCTCAGCCTGTCCAACGGCGCAAGCCTGCATGTCATCGGCACCGAGGGCGGTTTGTTGCCGGCACCGGTAACGGTCAGCCAACTCACGCTCGGCCCGGCCGAACGCTATGACGTCGAGATCGATTTCGGCAGTTATGCACCAGGCACCGAAATCCTGCTCGAAAACTCGGCGCCAGCGCCATATCCCGGCACGGCCGGCGTCGGTGTGATTCCTCGCGTCATGAAATTCATCGTTGGATCCGGCGACGGTTATGCGACGGCACCACCAGCTGTGCTGCGTTCGATGGATTACCTGAATCCAGCCGATGCGGTCATCGAGCGCACCTTCGAGATGCGCAAAGTCCCCGATCCGTGCACCGGCAGCCGATGGACCATCAATGGTCTGTCGTGGGACGACATTACCGAGCGCCCCATACTCGGCACCACGGAAATCTGGCGCTTCGTGAATCCTTCGGGCATGGCGCATCCGATGCACGTCCATCTGTCGATGTTCCAGATCCTGGATCGACAGTCGTTCACCGTAGTCGACGGCAACATCGTGCCCAGTGGCTCGCCTCAGCCCCCGGCGCCGCAGGAGGCCGGCTGGAAGGATACGGTGATGGTCAATTCGAACGAGATCGTGCGCGTAATCGTTCCATTCGAAGATTACATCGGCAAGTTTCCCTATCACTGCCATATCCTCGAACACGAGGATAACGAGATGATGCGGCAATTCGAGACGTTCCCCGACCCGGTTTTCGCCGACGGCTTCGAAGCACACTGATCGCAGCCGGGATAAACACCGACAAGCCACGCCAGCGGGATACCGCACGATTTTGCTGATTCCACGCCGCCGTAGGGACAAGCTGATTGCAAACACGGCACGCATCATCGAATTTGCATAGTCACCTCAAGCAGATAGCCAAAAATGTGACGCAAGGCGTCGGAATGTGACGTACTTTGCAAGCACGCTTAAAAAATCCTACTATATTGGCTACATAGGCGGATGTTCGCCCGTATACGCGCTTGAAGGTCGAGGAAATCATGCGAATCGTGTCCCGAATCATCGCGCTCAGTCGAGCGATCCAGTTGACCCGCCAGTTCCGAGAGGTCGAGAGAACCATCGCGGTCCTGCCAATCAGCACCCGGCGTCAGTTGGCCGCGATCGCGATGCGCGAATTCGCCAGGGCTTCCAGGAGCGAATTCCCCCATCTGTATGGAAGCGACGATTCCACCCAGCGTTATCAGCCTTGGGGTAACGGTACCGACCTCGGCTATGCACGGATGAAATCCGACAACTCGCATCTGCAATTGCGTGGCATCGCGTTGTGGTTGACCGTCGCCTATCACGAAACCAGGGAATCGAAGTACGGCGAAGTGCAGAATCTGCACCGTCACATCATGCGCACCCTGCGCCTGCTCAAGCAGAATGCACCGCAGAAAAAAACCGACGAATGGCCGGCAAACCGGGCACAGGCCGGACAAGCCGCCTGACGACGCCGTTCGTATCCCGTTCCAGTGCAGCGCCGGGCCGGCAGCCCGGCGTTTGTGCATCCGGCGAAGAATTCACGAAGCCAGATAACTGTCGGGAACCGGGATGCCCTGCAAGCGGAAGAACGACAGCTGGTCGAAATAACCACGCTGGAAAACGATGCGGCCATCGCGAACCTGGAAAAAACCGCAACCGCGAAGCCCGTTCGGGTCGCGCCATTCGAGTATGCCCCACTCGCCGTCTTCGAGAATCTGTTCGACGATGCAGGTCATCTCGGCGCGCCCGAATTCGACCTCGAACATGCGCCGGATCGCTTCGCGTCCGTGCAACGGTTCCATCACGACTTGATGATTGATTGCCTCGGCGGCATACAACGCGGCCAGACCATCGACATCCCCGGCATTGAAGCGCGCCACCCATTCCTTGATCAGTGCTTTCGGCGTCATCCGGCGATGATCGCCCAACGCTGGTGATCGCGCCAGCGGCCGCCGCTCAAATCTCGATCTCGCCCTGCAGATACAGCCGCGCCTCGCCCGCAATCATGACGCGCTCACCCGCAAGCTCGCACCACAATTCACCCCCGCGCCTGGATACCTGCCGCGCATGCAACGATTCGCGTCCCAGGCGCCGCGCCCAGTATGGCACCAGCCGGGTATGCGCCGAACCGGTGACCGGATCCTCCGCAACGCCCAATACCGGCGCAAAGAAGCGCGAAACGAAATCGCAATCGTTTCCCGGAGCCGTGGCGATCACACCGGAAATACCGGTCGACAGCAATCCCGCCATGTTCGGCTTCAGAGCCAGCACGTCCGCTTCGCTGGCATAGACCGCCATCCAGTAATCTCCCTCGAACATCGCTTGCGGATGAGCACCCAGTGCCGCGACCACCGCCTCGGGTCTGGTGCTCGGGCGGTATTCGGCAATCGGGAAATCCAGCACCAGCCTCTGGCCATCGCGCCGCACCGGCAAGCGACCGCTGAGCGACTCGAACACAACTTGCGGCAGGCCAGGGCGCAAGCGATTCAATACCACCCAGGCCGAGGCCAGCGTGGCATGACCACACAAGGGCACCTCGATCGTCGGTGTGAACCATCGAATCCGGTAATCCTCGCCCGATGGCACGATAAAGGCCGTCTCGGAAAGATTGTTTTCGGCGGCCACCGCCTGCAGCAGCGCTTCCGGCAACCAGCCGTCCAGCAACACGACTGCCGCCGGATTGCCGCCGAAGCGGTGCGAGGTAAACGCATCGACATACCAGATCGACTGTTTCACGTGATTGGACCGCTCTCGTTATCGAACCCGCCGGGATCGTGGCTCACGCATCGCTGCGAGCTACCACAGATACATGCTGGCCTGCTTGCCAAGCAGGTGCAAGCGCAGCACTTCGCGCGCCGCCGTGCCGGTAGCGCCATAACACACGTGCATGGGTAGCAGATGTTCCTCGCGCGGGTGGCAGTAGCGCGCGGCCGGCGCCGCCTGCCAATCGATCAGCCGCCGTTCGCGTTCGGCTTCTTCCAGCGACGCATTGCCGCAGGTATCGACCAGCCAGTCTTCGAAGGCGGCATTGCGCGCCGCATCTTCCGCGGAAGCCGGCGCGAAAAACGCACGCATGTTGTGAAACGAAAACCCCGATCCGACCAGCAGCACGTTGTCGTCGCGCAATTCGCGCAAGGCCTTGCCCAGTTGCACGTGCGCACGCGCATCCAGGCCCTGCAACAGGGAAACCTGAACACAGGGAATATCCGCCTCGGGATACAGGATCTTGAGCGGCACGAACAGGCCGTGATCGAACCCGCGCGTGTGCGTGAGCAACGGATCGAATCCCTGCTGCCTGCAAGCAGCGGCGATACGCTCGGCCAATGCCGGCTCGCCGGGCGCCGGATAGGTAATCTTGTAGGACTCCTCCGGAAAACCGTAGTAATCGTAAATGAGTTCCGGCGAATCGGCCGCGGTTATCGTCGGGCGCGCTTCCTCCCAATGTGCGCTGACAACGACAATTGCCGAGGGCTGGATCAATCGCTGCGGCAGTTGCGTAAGCAGGTCCACCATTTCGCGATGTCCCGGATCGCCCAGTAACGGCAGCGGGCCGCCGCCATGCGAGAGATAGACCACGCTGGCGTGTTGGTCGCTGTTTGTTGTCATGATCGGACAATCATCCTTTATCCGCCCTCACCCCCGGGGCTTGCTCGCGGCAAAGCGTAACCGCACGTAGTCGGCGTGCCAGTTTCCGCGCTCATCGCAAAGCGTCGGTCGCAACGCGTTGACGACTTCGTCGATGAATTCCGCACGCTGCGACTCGGGCAAGGCATGGGTATGGGTTTGCGCAAAGGTTTGCAGCCAGGCGGCGAGATCGCCGGGCAAGGGTGTCGGCCTCGGTATCAGGACCATCGTGTGGACCTGAAACCCGGGGGCTTCGAGCAAGCCTCGATACGCCTCGACACTCGGGAAGAACCACGGATGCTCCACGGCGACACCACGCCGGGACGCGGCCTCGTCCAAGGCGGAAAGAATCGTGGCCACGTTGCCCTTGCCACCCATCTCGGCGACGAATCGACCACCCGGCTTGAGCGCGCGCCACACGCCGGAAACGACCCTCTGCGGATGCTTCATCCAGTGCAGCGCAGCATTCGAGAACACCGCGTCGAACTCCTGATCGTAGGGCAGCGCGCAGCCATCGATGATGTGCGCGTCCAGTCCGAGCGCACGCGCCGCCTCGATCATCTGCGCGCTGGAATCCACGCAGACCAGATCGCAACCCATTTGTGCCAGCTTGATCGACAAGGCGCCATCGCCGCAGCCGAGATCCAGAATCCGTTCATCCGGCTTCGGATCGAGCAAGGCGACCACCGGCATGCCGAGATCCGAGACGAAGCGCGCATGTTTGTCGTAATCGGCGGGATTCCAGGTTTGCGCGTTCGCTGGCATGGCTGCTCCGACACGAGTCCTTCCATGTCAGAGCATAGCTCAAACGGCGGGATCAACCGCCCGGAGGCGGCTCCCACAATTCGACCTTGTTGCCATCCGGGTCGATCACCCAACCAAACTTGCCGAAGTCGGATTCCTCGACCTTGCTTTGCACCTGGCAACCTTCCTCGCGCAAGGCGGCCAGCAGGGCGTGCAGATCATCGACCCGATAATTGATCATGAAACCGGCCGTGCTCGGCGCGAAGTAGTCGGACGACGCATCGAACACGTTCCAGACGGTCGCGCCATCGGGATTCGGTTGCTCGGCCGTATGCCACTGGAAAACGGCGCCTCCCCAGTCCTGGACGTCCACGCCCAGATGCTTGCGATACCACTCGCTCAACGCCTTCGGATTAGCCGATTTGATGAATACGCCGCCAATTCCGGTTACCCGTTTCATGCTTCCCCAGCGCACCGTGCTTTCGGTTCACGACACAGCCCGGCTGGACTGATCATTTTCCGACGGCGGCGATGCATTCCACCTCGACCTTCGCACCCAGGGCCAGGCCGTTTGCAGCGAACGCGCTGCGCGCCGGGAAATGCTCGTGGAAGAATTCCTTGTAGACGCCGTTGAAAGCGCCCCAGTCCTGGATGTCGGCCAGCATCACCGTGCATTTGACCAGATCGTTCATCGAATATCCGTGCGACTCCAGCGTCGTCTTGATGTTCTGCATCGCCTGTCGCGCCTCGCCTTCGATGCCGCCCGGGGCCAGCTTCATCGTACCCGGCACAATGCCGACCTGCCCGGAAAGATACACGGTGTGTCCGACCTTGACCGCTTCGGAAAACGGCAACCCCTTCGGCAGCGTCTTGGAATTGAGGAACTCCACCTTGCCGGATTGTCCGGCCTGCACCGGTGCGATGCCGGCCAGGCCCAGAACGATGACCCACGTCAGAATGTTTCGTTTCATGTTCAACTCCCGGTATGTCGCCGTATCGAGTCGCGGCGGGGTAAGGATGCCCTGATCGCTCAGCGCAATTCCTTGCGAATAACCAGTTTCAACGCTGACCAGACTTCGTCTACCGCACAAACCTTGATATCGACCAGGCCCAACGGCAGCGCCACCTCACGGATCGTATCCTCGCTGACGTCGCTGCGCACAGCGGATGATTTTTTCGGCCACGATACCCAGATCGCCGTGGCTGGCGCAATCGAATGCCGCAATCCCCGCAACGCCCGCCGCAACTCGCTGCGCGACGTCGTGAAAACATGTACCAGGTCGGTCCGGCGCGTCACCCGCGCCACAAAACGCACGTTGTCCGGCACCGGTGCAAGCCATTGCGCATAGCCGCGGGGTGCATTGACCACGCGCACCGCAAACCCGGCCTTCATGCCGAGTTTCCTTGCCAGCGGGGTGCCCGAATATCCGGCCACGTGCAGCCCGAAACGCTGCCGCAGGGCTATGCGCGACGAAGCCTGCCGCCGATCAAACACATCGGAAGCAACAGCACGAGAAACGCGATGTGATACCAGTACGGCATCAAGTCACGGTACTGCCATTGCACGAAGGCACCGACCAGCAGCAGCAATACGCCCAATACGAGCACTGCGGTTTGCCGGGACGTGCGCGCAATCATCGCGGCCACGTAACCGGCGACGATCGAGAAGATCACGCTGCCAAGCAACAGGGTAATCAATACCCCGGTGGCATCAATGGCCCCGACCGGTTGCGCCGGCACTACGCCCATGTGGATCAGCACCTGATTGAAACCCAGCCACAGGATCGACCACAGGACGAAACCCGCGACAACCGAAGCGATTAATCTGAGCATGGCATTCTCCCCAGCAGTGCCGATAGCACACAGACAAATCGATAATACCCCAAACCATCCGCGGCGCGGCGTATTTACCCGGCTACGACGCCTGGCGGCCCGGCGCCGTAGCCGTCAAGCGATATCGAAAAATTGTGCACGCGAAATTTCGGCATCATGGACTCCCGGCAGCCTGCCAGCGAATCGCAGGCTGCATGGATTGATTGAGGTGACCCGGGATCGCCAAACCGGACTCAGGACATCCCGGGAATCGGCAGGCATTCCATGATTTCGACTGAATCGCCCGGAAAAATCGCGAAGTGCGGATGGTTCTCGAACAGCTTGGCCGCGTCCTCATAGGACTCGGCACGCACAACCGTGAACGCCGCGAGATTGTTGCGAATATCCTCGACACCCTGCCGGGAAACGCGCTTGGTCTTGCCCAGCGGCGCACCTATCTCCACCAGCGATGCACGATGCGTTTCAACCCATTGCGTCCAGGCGCGCACGCCTTCGGCCTCGATTTGTTTGCGCTCGGCTTCGGGCAAATCATCCCAGCCGGACTGTTTTCGTGACTCGGGCGTACCGATGTAAGCCGCCAGAAAATTCTTCATGTTCTGCTCCCGATTCGGTCAAATTGGCTGGATTCGGTAACGGCACCGCGTGGCCGAAACATCCAGCCTGCAATAGTAATCGTTTGAGACAGGCAAAAATCGACATGCCTGGAACATCACGCATCGAATACCACCTCGACAAGCCCGTCACGCGGGCCCGATAAGCATGGCCGCGCGACGGGCGATTCCCGGTGCCAGCCAATCAGTCGTCGGGATGCAGCATGAAAAATTTAAGGAACGCGTAGTCGCGCCCGTAGACTGCCGGAACCAGCGCCGTCGCGAGTTCCAGGCCATTGTCCGCGTTGGTCATCACGACCATGCCGAGATTCCTGACCGGGGCCCCCAACGCCAGCGACTTGAACCCGGGATTCGATCCCCAGTGCAGAAAAACGCTGTCGCCATGCGGCTTTGCGACCGCCCAGCCCAGCCCCCAGAACAGCGACAGCTTCCTGTCCACCACGGCTTGCGGTTTGAGCATGGCCGTCGCAGCCTCGTCGCCGCACCGCACGCCCGCAAGCATCGCGCTGACAAAGCGCCCGTAATCGACGGCGCTGGAGCGCAGCGATGACGCAGCGCTGGCCGTGGTCCATTGGATCCTGGGCAGCGCGTGGCCCTGGCGGTCGTGACCCACGGCAACCGTTGCGTGTTCCCCGCGCGGCGAAACGTAGTAAGTGCCGGCCATTCCCAAGCGCCGTGTAACCGTTTCGGACACCAATTGATCGAGCGGTTCGCGCCACAGACGCTCGACGGCGTGCTGAACAACGAGATATCCCAGGCCGGAGTACTTCCATTCCGACCCCGGCCGGAAAAGCAGGCGCCGCTTGTGGTCGGCCGCGGAAAACACCAATCCGGAGGTATGGCTGAAGAGCTGGCGTGCAGTGATTGTCGCCGCTGCGGGGTCTGCCGCCACGGGCGATCCGAGATAATCGGAGATGGGTCGGTCCAGGTCGAACGCTGGCCCGCCGGAATGATGCAAAACCGCGTAGCAAAACAGCGGCTTGCCCAGCGACGCAGCCTCGAACACCGTCGAACCCTCGACGCGAACGTGCTTGCTCGCGTCCGCGTAGCCGAAAGCTGAAACCAGCAACGCGCCGTGTGCATCAACGATCGCAATCGCAACGCCGGGCACGTGAAGCTTGCGCATCAGCAACGGCGTCGCCTTATCCAGCCTTGATCGCAGGTGGTCGATCCAGCGCCGCGATTCGCCGGCACGAGCCTTACCCGAGCAGCTCACGCCGACCGCAATGAACAGCAACCAGAGTGACAGTGGGATTTTTTGCCGAATTGCCTTGTCCTCCGTGGTCCGGCCGATGCTTCAGTCGGGCGCGTAACCGCAGGCGACGAAACTTGCTGGCCGCCCGGGTGAACGTCCGATTGCTTTGATGCCGGCGATCACGATTTGGTTGAACGCGAGCGGCAGACACACGCAATCGATACGCGCCAAGCACAACTCAATGCCAAACGTATTCGGCCACCAGCGGCCGGTGCCGCGACATCGGCTTGATCGAGTCGCGATGCGAACCGAATGGTTCGAGCTGGTTGCGCGAAACGTCTTCGCTATCGAGGATGTAACCACTGGCCAGCCGCAGGGTTTGCGGCGTGTACAGCGAGAAATCCAGGACGCTGGAAGGCCGGCGCGTTCCGCGGCCATCCCAGGTCCAGGTAGCCTACGTTTTCAGATGTTCCAGCCGCGCCACGATCAAGCCGGCGTTCGGCAACGGATAGGGGCCGCAAACGATCACCAGCGGCAACGGCATGCTGACCAGGTTGAAGTCGCCGGCCACGATGACACGAGGATAGCCAGCGTCGCGCACGCGAATATCGCGCTTGCGGCTCGCAGCATGCGGTATGGATTTGCCGATCCACTCGGCACGGCGGCGCCGATCAAGCCGATGGACCTTTCATGATGCCGGCCACGATCTCGCCGACGTGGCGATCAACCGGGCCGGCCAGAAGCGGTTTGAAATGCTCGGCAAACCACGGTGCCGCGATGTTCCTGGAAATGTCGTTGAGCGATTCCAGATCATCGAACAGCACCAGAAATATCGCATCATTCTCGCCTTCGCGAACCAGCGAGACACCGTGAAATTCCGGTCGTTGCGCGGACACCTGCGCCTGGAACTCGTCGACGGCTTCCTGCAGTTTTGACCAATCGGCGCCGGCGATGAATGTGAAACGATTGACGACGATGTGCATTTGCGATCCCTGAACTTGAACAGATAGCGCCCATGGTATCGGTTGTCCATGGCAAATCGTTATCGCGGGAACGTGGATGGCTCGGGCGCCAGGCGTATCGCTTATCCGGCGCTGGCGACGATTTTCTCCCAGTTCACCGAGCGATCCAGGCGTTGCTCGACGCTCTCGATCTCCTGCAGCCGCTCGCGCACATTGCGGATATGCGCGGCCGCGGCGTTGTGCGCCCGATCCGGTTGTCGAGCGGCAACAGCATCGTAAATCTCGCGATGATGGCGATCGATCTGCTGCTTCGACGGCGCCCGGTGATACAGGTTTTTCACGCAGGCCAGCACGGAATGCATCATCAGGTGCATCAGGCTGTCCAGCGTGTGCATGAGCACCGGGTTGTGCGAGGCCTCGCAGATACAGCGATGAAACGCGTGGTCCCTGCGCGCGGCGTCGATCGAGTCATCGTCCGATGACAGGCTTTCGAGCGCATTGAAGGCGTTGCTGATACGGTGCAGGTCCGCATCCGTCGCCCGCTCGGCGGCCAGGTAGGCGGCACGCGCTTCCAGTGTTTCGCGTACCTCGAGCAAGTCGTACAACGTGCGCGAATGGTTGGCGAACAGGTGCACCAACGGGCTCGCCTTGTCCAGTCGGGGCACGAGGCCGGCGACCACGGAACCGCGGCCGTGCCGGGTTTCGATCAGGCCCCGGCCGCGCAACGCGCGCAAGGCCTCGCGCAGGATATTCCGGGATACGCCGAAGCGATGTGCCAGTTGCCGCTCCGAGGGTATGCGGCCGCCAGGCTTGAGCGTGCCGTCGAGGATCAATTGCTCCAGGTAGCGCGCCAGGGAATCCGACAACGCTTCGGGTTTCCGGTCCAGCCGGGCTACTGGTTCAACCATTTTCGACAAGCTCCCGCCAAACGCCAACAAATTCGATATCTAGTTGTTTTAACGCCATTCTTTAATATTTCCCCGGTTCCTGGCGCAAGAAAACTGGTTCAACCAGTTGAATTTACAATGGACTTCGTGGCCATACAACTCCACCATTGATATTGCGTCGCAACACACGGCGAATGTTTTCAACGGATCAATAAAGAGCGAGCGACATGACCCGAAGAATCGAAAAAGGCGGCCTGCAGGTCGCCGAAACCCTGGCCAACCTGATCGACAACGAGATCCTGCCCGGCACGGGCGTGGACGCACAGCGATTCTGGACGCAGTTCGACGCCATCGTGCACGAGCTGGCGCCTGTGAACCGCGCGCTGCTCGATAAACGCGACGAAATCCAGGCACGCATCGACGCCTGGTACCGGGACAACCCGCGGCGCCCGCCGGACTTGAATGCCTACAAATCCATGCTGCGCGATATCGGCTATCTGGTACCGCAAGGCGGCAGCTTCGACATCTCCACCGACAGCGTGGACGCCGAAATCGCGCACATCGCCGGCCCGCAACTCGTGGTGCCGGTGAGCAATGCACGCTTCGCATTGAATGCGGCGAATGCACGCTGGGGCAGCCTCTACGATGCGCTGTACGGTACCGATGCGATTGCCGACGATAACGGCTGCGAACGCGGCAAGGACTTCAATCCCGTGCGCGGTCGCGCGGTGATCGCCTGGACGCACTATTTCCTCGACGACTCCGTTCCGCTCGCCAAAGGCAGCCATGCCGACGCCACGAATTACACGCTCCATGACAAGGATGGACGCAAAGTCCTGGTTGCCACGCTCAAGAACGGCAGCGAGTCCGGGTTGCGCGATCCGTCGCAACTTATCGGCTACGTCGGCGACAAGACACCGTCCGTCGTTTTGCTGCAAAACAATGGCCTGCATATCGAGCTGCACATCGATCGCGATCATCCGATCGGCAAGCTGAGCGCGGCCGGCGTCAAGGACATCGTGCTGGAATCGGCCATGACCACGATCCAGGACTGCGAGGACTCCGTCGCCGCGGTCGACGCCGAGGACAAAACGCTGGTCTACCGCAACTGGCTGGGTCTGATGAAAGGCACGTTGAGCGACACCTTCGTCAAGAACGGCAAATCGATGACGCGCACGCTCAATCCCGACCGCGAATACACCGCCGCCGACGGCATTCCGATGACGTTACCAGGACGCAGCCTGATGCTGGTGCGCAACGTCGGCAGCCTGCTTTACACCGACGCCATCCTCGACCGCGACGGCAACGAAATTCCCGAAGGCATCATGGACGCGATGGTGACGACGCTGGCGGCGATGCACGACCTCAAGCGCAGCGGTGACGCGGGCAACAGCCGCGCCGGCAGCGTCTACATCGTCAAGCCGAAGATGCATGGTCCGGAAGAGGCCGCGTTCACCAACACGCTGTTCGACCACGTCGAGGATGCGCTGGGCCTGGCGCGCAACACGATCAAGGTGGGCGTGATGGATGAGGAACGCCGCACCACCGTGAATCTCAAGGCCTGCATCCGCGCCGTGCGCGAGCGGCTGGTGTTCATCAATACCGGGTTCCTCGATCGCACCGGCGACGAGATCCATACCGGCATGGAAGCCGGCGCGTTCCTGCCCAAGGAGGAGATCAAGGCGCAGCCGTGGATCAAGGCCTACGAGGACTGGAACGTCGACATCGGCTTGGCCTGCGGACTGCAGGGCAAGGCGCAAATCGGCAAGGGCATGTGGGCCAAACCGGACAAGATGGCCGAGATGCTGGCCGCCAAGATCGGCCATCCGATGGCGGGCGCGAATTGCGCCTGGGTGCCCTCGCCCACCGCCGCGACCCTGCACGCCACGCATTACCACCAGGTCTGCGTGACCGAGCGCCAGCAGGAACTGAAGTCGCGCCCGCGCGCCAGCCTCGACGACATCCTCACCGTGCCGCTGCTGCTCGGCAAGAAGCTCACGCCGGAACAGGTGCAAAACGAACTGGACAACAACTGCCAGGGCCTGCTCGGCTACGTCGTGCGCTGGATCGACCAGGGCGTGGGCTGCTCCAAGGTGCCCGACATCAACAACGTCGGCCTGATGGAAGACCGCGCCACGCTGCGCATCTCATCCCAGCACCTGGCCAACTGGTTGCGCCACGGTATCTGCACCGAAGCGCAGATGATGGATACACTCAAGCGCATGGCCAAGGTCGTCGACAAGCAAAACGCGCAGGATCCGGCCTACACGCCGATGGCGCCCGAATTCAGCGGCATCGCTTTCGCCACCGCCTGCGACCTGGTGTTCAAGGGGCTCGAACAGCCCAACGGCTACACCGAACCGCTGCTGCACGCACGGCGGCGCGAACTCAAGGCCAGCCGCGCCAGATCATGACTCGACAGGAAATCCAACCATGCTGAACATCAAGCGCCTGGGTATCGACGAAGCGATGATCCTGATCGAGGGCGCCCGCGCCGAGGCCGAGCGCATCGGCGTGCCGATGTGCATCGCCGTCGTCGACGAATCCGGCAACCTGATCGCGTTCGAACGCATGGACGGCGGCAAGGTCACCAGCATCACGATCGCCCAGGACAAGGCGTTCACCGCCGCGGCCGCGCGCAAGGCCACGCACGAATACAACGCGGCAAACGTGCCCGGCAACCTCGCCTTCGGCATTCACACCGAAGTCGGCGGGCGTCTCAGTAGCGTCGGCGGCGGCCTGCCGGTCATCGTCGCTGGCGACGTGGTCGGCGGCATCGGCTTGAGTTCCGGCACGCCGGCGCAGGACATGCAATGCGCGCAGGCCGGTATCGATCATTTCCTGAACCAGGCCGGTTGAAGCGAACCCGGGAAGGTCGACATGGCGATTGCCGACACCACACCACTGGTCGAAGCGTTCCGCGAATTCATCGATCCGCAATACGTCATCGCCGACGACGAGACCAAGCGCCCCTTCGAATGCGACGGCCTGCCGATGTACCGGCAGATGCCGATGCTGGTCGTGCTGCCCGAAACCGTCGGGCAGGTGCAGCGCGTCATGCGCATTTGCCATGAACGTGGCGTTCCGGTGGTCGCACGCGGCGCCGGCACCGGGCTGTCCGCCGGTGCGATGCCGCATGCCGACGGCGTCGTGTTGTCGCTGGCGAAATTCAACCGCATCCTCGACATCGATCCGCTGGCGCGCAGCGCGCGCGTGCAGCCGGGCGTGCGCAACCTCGCCATCAGCGAAGCCGCCAACGAGCACGGTTTGTACTACGCGCCGGACCCGTCCTCGCAGATCGCCTGCAGCATCGGCGGCAACGTCGCCGAGAATTCCGGCGGCGTGCATTGCCTGAAATACGGCCTGACCGTGCACAACCTGCTCAGCGTCGAACTCGTCACTGTCGACGGCGAGCTGATTCGCCTGGGTTCGCGAAGGACTCGATTGCGCCGGCCCGGACCTGATGGCGCTGATCACCGGCTCCGAGGGCCTGCTCGGCATCGTTACCGAAGTCAGCGTGCGCCTGCTGCCGGTGCCGGAAATGCGCGCAGGTCGTGTTGGCCGCGTTCGATTCCGTGGAAACCGCCGGCGATGCGGTCGGCGCGGTGATCGCGCACGGCATCATCCCGGCCGGACTGGAAATGATGGACAACCCCGCCATCGTCGCCGCCGAGGCTTACGTCCACGCCGGCTACCCGACCGACGCGCAGGCCGTGCTGCTGTGCGAACTGGACGGCACCGCCGAGGAAGTCGGCGAGTACATCGATCGCGTCGAGGCGTTGTTCCGCTCGCTCGGCGCCACCGCCACGCGCGTATCGCGCAACGAGGAAGAACGCGCCCTGCTGTGGAAGGGACGCAAATGCGCATTCGGCGCGCTCGGGCGCATTTCGCCGGACTACTACTGCATGGACGGCACCATTCCGCGCAGCCGCATCGCGCAAGTGCTCACGGAAATCCGGCGCCTGTCCGAACACCACGGCCTGCGCGTGGCCAACGTGTTCCATGCCGGCGACGGCAACCTGCATCCGCTGATCCTGTTCGATGCCAACCAGCCCGGACAATTCGAGAAAACCGAAGCCTTCGGCAACGACATCCTCGAGCTGTGCGTGCGCGTGGGCGGCTGCATCACCGGAGAGCACGGCGTCGGCATGGAAAAGATCCGGCAGATGAACGTGCAATTCGGCGAGGCCGAGATCGCCCAGTTCCACGCTATCAAGGCCGCGTTCGACGCCGCCGGCACGCTCAACCCCGGCAAGGGCATCCCGGTGCTGCGCAACTGCCAGGAATACCGCGCCATCGACGCGGCCGCATGAGCGACATCGCCCGCGAACTCATCGAACAGGTCAACGACGCGCGCAGCGCCGGCCGCACGCTGGAAATCGTCGGCGGCGGCAGCAAGCGTTTCATGGGCCGCGCAACCGGCGCCGACGAAACGCTCGATGTCGGCAAACATCGCGGCATCGTCGATTACCACCCGGTCGAACTGGTCCTCACCGCGCGCGCCGGCACGCCGCTGGTCGAACTTGAAGCGGCACTCGCCGAACACGAGCAGATGCTCGCGTTCGAGCCGCCCACGTTCGGAGGCCGTGCCACCCTCGGCGGCACGCTGGCGGGCAACCAGTCCGGCCCGGCGCCGGCCGTGGCGCGGGTCCGTGCGCGACGCGGTGCTCGGCATCCGCCTGATCAACGGTCGTGGCGAGCACCTGCGCTTCGGCGGCCAGGTGATGAAGAACGTCGCCGGCTACGACGTCTCGCGCATGCAGGCCGGCGCGCTCGGCGTGCTCGGCGTCATCACCGAAATCAGCCTGAAATTGCTGCCGAAGCCGGCCGCCGGCCTGACGCTGGTGCAGGAAATGCCCGCCGATGCGGCCATCGTGCGCATGAATGAATTGGCCGGCCAGCCCAAACCGCTTTCGGGCGCCTGCTGGCATCGCGGCCGGCTGTACCTGCGCCTGTCCGGTGCGGCCAGCGCGGTGCAGGCCACGGCGAAGCAGTGGGGTGGCGAAATTCTCGAGGACGGCGATACGTTCTGGGCCGGCTTGCGCGAACAGCAATCGGACTTCTTCGCCGGCGACGAACCGCTGTGGCGATTTTCAATCAAATCCTCAGCACCGCACTGGCGCGTCGACGGAGACTGGCTGATCGACTGGGGCGGATCGCAACGCTGGCTGCGCGGCGACCAAGAATTCGGCGAACTGGAAAACGAAGCGCGCAACGCCGGTGGCCAGGCCGGCCTGTACCGCGGCGGCGACCGCAACGGCGAGGTGTTCGCCACGCCGTCACCGGCGCTGCAACGCCTTTATCGCGGCCTGAAAACCGCATTCGATCCGGTCGGCCTGTTCAATCCCGGCCGCCTGTACGGCTGGCTGTGAGGACCTGATTCGTGGAATCCCGCATCCATCCCACATTTCACGGACGCGCCGACGTCGCCGAGGCGGAAAAGATCCTGCGCACCTGCGTGCACTGCGGTTTCTGCAACGCCACCTGTCCCACTTACCAGGAACTGGGCGACGAGCGCGACGGCCCGCGCGGGCGCATTTATCTCATCAAGCAACTGCTGGAAACCGGCACCGTGAGCGAAGCCTCGCGCACGCACCTGGACCGCTGCCTGACCTGCCGCAGTTGCGAAACCACCTGTCCATCCGGCGTGCGCTACGGCCGGCTTGCCGACATCGGCCGCGGCATCGTCGAGGAACAACTCCAACGTCCCGCCGGGCAGGCGTTCAAGCGCTGGCTGATCCGCAAGATCCTGCCGTACCCGGCGCGCCTCAAACCGTTCGTGCAACTCGGCCGCCTGTTCAAACCGCTGTTGCCGCGATCCCTCAAATCGAAAGTACCGCCGACGCAGAAGAAAACGCCGTGGCCGACCACCCGCCATCCGCGCCGCATGCTGGCGCTCGCCGGTTGCGCGCAATCGGCACTCACGCCCAATACCAATGCCGCCGCAGCCCGCGTCCTCGACCGGCTCGGCATTTCACTGATCGAAGCACCCGGAGCAGGCTGTTGCGGCGCCGTCAGCTACCACCTCGCCGCGCACGAGGAAGGCCTCGACTTCATGCGCCGCAATATCGACGCCTGGTGGCCGCACATCGAAAACGGCATCGAAGCGATCGTCATCAGCGCCTCCGGCTGCGGCGCCACAGTCAAGGAATACGGCGAATTGTTGCGCCACGATCCCGACTACGCCGACAAGGCCAAACGCGTCAGCGAACTCGCGCGCGACCTCAGCGAAGTGCTGCTGGCCGAAGACCTGGGCAAACTTGAACTAAAGAACCGACCGAAAACTGCCGTGCATTGTCCATGCACGTTGCAACATGCGTTGAAGCTTGATGGCGCTATGGAAAAGATCCTGCGCAGGGCAGGGGTGGAACTGGCGCGAACGACGGACAATCATCTTTGCTGCGGATCGGCCGGGACCTATTCGCTGCTGCAACCGAAGATG
>CAVZZK010000004.1:0-709365 GCA_963779795.1 uncultured Pseudomonadota bacterium | reverse complement strand
AGCCAGCGGTTGCTGGACAACAAGGTCAAGGCGCTGACCATTGATGCGCCGAAGCAAATCGTGACGGCTAATATCGGGTGTCAGTTACATCTGGCAAGCAAGGCCGACGTTCCGGTGCGGCATTGGGTCGAGCTTTTGGATGCCGCATGGTTCGAGGGCTGAGTATTGGATTGCCGATAACGGTGGTTGGCACGGAGTCACCTCGAACCGCTACGAGCAGACGCACGTGAGGCAATTACCTCCGACTTAATTACCCCCGTCCCCTTTTTCGGGATTCGACAGAACACCGAGCAGATCGAGCAGAGAATCCTGAGCGCCCGAGTGTCGGCGATCAACGCGAGCCAGGTCACCCTTCGCGAGAACCGACAGTCCATCTTCGAGGACGCGGAGATGGCAGAGATTTTTCTGCGGGGGAATCGAAGCCCTGATTCCTTGAATGATGTCGAAGCGCTCCGCTACCGACTCCTGATGCAAAACGTTACCGAGGCGATGCTGGAGATCTTTTCTCAAACCGCGACTACGAACTTCTCTCCGGAGACGTGGCAGACGCAGGGCAGGACACTCGTCCTGCGGGTGATGGGCACACCGGGCGGCAAATGGTTCTGGAAGACGTATTCCGACAACTATCCCGCAGAGTTTCGCCGGGCCGTAGACAAGTTGATTGCTCCGCGTTCCTCGTGAGCCATGGGTTCCGGTAGGCCGGAAAAAGCAGCAAAAGAGGACGGAGGCAATTAAACGGGCGGGGGACTCCATCTGCAATCCACTATCAGAGTCCGACGGAATTCCCTCCGTCCCCTTGTTGGTCCAATCGCGTGGCGCTATCCGCCATTCGTCGAAAGGGCAGCGAGCGCCGCGTCACGATTTGGATGCACCGGGATGGTGCGGTCGAAGCCGCTCACTGCGAACACTTCCTGCACGGCGGGCGAAAGATCGCAGATCACGAAGGCGAGTCCCGCCGCCTTCGCCTCGCGCGCGCCGACCAGGAACGCGCGCAGGCCGGCGCTGGAGATGTACCCCAGCTTCGCGCAATCGACAATTATCCCGGGCGACGTTCCGGCACCCTGTGCCACCGCGTCCTCGAGTGCCGACTGGAACTCGGCAGAGGCATCATAGTCAAGCCTGCCCGTGGGCGAGAGTATCGTTGTGTCTTGCACGGTCTCCTGTCGCGTCTGAATTTCGTTGCCCGTGTTGCTCATGCTCGTACTCTCCGTTTCAACTTAAGCAAAGGATGCGAAACCTCAAAAATGGTGTCGGGGACAATTCCTGGCGCATGTTTTCGTCGGTCGGCGGGGCCATGGTGATGGCGCACAGACTCTCCGCAGGCTTCTGCGCCCAACGGCGGTTCAACACGGCTCTGACGCCGTTTTGGGAATGCTTGATCTTCGTCAGCGCGCGATGGATCGAGGCGTCATACGGTGAACCCGGTCAATAGTGGCAAAAGCACTGTTTGGATTTTCTAATGACCGACTACATCCAGGCTTGGCAATGCATGGGTTGCGGCAAGATCGAAGCGCCGCAAACATGCATTGGCGTATGCCGCGACCGCAACATCCTGATGGTCGGCAAGGACGAGCACGAAAGCGTCGTCGCCCAAGCCGCGCGGCTCCGCGAATCGCTGCAATCGGCGATTGCGATGTTGAACCGGGTCGTCCACTCCACGCCGCGAAGTGGCCAATGGGAGCGCTGCTACCGTGCGCTGCAAGAGCAGGCACGCGAGACGATCGCGAGACTTGAGGCAGCGTCGAGGTGACGGCGACGTTTGGTGAAAATCAGTGACGTTGGGAAAACGGGGCAGGGGAATTAACGAACGGGGTCAGGTTCACTTACTCGCGTAAGCGAACGGTATGTGAATCTGGAACCATTCTTTACAAATTGTCCTTGACACCATTTCCCATCGACACTCAGCCGTGGTAACCCGCATCGGCGATCTGGACCGTGATTCCGTCGGGATCCGCGAAGTAGAGTTCCGGACGATCCTTGCGGATGTACGGCTTCACGCCGAGCTTTCTTAGTTCATCGGCCCGGGCCTGGACGTCGAAGCCGTGCACTCCCACGCAGAAATGATTGATTTGTCCCTTCGGCTTGATGTCGTACAGGCCCAGGAATGAGTCTCCCAATCCGAGGTTGACCCCGTTCGGTTGCCGGGAGACTTCCTGGATGTCGAGGACTCTTTTGTAGAACTGCCTTGACGCGTCCACATCCCGGACCGCCAGTGTTACGTGATTAAGGGACACGGCCCGGATGGGGGAAACAGCCCGGGGCTGCGCCTTCGCTGGCGTTGCCGCCGCCGCAAGGACCAGGCCCTGAAGGAACTGCCGTCGACTCAACGCCCCCGACTCGAAGGCGGAAACCAGTGCTTCCATCAAGGCCAACATGACGTTCTCCCGTTAATGAGTGGGGCGGAAAATGGTGTCGAAAATGGTGTCAGGGACAATTCCTCAAGCGTTGGTTGACGCAGCGGCACGGGGAAAGCCCCCAAACAGGCGGGATTCGCTACGCTGCCCCCGCCCTACGCGGGCCATAACGTTGTTCAGGTTGGCGAACCTCAATCGACTTCGTGGGCCAGAACGGGGTCAGGTTCACTTCCTCGCGTAAGCGAGCGACTGAAAGCGCGGCCCGATTCAAGCAATTGTATGTGAACCTGGAACCGTTCTTTCGACTTAACCCCTTCGGTGCCCTTTTGGGCCTGTAATCGTTCCGCGTCAAAGCGGAAGAACCCATTTGATGAAAGACGACGTCGTCGCGCCGGACTCTCGTTGCGCGGACGATTTCAAATGGGGTAATGCCACGGGTGGGAGCGTCCATGGGTAAATTCAAACTGCCGCGATGCCGTCTACATCTATGTGCATCGTCGGCAACAGCCCTGGCTGCAATTCTATTGACGCAACAGGTTATGGCCAATGGCGGCGATCCGTTTTGCGGACTTGGCGTGCCGGTGGCGACTGATACACCGGCAGACACAACCCAGCAAAGTCTCGTGGCTGGCCCGACGCATTGGACCTGGCATCCGCACATCAAGCAATGGCAACCCGAGCCATTCGCCAGCTTCTACGCCTTCAACTCTGACGTTGTTCGCTATGAAGCCGATACGGTGAGTCAACGCGATGGAACCTACATGGGCGGAGAGGGCAATGTCATTGCCAACTACCAGGGTGGGTCGGAGGCGACATCACGTCTCGTTGCATTCCTTCGACGCGGAGAACTTCTTCAACTTCCGATCGACGAGCTTTCGAGGTTCGACGCAGTCGCATTTCCGAATGCCGACAGTTGTCAATCCAGCGAGTCGGAGACCAACGCGCTGGCGATCCAGACGACGGGCAGCGCCACCTTCGAGCAAAATTTCCCGGGCGGCGCCGTGTACGTCGGTACCGGATATCGCGACAGTTGCGCCAAGCAGCGGAACGAGGTGTTCGCGTTCAGCGATACGCTCATTATCCGCTGGCTGTTCAACGCCCATGCACTCGTGAACGTTGGTCCATTGACGGGTTTCGCCCTTGCGGCAAACAAAGACCTCCTGCTGTTTACCGTCGATCGCATCGATCCCTCTGACGACTCGTTGTTCGCGCTCGATGTCAACACCGGCGGCATTGCCTGGTCGGTCAATTCAAGCAGGATCCTGGCTCCTCCGCTGGTCCACGGCGACCGTGTGTATACGGTAAACCTCAGTGGTCAATTTACCGCAACGGCACTCGGCGACGGCCACACGATATGGACATTCTCCACGGCAATGCCGGTCACTCGCCCCATGACGCTGCGCGTGGTCGGGGGTAAGGTGATGCTGTACTCGATTGATTACATCGGGGAATTGCGCGCCGTTGCCGACCGCGGCGATCATGCCGAGCCGATAAGCTTGTTCAAGCTTCCGGATATCGCGCCAAGCGGTAGCACGTCCCCCACCGGGGTCTTCCCGGTCACCAATATACTGCCGTTTGCCGGTGGCCACGCCATCGTCGGGGCCGATGACGGCTGGCTTTACGCCGTGGACTTTCTAAAAGGTGAGGTCAACGGCAAGGTCGAGGTTTCCGACGGGGATCCAGTCAACAAGTGGCTGCTTGCCCGGGCACCGGGTCTGCCCGGCGAAGACTATTGGTCCGTGATTGCCAAGGCGGGCAGCAAGATTTCGCGGTTTTGTACATCCCTGGAGTGGTCGTCACGGATTTATGTGGACGGTTTCGATGGTCTCGAACCGACTGCCGCCAATCCAGAAGGCAACGTTGTTGCACAGTGATTGCCGGCAACATTGGGGTCACAGTGCACTTTCACGTTTGCCCAGGGCGGGAAGTGCACTCTGACCCGTGATTCCACATCAGGCGGAATACTTCCTTATAGATCGAGGGAAAATCCATTCCTCATTCCCCCTGCCATCGCAAACAGGTCCCGTGAACGGGATTTCCTGTCCCATGGTCCGGCGCGCAGCCTGTCGCGTCAAGTGCGCGACAAATTGGGACCGCAACGGGGCAGGTTCGATTATTCGGCCGGGGAAGTGACCTTGAGCCGATTTTGGATCGTGAAGCAATGGTGTTAGTGTCGGAAGAATTCGGGGCCGGACTCGATCGAGTCCGATCCCGTTGATATTGGGGAGCCGGTAGCCAGAGCCGAGCATTTGCGCTCGATCACCGGGAAATCGAGCGACATACTTTGGGGGGGAATCATGTCCAACGAAACGAAGCGCGCCCGCACGCGGCATGCTGCAGGCGCGAACTGCAAGTGGACGCTGGTCGTTTTGACGATTGCTGCAGCGCAGTTTGCGATGCCCGCGCTGGCCGTCGGACCGGGGCTTGTCGCCCGATACAGTTTCGACGAAACCGCCGGACCTGCGCGGAACGATTCGGCCGGATTCGACACGGCTGCAAAGGAAACCGGTTCAGGCTTCATCTACGGTGGGGCACCGATACCTTCGGGAACATACGTTACGGCGTTACCGTTACTACGTTACGGGGTCAGGTCTTCGATTTATGATTTCTTATGATTCCACTGACTGTGGAGTAATGCAGTTCAAAGTGTTCCCCAATGTCTTTCAATGTATAGCCGCCGCTGGCGTATGCCTCAACGATCGCATCATTTCTCCTGCTGTTACGTGTCTCATAATGAGAGAGCGGTTTTGGCGCAGGACGCCTTTGCGATGCGGGAATCTCGCTCAACTCTTTGTCGTCATCGAGTAAAGACTGCATCTTCGCCACAAAGGCGTCATTCCCGAGATAGACCTGACTGCGCAATGACTGCCAGGGTGACGGCTGGCCTTTGCCTTCGGCCACAAAGGCTTTGTAATTTTCTATCGCCCTCTTCTTTTTGCCCGAAAAGGCGGACAGCACCCAATCAGTCGTTAAAAACGCGGGAGACCGGGCTTGCCCACTGGTCGCTCGGTAACTGCTCCATCGCCAGTCCCTGGCCGAACGTACCATGCCTGCTCGAACCGGATTCAGGACAATGTAGCGGGCCAGCTCGAGCAGGTAGCTTGCCTTGTCAACCAAAACGGCTTTATACCGCCCCTGGAACACATGCCCTACTTTGCCATGTAACCGATTGAATATCTGGGTGTAAACACCATTGAGCTGCCGCATGCCTTTGGACAGATTCGCATCCGGGGTCTCGACCAACAAGTGGTAGTGGTTACTCATCAGGCAATAGGCGTGGCAAACCCAGTTAAAGCGATTGCATACTTCCGATAACACGCCCAAAAACGACTCGCGGTCCGAATCATCTTCATAAATCGCTTCGCGCCTGTCTCCCCGCGACGTCACATGATACAGCGCGCCAGCATATTCCAGCCTAAGGGGTCTCGCCATCCGGCAGCACTCCGATCTTGGCCATTACGATCAAAACCAGAGTCTACAAGACAATGATCATAATTCAAAGACCTGACCCCGGTTGCGAAAGACCTGACCCCGATTGCGTGACCCCGATTGCGCGCTGGTTGCGATTGCGCGATTGCGATTGGATTGCGATTGTGACGCTTTTTGGTTCTTTTATTGGATCAGAGTCACAGCTCGAACCCGTCGGCAAAGATGACGTCCACGTTATATTCGAACGCGCCGATATCCACGGTAGCGTTGCTGATTCGCGGATTGCCGGAACCGCGCTGATCGAACACGATGCCCGCGGGAACGGCCGCATTGTCACCGGCGTCGATCGCGGGGCTGTTCGACGAGATCGCCATGGTCTGGGTTGGTCCGCCATGGAAGCCCAGCCCGCTCAAGCCGGGCGAATCGCTGGTGACGTTGTTTTGCGCAGGACTCGGGCTTGCCGCAGTGCCCAGCAACGAATTGTAGGCGGAGAAAACCGAGCCGCCCACGACATTGGCATCCGGTTGGTTGCCCGAATTGGCTGACAAGATGGTGTTGGTCAGCGCCAGGGTCGAACCCAGGTTGGCATCGACGCCACCGCCCGTGTTCGCCGAGTTGTCGGAGACCGTGGAATCAAACAGCATCAGGGATGCCGCGGACAACTCGGAAGCAGCGCCGCCGCTGTGGGCGATGTTGCCGGTCAAGGTCGAATTGACCAGCGTCACCGTGCTGTTGTCGACGGCGAGTCCAGCGCCGCTGTACGACTGGCTATTGTGCGATATCGTTGAATCGACCACCTTCACGTTTGCGGAATCGCGCGCCGAAATACCACCGCCCCTGAAGCCGCTATTGCCGGATATTGTCGATGCTGTCAGCTTCGCATAGGCACTGGTGCTCACGTACAACCCGCCGCCATAGTGAAGGACCGAATAGCTGGCCAGCATGTTGTCCGTTACCGTCGTATGGTCGAGCGTCAGCGAGGTACCCGTCCCCAAAGCCATTACGCCGCCGCCGGAATACGTCGCCGTGTTATTGGTGATGGTCGATCCGGTCAAGATCATGTGGCTGGCGTAGTCCGCGCGGATGCCTCCGCCGGAGCTGCCTGAATTGCCGGAGATCGTGGAATTGGTCAACGTGACGGTGCTGTTGAACGCGCTGATGCCGCCGCCGACGGAAGACGCGCTGTTGCCGGAAATCGTGGTGTTGGTCAGCGTGACCGTGCTGTTGTTGGCATAGATACCGCCGCCTAAAGAAGCGGTGTTGTCGGATAAGGTGACGTCCGTGAGCGTCAGGGTAGCGTTCTTGAGCCGGAACGCACCGCCCAGGTGACCGGTGTTGTCGGTGCCGCTGATCGTCAGGTTGCTGACCGTCAGGTCGGACGAATCAAAAATCGCGTAATGCGCATTGGCGCCGACAATCGTCTGGTCGCTGCCCTGGATGGTCAGCGGGTTGATCACGCCGACCGGATCGGGGTAGTCCATCGTGATCGTCGATCCGGATAATGCACCGTCGAACACGATCGTGTTGGAGCCAACATCGCCGGCCACGCAGTTACCGGTGTTGGACGTATTCCCGTTGGCCGACAATATTGCCTGGCGCAGCGTGCAGATCCCGGCCCCGCTCGGGTCGGGATCACCGCCGGTAGTTACCGTGATCGTTGCCGCCCGCGCGCTGGTTGCGGTCAAAACCAGCGCAATGGCCAGCGCGAGCGGCCGGCGTGAGCTTGCATGGGTTCCTGTCATTTAATTCTCCCCATCCGGATGATTGTCCGCATCCAGTCCCCGAAGCACGTTTGCACACCATCCACGAAACGAGCATTGAACTACTTGCAAGTATGCCAGAACTTGGCGCCTGCCGGGCGGCGCGCATTTCCCTTACCGCGGGATCGCTACCGGATGCGCGCAGCTACCTGCAGCAACGACGCGCCTTGGAACAAAGCGACTCTGCGCAACGGTTCAAGCCAAGACCCAAAGAATGGGGCGGGGAAAAAATGATCGCTCGGGTGACTGTCAAAAATTGTCCCTGACACTTTTTTCTCGGTCCGCTCTGTCCAGGAACAGGTGGAATCGTCCGATTGCAGGCGTGTATGCACCGCGTACTTTTTCTTCAGCTCCTCCGGATCTGATTCATGGCTCCGCATCTGCCTAAACAGATACCGGCTGCCAAGCGGCGTCACCGTGGAATCCAGATTTGCAAAGATCTCCTGAAACTCGAGGCCCTCCCAGGTCTGATCGTCCACTGTCTCCCGGGCACTGCCCCTCCGGGTCAGGTCAAAATAACTCGATGCGGAGCTGGCATGCATGTCACCCGGCTGTCCCCACTTGGCTCGCAATACGGACAAGGCCTTCTTTCCGGGCGACAGCCAGTAAACGAGGCGCTCCCGCGCCAGGTTGAATCCCAAATGCAAAGTTTTGGACCCCCAAAACCACTCGCCAGTCAATCTATGCCGAAACGCATGCCCGTGTCTGCTCGCCCAGGGCCAATATCGAAATCGGAGTCAGGCGGTTGACTCATTCCGGTCCTGCTTGGCTGCTTTGAGAGCCGCGACCAGCTTTGGCTTCATGTACAGCATCGCCCCCAGAAAAAGCCCTGCTATCGTGTAGTTGATGATCGGGCTCACGATCAGAAATTCCCGAATCGGGAGGGCGAAAACCAGGATCACGGCAATGACGACCTGGAGTAGCAACAAGAACCCGATGCCCAGGTTCAGGCGCGTCAGCAAGCGCCGTACGCGTTCGTTTGCAATCTCACGCTCGAATTTTTCGGCATCTTCCGGCGACCTTCTTTTCACTGCAGCGCGCGCGATCACGACAAGCAACGGCCGCTTGATAGCCACCGAACCAAGGAATGCCAGAGCGATCACACCCGGGGCAAGATGTTCGCGCAACTGCAACATTCTGTAGCCACCGCCACCAAAGAATGCGGCCAGTGACAATCCGATGCCCGCGAGCACCAATATCGAAAGCGCATCCAGCCTTCTGTTCCGAACGAGTTCGATCGCACTCCAGATGATCGGTGGTATGGCCGAAGCCATCAGTGCATGGACGCGTCCCATCTCAGGCTGAGCCAATGAGTAGACCAGCCACGGAAGAAAGCCGTTTACAAAGAGTTCGATGCCGAACCCACCGCGCAGGAAGTGCACAATTTTGCTACTTGCGTTTGTTTGCAGCCTGTTGGTGTTCAACTCACCGAACCCCTATGTCGTTACGAAGGCATCCATGAATCGAGTTATGACTGCGCCATCAGCGAGGTGTCACGCACTCGCCGTCACTATCCAGCCCATCATCGTGGAAGCCGTATCCAAGTCGGCCAGCAGCATGTGCCCGGCGTCCTCGATGAAGTGAGCCTCGCATCCGGGAATCATCGCCGCGAAGGTGCGTGCGCAAGGTTCGGGCATCAGGGTGTCCGCGGTGCCGTGCCACAGGAACACGGGCACCTTTAGGGTTTGTACGTCGAGGCCCCAGTCGTGGCTGACCCGCATCATGTCGTGGTAGGCGCCGGCTGGGCCTTGGCGAAAGGCTTCGGTCAGCTGCAGTTTCGCGCGCGGGTCATCCTCGCGTGACTCGAGGATGCGCTGGTCCCATGCGCACAATTGCGCGAGCATTTTCTTCTTCCTCGCCTCGCCGTGCTTTTTCTTCTTCGCCTCATTCCCCGGCTTGAGCGATTTCATCACTCCGCGGGCATACAGGGCCATGAGGACCCTGAGCAACGGCGGCGCGTACCGGGCCACGAAGAACAACAGCCGGTTGCCGCGATTCATACCTTGCTTGTCGCGCATGGCCTCGGGGGGGCATCCGCTGCAGATCAGGGTGGCCGAGCGTACGCGTGCGGGCAGGCGCAGGGCGCAGGCCAGCGCGAACGGGCCGCCGCCGGATGCGCCCGATACGTGGAAACGGTCGAGGCCGAGCTGATCGGCCAGTTGCGCGACGTCATTCGCCCAGTCGCCTATGGTGTGCCCGGGCGCCGGGTCGGACAGGCCATAACCCGGGCGCTCCGGGGTCAGGACACGAAAACCCAGCCGCTCGACCCATTCGGCCTTTTCCAGGAAGCTGAGCAGGCGCGAGCCCGGCGTGCCGTGGAACAACATCAGCGGTATGCCGTCGGGTTTGCCGTATTCGCAAAACCCGAGTTTTCGTCCGTCGTTCAGCGTGATCGTATCGCCTTCCATCAACTTGTCCGCCCTGGCATTAATGTGAATGTGGATTCACATTAACATTCGATTGCGTTTTTGTCTATCCTGTGTCCATGTCAAAACAAGAAACGACACTGGAACCCCGGCAGGAACGCAGCCGCCGTACCCTGGAAAGCCTGCTTTCGGCCACTGTCCGCACCCTGCACGAAAGCGGGCTGGAGGGCGCCACCATCCCGCGCATCGCCGAGGCGGCCGGCGTCTCACCGGCCACGGTCTATCGGCGATTCAAGGATAAAAAGGACCTGCTGCGTGCGGCCTTCCTGCACATGCTGGAAGCCAGCCAGGCGCATAACCGCATGCACCTGGCCAAGGGGCTCAGCCGCCCTACCCTGGACCAGACGGCGCGCCGATTTATCGAAGTGAATTTCGGGCAGTACCGCCAAGCCGGGAAGTTGCTGGGAGCACTCAAGCAGTTCATGGACGCGGACGGCGACTCGGAATTCCGGCAGGCCGCCAGGCGCATTATCGAAGGCAATCTGGAAATGGTCTTTCAGGTGATGCTCAAGTATCGCAAAGAGATCGCGCATGAAAACCCCGAGCGGGCCGTACGCATCGCCGTACTCACCGCGACGAACGCGATCGAAACAAACTTTTTCAAGCCCCACACTGCCTGGCGTACCTTGCACGTCACGGAGGAAACACTGATCGAGGAACTCACCCGCGCCTTCGTCGCCTATCTGAAGAGCTGAAACCATCGAAACCAGAGGCGTTGAACTCTCGGGTCGCAAGCGTGCGTGGATGATGTTGGATTGTGTTTTGGCGACGTTGGATCGCTCGACTTTCCTCGGCCGACAGAATGGCATCGACCAATCAGGCGAAAAGAACCAAACATATACGGCGACCGGCATTCGTACTCGCGTGCCTGGCGAGCGCTGGCGTACAAGCCGCCTGGTCGGTGGCGACAAGCACTGCGAGGCAACCGGCAGCGCTTCGACATTGGTCAGCCTGTTCAGGGCAAGCGACCCCGAACGCCAGCCCCGGTTGAACTTGTGGTTTTCGGTATCAAGCCCGGTACAGCAGCGCACTCGCCCGCTTGGCTCGCGAGCTCAAAAGCTGGCAGCACAGCGGCGCTACAGACCAAAGTCTGCGGCCTTTCCTCGTGCCCGGCGCAGTGAAGTAGAAATTGTCCCTGACACCATTTTCGGGCGTCAGTTACCGGGGCACGGAAGCGCAGGCCTGACAGCGCGGACCCAATCCGGAATGCGCTCGGGCTTGATGTATTCGTGGGTGGATTCATTGATCCGACAGACGAACTTGTTCAACACGGAGCCTGTTTCGAGGCTTCGAAGCGTGTAGTACGTGGGTACAAAGCCGTGCGGGAATGTCCATTGATACGCGACCTGCGTACCACGGGCCAGAAAGGTCCAGCGCCAGATCGCCGTTGCTTCACGAAATCGGTAGATCACCTTGCCGTCGCGAAAAATGACCAATGCCAACGGCAGCGGATACGACGTACAACAATTGGCAACTTCCGCCAGCCAACCGATCGTCTTGCCATCCGACGAGATCCTGGCCCGACCGAACGATTCCTGATTCGCCTCGGTAAACGGTGCTTCGACGGTGCCGGATATCGTGGTGATCGCAAGCGTTTTCAGTTCCCTGCCCGGCGGTACGGCACCGTACCGCTCCGCACAAATTGTCGAACCGCAAATCAGGAACGCGAGCAAGGGACTCAGCACGCGCATGCGACCTGCCGACAAGAATGCCCTAAGCAATCTCATGCCGATCCGGTTCCGCTTCGCGCGGCGCGCCGGAACAACCACGCCGCACCAAGGAACAGCACGATGAAGAATCCATTCATCATGACGATTTCCAGCGGCCCGCCGGATGGTTCGCCAAGGTTGCCAACCAGTGCGATGACTGCAATCAGCGCCAGGGAAATCGCCATAACCGATAGCGTGCAGGCCATGCCCAACGGTCGCAGGCGCGAGATGATGGAACCGACGATGCCTGTTGCGGGCACGGCGACATACATCAGATTGGCGCGATTGCCTTCATCGCCGATGATGCCCACGGCGAGATTGGCCCAGATCAGGAACAGCGCCGCGAACAGCGCCAGGCCGACGGCCGCTCGATAGCTGCGATTGGCCTTGTTATGCACGATCAACACATAGGCCAGCCCGGTACCGAAAAGCAATACAAACGCAACGACGAAATCGCCTGGCGTCCAGTTCACCTGCGCCGTGAATTGCATCGCGATCAAGGGCACGCACAGAATCGATGCCGTGACCAATGCGACGAGCAAAATCGGCCGCCATACGCTCTGGTTCAAAGTCGCTTGCATGTCTATCCGCCAATCCGATGAACGCACCAAAGCTTCGGCGATGGATGTGGAACACGCATGGACGGTTTGTGTTTTTCGTGTGGCAGAACCGCCGATTGAACGGTGGCTTATCGGCTTTCGTTGTTTACCAGCTCTGCGCGCTTCTTGAACAACGGGACGATCGTGATGAACTCCCAGACCATGATGATTGCGCCGATGGCAATGAAGCTGTACACGTACTCCGGATCGTTCAGGATCGAAATAAAGGCGTCGCCGTCGGCTCCGAATTTTCCATAAAGCCCCAAACCCAGCAAGGCGGCCCCGATCGTGCCGACAATTTGCAGCAGGATCATTTTCTTCTGCACGCTTCGCAATTCTTCCTGCTTGTTTGTGAACACCCCGGTCTCTCCTCTTCAGGTCACGCAAATCCAGCGTCGTTAGCAGCCGTTTCCCCGTCTGTCGCGCGCAGCACACGGCGGCCGGAACGAACCGGCCGGCGATCGATTCCCGCCCTCGAACCCGAGATCAAAGTAGTGCCGGGTTGCCCAGCCATATCGTCCACGTCAGCACCGACGCAAAGCCGACCCACAAAAGGTACGGCACCAGCAGGATGGCAGCCAAACGGCTGTGACGCCGGAATGCGAGCGCTGTCATCGCGATCAACACCAGCAGGATCAAAATTTCCATGGAGGCCAGCGCGCCGCGATGCCAGCTAAAAAACAACCACGACCAAAGCGTATTGAGCGCCAGCTGGACGCCGAACAGGACCAACGCCGTTTTCTTCGGCCCTGTTGAGCGCCAAACCAACCATGCGGCAATCCCCATCAGCACGTACAACACGGTCCACACCGGTCCGAATATCCACGGCGGCGGCGCCCAGGCCGGTTGGCTCAACCGGGCATAAAACGATGCCGCGTTGACGGAGGCGACCGCGCCCAGCGCAGCCGCGACAAACACGGCCAACAACCAACCGAGCAATCCAACCAGTTGCATTGAAACGGAGCGCTGCATCATGGGCGGATAAATTCCGACACTGTTGTCAACCTCGCATCAGGGCATGCTCTTCCGTGGCCGGCGCCGCACGCGTACTCGTCATCCGAACCAGTATTTTGACAGGATACTACGCCATTGCCATCATGGATGCCGGGTCGGCTGGCATGCCGGCGCAAACGGCACCGGCTCAAACAATCAGCGTCGTTTCGTGGACGTGTTCAATGCCACCGCGGCGCGGACGAGCGTGTTCAATGCCTTCTCGTTGATCTTGTCGCCCTGGCGATAATCATTCGCGCGTCGCACGTTGCCGACAAGGCTCGCATTGAACAGGCCCGAAGGATCTTCCAGCGACGCGCCCCTGGCGTCGATCAGCTTCGATGCGGATCGGTCTGGTTTCGACCCATCCCTGCTCATGCTCGCCTCACGGATACGTTGCTGTCGCCCCAACCATGGATCGACTTTCCCCACA
The DNA here is from genome assembly GCA_963779795.1 of uncultured Pseudomonadota bacterium. Lineage (GTDB taxonomy): Bacteria > Pseudomonadota > Gammaproteobacteria > Xanthomonadales > Rhodanobacteraceae > Rudaea. The sequence continues at coordinate 695,665 of CAVZZK010000004.1, read as the reverse complement.
ACATGCGAACGCCCGTCGGACATCGGCTTTCAACCATCCGCCGCGCAGGCATCATTCGGATTGATTCTCTCCCAGTTTTTCGTGCAGTTCGCCGAGGCTTTGCACGATCATCGTCGGCTCAATGCCCCAGGGATCGAAAACCGCATTCTTCGAACGGCGCACCCAGGCGGCGCGCATGCCGGCGGAAATCGCGCCAATGACATCGAAGGCGTTACTCGAAATCAGCCAGCTATCCTTGCCTTCGGCTCCGGATTTACCGAGGAAATGATCGTAAACGTCCGGGTTGGGCTTGAACGATCTGACGTCGTCGACGCTGACGACTCCGCGGAAAAAGTGCCTTATGCCGGCCGCGACAAGCAACGCTTCGACGGCATCCGCGGTGCCGTTCGAAAATGCAAACAAGCGATAACCGTCATCGCTCAATTTCGCCAGCCCGTCTGTTACGTCATCGAACGCGGGCAGTGAGCGGTAACCTTCAAGCAGGTTCGCTTTCTCCTTTTCCGCGAGATCGACTTCATGCAATGCACACGCGTAATCCAGCGCATCGCTGGTGCACACCACGAAGGTTTCATATTGCCGCATCAACCCACGGCGGAACGAATATTCCAGCTGCTTTTCACGCCAGGTGCGCGAGAAATCTCCTGCCTTGTTGCCGATCAGTCTCTGCAACGCCGAAACAACGCCCTGTGTATCGATCAGCGTTCCATATACGTCGAATGCAAGCGTTACCGGCGGCGTTTGTCCGGCTACCATGACTCGGGATACTCATCGTGTACCGGCAACCCTTGGCTGCCACAAGCCCACGGCGCGCGCGATGCCCAGAAGATGTGACCGGTGGGGTTGACGGGCGGTGCGGCATCCAGCGATCCGGCCGGGATCACTACTTTCTGGTCACTGCGGGTCAAACGCGGAACCGGGCTGCCGCAATCGGTGCAGAACCATTTGCCGAAGCTCTTTGCCACGCGGTGATTGTAGCGTTGGATGCTGTCCTCTGCGCACAGCCAGCGCAGTTGGTCGCGATCGACAACCACATTTGTCGCGTGTCCGCTGCCGGTGCTTTTCCGGCAACGCGAACAATGGCAGTGAATCATCGTCCGGAACGGCGGCATAACCTCATATGCCACGCTTCCGCAAAGGCAGCTGCCGTGGATACTCGATTCAGTCATGTGTTTGCTCCTTGCACGCGCGGTGCCTGGGTCAGGCAACGGTATTTTGATTGGGGATTGGATCAGCCGTAATGACGATACAGTGAACTGCTCGACCGGCCAGCGCGGAGATGGCGTGCCACTTCGGCGATCCGCCGGCACTAGAGCCAATCCCTGAACCTGGCCGCCAGCCATGGCGCCACGGCTGTAACGACAAGCACCATGGGCCACAGGTTACCGTCCTTGAACGTGTAGGCCTCCAGAATCGTGGCCAGCGTCTGACCACGCAGCAGGCCAAACGAAAACTCGAAGATCAGCGTGAGTGCCAACCATCCGAGCCCGATGGACCAGAGTTGGCTTGAACCGCGGGCGACCAGCCAAGGCAAGGTCAAGTATGCCACTGCCACGATAAGGCAAGACAAAAGCAGGCCGCTGAGTGGCATTCCAAGCGCCGTGCCGAGCCTGGGAATCAGCACCGCTTCCCGAACGAGGCCGTTGACTACCGCCAACACGAGGATCCCCACCCACACGGCCAGGGCTTTGGCCGCTATCTCGAGTGTCACTGATCCCTCCGATAACCCATGATGCCCACTCCTGCCGACAACTTACTGCAGTGGCGTGAACCGGCGACAGTCGCCCGCGAGTTGCTGCGAGTTTCAATCATGTCTGGACGGCAACTTCCTCATTGCCTCTTTCCACGGCGGCGACTTCCATTCGGGATGTTTTCGCCAGATGTCCTTCAGCGTGCGAATCCATGCGAAATAACTGGACAGCGAAGGCAGTGTCGGTGTGTGGCTCAATTCGAAGTGGATCCCGCTGATCGGGTCATCGAAAAACACCGCGTAGTAGCCCGGCGTATAGGTCGGGTATTCGGCAGGCGGATCGGTTACCCCAACCTGGTTCTTGCGCAGGAAGTTTGTGTAAAAGTTGTCGACTTCCCCGCGGTTCCTGGCCCACAACGCAACATGATGTATGCCGGTCGCCCGATCGGCGTGCACCAGCCTGCTCCCTGTCTTCGCCGGCTGGATGCCGATGTAACTGTGGAAGAACGGGAAGCGAGCCATGTAGTAGGTTGAGCGATAGCCGATGTCCAGCGTCCAGAAACTCTTGTAACCGAGCCAGCCGAACATCTTGTCGAAGAACGCGATCGATTCGTCATAGTTCAACACCGAAAGCTCGATATGGTGAATGCCCTTGAATCTCATGTCGTTCAGTTGAATTCCAGGCCTGATGCTTGAATGTTTCCGCGCGCATTGCGCACAGCCATTGATGTTACCCCGACGGCTTCAAGTTCGCGATTGGCGCGGCGCTCTCCGGCGGGAGCGATACGCTTGCCTAGAAACTCGACCCGGGTAGTTCGAGGAACTGGATTTCCTCTTCGGTCGATTCGCGGCCGAGCAAGGCGTTGCGGTGCGGGTAGCGGCCAAAGCGGTCGATGATGGCCTTGTGACGAAGCTCGAAGTCCAGATTGTTTTTCAAGCCCAGTGTCTGGAACAACTGCAAGGCAGTTTCATGCACCAGGGCGGACTCGCTGTGCATGAACGGCATGTACAGAAAAAGCCGCCCGTGTCGGGTCAGCGCCTGATCGTGGGCGCCGGCAACAGCCTCCTGGGCAAGAACCAGGGCGACCGGGTCGGCAGCAAAGGCCCGGGCGGTTCCGCGATACATGTTCCGCGAAAACTGATCCAGAGCGATCACTTCAGCCAGGCGCCCGGCCGCCAGTTTGCGCCAATGGCTGAGTTCCCCGCGGGTTGCGGCCCGATGAACCGCCGAGAAGCGTTCCCAAATCACCTGATCGAAATCCGGATCGGCGGACCACCATTGGTCATGTTCGATCTCTTCAAACCAGAAACGAAGTACGGCAGTGAAGTCGTGTGCTTGCGTCATGTGATCCGACCTTCAAATTCAGGAAATCGCGTCGCGAAGCGATACCGTTTGACAGCCATCGGCGTGCGTCCACGGAACGACGACCAACTTCGGCCACGCTCGTTGCCAGCGCGCCGCTTTCGCATTGTACGTATCGGGCAACTCACGGCGCTTGTTCGGTCGCACGACCATGGAAAACAGGTCGTCGTATCCGAACGGAGCGTAGATGTCGTGGCCCGCACTGGAATCCTCGCGCAATCCGAAGCACGAAGACTGATTCAGGAAATGATCGATGCCGTCGCAGGTACTGACCAGCGGCTTGCAAGGGATACCGAATTTTTCCTCGTACCACCGGTGAACTCGCGCCTGGTTGCGCACTTGTACTGCCGCACCCAGGTCGGAAAAGGCCACTGCGCAGCGCTGAATGACGGCGTTTTCGGCCCCCCGGCCCAAGTCCGACGAATCGAAATAGAAGATGTCGTAATCGAGGATGTCATCCGCCGGCGATTTTCCCGACAGGCAATTCCATACGGTCTGGAACAGACAACCCGCCACCAGATAGCCTTGCGGCAAGTCCAGCTCCGGCAGTCTGTGCAGAATGGAACGGTTGACCGGATTGCGGCAGACGAGATCGACAAATCCTTGTTGTTGCATCGAAGCCCCTGAAACAATCGACCGGCATCGCGGCACGTGGAGTTTGATCACCCTAATCGATTGCCTGATGAATCGCCCGCATCAGCGGCGCCGGGAATGCCCGTTGGCTCTCAAACTCCTCGAACCACTCCCGGGAGCCCTTGAAGCCGAGATGAAAACGTATCTGCTTGTTGAAAACGGAAAGCGCGTCATCTTTTCCATGCACCATGGTTTGTGCGTAGACCAGAAGCGCTTCGTTGGCGATGCACAACTGCTCCAGATAATGCCCGAACGAAATCTTCTCTCCCTCGCTCAGGTCCCGATAGCTCTTGCGTCCCTTGGCCACCAGATTGGCGAGCGCAATGTCATCGGTCTGGCTGTAAACGGCGTTGTAGCGATCGACAAGCGATGCCCAGTTTGCCAACTTCGACTGGGCGGTGCCCTTGCGGATTTCCAGGGCGACGAAAATGAGTGACGCGATGACGCCGAAACCGGAAACGATCTCGCCGAGGTTCGCAAGGTCTGCAATGGTCATGACCGATCCCGGATCCCCATGCATTGTCTCCAACATCACCCAATGCGGTCGTATTGGCCAGCGCGAGTCAGTGCCTTCTGACCGGATATTTTACGAGAAGTCTCAGCGCTCCGCCGACCACTCACGGAAGACGACGCAAACCGTCGTCTTGTCCAGCATGGCGAACTCACGCGCACCCCACGGCCGCAACGTAACCGTGTTCAAATTCGGATGCAACAGATGCGCCGCCCGCGCGGACATCTCCTCGAAAATTCCGTCGATGTCGTCGGTATCGATGCCAAGCTCCGGACGATCCCCGGCGGCGCCCTCCGGGCTATGCACGATGTAGGCCTTGGCATTATCGCGGGCGATGACTGCCATGTCGGAGTCGTGGTAACGCACCTCGAACCCCGGTCCGTCCACGAAGAACTCCAGCCCGTCCTGCAGACGATCGTAAAAAATCTTCGGTATGAGATTCTTGAACAGTTGAAATCCTCCCGAGCTCAAAATGAAGCATCCTCGCCATTTCAAACCATTCGCGCCCAATGGAGAATGCCCTGGGCATTACTCCTCCTTTCAAAGCATCGAACACGGTTGTTGTGACGCCCAACGTTCGAGTTTGGCGGCGGGCGCTTTCCGCCCGTCCGCTGGAACGATTTGTCATGCCTGTGGTGGCTGGTCCTGCTCGGGCATTAACGAGGAATGGTGGCTGGTAATCAGCCACTCAGAACCATTCCAGCGGTAGGTGAAGGTGTAGCGTCCGCTGACGCTGTCACCCGTCCGCGCGAACGTGAACGTGTAAAGTCCTGCGTCGAACGCCGTGTTGCAACCGATTTCAATGAATCGAAAATCAATCTTGCCGGCGGGGCGGTTCTCCAGAAAATGATGGAAGTAATCTTCCTTCTCGGCTGGCGTGATTCGCGGCTTGTTTGAAAGCGTGGGCAAGAGGATTGACCGCGCCGCGTAGTTGGCGACCACTTTATGTGGATCACCTGTCTGCAACGATCGATTCCAGCGATCGAACAGCGCTGCGACTTCCGCTTTGGAAGTTGCCTTGCATCTCTCCGTGCGCGCGCTTTGCGCGCCGGTCTGCGCGACTTGGTTTGATGCACATCCGGCAAGGGCGGCGGCAACAAAAAGCAAGCATAACGACGTGATCTTCATGGAACGCTCCTGTCAGTGAGGACAGTCGAGGCATAACGCCGGAATCAAGCCAAGCTGCAAAGCGGCAGTGGCTCGAATGAGCGGTCAGGCCGCGACGACGTTGATGGGCGACCGCCAGCGACGTGATCATCGTCAGCAAAGTGAAAACGATTTCAAATGCGGTCATCTCTGTCCTTGCGGCCTGATGCCGCACTGAGCCGCCGCCGGCAAAGGCGTACTGGCTTGCACGAAGATACACCCCGGCGGTCGGCTTGGGTACATAGCCGCGTCGCTTCGTGCCGGGGACCGCGCACGCTTTATCTTGCGGGGATACGCTTCAACAGTTGCTCGACCTGGGAGCGGGCCTGCGCAAGTTCGGCCAGGAGCCCATCGTCCTTGCTCGTTTGATTCAGGTTGACCTCTATGAGGCGGAATCCGTTCTCGATCTTGACATCACCCAGGACGGTCTTCATGGCTTGCCGGTTCGCTGGAGTATCCTCCCACGGCCCTTCGACCTGGATGGGGATGCGGGAAAACGTGGGGTCGTAAAGATATTCGTCGATATCACGCAATATGTGCTTTTCGAGGCTGGCGATCCTGTCGTAAGTTGCGTACAACCGCAGAAGGCCGGTTCGGATTTTCACATCGCGGACAAGCCGAAGATTGCCTGAGCTCAGCACCTCATTCATTGTGTCGCGGTTGGGTGATGCCCTCAGTTCGTACAGCGCCGACCAGTACGCGGCAAAGAAGCGTTGCGGATCGATGGGCCGGCCTTCGAAGAACTGGAGTACGGTTCTGGGTCTTTCAGCTGAGTTCTCCGTGCCTGTTGCTGAGCCTTGAGCATTGCCAGGTCAGCCGTGAGGTCGCGCCGAAAGCCGATCAGGTACTGGTCACCAACGGCCCGGTCGTTGAGGTCCTGTCGGTAATTCTTCACGGCGAAGGCGAGTGCCACACCAACAAAGACCACGAGCAGTTCGGTCACGAGAGAGCGTAGCGTGTTGGCGTTGGACATCAGGACTCCGACGCGGGAATTGCGGGCGCCGCGTAAGCCGATTAGGCAACAATATCCTCCATCTGTCGTCTGACAGATTCCCGATACGGCGCCGGCATGGCGCCATCCAGGTAGTGGAAGTAAAGCCCGACCCGGTACCGGAATGCGCGGAGCATGTAAGCCCCAAACCTCTGGTGCGATACGGGATCCAACGACTCAAAATCCTGCAGGCCACGCAGATAGATCAGCCCAGGATCCGCGCTTTCGTTCATCGTTCGGATAAGGTCGGTCCACTGTGTGCTGAGAAAGTCGAGCGAAGCTCCGCGATTGGCCTTGTTCTGCTCGCGAACCTGGATAGCCAGGTAGATCAACGTTGGAACAAGTCCGATCGCGGCGAGGACCTGCCCGACTGCACCCAAGAGTTCCCGGTTCATGGTGAATCTCCGAACTTGCGCCCGGCGCTTGAGTCAATCGGCGCGCACTTTTTGCGCGTCGGTTTGAACGAACCTTCAGGCACCCGATCCAACTGCAACGCTACTATCACCGCGTTTTGCCCAAGCCAAGCCGAGCAGACCGATGCCAACGGCCAAGCAGCACAACACAACCATCATCTCACCAGACAGGTTAGCGGCGCCATGCGCAGAAGCAAGGCGATAGCAATACCGACCTGAAACAGGGCTGACGTTCGAGCTGTCAGGCGTCACTGTGGCCGCTTCGCAGCCGCGAGTATCGCGCCCATGCGCTCGTGGATGACATTGATCGCCTTCAGCGGCCGAATCATGACCTTGAACTCCACGACTTTGCCGGCGGCGTTCCATTTGATGATGTCGACTCCGTTAACCAGGATTCCATCGATCTCTGTCTCGAACTCCAGCATTGCATCCGAAGACCCGATGATCTCTCGGACGTACCGAAAGGTGGGATTGAAGAAGACATGAAACGCAGCAGACAGATAGCCCTTTGCAAGGGCCCTTCCGCGTTGAGGTGAGTGGACAACTGGCGAGAAAAACACGGCATCTTCTGCGAGTAGATCCTCAAGACCGGAGGGACCCCGGGCTCGTACGAGTTCGTGCCAAATGTCGATCGGGTGCCTGTTCATTGCCCAAGTTTACCGCGCGGGGACATTGGTGACGCCTGAAGACGCCCTGATCAAGTCAGCACGGGCGGCATGGTATCCACGAGGTCCGCAGGTTGGGCTGCGTGGCGCGCCCAGGGTACGATTCTGGCCCATGGTTTCCCCCATAAAAGAGCCCTGTTCAGAGGCCCAACGCCTGAACTCAGGTTCGTTTGAGGCAATGCCTGGATTTGCGGCAGCAAGCGTGGGCAGCGGGTCAAACGTCATCTGCAGCCCGTTGTCAGGCGGCGCGCTGAAACGGAGTGCCATGACGGAAACACAGTGGCCAACCAATTGAAGTACGCGAACCAAGCGCGCGGTGATGGACATATGCAACCTCCCCCGGATGCCACCGGCGACTGTCACACGCTAGCAGAACCTCTGATGCGGATATGGCCTGAAACGTTCAATTTGGCAGAGGCATGACAGCGGAATTTCCGCAATGCGACGCGACGACGATCTTGAACGGCTGCAGATTTTCCCGAGCGGCCAAAATCAACGAAGTCCGGAGCCGGCGGCGCATCCATGTGCCAAGTGTCGAATCCCGTTTCTTCACTTGAATGGTCAGGCGCCGTTGAGCCGCCTGAACAATGGAACTGTGTTCGCTACAGCACCGACATTGGGCTGTCATGGGGCTATGGTTTTTACTCTGCCTCAAGAGGGTGAACTGATGAATGCACTAAAGAGCTTTGGCATTGGCCTGGCGCTGCTACTGGTCACGGGCACCAGTCTCGCTCAGAACGGAACCATGATGAACGGCGGCATGCGCGGTTCCGGATGGATGGGTGGATACGGCGGATTCTGGTTGCCCATTCTGGTGCTCGCCGTAGTTGTCGGCCTGGTAGTTTGGGTGGTCAAGCAGAAGAAGAAGTAGCCGGCAGGGATCATTCAGCTCCAACATGAGTGAGAAGCCAGTCTGCTCATGGTTGGTTTGCGCGGTCTACTCCGAGCGACGGGGTTTCGCGATTCGGCACCGCAACGGCCTGCATGCGACGCCCAACGCTCCGGTTCAGCGGTGGCGCGACAGCGCCGTCCGCTGCAACGACCTGTTGGGCATCAACAACCGCTCAGCGGATTCGTGCATCCAGATCTTGCACGTCGAGACCGGCCTTGCGGTAGTAATTTCTGCACAGTTCAAGTGCTGAAAAACCATCCTCGAACGCAGCGAGGCTTCCATCGACAGGTTTGTCGAGATAAACGAGCCCGCCGTCGACCACGAACAGGATCAGTGCCGGTTCGGGTGAATCCTCCGTCACGACCAGGGTGTGAGCTTCACCGGCAGGCTCGTAAATGAACGTGCCCGGCTTCGCGATCCAGTCATGTTCCAGGTACCTCCAATGCCCCTGGATGGTATATCCGCGAACCGTCCCGACGTGGTAGTGAACGCCAAGTTGCGCACCGGGCAGCCCCTTGAGAAGAACCGTGAAACCCCCGGTTGTCACGTTGAATTGGCAAGGCTGAAACCACACCCCGTCCGCGTAAGGAATCCAGAGCTGTTCGTTATCCGTGTCAAGATCGGCCACGTAGTGGCCACGATTTCGCTGATTTGGCTCGAGACCATCGGTAGACGTTTTGAAGGTTTGAATAGGCATTTTTGCTCCTTCATTCTCGTTTGCGTGCAAGGTTGTAGCGAGCGCAAGGTGTCACTTTATCGCAATGGCCCCAACGCTTGAGTCAAGGATGCTCTGATCGTTGCTTAGCGCTTTGCGCCATATAGATCGTCCAGCAACGGCTCGACCCATTGCTTCCGCGGACGATAAAACGCACCGTGCATGTATCCGGTTGAAATCTTGATTTCCTTGAACGAAGTTGGCTTGTCCTTGTGTTCTGCCATTGGGCGGCAGCTGAAACCGGCAAACGTGTCGCTGGTTTCATAGATCGAAAAAACCCGTCCGGTAAGCCGCAGCTGCGGCTCATGCGGTTTAGGCCAACACGCAGCGAGAAACACATATCGAATGTTCTTCAGGCGAAGAAAACTGGAGACATGCAGTGCAATATCACCGCCTTTGGAAAAACCGACTACGGCGATATGGTCCTGCGGCACGCCGGCGTTTAGCAGCTGGTAGATCTGCGAAATCACGACCCCGGCATAGGCATTGACATCCGTACCGTGCGGACGGGGTTGCGATATGACAACTGCGCCTCTGCTCGATAGCGCATCCAGGATGCCCTGGTAATCGTAGACGCCGAAACGTGGATGCGTCGGCTCCGGCCCCTTGTTCTCAATGATTGCGCCATGCAGGTATATGAGATAGTTGCGGGAAGCGTCCACTTTCCTGGGCACGAACGTGAAAATGGACGCGCCCAACGCTTGACCGGAAAGCAGCAAAAACACAATACCTAATCGCCATTTCATCCGTAGTTTTCCTCGTGGGCGCTGATGTTTGAGCCAAGCGGGCGCCGCGCCGTTGGCGCCCCGCTTGAGCACAGCATCAGGCGTCGCCGTTGCTGAACTCGACATCGGGTATCCAGCCTCTTGCACGCCGCGCGAGGCGGGTGGATTGGCTCTCTTCGTCAAAGCAGATTGGTGCCCGCCTGAAAAGCGCTGGATTTACGTCATTCATGGCGTTGACGCTCACGACCGCGTAGGTCCTGGAGTTGATCTCGCTAGTGACCACGGGCACCACACCGCAGATCGTGCAGATAAGGAACTCCGCGGTCCTGGTCCCGAACGTGTACTTGCCAAGTTGCCGCGAGTCGCGGACCTGGACCTTCAATTCACCCGTTGGGCACGATGTCCATACGCCACCGTGCTTGACGCAGAACGAACATGAACAGGCACGCGCGGGAATCTCGCTTGGATCAGGCTGCCACTCCAGCCTGAACTTGATGTTTCCGCAATGACAGCTTCCGTGGATGAGCATCGAGCAGGTCTCCGAAGGTGATTCGCCAACAACGGGGTCAGGTTCAATTCCTCGACCGAAGTAAGTGAATCAAGTGAACCTGAGGCACCCCTGGTTTCTCGGACACCCATGAAAGGGGACAATCTCCCCAGCGAGGTATTCGATGGAAAAGCGGCGGCGATTTACAGCGGAGTTCAAGCGTGAAGCGGTTCGGTTGGTCCGGGATTCCGGCAAGCCGGTGGCGGCCGTGGCACGGGAACTGGGCGTACCGCGTAACCGGCTGTACAAATGGGCAGCCGATGCGGAGCGGCTCGGTGCCTCGGCTTTCGGCGGCAGTGGCCAGCGACCCGACGATGAAGTCGGTCGGTTGCGACGCGAAGTCGAACGAGATGTTGTTCGCTTGGACGGATGACATGGCCCTTCCTCCCAGTGGTAATGCGGCGCTGCGGCGTCTAACGCTGGAATCAACCGGCGCGAATCCGCGTAACGGGCGAGCGTCCGATTGGACGACTTGTTAGATCGGCAGCGCGCTGACGCCCGCGCCACCGATCTCCGGGTGCCTTCGCGTAGTGCACGAACACGTAACGCCAGGGGACAACGACGGGTACGAGAACGACACCCATGAGGCATGCGAACAAGGTATCAGAAGCGTACGAATCCAAGCCTGGCCCCAGCCACATAGGCAAAGCAGACCCCACGACCCAGATGAGTTTCCACAGCAATTCGAAGAGCAGTAGCGGAAGCATCCGCAGCGGGTATCGAAGACCGAGCAGGCACATTGCGGCCAGCGCCCCAAGCAGAGCGCGAATCACTGAGTTGGGACCTGCCACAAGACTTGCGGGTGCGATGATGTGCGGCCAGATCGTTATTGCAAGGCCCACCGCCATAAGCAGGTACATGCCTCGAAGCAAATACAACCTGAGAGTGCTCACATCGTTCATATCGCTGGACCTCGCGCGACAGTGAAAATCCCACGGAACTTCGCCGTCTAGCGTCTATTTCTACATCAACTTTCGGCCAGGCGCAGACGGTTGCTAGTGATGATTGGCGACGTTTTCATCGTAGAATTGAACGAAGCGCGGATCAAAATTGTCCTTCCCGGACTGTCTCGCACCTGAGGTATTCCCTTGCCACGTTTGCCTGAGCGATGGGTAGGATTTGAAAAGCCTGCGTTGTCCGGCCACCCAGCTCGTGGAATCGGGATCTTCAAGGTACCTGAACTGATACTGGGCGAATCCCTGCATCCATAGAGCATTCAGGCGAAACTCCTCGACGTCGGTAAGTTTTTCACCATTCCTGTCCTTGATCAACGCGGCTATGAGTGTCGGGTTCTCGATGACGTAGCTCCAACCAGCTTGGTCCATGCTGGCGTACGTCGCTCGCGTCTGCACGGCCAAGAGATTGTTGTTTTGCCGAAGCTCTAAACCCAAAAACACGATGCTGGCTATTACGCCGATGTTTGCGAGCATCGAGATCGACTGGTGAAAATCAATCTTCCTCATTGTTTCCCCCGAATACGCTGATGTGGCGGGATTGCAGCCATTTTCCGAACGTCTGCACCAGTATAACGGGCGACTACGTTAATCTCCCTGCTGCGGCCTGACGCCCGAGGTAACCGGCACGAACCCGCGCAGCGGGTGAGCGTCAGGTTGACCTGGTTGTTAGGCTGCACAAGCTGACAAAGTGAATGTAACACCCGCGCCACCTGAATCCGGAGAGGTGGGCTGGCAGACCAGCGGGGATCACTCCGGCAAGCCGCAGTTGCAAAAAGCGCGTTGTGCGATGCTATGTACCCTCAGCCAACGTGCCATTTCGGGCCAGTAACGGTCGGTGTAGTGCACGGCCCCGTGCGCGTCCTTGATCAGGAAGGAGTGCGGGGCGTTGGCGATCGTGACCAGAGTAATGTCGCCCTTGTACCTGTGGCGTGCGACCTCGATGGCGTCCCGGCTTTTCTTGTACGGCACGTTCTGATCTTTTTCGGCCAGGAACCAGAGCACCGGAATTTTCAGGCGCGCGGCCGTGCTCGCGGGATCCAGCTTTGCGTTGACACGGCGTCGCTGCCATGCGCCAGCCTTGATATGGCGCCAGCCGTCGCCGAAGGTGGGGCCGAACCAGGGCTTGTTGGCGGCAGCATCAATCAAGTGCTGGGCCTGCTCGCGCGAGCCACCTTCGCGGGCCAGCGTATTGAGACGCAGCCACAGGGTCGCGGCCGGGGCGATGTCGGCTTCAGGCACGCCGGCGGCACGCCAATCGCTTTCGTTTTCGTGCTGCGTGACAGGGCCGATCCACAAGGCAGGACCGACCCGCTGGATCAGGAAACGCACATGCCGGTCGCGCGCAGCTGCCAGGGGCGCATACCAGCCGGACTGGCTGGTGGCATGGATGCCCAGGCGTGTGGCATCGACAACCTTTTGCCGCGCCAGCCAATCAACGGCGGCATCGAGGTCACCCGCCAGGTCGACGTAGGTGGCCGTGTGCCAGTCGCCTGCCGATTCACCCACGCCGCGCTTGTCATACGACAAAACGGCAAAACCCAGGTTGGTAAAAAAGGTGATCCAGGGGCCGCCGAAGCGATCCACCGGCCCCGAACCGTGTGCCAGCACCACACCGGGGAGCTTGCCCGTGGCACCGTGCGGGGTGTATAGCGTTCCGGCCAGGATCAGGTCACCGCTCCTGAAATGCATCTTGCGTGCGTCGGGCCGGAGCAGCCGATGCGCAACCCGGGCGCGACCGTCGGGGCGTGTCGTTGTCAACGTGTCGCCGGAAGCATCCATACTGGCATCAAACCCGGATGGAACGAGCGACACGAGCGTGCCGCCCCGTGACGCGAGCAATACCGCCGTCCGGTTTTTCCACACGTCCATGTAAAGCAAACGGACGCCGTCCTCGTCCATCCGACCGCCCGTCACGCAGGTGCCGTCCGCAAACCGGTACGTGCCTTGGTCCTGTGCAAGGTAGGACGGATCGAAGCTGCCGGCGTTCGCCATTCCGGACGGTGCCAGTAGCACAATGCACAGCAAAAGCGAGCCACGTACGGATAATCTCCTGATACGGCATCGCTTTGAGGGTAGAGCGGCTTGAGAGATCGAGCCAAAGATCACGGAAAAGCAACTGGGCCTCGTCATTCCCGCCACACCCTTGGCCCTGTATATCGTTGCCAGACCATGTGCCCCTATCGTCCTAACGTTCACAGTGAGGGACGCGCGCCGCATTTGCGCGCGTCCCGCTCGACTTTGTTGTTAGGCCGCTGCACTTGGAAACCGGCGCGACAGTAAATTGTAGAGCCAAGCAAACACGGCGCCCCCGATTGCACCATCCACCAATCCGTAAAGTGTTCCTGTCACGATAGATCCGATGGATGGGTCTGGTTGGTAGCCCGGGTAGATCGCCGCAATGACCTCAAGGAAAGCACGGCCGTAATTGGGCCAGATCAAATTTGCCGTCGCAACTACAAGGATCATGCCGCCCCAAATCAGTGCGGATGTCACGGAAAGAGCAATGACGTTAAATCGCATAGAACCTCCCTGGTGAAAAGGTGAGACAGGTCGAGCAAAACTGCCAGCCTAACGGCTCAGCATCAGCGGCGGTGCGCAGCGCCGTCCGCCACATGCTGTTGCTGGGCCGCTCGTTTCGCCGTAGCTTCCACAATCCATTGCTTCGCCAAGTCGCGGTAGCCACGCCACGCGTCCCAAGTCGATTCTGCCCACTCGCGCACACGACGAACGTGCTCGTCTGGATCACCGGCTTGATGAACGTGGGTTATCGTGAGTGTTCCGCGCTGCCGTGGCGGTGGCTCATCTGGGCGGGCCAGAACCTTTGGGCCACTTAGCCACTGCTGGACCGCTCGATTTGTTGTCGCCGCTGCATCTTCTTCGAGGGCTGCGCAGATGCCCGTTAGATGCGCGGCGTACGATTTCGCCGACCGCATGTACTCGGCGGGATGCTGGAGCGAGTAAACATCCACGGTCAGGCGATGCTCTCGGAAATACCTGTAGTCGCCGAACTCTCTCGCCAAGACCTCATCGAACAGCGTCTGGCACGCGGCACGACCGCCACGTACGACTGCCCCGCACTCGGTGCAAATCGTGCCCGGTCTCGTTGGTTCTGTAGTCATGGCCTTCTCGTCGGTCTAGACAGTATGACTTTCGCGGCCAGAGCTTACCTCCGCGAGGCCGTTATCGCGGGTTAGCCAGAAGCCAGAGCCGCATGAGTGTGCAAGCGCTACGCTCATCGTTCGGTTTCCTGCGCGGAGGTCAGCATGCAAAACGATACCACCACCACGGTCCATGTTGCGCTGGATGTGCATAAGGATTCAATCATTGCGGCCTATTCGGTCGGGTTGGGCGAGGTCCAGAACCTGGGCAACGTCGGCGTTCTCGAGCGCGACATCACCCGGCTATGCGCGCGGATGCAGAGCAAGGGTTCACGGGTTTCGTTCGTTTACGAAGCCGGCCCCACCGGCTACGGTCTGTACCGTCTGCTGACGAAGAAGGGCTTCGCGTGCATGGTGTGCGCGCCGCTCACACCGCCTTCCTTGCTACGCAAGTAAAGTATGCGTTCGAGAAGGCTAAGGGCACGCCGTTTATCATGAGCTTTCCGGTGACGGTCAGATAGTTCACTGTGGCGACCCGGTCAACAGCCCCGTACTCGGCGCAGTGTGACTGCTGACGACCGCCTCCGCTTTTCTGGTTCAGCTTCGGCCTAGAGTTGTTGCACCAGGGAACGATCTAATCGATAACGATGGTCTTCCTCGGCGTCTTCGCTGTTTACTTGGGATTCGTAGGCGTGAGCCTTCCGACGGGAACGGCCAGCGCGCGCGCAGCTGCTCATCCCGCATACGATACCCGCATGCCTCGCTCAACGACAACTTCATCAGTATATGCGCCATTTACAACGATATCGGCGAAGCGGACCGGCAACCCCATGGCGGAATAGAAATCGGGTCCATCCTGCAGATGGAAGTGCAGGTGCGGCTCCGTGGAATTGCCGGAAAACCCGCAGCGTCCGATGATGTCGCCCTGTTTGACCTTGTCTCCAACCTCAATCGGCATAGAGTCGGGGATGAGGTGCGCGTAGAAACCGTATTCGCCTTCGCCATGTCGGATGATGACGTGATTGCCGGCCATCTGGGTGGCGAGGAAATCCGGCATGAAATACCCGGCGAACGGCGACTCGTGGTGCCCGTCATGCACCGTGACGACCTCCCCATCCGCTGCGGCGAGGATCGCTTCTCCATAACAGTAGTAGTCCTTCAGGTGCCGTCCGTTGCCGCGGTGTCGCGCAAATCCGGAATCCGCCTTCACGAAGTCGTAGGCGTAACGCTGGTTCAGCACTTGCCACGAGTGGGATGTTTCGGGGGTATGTCCGCCATGGTATACGAGCCATTCACCTTCCAGCGGCAGGCGGTAGGTCACGCACGTCCGGTAGTTCGCTACGTCTGTTTCGCTTCCGGCCAAGCGACGCGACGTGGCCATCTGACCGAACGTGAGTCGCAGTTGCTGCAACAGGAGGAACGGGTTGAACACCGAGAGGAACGTTGAAGTGAAGAAGGCAGCGGCCTGGCCTGGTCGGCCTGCCTTTCGGATAGGGCCCGGCACCGGCCAGTCCAGGGCCGGGTGGCGAGTCGCTCCGGTATTTACGCTCCGCAACAGGCTCCGTTTGAAGGCCCAGTTACAGATCAGGTAAAGGCCGAGATAGAGCAACCAGGAATACATCGGGCGCCACTGTATCTGTGCCACGCGGACGAGGACGTACTGGATGACCGTCGCTCCGACTAGGGCAATCACCAGGGGATAGAGCCAGCTCCAGAGCGACCCGCTACTTCCACCTTCCTTTGCGGGACCGGTTGTTGGATTCTTCGTGTTGTTGCTTTTCATTAGTGCTATCTCCCGGGAGTTGGCTACGTAGCCTCCACAGCAAGCTAACGCCGAGTTGAGCGGCGCTTGACGGCGACCGACCGGAGCGGCAGCGAAGGGACGGAGCGGTCAAGCGTCCGCTCGAACGATTTGTTGGGCGTCATCTCTGGTTTGAGCATTCGCTATGCATCACAAGCAGTCACCGTGCGCACACGCGATCCGTAGGTGTAACCATAGTAGCGCTCCCGCCATTAGCGCCATGTACCCGATGATCGAGAAGATGCGTGTTAGTCCATAACCGCGAAGTATCGAATTGACCGTGACTAAGCCACTACCCAGGAGACTTCCAAAAGCTACATACCAGATCCATTCGCGCCCTGCACTGAACGGGAGCTGTCCACGATCGAGGTAGTGTGTGTAAGCTCCAGCGACAAAGATCCCGAATAGAGATGGGACACCAACGGCCGCCCACAACACCAGAAGAAGGCTAGTAGATTTCATTCGATGACGCCCAACAGTAATTAGGCCTCGCTCTGCAGGAGGCTCTTGATGACCGCTCCCGTAACGGCGAACTCGCTGGCCCAATAGCCCGACACCTTAGGCAGTGTGTCGGGTACGTCGGCTACCCGTCGGTGGTAGAAGATGTGCAACTTTGGCTCTGGTGTTCCGCTGAGCCCAGCGAGATTCCGCGTGGGCACGAACCCAAGCTTGAAGAATGGAGCCAGTCGGACGAACCCCACGACAGGTGCGCCGCATTCAGTACAGATCCCGCGGCTCACTGCCGGAGGAGCGCGGAGACGCTTGAATGTGACCTTGTCAGGCGTGGAGACCGACAAAGCGCTCCCCATGAATGCCGTGACGTCGGCAAAGGGCGCTTTGTATACCGACTGGCAGATCTGGCAGTGACAGATGAAGCGTGTCAGTGGGCGCGCCTGCACCGTGAACTGCGCAGCGCGACAAGGGCAGCTGAAGGTCATCGGTGCAGTGGATGGCATTCGTCTCCTCCAGAGGCCTAACGTTGGAGTTAAACCGCGCCGCAGAGCGGCGTCGGCTTCAACGACTTGTTAGCCGCCGCGCGCTCCAGACAATACTCAACGCGATTGGCAATAAGAACAGCGACCCAACAATGAGCACTGAAACGAGTCCGGGGACTTGTAGGTACTCTCCAAGTTCGATCTTGTATTCATCGGGTGCTTGCAGCCCCCCGAGCACTTCCGGCAAGCTGATCGTTAGCAGGAGTACGGAATCCACAATGGCGATGAAGGCCATGCGCCACCCTGGCCGGTTGATCAGTGCGAAACAGGCGCTTGCGAGGGCAGAGGCAACGATGGTGCCAGAAACGAGGGTGACCATGATGCCCGGACCGATGTGAAACAAGCCGACGTTGTAACCCCTATAACCAGCGTCGAGCACTCCCCTAAATGGAGCGACAAGGTTGAGCAGTACGAAGATAAAGTTGGCCAGCGCCACTCCCATCGAGGACCACGTCCATTGCTTCTTCGCAGCAAACCTGGCAGCCACGGCCACGTAAACCGCGGCCGCAGCGATTCCAACGTACAGCCAGTTCGTAGTCATTAGTCCTTCCTCGCGCAGTTGTGATGTGGTTCGGTTACGGACGAATCGTAATCGGCTTCAAATCGACAGCGGCTGACGCCTCAGCTCAGGCGCGGCCACACCGAAGGCGTGGACGTCGCACTGGAGCTGCTTGTTAGGCGCGTGGTAGCCAACCATCATTTTCCTCGCACCAATCGTGAAGAATGATTATTTGCTCGAGCTCGTAGAGAGCACGGAACAGATCACCGTAGAGTTTGCGATCGCTAAAGGTAGCGATGGAGCGTGTGATCTCAGTGTTGACGAGGAACTCGTGCGCCATGTTGTTACGGTGATCGACGACGCTCTCCAAGAGCCCGATGAAATCTGGTCGGAGTCCTCTGTCCCGGAGCTCGTTCTTGGTTCTGCCAAGTGTCCAGCGCTCCATGTCTTCATGTGGAACGTTGAATTTCCGGGCGAGCAATCCTTTAAGGCTAAACTCCAGTATTTGGGCTTTGCCCATAAATATGGCGTACTGCTCAAGCACGCTTCGATCCTTGTACTGATCAATTTTGGCAAGAACTTCTGCCTTGATCCGCTCTCCGGACATTTCGGCGCCTTCAGTCATGCTGGGATCTCTGCAGTCTCCATAAGGGCCTAACGTCGCGCTCTGCGGCAAATTTGGAGCGCAGCGGAAAATTGGTCCGACAGCAGCGATTTGTTAGGCTTGTATTTTTCAAAGCCTGAAGTTAACAAAACCTCAACACTAAATAGCTCGGAACGCCTTTTCATCATCAGGACCATTATAGCTCTGTAGTCTCACCGCACTCTCGATTAACACGATCCTCGCAAGATAGGCAGCCTGCTTCCTTTCAGCAGAAAATGACTCGAGTCTGTCGTAGTGAGTGCCATGCAAAATCTGCGATCGGCCATGGTCGTAAATATCCTTGACCAGTTGTTTTAGAGTGCTGGGCCGATTACCTCGTATCACTTGTGTTTCACCATCCGTACCGCTGAGGCGAACTACCATATCTCGTATGCCGATGTTCTTCCCGCCACAACACAGCACATCGAGGCACGTTCCAAGCTTGGCCAACGCTATCGCATCACTTGATTCACTGTTGCCCTCACCGAACCAATCCAAAGCTGTGGCCCACCGGTTAACAAGTTTGGGGTGCCGGTGGCTCCCCCGGATCTACTAACCCCTCGAGGATTTCTTCAAATGCCGGAAGGATTTCACTCATATCAGTCAATGCTTGTTCTAACCTTTCAGGAGATAGCGAAGGAACTCGCCCCCCAAGGGCGCTTCCCGGCAACCAAAGGAATCCGTTCGTTTCGATTAAGCTATCGCTACCAACGGGCGGCAAACGTTCATCTTGAAGTGCCTGCTGGAGGAAGCACTCGGGGGCGCCAAGCCCCAAAGAAATCGAGTCAAGTGCCGTTTTGCTAACGAGCCTCGCCAGTTTGCGTGAAAACTGACGTTCATATCCACAAATGGTTACTTTTACCAAGGCTGGGCATTTAGACCACCCTATAAACATCGTTTGCCAGCCCTACTATTGGAGAATTATCTTTAGGTTTCTGCAGGGCATCCTTGAGAATTTCTCTCCAGCGATGGTTCGCTTCTGGATGGTTTAAATATTGGTCTTTTCCTTGCTGGGGAAAATCGACCGTATCTATCCAGTCAGCTCTATTCAAGATCGTCACTGGACCGAGAGAAACGAGAGGATCTCTCCATCCCCAGGGTCCAAGCTGGGAAATAGTGCGTATATTCGTTAGCAATAATCTCAAGTCGCTCCTCGACAAGACCTTTTAACCTAGAGCGCAGATTTCCCGTGTCATTTTCTTCGAAGCCTAAAAATTCATCCGCAGCGTGCATATCAGCAACCGCCTGTCGGACAAGCCTTTCGTAGACTTCTAGCTCGACTTTGGGTGAACTCTCCGTTCGATTTTGGTAGAGAGTATTTGAGAGCTGCCGAAGCACTTTTCTTGCGTTTTCGGTGAAGTATCGCTGGAGGCCATTCTCGGCTGTGACAAAGTCTGGAATGCCAACCTCTTCAGACCAGGGCTCGGCTCCTTTATGCACACGGTCGAGCTCATCCACCAAAGTCTTTAACTCGGTCTTTAACCCCATATTCCCTCGCTTACTTCCCCCATATGACGCCTACCTAGTGAAGCCTAACGCTTGAGCTAAGCGGCGGCTGCCGCGATGACTTCCAGCTTACCGCAACCCACACGCAGCCGTCCGCTTGAGCGAGTGGTTAGGTTGCAGTGCGCCCATAGACCAAGCGCGCAACAAACCGACCGACGAGTGCGAAAAACTCCGCACAGGATGCGACTCCGGCGACAAGAAGAACAAGCATACCCAGAGCGATGCCAACGGGCGCACCATAAATCCCAAGCCACGCAGATAAATATGCGCCGCCGACGTTGCCACCAATCACGAATGAGAGAAACGCAACAGGCAAAAGCGCAAGAAGTGCCCCACCGGCAGCGAAACTCGCGACAAGTCTCGGAGCCGAGCTGTGAGCAGAAAAACGCTGCTGGACGTAGACAGTTGTTCGGTAGACGGCAACACCGCCACCGATTAAGCCAAATGCTATCGCTAGCGTTACAAGAATCGCCATGCGTTTCCCTGCGACCTAACGCTTGAGTTAACCGGCGCCGCCGCGCGTCGCGCTCCGACGAGCCGGACCGACACAGCGGCGTCCGGTTGAATGATCGAATGGACTCCTCCCGCCGGTATATCGGCATCGAAGTGCCAAACTGAGTGTGTTGCATTCAGTTGACCAGTCACGAGAGGAGTCCGCCATGAATACTACGCTCGATACAGCCACCCCGGCCACCGTTGCGGTGGATCTGGCCAAGGACGTGTTCCAGCTTTCCGTTGCCGATGCACAGTTTCGTGTGCTTCGACGACAGCGGCTGGGCCGGCGCGCATTTGCACATGTCCTGGACAATCACTCTCCGCTGCACGTCGTCATGGAAGCCTGCGGTTCGGCACACTACTGGGCACGGCGTTTTCAGCGCCTGGGGCATCGCGTCACGCTGCTGCCAGCACATCAGGTCAAGCCCTATGTACTGCGACGCAAGACCGACCGTACTGATGCCGATGGTCTGTTGCAGGCACTGCGTTGCGAAGGCATCCGGCCGGTGCCGATCAAGACAACGCCACAGCAGGGCGTGCAGGCCTTGCATCGCATCCGCGAGCGGCACAAGGCCCAGCGCACGGCCACCATCAACCTGATCCGCGGCCTGTTGCGTGAGTTCGGCATCACCATCCCCGTGGGGGCGGCCCGGCTGCGACCGGCCGCGTTGGCGGCATTGGCCGATGGCGACAATGAATTGCCGATGGCATTGCGTGACGCCATCGCCAGCCTGCTGGATCAAATCGTTCAACACGAACAGGCGATCAAGGCCATCGAATCCGCGTTGCGCGCCTTCAGCGAACAAGACACGCGTTGCCAACGTCTGCAACAGGCCAGCGGCATCGGCCTGATCACGGCCACTGCGCTGAGCGCCAGCGTGGGCGATATCGAGCGCTTCCGTTGTGGTCGCCACTTCGCCAGCTACCTGGGCCTGACGCCGCGCGAACATTCCAGCGGCAACACACGAAAACTCGGGCGCATCAGCAAGCGCGGCGATCCCTACCTGCGCATGCTGCTCATCCACGGGGCACGTGCCTCACTGCTCGCCGCCCGAACCGCGCGACGACGCGGACAACCCCTGGATCGCACCCAGGCCTGGGCGCTGGCCCTGGCCGAGCGCGTCGGCCACAACAAGGCCGCCGTGGCGCTGGCCAACAAAACCGTCCGCCGGCTCTGGGCCGCCGAACATCATCGAACCGCGTTCGATCCCCAACACATCAGCCAGCCTCCCGCGCCGGCTGCCAACGACTGATCCACGAACCCTTCCCGCGTTGCACCCAGACTCGATGTCATGGCAAGCGTGTCGATCCCCGCAACAGACAAGCCGATAACTTTTCTGGCGGTCATCCGCCGATTGAACGTGTGGCCCCGTTGCGCGGATTCCATGATGGCCCGAGCACCATGCGCTCACCCCAAGGCCGAATACACGACTGCAATCGCACCGCTGCGCCAATCATCGAACTGCTGGGTTGACCGAGGAGTCCATACACGAATTGTTAGGGTGCATGGGCGACAGTGGTTGCGAAAGTGCAAAATCACGCCCATGTAGACACCTGTGCCAAATGCCGCGTAGGCCGAGATGGCCAAGAAGATGGCGAGAAAGTTGAACTTGGTTGCCAGCGCGAAACGCTCGGAACCGTATGCGTCAGTTGGTCGAGATAGCGCGCGCCGAAACGCGACAGCGCTCGTACACAGCCTAGCCCGAATGCACATAATGGTGTTCCAGCGCAAGACCAAGCGCGCCAGGGACACCCTTGCCAACAACTGCCCCGAAGAAGCCAAGCGATTGCTACCACTGCTCCGCCATTTATGACGAAGCGAAGCGTTCAGAGCCTCCTTACCCGCATCGTTGCCGCTCCGAAACAGCTCAAGATTGAGTTGATTCGTCGCCTCGTAGTGAGCCAATGTTCTTTGTAACCGAGCTGTCTCTCGGCGGGTGTAGCCCCAGGTTCCAACTCAAGTTTGGCGAGGTATGCTTTGAGCGCATCGATTGCGTACAGCTTTCGCCCGTCGTCGTGTAAGCAGCAAGATCACTTCTGTCAGCCAGATCCGTAATGCAGGCCTGGTCCATATGCGGCCTAACGCCTGAGTTAAGCGGCTGGCGCCGCTGTGCGCAACAGTCGTAGCGCAACCGCCCCGCGCCGTCCGCTTGAATGATCGAATGGACTCCTCCCGCCGGTATATCGGCATCGAAGTGCCAAACTGAGTGTGTTGCATTCAGTTGACCAGTCACGAGAGGAGTCCGCCATGAATACTACGCTCGATACAGCCACCCCGGCCACCGTTGCGGTGGATCTGGCCAAGGATGTGTTCCAGCTTTCCGTTGCCGATGCACAGTTTCGTGTGCTTCGACGACAGCGGCTGGGCCGGCGCGCATTTGCACATGTCCTGGACAATCACTCGCCGCTGCACGTCGTCATGGAAGCCTGCGGTTCGGCACACTACTGGGCACGGCGTTTTCAGCGCCTGGGGCATCGCGTCACGCTGCTGCCCGCACATCAGGTCAAGCCCTATGTGCTACGACGCAAGACCGACCGTACTGATGCCGATGGTCTGTTGCAGGCACTGCGTTGCGAAGGCATCCGGCCGGTGCCGATCAAGACAACGCCACAGCAGGGCGTGCAGGCCTTGCATCGCATCCGCGAGCGGCACAAGGCCCAGCGCACGGCCACCATCAACCTGATCCGCGGCCTGTTGCGTGAGTTCGGCATCGCCATCCCCGTGGGGGCGGCCCGATTGCGGCCGGCCGCGTTGGCGGCATTGGCCGATGGCGACAATGAATTGCCGATGGCATTGCGTGACGCCATCGCCAGCCTGCTGGATCAAATCGTTCAACACGAACAGGCGATCAAGGCCATCGAATCCGCGTTGCGCGCCTTCAGCGAACAAGACACGCGTTGCCAACGTCTGCAACGGCCAGCGGCATCGGCCTGATCACGGCCACTGCGCTGAGCGCCAGCGTGGGCGATATCGAGCGCTTCCGTTGTGGTCGCCACTTCGCCAGCTACCTGGGCCTGACGCCGCGCGAACATTCCAGCGGCCACACCCGAAAACTCGGGCGCATCAGCAAGCGCGGCGATCCCTACCTGCGCATGCTGCTCATCCACGGGGCACGTGCCTCACTGCTCGCCGCCCGAACCGCGCGACGACGCGGACAAACGCTGGATCGCACCCAGACCTGGGCACTGGCCCTGGCTGAGCGCGTCGGTCACAACAAGGCCGCCGTGGCGCTGGCCAACAAAACCGTCCGCCGGCTCTGGGCCGCCGAACATCATCGAACCTCGTTCGATCCCCAACACATCAGCCAGCGTCCCGTGCCGGCTGCCAACCACTGATCCACGAACCCTTCCCGCATTGCACCCAGACTCGATGTCATGGCAAGCGTGTCGATCCCCGCAACAGACAAGCCGATAACTTTTCTGGCGGTCATCCGCCGATTGAACGTGTGGCCCCGTTGCGCGGATTCCATGATGGCCCGAGCACTATGCGCTCACCCCAAGGCCGAATACACGACTGCAATCGCACCGCTGCGCCAATCATCGAACTGCTGGGTTGACCGAGGAGTCCATACACGACTGGTTAGACGATGATAGCGCGAGGTGTCGCTGTCTGCGATTTGGCCGGTGATCGTTGCTGTGCACTGGTTTCCCTCCCATGCTTTTCCAACCGATTCGGATGCTGCCAAAGCGTTGCTACGCAAGCGAGGCGCATCAACTGCGTTATGCGATCGCTTGCGCTCGCCACGCTTTGTATCACGTTTCCTCGCTGCTGAAAATCGGCCGGCTTCAGTGATCTGTGTAGGGATTTTCCTACTCTTTGACTCCGTAACCGTCCTCTATCATTGGCTAACGCCTGAGCTCAGGTGCGTTTGAGGCGACGCGTGCTTTTGCGAAAGCAAAAGTGCGTGGCGGGTCAAACGTCACCTGCAGCGATTTGTTAGCCCGCTGGTGGGCCAAGAAATCTTGGCTTCGGAAATTCTCCATGCTCTCCCCCAACCTCGAAAAGTTGAAGAAGCCCATTCATTAGACCATCGGGCGACTTCAAATGCATTGTCAACATATGCAACGCGGAAAAATCGACTAGGGTGCACGGCAATTCGCATTCAGTTGAAGCCCGTAACACCGGTTCGCTGCAAGCGCGATAATCATCGTCGAATAATTCCTTAACCACAACCAACCCGAAAAGAAAGCGACCTTGTACGTCTATTGAATGTTCCGCAACCGACGTACTTACCTTCAGGGCGTTTGGCCCAAGCCCTTTCGCAAACGACAATGCCCCCCGCAGTTGCTGTGCGGCCTTGGCAATATGAGCACGAACAACGGACCGTTTCCTATCAATTCCCCGACGGAGTGACGCTTCTGTGTTTGGGCTATCTTTGGCCTGAACCACCAGCATCATTTCGTCGGTGATACACAGGACATCGGCGTACTCCTTCCCGGAATCTAACCGAATTGGGTTCAACAAAATGGAACTTGCAGGAAACACTCGTTTCAGAAGCTCCACTATATCGCGCTCCTGAAATCCGCCAGGCTCCTGTCGCTCAAGACTCGTGTACGCCGGGCTTCCTTCTGCCCCGTGAAAGCTCATACGCCTCCGGCCTAGCATCGATAATGACAAGATCGTCTGGATAAAGACTTTGCTCAAAACGCAAAACAAATGCTGCATCGTCATCAACTGTAGAACGCCTTTCCGAACCATTCTCCCATCAATTCAATATCTGAAGCCGCTCTGGCCCGATCAAATTCGCAAAATTCTAGGTGCTTGAGATTCGCTCGAACTCTCTCGGAATCACTTACCTGAACTCGCACGCCCATCATTTCTCGATTATTGTCATCAAAGAAATAGATTTCGAACGAGGCTTGATTAAGCACTTTGCGAAGATCTTCTTGTAGCTGATCACCTGCGTACATAGGGCTGAACAAAACCAGTGGCTCGTCATGATCGTCAAAGAATGCGGTGATCAAACCCAACGCAGATGGGTCTCTGGTGCCATTGGGCACCAAATATAGTCCTCATTTCCTGATTCAGACGTGCAGTAAGAATTGCCTCCTTTGGCGCTTTTATGATTAAGGCAAACTTATTCGTGCCCGTAAAATGAATCGGTAGTAAGCCATAAACCAGATCGGCCACGGCCTCACGGATATAAGGGTGTTCGATTGAGAGCATAGCGGGCTAACGCTGGAGTTAAGTCGCGCCGCGAAGCGGCGTCGACTTGGACGAGTTGTTAGAGGACGCCGACATTGCGCGAGAAACTAACACCGGCCCTCTCCACGAGCGAAAAGCTTTGGACTCCCAGCAATGTAGGCGGACGCCGGACGAACATTCTAAACCCGGTGGCGCGAACCTTGATTTCGCCCTCTTGACACTCGAATCGGTAAGTGTGCTGTGTATGAGATCCGTTCGGAGTTGGAGTCGGCTCCTCACGGTACAAGGCCTCGATCTCTATCTGCCCCTGTTCGGATTGAACATCAATTTCTATGGTGTGAGCGTTTTCAAAGACCATGGTGACTGGCGCCACCCAGAACTTAAAGTATTTCTCTCCAGGCTCTGGCTCCACCCACTTGAAGATGTAGTCGAGGTCGAGCAAAAACTCGAAGGTGTCGGGATCGGCCACCATTGACCATAGCGTGGCGTCGTGCCAGCCCAGCTCAGGAAAATCTGCGTCAGTCCAGATAGCCTTTTCCGGCAGGTATCTGTGCACTGGCTATACCCTCTAACGCTTGAAGTAAGCCGTCGACGAACCGCGTAGCGGTTTGGCGGTCGGCTTGACTGAACTGTTAGGGTTCATTGCGCGGATGCACCCGAACCTCATTGGGTGAGTCCTCATAGGATGCCAGAACTGACCCGCCCTGATCTGAGCCTTCAGTAACTCGCAGCTGGTCTGTGGCCTCGACGAGCTGCGTGGTGAACTGGTCCTGCGTTGTGTTGTTATTTATGACAATTTGAACGAAAGAGTGCGGCTCCGCCCGAACCTGCAAGACAACTTGCGGTGAATTGGACGCGCTATTTGCAGAATGTTTTTTTGCGAAATGCCGATATGCAGCCCAAAAGCCACCAGCAACTGCGACAACGTTTGCAGATGCGGAGAGTATGACGGTCCAGTCAAACGCTGCCCCCATGATGACGCCGGGAGTCGGGCGGAACACGAATATCGGCACCTCTGGCGCCTCGTTGGCCAAGAGTTGCGCAAACTCACCAAACCTCGCTCCTTGCGCCGTCGTAGTGCCAACTATTCGAAGTTCTGCCATGAGATCCCTAACGCTTGAGCTAAGCGGCGGCTGCCGCGTTGCACATCAGCTTACCGCAACCGACACGCAGACGTCCGCTTGGGCGAATTGTTAGGCGTCGGCACCAAGCTCGCCGTAGATCTTTGCCAAGTAAGGCATGAAAAAATAGTCTACCTCGTTCATGGCGCCAAGAAAGAACTCGAACCCTTTCACAGTAAAGACATCCTGCTTCTTGAAGGTACGCTTCACAGCAGGCAAGCCATCCAGAGAAAAGGAGTGCGCCACGCCGTTTCGAAGATCATTGAGCGCGCGTATGTGACTGGATATCTCGCGAGGAACCACCCGGAAGTTCTCCACCAAGGCGAGTTTTTGAAGCAAGAAAACCTGTTGAAGCATTATCTGAAGCGTGCGAAAGCGCTTCGTTCGCCGCGCACGCCGAAGGCGATCGCCTGAACCGAAGAAATGTTTGAGCACTTCGTGGTTTAGCAGCTCATCGATAAGAGTGTACGCGGAAACCACAGAACTGCGGACGATTTGATTTGACATGGAATTGAACGCTGGAACGATCGCGTCCGGATCATCTGCATTGCGTTCGATCGTTACAGGCTCACTTAGACCGGCCAATTCTAGAAGCTGGCGATAGCGGTTCACTGCTCTACGCTGAGATCTACTTTGAGCCATTGACCTCATTGAGCCTCTTTCTGACGCCTAACGCTGGAGTTAAGCGGCGCGCGGTACGCGCGTCCGCTTGGACGACTGGTTAGAGGGCATGCTAAACATCCTCATGTGTGACCTCTAAAGCATAGCCCTCTTGTTGAACTGCTACTTGGAATTCTGGCAAGGCTTCGACTGCAGCAAAGAATGCATCGGCAGTCGGATACTCGAAGGACCAGAGGTTTGTGTTTGTGCTTTTCAACAGTTCGTTGGGAGAACAAGTCAGCTCACAATGCAACTGTTCGTAGTGATCGTGCTCACCTTCATCGTCCGTCTTTTCGAACTGACAGACCGAATCAAAATAGAAGAGAGGTTGGCCAGTGAAATCGAAGGTGCCCACTTGGAATAAAAGGCCAACGTTCTCGGGCCCAAAGACCTCGCGTCCGTAGTCTTTGAAGGCTGCCCATGCCTTTGCCGCCGACACAGGTGCTTCAATTACGCCATGATTTGCCAACAGCTCGCGAAGCCGAAGAGATTGGGGAGTGTCTGACAAGGTCGGTGCCCTCTAACGCTGGAGTTAAGCGGCGCGCGGCTTTTCGCGCGTCCGCTTGGACGACGGGTTAGGTGACCAACCCGTGAGCTGCACGTCGATCCCCAATGTTGTGGGCGGCATGATGTGCCGAAAAATTATACGGCCGACCTGACCCAAGACGATGACGTACTGCGAAATCGCTCCCTCCTTAAGTGGGTCGGATTGCTCCACGGATGAGATGAGAGCTGGCAATGCGGTAAGAGCTTCTTGGAGGTGCTGAGCCTCAGTGACATTGCCGCCAGGTTGGAGAATGTGCAAGGCAGCTCGCGCACACTCCCGGAACTCCAAGCCTAAGGACGGATATCTCTCTTGATCGAGTGTGACCTCGCATGCATCTACTTGAAGCAAGACGCCGTCGGACAGTTCGAGGAAGGCATCTTGAGCAACGATAGGTGTAGTGAGCTCATTGACCCATGCCGGATGCACAGGGCCTGATGGGAAGAGCCAAATGGCCTTCAAGGTCTTCCCGGTTAGCGAGCTAACTTCCATGGGCACCTAACGTAACCGAGTTAACCGGCGTCGCGGCACATCGCGATCTGGTGGTCGCGGTATCGTTTGCCCTGCGACGTCCGGTTGAACGACTGGTTAGACGATGATAGCGCGAGGTGTCGCTGTCTGCGATTTGGCCGGTGATCGTTGCTGTGCACTGGTTTCCCTCCCATGCTTTTCCAACCGATTCGGATGCTGCCAAAGCGTTGCTACGCAAGCGAGGCGCATCAACTGCGTTATGCGATCGCTTGCGCTCGCCACGCTTTGTATCACGTTTCCTCGGTGCTGAAAATCGGCCGGCTTCAGTGATCTGTGTAGGGATTTTCCTACTCTTTGACTCCGTAGCCGTCCTCTATCATTGGCTAACGCTTGAGCTAAGCGGCGGCTGCCGCGTTGGGTTTCAGTTTACCGCGACCGACACTCAGCCGTCCGCTTGAGCGAGTAGTTAGAGCACGCACTCTACTGTGATAGCGGCTGGAGAGCGAAAACCGGCGCGTACACGGCCCACCAACCGAACAATAACGCTACGAGGCTGAGGCTTGCGCCGAAAAGGAACGCGGCTAAACCGCGAAAGCGAGAAGACGGCCAAACAAACCACACAACAAATACCAGCGCCGGAAACAAGACCGAGGCTCGATAACCCCCTACCAGTACAGACGTTTGCCACGGCAGTTTGGCACCGAACGATGTGAAAACTTCCTGGTACTGCGGGACTAGTCGAAAAGCAAGGAAGCAAACAGCGAGTGCCGGAACGAGGCCGAAAGCAAGAAGCATGCGCTGCTGCACTGAGTTTTCCATGCGGGCGCTAACGACCTGAGTTCAACCGGCCGTCGCCGGCGTAGCCATCGGTCGATCTGGTGGTCGCGGTATCGTTTGCCCTGCGACGTCCGGTTGAACGACTGGTTAGACGATGATAGCGCGAGGTGTCGCTGTCTGCGATTTGGCCGGTGATCGTTGCTGTGCACTGGTTTCCCTCCCATGCTTTTCCAACCGATTCGGATGCTGCCAAAGCGTTGCTACGCAAGCGAGGCGCATCAACTGCGTTATGCGATCGCTTGCGCTCGCCACGCTTTGTATCACGTTTCCTCGGTGCTGAAAATCGGCCGGCTTCAGTGATCTGTGTAGGGATTTTCCTACTCTTTGACTCCGTAGCCGTCCTCTATCATTGGCTAACTACAATTCTGCCCCATGTGGGGGTGTTGCACCGAGTATCGCGCATCCGTCCGGGTCGCACAATCAACGAATTCCTACACGGCGACAAGCCTTTTACCTCTTCTTAGCCGCCTGCCGTCACCCTACCGTTGGGTGAAACAGGACACAGTGGTGGGATATGCATTTCGCAGGGCGAGATGACGGTGTAACGGCACCTGAAAACCAGCCGGAACGGTTGTTTGACCGCATCCGTCGGCGTTTGCGGGTCAAACACTACAGCCGGCGCACGGAACAGGCGTATGTAGGCTGGATCCGGCGATTCATTCTGGCCAACGACAAACGTCATCCGCGCGAACTTGGCGGACCGGAAGTGGAGGCATTCCTGAGCAGCCTGGCCAGTGAACGCAACGTGGCGGCCGGCACGCAAAACCAGGCGTTGGCCGCGTTGCTGTTTCTGTATCGCGAGGTTCTGGGCGAGGAACTTCCGTGGATGCATCACGTGGTGCGCGCCAAACGTCCGCAGCGCGTGCCGGTCGTGCTTTCGCGTGAAGAGGTACGTCGCCTGTTGAAACAGATGCAGGGACGGGATTGGTTGATCGCCGGCCTGCTGTACGGTGCCGGACTGCGTCTGATGGAATGTCTGCGTCTTCGCATCAAGGACATCGATTTCAGCCGGCGCGAGATCGTGGTTCGCGAGGGCAAGGGCAACAAGGATCGACGTGTGCCGTTGCCACAAACGCTGGTAGCTGCGCTCAAGGGGCAGTTGGCCGCGGCACGCATGCTTCACGATACCGATCTGGCGGCCGGATTCGGTTCGGTGTATCTGCCGCACGCACTGGCGCGCAAGTATCCCGGCGCGGCACGCGAATGGGGATGGCAGTACGTGTTCCCGTCGACGCGACGTTCGCACGATGCACGCTCCGGAGAAGTGCGCCGGCATCACCTGGACGAAAAATCGCCGCAACGCGCGGTCCGTCGCGCCCGCATTGCCGCGGGCATCGTCAAGCCTGCCACTTCCCACACGTTACGGCACTCATTCGCGACCCATCTGCTGGAGACGGGTCACGACATTCGCACGATTCAGCAACTGCTGGGCCACAAGGACGTCAGTACGACCCAGATCTACACGCACGTGCTAAACCGCGGGGGGCTGGGCGTGGTCAGTCCGCTCGACAGGGCGGGATGAGCCGAAGCACCGCTTCGGCAACGACGAGCGCCCGAAGGCTGTGCGCGAGAGCCGCGGGTCCGCGAGGAACGGCGCCGGCAAGCCGGCGCCTGCACTTGTCCCACTTCCCCCGACCGAGGCTACTGCGACGCCGGATTCTGCCGTATCAGGTGGCCCCTGGCCACCACACCGGGCGTGGTGCTGATGAACTGCATGTTGTTGCCGTTATCCTCCAGCACGAACTCGAAATTCTCGGTGCTTATGGTTCCCCCGGTGTCGACCTGGAACGAAGCCGAGCCGGTACCGTCAGATTTCACGTTATACGTACCGGACGCAGTCTGGTAAAGCACCGTCGTGCCGCCGACGTCCAGGGTACGCACGACGCTGGTGGCCACGCCGCCCCCGTCGAAATGCACCTGGCCGATTGCAGCCACCGGCACCGGAGGATCGTAGGCCGTCACGATTCCGTTGAAGGCAAAGCCATAGTCACCGCGCAGGGTGATGTCGTTGTAGTGCCCTGTTTGCTGCGCGTTCGATGTCGCCGGTACGCCAAGCAGCAAACCGGGAACCGCCAGTGCGGCGGCCAGACCGGCCGATTTCAGGTATTTGTTCATGCGCTGTCTCCTTGCTGTCGCGGGTTAATACGATGTGCGCACGACGCCGGCGCCGCGCGACGCCTCGATATTGCCCGCTGGCCCGGCCAAGTCATGGAGATGCCATCAGGTTTTTCTCATGGTTGTCTCATGTTGCCCGCAAACGCCGCGGTGCGTAGACTGGGTTTCCGATGGAACGGGGCTTGGGTGGCAGTCTGATGGACGTGCGCCGGGGCGAACAATTCAGGCTGGGGGAATGGCTCGTCGTACCCGCGGAAAACCGGGTTGCCGGCCCGCACGGGCAGTCGTGCCACGTTTCGCCCAAGGCCATGGACGTGCTGGTCTGCCTGGCCGGCAGCATCGACAAGGTGGTGTCCAAGGACGAGTTGCTGACCGCGGTCTGGGACACCCGTTTCGTCAGCGAGGGCGTACTGGCCAACGCCATCAGTGAACTCAGGGGCGCGTTCGCCGACGACGCCAGGCACCCGCGTTTCATTCAAACCATTCCCAAGCGGGGTTACCGCCTCGTCGAGCCGCCTCAGGCGCCGATTCCGTCGACGCCTCCACCCAAACCGAAACCGCGGCGATATGGCGTCTGGCTGGGCGTCGGCGCCCTGCTCCTGGGTGCAGCGGGGCTGACACTGTGGAGCCGAACGTCGCACGCTCCGGAACCCACGCGCCTGGCGGTGCTGGATTTCGACGACCTCACTCCCCCGCCCGGCGATCCCGCGCTGGCCCACGGCATGTCCTCGATGCTGATCAGCGACATGACCCGGCTGCGCGGCCTGCGCGTGATTTCCGGTTACGGGCTGCAACGACTCGGCGCCATTGCGACGAACAACGATTATCCGGCCATCGCCAGGCGGCTCGGCGCGAAGCTGTTGCTCGATGGAACGGTGCTGCGGCATGAAGGCCACATCAAGGTCGCCATTCGGCTGATCGACGGTGAAAGCGGAAGCGATGTCTGGGGCGGATCGTTCGAGTCGCAGGTCGGTGACGCCCTGGACCTGCAACGCGAGGTGGCGCGCACCGTGGTGCGCGAGACCCGGCTTCGGATCAGCCCGGGGGAACGTGACTGGCTCAATCGTAATCGCGACGTGAATCCCGGGGCCCTGCTGGCGTACACCAAGGGCGTGTTCTTCTACGACCAGTGGGACGGTCCGTTGGTGCCGCGCAGCGTCGGCTATTTCCAGAAGGCGATCGACCTCGATCCCGAATTCGCGCCGCCGCGCGCGCGGCTTGCCCGTTCGCTGGTCGCCCTTGCCATGGTCGAATATATTCCGGCGGCCAGGGCGTATCCGCGGGCACTCGAACAAGCGCAAACCGCGGTGCACCTGAATGACCAGCTCGCCGAGGCCCACGATGCGCTGGCAATGGTCCGTTTGATGTTTGAATGGCATTTCCGGGCCGCCGACGCCGAGTCGAAAAAGGCACTGGAGCTGAATCCGAGCAGCGTCGTCGCCTACGAGACGCAGTCGCTGGTCGACATGGCCGAGGATCGAGAGGACGCGAACGTCAAGGAAATGCAACACGCACTCTCACTGGCGCCGCTCAGCTATTACGCCCACCTGCGCATGGCCTGGTCCGATTTCATGGCCAGGCACTATCGCGACGAGATTGCCGTGTTGAAAGCCGCGCTTGAACTCTACCCCACGAAAAACGTGACGCACGAATTCATGGCCGAGGCTTACGCAATGCTCGGCAAACCCGATGAGGTGCTGGCGCAATGCAAATTGTCCAGGCGCGGTTGCCTGTGGCCACGCGTGCACGCGGGCCTGGACGATCCCCTGAAAGTACTGCTGGCGAAACATCCCGATACGCACACGTTCGATCTGAAAAAACTTCGCGTCGACCGTATGCGGCTGGCCGGGGCACTGGCCGATCTCGGCCGTACCGACGACGCATTCGTCCAGCTCAACAAGGCGGTCGACGAGGGCAGCCCGGATGTCGCGTATTTCGCGATCTGGCCGCAACTGGATCCGCTGCGTAGCGATCCGCGCTGGAAGGTGTTGATGGCGCGGGTCGCCAGGGGATCGCCGGTGGTGCTTGCGGCGAACGCGGCCCGGTGACTCGCTGATGACGACCCGTTGTCAGCGCCGGCACTGCGAAACGTGCAGGTGCTGGCCGATATGCAGCAGATAGTGCGGTGGCCTGATGTGGTTGCGTTGCGCCAGTGCACGTGCACTGCGGCATTTGTGGCGGCGCGCGATGGCGCCGAGCGTGTCGCCCTTGCGCACCACGTAGATGCGTGGCGGCGGCGCTACCGGCAATGCGGCGGAGTGCAGGTCGCTGGCCAGTTGCAACCACGGGCCCTGCGTGCACGAACCGGCGTAGGCCTCGACCAGACGCTGCGGCAAATGGATTGTCGTGCCGGCATCCAGGTGCTGGCGCGGATCGAGCTGCGGGTTGAGGTTTCGCAGGGTACGAAACCACCCGTCGACGTTGCCGGCGGCCTGCCCCAGGCACACGGTCAGCTCATCGATGGAGCCGGGTTGTTTCAGCTTGACCGCGGCCACCTTGGCATCGATCTGCGGGAAATGCAGGTTGTAGCGGTCCGGATGCAGGAACAACCATGCCGCGGCCAGCACCATCGGCACGTAGTTGCGGGTTTCGCGCGATACGGAAAAGTATATTTTCTTGTTCCAGAAGCTGACGTCGGGGTGCCGCGCGGCGAGCCGGCGCATCGCGCCTTCGCCGCCGTTGTAGGCGGCCAGCGCCAGTTCCAGGTCGTCATTGAACTGGCCGAGTTGTTCGTTGATGTAAGCCGCATTCGCCTTCGCCGCCATGGCGGGGTCGAAACGCTGGTCGAAGCCGTTGACCACGCCCAAACCGAAGCGCGCGCCGGTGGCGGACATGAACTGCAGCGGGCCGCTGGCGCCGGAGCGCGACACGGCATGCACCTTGCCGCCGGACTCCTGCGCGAGGATGCCGAACAGCAAGGCTTCGGGCAACCCGGCCTTCCGGTAATTCGGCCACATTTGCCGGCGCATGAATTCGTAGTTGTGGTAGGCGCGCATCAGGTTCGGGCGGTACTGCGTCAACCACAGCTCCAACGCGACTTTCATCGGATCGTTGATGGTGATGATGTCGGCCAGCTTGTGGCCCTTGAGCAGGGCAACGGAGCGGCCGGTCTGCGGCAACGCGGCAATGACAGGCGAGGATTCACCAGCTTCGTCGCCGGTCTGGGGCGCGTCGTTGTTGTTCTCGTCCGAGGTGTCCGGCACGGCCTGCGCGCGCAACAGGTGATCGAACGTGGTGAAGAAGCGGTCGGTCTGGCAACCCGGCGTGTTCTCGCATTGCTGCGCGGCGGTCTGCAAATCGTCCAACGCCGCATCGGCATCGTCCTGCGCGGACTGCACGGTTTTCGCGTCGCCGGATTGCGCCGCCGTGAGAGCCGTCTGGTAACGCTGCGTGTCGTGATCCATGCGCGTGTACAGCGTGGCAACGCTGGCGTCGGGTTTGACGTTCGGTTTCTTGCGGGTGGGCTGGGTGGTGCAAGCGCCGAGACCGGCGATGGCGCAAAGCAAAAGTATACGTTTAAGCATAATTCACGGAATACGACTAGGTTTGACAACCCTACACAGGCGCGGCCGAATCGACAACCCTGCCAAGTCGCATTTTGGCCGTTACAATGAAGCCGGGAGCCCATGGGAGCGTACCTTGAACGATATCCTGATCGGCAAGAGTGACGAAGATGTCTGCCTGCAGGCGTGTCACGGCAACCGCCACGGCATGGTCGCCGGCGCCACGGAGACCGGCAAGCCGGTGTCGCTGATGGTCCTGGCCGAAGGCTTTTCCCGCCTGGGCGCGCCGGCGTTCCTGGCCGACGTCAAGGGCGACCTGGCCGGCCTGTCGCAACCCGGCGTGGTCAGCGACAAGCTCAAGCCGCGGCTTGACAAGCTCGGCCTGAATGGGTTCAAGCCGGCCGCCAATCCGGTCGTGTTCCGGGATATCTACGGCCAGCTCGGCAGAAGTATACTCCGGGGCGTACTCGGCTCGATCTCGTGAAAATGAACCAGCCGCCGCAAGTCGCCGAAACCCCGGTCCCGATCAACGAGCGCTGGCCGCAAATCCTGCGCTACGGCCTGCACTCGGCCGCCCTGACTTCGATCATCGGCGTCGCGTTGGGCCAGACGTTGGTCGCGATCGTGCCGTGGCTGGCAGCGCTCTTCATCCTGTTTCCGGTCTGGGGCGCGTTCTTCAAATACGCCTTCGAGGTACTGCGCTGGACCGCCAACGGTCACGACGAGCCGCCGGAAGTCAGCCTCACGGTCAGCCACGACATTTCCTATTACGCCGTGCTGCTGTTGATATTGGTCATCGTGCTGCTCGTGTTCCTGCGCCTGATATTCGGCACCGGCACCGAATTCCTGTTCGGCCTGCTGCTGATGATTCCGGTTCCGGCGATGGTGACCATTCTGGCGCTGGACGAAGGCCCGGCGCGCGCGCTGAACCCGATTGTGTGGCTGATGATGATGACACGCGTCGGCAGCCATTATTGGGTTCTGGTCGGGTTTTTCTGGGCCGCGCTTTTCGTAAAGATGCTGGCTGCACTGGCAATCTTTTCAGCCGTCCCCGTGCTGCTTGCCATCCCTGCGGCGTATTGCGTGATCAATTACCTGACGATCACCTGTTTCCACCTGATCGGCATCGTCATCCACGCGCATCGCGAGGAACTGGGTTACGCGGGCCACGTGGAACTGGGCGAAGCGGTGGCTCACACCGACCCTTCGCGACCGATGCTCACCGCCGCCCGTGAACGCGCGGCCGGCGGCGACGAACGCGGTGCCGCCGATTTGCTGCGCGAGGAATTGCAGGCGAATCCGGAACTGTTGCCGCTGCACGACGAATACCGCCACTGGCTGCGCCGCATCGACGACAAACCCGCGCTGGTCGAACACGGCAAATCCTATGTGCCGTTGTTGCTGGAACAAGGCCAGGATGGCCGTGCCATCCAGGTCACGCACGAGTGCCAGACGCTTGATCCGAAATTTGCACTGGAACGTGCCGAGGACACAACGCGCGTGGCACATGCCGCCGCCGATGCCGGCCTTACCCAGGTTGCCATCGGGCTGCTGGGCGGCTTTCACAAACGTTTCCGCAATCACCCGCACATCGCGCGCAATTATCTGCTGGCGGCCAAGCTGTGGGCCGAACGCATGAACAAGGAGATGCAGGCGCGCGCGCTGCTGCAGCAGATCAAGCTGACGATGCCCAACGACCCGGCCATCCCGCAGGTGGACGAATACCTCGCGTTTCTGGACAAGATCGCGACGACGCCGACCGGGACCAAACCCGCGCCACGTAAATGAGCCGCTGGCGTCCGCCGCAAGCCGCGTCCACGGCCATCATCACGGCCGAGGGCCACGCACGCCTGAAACAGGAACTGGATCACCTGTGGCGCGAACTGCGTCCGCAGGTGGTCAAGGCACTGGCCGCCGCCGCCGCGGAAGGCGACCGTTCGGAAAACGCCGAATACACCTACCGCAAGAAACAGCTTGGCGAAATCGACCGGCGCGTGCGCTTTCTGGGCAAGCGCCTGCCGGCGCTGCGCGTCTCGACGCAGGCACCGAACGACCGCAGCGCGATCTATTTCGGTGCCTGGTTCGGCATCGAAAGCACCGATGGTGCAACGCAGACACTGCGTATCGTCGGCCCGGATGAAACCGATGCCGCGCGCGGCTGGATCAGCATCGACTCGCCGATGGCGCGCGCGGTGTTGCGCAAGCGTATCGACGAGGAGTTGGAAGTCGAATTGCCGAGCGGTCGCATGCGCTGCACCATCACCGCAATTACCTACGAAAGCCCGGGCGCGGATTGATTCGCGGCGCCAGGCAAACCCGTCACGCAATGAAACCGACATGCCAAACGGACACGATACCAACCAGGACCCGGTTGCGCCCGGCCTGATCCTCGACAGCGTCATCACCTGCCCGCATTGCGCCACCGAAACGCCTGTGCGCATGCCAACCGACGCTTGCCAGTACTTCTGGGACTGCCCTGGCTGCGGCGCGCTGTTGCAACCGAAAGCGGGCGACTGTTGCGTATTCTGCTCGTACGGCAGCGTGATGTGCCCGCCGATGCAGTCATCGGACGGTTGTTGCGTGCGGCGGTCGGACGACTAAAGGGCGGTGCGGCGCAAACGCAACGCGTTGCTGATCACCGACACCGACGAGAAACTCATCGCCGCTGCGGCAATGATCGGGCTGAGCAGGATGCCGAAGAACGGATACAGCACGCCGGCCGCCAGCGGGATGCCCAGCGAGTTGTAGACGAACGCGAATCCGAGGTTCTGATGGATGTTGCGCACCGTGCGCGCGGACAACTCGCGTGCACGCGCGATGCCGGCCAGATCGCCCTTGAGCAGCGTCACCTGCGCGCTGGCCATCGCCACGTCGGTGCCATTGCCCATGGCGATGCCGACGTCGGCCGCGGCCAGCGCCGGCGCATCGTTGACACCGTCGCCGGCCATGGCGACTTTCGCGCCGGACTTGCGCGCGTGTTCGATCCATTCGGCCTTGGCCTGCGGGGTCTGCGAAGCGGCGAATTCGTCCACACCCAGTTCCTTTGCCACGGCCCGCGCAGTCGCTTCGTTGTCGCCCGTGAGCATGACCACGCGAAGACCCTCATCGCGCAGCGATTGCAGCAATTCGCGCACGCCGGTCTTGATCCGGTCCTGCACGGCAACGAGTCCGGCCGCTTGCGCATCAACGGCCAGGAACATCACCGTCTTGGCCGCGTCGCGCAGCTTGTCGGCGGGTTCGCTCAAATCATCGAAATCGACGCCGATATCCTTCATAAGTGCCGCATTGCCGAAGGCCACGTCGTGTCCACCGACACGTCCGCGCACGCCCTGCCCGGTCACGGCGCGGAATTCCTCGACCTTGTCCGGATCGATATCGCGTTGATCCGCCGCCTCGACAATCGCCCGCGCCAGCGGATGCTCGCTGACCGCTTCCAGGCTTGCCGCCAAGCGCAATACATCGTCGTCGCCATGAGAACCGACAGCGACGATATCGGTCAGGCTCGGGCGGCCTTGCGTCAGCGTACCGGTCTTGTCCATGGCCAGCGTGTCGATCTGCGCCAGCGCTTCGATCGCGGCGGCGTCACGAAACAGCACGCCAACCTGCGCGCCGCGTCCGCTGGCAACCATGATCGAAATCGGCGTGGCCAGTCCGAGCGCACAGGGACAGGCGATGATCAGCACCGCGACGGCATTGACCAGGGCGTAGGCCACGCGCGGCTGCGGACCGAACACCAGCCAGGCAATCGCCGTCACAACCGATACGGCGATGACAGTCGGCACGAACACGCCCGCGACGCGATCGGCCAGGCGCTGCAATGGCGCGCGCGAGCGTTGGGCGCTGGCAACCAGATCCACGATCTGCGCGAGCACGGTGTCACGGCCCACCTTTTGCGCGCGCACGGTGAACGAACCATGCGTGTTCGACGTGCCGCCGGTCACGCGATCGCCTTTTGATTTCTCGACCGGCACCGCTTCGCCGCTGAGCATGGATTCGTCAACGCTGCTGTTGCCGTCGACGACGATGCCATCCACCGGCACGTTTTCGCCGGGCCGCACGCGCAGCACATCGCCGACCTCGACCTGATCCAGCGGCACTTCGGTTTCCCTGCCGCCGTCGACACGGCGTGCCGTACGCGGCGCCAGATTCAGCAGCGCGCGAATGGCCTCCGATGTCTTGCCGCGTGCGCGCAGCTCCAGCCATTCGCCAAGCAGAACCAGCGCGATGATCACGCCGGCTGGCTCGAAGTACACGGCCACGTCACCGTGCGCATCGCGCATCGGTGCCGGGAACAGGCCCGGCGCGAACATCGCGATCAGGCTGTAAACGAAAGCGACCGACACGCCAAGCCCGATCAGCGTGTACATGTTCGGCGAACGATTGACCACACCGAGCCAGCCGCGCCGGAAATAATCCAGCCCGAGCCACAAGACCAGGGGCGCGGCCAACACCAACTCGAGCCAGCGCAAGACCCACGCCGTTCGCGGTTGCGGTTGCCACAGGCCCAGATGCGGCCCCATCGATATCAACAACAGCGGCAGCGCCAGCGCGCAGGCGATCCAGAACTTGCGTCGTACCTGGCGCAGTTCGCTGTCGTCGTCATCGGCGCCGGGTTGCTCGGGTTCCAGCGCCATGCCGCACAACGGACAACTGCCCGGACCCTGCTGGCGAACTTGCGGATGCATCGGGCAGATGTAGATGCCTTTCGGCGAGGCCGCCGGTATTTCTTCGGCTTTCGGATTCAGGTACCGCTGCGGATCGGCCGTGAACTTGTCGCGACAACCGGCGCAACAGAAATGGTAAGTCCGTCCTTCGTGCCCGGCGTTGTACTTGCTCGTGTCCGGGTCCACGCGCATGCCACAGACCGGATCCTTGTCGAGGGCCTGCTCGACGACGTGATCAACATGTTCGCTCATGACACTTCTCCACGACCGAGCGCACGCAGGATCGGGCAGTTATCGGGATCGCCACGACCGGGACAGGCGTCGATCAGTTTGGTCAATCCGCGTTGCAGACGCTGCAATTCGCGAATGCGCACGAGGATCGCGTCGCGCCGTTGCCGCGCACGTTGCCTGACACTTTCCACGCCGTGCTCATGGTCGTTGGAAAGCGCCAGCAACTCGCGGATTTCGGCCAGGCTGAAACCCAGTTCCTTGGCGCGACGGATGAAACGCAGCCGTTTTACGGCCGCTTCGTCGTAATCGCGATAGCCGCTGCTGCGTCGGCGCGGCGCCGGCAGCAGGCCTTCGCGTTCGTAATAACGGACCGTATCGATGCCGACACCTGCGCGTCGGGCAACGACACCGATCGCCATGTGGGCGCTGGTTTGCATTTCCATGATGACAGTGTAAACCCTGGAGTCCGGTCCAGAGTCAAGGCTGGTACGGCCGACGCCACGCCACGTCCGGCATTCGCTATCGCAAAAAGGCTAATATAGACAGGTCCATCCGGTGTTTCCGAAATGAGCAATCCCGCTATCCGCAACCTGCTGTCGTTCTGCATCCTGATCCTGAGCATGCAGGCATTCGCGCACGTCGGCGCAACCAGTGCCGGCGTGACAACCTCGGTGCCGGATCCGACGCAACCCTCGACCAATGTGCAACAACAGTCTTCGAGTTTCGTGCGATCCAACGCGCAACTCGCCGTCGGCGTGAACAACGATGCCGCAACGGCCGGGACGCATGGCACCGCGCGCACAGGCACGACGGGCGTGGCCGGCACCCGTGCCAACAGTGCCGACAGCGGCACCCCCGGGCAGGATCAGGCCCGCAAGGAGAATGGCGGAAAACCGGGCGAGCCGGCAGCCAAAAAAGCGCCACCACCGGCTCCTCCACCGCCACCGCCGATTTACAAATCGGTGATCCGGCCCATAAGCCCGGCGAATCCCGGCCCGGCACAATCAGCCCCGCCGCCCGCGCCATCGGAGCAAGCGTCGCCACCCGGAACACAACAACCGCCTGCCACGCCACCCCCGGCACCGGTTCGGCGTGCCTCCTCGATGCAGCGGAAACCGGTTGCGCACAAGAATCCGGACAAAGCTGCCGGTGCGATAAAGGTTCCGGCCTACCAGGCTGATACCAGCGGGCGCGGCGACGCTCCGGACGGCTACACGTTCCCGCTGGGATTGCTCATCGCCGGGCTGTTGCTGGCATTCGGCCTGTCCACGTACCTGCGCATCGGACGCAGCGAGCCGCATCGCAACCGCCAACCCTGATCACATGAATCAAAACGACGCAAACGCCGCCGTTCATGCGCGGCGCTTGCCGCGCTTCGGCTTGAGCATGGTGCCGGTGCAATTCGATGCGCCGCAACGGCAGGCCCAGATTGTCTTCAGCCTTTCCGTATGCCGTTCTTCGAGCGTGATGCCGTAGTCGTAGGTGAGCTCTTCGCCCTCGCGGATTTCGCGCAGGGTTTCAATCATGACCCGATCGTTGCGCGAATCGCCGTCATCGTCCTCATGAATGACGGCCTCGCAGTTCGGGTCGCAACTGTGATTGATCCAGCGCGCGATATTGCCGCCGTCATTGGCGTCGATCAGGTACTTGTCGTTGAGCGTGAACAGGAAGGTGTGGCCGCTGTCGACGTCGCCGCCATAGGCATGGTCGGCTTGATGGTGGGTCAGCAGGCGGCCGCGGTACTGGACCAGGGTGATGCCGGCGGGAATGTCGCGGGCGGCGAAAACGCCGTTGCCGTGAATCGGCGAACGGCGGGCAACAATACGTCGGCTCATGCGATGACAAATTTAACGGGTAGAACGATAAATTATATCGTGTTGTTCCACCCTGCGCGTATAAACCGCTTGCCGACCCATTCTGTTTTCTTCGGAGCCTGCATGAACATCCTGCGCGTGACGCTTTACCTGATGCTCGGCCTGTGCGCCGCGACCGCGTTGGCGCGCAGTCACGGCCACCACCATCACGCTGGTAAATCCGGCCATTTCGACTACTACGTGATGTCGCTGTCCTGGGCGCCGAGTTTCTGCCAGACACACCCCGGGGAGCGCATCGAGTGTGGCAGCAAGGGTTTTGGCTTCGTGCTGCACGGGCTGTGGCCGCAGAACCGCAATGGCAGCTGGCAACAGCACTGTTCGACCCGATCCGAACCGGACCACGCAACCATCGAGCGCACGCTGGCCTTCATGCCCAGTCCCTACCTGATCAGGCACGAATGGGAGACGCACGGCTCATGCACCGGGCTGGACCCGGCGAACTATTTCAAGCAGGCCGACCGCGCCTTCGCCTCGATACACGTACCGCGCGAATTGCAGACTCCGGGATCGCCGCCTTCACTGAGCGCCAACGACATCGTGCACGCCTTCATGCAGGCCAACCCCGGCTTGCACGACAACATGATCAGCGTCGCCTGCCGCGACGGCAATGCCTTGAGCGAAGTTCGCATCTGCCTGGACAAGCGCAGCCTCGAACCGCAAGCCTGTGGCGGCCGTGTACGCAACACCTGCCGTTATGGCATGCTAAGGATTCCGGCGGCACGCTGACATTGCAGCGTTACGGTTTCGAACAATCAGGGGGAAGCATGAAACGATTTGTGACTTGGGCGTTGCGCCTGCTGCTCGCGCTCGTGATCATCGCGGCGCTCGGCCTGGGCTTTGTCTACTGGCGCAGCAACCAGCTGCTGGCTCGGCGTATTTCGATAAACGAAGCGCCGCTGACGATTCCGACCGACGCCGCCTCGATCGCGCAGGGCAAACGGCTCACGGTTCTGCGTGGCTGCACGGACTGCCACGGCGCGGATCTCGGTGGCGGGAAACCGCTGGTCGACTCGTTGCTGGTCGGCCGCGTGGTTGGGCCGAACCTGACCCGAGGCAAGGGCGGCCTCGGCGCGCGTCTGACCCCGACCCTGATCGAGCATGCCGTCAGGCATGGCGTCGCCGAGGGCGGCCGCATGCTGTTGTTCATGCCGTCGACGGATTTTTCCGGACTGACCGATACCGATACCGCGGACCTGATCGCCTACGTCCGGTCGCTGCCACCGGTCGATCGTCAGGTACCCGGTTCGTATCCGGGGCCGCTGCTGCGCACGCTGTACCTGCTCGGCAAGGTACCGTTGACCTCGGCCACGCTGATCGATCAGCACGCGCCGCACACCGCGTCGCTGCAGCCGGGGGCGACCGCGGAATACGGGCGTTATCTGGCACAGGCCTGTACCGGCTGCCACGGCATGCATTTCAGCGGCGGGCGGATACCCGGTTTGCCGCCGAGCTTCCCGCCGGCGCAGAACATCACGCAAAATCCGACCGACGGCATCGGCAAATGGACCAAGGCGGATTTCCTGAATGCCATTCACACGGGCAAGCGCCCCGACGGCACGGCGATCAATCCGTTCATGCCGTGGCAGGCATTCTCCAAAACCATGACCGATGTCGAACTGGACGCGCTATGGGCGTACCTGCAGACCATACCGGCAAGACCAACCGGCCGGCGCTGACGGCGCTCAGTCGCCGAAGCCGTCGGCAAACACGGCATCGTCCGGTTCGATGACGACCACGTCGTAGCTGACGCTGCCCGGCACGCTGTAGCCGCCGTTGCCGGTAATGCCACTGACAACGACGTGGTAGATCACGTCGGCCGGCGGGTGCGTGTAGGTTACTCCAACCGGTTTCCAGACCAGCG
The DNA here is from genome assembly GCA_963779795.1 of uncultured Pseudomonadota bacterium. Taxonomy (GTDB): domain Bacteria; phylum Pseudomonadota; class Gammaproteobacteria; order Xanthomonadales; family Rhodanobacteraceae; genus Rudaea. The sequence continues at coordinate 652,357 of CAVZZK010000004.1, read as the reverse complement.
TGTCGTCGCCGAGATAGCTGACGAGGGGAATACCCTGCCCGTTGCGGAACGACGCTTCGACGTTTGGCGTCGGCAACGGCACGCCGTTGCGCGTCATGCTGACGCTGGCACTGTCGAAGTTGGCGTACTGAATCGACAGCGACCAGCGATTCGACGATGACGGCAGCAGTGGCCAGGGGATGTATCCGCGAGGGGGCCAGGCGATGCCGTTTGGCGCCGCCGGGCGGCTGCCAAACCCGCCGGTCACCCACAGCGCGTTGGATGAGTAGTAACCGGTCGCTGCGCTCGAATCGACGTCACCGGTTGTCATGTTGACCTGCGGCGGGAAAAGTATCCAGCGTCGGTGCCCGACCCCGTAGTTGCCGCTGCCGGAGTCATCCATGTAGCCTCTGATCGCCAACGGCCCGTTGTAGTTGAAACCGTTACCGCTACCAAGCGACAGGTTGGAATTTTGCGCGCCGTCGTATCCAGCCTGTGTGTAGCAGTTCCATGAGGTCGGCGGCTGATGTGAGAGTTGCTGATTCGCCACCATCATCAGCGCCGCGTTCTGCTCGTCAGTCTGCTCGGACGGACCGCTGAATGCGGTGATGTTGCCGGGCAAGCCGGCCATGGCGCGAAACAAATTCACCCGTTCGATCGTCGCGTCCTGATACGCCTGCGATGTCGAGCCCGGATCACACGACGACACGCTGCCGGACCAGCCGTTGACTGCACGCTTTTCGGCGACATAAGTCGTTCGGTACAACACACTGACCTGATAGCGGTTGTATGGGTCGACACTGACTGCGTTCGCTGGAGTCGCGGCCAGCGGTTGCGCTGGCGCCTGCAATTCGTTGCCCGGCTGCATTAGCGGCGCAGACCCAAGAGTGATTTCCGGCAAAGCCTGCGCACTAACCGTGGAACTCAATCCAAGCAAACCTGACAACCACCACGAGCGCATGAAACACCTCCGACCAACCGGTGCGGATTATCTCGCTTGCGCGAGACAAACCGATGATATAGCGCGCAACATGAACAGCGTATTCACCGACCGGCAATCAACGAATAACTTTCAAAAAACAAAGCAAGGCTCTCACACTCCTCCGGGAGCGAGTGACTTCTTCTTGCGTGGATAAAAAGAAGGCCACCCCGGTGGGGCGGTCTCCGGGCATCCCGCCCTTCGGCGAGTTGCCTCCCGAAAAAGTGCTAACCGGCCGTCAGGCCTTGCCCGGACGCCTGATAATGATCCGCCACCACCTTCGCAACGCACATGCTCACGCGTTTGCCGGTGGGGATGTGCAGGAACTCGTTCGGGCCATGAGCATTCGACAACGGCCCGAGCACGCCGGTTATCAGGAACTGCGCACCGGGGAATTTTTCGCCAAGCATGCCCATGAACGGAATGCTGCCGCCTTCGCCGTTAAACGCCGCGGGCGGACCGAAGTATTCGCGCGATGCGGCATCGACGGATTGCTCCAGCCACGCCGATATTGCCGGCGCGTCCCAGCCGGCGGCGCCTTTTTCCGCCCTGTACTCAACCTTTGCACCATACGGCGGATCGGTTTCCAGCAGCTTTTTGACGATCTCGCTTGCCTTGTCGCCGTTCAGTGTCGGCGGCAGGCGCAATGACAGTTTCGCCGCGGTGAACGGGCGCAACACGTTGCCGGCCGAATCCAGCGGCGGGATACCGTCCATGCCGGTCACCGCCAGCGCCGGGCGCCAGGTGCGATTCAGGATCAGTTCGACCAAATCGTCGTCGACCGGGCCCATGCCATCGACGAACGGGAACTTGGAGTACACCTGATCGCCCAACACCTGCGCCGTGCGTTTGGCCTGCTCGATGCGCTGCGGCGGAATTTCAACGTACAGATCCTGCGGCTTGATCTTGCCGCTGACCTCGTCTTCCAGGCGCGACAGTATCTGACGCAAGATACGGAAACTCGACGCAACCACGCCCGACGCATCGCCCGAATGCACGCCTTCCTCGAGCACTTTTACGGTCAGGTTGCCGCCACTGATGCCGCGCAACGACGTGGTCAGCCACAGCTGATCGTAATTGCCGCAGCCCGAATCCAGGCACACGACCAGCGATGGCTTGCCGATGCGCTCCGCCAGATGATCGACGTAGTGCGGCAGGTCGTAACTGCCGGATTCCTCGCAGGCTTCGATCATGACCACGCAACGCGAATGCGGCACGCCCTGTTCGTGCAGGGCCATGATCGCGGCCAGCGTACCGAAGATCGCGTAACCGTCGTCGGCGCCACCGCGACCATACAGCTTGTCGCCGTCGATGACCGGCTTCCACGGTCCCAAGTGCGCCGACCAGCCGGTCATTTCCGGCTGCTTGTCCAGATGCCCGTACAACAGCACGCAATCGTCGCCCTTGCCCGGGATGTCGATATAGATCAGCGGCGTGCGGCCTTCCAGCCGGACCACTTCCACCTGCATGCCGGGGATCGGCTGCGATTTCGCCCACGCCTCCATCAGCGCCACGGCCTGATCCATGTAGCCGTGTTCGGCCCATTGGGCGTCGAACATCGGTGACTTGTTCGGAATCTTGATGTACTCGACCAGTTGCGGAACGATCTGGTCGTCCCACAGGCCGCCGACGAATTGCTTGATGGTTGCCGGGTTCATGCGTATTCCTCACAGCGTAGAGCATGCGATTCTAACAGCCATGCCCCGGAATCTCCGCCGACGCGTGTAGGAAAACTCCGACGATTCCGCCCTGTCGCCGCTGACACGCATGTTTGGCACTTGCCGATTCCGGCATCCCCGCGAATTGCCGAGCATGTACGCACCGGCGCAAGACGCGTCGATGCAACCCAAGGAGACTGTCATGAATGTCATTCGCAAACTCGCCCTCGCTCTGGCCCTGTCGCTGGCCGTCGCCCTGCCGGCCTTCGCTGGATCGGTCAACATCAATACCGCCGACGCGGTCACGCTGAGCAAGGAACTCAAGGGCGTCGGCCCCAGCAAGGCCGAGGCCATCGTCAGCTGGCGCAAGCAGCACGGGAACTTCAAGACCGCCGCCGACCTGGCCAAGGTCAAGGGCATCGGCGCGCGCACCGTGGAGCGCAATCGCGACTCGATCCGCGTCAGCGGCGCTGCCGCATCGAGCAAGAAGACGGCTGCCAGGGCGAAACGCTGAATCACCGTTTGCATCCGCAAACCGCCCTTCGGAGCCGCCGAGTTCCGGCGGGCGGTTTGCTACACTGCGTCGGCGATGTCACTTCCTGTCGTTGTCCGCACCAGGTCTCTGTCGGGCGCTTGCTGCGTCTCGCGCACAACCGCGTATTTCGGTGTTCCGACATGACCGCGATCCGCGTACTGCATCCGGCCGACTACCGGCGCGAACGCTGGAAGAACGATGGTGGCCGGACCACCGAACTGGCGCGCCATCCCGACCACACGGCGGATAACGGCCAGCCCTTCGACTGGCGCATCAGCATCGCCGACATCGAAACCGACGGCGCGTTTTCCGAATTTCCGGGCTACCAACGCCGTATCGCCCTGCTCGACGGCATCGGCATGCTGCTGCAGGTCGATGATGACAAGCCGGTCGAATTGCGCGATCGTCTGCGCTTCGTCGAATTCGCCGGTGAATCGAAAACCAGCGGGTGCCTGCTGTCCGGCCCGGTACGCGACTTCAACGTGATCTGGCGACGCGAATTGATCAGCGCCGAAGTGCTGCATCGTCCACTGGTCGGGCCGATGGTGTTCTTCGCCGATGCGCAGGTCACCTGGTTTGCCTACCTCGCCTCCGGCACCGCGCAGATCAAGAATCGCGACAACATAAACGAATTGCAGACCGGAGATTCGCTGCTGCTGCTACCCGATGCCGATTGCGCCAGCGTTGTGCTGACCGGTGGCGGCGAATTGGTACTGGTCAAATTCAGCGCGAACGCGGACCGATAGTGGATTCGTCGCACCCCGGACGCTGCCGGTAACGGTGACTGCGCACGGCATGTATCGCCAGCGGCACGGCCAGGGCCAGACCAACGATCCAATGCAACAGCGAAGCCAGCTGCCGCATGCGATCGCCTGAAGCGTAGTACAGCAGATAGCCGGTCGCGATCAGCCCGACGCCCAGGCCGATCAGTATCAACCCGCTGACGCGACGCCGGTCGCCGTGCCACCACGGCATGACATGCCGCGACCACAACCAGCCGCCAAGCCACAGGCAGGCGAATGCACCGGCACCATGCAGGGTCAGCCACCACGCTTCGAACGGGCTCGGCTCCGGGCCGAACGGGCCATGACGTTTCAGGAAATAATGAAATACGAGCCAGCCGATGCCGCTGCCCCAGGTTGCTGCGAGGACGGTATAGATCGTCAGCTTGTCGCGGCGCGACAAATACAGCGATGTCGATCGCCGCGAGGGCCTGCGCGGACGACCGGATTTCACGCCGCCGCCTCGATCCGATGCCAGCCGAGCCGCGGTTCGTGCCGGTAAGCCTGTGCATCGAATGCGGCCAGTGTCCTTGTCGCTGTTGGGGGATCGGCGGCCAACACAACCTTGGTCAATGCATCGGCGATCATGCAGGTCGATGCCACCACGCTGACGGCGTGTTCCGTCGCTGCCGGACTACGCCGGTCGCCGTGAACATGCGGACCATGCCAGCGCCCGGCGATGCGTCGACGTGCATTGCGACCTTCGCTGCCGGCGATCGCCGCATCCTGCAATTCGACCACGGCGCCGTCGTCGCCGGTGCGCATCCACACGCGCTCGGCCAACAGCCCTGCCACGCGCAGATCGCCGCCGGCGTTGACGCAAACCTGCGACGCACCCGCGTCGAGCAGAATCCGTGTCGCGCGATCCACGGCGTAGCCCTTGGCAACGCCGCCCAGGTCGATCCATAGCGGACGGCTCAGACGCACGCGGTTGTCGGCCAGCAATTCGATATCGCGCCAGCGAGCCTGCGCGTCGGGATCGCAGGGCGATTGCGGTCGCGGCAGCAAACCCCAGGCGACCAACTGCGCGCCAACGGTTGGGTCGAAACAGCCGCCGCTGACCGCCGCCACGCGCAACGCACAACTGAGCACCTCGCAGGTTCGTGCATCCACGCGAACGGCGATTCCGGGCGTCGCCGCATGCAGGGCAGACAGATCGCTACCGGCTTCGTGAAAACTCATGCAGCGATGCACGGTCGCAATCTCGGCAAATGCCGCGTCGATCGCGCGCGTGGCCGCAGCCCACGGCAATCCGTCAACGCGAATGTCGACCAGGGTACCGAGCCAGGGTTGCGCGCGTCGCATCGTGTTGACCATCAGCGGTGCGCCAGCACTCGCGAATAGACCTGCAACAAGCGTTGAACGCCTTCGCTGACATGGCGGCAGGACAAGGTTGCGCCGGAGATATTGCGGATATCCCGATTCAGCCTGACCGGATCCTGCGCCGTCTTGCCGACGAACTGTCGCCGCCATGCCGGCAACCGGATTTCCCCACCGTGTGATTCGCGGTAGTCGAGTATCTCCACCGATGCGACCTTGCCGTGCGCATCCAGCGCGACCGAATACGTGATCAACTCGCTCTTGCCGATGACACGATCGACCATGAACCATCCGAGCGAATCCTCACCCTTGCGCGCCTGCCACACATACGGCGTCCATCCCGTCGGCGCGCCGATCACGGATCGTGCCGCCGCATCCAGCGCAACCGTCATGGCCGTGAACGAGGTAGCAGTCGGGAATGCCAGGCGCTGAGCCTGGCCAATGCTCAGGTACTGCGTCGCCTGCGCAACCTGTACGACCGTCGCGGCACCGATCCCTATTGGCATCAACCAGCGTACCCGCATGGCGGTTCCTCAGAATTCGTAACCGATGCCCAGATCGATGCGGTCGCCATAACCCAAAAACGTATCGTCATGGCGGAAATTGCGGTAATCGACCTTGAACACGACGTTCGGATTCAGATAGTAGTTCGCCCCGACCGTCCACACGCGTTGCGTCGGTAACGGCGTGGCGCCCGGTCCGAGCCGCGGATTGGCATAACTGGCGGCCGTGTTGAACGCCTCGTAACGAAGGAACGGCGCGAGGCTCGATTCATTCCACGAAAGCACGCGCCAGGCGCCCTGCACATAGCCGCCCCAGAAGGATCGTGGTACCGGCGTGGGCTGGCCGGGGAAAGTCAGGTTCAGGGCCCGCGTGTCACTGATCGTGCCGCGCGAGTACAAAGCGGAGAAATCGAGTGGTCCCGGTTGCCAGCGCGCGTGCACTTCGCCCAGCAACAGCCGCGCGTTGTCGGCTGGAAATGGCGCCGCCATGCCGCCGTCCTCATTGGTCCGCTTGCTGGTTGCCTGACCGATCTTGCCGGTAAAGATGCCGCCACCGACGGCGAGCCCGGGAATGCCCTTCCAGTTGAGCGAGGCGAACATGGACGGATCGTGTGCGTGCGCCAGCTGCAGTTCCTGATGGATTGCACCGAGCGGCGATTCCCGGCCTTCCGCGGAAGTCGGGTCCCACTTGCCAAGATCCGGCCCCGTGACGATCCCGACGTTCCAGTTGAAGCCCGAATCCGTACTGCCGTAGCCGGCCACGCCGCCTTCGCGCCAGGTGCTCGGAATGATCGCCGTCTCGACATAATTGCGTTCGACGCCGTAAAAGTGCGTCGGCTCGTGGTGCTCGTTGAGAATACCCAGCGGCACCAGCATCAAACCGGCGCGCACGCCGTAGTTCGGCCCGAGCGCGTGCTCGACGAACAGCTGCTCGACCTCGGCTTCGCCCTCGTCATCGGCCGAGGCGATCGCGTGTTCCCATTCCACCTCTCCATAGACGCGCGTGGCCTCGTCGAACTGATGATTGAAGCCGATTACGGCACGGGTCAGGTCGGCCCTGGCATCGGCCGGATTCCCGGTCGGCCGCTTGTAGTCAAGTTGGCCGTAACCCCACAGCGAAGTTTTGCTCGACTCGGGCGCCGCAGGTGGAAGTGGTGCCGGCCGGCTGACTGCTTCGGCCTGTGGCTTGGCCAATGCGGTGACAACCGGGGTAGCCGAGCGCTGCGCGTGCATTTTTTCCACCTCGACCTTCAACGCCGCCACTTCAGCACGCAGGGCTTCAACTTCTGCCTTCAGCGAGGCATCGCCGGCAAATGCGCCCGGTGCCGCGAACAAACCTACGGCCGCGGCTGCGGCCAGTGCGGTCCGTCGGATCTTCGTGAATCGTTCGCTCATCTTGTCAATTGGTCGGTGACGGCACATCACGCGCAGGATCGCCGATATCGTGCGGCGAGCCCAATAGTAACGATTTGGATAGTGCGAATGATTCTTATTTGTTTCCATTCATATGTCAACCTCCCTGCGTCGACTTCGTCCTGGATCACGCGTCAAATTGATGCCCCCGGGGCGAGTCGTGTTCGAAAGGCAGTGTGTCCCTCCTCTTGGCGAAATGAGCGACCCGCCAGGGCATAACTTCGACTCGCACTGCCATACAAGCAAGTTGCTTGTGAAAAGTAATGCTTTCACTGACCTGCGGTGAGCGGGTTCCCGTTTCCTGCGTGGCCAACACAAGGCCGGCCCGATGGGGCCCGGTTGGGCGGCTTCCTGCCGCAGATACCGGTTTACCCAAGCATCGTCCGGAGATGGACGGATCAGCTGATAGCTGGCGCCGTCAAGCAACGCGCCAGGCGCAGGGCCTTTGGGTTACTTTTGGGCCCTGCGCCGCGGGAGCGGCGCAGGGCAGGATGCCCGGAGTCATGGCAAACGTCACTGGCTGGCCGAACGCCGCTGAAAGCCCGGCGCTCGGGGAAGTCACTCGCACACGGTGCAAACCCAAGGGTGCTCTGATCAACTCAGAGCATCCCCAACTCAGTCCCAGCGATCATCCCGGGTCCAGACCACGCCGTGTTCAACCTTCACGGGAAACTTGGCAGTCGGTTCGTACGCCGGTGGACAGAGCACTGCGCCGCTGCGGATATCGAAACGCGCGCCATGTCGCGGGCATTCGATTTCGAAGCCCTCGATCACGCCACCGGTCAACTCGCCGCCGTCATGCGTGCATACGTCCTCGAGCGCATACAGCTCGCCATCGATATTGAACACCGCGATCGGCACATCGCCATCGAAGACGACCTTGAATTCGCCGGGCAACAGTTCCGATTTTTCGCAAACGCGAATCCAGTCAGTCATGCAGGCAACCGGGAACGGGGAGCAGAAAGTGGGCGGTGGGCGGAATAGCGAAACACAGTTGATTTTTTGCCGAATTCAGGTTCAAAGAGTTTTTGTCAGGATCTCGAAACGCAGATCGTCGCGCTTTGGTATGCCAAAGCGCTCATCACCGTAAGGAAACGATTTGAATACGCCGGTGCGTCCATAACCGCGGCGCTCGTACCAGGCGATCAAGTCGTCGCGCACGGAGATCACGGTCATTTCCATGCGTGAACAGTGGTATTCGTCGCGCGCGATGTCTTCGGCCACGCTCAGCATCTGTTTGCCAATGCCGCCACCCTGCTGCAACGGATCGACCGCGAACATGCCAAAGTAGCAAGCCTCACCAAGCCTTTCGATATGCGCGCAGGCAACCAGCACCGGCCGGTCACCCGCATCCGCCCCGGCGTACTCTGCCAGCAAAACGCGGCTGAACGGTTTCAGAATGACTTCGCTGACGCTGGCGCGGTCGACGCGTTGTCCATCCAGCAGATCGGATTCGGTGGTCCAGCCGCGCCGACCCGATTCGCCGCGATAGGCGGAGTCGACCAGCGTGACGATGCGCTCGACATCGGTGATGCCGGCATCGCGAAATTGCAGGGGGCGCTCGGCAGCGACGGTACTCATGGAGACACTATCCGGACTAGACCTGGTGGGACGATAGCAAATTTCGGCCTGGTTACTGCAGCAGCTTGCGCACGCGCGTCAACGCGGCGATGAAACGATCGACCTCGTCGCGCGTGTTGTAGAACGACAGCGACGCGCGCAACGTGGCCGGCACGCCGTAGAACTGCATCAGCGGATGCGCGCAATGGTGCCCGGAACGCACTGCAACGCCTTCCTGATCAAGCAGCGTGGCCAGATCGTGCGCGTGCGCGCCGTCGATCAGGAACGAAATCACCGCCGCCTTGTTCGGCGCCCGGCCGAAGAAACGGATACCCGTCACGTCTTGCAACGCAGCCGTCGCGTACTCAAGCAATTCGTGTTCATAGGCGCCGATTTTGTCCCGGCCAATGGATTCGACATAGTCCAGCGCCGCGCCCAGGCCGATGAAACCGGCGATGTTCGGCGTTCCGGCTTCGAACTTGTGCGGTACATCGGCAAAGGTGGTCTTGTCGAAGCTGACCGTCTTGATCATTTCGCCGCCGCCGAAGAATGGTGGCATTTCGTCGAGCAAGGCGCGGCGCGCCCAAAGCATGCCCGTGCCGGTCGGGCCGAACAGCTTGTGCCCGGTCAATGCGTAGAAATCGCAACCCAGCGCCTGCACGTCTACGGCCATGTGCGGCGCGGCTTGCGAACCGTCGACCAGCAATTTCACACCGCGCGCCCGACAGGCGCGTGCCAGTTCGCGGATCGGGTTGACCGTACCAAGCACGTTCGACACGTGCACGACGCCGGCCAGTTTGACCCTGGGTGTCAGGCGCTTGACGAATTCATCGACGATCAACTCGCCGGATTGCGTGATCGGGGCGACGCTGAGCTTGGCGCCGGTGCGTTCGCAAACCAGCTGCCACGGGACGATGTTGGCGTGATGCTCCATGGTCGTGACCAGGATTTCGTCACCCGGATGCAGACGCGGCAAAGCATAGCTGTAGGCGACCAGATTGATCGCCTGGGTCGTGCCGCTGGTCAGGATGACCTCGTCGCGCGATGGCGCGTTGACGAAGCGTGCCAGCTTGTCGCGTACCGCTTCGTACGCCGTGGTCGCTTCCTCGCCCAGCGTATGCACGGCGCGCGCGACGTTGGCGTTGGATTGGCGATAGAAGCGGTCCATCGTGTCGATGACCTGGCGCGGCTTTTGCGCCGTATTGGCGTTGTCGAAATACACCAGCGGCTTGCCGTGCACGCTGCGCGCCAGCAACGGAAAGTCCGCGCGATAGCGCAACGGATCAAACGTGGTGACGGAATCCGGCTGCGCAACGCTCATGGTGCGGGCTCCTGTCGGCCGGCACGCAATTCCGCAAAACGCGAATGCAATTCCTCGTCGTCGATATCGGCATAGACTTCGGCACAAAACGCGTCGATCAACATCTCGCGCGCCCTTGCGGCGTCGATGCCGCGCGTACGCAGATAGAACATCGCTTGCGTATCGAGTTGGCCGACCGTCGCACCATGTGCGGCCTTGACCTCGTCGGCGTAGATTTCCAGCACCGGCTGCGCGTCGATTTCCGCATCCGGCGACAACAGCAGATTCCTGGTCTGCAGTTGTGCGTCGGCACCATCCGCACCTTCGGCCACCGTGATACCGCCATGCAGGATGCCGCGTGAGCGTTGGTCGGCGACGCCGCGCCAGAAAACTTCGCTGCGCGTATCGCCAGCACCGTGTCGAACATCCAGGTTCACGTCGACATGCTGCCGGCCACGCAACGTGAACAATCCGCGCAGCTTGCACGCAGCTTCGCGTTCGGCCAGATCGATCGCACATTCCAGACGTTGCAGGCGGCCGCCCGTATGCGCCTGGGTAATGTCCAGTTCGGCGCTTTCGTCCAATCGGCAGCATGCGCTGCGATAAAGCGATATCGAATCAGCCAGGTCGCTGAGACTCATGCTTCGCAAGCGTGCGCGTGATTCCAGCGCCGTCTCGTTGACGAGTTTCCCGAACACGTCGGCCGAACCCTGCCCGACATGCTGTTCGATCAGCGTCGCGAAAACGCCGGAACGCACTCGTACGCGGCAGCTTGTCTGCCACAGCGACGACACGGCCGAGGCGACATTGATGTAAACCAGATGCAGTGGCGCCCTGGTATCGCCGCGGAAATCCAGCTCGACGCGGCCGTCGGCGTGCGTGACGTTGACACCGGATGCGGGACCTCGCAGCTTTTCGTCATCCGAATGACTTGCCGAATAACGGCCGTTGACGAACACGATGCGGCTCCCGCGCGTGGCGGCCAGGTCGATAGCCGCCAGACTGGTCGCGTCCGGTTCGATATTCGTATCGGCATCGACGAAGCTCTGCCGGCTTAGCGCACGTACCGCGTTGCGGCTGTAACGCCACGATTCGGCGTGATCGCGCGCGACCCCGGTCAACAGGCTGTCGATCGAAACCGGGCCCATGCTCACGCCGCTCCGGCCAGCTTGCGCTCGGTAATCCAGGAATAGCCGTGCTCCTCGAGCTTGAGCGCCAGCGACTTGTCGCCGCTTTCGACAATGCGCCCATCGACCATGACATGCACGAAATCCGGCACGATGTAGTCGAGCAGGCGCTGGTAATGCGTAATCACGACGAATGCCCGGTTCGGAGCGCGCATGTGATTGACGCCGTCGGCAACCAGCTTCATGGCATCGATATCCAGGCCCGAATCGGTTTCGTCGAGAATTGCCAGCTTCGGCTCGAGCAAGGCCATCTGGAAGATCTCGTTACGCTTCTTCTCGCCACCGGAAAATCCGGCGTTGACGGCCCGGTTCATCAGGTCCGGCGACAGGTGCAGCACGCCCAGCTTTTCGCGCACCAACCCGAGAAACTCACGTGCATCCAGTTCTGCTTCGCCACGCGCCTTGCGTTGCGCATTCAACGCAGCCTTGAGGAAATACTGGTTGTTCACGCCCGGAATCTCGACCGGATACTGGAAGGCCAGGAACACGCCGGCGGCGGCGCGTTCGTCCGGCTCGAGGGCGAGCAGGTTGCGACCATCGTAGACCACGTTGCCGGCGCTGACCTCGTAGCCCTCGCGTCCGGCCAGTACGTTGCCGAGCGTGGACTTGCCGGCGCCGTTCGGGCCCATGATCGCGTGCACCTGGCCCGCGGCCACGTCCAGCGACAGGCCCTTGATGATTTCCTTGCCCGCCACGCGGACGTGCAGATTGTCGATCTTCAACATGATTGCTTTCGCTTGTGGTCCCGCCGTGGCGGGCTGGGTCAATATTCGTGTACTTCCCGCGAGTCAGCCGACCGCGCCTTCCAGCGAGATCTCCAACAACTTCTTGGCTTCCACCGCGAACTCCATCGGCAACTCGCGGAACACCTGCTTGCAGAATCCATCGACGATCAGCGACACCGCATCTTCCTCGCCGAGGCCGCGGCTGCGGCAATAGAACAACTGCTCATCGGAAATCTTCGACGTGGTCGCCTCGTGTTCGACGATGGCGCCGGGATTCTTTACCTCGATGTACGGAAACGTGTGCGCGCCGCAGCGCTTGCCGATCAGCAAGGAATCGCATTGCGTGTAGTTGCGCGCACCGTCCGCGCCCTTCTCGACCTTGACCAGGCCGCGATAGGTGTTCTGTCCGTGACCGGCCGAGATGCCCTTGGAAATGATTGTGCTCTTGGTGTTGCGACCGATGTGGATCATCTTGGTGCCGGTATCGGCCTGTTGCGCATGATGCGTCAGCGCCACCGAGTTGAACTCGCCGACCGAATCGTCGCCGCGCAGGATGCAACTCGGGTATTTCCAGGTGATCGCCGAGCCGGTCTCGACCTGCGTCCAGGAAATCTTCGAGCGCGCTCCGCGGCAATCGCCGCGCTTGGTGACGAAGTTGTAGATGCCGCCGACGCCGTTCTCGTCACCGGGATACCAGTTCTGCACGGTCGAATACTTGATGTTCGCATCGTCCAGCGCGACCAACTCGACCACTGCGGCATGCAACTGGTTTTCGTCGCGCATGGGCGCCGTGCAGCCTTCCAGATACGACACGCTGGCGCCCTCCTCGGCGATCAGCAGCGTGCGCTCGAACTGACCGGTATCGCGCGCATTGATGCGGAAGTAGGTGGACAGTTCCATCGGGCAGCGCACGCCTTTGGGCACGAATACGAAGCTGCCGTCGGAGAACACCGCCGAGTTCAGCGCCGCGAAGAAGTTGTCGCCGGTCGGCACGACCGAACCCAGATACTTGCGCACCAGATCCGGATGCTCGGCAATCGCCTCGGACATCGAACAGAAGATCACGCCGACCTCGGCCAGTTCCTTGCGAAACGTGGTGCCGACCGATACCGAGTCGAACACGGCATCGACGGCCACGCCGGCCAGCCGTGCGCGTTCGTGCAACGGGACGCCCAGTTTTTCGTAGGTTTCGAGCAGCTTCGGATCGACTTCGTCCAGCGATTTCGGCCGGTTTTTCGGCCGTGAGAAATAACTGATCGCCTGGAAGTCGATCGGCGCGATGCGCAGCTTGGCCCAGTGCGGCATGGGCATGGTCAGCCAGTGCCGATAGGCCGCCAGGCGCCACTGCGTCATCCACTCCGGTTCATTCTTGCGCGCGGAAATGGCACGCACGACGTCTTCATCCAGCCCCGGCGGCAAGCTGTCGTTTTCGATATCCGTGACGAAGCCGGCCGCGTAGCGGCGGTTCAGCGCGGTTTCGATTTGCTTGCGTTCGGTAACCATGATTCGTTCGTTTGAAGTCCTGCGTCATCTGCCGGCGCCGGTGCATACCGGCGCCTGTCGATTAAATCGTCGCCACCCGCAACGGGATGGTCGCGCCACGCCGGCGCGGCGGCGGCTCCAGCATGTCGGCCAGGGTCACTCTGCCCAGCGCCTGTGAGATGGCGCGATTGATGTGTTGCCAGTTCACGCGCACGCCGCAATGCGCTTCGTGCTCGCAAAGGCCGCTTTGCGCGCTGCATTCGGTCATGCCGATCGGCCCTTCCATGGCAGTGACGATGTCGGCAATGCTGATCGCGCCCGGCTCGCGCGCCAGTTTGTAGCCGCCATTGACGCCACGGAATGATTCCACCAGCCCGGCATGCGCGAGCTGCTTGAGCAGCTTGCTGACCGTCGGCAATTCCAGACGCGCGCGCTCGGCCATGGCCTGCGCGCTGTGCACCTGATCGGGCGCCTCGGCCAGCAGGGTCATCAACGCGGTCGCGTAATCGGTCAGTTTGCTGACGCGTAACATGATTCGGTCCTGGGGCTCGTCCGGCGGCGAGGTCTCGTGAGACGGTTGAAATCGACATCGTCGTGCACCGGCACGACCATTCAATAGCGTACTGAAATAGTACTATTTAGCGCGGCTACGGTCAAACCCGAATCTGCGGCTAGACTAGGGACACCCTGGACGAATGCCGGCAAGAACCGATCCATGACCACAGCACGCGAACAGGCCCGAGAAGACTTCGTGGCACGACAGTTTCCGGGCCGCGATACGACGCTTGCGCCAGCCTCGGCGGATGCCAGCTTCCGCAGCTATTGGCGTGTCGTTGCAGGCGACCGGTCAAGGATCGTCATGGATGCGCCGCCGGACCTGGAACCGGTCGCACCATGGCTGGAAATCGGCGGACTCCTGCATCGTGCCGGTCTGCATACGCCCGAAGTCCTGGCCGCCGATACCGAACAGGGTTTCGTACTGATGGAGGATATGGGTTCGCGCACCTACCTGCCGGAGCTGAACGATGCCAGCGTCGATGCCTTGTACGGCGACGCACTCGACGCGCTGCTGCGCATGCAATGCACGGTCGATGCCGGCAACCTGCCCGTATTCGATGCCACACGCACGATTCCGGAAATGGAACTGCTCGGCGAATGGTTTTTGCAACATCACCTGGCCGTGAACCTGGACTGCGGTGACCGGGACGTGATCGAAAACGCGTTTCGCCGGATCGCCAATGCCGCCGACGAGCAGCCGCGACGTTTCATGCATCGCGATTATCACAGCCGCAACCTGCTGGTCGTCGACGACAACAATCCCGGAATCATCGATTTCCAGGATGCGGTGCTCGGGCCGATCACCTACGATCTGGCGTCGCTGTTGCGCGACTGCTATATCGCCTGGCCGATCGAACGCGTCGATGCCTGGGTCGAAGCTTACCGACTGCGTCTGGCCGATGCCGGATTGATCGACGTGGACGCTGCCCACTTCCGACGCTGGTTCGACCTGATCGGCCTGCAACGCCACATCAAGGTTCTGGGCGTGTTCTGCCGACTGTGCTACCGCGACGGCAAGCCGGGCTATCTGGCCGATCTGCCGCGCGTGTTCGATTACGTGCAGTCAGTCGCGCGCCTTTACCCGGAGCTGGCGGATTTCGCACAACTGCTGCAACGCACCGTCGCTGATCGCGATCTGACCATGGCGCGCGAAGCCACGGCTCCGGCTACATGATCACGCATGCGCTGATTTTCGCGGCCGGTCGCGGCGAACGCATGCGTCCGCTGACCGACACCACGCCCAAGCCGCTGCTTGCCGTCGCCGGCAAACCGCTGATCGTGTGGCATCTGCAACAGCTGGCGCGCATCGGCGTCGGCGACGTGGTCATAAACACCTCGCATCTGGCCGACCAGTTTGCGCAAACGCTCGGTGATGGCCAACGCTGGGGACTGCGCATCCGGTATTCGTACGAAGGTCCGCAGCCGCTGGAAACCGGCGGCGGCATGCTGCATGCGCTGCCGCTGCTCGGCGCGGCACCATTCATCGCCGTCAACGGCGACATCTGGACCGACTACGACTTTGCCAAACTGCCGCCCGACCCGCACGGTCTCGCGCATCTGGTCATGGTCGATAATCCGCCGCATCACCCCGATGGCGATTTCGTGCTGCGTAACGGCAAGTTGCACGACACCCCTGCCGCGCCAGTGCACAAAGGTGAAATACTGACCTTTGCCGGCATCGGCGTGTACCGGCCCGAATTGCTGGCCGGCAAGCAACCCGGCGTTTTCAGCATCGTGCCGTCGTTGCGCGAAGCGATGCCGACGAATCAGGTGGGCGCCGAGCACTTCCGTGGGCGCTGGACCGACGTCGGCACGCCGCAACGGCTGGCGGCACTGGACACGCAACTGCGTTCCGAACACTGACCGGTACGACGCCGATCAGCGCGCGCCGCGTTCGGCTTCGCCGGTATGCAACAGGCCGCGAAGAAACGGCACGGTGATGCGGCGCTTGGCCGCCAGTGATTCGCGATCGATGCGTTCGATCAGGGCGCTCAGGCTGCCCAGATCGCGCGGAGTGTGCGCGAACAGCCAGTCGATCACGGCATCGTCGAGTTCAAGACCGCGCGCGCTGGCACGCTGGCGCACCGCGGCGCGGCGTGCGCTTTCGTCCAGCGGCTTGAGTTGTGCCTGGGCACAGGCCGACAGCCGCGAGACCAGGTCCGGCAGGGTCAATCCAAGTTGCGCGGGTGGCCGGATCGCAGCAAACAACAGTGTGGCTTTTTCCGATTTGGCCCGGTTGTAAAGATCGAACAGCGCGTGCTCACCCTGGCGTTCGCCGGCAATTGCCTCAACGTCGTCTATGGCCAGCAATTCGCTGCCGCCAAGGGTCCGAATCGCGGCGGCGCGATCCTTGGTCAATTTCGCCAGCGGCAGATACTGCGCCCGGTGTCCGTCAGCGCTGGACTGCGCGCACGCGGCCAGCAACAGATGCGTTTTGCCGCTGCCCCGCGCACCGGCCAGAAACACCCAATCCGGCCGCGCCGCGGCGGCGGCTTCGCGCGCCAGCGACAGCGCGGTGGCATTGCCATCGGCAACAAAGGTCTCGAAACGCTGCTGTGCCGGCCAGCGCAGCGCAAGCGGCAATTGCCGGCTCATGCGGCGTCGGAGGGCGGACGTGGCAAGGCAACGCCGGCATCTGCTTGCGACGTCGCGGCCGCCGGGGCATGACCGCTGCCGTACAACTCGCTGGCCCGATAGCGTTCGTGCGCGTAACGCAACAGCACCATGATCACCGAGGCAGTCGGCAGCGCCAGCAGCACGCCAAGGAAACCGAACAGCTCGCCGCCGGCCAGTATCGCGAAAATGACAGCCAGCGGATGCAAGCCGATTTTCTCGCCGACCAGGCGCGGCACCAGCACGTAGCCTTCCAGCAGGTTCCCGACGCCGAACACGATCAGCACCAGGACGACGTGCAGCCAATCGTGGAATTGCACGACCGCGGCGATCACGCCCATCAGCACGCCGGTGATGCCTCCCAGATACGGGATGAAACTGACCAGGCCGGCGATGATGCCGATCAACGGGCCGACATCCAGGCCGACCATCGACAGGGCGACGCCGTAGATCGCGCCGAGTACGATCATCACCGCCAGCTGACCGCGGACGAAGCCGCTCAATGTGGCGTCGGATTCGCGCGCCAGGCGCACGATGGTCGGCTCAACCGAACGCGGCAGCAATGCGTGAATGCTGTCGATCATCTTGTTCCAGTCGCGCAACAGGTAGAAAAACGCGACCGGCACGATGATCAGGTGCAGGCTCCAGGTCACCACCGCAACGCCGGACTTGGAAACCTGCTTGATGACCGTGGCGGCGATTCCGCCGGCTTCCTTCCAATGCTGCTGCAGCATCGCCGTCAACTGGTGCATGTCCGGCATTTCCAGATGCAGGTCGAACTTCGCGTTGACCCACGGCACGGCATCGCGCTGCAACCAGTCCAGCCAGTCCGGCAAATGCCGGATCAGCATGGTCAGCTGATCCTGCAGGTACGGAATCAGTGCCAGCAATACCAGGATCAGCAGCACGGTCAGGCAAATGAACACGATCGTCACCGCCAACGTACGACTCATGTGCCAGCGCTGCAGGCGTCCGGCCAGCGGATCGAACAGGTAAGCGAACATGGCTGCGACGGCAAACGGCGTCAGTACCGGCGCAAGCAGATAGATCACGCCGCCGACGACGATCGCCAGCGCAAGCAATTGCCAGCGCAGCAAGGCGGGCATGCTCAATGCTGCACTCCAAGCAATGCATCGATGCCGTCCAGCGGTGGCTTGGCATTCAACAAACGCAGATTCGTGCCGTTGAGCGAATTCAACAACCGCGACAGCGGGCCGGTCACGTCCAGGCTCAATTCCACGCCGTCGCCGCGTGCCTGCTGCGCCTGCACGCTGCGAACCAGATCATTCTGGCTGAGCTCACCGACCACGCTGGCGAAATCCTGCGCCGAGTCGATACCACTGACCCACACGTGATACAGCGCCGGCTCGACGTCAGTGAGAACCTGCGCATTCTGGCCGCCTGCATCGGCATGCGTGAGGCCGAGATTGGCCAGCATCTGATCCACCGCGTTGCGGTCGAATTCGGCCTGCAATTGCAAGTGGGCCTCGGGCTGGCCATTGTTGTTTGTGACCTGCTCGGTGTACTCGTATTGCTGCACGTAGCGTTGGGCGTCTGCAATGGCCTTGCCCACGGCGGGCTGCGCAAGCACGCCCTTGTCGCCACCGGTCAGGTTGACCACGACCTGCGCGAGTGCGTCCTTGAGCGCATCGGCGCGGTCCTTGACCGACTGCGAAGCGACCGGCACCTGCGCGCTGTACAGACCTTCGGCAAGCAACAATCCCGGCAACAGCAGCAACGCCAGCAGGACAAGCAGGCGGCGGGCAAAGGACACGACGAATTTTCGTTTGACGGCTGGCATGGCGCGAAGTCTGCCCAATCGTGGCGCGCACGTCCATCGCCAGGCCCGGCGCCGCGCCTCCGGCAAGCCACGCCATCCTGATATCATTCGCGGCTCGAATCCCGCGAAATACGCGCCATGTCCAGCGAAAAACCGTCCCTGACCTACCGCGCCGCCGGCGTGGACATCGATGCCGGTGAACAGGTGGTCGAACGCATCCGGCCGTTGGTCGCGCGGACACAGCGCGCGGAGGTCATGGCCGGACTGGGCGGCTTCGGCGCGCTGTTCGATTTGGGCAAGCGCTATGCCGAGCCGGTGCTGGTGTCGGGTACCGACGGCGTCGGCACCAAACTGAAACTGGCGCAGATTCTCGGGCGCCACGACACGATCGGCATCGACCTGGTCGGCATGTGCGTCAATGACGTGCTGGTGCAAGGCGCCGAACCGCTGTTCTTCCTGGATTACTTCGCCACCGGCAAGCTCGACGTGGACACGACGGTCGACGTCGTCGCCGGCATCGCGCGCGGCTGCGAACTGGCCGGCTGCGCACTGATCGGCGGCGAAACCGCCGAGATGCCGGACATGTACCCGTCCGGCGAATACGATCTGGCCGGTTTCTGCGTCGGCGCGGTGGAAAAGTCCGCGCTGATCGACGGATCGAAAATCCGGGCCGGCGACGTCATCGTCGGCGTGGCTTCGAGCGGCCCGCATTCCAATGGTTACTCGCTGATCCGCCGTATCGTGGAACGCGCCGGCATCACTGTGGACAATGGCGGATTCGACCGGCAACTGAATGGCATCAGCCTGGCTGATGCCCTGCTCGCGCCGACCACGATCTACGTCAGACCCGTATTGAAACTGCTGGCGAATCATGCCGCCGCCGTCCACGGCATGGCGCATGTCACCGGCGGCGGCCTGACCGAAAACATCATCCGCGTGGTACCCGAAGGACTCGGCATCGCACTGGATTCGTCCAGCTGGAAACCACCCGGCGTTTTCGACTGGCTGCAACGCGAGGGCAACATCGCACAAGCGGAAATGTGGCGAACTTTCAATTGCGGCATCGGCTACACGCTGATCGTGCCGCGCGACAGCGAAGCCGCCATCATCCATGCGCTGGCCGGATCCGGATTGTCCGCCTGGACTATCGGCGAGGTGCGCGCGGAGTCCGGCGACCAGCGTGTGCGCATCGGCTGACGGATGCTGGATGTCGTCGTCTTCGCCTCCGGTCGGGGCAGCAATCTCGCCGCGTTGATCCAGGCGCAATACGCCGGCGCTCGGTTTCGGATCCGCGCCGTGTTGTCGGACAAGACCAGGGCAGGCGCACTGGATATCGCACGCGATGCCGGCATCGATGCCATCGCGCTGTCACCACGAGACTATCCGGATCGCAACGCATTCGATGCGGCCATGTTCGCGCAGGCCGCCCAGTACGCACCGGGACTGATCGTGCTGGCCGGCTATTTGCGCATCATCGATCCGGCACTGGTCGAACGCCGGCGCGGCAAGATCATCAATATCCACCCGTCGCTGCTACCGAAATTTCCCGGCTTGCATACCCATCGACGGGTACTGGAAGCCGGTGACGCGCGGCATGGTGCCAGCGTGCACTTCGTCACCGCGGCGCTCGATGGCGGCCCGATACTTGCCCAGGTCGAATTGCCGGTACAAGCCGACGACACGCCCGAATCGCTGGCGCAGCGTCTGCTACCGCTGGAACACCGTCTACTGGTAGCGAGCGTGGCAGCGATCGCGGCACGGCGAATCGAGCTGGCTGCCGAAGGCGTGCGCTGCGACGGCAAACCCCTACCGCAGCCACTGTCCTTGCAAAATGGCGACGAACTCGGCTGAGCACGGCACATCCGGCGTTCAGCTTGCACATGGCAGGCTCGGCATGATTCCAGGAGCAACCCCATGTTTCAACGCTTGTTCGCAGCCGTGCTTTGCATGGCCTTTTTCTCCACCGCGCAGGCCGATTCGGTGCCGGTGCCGGCGTTTCACGGCGAATACCGCGTTCTGCGCAACGGTGATCCCATCGGCAAAGCCACGTTGACGCTGCGCCGGACAGGCGACCATGAATGGGAATTCAGCTCTCACACGCGCGGCACTTCCGGTCTGGCGCGGCTGCTCGGCGTGAATGTAAGCGAAACATCGACGTTTCGCTGGCAGGATGGGCGCCTGCACGACCTGCACTATCGCTATTCGCAGGACGCCGCGATCAAGTCGAAAAGTCGTGAAATCGATTTCGACTGGAACCAACACCGCGCCGAACTTCGGGATGGCAACAAGTCGCGCGATATCGCGTTGCCGCCGGATGCGATCGACCGCAGCCTGGTCACGGTCGCGCTGATGGCCAGCCTGCGTACATCGCGCACGAGTGTGCTGGAATACCCGGTCGTGCACAGCAACGCCGTACTCACCGAACGCTACGCGGACTCCGGGCGCGAGCTTCTGAACCTGCCCGCCGGGCGTATCGAAACCGTGCGCATCGAGCGCGATCACGGCAAGCGTCGGACCATCAGCTGGTT
This sequence comes from uncultured Pseudomonadota bacterium, assembly GCA_963779795.1. Lineage (GTDB taxonomy): Bacteria > Pseudomonadota > Gammaproteobacteria > Xanthomonadales > Rhodanobacteraceae > Rudaea. The sequence goes on along the minus strand of CAVZZK010000004.1, from coordinate 631,455 downwards.
CGCGCCGAAGCTGGGCTGGATGCCGGTGCAGATCCGGCAGGTGCAGAAGTCCGGCAAAACCATCACCATGCAGTTGGAAACATCTCATTCAGGCCCTTGAGCCGGCACAACCACTCGCCTTTTGGCCAAAGGGCATGTACGTCGAAGGCGGCTTGGTCGACCACCTGCGTCGTGACACACAATTCAATTGGCTTGCGATCGGAGAACCGGTCGCCGATTGCCTTGGCACGAACTTGACAATCCAGCGAACTGGCTGTTAAAAAACGGCCGGTTTGCTGATACCACAGGGGGTAACATGCAACGGCCACGGACCGTGTGTGGATTCGCAGTCGTGGATCACACGATTGCGTTGGTTTTTCTGGCCCTGTTGAGCGCAATGCCGATAGCCCGCGCACAACCGTTGCGCATTCGCGCTGGTCAGCGTCTGACTTGGGCCGGCGTGCGCAGGCACTTGGGAACAACCGTTACTGGTGGCAACTCGGGCAACGACGATATTGCGAGCGTCGAGTCCGGCGACCTGATCGCGCACCGCATCGGACGCACCACGCTGGTGCTGAAAACGGCAAACGGCACCCGGATCAATGTGGCCCTGACCGTGACGCCCGGCGAACTGGCCGGCACGGTCGGCGCCGTCTACCTGTTCCCCAGCGGCATCGCACACGGCGGCATCGAGCCGAACACGAATGGCAGTTGGGACCTGGGCGGAAATTCCTGGTGGATGAACGATTGGTCGACTTTCGCCGCCACCGAAAACACCGACCTCGCCAATCTGCGCGAGCTGTACGACGCCAACCCGCGCACCCTGCTGTTGGTCTACTTTCCGTTGTACCTGGCCGACGTCAACTACAGCGGGACATATCTGGACGAGTTGCAGACCCTGCTGCAATGGTTCAACGATCACGGAATCGAGACCATGCTCTTCATCGGCCGGCCGGACTATCACTACACCGGCGCCACGACGCAGGGCTACGCGGATCCGATCACCGATTCGACGCAGCAGGATTACGTTATCAACACCATCAAGGCCATCCTCGCACACGGCAACATCGCCTCGCTTGTGCACCTGGTCAGCGTCTACTACATGGGCCTGGCGACTTCCCCCACGCAACCCACAGCGGACGTGCTGGCGTACAACCAGAGCTTGAAAGCCACGATCAACGGCTACGGACCCAGCGGCGCCAGCTGTCCCGGCGACAGCCAGTGCCTGGAGTACATCCAGCACGTGGACGGCCCTTTCTGGGAGGCCGGCTACAACAACCTTTCGGGATGGAACGAGAACGGCTACACACCGGCCGACATCTCGCCCGCCAACGGTGCCAGTGACGGGCTGATGGCGGAATCCTGGGTCCAGGGCAGCCTGTCCCCCGGCCTCGCTTATCTGTTCGACAACGGTTACTTCAACCACAGTCAGGTGATGCTGATCAATGATATCCCGAACTGCGACGATTCTTCGGTGTCGGCGCTGGGCGGCGGTTTCCTGTGCGCCACCGGCGACCACGCAAGCATCTCCGCCGTGGACAGCGACAATGCGCAGTGGTTCAGCTGGCTTCGCGGCGCCGGTGTCGGCGCCTGGTCAAGCTGGGACTTTGTGGATGCCGGTAGCGGCGATGTCAATGCGTATGGCGCAGTCGATTCCGCCGGCAGCACAATGACCGAGAACGGACGCCAGCAACAACGTCACGCAGGCATCTTCATCGATGGCTTCGACCCGTAGAAATGATCAGCTGGGCAATCGGCGGATCTTTGCACCCAGACCGCCGAGCTTTTCCTCGATGTTCTCGTAACCGCGGTCGATGTGGTAGATGCGGTCAACCGTGGTATCGCCGGAGGCGACCAGACCCGCCAGCACCAGGCAGGCGGACGCACGCAGGTCGGTCGCCATCAACGGCGCACCGGACATTTCGCGCACGCCCTTGATCAGCGCGGTGTTGCCTTCCAGGCGAATATCGGCACCGAGGCGTTCGAGTTCATGTACGTGCATGAAGCGGTTCTCGAACACGTTTTCGGTGATCGTTCCCACGCCCTCGGCCACTGCATTCAGCGCGGTGAACTGCGCCTGCATATCGGTCGGGAATGCCGGATAAGGTGCCGTGGTGACGTCGACGGCGCGTGGCCGCTTTCCGCGCATGTCCACCTCGACCCAATCCTCGCCGGTATTCAGTTGGGCACCGGCATCCTCAAGTTTCTGCAAAACCGCGTCGAGCGTCTTCGGACGGGCACGCTTGGCCATGACGCGCCCCCCGGTGATCGCCGCCGCAACCAGGAACGTGCCGGTTTCGATGCGATCCGGCAGCACTTCGTAGTTGGTCCCCTGCAGGGTGTCGACACCGTCGATGACGATGGTGCTGCTGCCGGCACCGCCGATCTTCGCGCCCATCGCGTTCAGGCAGTTGGCCAGATCCACGACCTCGGGCTCCTGCGCGGCGTTTTCGATGACTGTCGTGCCCTGCGCCAACGCAGCCGCCATCATGATGTTTTCGGTACCGGTCACGGTAACCATGTCCATGACCACGCGAGCGCCCTTCAGACGCTTCGCCTTGGCCCTGATGTAACCGTTCTCGACCACGACGTCCGCGCCCAGCGCCTGCAAGCCCTTGATGTGCAGGTTGACCGGCCGCGAGCCGATGGCGCAACCGCCGGGAAGCGAAACCACCGCTTCGCCGAAACGGGCGACCAGCGGACCGAGCACCAGGATCGAGGCGCGCATGGTCTTGACCAGATCGTACGGTGCGAAAAAGTGGTCGGTCGGGCGCGGATCGACATGAATGCGCATGCGCTCGTCGATGGTCAACTGCACACCCATCTGACCGAGCAATTCCATGGTTGTGGTGACATCGTGCAGATGCGGTACGTTGCCGATGCTCATTGGCCCATCGGCAAGCAACGTCGCGGCCAGTATCGGCAATACGGCATTCTTGGCCCCGGATATCCAAACGTCGCCTTGCAGCGGAACGCCGCCATTGATAACGATCTTGGCCATGCTCAGTTCTTTCCGTGCTTGCCCGCTTCTTCCGGCGTCAGGGTCTTGAGTGACAATGCGTGTATCTCGCCACCCATCGATTCGCCCAGCGCCGCATAAACCAGGCGATGCCGCGCCAACGGCAACTTTCCGGCGAAGTCCGCGGCGACCACGGTGGCATCGAAATGTACGCCATCGGGACTTTCGACATCCGCAATCGCACCCGGAATGCCTTGTTCGATCAGATTCTTGATTGCGTAAGTGTCCATCTCGTGTCGAAATTATGCCCGCTTCGGGCGTGGTGCATTCGCCATACCTGCGATCAGCGTCGATTCAGTCAATCCGCACCCGACGGCTCGCAACAGGCTACAATAGGGACGCGCATGGTACTCAAATTTCCCGGCGTCAGATACCCGTAACGCGATTGGCCCGAGGCTCGTCAACCACATCCGTCCATGAATGCACGCCTGAAACTTCCCGCCCAATCCGCACCACTGAGCAATCCGATGCTGGATGCGGCCACGCTTCGTCGCAGCGCATTGAGCGTGATCGACATTGAGATGGATGCAATTTCGGCACTCAAGGATCACATCAACGATGCTTTCCTGCGTGCTTGTGAACTGATGTTCGAATGTCCAGGCCGTGTGGTCGTTTCCGGCATGGGCAAATCCGGGCATATCGGGCGCAAGATCGCCGCAACACTGGCTTCAACCGGCACGCCGGCTTTCTTCGTACATCCGGGTGAGGCCAGCCATGGCGATCTGGGCATGATCACGCCCAAGGACGTGGTACTTGCCCTGTCCAACTCCGGTGAGACCGACGAGTTGCTGACGATCCTGCCGACGCTCAAGCGACAAGCCATTCCCCTGATCGTCATGACCGGTAATGCGCGCTCCTCGCTGGCTACCATGGGCGACGTGCACCTGGACGTCAGCGTTCCCGCCGAGGCCTGTCCGCTGGGACTGGCGCCAACCGCCAGCACAACCACGGCTTTGGTGATGGGCGACGCGCTGGCAATCGCCCTGCTCGATGCACGCGGCTTCACCGATGAGGACTTTGCACGCTCGCATCCGGCCGGCGCGCTCGGTCGTCGTCTGCTGCTGCACATCAGCGATGTCATGCACAGCGGCGGCGACATTCCGTGCATCAGCGCCGATGCCAACCTGTCCACCGCACTGATGGAAATGACGCGCAAGGGCCTGGGCATGACGGCGATCGTCGATGATAACCAGCATCTGCTCGGCGTGTTTACCGATGGCGACTTGCGCCGCGCGGTGGACAACCATGACATCGACCTGCGTACCACACCGGTTACCACGCTGATGACCGCACAGCCCAAGACCATTGCCGGCGACAAGCTCGCCATCGAGGCAGCTCAACTGATGGAGGCACACAAGATTCACGCGCTGCTGGTCGTAGATGCGGACAACCATGTTGTCGGCGCGTTGAACATTCATGACCTGCTGCGCGCACGCGTTGTCTAGAACCCTTCGGGCTTCTGCCTTGTCGAACGCTCGACCCTGACCAGCCCGCTGATCGCAGCCAAATTCGATCCGTGTCGATGACTTTCTCGCATTTGAACGACCTGCCCGCAGACATTCGCCAGCGCGCCGCTCAGGTGAAGCTGGCCATCTTCGATGTCGACGGCGTATTGACCGACGGCAAGCTGTGTTATGCCGAGGATGGTCGCGAACTGAAGTCATTCCACGTGCATGACGGGTTCGGTCTCAAGCGCCTGCATGCCAATGGCATCGAAGTGGCCATCATCACCGCTCGCATCAGCCATCTGGTCAGCGAGCGCACCGCGGAGCTGGGTATTGCCCACGTCTATCAAGGTCAGGAAGACAAACTGGCCTGTTTCGAACATCTGATCCATGCGCTCAAGCTGGAGCCGTCGCAATGCAGTTACTGCGGCGACGACCTGCCCGATCTGGCCGTCATGCGCCGCGTCGGCCTGGCCATTGCCGTGGCCAATGCACACCCGTGGATCCGCGAACAATCTCACTGGCACACGCGCCACGCCGGTGGCGACGGCGCCGTGCGCGAGGTCTGTGACATACTGCTGATGGCCCAGGACAAGGCCCGGGACGAGATTGACCGGTTCAGTTGATGGAACGTCGTCTTGTGTTGACCATTCTGGCGCTGGCCACGCTGGCCCTGTTTACGCAGATCCTGGTGTGGATCATCGTGCCGCGCAAGCGCGAACCGGCCTTCGTCGGGCCGCCGCGCTCGGACTACACGTTGTCCGATTTCAAGTTGAACGTGCTCAATGCGCAGGGCCGGCGGACGTTCAGCGTCGTGGCACCACGACTGGCACGCAAGCAGCAGGACGACTCGTTGTTCGTCACCACGCCCGATTATGAACTGCTGGATTCGACCGGCAACGTCTGGAAAGGCACGTCGGACTCTGCCTGGATCAACAAGGATGGTACGATATTCAGGCTTGAAGGGAAGGTGCAGATGCATCGCGTTCCATCGGCCAAGGTTATGCCGCTCCGGCTGCTGACCTCCGATCTGACCGTGACCAGCACGCCGCGTCCCAAGGGCGATACGAATGCCGCGCCGCAGGAACGAAAAATGCGGACCGATGCACTGACCACGATCATCGCGCCCGACGACGTGGCTCACGGCGTCGGCATGCGGGCCGATCTGGAAATGAAAACCGTGGAGCTGTTGTCGGATGTTCATTGGATATCGATCCCGCATCACCGTGCCAAATCCGCGCATTAATCGCATCACCGCGACGGCGGCCATTACGCTGTGTGTCGGCGCGATTTCGCTCGCCCATGCGTTGAGCAGCGATCGCAGCCAGCCGATGCGCATCGATGCCAACTACCAGAAGAGCACGCAAAGCAAGACCGGCAAGGCGAACGACCCGGATATCACGCAGCTCGACGGCAATGTAAAGATCATCCAGGGCTCGATGAAGATCGATGCCGGCCACGCCACCGTCTACCAGAACCCCAGCGGGGTCGCCGACGCCAAAGGCGACGTCGGCGGGATCACGCGCATCGTGTTCACCGGCAAACCGGCACGCATGCAACAAGTCCACGATGGCGACTGCCGCCTGATGACGGCTGAAGCCGCCACGATCGACTACGACAACGTCAGCGGCATCGCCACCCTGACCGGCAACGTGACCGTGGTGCAAAAGGACAAAGGCGAGTTCCACGGCCAGAACATGGTCTACAACACCAACACCGGCGATATGGAAAGCGGCAGCAAGTCACCCGGCAGCCGCGTGCACATGGTGATCCAGCCCAAGGAAAAGACGCCGGCCGACACCAGTTCCGGTAACTGTGGCTATCCGGGCGTGGCCAAGCCCGGGAAAGCGAACAAGTCCGCTTCCGGTCACTGAATGCTGCGCGCAACAGGTCTGCAAAAAAGCTATCGCGGACGCAATGTCGTCCGCGATTTCGATTTCACGCTGGATCGGGGTGAGGTCGTCGGACTGCTTGGACCGAACGGTGCCGGCAAGACCACCACCTTCTACATGGTGGTCGGCCTGGTCGGCGCCGATGGCGGCCGTATCTCCATCGACGAACACGACATCACGCGCATGCCGATGCACGAGCGAGCACGACTGGGTGTCGGCTACCTGCCGCAGGAACCTTCGGTATTCCGCCGTTTGACCGTGGCCGAGAACGTGCTTGCCATCCTCGAGCTGCGCAAGGACCTGGACGCAAACGGTCGCCACAAGGAACTGGAATCGCTGCTCGACGAATTGCAGATCGCGCATATCGCCGACACCAGGGGCCAGAGCCTGTCCGGTGGCGAACGCCGGCGCGTAGAGATTACCCGTGCGCTGGCGGCCAACCCGAGGTTCATGTTGCTGGACGAACCGTTTGCCGGCATCGATCCGATCTCCGTGGTCGAAATCCAGCGCATCGTTCGCCAGTTGAAAGCACGTGGTATCGGCATCCTGATCACCGACCACAATGTGCGCGAAACGCTGGGTATCTGCGACCGTGCCTACATCATGAGCGACGGCGCGATTCTGGCCAAGGGCGCACCGGCGGATATTCTCGCAAACGAACAGGTGCGGGACGTCTATCTTGGCCGCGAATTCCGCATGTGATCACCTGAACCATCGCAGCCACAACGAATTATCGAATCCGTCGACAAACCGGTCGCTCACGGATTGACTTACTGCCCCGCCTAGGCGCTATCCTTCACTCCCGGGTCGGTGTGATCTCCCGGGTTGGGAATTGGACTAGTGAAGCCGGCTTTAAACCTCCGCATATCGCAACAACTGGCACTGACGCCTCAGCTGCAACAGGCGATCCGCCTGCTGCAATTGTCGAGTATCGAATTGGAACTCGAACTGCGCGAGGCGCTGGAATCCAACCCCCTTCTGGAAGTACCCGAAGCCGCACCAGAAGACGCCGACGAGAACGTTAACGGAAACGGCGCCGCGAACGGCAGCGAAACACCGCACAACGGCGAAGAAAGCGCTTCGAACCGCGAGGAATTCGAATACGCCGAACCGATGGATTTCGGTACCGAACGCTACGGCTACGGCACGCCGCCGAATGAGGACTTCGACGGTGCGGAATCGCAGGATCAGGAGCCGGAGGATCTGCGCGACCATCTGCTGTGGCAACTGAACCTGACCCATCTTTCCGATCGCGACCGCGCGATCGGCATCATCCTGATTGAATCGATCGGAGACGACGGATACCTGCACGAAAGCGTCGAAGCGCTACAGGCCGGGCTGGTTCATCTGGGGCCCGTCGACGTCGATGAAATCGAGGCCATGCGCCATCGCATCCAGCATTTTGACCCGATCGGGGTAGCCAGTCGCAATCTGGCCGATTGCTTGCGCGTGCAGTTGGCAGCGTTCGATTCCTCGACCCCGGGCCTTGCCACCGCCCGCACGCTGGTCAACGAACATCTGGAATCCCTGGCTCGCAACGATCGCACGCGGCTGTGCAAACAGCTGCGCACCGATGCCGGAGATCTGGACGATGCCATCGCACTGATTCGCTCGCTGGATCCAAAACCCGGTACGCAGATCGATCCGGGCAAGACCGAATACGCAGCACCCGATGCCTATGCCTTCAAACAAGGCGGCCGCTGGCACGTTCGCCTGAGCCAGTCTTCCCAACCCAAGCTGTCCATCAACCAGCACTACGCCGGCCTGATCGCGCGGGCGCGACGCGACGATGCCAGTTATCTGCGCGGGCAGTTGCAGGAAGCGCGCTGGCTGATCAAGAGCCTTCAGGCACGCGCCGAAACCCTGCTCAAGGTCGCCAACGCCATCGTCCGCGCGCAACACGGATTTCTCGAATTCGGCCCGGAGGCGATGCGCCCGCTGGTACTGCGCGATATTGCCGAGGAAATCGGCATGCATGAATCCACCGTTTCGCGCGTAACCACGCGCAAATACCTGCACACGCCGCGCGGCACCTTCGAATTCAAGTACTTCTTCTCCTCGGGTGTATCCACGGTCGACGGCGGCGCCGCTTCGGCCACCGCGATCCAGGCCATGATCAAGCGCCTGATCGACGAGGAAAATTCCGCCAAGCCCTTGTCCGACCAGGCGTTGGCGCAGGAATTGAACCGCCGGGGCATCGAGGTTGCCCGGCGCACGGTGGCCAAATACCGCGAAGCAATGCACATTCCCTCGTCCAACGAACGCAGCCGGCTCGGCTGAGGAGGTATCCAGGAACCACGCCCGCAACCTCGGGTCACAACGGTAGAACCGTCGCCTTCCTATCGACGACGATCATATGCAAGTCACGAATTTCGGAGGTAGTTATGCAGATCAATATCAGCGGTCATCAGGTTGAAGTCACTCCGGCCCTGCACCAGTACGCTACCAGCAAGCTGCAACGAGTCGTCCGCCATTTCGATCATCTGCACGACATTTCCATCATCCTCAGCGTGGAAAAGCTGGTTCACAAGGCCGAAGCCACGCTGCATTGCCCCGTCAACAAAACCATCTACGCCGACGCCGAAGCCGAGGACATGTATGCCGCGATCGATGCGCTGGCGGATCGTCTCGACCGGCAGGTGCGCAAGCTCAAGGGTAAATTGACCGATCATCACCGCGACGACGTACGTCAAGCACGCTACGTCTGAATCCGCATGCACGAATCGCGGACACGCAGTTTCCTTGTCCCGGTTCCGTCCGAAGCGTGCCGGCTGGGGGGGGGATCAGGAGCCGGTCTTGATCCGATAGCACGGCACATAGGTGCTGCCGGGAAGTTTCATACGGCCCTGGCTGACAAAGCTGGACAGCAGGGCATCCAGTGCGCGCATGATGTCCGGATCACCATCGATTACGAACGGCCCCTTGTCGCCGATGGCGCGCAAACCTTCTTCCTTGACATTGCCGGCGACGATGCCGGAAAAGGCCCGACGCAGATCGGCCGCCAGCAGATGCTTGGGCTGATCACGATGCAGGTTCAGGCCCGCCATGTTGGCGTGCGACGGGTGGAATGGCTGCTGAAATTCCTTCTCGATCATCAAGGCCCAATTGAAGAAAAACGCATCCTTGGCCTCGATGCGGTTGATACGCACCCGATTCAGGCCGTCGGCCGTGGTTCGCGCGACATCGATCGGGTTACCGACGATGATGCGGTAGTACTGCGCGACTTCCGGCCCCAGCGCCAGCGTGAGGAAGGCGTCGATCTGCTCGAAATACGCGGCCGACTCGGGTGGTCCGGAAAAAACCAGCGGGAACAGGATCTTTGAATTCGACGGGTGCAGGAGAATGCCGAGCAGATACAGGATTTCCTCCGCGGTACCGACGCCGCCGGGAAATACGATAATCCCGTGACCCAGCCGCACGAATGCTTCCAGGCGTTTCTCGATATCCGGCATGATGACCAGATGGTTGACGATCGCGTTCGGCGACTCGGCGGCGATGATGCCGGGCTCGGTGATGCCGATATAACGATTCTGCCGGCGCCGTTGCTTGGCATGCGCAATCGTGGCGCCTTTCATTGGCCCCTTCATCGCGCCCGGTCCGCAACCGGTACAGATATCGAAATCGCGCAACCCCAGTTCGTAACCCACTTTCTTGGTGTAATCGTATTCGAGACGCGAAATCGAATGACCACCCCAGCACACGACCAGGTTCGGTTCGACATTCGGCCACAGCACGCGGGCATTGCGCAGGATCTCGAATACGGCATGTGTGATGCCGTTGGAGTCGGTCAGGTCGAAACGACCGGCCTGAATCTGCGTGGCGACGTACGCGATGTCTCGCACCACCGCAAACAGCAATTCGTTGATGCCGTAAATGATCTTGCCGTCGACGAAAGCCCGGGCCGGCGCGTTGCTCAACTCGAGCTTGATGCCGCGATCCTGCTGCACCACCTGGATATCGAAATCCGGGTAATTCTCGAAAATGCCCATGGCGTCGTCGTTCTCGCTGCCGGACGTCAGCACCGCCAGCGCGCAGCGGCGCAAGAGCGCATGCAACCCGCCCTGACTGGCGTCGCGTAAACGCGTGACTTCCTCGCGCGAGAGCACGTCCATGCTGGCTGCCGGAGCGATGCGGGCGTTGACCGTTGGCAGTCGCACCGACGATTCGTTGGTAGGTCTTTTCGTATCCATTTTTCAAGCTTAGCAAAAAAAAACCGGCGCCCTCGCGGACGCCGGTTTGCCAGACGATCGGCGGGTAATCAGAATGTGTAACGCAGCGTCAGCAGCAGTGACCAGCGCGAGACCACACGCGTCGGATTGCGTCCGGCATCATACGTCTGCAACTGCTGCGGCTGGTAATTGCCATGGCTGTCGGTGGGCAGGTAATAAACATACTTGCCATCCGCGGTGACACCACTGTAACCGGCCAGCGTACGCGTATCGTAGCCGGTGTAGCGCACGTCGCCCCAGTTCTTGTTGAGCAGGTTCAGGAAGTTGTAGATATCCAGCCGAATGATGCCCTTGTTACCCTTGAACAGGCCCGGAACTTCCTGCTGGAAACTCAGGTTCATCTGATTCACCCATGGCGAGTGGGCCTCGTTCAGACCGGCAATCTGCCCACGATGCTGGCTCAGGTAGGAATCGTGACTGATGAAGTCCTGGAACTGCTGGACCACCTGCTGGCTGGCCGATCCGTAACTGACGATGGGATCGTTGGCTTTCGGGATATAGACCGGATCCTCGTAGCTAATGCCATCACCGTTCACATCACCGGAGAAGATCCATGTGTACGGCAGGCCGGTGTGTCCGATATAAAGCGCAGACACCTGCGTGTCGTAATCCTTGAAGAAAGCATGCCGCCAGGTCAGCGACAGCTTCACGTTCTTCGCGATATTGCGGTCGGCAGTGCTGGCGATATTCTGGTTCGGATTCACGCGTGCCCAGTACTTGTAACCCGAGGACGCCTGCGAGCTGCCGCCCGGATTCACTTCGGTGGCATGGTTGAAGGTCACCGAGGCAGATCCCGACCAGCTATCCGAAAACGGCTTCGTCAGGGACAGCGTCAGGCTGTCGGTCTTGCCCTTGCTGGTGTTGCTGAGCAGGGTCGAAAGGTAATAGAAGGCCGGATTGGCGTTCGCATAAGTGTATGGACGCGGAGAACCATACGGGTTCGCGCCCGGAGCGGACCAGAACTGCTGGCGACCATCCGGCAGCGTCCCGGTCGGCGCACCGATATTCAGCGCCTGATAGAAGATCGCGTCCTTGGCCTTGGTGTGTTGATACTCGACCGACCCGATCATGCCCCACCACGGCAACTCGCGATCCACCGCCAGCACTGCCTTCCACACGGTTGGCAACTTGAAGTTCGGCGAAATGGTATCCACGTCCATCTGTGCCGAACTCGGGCCTCCGCCCGGGATGTTCTGGTTGAATGCATCCGGACTGAACGCCGCGGTCGATGGATCGCGCGAATAGTACGTGGACACGGTCAGACCGTTGTTCTGATACGGGTTGGTCAGCCACACCGTTGGCGGGTAACTCTGGAACAGGCCAAGGCCACCACGCAACTGCGTCATGCGATCGGTATCGAACTGGTAATTGAACGCGAAACGCGGCTCGATCACCTTGTTGCCGAAGCCCAGCGTGTTGTTGTTCGCATAACCGTATGCCTGCTGGAAGGCCGCGTTGTAGATCGGCTTCTTGTTGGCATCCGGGATATCGATACGCAGACCATACTGGATGGACAGGTTGTTGTTGACCTGCCAGGTGTCCTGAATGAACGGGCTGTACTGGCTGTAGGTCCATTGCGCGGCCACATCGTTGATCGTGTAGCCGGCCGCCGGCTGGTACAGCGTATAGCTGTAGTAGTTGCCGGCCGCAAAATCGTTGATTGAGTTGAACACGTAGGCACCGAATTCGGTACGCCCAAACAGGTTGTAGATCTTGTTGCGCTCCAGGTAGATACCGCCCTTGATCGTATGATCGCCCAAGTAATAGGTGCCCGCGAAGAAGCCGGTCAGTTTCTTGGTATCGATCTTGTTGTAGTGGCGATACTGCTCCTCGCCCAGATATACCGACGGGCTGCGCGAACCGTCTATATGCACCTGCACCTGCGGCTGCTGAAACGGCACATTGGTGTTCTGGGTGAAGTGCTGGTAGGCAATCTTGGTTTCGGTCGAGAAGTTGTCTGACCAGTCGTCGAAAAACTGCAGGGACAGATTGTTATTCTTTATGTCCTGCGTATAGGTATAGCTGCTCAGGCCGAGCGTATTGGACCCGTTGCCGGCAAGCGTCGGCAGCGTTTCCGTGGTGTGGTTATAGGTCAGGCTGGCACGGTGGCTATCGGAAATATTCCAGTCGATCTTGGCCAGGTAACGCTTGTCTTCCAGCGTCACCGCACTTGATCCGCCGAAGGTACCCGGCGTAAGGCCAAGGTTGTTGGCAACATCGATGATCTTTTGCACATCGCCCGGAGACAGCTTGTTGGAGGTCGACGGACCGTTTCCGAGGCTGTAGTCCAGTCCGTTTACCGAATCCGCGCCGATACCGGTCACCTTCTGCCTTTCCGCGGACAGGAAGAAGAACAGCTTGTCCTTGATAATCGGGCCGCCCAGCGTGAAACCGGCCGTCTTGTTCTTGTCGAAGCCCTTGTATTTGTAATTGGGATTGCTTGAATCCAGCCAGCCAGCCTTGCCGACCATGCTGTTGGCGTTCTGGTACGCGTAGTAAGCCGAGCCGTGAAATTCGTTGGTGCCGGACTTGGTCACGGCATTGATGTCCGCGCCAACCGCATCCGAGGTTACGTCAAAGTTGGCCGTGGAAATGTTGTATTCGGCGATGACGTCGGACGAGATCGGGCTGTTCTGATACGGCAGGCCATTTGCGTTCAGGCCAAACGGATCGCCGACGCCGACGCCGTCTACGGAGATATTGTTGAAACGATTGGGCAGGCCCATCGCAGAAATCGAACCATCGCCCTGATCGACCACGGTGATGCGCGGATCCAGACGGGCAATATCGTCAATCGAGCGATTCGCTTGCGGCGTCGCTTCCAGCTGGCGCTGCGAAACGTTGGTGGACAGGCCCTTGTTGTCCGGCTGGAAGATCTGCGAGGCCGCCGTCGCGGTGACCTGCACGCTCTTCAGTTCCGTCGCATTTTGCGCGATGGCCAGATCGATCGTCGCGGTTTGCGCCAATTGCAGGTAGACGTCGTTGCGCTCGTTCTTCTGGAACCCGGATTTCGAAACCGTGATCTGGAACGGACCGCCGACACGCAAACCCTGCGCGGCATACCGGCCATCGGCATCGGTCGTGACAACGCGCGTCGTACCCGAAGGTACATGCACGATCTCGACCGTGGCGCCTGCTACGGGTTTGCCGGCAGCGTCGGTGACATGGCCGCCCAAGGCTGCCGAAGTGTTCTGCGCGAGCGCGCTCGACATCGCCAGCAGTGATGCCAGCAGCAAGAAAAGTAATTGAGTTCCAAATCGCTTGCTCATCGTTTTGTGCCCTATGTATGCCCAATCTGGGGTCGAAAACAAAGTGCCCGACCGCCCCGATCTCGGCGGCAGTCAACAAGTAGGTCTCGAACTGGAAGGAGTCGGGTTATCTTGGATCAATCCCCTCTCGGAACCCGCCATCCTTAACTGGAGTTTAACAGGAAATTGTGACGTTTTTTAGTCTGTCCGGAACGGATTTTGATGCAACCCGCACGACAGCGCTTCAAAGCTCGTCACAGCGCCAAATCCGGCCCGTTTCGAGCCGCGGATCACGCTCGATTGCGCCGCCACCCTTCGCTGCCCCTGGTCCGGAACCAATTCCCGGGCCGATGGACCGGGCAATGCGCGCACCCTGCCTCGATCTTGATGCCGCATGATATCGCCAGCGAGTTGCGAACCGATGTCGTACACGCGGCTAGGCGCCCGCACCCACATGCAGATAAGCCGCCACGCCGTCCAGAAACATCTGCGCGGACAGAGCCACCAGCAACATGCCCATCAGCCGCTCGATCGCTGTCAACACCCGCCCGCCAAGCCAGCGGAACAGATACGTCGACGACAGCAGGATGATTGCCGTCGCCAGCCAGGCACCGAACAGCGCGATACTCCAGTCCGCGGTGCGGCCGGGATGGGAGTTGGTCAACAGCATCAGCGCAGCCATTGCCGACGGACCGGCCACGCCGGGAATCGCCATCGGCACGATGAACGGCTCGCCGTCGCCGCTATCGCCAAATATGCCGCCATCGCGCGGCGGAAAGATCATCTTCAGGCCGATCAGGAACAGGATGATGCCGCCGGCAATGCCGATCGACTCAGCGCGCAGCTGCAGTGCTCTGAGCACGTAACCGCCGCCCAGCAGGAACAAGAACAACACGACCAGCGCGATCAGGAGTTCGCGCATCAGAACGCGGCGTCGACGCTCCGGGGCGACGCCACTGAGCAGGCTCAGGAACAGCGGGACATTGCCGAGCGGATCGAGAATCAGAAACAACACGATGCCGGCCGACAACGTGGTGATCGTGTTTTCCATGGCTGCCCCTGCCCGTACCGGCTCAGGCCGCGCGCAGGTCCAGCGTGCGCCCGCTCATCGGTGCCGCGGCCGCACTGAGCAAATGCACAACGGCAGGCGCGGTCTCATCGGGCAGCGGCAAGGTCATGCTGTCTTCGCCGAAATACGCGGCGCGTCGCAACGTGGTGCGCATCGGCGCCGGGATCAGCGTATGCACGCGAACCTTCGTGTTTTCCCATTCCTGATGCAGGATGCTGGCCAGACCGCTCAAGCCATGCTTGGCCACGCCGTAACCACCCCAGTGCGCGCGGCCCATGCGTTGCGTGTCATCGAGCACGAAAACCACGGCGGCGTCATCGGCTTTTTGCAGCAGCGGCAGACACGCCTGGGTCAGAAAGAACGGCGCCGAAACATTCACATGCAGGCAGCGCAGCCATTCCTCGGCCGGAATGTCGGCAGCCGGCTGCAACTCATTGAAATGCGCGGCAGCATGCACGATGCCGTCCAGACGGCCGCATTGTTCCTGGATACGTTCGGCCATCTGCTGGTAGTCACGCGGTGTCGCGCCAGCCAGATCCAGCGGGTAGATTGCCGGTTGAACGGCAGCGTCCAGGGCAACGATGTCGTCGTAAAGCTTCTCCAGCGGACGCACCTTGCGTCCCAGCAGGACAACACCGGCACCGGCGCGCGCCGCCGCCAGCGAAACCGCACGGCCCAGCCCACCGGCGGCACCGGTAACCAATATGACGCGATCACGCAGATCCTGCGCTGACGGCGACCAGTCCGACGGCAGCCGGACACAATCGGCGGCTATCGCCATCAGGACTTGTTCGCCTCGTCGACCATCCGTTGCAGCTCGCCGCTTTCATACAACTCAACGACGATATCGCATCCACCAATCAGCTCACCATTGATGAACAACTGCGGAAACGTCGGCCAGTTCGAATAGCGCGGCAGGTTGGCACGCACTTCCGGATCCTCCAGCACGTTGATCGACGTGAAGTCGGCCTGCGCCCCCTTCAGCGCCTGCGCGGTGCGGCTGGAGAATCCGCACATCGGGAACTGCGGCGTGCCTTTCATGAACAACACGATGGGACGGGATTTGACGGTAAGCTTGATACGTTCGATGGCGTCCATAGATCTTCCGTAAGGCCAAAGGCGAATGAACTCTCGCCAAAGACCTGTATTCTAACAGCCAGGGACGCACTGACGCGTATACTGGAATTATCAAGTCAAGCGATAAGGAGACAACCAAATGGCGATCGAATTACCCGCACTGCCATGGGCGCGCGACGCGCTGGCCCCGCATATTTCGGCCGAAACCATCGATTATCACTACGGCAAGCATCATCAGGCCTACGTCAACAACCTGAACGGCCAGATCAAGGGCACCGAATTCGAGAACATGGATCTCGTCGACATCATCAAAAAGGCCCAGGGCGGCATGTTCAACAACGCCGCGCAAATCTGGAACCACACGTTCTACTGGAACTGCCTGAAGCCGAATGGCGGCGGCGAGCCGAGCGGCAAACTGGCCGACGCGATCAACAAGTCGTTCGGCAGCTTCGCCGGATTCAGGGAAGGCTTCAGCAAGACCGCAGCGACCACGTTCGGCTCGGGCTGGGGCTGGCTGGTGCAACGCCCGGATGGCTCGCTCGGTCTGGTCAGCACGCCTAACGCCGGCACGCCGATCACAGGAAGCGATCGACCGCTGCTGACATGCGATGTCTGGGAACACGCGTATTACATCGATTACCGCAACGCGCGGCCAAAATATATCGAGGCGTTCTGGAACCTGGTCAACTGGGAATTCGCGGCCAGCCAGCTGGCCTGAGCGACTGTTTCAGGCGAACACTTCGGTTATCCGCGTTGCCTGCCGGCGCCGGTTCGTCGAGCCGGGGCCGGTGGCGCATCAGTACCGTTCCAACGCCTTCACCAACGGCGCTACCTGTGGTTCGCGATCGAGCGCACGCGCCACCCGCGCAACGCGCTCGCGCAACAGCAACGGCGTCGACGCACAAATCGTGGCATGCCCGACCTTGCGTCCGGCACGCGGCGTCTTGCCATAGTCGTGCCAATGGGCGTCCTCCTCGCCAAGTACGCCGCGCGCATCGGGCAACTCGCCGATCCAGTTCAACATTGCACTGATCCCGCGTGGCGCCGTATCACCCAAGGGCAATCCGAGCACGGCACGCAGATGGTTCTCGAACTGGCTGCAAACCGTTCCCTCGATGCTCCAGTGACCCGAATTGTGCACGCGCGGCGCCATCTCGTTACCCAGTAGTTGCCCGCCGCGCACGAACAATTCCAGCGCAAACACGCCGACATAATCGAGATGTTCGGCAACCATACGCGCGTACTTCGTGGCTGCCGACTGCAGCGCCGACGCTCCGGGCGCCGGTGCCAGGCTTGCCGACAAGA
The DNA here is from genome assembly GCA_963779795.1 of uncultured Pseudomonadota bacterium. Lineage (GTDB taxonomy): Bacteria > Pseudomonadota > Gammaproteobacteria > Xanthomonadales > Rhodanobacteraceae > Rudaea. The sequence goes on along the minus strand of CAVZZK010000004.1, from coordinate 614,192 downwards.
TGCCCTTGTCGTGCCAATTCTGCACCAGCGGATAGGTACGAAAGTCGCCGTCGCCAGCGCGTACCGCAATCACCGAAATTTCCCGGTCGAAGGCAACCCAGGCCTCGAGTATCGATGACGCACCAGCCAATGCCTGCCAGGCGGCATCGAGATCCTCATCACTGCGAAGCCGGTACTGCCCCTTGCCGTCGTAACCGAGCCGCCGGGTCTTGAGTACGCACGGATAACCGATCTGCGCCGCGGCTGCCACGAGTTCCTCATGTGAATCGACCAGTGCGAACCTCGGTGTTTCCAGCCCCAGCTCGCGAAACATGGTTTTCTCGGCCAACCGGTCCTGCGCCACCGATAGCGCCCGCGGGTTCGGCGATACGCGCGTATGTTCGGTCAACCACTGCGCCGTCTCGGCCGGGATGTTTTCAAAGTCGAAGGTGGCCACATCGATGCGTGCGGCAAATTCCTTCAAGCCCTCGAAATCGCGCCAATCGGCCGTAAGCAACGGCGCAACCTGGCTGGCACACGCGTCGGGTACGCTGTCGACCACCAGAAAGCGGACGCCGAGCGGGGCGCCGGCCAGCGCCAGCATGCGGGCGAGTTGACCGCCGCCGAGGATGCCGACCGTACTCATGCCTGTCGCGGGTCCGGTGCAGCGAGCACCGACTGCGTCTGGTTGTTGCGATGATCGCGCAAACGTTCTGCCACACCGGCATCCTGCCGCGCCAGTATCGCCGCGGCAAACAGACCTGCGTTGACCGCCCCGGCCTTGCCGATCGCGAACGTCGCCACCGGCACACCGGCCGGCATCTGCACAATCGACAAGAGCGAGTCCAAACCGTTCAAGGCCTGCGACTGCACCGGCACGCCCAGCACGGGAACCGCGGTCTTGGCCGCGAGCATGCCCGGCAAGTGCGCCGCCCCGCCGGCGCCGGCGATGATTGCGTGCAATCCGCGCGACTGCGCACTGGCTGCGTAATCGAACAACCGATCCGGCGTTCGGTGCGCGGAAACCACCTGAACTTCATGCGGGATGCGCAAACGCTCAAGGATTTCAGCCGCGTGCTGCAGCGTCTCCCAGTCCGAGCGAGACCCCATGACAACCCCAATCTGCGCGGTGTTGGCTACGTCGGTGCTCATACTACGGCCCCTCAAAACGGTCATTTTAGTGGAAAGCGGATGTTTAGGGATGCTCTTGGCCGAAATCATCATTGTGTCCGGCAGCGCACGAAACCGCTTGCGGTCGGCGCCGCCCGCAAGCCACACAAAAAACCGCCTATCTGCGCGCTCCTTGCAGTAAACTATTCGATGACACTCATTCGTTTCCGGCATGAACAAACGCCTGCTCGACATCCTGTGCTGCCCGATCAGCAAAACACCGGTGACGCCGATGGGCAAAGCCCAACTCGAGGCACTGAACTCGGCGATTGCCACCGGCACGGTCAAAACCGAGGCCGAAGACGTCGTTGACCAACCTTTTGAGGCCGGATTGATAACGATTGACGGCAAACGCATTTACCGCATTGAGGACGATATTCCGATAATGTTGGCCGATGAAGCCGTCGCGGCGGCGCAGATCGAGGGCCTATTGGCGTTCGGTTAATGTACTCCAGCGCAGACTGTGAGTCTGACCGCGAAAAATTCCTCGAGGTAATGTGAACCATGTCACGTTTTAAAGAAGTCGACAGTTTATGCTGGCAACCGCCTCCCATGGGGCGCACCTCAGTTGCCTGACTGGGAAAATGGGCCATGAGTAACGCCAACGACAACAACAACAAGATTGTTGATTTGCAGCAGCGCCAAGCTGCACAGGCCGTTCATGGCGGGCATTACGGCGAACTGCTGCGCAGTATGCGCGGTACGGCGACCAAACGTATCCAGGGTCTGGTCAACACCCTGTTCGAGAACATCGACGACGCCCTGTTCGATCTGGCTGAAAAAGCCGACAACAATGCCGTGCAGACCTTGTACTTCGACGGCATGCGCAAGGTGCGGCTGAAACGTCACACAGTCGAGCGCCTGTTCCAGGACCAACTGAGCAACGCATTCGCGGATTTCGCGTCCGGCAGACTGGCGCCAGCCAAGGCCGAAGCGCCAAGTCGGGATGCCGGCGACCTGACCTTGCTCGACGACCTTGAACTGGAAGAATCGCTGGCAATTACCACGACCATCGGCAAGGCCGAAAACCGCCTCGCGCCGCGTCTGAATGCATTGAACCGGCGGCTATCGACCATGCGTGGCGGTGCCAGCGTTGAAGACGCCACCAATCCCATTGCGCCCGCGCATCTGTGCCTGGCTTTCCGTACTGCCACTCGCGAACTGGATCTGAGTGTCAACTCGCGGCTGATCATCTTCAAGCTGTTCGACCGTTATGTGATGTCCAGCCTGGATTCGGTCTACGACGAAATCAATCAACAACTTATCCGCGCCGGAATCCTGCCGCACATTCGTTACACCATGCCACCGGGCTCTAAACGCGCACCGGGCAGCTCACCCGAATCGATGGATGCAATCGGCGGCATGGCCGAACCACCGCTGCCTGCGTCGATGGACGCGTCCGGTCTACCCATCGGCATGTCCAGTGGCTATCCCGACGATTTCGAAAATGCCACGGCACGCTTGCAGTTCGAAATCTACAACACCGTGCGGTCGCTGCTGGCCAACCGCCGCTCGGCAATGGAGTCCTCCCCCGGGGCCAACTATCGTTCCGACTTGCCGAGCATTGCTCCGACCGACCTGCTGTCGGCGCTGACATTACTGCAAAACCAGGCTACCGCGGCCCAGCCACCGTCCTTTGCCGGCCTGGATGCTTCGGAAATGGTGCAGAAGATCAAGCACGAACTGATCAATCAGGCAAGCAAACTGCAAGGCAACAAGGAAGCCCGCGTAGCCGGCGTCGACGAAGATACGATCGATCTGGTCGGCATGCTTTTCGAGTTCATACTGCAAGACCGCAATCTGCCGCCGGAAATGCAGGTCCTGCTGGGGCGTTTGCAAATCCCGTTCCTGAAAGTGGCGATTCTGGATAAACACCTGTTCGCGCAGAAGTCGCATCCGGCACGGCAATTGCTGGATACGATGGCCCAGGCCTGCGTCGGCTGGTCCGAGGAATCGGATCGTGATCACCGCTTGTACGACAAGGTCAAGCAAACCGTGGATTCGGTGCTCAAGGACTTCGACGACGATCTGGAAATCTTCGATCGCACACGTGCCGAGTTCGAGGCCTTCCTCGACACCAATCTCAAGCGGGCGGAACTGGCCGAGCAACGCGCTGCCGAAGCTACGCGGGGCCGCGAAAAACTGCACGTCTCGCGGCGCGCTGCGGCACGCGAAATTCTCAAGCGTGTCGAGGATCGCAATCTGCCCGAAATCGTGCACAACGTGCTGACCCGCCCCTGGGCGAATTATCTGGTGTTGACTCTATTGCGTCAGGGCGAGTCATCTGAAGAATGGCAACAAGCCTTGCGCTTCGCCGACGATTTCGCCTGGAGTGCCGAAGCGAAGAAAACGGAGGCGGACAAGACACGTCTGAAGAACCTGCTGCCGGGGCTGGAGAAGCAGCTACGTCATGGTTTGGCCACGGTTGCCTACCACGAGAACGACGTCAAACAGTTGATGCGTGAACTGAACGCCTTTTATCGAAATCCGCTTGGCGAGAACATGCCCGCCCTGGAAGATGCGGACGGCGAGCTCGTCGAGGGTGAGAGCAAGGCTGCTGCAACCGCTGCCACACTGGACAGTCCGGTCGAGGAAGAGATCGTTTTGCGTGCCGAGGCGGAAAACTCGCCGGCCGAAAATTATTCCGATGACGACGAGTGCCTCAAGCTGGCGCGTGGCCTCAAAGTCGGCACCTGGATTGAATTTACCGACTCGGAGAGCGGTGCCAAGCAGCGCGCCAAACTTTCGTGGATCAGTCCGATCAGCTCGAAATACCTGTTCGTGAACCGCAAGGGCTTGAAGGTCTCCGATAAAACGGTATTCGCTTTGGCCGCCGAACTCCGCCGTGGAGATGCGACGGTGCTCGAAGAGGTGCCACTATTCGATCGCGCACTGGATGCAATCGTGGAGCGTCTCAAGGCCAACCATTCCAGCGAGGTGGAGGACGTGCAGTCCGGCGATGCCGGAACGGACCCCACACCCGCGATTGATGAATGATCGCCCTGCCTTGCCGTCCGTAGCCAGCTCGCACAAGCTATCGTTACATGAAATCGACTGTTGTGCCGCAGCCGGTGCCGCCGGATGACCAGATCATTCGCGACGATGTCGGTCGCGCCCTGCACGAGGACGTCGGCAGCGGTGACGTGACGGCAGCGCTTGTACCCGAAAACGCCCTCGCCCACGCCCGCATAATCACGCGCGACGATGCAGTACTCGCCGGTGCGCCATGGTTCGATGCCTGTTTCCACGCACTCAATCGCCGCGTATCGATCGATTGGCATGCGCAAGACGGTGACGCGATCCATACCGATCAGGTTTTGTGTACTCTGCATGGCCCCATCCGCGCCCTGCTCAGCGGGGAACGGTGCGCGCTTAATTTTCTGCAGACGCTATCGGGCACGGCCACGGTGACTGCACGTTACGTCGCGGCTTTGGCGGGTAGCCGCACGCGCATCCTGGACACGCGCAAGACGCTGCCCGGCCTGCGCCATGCGCAGAAATATGCCGTGCGTTGTGGTGGCGGTGAGAATCACCGCATGGGTCTGTACGACGCGGTACTGATCAAGGAAAACCATATCGCCGCGGCGGGATCGTTGACGAAAGCCGTGCATGCGGCGCGCGGCACGCATGCGGATTTGATGATCGAAGTCGAGGTGGAGAACCTTCAACAGCTACGCGAAGCGCTGGCTGCCGGCGTTGATCGCATCATGCTCGACGAATTTTCAATCGAAGACATTCGCAGCGCCGTACGAATCACCGACGGCCAGCTGCCACTGGAAGTATCCGGCGGAGTCGATCTCGACAGTTTGACGCTACTTGCTGCAACCGGTGTCGACTACGTGTCCGTCGGTGCACTGACCAAACACGTACACGCCATCGATCTATCCATGCGCATCGACGATGCGACTCCCGCCGCATAGCTCACTGAAGGATTCCAAAATAGGCCAACAGCCCGACGAGCGCGACAATCAGGACCAGTCCGGCGATGACGATCCAAACCTTGCTGGCGGCCGGATCCTGCGCCGGCTCGGCAGCAGCCGGTGCCGGCGCGGCGTGCGTCTCCATGCCGGGCGACATCAACAGGAAACGCACCGTGTCCAGACGCAGTTCATCGCCCGGCTTGAGCCGGGCAGTTTCATGGACGCGCTGGTTATTGACGAAAGTACCGTTCGCCGAATCCAGGTCTTCGACGGCGACGCCTTCCGGATCGACCTTGAGCCGGGCGTGGCGCCGCGAGATTTCATCGGATGGAATGCATATGTCGCATTCGCTGCTGCGACCGAGTGTGATCGTACCAACGACACCCTGGGTTTTACCGAAGGTCGGGCCCGAAACGCCGCGAAGCACGAACTTCGGCAATGCCATGCGTACTCGGGTGCGCTCGTTTTCGCCGTTAACAGCTGTCGACCCGGACGTATTCACCGGCCCGGCGGCGGCGGATGCGACGACTCTGCAACCGACACGCGCAAACAACAACAGGTCCCCCGGCTTGAGTGCGGTTTCCGCTCTGATCTGTTTGCCATTGAGCACCGTAGCAGCCCCGCCGTCGCGCGGAACAGCCATGGTCCGACCGCCACGCGTCGTAAGCTCACAGTGCTGAAGGGCCACGCCCGGCGCAGTGAGCACGACATGGCTATCGACGGATGAACCGACAATCTGAGTGCCTTCGGCGAGCTCAACCGGTGCATGTTCGCCGTTCGGAAACAGCAGCCTCATGAATGTCTCCTCATCGAGATCGCGTAATCGCGGGACCCCGCAAAACAGAGCAACGCTATCATAATTCAGTTCCCGAGGTCGCGTACGACGCGGAACCCGATCGTATTGAGGCCAACGTCGTCGGAATAGGTATCACTGAACGTCGGCGCCTCCTTTGAGGCCCGGGATAACCAGCTTCGCCCCTTGACCAGATAGGAACGACAGGAACCTCCGGTTTGGACCGGCGTGCCGTTGCCGCATGCAGCGCTCCATTCACGCACGTTTCCGTCAATGTCCGAAATTCCGTCGATGTTTGAGAAACGACCGACCGGCGCCGTGGTCGCGTATCCATCACTGCAGGCACTGCCATCGTTGCTGTCGTACTGGCGGTTGTAGGCTGCATCGGCCAGATTCGCCTTGCACCTCCCCTTGGCAACGCGACGTTCGAGATTGTTCAGTTCTTTTGGACCGGGCAGGCGATAATGCTTGCCCGTCTGCCTGCTCAGCCACCGTGCATAGGCGACTGCTTCAAGCCAGGTGACGCAAACAACCGGATGGCTGTCATTTTGCGCGATGCCGGGGTGCTGCCAAGTGCGGTCGCGCGATGAGCGGAAAATCGACTCCCGGTCCCGGCAAGAAATCGACTGGTTGCCGAAGGCCGCGCGGCCGGCTGCATTCCAGTACACCCTGAATTCGCCGCGAGTAACCTCATGCTTTGCCATCGCAATCCTGGCACCGGGCAGGACCACCATCGGCGGTCCAGCTTCGGCATTGTTCATTTCGTCCCGAAACACAAATCCAGGCTCTCCGATTCTTGCCACGAACTTGAGACCAGCCAGCGCGGTCGGATTTCCCGGATCCAGTTGCAGCGCCTTGCCGTATGCGCCACGAGCGGAAACCTTGTCCCACGCCGCTGCCGCCTTTTTTGCACCGACAAGGAATGGTGCCGCCGCCTGACGACGTACCTGTGCGATTTGGTTCAGCGCCGCGGAATAATCGGCCGGTGGAACGAGCACGTCTGTCGCATGCTTCAGGTAATCGTTGAATTGCCGGATATCACCGTCGTCCAGATTCTTGCGCGCGAATTCAACGTATTTCGCAGCAATGTCGGCAATGCCCTTGCGCGCGCGTTCATTATGCGGGTCGAGGCGCAGCACCAGACGGAATTGATCGAAGGCGTTATCTCCGGCGGGTACGGTCAACCGTTGTGCAATCAAATCCTGGCGCCCCTTTCGCAATGCGGCGGCCAGTGGATCGACAACGGTCGGATAGTCGGCGCCGGTCGTGGTTTCAGCAGGCCAATCGACGACCGTACCAACCGCCGCAACCGGATTGTCCGGACTTGTATTCGCCACCGGATTTCTGGATGCCGATACCGGCGCCGAGACGCCATCGGTCCCGGCTTTACCAGGAGGCGGGTTTGTCGCAGCAGGCTGCGGGCCACCACGTATCAGCAAGGTGATCGCGATCAAACCGACGCCAAGTACGGCCAATGCCAAAGGCCAGGCACGCCGTGTCCATTCGGGCAAACCTTGCACACCGCGCGGGATGTTGGCCCGAACGTTGCCCAAATCGACTGCGCTGTCCGCTGCCTTGCCTTGCGTGACCGTGGGCGTTTGGTCGACTTCGGGTTTATTCGCCTGTGACCCGACAGCGCGGGGTGTCGAACGCCGTGTGGCAGGCTCCGGATTCGCCTCGCCGGACGCACCATGAACTGCGGGAGACGCGATACTCGCCTCGCGGAACAATGGCGCATAGTCCGGCACCGCTGCCGCCATGGCATCGAGGAATGCATCCATGTCTGCATAACGCTCCGCGGGGCTCTTCGCCAATGCGCGATCGATCAACGACTGCCAATGTGCGCTTTCCGGCGGCAGACGCGGGATCGGCTCGAACACGTGCGCATAGGCAACGGCAAATCCATCAGCGCCATCGAACGGTGGTTCACCAGTCAGGCCGAAGTAGGTAAGTACCCCCAAACTGTAGATATCCGAACGTGCATCAACATCTCCGCCACGGGCCTGTTCGGGACTCATGTAGTGGCTGGTGCCCACCGCAAAACCACTGCTGGTAATGCGTGCACCCGAGGTCGAGGCGAGCGCAATACCGAAATCGGTCAATACCGGGTTGGCGTTCGTGTCGTAAAGAATATTCCCGGGAGCGACATCACAATGCACGTAGCCGCGTTTGTGCGCATAGCTCAGCGCACTCGCAATGCCGGCAAGACTCAAGGTCAATTCACGTTCGTCGAGGCTACGCTCAACGCGCGACTTGAAGTCCCCGCCAGGCAGATACTGCATCGAAAAATAATGCAGTTGCCCGGGCGACACATCGACGTCGTACACCGCGACGATATTCGGGTGCGCGAGCGAAGCGAGCATGCGCGCTTCGTCCAGGAAGCGCCTGGAAAAGACGGGGTCGGCGGCCAACGCCGGTGCCATGATTTTCAGTGCCACTTCGCGGTCCAGTGACGTCTGCACCGCCAGATGCACGCTGGCCATGCCACCGACACCGATTTCTCGCTTGATCACGTAGCCGGGAATCTCGATCACCGGAACGCCCCGCCTGATTCAAATCGGACGCGCATTGTAACGAATTGGAACCGAGTATCGCGTCATCATGCGCTTTGTCTTCAAAATACCTTGTGTCCGCTGCCGTGTCGCCGCAAACTGCCCGTATGTACGCTACCCTGCTTCCCCTGATCGCGCTGCTGCTGGCATTTTACCTTTGGCAGGCGTCGATGCGCGCCCGCGAGCGAGCAGGTACGCTGGGCCAGACCCTTTGCCAGCGAGCTGGCGTACAGTTGCTCGACCAGACGGTCGCATTGCAGCGGCTCCGGTTGATACGCGGTTCCGATGGATTGCATTTGCTGCGCCGCTACCGTTTCGAGATCAGCACAGACGGGGCGGATCGCCATCTTGGCAGTCTCGATGTCGCCGGCAATCGGGTAGTCGCATTCAGCCTGCCCGCGGTCGTCTCCGATGCCGCTGATGCCGCGCCAGCGGACCCGGTGGCGCGACGCCTGCATTGAATCCGCGTGTGCTGTCGTGCGCAGCGGGTTTCGTAACCGTGAATCGGCGCTATTTGATCACACGCAGATGCGAGCCCTTTCGGGGTTCGCCCGCCGACTCCTCCGCGGACGGCCCGGCGCTGGGCGGTGGAGCATTTTCCGCCGGGAACATCATGCCCTGCCCGTTCTCGTGCGCGTACACCGCCAACAATGCGGACATCGGCACTTCAACCGACTGGCTGACGCCGCCGAAGCGCGCCGTGAAACGCACGAACTCCTGACCCAGATCGAGTTGCACGACGGCCCGTGCAGCAATGTTCAGCACTACGCGGCCATCCTTTATCGCCGAACCCGGAACCTTGATCCCCGGCGCCGTCGCATCGACCAGGATATACGGCGTCAGGCCGTTGTCGCTGATCCAGTCGTACATCGCGCGCAACAGGTACGGCCGATTCGAGGTCATGTTGGGCATGTCCATCCCGGCGCTATTCCCGTAAAGCCTTTTCTTCGGTCGTCAGGCTGCGCGTAAAGCCGGGATTGCGGAAGATGCGGTCGCCGTATTCCTCGATAATGCGCGCTTCGCGCGGCAAACTGATGTTCAGGCTGGGCAGGCGCCAGATCAACGGTGCGAGGGCGCAATCCGCCAGACTCAGTTCCGGGTTGAGAAAGAATTTCGCCGCCTTGAACAGCGGCAGGCTTGCAATCACGGCTTCGCGCAGACGTTTGCGTGCCGTGTCCGCCGAACGCCCGCCGGCGCCAATCTGCTCGACGAAGGGCAGCCAGTCGCGCTCGATACGAACCGACGCCAGACGCAAGCGCGCGCGGGACAGCGGGTCGACAGGCATCAGCGGCGGGTGCGGGTAACGCTCATCGAGATATTCGCAAATGACGCCGGTGTCGTACAGGACCAGATCGCGATCGACCAGCGTCGGTACCGAGTTATAGGGGTTCAGGTCGAGCAGGTCCTCCGGCGGGGAACGCGGGTTGACGATGACCAGATCGTAGACGACACCCTTGGCCGCCAGCACCAGGCGCACGCGGTGACAATGCACGCTATCGGCCGACGAATACAGGGTTAAAATCGTACGTGAACGTTGACTCAGGGCCATGCCGGATCCTCCCGGTCCCATCCCGCTACCCCAGCAGCGCTTTCCGCATCGAGCGCCTGCCGCGTCGGAACTACACCAATCGAGCGTGCTCTCCCAGCGCAGGAATCGTCACGTGTGATCAGCAACGATTCGATAGTCCTGGCATTGACGGAAGATTGCACGGCTCGATACAGGGCGGCCGCGGACGGCCGCATGAATTAATGCACGTCTTTCCAGTATTCGCGTTTGAGCAACCAGGCGAGAAACGTGAAAAACGCCAGATACAGGATAACCCATACGCCCATCGACTCGCGCTTCAGGGCTGCCGGCTCGCCAACGTAGGTCAGGAACGTCACCAGATCGCGCACCGCTTCGTCGTACTGCGCCGGAGTCATGGTGCCGTCGCTGGCCAGTGCCAGTTTCTGGATTTGCGTATCGTCGCCTTCCTTGCCGTGCGCATACACTGCTTTTTGAACACCCTGCAATTCCCACAACGGATTGGGCATCGAGGCATTCGGAAACACCGTGTTGTTCCAGCCGACCGGCCGCGAGGGATCCAGGTAGAACGATTTCAGATAGGCGTAAATCCAACTCGGCCCACGCGCACGTGCTTCCAGCGACAGGTCCGGCGGTGCCTTGCCGAAGAACTGCTTCGCTTTCGCCTCCGGCATGTTGGATACGGCCGGCTGGCCGATCTTTACGCCGGTGAAGACCAGATTCTCCATTACTTCCGCATCGCTCAATTGCAGGTCCGAAGCAATGCGCGAATAACGCATGAACTTCAGCGAGTGACAGCCCGAGCAATAGTTGAAGAACAGCTGGGCTCCGTGTTGCAGCGAACTCACGTCGTTGACGTGGACATTCACCTCCGGCATTTCAGCTTCACTCGCCAGCGCGGTGCAGGCGAACGATAGACAAAAGACCAACAGGGCGCAACGAAGAATGGCAGAGTAACGATTCATGGCGGACTCAGTCATGGTCGATCACCCGTTCCGGTACCGGCTTGGTTTTCTCCCAGCCGAAATACGTGTAGGCCCACAAGAACAGGAAGTACCCGAAATAGAGGATGGTCAACGTTCGCCCGAACATGTTTTCGATAAACGTGACGTCGGCGGTCGGACCGAACCACTGCGGTATCCACTCGGCGGTCATGTCAGCGCCAATCGTGCCGAGCAGGATGAAGACCAGTGCGAAAACGCCCAGCGCGATCTTGTAGGCGAGGCCGCGGTAGCGGATCGACTTGACCTTGCCGCGATCGAGCCAGGGCACCAGGAACAGCAGCACGATCGAGCACAACAGCGCGAACACGCCAAACCCCTTGCTCGGAATCATGCGCAGGATTGCGTAGAACGGTGTGAAGTACCAAACCGGCTTGATCGCCGCCGGCGTGACCAGGTTGTTGGCCGGCGTGAAGTTGGCCGGTTCCAGGAACCAGCCGCCCACGGTCGGCTTGAAGAAGATGATGAACGCACAGATGATCAGGAAAAACCCGAGACCGAACAGATCCTTGACCGTGTAATACGGATGGAACGGGATGCCATCCAGCGGCTTGCCGTCCGGGCCCTTGTTCTTCTTGATTTCAACACCGTCCGGGTTGTTCGAGCCGACTTCGTGCAACGCCGCGAGGTGCAGCACCACCAACAGCAGCAACACCATCGGCAATGCGGCGACATGCAATGCGAAGAACCGGTTCAGGGTCGCACCGGCCGGGTGGAAGTCACCCATGATCCAGGTGACCAGGGTCTGGCCCACCACCGGAATCGCGCTGAACAGGGAGATGATGACCTTTGCACCCCAGAACGACATGTTGCCCCAAGGCAACACGTAGCCCATGAACGCCTCGGCCATGAGTGCCAGGAAAATCAGCATGCCGAGCAACCACACCAGCTCACGCGGCTTCTTGTACGAGCCGTACATCAGGCCGCGGAACATGTGCAGGTAGACGACGATGAAGAACATCGACGCGCCGACTTCGTGCATGTAGCGGATCAGCCAGCCCCACTCGACATCACGCATGATGTACTCGACCGAGGCAAAAGCACCGGCCGCACTGGGGTTGTAGAACATCGTCAGGAAGATGCCGGTCACAAGCTGGTTGATCAGCACGATCAACGCCAGCGAACCGAAGTAGTACATCACGTTGAAGTTCTTCGGCGCGTAATACTCCGTCATGTGCTTGCGGTAGGTCGGCACGAGGCCCGGAGCACGTTCGTTGATCCAGTTGCCGATATTGGCGAATACATTGGCCATTACGCAGCCCCCTTCGGATCAACGCCGATCTGGACGTGGGTGTCGTCGACAAAATGGTACGGCGGAATGACCATGTTCAACGGCGCCGGCACGCCGTCGAAAACGCGTCCCGCGACGTCATATCGCGACTTGTGACAGGGGCAGAAAAAACCACCTTTCCAATCCGGATCGAATGGCTCCGGCTTGATCTCTCCGAAGTAATCGGGCACGCATCCCAGGTGCGTGCAGATGCCGATCATGACCAGCCACTCCGGCTTGATCGATCGAGTCAGGTTCTTGGCATAGGCCGGCTGCTGCGAAGTCTCGTCACTGTCGGGATCCCTCAGACGGTCTTTCAATCCAGGCAAGGTCGCCAGTTGCGGCTTGGTCCGGTTGACCACGAAAATCGGCAACCCGCGCCAACTGAACGTGACTTTCTGTCCGGCCTCGATCTTGCTGATATCGGCCAGTGTCGGTGCGCCGGCACTGCGCGCCCGCGCGCTCGGTTGCCAGCTCTTGATGAACGGCACGGCCGCCATCACCACGCCTGCGCCTCCAACGACCGCCGTCGTGGCCGTCAGGAAGCGGCGACGCCCGTGATCCACACTTTCATTCGCCATCCGGCACTCCAAAGTCCAAAATTTATCGAATCAGCACAGCGCCGGTCCGCGGCGGATGCCGACCCGCGGCGCCGCATCGGGCAGCACGCAAGTCAGCCGGCCCATCCGGCGGAACCTCAGCACACGGGAAGATCGCTATCGGCTTCCGCCCGCAACGGGAACCATGCGACCGCTCCCCCCAAAACCGTGGTAGTTTAACCAAGCCCCCGGCTACAGACAATCGAACCGACACCTTCCGTGGCCGGCATGCGTGCGATTCGCCCCAATTAGACTATCCATGAAGAAATTTTACCGGTTCTGTTTTGTTGCCGCGCAATTCATCACGCTGGGGCTTGCCCTCGCTTTTGTAGTCAGCGTGATATCGCCACAATTGGTCTCGCGGATTCGTCACGCCGTAGCGCCCGTTGTGGGCAATAGCGGCATCGCGAGTGATACGCCGAAGGCAGACGCGGCCCCGCCAGGTTCGGCTTTCACGCCCGAACACGGGCAAGATGCAGGATCGGCGGATTTGCGCAAGAGCGACTTCACGGTTTCATATGCCGGCGCCGTCTCCCGCGCGGCACCAGCCGTCGTCAACATCTACGCCAACAAAGTCATCAGCACGCGACAGGTGTTGGTGCCATCCAATCCGGTACTGCGTCGGGTTTTCCCTGGAATCGCCATCGGGCCACCGGAGCAACACCGCCAGCAGAGCCTGGGCTCGGGTGTGATTTTTAGCACCAACGGCTACGTGTTGACCAACAATCACGTAATACAGGGCGCCGAGGAAATCCAGGTGCAACTCTACGACGGCCGCACAACGCGCGCGCGCATTATCGGTACCGACGCCGAAACCGATCTGGCCGTGCTCAAGATCGACGCCTCGAATCTGCCCAGTATTACCATCGCCGACCAGTCGCCGCCCAATGTAGGTGATGTGGTACTGGCCATTGGCAATCCATTCGGCATTGGCCGAACCGTGACCATGGGTATCGTCAGCGCCACCGGACGCCAGCTAAACCTGTCGACCTACGAGGATTTCATCCAGACCGACGCGGCCATCAACCAGGGCAACTCGGGCGGCGCCCTGGTCAACGCCTACGGCGAGCTTGTCGGTATCAACTCGGATATCTATTCGCCATCGGGCAGCAATGTCGGTATCGGCTTCGCGATTCCGGTCGCAACCGCCAAAGCCGTACTCGACCAGATCGTTTCCCATGGACGGGTAATCCGGGGCTGGCTGGGAGCCGAATACGCCAATGTCGCTTCGCTGCAGGATCCGACATCGATAAAGGGCGTGGCGATTATCGGCGTGTATGCCAACGGCCCGGCGGCGCAGGCAGGACTGCGCAAGGGCGATGTGCTATTGCGCATGAACAACAAGCCCATCCCCAACCAACTCGCCCTGCGCAACCGCGAGGCAAGCATGAGCCCCGGAACCAAGGTACGACTGTCCGGCCGGCGCAACGGCGCGCCATTCACGGTCGTGGCCATCCTGCAGGAGCGGCCGCAACAGGGAAAGCGCGGTTAGGCTAAACTCGCCTCGGCGAACGCGTGAGGGGGTATGAGGCAACTTCGCAACAATCTGGCGCGAGGGCGTTGGTTCGGGTTGGCTATCGCATCAATCCTGATCGCAGGTCTGGTCGCCTCAGCCCGCGCTGATACTGCAGCCCTACCGTCAGCAAAAGCGTTCGACCAGCTCTTTGCGCGCCTGGATCTGGGCGACCTGAGTGCGCTGGACATCCCACAACAACGCAAGGTCGTGGAGCAGTTGCAAAACCTGCTGCCGGAAGGCGACCATCATCGGGCGCGCCTGCTCGACAGCATGCGTTGCGAGTTGAACTTCGTCAACGCACCGAAAGACGGATTCAAATTCGCCAACAAACACCTGGCCGAGGCATTGCACGCTGGCGATAACGAGGCCACCATTCGCTATTACTACTGTCGGGGCGGTTATCAGGAAAGCATCAGCACTGCTCGCGATGCGCTGGCCGATTACCAGCACGGTATCGATCTGTCGCGCAGCAGCGACAACAGGCCAACGTTTGCCCTCGGCCTGGCACTGCGTGGCAGTGTCTATTCCCTGCTTGGCATATACGGCAAGTCTCTGGCCGATCTGCTCGAAGCACAGCAAATGTTCATCAAGCTGGAATTGCCGGAAGCGGCCAGCCAGAATCTGCAGGCGATCGGAATCGCTTACCGCCGCCTCGGCTACATGAGCAAGGCGCGAGAGTTCCTGAATCAGAGTATTACTCACGAACAAGCCGTCGGCGATCAGGAATCGTTATTCGCGAGTTTGCTGCAACTTGGGTTTACCGATCAGGAAACCGGGCACGCCAATACCGCTTTGGCGACATTCCGCCGTGCACTGGTACTGGTTACGCCCTCCGGCGATCGCGCGGGAATGGGATCGGCGAACCTGGCCATTGCCTCCGTACTCAACGATCTGGGGCGTCATCAGGAGGCAATGAACGCGTTGAGGACAGCGCATGACCAGTTTACCAGCACCGGTGATGTTGCCGATTTGGGCATGCTCAATTTCGAGCTTGGCCGGGCGCTCAGCGGACTCGGACATTTGGACCGGTCGCTCGACGCATTCGCCTCGGCTCAGGCCGCGTTCAGCAAAAGTGGCAATCGTCGTTATCAGCAACTGCTGTACAACGCCAAAGCAAAAACACTTGAGCGACAAGGCCACTCCAGGCAGGCCCTGGCTGCCTACAGGAAGTACATGCAGGCGCGCGATGAAGTCGAGCGCCAGCGCGCCGATCAACAGGCCCAGATGCTGCGCGAACAGTTCGACACGGACCGCAGCAACCTCGAAAATTCACGTCTGAAGACGGAACAGGCACTCAAGGATCGACAGGTACAAACCCTGCAACGGGTACGTCGCTGGCAACAGGCTGCGATGGGACTACTCGCCATTTTGCTCGGCATACTGACAACGCTGGCATATCGTCAGCTGCAGCGCCTGCGTCGCTGGAAACGCATGGCGTCCCTGGATCCGCTGACCGGCATTGCCAACCGGCGCAGCATCGAGGAATTTCTGGCCGCGGCAATGCGCCACGCACAAACGCGCCACGAGCCGTTGTCGCTACTGGCGATCGATATCGACCGCTTCAAGCGGATCAACGACGAATACGGACACGCTGCGGGCGATCACACCCTGTTGCATATCACTGGCGCATGCCAATCGATCCTGCGAGACGGCGATTTGCTCGGTCGCATCGGTGGTGAGGAATTCCTGGCTGTGCTGCCGGGCAGCGAGTTGTCCGGTGCCGAGAACATCGCCGAACGCCTGCGCTCAAGGGTCGAAGCCCTGGATGCCGCGGATGGTCTGGCCAGCAAGGTAACGATCAGCATCGGTGTCGCGCAAATGTCCGCCGCCGATTCGGGGATCGAGGATATTGAACACCGCGCGGACGAGGCGTTGTATCGGGCCAAATCCGAAGGTCGCAATCGCGTCGCCAGCGCGACCTGAACGAGTACGCGGCGTCAGGATTTGGGCGCGTCATCCGCCAGCGCAGTTGCGGCAGTCGCGTGCGCGGCCTTTTCGTAGCGCTGCTTCAGGGTCGCCACGCGATTGACGTAAACCCGTGTCTCGGCGAACGGCGGCACACCGTGATATTTCTGCACGTTCTGCGGGCCCGCATTGTAGGCCGCGGTTGCCTGCTTCACGTTGCCACCGAATTGTTTCAGCAACTGGGACAGATAAGCCGCGCCACCACGGATATTCTGCGCCGCGTCGAACGGATTCGAGACACCCAGGTCCGAGGCAGTACCGGGCATCAACTGCATCAGGCCCTGCGCACCCTTGTCCGACAAGGCATTCGGATTGAAGGCCGATTCGGCATGAATCACGGCGCGCAGCAGTGCCGGGTCGAGCCCGTATCGTCGCGCTGCGGAAGCGATTTGGCTGCGGTAGGCACTCAGGTTCAGTGGCGTAGTCTTCCAATTGATCCGCGAGTGCACGTTGCAAGCGTAACAACTGGAAATGTAGGTAAACAGCACGTGATAGGCGCCGTTGCCGGGACGGATGTTGGTGTACTCGGTAATGCCACCGCGCTTGACGACCTTGTACACGGCACCACTGAGTATCTTGTTGTCCCGGCCGTGCCCCGTTTTCGATGGTGCAAGCATCGCCTTGGCCTGAGCCCCACCCGGCGCGGAGGTATAACCGATCCGTGCGGTTGCCTTCTCCACGGAGTGCGCCGGCGGCCTGGTTGCGCTGTTCGCGTAATGCGCCACCTTGTGGCAATGCTTGAACGTACCGACGCGGTTGGTGAACGCAACCTGCCCGCCCGGCCCCTTGCACCGATACACCGTGCCGGCCAGTGCGGACAGCGGCAACAGCCCGGCAATGACCAGCACACTGCCCAGCATCAGCTTTCTCACCGGAAAGGAAAAACGTATCAACCCGGACACCCCGTCAGAATCACAACGCAAGTATCTGACAAGATTCGGGTTTTGCCAAGCAGTTTGCGGTTGACGCGTCCATCTCCGGTGATGTGGAACGTGCCTTGCGTGTGCGGATTCCGATTCACGTGGCCGCTCCGGGTACGCGCAGTCGTCGGCCTTGATGTGTCGTCGCCGAATGACCCTGCGCCGACATGGCTGCAGGCCACGCGCACGGCACAGCCGCCCGGTGCCGCAGCCGACTGGAAAAGGAAATTCGCACCCGGGAAACATCAAATGCCCTGATTTGCCCTGCTTTGTCCGACTTTGCCGGGTGCCCAAACCTCAAAACCCCCGTTACGTTGACCGCACCAACTAGATTACAACTCCTCCCAATCTTCTGTTCTTCCAGCACTTCCGAGGGAATATGCGATGCACGGTCTTGCCAGATTCGGTATTTGGGTCCTGATTTTTCTGTCGTTGATGCTGTGCGCCGGTCCCGGGTGGGGGGCGCCGCTACCGGGTCTAGAGGACACGTTTTTCGGCACCAATGGGAAGGCCGCGACCACGGATCCGCCTGATTCGACAAAAGCGGCTGGACGCATTTGTCCCGCCTCCAAGTCAGGCGACGTCGATACCGATTACGCGCTGGCCGTCGACCTGTTCGGGTCCCTCTTGCAAGGAAACTTTGGCGCCTTTGTTGGTAGTTGGTACGGCTCCCAACAAATTGTCAAGATCGACAGCAACAATCCCAGCTCATTCTTCGGTTGTACGGGGGCGGCAAGCGGTTCCAGTCAGGGCTACGCCAAGGCGCCATCCGCAGCGACGAACGATATCTACGCGGTCGGTTCGATCGGCGGTGAAGCGGCAATCATCAACTACCAGCCTGCGTCTGGCACGTTCACCGATATTCCGATCGATCTGAGCAATTCGGGCAGCGACCGCCTGCTCGGTATCGCCCATCTATCAGGCAGCACATTCGCCGTAGCGGGCCAGGTCAATGCCCAGGCGATCGTTCGATCGGTCGACTTGTCCTCTGACCCGCCCTCGGTCAGCGGCGGCATCATCATTGACCTGGGTGCCCCCGACAGTGTGTTCTTTGACGTGGCATTGAGTCGCGACGGCACAGCAGGTTTCGTCGTCGGTCGAACTGCCACGTACCTGATCGTCTGCAAGCTCGCCTTTCCCGGTGGAACGCTGGTCAGCGAATTTGCCGGCGGTGGTTGCGAGCTCGCCAACTTCGGCGGCCAGTTCGCCGAAGGCCATCAGGTCGTTGTGCTGAACAACGGCGACATCGCCATCGTCGGCACGGTCTACTACAGCGGTACGCCGCGCATGTTCATTGCGGTGGTCAACGCGATGACCGGCGCGCAGGACAACGCTTTCGACTCGGATGCCTTGTGGGTCGAGAACATCTCCGGTTCAACCCAATCCGAAGGCTGGGGCCTGGTGGCAATGGATTTCGGTTTCGCCGCCGTGGGCTGGGCCGATATCAGCGGCCAGCGCGAGTTGATCATGCCCGTGTTCGACGGCCTGCAACCGGACACGCGCTATCCCAACAGCGGCATCGTGCACGAAGCCATCGGCACGGGCGGCCATGCCATCAGCGTGGCGCTTGCGGCTCCGGCCTCCCCAACTGCACTGCGGGACTTCGATTTCGCCGTGGCCGGCGATGAAAACGACGGCGCGCAGGCATTCGTCATCCAGTATCAGGCTGTGCAACCGGATTCGCTGTTCGGCAACGGGTTCGACTAGGGATGGGCTGATCAACGCAGCACACGCATCACCCATGGCTGTGCGCCGCCGGACCCGACAAACCCCGTCGAACACCGCCCGTCAATCAGTTCGCGGAACCGTTCATCCTCTGGACTGGCAACGGTCATATCGACTCGGCCGCCAGCGGCAGCTGCAAACGGGTTTCGCGCCTCGCTCGAGGCGCGGGTCAACCAAGCCAAGCGAGTGCATTTGCAACGTACAACATGGTATCCAGGCGCATCTGGCCCTAAAATGCGCAGTCCCGCGTCCAAGGTTCCCTGCACCCATGCCCGGCAAGCTTTTCATCAAAACCCACGGCTGCCAGATGAACGAGTACGACTCGGCCAAGATGGTCGACGTGCTCAAGGCCGCGCGCGGCCTGGAATTGACCGACGATGCACACGAAGCCGATGTCATCCTGATCAACACCTGCTCGATCCGCGAGAAGGCGCAGGAGAAGGTGTTCAGCCAGCTCGGCCGCTGGAAGCAGCTCAAGGCGAAAAACGACCAGGTTGTGATCGGCGTCGGCGGTTGCGTGGCCAGTCAGGAAGGCGAAGCCATCGTCAAACGTGCGCCTTACGTGGATCTGGTGTTCGGCCCGCAGACCCTGCATCGCCTGCCGGAGATGATCCAGGCCAGGCGCGACAGCGGCCGCGCGCAGGTAGACATCAGTTTCCCCGAGATCGAAAAATTCGACGCCCTGCCCGAACCGCGTGCCGAAGGTCCGACTGCATTCGTGTCGATCATGGAAGGCTGCTCGAAATACTGTTCCTTCTGCGTGGTGCCGTATACGCGCGGTGAAGAAATCTCGCGACCGTTCGATGACGTCATCGCCGAGGTCGCGATGTTGGCCGAACAGGGCGTGCGCGAGGTCAATCTGCTCGGCCAGAACGTCAACGCCTATCGCGGGCCGACGTTCGACGGTGGCGTGGCTGATCTGGCCGTGCTGATCCACGCCATCGCCACGATCGATGGCATCGGCCGCATCCGCTTCACCACCTCGCACCCGGTCGAATTCTCCGACTCGCTGATCGAGGCCTACGCCAACGTGCCGAAACTGGCCAATTACCTGCACCTGCCGGTACAGGCCGGTTCCGATCGGATCCTGTCGGCCATGAAACGCGGCTACACCGCGCTCGAATACAAGAGCCGCATCCGCAAGCTGCGCAAGGCGCGACCGGATATCTCGATTTCATCGGATTTCATCGTCGGCTTCCCCGGCGAAACCGATGCCGATTTCGAGCAGACCATGAAGCTGATCAACGATATCGGTTTCGATCAGAGCTTCTCGTTCATCTATTCGCGCCGTCCGGGCACGCCCGCCTCGAACCTGCCCGACGATACGCCGGATGCGGTCAAGCGTGAACGTCTGCAACGCCTGCAGGCAGCGATCAATGCCAACGCGAAGAAGATCAGCGACGGCATGGTCGGCAGCGTTCAGAGCGTGCTGGTCGAAGGCCCGTCGAAGAAGAACCCGAACGAGATGACCGGGCGTACCGAGAACATGCGCTTCGTCAATTTTCCCGGCGACGCGCGCATGGTCGGCCCTGATCTGATCGGAAAGTTCGTCGACGTGCAAATCACCCAGGCCATGAGCAACTCGCTGCGCGGACGCCTGGCGACCCGGGCCGCGGCCTGAACCGCGAACGTTCAGGCGCTGGCCGAATTCAGCGCGGCAATTTCATCATCGCTCAGCGTGAGTTCCGCCGCGCCGAGAATTTCATCAAGTTGTTTCATGTTGGTCGCGCTGGCGATCGGCGCGGTAATGCCCGGACGCGCCATCAGCCAGGCCAGCGATACCTGCGCCGGTGTCGCGTCGTGCGCGGTGGCAACCTCGTCCAGCGCCGCCAGAATACGCAGGCCGCGCCCATCCAGATATTTCTTCACGCCTTGGCCGCGTGCACTCTTGTTCAGGTCCGCGGTACTGCGATATTTGCCGGTCAGGAAACCGCTGGCCAACGCGTAGTAGTTGATCACGCCGATCTGCTCGCGCCGAACCAGCGGTTCCAGTTCGGCTTCGTAGCCCTCGCGTTCGACCAGGTTGTATTTCGGCTGCAGGCTTTCGTAACGCGGCAATCCGTTTGCCCTGGCAACGTCAAGCGACTCGCCCAGGCGCGCGGCCGTGAAATTGGAAGCGCCGATCGCGCGCACCTTGCCCTGCTCGATCAGTTTGGCGTACGCGCCCAGCGTTTCGGCGATCGGCGTGTCCACGTCGTCCTGATGCGACTGGTACAGGTCGATCACGTCGGTCCGCAGGCGGCGCAGCGAATCCTCGACGGCCGCGGCAATATTGGTCGCGCTCAATCCGGGCCTCGAATGCGATTTGCCGACCTTGGTGGCAAGCAGCACGCGGTCGCGCTTGCCGGAACGCTTCAGCCATTTGCCGATGATCGTCTCGGATTCGTGACCGGTGTTTGCGGGCACCCAGCGTGAATACACGTCGGCGGTGTCGACCAGGTTGAAACCGGCATCGACAAACGCATCCAGCAGATCGAACGAGGTTTTCTCGTCGACGGTCCAGCCGAACACGTTGCCGCCGAACGCCAGCGGTGCGACTTCAAGGCCGGAATGACCCGGTTCGCGTATTTCCATGGTGACTCCTGAAAATATGCCGATTCATTCGAGTTGGGGCTCGCACCGTGAGCTTCAAGCGCAACCCGAGTATTCTGGCAGGATTCCGGCGACACCCTTTTGCTGAATGAATCAGGGCAACCTCAACCTGTGAGAAAAAACGAATGACCGAGACCGCCTCGCGCGATTTCACGCTTGAACCCGAAGACGGCGAACGTCTGGCCAACCTGACCGGCCCGTTTGACGAGCACCTGCGCCAGGTCGAGTTGCGCCTGGGCGTGCAGATCGCCAATCGCGGCAACGTATTCCGCGTCACCGGCGCCGAACATGCGGCCGGCCTGGCCGAGCGCGTGCTGCGCGACCTGTACGACGCGACCGAAAACGAAACCCTGAGCGGTGCGCAGATCAACCTGCGACTGTCCGAATCCGGCATCGACGCGCTGGACGAACGCGCCGCCGAGAGCGCTCACGGGATTGCGATCAAGGTCAAGCGCGGCACCGTGCGCGGACGCGGACCGAATCAGGTGCGCTACTTGCATGCGATCGCCACGCACGACATCAATTTCGGCATCGGTCCGGCCGGTACCGGCAAAACCTATCTGGCCGTGGCCATGGCCGTGGATGCGCTCAACGACAATCGCGTGCAGCGCCTGGTGCTGGTGCGCCCGGCGGTCGAAGCCGGGGAGAAGCTCGGCTTCCTGCCCGGCGATCTGACGCAGAAAGTCGACCCGTATCTGCGCCCGTTGTACGACGCGCTGTATGAAATGCTCGGCATCGAAAAGGTCACCCGACTGATCGAGCGCAACGTTATCGAGATCGCGCCGCTGGCCTACATGCGCGGACGCACGCTCAACGATGCCTTCGTGATTCTCGATGAGGCCCAGAACACAACCGTCGAGCAGATGAAGATGTTCCTCACGCGCATCGGCTTCGGTTCAGTCGCCGTGGTGACCGGCGACGTGACCCAGATCGACCTGCCCGCCAGTTCGCGTTCGGGCCTGCGCGATGCAATCGACGTGTTGCGCGACGTCGACGGCATCAGCTTTACCTTTTTCAGCGCACGCGACGTCGTGCGCCACGCGCTGGTACAACGCATCGTGCGCGCCTACGAGCGCCGCCATGAAAAGCCGGCGTCGAAAGGCGATCAAGAATTATCGTGAGTACAGCGCCGATCAACAACGCGGTCGGCATCAGTTACGCCGTTGCACGTCGCGGTGTTCCGGCTGCCCGCTCGTTTCGAGCCTGGGTCGAGGCCGCATTGGCCGGCGTACGACAAAAAAAATCGGCCGAACTTGCGATCCGTATTGTCGGTTCACGCGAGGGACGCATGCTGAATCGACGATATCGCGATCGCGATTACGCCACCAATGTGCTTTCGTTCCCGGCGGAGTTGCCGGCCGGTCTGCAGTTGCCCCTGCTCGGCGACATCGTCATCTGCGCACCGGTGGTCGCGCGCGAAGCCGGCGAACAAGGCAAGAAGCTGCGCAACCACTATGCACATCTGACCGTGCACGGCGTACTGCATCTGCTCGGTCACGAGCATCAGCACGATACCGAAGCCGAGCGCATGGAAAAACTCGAGCGGAGCATTCTGGCGCGGCTTGGAATTGCCGATCCCTACACTTGAACGGCAACAAAACGTACCCACGGATACTCTGATCAAGCCAGCGCAGGCGGCATCCCCCGTCTTTTTTGGAATCAATGGCTTGGGCCGATCCCGTCCGCGCACATTTCATCGTTGTCTTGCCTCGAAAAGCCGCCAGCCTGGCTTCGCCAGTGTGCCTTGAACTGCGCACGGACAGGCTCGGTGACGCCTGCGCTGACTTGATCAGAGCATCCCCAATATGCATATTTGGATGTTCATTTTTCAGATGCCCTGATCGATTCGGGGCATTCCATGGCCGTTTTATCGGCTAAACTGTCGCTCCGCCCGTCAGGGCTCTGCATACAAGGCAATGAACGAGGAACCTCCGAGTACACCCGTTTCCCGCTCCTGGCTGGAACGAATCAGCCAACTGGTTTCCGGCGAACCGCGCAATATCGACGAACTGCTCGAGGAACTGCGCGAGGCACAGGCCAACGGCCTGCTTTCCAACGACACCCTGTCGATGGTCGAAGGTGCCATCGAAGTCGCCGACCTGACTGTCTCCGATGTCATGCTGCCACGCGGACAGATGACCTGTCTGGCCGCCGATGCGCCGCTGGACAGCATCGTGTGCACGGTCATCGAGTCCGGTCATTCGCGGTTCCCGGTTCACGACGAGGACCCGGATCGCATCATCGGCATCCTGTTGGCCAAGGACCTGCTCAAGTGCTTCGTCAATGGCAGCAAACCATGCGATATCCGCGGCATGTTGCGGCCGGTGGTGATGATTCCCGAATCCAAGCGCCTGGACATCCTGCTCAAGGAATTCCGCCTGTCGCGCAACCACATGGCCATCGTCATGGATGAGTACGGCGGTGTCGCCGGCCTGGTCACGATCGAGGACGTACTCGAGGAAATCGTCGGCGAGATCGACGACGAATACGACGACGACGAATCCACGCGCACCAAACTCATACAGCCGCAGTCCGACGGCGGCTTCCTGGTCAATGCATTGACCCCAATCGGCGACTTCAACCAACGTCTGGGCAGCGAGTTTTCCGACGAGGAATTCGACACCATCGGCGGCATGATCACCGACGAATTCGGCTACCTGCCCGAAACCGGCGAGGAAACCGTGCTCGGCGGCTTCTCGTTCCGCGTCACCAAGGCCGACGCGCGCCGCGTGCATCAGTTCGCAGTGCGCGTGCATGGCGCCTGAAATCATCCGAGGACTGCGGCGCCCGATACCTCGAGCAGCGTCGCTGTTCGGCCTGCTCGCCTGGTTACTGGTGCCATGTCCGGTGCTTGCCGACGCGCAACCGATTGAAGCCCCCGCACCGGGTTCGAACCTCGAAGTCTCGCTGATCACGTTCGGCCCGGGCACACAAGTGTGGGAGCGCTTCGGTCACAACGCCATTGAAATCCGCGACCGCGAGCGCGGCAGCGTGCTCTGGTACAACTACGGCATGTTCGACTTTGCGCAGAAGAACTTCTACCTGAACTTCGCGCGCGGCCGCATGCTGTACCGTATCGACGTCGAGAACGCTGCCGACGAATTGCCGAATTACCTGGCCGAAGGCCGCTGGATCGTGCGTCAGCAACTCAGCCTGAGTCCATCGCAACGCCTGCAACTGAGCAAGTTCCTGCAATGGAATACGCGCCCGGAAAACGCACAGTACCGTTACGACTATTTCACCGCGAATTGCGCCACGCGCGTGCGCGATGCGCTGGATTCCGTGCTCGACGGTACGATCAAACATGAACTCTCCGCGCATTCGCGCGGGTTCACCTACCGCATGGACACGCTGCGCCTGATGCGCCCCGAGCCGGTGTTGATGCTCGGTATCGATGCCGGTCTCGGCCCGTTTGCCGATCACCCGCTGTCGAACTGGGAGGAAAGCTTCATCCCGATGCAGTTCATGAAGGATCTGCGCCGCGTTCAGGTGCCGGACGAAGACGGCAAGCTCGTCGCATTGGTAAAAAGCGAAGCGCAAATCGCGCCGGCGCGATTGCCCGCGCCGCCGAACTATCCGCCGAACTGGATCTGGCAGGCCTTGCTGATCGGCATCGTGAGCGGACTCGGGCTGTTTGGTCTTTCGCGTCTGCGCGCGCACGCCTGGGCGCGAACGGGATTTGCCGCCCTGGCAACGTCGGTCAACCTGGTCTGCGGAATCGCCGGGCTGGTCCTGCTCGGCTTGTGGACACTGACCGACCACGTCGCCGCCTGGCACAACGAAAACCTGCTGCTTTTGAATCCGCTGTGCCTGTTGTTGCTGCCGGCCTGGATCGGCAGCATCCGCGTGCATTGGCAACCATCAATGTTTGCGCGCACGGTGAATCTGGCAATCGTCTTCTTCGGCGTTCTCGCCCTTGCCGTGAAGCTTTTCCCCGGTCTGTACCAAAGCAATGCAATGTGGATCGCACTGCTGCTGCCGGTTCATATCGCCATGGCCGCGGCGGCGCTATCATTGGGAGGAGTTCGGCAAACGGGTTAGTCAATGTCACCGCAAACCCGACGAAGGATCGTCGCGGCGCTGCTTGCGCTGGTCGCCGGCATGGTGCTACTGCGCGGATACCATCACACCCACACACGAACGGATTCATCTCCCATCGATCATTCGGCGAGGGTTTCCGCTGGAAACGCGAGTATCGACTCGAGCGGCAATATTGGGCGACTCCCACAAGCCCCGACGCGCACTACGATCCACTCCGATGCCGAGCGTGCGGCCGACGGCTGGATGGCGCGGGCACAAGCCAACATATCGGCCCGCTATTGGTCGAAATTCGGCGCATCGAATGTCCGGCTGATGAATCTGCCGCCGGCCCAAGCATGGCGGGCGCTGACCGACCGTGCTGATGATGGCGACATGCGCGCCACGGTAGCCGCCGTGATGGTCGCCTATGAGTGCCAAGCGGAAAACAATATCGGCAAACGCCCGTACAACGAGCTTTGGATAAATCAGCAGGTGCGCGGATTACCGCCATACTGGGCGACCTTCATCCGCAGTGTCGACATGCAGGTATACCGACACCACCAGGCACTTGCGGAAAGCTGCAAGAAGGTCGGCGGGATCTGGAACTTCCTGATGCTCGCCATCGACCGCTTCATGCAACCGAAAAATCTTCAGATGCAGCTCGTCGAAGCCACGCGGATAAAGGATGACGAAGACGCCATCGCACAATTGCGACGATTGTCGGCCGAACTGGGCACCGAGGAAGCACGACGCGATCTGGGTGAGCGCCTGCTTCACGCACGCAGTAGAACTCATCAGGCCGAAGGCCTGGACATGCTGGAGTCACTGGCTGATCACGATCCTTATGTCGTTCATCTGTTGGCCGAATGCCTACGCAACGGCTGCGGGCACTACGTCGGCAACCGTCAGTTGGCCGTGGGCTGGGTACGGCGTGCTGCCAGGATAGGCGACTGGTTTCCGTTGACCTGGACAATCGAAGGTTTCGAAAAACAATCCGACCCGGTCAACGCACTGGCCTGGACCTTGTATCGACAGGACCTGACTTTTGCCGGTTGTGAGGAAATCAGTTTCCAGCCTTCCACCATGCGGCTGACGCCGGCGGTTCGCGATGCGCTGCGCCTGCAGCAGGCACTCGATGATGCGCAGCGTCGGCAGGCCGAAGCCATCACCCAGGCCATCGAAAACCACTGGCTCGCCAAGGCAGAATCGGCGCAACACTGCGCCAATTGACGCACTGCAATTTGCCCTTGTCCGCGTGGCTCCGGCATCATGCCGTCATTCGTTCCCGCACGGCGTCGCCATGAGTACGACCGAAGTCTCTGTCGTCAATCAGCCCATGCTGGTCAATTGTGTCCTGTACGGCAAGGACGGACGCAAGCTGCGCGACATCAGCGTGGGCGAGATAAGTACCGTGCTGGCCCGGGATGAGGGTTTCGTCTGGGTCGGCCTGCATGAGCCGGACGAAGATATGCTGGACCAGCTGCAGGAACAATTCGGCCTGCACGAACTGGCCATCGAGGATGCACACATCGCGCATCAGCGCACCAAGATCGAGGTATACGGCGATTCGCTGTTTATTGCCGTGCACACCGCACAGACCATCGATCAAAACGTTGTCTTCGGCGAAACGCTGATCTTCGTCGGGCACAACTACCTGGTCAGCATTCGTCATGGTGCGTCCTTGTCGTACGCGACGGCCCGCCGACATTGCGAATCGTCGCCGGAATTGCTGGCCTTGGGCACCAGCTACGCGCTGTACGCAGTGATGGACTTCATCATCGACAACTACATGCCGATCGTGTCGAATTTCCAGACGCGCCTGCACGAGCTCGAACACGCCATCCTCGGCGGCAAGTTTCAGCAGCAGACCATCGTGAAACTTTACGAGCTGAAGAAGGAACTGGTCGAGCTGCAGCTGACAATGACGCCGTTGCAGGACATCATGAGCCAGCTCGTGCGCCTGTACCCGGGGCTGATCCGCGACGAGGTGCGCCCGTATTTCCGCGACGTCGGCGACCACGCCGCGCGCATCAACGAAATCGCCGGGGCCATCCGGGAGATGCTTACCATGGCCATTGACGTGAACCTGGCTCTGGTTGGCGTCGCACAGAACGACGTGTTCAAGAAGATCGCCGGCTGGGGCCTGTTGCTGACCGCGCCGACGATGATCGCGAGCTGGTACGGCATGAACTTCCACAATATGCCCGAACTGATCGCCCCGCATGGCTACCTGGACGTGTTCGCCTGTACCGTTTCGGTGTGCGTGGGACTGTATGTTTTGCTGCGGAAAACCGACTGGTTGTGACATGCGCCGACTTCTGTTGCTGATCCCGTTCTTCACCACGCTGATCGTGCCGCTGTTCAACACGCGCGAGCCGACGCTGTGGGGCTTCCCGTTCTTCTACTGGTACCTGTTCGCCTGGATCCCGCTGGCCTCGCTGCTGACCTGGATCGTGTACCGGAGCGAACGCGCATGAGCGGCACCATCCACTGGACGGCATGGTTGGTCTTCACCGCGTTCTTCGCGCTGGTCACGCTGCTCGGATTCATGGCAGCCCGCTGGCGCGCCGGCGACTTGAGCCATTTGCACGAATGGGGCCTCGGCGGACGTCGCTTCGGCACCTTCGTGACCTGGTTCCTGCTCGGCGGCGACCTGTACACGGCCTACACCGTGATCGCCGTGCCCGCGCTGGTCTACGCCACCGGCGCATTCGGCTTCTTCGCGATGCCGTACACCATCATCGCCTATCCGTTCGTATTCGTCGTCATGCCGCGGCTGTGGAACGTCTGCCATCGGCACAATTACCTGACCCTGGCCGATTTCGCCGAAGGCCGATACGGCAACCACTGGCTGGCCCTGGCGGTCGCCATTACCGGCGTGCTGGCGACAATGCCGTACATCGCCCTGCAACTGATCGGCATGCAGGTCGTGTTCGAGGCAATGGGCTTCGGCAGCGTGCGCTCGGGCTCTGAAATCGCGCTGGCCGTGGCCTTCCTGATACTGGCGCTGTACACCTACACCAGCGGCTTGCGCGCACCGGCGTTGATCGCCTTCGTCAAGGACGCAATGATCTACATTTTCGTCATCGCGGCGATCGTGCTGATTCCGTGGCAACTGGGAGGCTACGGCGCAATATTCGATGCAGCCGAAAAGGCATTCGCGGCCAAGGGCAGCGGCGGCATTCTGCTCCATGCCGGGCAGGCCATGCCATTCGCGACACTGGCCTTGGGTTCGGCCTTTGCGTTGTTCCTGTACCCGCATGCAGTCACCGGTTCGCTGGCCGCTTCCAGCGGCAACACCATCCGGCGCAATGCGATCCTGCTGCCGATCTACAGCATCGCCCTGGGCCTGATCGCGCTGATGGGCTACATGGCGATCGCCGCGCATGTGCCAGCCAAAGGCAACGCCATCGTGCCGGCGCTGATCATGCGCAGTTTCCCGGAATGGTTTACCGGCTTCTGCTTCGCCGCGATCGCGCTGGGCGCGCTGGTGCCGGCGGCGATCATGTCGATCGGCGCGGCCAACCTGGTCACGCGCAATTTCTGGCGGCCCTACATCAACCGCAACATGACCCCGGCGCAAGAGTCGACCGTGGCCAAGGTCACCTCGCTGGTCGTCAAGTTCGGCGCACTGGTCTTCGTGGTGTTCCTGCCGCTGCAGTATGCGATCAACCTGCAACTGCTCGGCGGCATCTGGATGCTGCAGGTGTTCCCAACCATCGTACTGGGCCTGTTCACGCGCTGGTTTCGTTCCTCGGCGCTGCTCGCCGGCTGGGTGCTGGGAATGGTCATCGGCACCGGTTTGAGCTGGAACGTCGGCTTGAAACCGATCTTCGTATTGCCGGGAATCGGCGGCGTCTATATCGGCGTGATCGCAGTCGTGGCGAATCTGGCCATGGCGGCAAGCCTGACGATGATCGCGAACCGTGGCGGGATCAACCAGGATAACGACGAAACCGCGACAGACGACTACGAGGATGCCGTGCCGGCACGTTCGTAGTCGACGAATTCAAACGCATGCGCGTGTTTGCTATCGGTCGGATGATCGGTGCGTGCGGTTTCGACCCATCGTGCCGGATCAAATCGAGGAAAGAACGCATCGGCATGACTGACGGATGTATCGACCAGGGTCAGGTGCATGCGCGCGGCCAACGGCAGGAACAATGCATAAACCTCGCCGCCACCGATCACCATCAACTCGTCGTGGCCGACGGCCGCGATCGCGTCGTCGGGCGAAGCCACGATCTCCTGCTCCGCATACGGCGCCTCTTGCTGGTGCGTCAGCACCAGATTGCGCCGCCCCGGCAGCGCGCGGCCGATCGCCTGCGCCGTCTTGCGTCCCATCAGCACCGGCTTGCCCAGCGTAAGTCGCTTGAAACGCTTCAGGTCGTCCGGCAGATGCCACGGCATCTCGCCATCTCGTCCGATCGCGAAATGACGGTCGACTGCGGCGATCAGGGTGATCAGTGCTGACACGAATCGTCGGCCGCGCGGCGACTGCTACACCGCCACCGGCGCCTTGATCGCCGCATGCGCGCGGTACTTGTCGATGACGATGTCCTCATAGCGGAAATCGAAGATCGAGCGCACGTCGGGATTCAGGACCAGGGTTGGCGGCGGCAGCGGTTCGCGGCTGAGCTGCTCGCGCGCCTGTTCAACATGATTGCTGTACAGATGCGCATCGCCCAGCGTGTGTACCAACTCGCCCGCCCTCAACTCGCACACCTGCGCAATCATGTGCGTCAGCAGGGCGTAGCTGGCGATGTTGAACGGCACGCCAAGGAAGATGTCGGCCGAACGCTGGTACAACTGGCATGACAGGCGCCCATCGGCCACGTAGAACTGAAACAACGCATGGCACGGTTGCAGCGCCATCTTCGGCAGATCGGCCACATTCCAGGCACTCACGACCAAGCGCCGCGAATCCGGATTGCGGCGAATTTCATCGATCACCCAGGAAATCTGGTCGATGGTCTGTTCTTGTTGAGAAGTGCCGACAGGTATGTCGGCTTTTTGACTTTCGCGCGAAGGATTCGCGCATGACCATCGCCTCCATTGTTTGCCGTACACGGGCCCCAGTTCGCCATTTTCGTCGGCCCATTCGTCCCAGATCGAGACGCCGTTTTCCTTCAGGTACGCAATATTGGTCTCGCCGCGAAGGAACCACAGCAGCTCGTGGAAGATGGACCGCGTATGCAGCTTCTTGGTCGTGACCAACGGAAATCCGTGGGCCAGGTCGTAGCGCATTTGCCAGCCGAAAACGGAACGGGTGCCGGTCCCGGTGCGATCCGATTTCGGCGTGCCGTGTTCAAGCACGTGGCGCAGCAATTTCAGGTATTCGCGCATCAATTCGCCTCCGCCGCCATGGCCGGGCCAGGCTGCAGTATCGGCGCACTGCGCGAGCGCCACAACAGGTAGATGCCGACGGCGATCAGCGGTAGCGATTGCAGCTGACCCATCGTCAACCAGCCCCATGCCAGGTAACCCAGTTGCGCATCCGGCACGCGCACGAATTCCACGGCAAACCGGAACACGCCGTACATCAGGGCGAACAGTCCCGAAACGGCAAAGCGTGGACGCGGCTTGCGCGAATAGATCCACAGCACCGTGAACATGACCACGCCCTCGAGCGCAAATTCGTAGAGCTGCGACGGATGACGCGCCTGATCGTTCAACTGCCCGGCCAGATACATCTGATGCAACTGTTCGCGCGTCTTGCCCATGAATTCCAGCGAGCGCGGGAAGATCACGCCCCAGGATACGTCGGTCAGCTTGCCCCACAGCTCCCCATTGATGAAATTGCCAATCCGCCCCAGGCCGAGCCCGATCGGCACCAGCGGCGCGACAAAATCAACGGTATCGAAAAAGTGCAGGTTGTGGTGCCGCGACCACCACCAGCCGGCGATGAGCACGCCGATCAGGCCACCATGGAATGACATGCCGCCATCCCACACCTGGAAAAGCGCAAGCGGGTCGTGAATCATCCACGACGGCGACACGTAGGACAGCATGTACCACACGCGTCCACCGACAATGACACCGAGCATCGCGTAGAACGCCAAATCCGAAAACGCCTCCTGGCTGACCGGCAGGCGGCCTTGTCGAAGGCGATGGGTACCCAGCAACCAACCGCCGATGAAACCGAGCAGGTACATGATGCCGTACCAGTGCACCGGCAATGGGCCGACGTGAAACGCGATGGGATTGATATCGTCGTAAAAGGGCATCGGATTCGAAACTCGGAAAAAAGCGGACGCTGACCGTCGCGTATTCTCGCAGAATCGCGCAAACGCGGCAGTACGGAAAAATCCCGTCGCCACGCCAGATGAGCCAATTGGACGAAACTGGCATAATGGAAAACTTGTGCACAACGGGGATTAACAATGAACAAGACGCTGCTGCGCAGGTTATTCGCGGCCGGATGCCTGAGTATCGCGATGACCGCCGCCACAGGCGCCGAAACCGGCAAGACAACCTCAAACACGAACGCCTTGCCGATACCCAGCGAAGCCGATTTCGCCCGGCATCCGGTCCTCGGCGAACCGGTGATTTCGCCAGACGGCAAGCACATCGCCGTTGCCGTACGCAACACCAAGAGCGACGAGAACAAGTGGCAACTGGCTATCCTGCAGTTGCCGAATCTCAAGTACGTCAGCCGCCTGGACATGCTTGATCGCTATATACCGATCAATATTACCTGGGTCAGCAACGATCGTCTGGTCATGGGGCTCGGCGAGGAAACCGGTTTTGCCGAGGCACCGCGCGCGACCGGCGACATCATCGCCGTCGACATGAATGGTCAGCACAAACGCGTGCTCTACAGCGATCGGTTACGCAATTCCATTGGCGCCATGCGCACGATCCTGAAGATTCCGATTGGATTCGGCTCGATCCGCGGTGTGCCGACCAAGCCCAACGGTCACTTCTACCTGACCGTCTATCCGGCACCGCGAAGTGGCGGTACCTCCGCCCAGGCCCACCGCACGCTGTTGTTCGACATCGACTCGGAAAGCGGCGGCGTCGACCAGATCGCCGATATTGGCCGCGATGGCTACCAGTTCCTGATTCACGACGGTGTCGCACGTTACGCCTACGGCCAGGACAACAACTTCGTCGAGCACGTTTTCTATCGGGCAAGCGCCAATGCCGACTGGACGGAGCTGCCGGCCTCGGTCGTCGGAAAAAGCATGACTCCGATGGTCATCAGCCCGGACGGGCATCACCTGTACAGCATCGGCAATCCGGATGGCGGCCCCAGTCAGTTCGCGATCAGCAAACTCGACGGCAGCGAACGCAAGGTACTCGCTTCAGAACCGCGATTGAGCATCGCCAGGGTGTACTGGACACCACCGCCCTACATTCCTTTCGCCGCGGTCGGCTACGATGGCAAGATCAGCTATCTGGCGCATGACAAGTACGCCGAGATCCTGAAAGCCTTGAGCGACAAATTTTCCGGCCACCGCGTCGGCTTCGCCAGCATGAGCGACGATGGCTCGAAAATTCTCATCAGTGCCGACAGCGACAAGGACCCCGGCACCTACGCCCTTTTCGATACGTCGGACAACAACCTGCGCGCGCTGTACCAGGTCAAGCCCTGGATCAAGGCCAACGAGCTGGGTACGCGCAAGCCGTTCTGGTTCAAGGCATCCAGCGGTACCGAACTGCAAGGCTTCGTAACCTTGCCACCCCATCGGGTGGAGAAAAACCTGCCAACGATCCTGGTCGCCCACGGCGGGCCGCTGGGCATCGCCGACGGCTGGCCGATGAGCAGCACCTGGGGATCGACGGAAGCGCAGTTCCTGGCGACGCGTGGCTATGCCGTGGTCCAGGTCAACTATCGTGGTTCCGGCGGTCGCGGCCAGAATTTCTACGATTCGGGAAAGCTGCAAATGGGCACCGGTATGATGCAGGACATGCTTGACGGCCTGAAATGGGCCGAGCAGCAAGGCTATGTCAATCCGAAACGCGTCTGCGTTTACGGTGCCAGCTACGGCGGCTATACCGCCTATTTCCAACCCGTCTATGCCCCGCAGGGCACTTTCAAGTGCTCCGTCGCCATCGCCGGC
Organism: uncultured Pseudomonadota bacterium; assembly: GCA_963779795.1. Classification (GTDB taxonomy): domain Bacteria; phylum Pseudomonadota; class Gammaproteobacteria; order Xanthomonadales; family Rhodanobacteraceae; genus Rudaea. The sequence goes on along the minus strand of CAVZZK010000004.1, from coordinate 580,579 downwards.
GTCTCCGACATTCGTGTGCAAGCCGATCATAGCGACACACGACGCTCGCGAGCGGGGCGCAACTTCCTGCGCGAAGCCTGGGGCATGGACGACCCGGCTTACGTCAAGGCCAATTCGGCAATCGATCACATCGACAAGTTCAACGTACCGGTGCTGATCATCCACGGCGAGGACGACCCGCGGGTGCCGGTCAAGAACGCCGAGGAAATGCGCGATGCGCTGAAGAAAGCCGACAAGCCGTTCGAGTACATGACCCGGCCCAAGGAAGGCCACGGTTTCTACAAGGAACAGAACAACATCGATCGCTACAAGATGACCGAGGCGTTCCTGCTGAAGTATCTCGGACCCGGCGCGCCGGTCGCAAACTGACGGTTTGCCTTGATTCGCTCAAAGCCCGGCCCCGCGCCGGGCTTTTTCGTACGCGACAGCGCCTGTTACCCTGCGTGCATGAGCAATCGACTCGCCGATCAGACCAGCCCCTACCTGCGCCAGCACGCCGACAATCCGGTGGACTGGTGGCCGTGGTGCGATCAGGCGCTGGCTGTTGCCCGTGAACAGGACAAGCCGATCCTGCTGTCGATCGGCTACAGCGCCTGCCACTGGTGCCACGTGATGGCACACGAAAGCTTCGAGGACGCGGCCAGCGCGCGGCTGATGAACGAATTATTCGTCAACATCAAGGTCGATCGCGAGGAACGACCGGACATCGACAAGATCTACCAGCTTGCGCATCAGGCGCTGAATCGCCGCGGCGGCGGGTGGCCGCTGACGATGTTCCTGTCGCCGGAAGATCAGGTTCCCTTTTTCGCGGGCACCTATTTCCCCAAACAACCGCGCTACGGCATGCCGGGATTCGTGCAGGTATTGCAGCAGGTCCGTGCCTGGTGGGACAGGCAACGCGATCAGGTACGCCAGCAGAATGCCTCGCTGGCCGGATTCCTCGACAACTTCGAAAACGCCGCCGATAGCGATGTTGATCTGGAGGAAACAGCGATCAAGGCGGCATTGGCACGCATTGATGCCGGCTTCGACTCGCGACATGGCGGCCATATGGGTGCGCCGAAATTCCCGCATTGTCCTGAAATGGAGTTGCTGCTGGATCTGGGCCGGCCGGACCCGGTCGATCTGACCCTGCGACGCATGGCCGACGGCGGCATCCACGACCAGATCGGCGGCGGGTTCTGTCGCTACAGCGTCGACGAACGCTGGGAGATCCCGCACTTCGAAAAGATGCTGTACGACAATGCACAGTTGCTGCCGCTGTACGCCGAACTGCACAACCCGACCCGGCATGACGGGTTCAAGGCCGTCACGCGCGATCTGATCGCCTGGCTGGGTCGCGAGATGATTGGCCCGGATCATGGCTTCTACAGCGCACTGGATGCCGATTCGCAAGGCGAAGAAGGCAAGTTCTACGTTTGGGAACGCGACGAAGTGCGCGCATTGCTCGACGATGCCGAATTCGCCGTTACCGAACGCCATTACGGTTTCGACCGCCCTGCAAATTTCGAGAACCGGGCATGGAATCCAATCGTCGCGGCGCCATTGGCCGATGTCGCGTGCGATCTGGCCATCGAGCAAGCCGAAGCCGGGGCCGCGCTCGCAACGGCCCGCGCAAAACTGTTTGCCGCGCGTGAGCAACGCGTCCATCCGGGACTGGACGACAAGGTGCTGACTGCATGGAACGCCTTGATGATTGGCGGTTTGGCCCGCACTGCGCGTCGGCAAGAGTCCGCGGACGTGGCGTCGCTTTGCGACAACGCCCTGGCCTGCCTGTACCACAACGCCTGGCGTGATGGTCGCCTGTTCGCCGGCGCCAGCGGCAACGTGGCGCAACTGCCTGCCTATCTGGACGACTACGCGCTGCTGCTGGACGCCCTGATCGAGTGCCTGCAACTGCGCTGGCGTTCACGCGACCTGGATTGGGCAATCGCACTGGCCGATGCATTGCTGGAGCGTTTCATGGACACGCACAACGGCGGTTTCTTCTTTACCGCGCACGATCACGAAAAACTCATCCAGCGGCCAAAGCCCTGGTTCGACGAAGCCATGCCCGCCGGCAACGGCGTGGCCACGCGGGCCCTGCTTCGCCTGGGCCATCTGCTTGGCGAAACCCGTTACCTCGACGCCGCCGAACGCACCCTGCACGCCGGCCATTCCACGATGAGAGAGACACCGCAAGCCTGCGCCAGCCTGCTGCGTGCGCTCAATGATTTCCTGCATCCGCGCACGCACGTGAATTTGCGCCTGGACCAATCCCCGGCCGAAACAGGCTGGCACAAGGTTCTCTCGGAACATCCCGACCGGCGCCGTGATGTCTACACGATTCCATCCACGACCGAGTCGTTACCGGGCGCGCTGGCCGGCCAACACGCCCGTGATGGCGGCGTTGCCTACGTTTGTCGCGGTACGCAATGCCTGCCGCCGATGAACTCCCCGGCGGAACTGCTGACGGCCTTGAACGCGGGTCGTGCTGACGAGAGCTGATGCAACCAACTTCCAAAAGCACAGACTTGCCAACGCTCATGCAGGCAAGCAAAGGTTTCTCTTCCTGCGTATGGTTCGCTGATCCGGCGCCTACGCATGCCGCCTGAAATACACGAACGCGCCCAGTGCCAGCAGCAATGACGGCATTGCGTTCGCCAATGCCAGGTTCACGTTGTAGACCGATCCCATACTGACCAGCGCGCTCTGGAAAAAGTAATAGCTGATGGCAAGCACGATGCCGAGGAACAGGCGCTTGCCGAGGCCACCGGTACGCAACGTACCGAAGGCGAACGGTACCGCGCAGAACGCCAGCACGAGCACGTTGAATGGATAGAACACGCGCCCCCAATATGCGCGCTGATAGCTGGACGCGTCCTGCCGGTTGCGTTGCATGTAGTTGATGTTGCGGCCAAGGTCGGCGATCGACAGATACTCCGGATGGATCATCGACAGGGCAAGAACGTTGGGGTCCAGACTGGACTTCCACCGCGCCTGCGCCTGCGTCGTACTCTCGACGCTGGTGTCCTGGAACTGCGTGCTCCGAACGTCATGCAGGCTCCAGTGGCCATTGGCGTGGGTTGCCGTCTTCGCCACGGACAACGTGCGCAACTGGCCGGCAGGCGCGAAGTCGAACACGCGCACGTCCTGCAACTCGACTTCGGTACCGTGCGCACCGTTGTGCGTGCGACCGTGCAAGGCATTGATCACAGTGTCGCCATCGCGCGCCCACAAGGCCCCGCCACGGCCGATCGCGACATCCCTGGACTTGGCCGCGAGGGCCAGCGCGTCGGCCTTGCGTTCCGCCAGTGGCGCGACGCTCTCGCCCATCAGCATCACGGCCACGGTCAGCACGGTCAGGGTCAGGATTACCGAACCGCAGATGCGCAGCTTGGACATGCCGGCAGCACGCAGCGCGGTCAACTCGCCGCTGGTGGCCAGACCACCCATGCCCAACAGACCCCCGATCAGCGCCGCGTAGCCAAAGAACTGGTAACCGCGGCGCGGCACCGTGAGCAGGACATACACGATCGCCTTGCTCAGCGTGTATTGACCCTTGCCGATGTCGTCAAGCTCGACAATGAAGGCACGAAACGCGTCAAAACCGACCAGGAAACCCCAGGTGAGCAGTACCGCACCGATGACGGCCAGCGCCACCAGCTTGTCGACTCGTCGCAAACGCGGCATCCTCATCACGCGGCCTGCTTTTTCACACGCAAGCGCGAAACTTTGGCCCGTGGCAACTTCTGGCTGAGCCACAGCAAGTACAGTGCGATCAAGCCCGCCGGGATCAGCACCGGCCAGAATCCCAGCACCATGGGGACGCTTGCGGTACCGAGTTTCGAACGCAGAATCGCCAGGCAGTTGTAGTAGATGAACCAGGCCAACAAGGCGATCAGCAGGCGCGCATAACGCGGTTCGCGCGGGTTGGACCTGGCCAGCGGCACGGCCAGCAGCACCAGTACCAGTACCGACACCGGCGCAACCAGACGCCATTGCAATTCCGTGCGCTGGACGCGATCCGTGCTTTTCCACAATTGCGATGTCGGCGCGGCACGCTTGACCGAATCGGCGCTCGTGTCGGTTTCATTGTCCGGCAGCTGCAGATCATTGCGCTTGAAACGCATCAAGCGGTAGTTGTCCTGACCAAGCACGCCCTCCACGCGAAACCCGTCATTCAGGCCGAGGAAGCGCTGTTCTCCATCGGCCTCGTGGTACAGCTCGCCATCGGCGGCCGTCACCACATTGATCGTCGTCTTGCCATCGTTTTTGTTCGTGCGTTCGCTTTCGATAAACATCTTCTTGAAACGCGTGCCGTCGGCGCTCATCGACTCGACATACATCACTCCGTCGCGCCCGGGCAGGTCCACGAAACGTCCGGGTTCGAGGCCGGCGATGATCAACGAGCGGCTGGCCTGCTCCTGCAGGTTCTGCGCCTGACGCACCGCGGCCGGCGCCAACCAGAACGAAATCAAGGCCATCGCCGCAGCCAGCGGCAAGGCGAACAAGGCCAACGGACGCAGCAAACCGGTCAACGGCAAGCCGGATGCCGCGAGCACGGCCATTTCGCTGTCGCGATACAGGCGCCCATAGGCAACCTGCACGCCGACGAATGCGGCCAGCGGCACCAGCAACGTCAGCGCATCCACCGTGCGCAGGCCGATCAGCGCCAGCAACAAGTCCGCGGCCACGCGGCCACGTGCGATCTTGGCCAGCAGATCGGCCAGGGTCGCGCCAACGGTCACCAGCAACAGAATCAGCACGGCGGCGATGAAGCCCAGCAACAACTCGCGGGCCAGGTAGCGGTCAACGATACGCAGCATCAATAATGCCGTTCCGGTAAACTTAGCATTTTGCCATTCCAACTCGCGCCGGGGCCAGAAGCGTCCTTGTCAAGTGTAGCCGGGACCGCCCCCGCGCGTCGCCGGCAACGTTTTCCGATTCAGCCTTTGGAAATATTCGATGACCATCCAGTTCAAGCTCACCCAGCAAAATCCCGAAACCGATCCGACCGGTTGCGTCGTGGTCGGCGTGTACGAAAATCGTCTGATCAGCGCTGCGGCGGCACGTATCGACGATGCCTGCGGCGGCACGATCAAGCGTCTGCTCGAATCCGGCGACATCAGCGGCAAGGTCGGCAGCACGAAATTGCTGTTCACGCTGTCCGGCATCAAGGCCCCGCGCGTGCTGGTTGTCGGTCTGGGCGATGAAAAATCCTTCGATGCGGCGCGCTTCAAGCGCGTATGCGCCGATGCGGCCGACGCGCTGAAAAGCGTGCCGGGCGAGGACGCGTCATCTTACCTGACCCAGATCGATGTGCCCGACAAGGACGTCGCCTGGAAGTTGCGCACGGCCGCTCTGGCCACCGACGCTCAGGCGTACAAATACACGGCCACCTTCAAACCACGCGAAAAAGCCAAGACACCGGAATTTGCGACCATCGCTTTTGCCGCCGACGCCATTCAGTCCACGGTACTTGAACAGGCCACGGCGATCGCCGACGGCGTCCGTTTCGCGCGCGAACTCGGCAACCTGCCGCCAAACCTTTGCACGCCGGCCCACATCGCCGGGCAAGCCCGGGAATTTGCCGACAAGCACGACGGTGTCAGCTGCGAGGTACTGGAAGAGAATCAGATGCGTGAACTGGGCATGGGCGCCCTGCTCGGCGTCGCGCAAGGCTCGACCAACTCGCCACGCCTGATCGTGCTGCAATGGCGCGGCGGCAAGGAAGACGACAAGCCATACGCGATGGTCGGCAAGGGCGTCACCTTCGACAGCGGCGGCATCTCGATCAAGCCCAGCGCCGGCATGGAGGAAATGAAGTTCGACATGTGCGGCGCCGCCGGCGTCCTCGGTGCGTTCGTCGCCGCCGTGAAAATGAAGCTCAAGCTCAATCTGGTCTGCGTGGTGCCATCGGTCGAGAACATGCCCAGCGGCAGCGCGCAGCGCCCCAGCGACGTGGTCACCACCATGTCCGGCCTGACCGTCGAGGTACTCAACACCGACGCCGAAGGTCGCCTGATCCTGTGCGACGCACTGACCTATGTGCAGAAATTCAAGCCGCAGATCATCATCGACGCAGCAACATTGACCGGCGCCTGCGTGGTGGCGCTGGGCAATCACGCCACCGGGTTGATGAGCAAGGACGACGAACTGGCATCCGAACTCGTCGCCGCCGGCGAAGAAACGCTCGACCGCGCCTGGCGCCTGCCGCTGTGGGACGACTACCAGAAGCAGCTGGACACCGGCTTCGCTGATGTCGCCAACATCGGCGGCAAGTATGCCGGCGCGATCACCGCCGGCTGCTTCCTGTCACGCTTCACCGAGGGTTACCGCTGGGCGCACCTGGATATCGCCGGCAGCGCCTGGGATTCCGGCCGCAAGGGCTCGGCAACCGGCCGCCCGGTTTCGCTGCTGGCGCAATACCTGATCGACCGAACGAGCTAGGCGGCAGGATCGACAAGCCGGGCGCTGTGAAAATTCCGACGTTTCGTCATTCCGGGGCCGCACGAATTGCGGAGCCCCGAATCCAGTTCTTGTTTCCAGATGCAAGCGCACACGCGAAAGCAGGAACTGGATTCCAGCCTTCGCTGGAATGACGAGCGACAGCCATCGAGGTGACTACGAAATTTTGCACGCCCGGACCGGAATCATGAGTATTGGAGCGCGTGCCGAAATGTCGACTTTTCGCAGCCTCGCGCGTCGTATTCCGTCATTCCGGAAGCCGCGAAGCGGCGGTCCGGAATCCAGCTCTTCTATCGTAAAATCGCTGCAAGAACCGAAATCCGGCATGCGCTGGAATGACGAACTAATGCCTTCTTGTACCTGGACGCATTTCCATCAATCATGCCTCGCGCCGATTTCTACCTGATCGACAAGCCGCGTTTCCGCGACGAGCCGTTGCTGCTGGTGTGCGAACTGGCGCTCAAGGCATTCGAAGCCGGCAAGCCGACGCTGATCCTGGCGCGCTCGCCGGAACAGGCCGAACAGCTCGACGAAAAGCTCTGGGAATTCCGCGACGATGCGTTCGTACCACACCAGATCGCCGGCGACGACGATGACGCGATCACGCCCGTGCTGATCGCGTTACCGGGCACGACCACGCCGGACCGGCCGCTGGTGATCAACCTGCGCGACGAGTGCGTGCCTGGAGACTTCGAGCGCGTGCTCGAAGTCATCCCGGCCGACGAATCGCAACGCGAAGGTTCACGCGAACGCTGGAAGGCCTACAAGTCGGCGGGACTGGAACTCGCCAAGCACGACATGTAACCGGAAAAGGGTCAGCGGGGCGGTGCGTTCAGTCGCGACGCAAGTATTCCGCCAATACGGCTGCGTGATTTTGTGTTTTGTCCCTCGCGGCGAACACCAGGGTTACTTGCCGTTCACCCTTCAACAGCTTGCGTAGCGGCGCCAGGCCCTGCTGGTTGGCCGCGAGTTCGGCCAGGTAGCGGCACCGGAATTCGTGCCATTTGTCCGGATCGTGACCGAACCAGCGTCTCAAACCCACGCTGGGTGCGACATCCTTGAACCAATGGTCGAGCTTCGCCTTTTCCCTTGACAGACCGCGCGGCCAGAGCCGGTCAACCAGCACGCGGTAACCGTCGCGTGAAACGGGCGCTTCATAGATTCGCTTGATCGCAATTTTGACCATCAGGTCTGTCCGCCACCGCGAGTTTATCACCGCCGCGGCACCGGACGCGTACGCGTGGAGTGACCGGTTCGCATGGATCCGGCCCGTCGCCGGGTGCCTTGAAACCGCCTGTGCCGATCACCGCGCCCCGCGTTGACATGAATCAGCGACGGAGCGGCGCTCCGATTCGTACGATGCAATGGCATCGCCCCTTGGAGCATTCCCATGGACCATCCCCAGTACCCGCCAAGCTCTCCTCACATATCAGCACGACGCAAGGTGCTCGCACCCAAGCAACTCGAAGCGTTCCAGGCATTCAGCCGCGAGGTGTTCGCCGATGGTGCGCTTTCTGCAGCGACCAAGCAGCTTATTGCGGTCGCCGTGGCGCACACCACGCAATGCCCTTACTGCATCCGCGGACACGTTCGCGCCGCGCACCGCGCCGGGGCGACCGACGCGCAAATAATGGAAGCAATCTGGGTTGCCGCCGAGATGCGTGCCGGCGGCGCCTATGCGCACTCGACGCTCGCACTCGACGAACTCGACCTCCTCGGCAAGCAAGGATGAGCGGAAAGGGGGTCAGAGTCACTTTCCGCGCCGAACGCGCGAGTTAATGCAGATCAGCCTGTGCCGGAAAGTGACTCTGACCCCCTTTCATTCAGGTGTTTCTTGAGGTAGGCGATGATCCTGGCCTGAAGGTCGGCCGTCATGCGCCTGCGGTGCATGGCAATGCTCTCGTTATGTCCGGCGATGAACGCCGGCCAGTTCAGCTGCTGGTGCAATTGGCCCCAGAACGGGTCGCCGGACGGAAGGGCGAGCACGGAATTCTGGCCAGCCAGGATACGTTTTCCATAGTTCGCATCAATCAGCTTCAGGTAGTCGACACCAATACTGGAGCTGAGCGCCGACGGCTCCCCTATCCTCGCCTGATCCCAGTTCACCATTTCCACGCCACGGTTGCGCAGGAATGCATCGAAGCCGTTGTCGATGAACACCGTGTTGTTCTGGTCCAACCCGGATTCCCAGCGCCGGATCTTGAAAAAATAGTCGACGATCCTGCCGCGCAAAGCGGTATCGCGAATCAGGCCGAGGCGTCCCGAGCTCTGCAGTTCCTGGAAAGTCGGGCTATCGATCTTCAGCGTACTGCGCGCCGCCAGCTGGCTCAGCAGCATCCCGAGTCGGACCATGCGATCCGGGCTCGGCGGAGTATTGATCTCGTCCAGCGACTGGTTGATGTAATGCGCGATCCCGGACTCGAAATCGATCTGTGCCCGCAGGGTCGACTGGATGGAATCGAGATCCTTGGACAGGGCGTGCAGGTACACGATCTCCGCCGCATGGTCCTGGCGCGCCTGGTTCCAGTTGTCTACCTGCAGGCCGATGAATACACCGAGGATCACGATCACGAGCTCGATGAGCACCCCGGTCCAGTGCTGCTGCTTGATGTGCTGGATGACGCGGCGGGCGATTATTTGTTATTCCCCGGACGCTTGTCGTGAAAGATTGTCCGTCCTGCGAATGAAATCGGCGACGTTGTCATGCAGTTGCGCCAGCTTCGACGGCGTCACGTAAACCATGTGTCCGGATTCATAATATTTGTATTCGATGTTCTTGCGCAGCGAGGCCGGAATCGGCAGATGCGCCAGTTCGAATTTGCCGGCGAAGTACGGCGTGGAGACATCAAAATAGCCGCCGTTCACCATCACGTGCAGATCAGGATTCTTCTTCATCGCCGCGGCGAGGTCCGGCAGGACATTCGGAAGCGCGATCAGCGGATATGATGCACCGGGCGGCTGGTGCCTGTAATCCCAGCTTTTATATATGTCGATGCCAACTTTGTAAGCCTGTCCTGCGCCGAATTTCAGCGTGTTGCGCGCGTAGCCGTTCCACGCGGCGACGTACGCCGAGGAAATCGCGGCACTCTGCGGATCGTACTTGGCGATCTTCGACAAGGGATCCAGCGTCGGCCCGACAAAGCGCGTATCGAGCGTGCCGGTGCTCTCGTCGCTGTCGCCCATCAGCTCCTTCTGGAAGGCGCCGTATTCGATGCGCAGGTTGGTTTTCAGCAGATAGGCAACCGTCAGGCCGGTGTAGTCGTGCAGCTTTTGCGCAATCGCCATACGACCCTTTTCATCGAGGCGATCGCCGAGCAGCAGCGCATGGGCATATTCACCGGTCGCGAAGCGCTCGGCTTCGGCAAGGAACGGCAGCAGATCCTTCGGCCGGTTTTCGAGCTTGTGGTGATACCACGCGGTCGCGGCGTACGTCGGCAGGGACACGATGTACGGCTCGTCGATTCCCGGATTGATCTCGGGATCGTCGGGCATGAGATCCCAGTTCAGTATGTCCGAGAGCAGGATGAGGCCATTGAGGTCGATGTTCTCGCGCTGCAGCGCATAGGCGAGGCCCGCGCCGCGCATCGTACCGTAGCTTTCGCCAAAGACGTATTTCGGGGAATCCCAGCGGCCGTACCTGGACAGGAACTCGCGGATGAAAACCGCGAAGGCATGGATGTCCTGGTCGACGCCGTAAAACGCTTTCTTCGCGTGCTTGCCGCCGATGCGGCTGAAGCCCGTGCCCGGCGCGTCGATGAAAACCAGGTCTGAGGCATCCAGAAGGCTCTCGCCGTTGTCGATGACCTTGTACGGCGCCGCCGGCGTATGCGCGACACCGTTTGTAACGACGCGCACCGGGCCGAACGCGCCCATGCGAAGCCAAACCGTCGATGAACCCGGCCCGCCGTTGAACAGGAACGTCACCGGCCGGTCGGCAGCCACCGCGCCCTTCCTGAAATAGGCCGTGTAGAACATCGATGCAGCGGCGGTCGGGTTCTCTTTCTCGCCGTCCTTCGCATCGACCGGTACCGGGTTGTCCCAGCCCTTCGCGTGCACCACCAGCGTTCCGGCGACGGCGCGATAGTCGATGTGCTTGCCGGCGATGCTGACCGAGCCGCTGCTGTCGACCGCGGAAGGCTTGAAATCGGGTGCGGCATCCTTGTTCCTGGCATCGGCGGCGGCGACAGCAGATGACATGAGGCATCCGGAGAACGCCATCAGCAAGAAAAGCTTCTTCAGGTCAATAACGGGGTGCAATTGGTTTTCCTCTGTGAAAGGGGGTCTGAAAGGGGGTCAGAGTCACTTTCTGGCGCAGGCTGATTTGCATTAACTTGCGCGTTCGGTCCGGAAAGTGACTCTGACCCCCTTTCGCGCGCGCCTGTCGCTGTTCCGTATCCTCGATCGCGCGCGAGAGGATCATTTCGACGTTTCCTCCAACTGCTTGCGCAATTTCCGCACATCACCCAACTCCGCTTTCAGGCGACCAACCCTGTAAATCACCGTGTCGAGCTCGCCGGCGAGGGCTATTCGGAATGGCGGGTCTTTCCTTGCATCGGCCCGATCGAAAAGCTCTGCCTGCCGGTCGGCGGGGAGGACCGGTCCAATGGCATTGTAGTGGTCCGTGATCGCCAGATAGCTATTCAATCGCTGGCTCACACGCAAGAGAATGTCTTTGTTCACAGACAAGTGATTGCCGAACATGGCGATCGCCAGTTTCAGGCTGGGATTGTCAAGCTGGATGGTGCCCTGGTCCGCCTTGTCGACATAGGCTTGCAGGTTCTCCGGATCGAGCGCAAACACGTATTGCACATTCTGAAGCACGTCATACAGGGTGGCTTTCCCATCCGGCGACAACGTGTCCTTGTTGATCAGAGACAACGCAACAACACCTTTCTTGGTGAGGTCGTTGTAGAAGTCGACTCTACCCTTCAGCCAAGTCTCGGTGCGTCCCAGCGCCGCGTCGAAATTATGCAGATACTGTGTCACTGCGGCAGAATCCTGTCTTGCCTGGTTCCAGTCCTGCACCTGCAAGCCGATGAACACGCCGAGCACGACGATCACCAGCTCAATGAACACGCCGGTCCAGTGCTGCTGTTTCATGTGCTGGGCGATGCGGCGCAGGATCATTCCGCCGCTTCCAGCCGCTTGTGAAGACCGGCGGCGGCGTCGCGAATGCCTCGCCGGTACATCACTTCAGCATTATCCAGGCCCAACATGGCGCTCAATGCCGGCAGCAGCTGCGGGTCCGCGCGCATCTTCGCCAGGTTGTAGTTGACATTCTTGACACCGGTGATCGTGTGGCTCTTGTCCGAAAACCTGAAATTCGGCCATGCGAGGTCATTGATCCGAATGTTATAGGTCACGAAAACGCTGTTCAGCCCCGCATTCAGATTTGCAGCGGTCTGAATGCGCTGGTCCAGTTTAATCAGCGCATGGCGCAAGGACTCGTCCCTGATGAGACCGGTCTCTCCCGATGACAGCAGTTCGACCATCGTCGCCGATCGGGATATCGGCGGCGCCCCGCCCATCATGTCGTTGAGATCCTTTTCGAACTGTTTCCGGTCAGCCGGCGCGGCCGCGTCGGATTCGAAAAACGCTATCACGCGCTCGAGGGACTGCATTTGCCTGCCGTACCCGTCAATGTACAGGTCTGCCTGCTTCTGAATCCCGGCCAGGTCGGTGACCAGGTCACGGGTGACGCGGCGGGATCGTGCCTGTTCCTGCCGGGCCTGGTTCCAGTTCGAGGCCTGCAAACCGATGAACACGCCCAGCACCACGATCACCAGCTCGATCAGCACGCCTGTCCAGTGCTGCTGCTTGAGATGGTTGAGAAATCGACGGGTGATCATGGGCGCCCTCCCGACGGCACCATGGGTCCAGGGCAGGTTCGGTTCATGGTGAATCCTTTTCCGTGCCGTCGAGGTCGCGGTCGATGTTGTCCAGCAGCTTCGGGAACCATCGGAGCTTGCCCTGGTTCATCTGGATCTCCACATGCGTCAGGTTCTGCACCGTGGAGACGGCCGGGGCGAATTGCGGGTCCTTGCACAAGGCCGGGAAATCGTAGATGACCCCGCCATCGGGCATGCCGTGCTTCTCGATGTCAGGCTGGTCGAACCCGCCCGGGGGCTGCTTGAACACGACACGCAAATCGATATGGGAAATCGCCGGTGTCGCCCGCGCGATGATCATGTTCAGGATTCTGTTTTCCGAATCGTTGACCTGCACGACACGGGCCAACGCCGTGCGCAAGGCCACATCATGGATCAGCCCGATACGGCCGGTCGAACGCAGTTCGTCGATGGTGCCGCGAACCAGGGGTGGTGGTTCGATTCGCCCGAACAGATAGAGGCCAGCGCCGAATTGCTTCCTGGCCGCCGCATCGAGCTGGCAACGGGCCAGGTCGTCCAGCATCGCACCCTCGAGCCGGTACTGCCTCTGCATGCGCTGCACATTGGACTTGGCGATCTTGATGGACTGCGTGATGTCATAATGCAGGCGCTCGAGGTACTGCCTTTCCAGCACGCGGTCCTGGCGCGCCTGGTTCCAGTCCTGCGCCTGCAGGCCCAGGAACACGCCCAGCACCACGATCACCAGCTCGATGAACACGCTGGTCCAGTGCTGCTGCTTCAGGTGCTGGGCGATGCGGCGAAGGATCACTGTCTTGGGGCCCCGGTCGCGTCGCATGGCCTCCCGGAACGCGCGGACAGCGACTGGCACAACCTGACTGCCTGGTCCAGCGTCTTGCGGACGTAGGCCGCCTGGATCGCGTGCATCCTGTCGACCTCCGTCACCGCACTGGCCGCCTGCTTGTCCGCCGACAAGGCACCCAGATCGTAGGTTATGTACCTTTTCCCGCTGTCAGGATCGCGATGGTGCCAGACATGGGGCCGCCAGTACGGTGCAAAGGAGTTGTAGCCCATGCGGAAATACCGATTCTGCCCGTCGACCCAATTCACCTGGCTCTGGAACTCACTCAGTGCAATCAACAGGGTGCGATCATGGATGAGGGCCAGATCGCCGGATTGCTCCAGGGCGTGGTAGGCGCTGTTGCGAACCGGCAGGGTCGGCGAGTATTCGAACCGGGCCAGCGCCCTTTCAAACGCCGGGCGGTCGTGTTCGGCCAGCTTTCCCGTTGCAACAGCGCGCGCAACAATGGAATCGCCTGCGATGGTTTCCTCATCAATCTGCATAAGGGCGTGCAAGGCCTTGATGTTTTCCATCGCTTCGTCCTGAAGCAGGGAAATGGCTTCGACCCGGCGTTGGTTGTCCTGTCGCGCCTGGTTCCAGTTGTCGACCTGCAGGCCGATAAAAACGCCCAGCACCACGATCACCAGCTCGATCAGCACGCCGGTCCAGTGCTGCTGCTTCAAGTGCTCGATGGTGCGCGAGAGGATCATTTGCCGGCGGCTTGATCGGTTTTATCCGCTGCTCCCAAAGTGGCAAGCGCGAGCTTGATTTGATTGACGGTGGCGCGATCGTTCAGCACGCCCGAGTATATGTTCGAATATTGGTAACCCAGGGTTTTGGCGACGTCAGGATCGTGCTGGAGCGCTTGTGCCGTGGACCGCAACAGCGCCGGCTCGACGTCAAGCTTGCACGTCTTCCTGAATCCAATCGGGTAACCAATGCTGTTGAGGCGATCGCTGCAACCGGCACGAATCGCTTCCTGAACCGTTATGGGAATGATGTCGCGCACCACCCTGCGGTAGACCGATGCATTCAGGTTCTTGTAAATGTCTTCCCCCACGTTGAAGGAATAATACCCGGCAAGCCCGCCCTCGACAGCCCCTTTGGGCAACAGCCCGAGATGTCCGGAGGAGACGATCTGCTGCCAGGTCGCCTGGGTTGCTGAAATGTACATGATTTCGGTCGCCCGGTAGGCGTTGATGACCAGCGTCTTGGGATCTGCATCGGCATCGGGAAGCAGTTTGTCGGTCCGTTTTATCGCCTGCATTACTTCTTGGTAATAGGCGGTTTGTGCTTGCATTGCCGCAAGATCCTTGTTGAGATCGATACGCAGCCGTCTCACGTAGTCCCGGCCAAGCAACGCGTCCTCACGCGCGGCATTCCAGTTCGAGACCTGCAGGCCCAGGAACACGCCCAGCACCACGATCACCAGCTCGATGAACACGCCGGTCCAGTGCTGCTGCTTCAGGTGCTGGAGTGCGCGCGCGAGTCTCATGGGTTCTCCCTGGCCGCTGCGATCACCGCGTCCAGCTGTTGTTGCTGTTGATCGATCATCTCGATCTTGCTTTCGATGATGCTCGACTGGTAGTTGAGGTCCGCTTGCAGACCGCGGGTGGCCCGCAGGCTCGCGGTGGCGCGGGCGATGTCCGCCGGCGCAAGGCCGGCGTGGCAGGTCTTCGGCAAGCGCATGATGAGCAGCTGATTGACGAATTCGACCTGGTCGCCACAGGAGGCCTTGATGGCCTTCTGCAGCTTGAAAGGGAGGACGCTGCGCACCAGTTGCCGGTAGGGCGACTTGGCGGTGGCGATGTCCGAGTCCGCCCATCGGAAGGCGTAATAGTTGACCAGCAGTACGCGCATCCGGGAGTTGCGGATCAGATCGATGGCGCCGGTCGATTCCATCTCGTCGAACGTCGAGCGGTTGCTCGATGACGTGAAGGTCTGGGTGGCCTGGTAGACGCTGGCCACCCAGGTGCCCGGGTCGACGGCGTCCGGCGATTGCAGGCCCTGCGCGGCGGTCCTCGCATAGGCGGCCACGGTCTCCAGGTAGGCCTTGAACGCCTCCAGGCTGACCTTCTCGTTGTCCAGGTCGCCGCGCACCTGCTGGAACAGCACGTCGGCGCGGTGCTGCTCGGCGCGCGCGTTGGCCCACTCCTGCACCTGCAGGCCGATGAACACGCCCAGGATGACGATCACCAGCTCGATGACCACGCCGGTCCAGTGCTGCTGCTTCAGTTGCTGGGCGATGCGGCGCCCGATCATGAGGCGTTCATCGATTTGATGTGGGCCTGCAACATGGCCCGAAGTTGCTTGAGTTCGACAATCATTTCGTTGAGCCAGATGGTGTTGACGGCATTGATGTAGAGACCTTCGCCCATGGCGCTCTGGAAGGTCCGGTCGGTGACCAGGGCATGGAAATCATAATGTTCCCTTGGAACACCGTTGTGGCCGGGTCCGGGCGTGAACCGGCTGAAGACCACATGGGCGACCTGGGTATTGCGGTCGGCGAGAAGGTGGATGTAGGACTGTGTCGAGGTGATCTCCGAGTTGGTCTGCACGATCTTGGCGCGTAGCTTGGCGTCCGAAATGATGTTCAACTTGCCGCTGGTGATGAGCTCCCGAATGGTGCCGAGCTGGGCTGAGCCGTATCCCATGCGCAGGGCGGCCGTGAATGCGCCGGGGTCCTTTGGCGCGGCAGCAGGCTGATTGTTGGTCACGGACATCAGCGCGGCGTATCCCTGCTTGCGCCACAGGGTGGTCCGGTCGCGTTCCTGCTCGATTTTCCTGATCGATATGTCCATGTCCGAGACCAGGCGGGCGAGGTACACGCGCTCGACGGACCGCTCCTGGCGCGCCTGGTTCCAGTCCTGCGCCTGCAGGCCGATGAACACGCCCAGCACCACGATCACCAGCTCGATCAGCACGCCGGTCCAGTGCTGCTGCTTGAGATGGTTGAGAAATCGTTGGGTGATCATGGTCGCCCTCCCGGCGGCTCCATGGGTCCAGGGCCGCTGCGGTTCATGGTGGATCCTTCTTCATGCCGTCGAGGTCGCGGTCGATGTTGTCCAGCAGCTTCAGGAACCTTTGGAGCATGCCCTGGTTGATCTGGATCTCCACCTGCGTCAGGTTCTGCACCGTGGAGACGGCCGGGGCGAATTTCGGGTCCTTGCACAGGGCCGTGAAATCGTAGATGGCCCGGCCGTCGGGCATGCCGTGCTTCTCGATGTCAGGCTGGTCGAACC
Source organism: uncultured Pseudomonadota bacterium (assembly GCA_963779795.1). Classification (GTDB taxonomy): domain Bacteria; phylum Pseudomonadota; class Gammaproteobacteria; order Xanthomonadales; family Rhodanobacteraceae; genus Rudaea. The sequence continues at coordinate 564,200 of CAVZZK010000004.1, read as the reverse complement.
CGCCCGGTGGCTGCTTGAATACGACACGCTCGTCGATATGGGTGATCGCCGGTGTCGCCCGCGCGATGATCATGTTCAGGACCCCTTTTTCCCCATCGTTGACCTGCACGACACGGGCCAACGAAGTGCGCAAGGCCACGTCATGGATCAGCCCGATGCGGCCGGTCGAACGCAGCTCGTCGATGGTGCCGCGAACCAGGGGTGGCGGTTGGATCCGTCCGAACAGGAACAGGCCGGCGCCGAATTGTTTCCTGGCCGCTGCATCGAGCTGGCAACGGGACAGGTCGTCCAGCATCGCGCCCTCGAGCCGGTACTGCCTCTGCATGCGCTGCACATTGGACTTGGCCATCGCGATGGACTGCGTGACGTCATAATGCAGGCGCTCGAGGTACTGCCTTTCCAGCACGCGGTCCTGGCGCGCCTGGTTCCAGTCCTGCGCCTGCAGGCCCAGGAACACGCCCAGCACCACGATCACCAGCTCGATGAACACGCTGGTCCAGTGCTGCTGTTTGAGATGTTTCAGGAGCCGCGAGGTAATCATCCTGGATGTTCCCCCGGCTTGGGCTCGCCGAGTTGCCTGTCGATCGATGCGATCAGGTGATGGACGGTGAGCGAGGCGCGTTCAAAGAACGGTATGTAACGGTTTCGCACGATGTCGCGACGGTTGGCGATGATGTTGCGGAAATACGGATCGTTCCTGGTCGATGCATAGTCCAGCGGAGTTGCCGACTGGGCTACATGCAGGTTTTTGAAGTGCTTGAGGAAATACGGCATTATCACGTTCATGTAATAGTGCTGGGATAATCCCCCGACTGTTTCCAGCAACGGGTAGGTCTGCTCGTACACGGTGGTGATCTCGGTACGCAATGCCGGGTTCCGGATCCGATCCATGCCTTGCGACTTCAGCGACTCATAGGCGGCAAGGTGGAAGTTGAAATAGACGAAGACGTAAACGTTTCCGAATACCTTGTCCATGGCCGGCGTGAAGGAATCTCCGCTTCCCAGGTCGTGCAGTAGCGTTGACGAAGCATGGTCCAGCCGACGGTACTGATGAAGCGTGTTGTCGATGATGGCCGAATCCGCGATCAGGTCCGAGCGCAATTCGCGCAGGATGAATCGTTGGTTCTGGTTGGATATCCGAGCCGCATTCCAGTTGTCGACCTGCAATCCGATGAACACGCCGAGTATCACGATCACCAGCTCGATGAACACGCCGGTCCAGTGCTGCTGTTTCATGTGCTGGGCGATGCGGCGCAGGATCATGGTGTGCTTGCCTCCTTGCTTGTGTCCGCGTTGAACGCCTTGAAGATGTGTTCGGGGCTGGCGGGATCCTGACTCTCGAACCAGGCACGGAAGGCCTCCGACAGGGTGTTCTTGCGTCGTTCCCACCACAAGCGCTGGCCCGGGCTGCCGGATGATCCCAGGATCATTTGCTCGATCGAACGCCAGTGCATCTCGGGAAGTTGACCATCGCGATACTGCGCATAGCTGGCGTCAAAAAAGCGGAACTGGATCGCCAACATGAGGATGAAGCGTGCGCTCTCGGTCGTGTCGAGTTGCTCTGGATGAGATGCACCTTTCATGTAGAGCTTCGCCAATTCCTCGCTATCGAATAAGCGACCCATGATTTCGTGGTAGCCGTTCGCATGCGCCTGCGACATGGACGCGCGCACCGCGCGGGTGTTCTGCCGCATCTGCAGTCCGACGAAGATCAGTGAGGGGATCACCGTGATGGCGGCGATGATCTGGGCGAAGTCCGATAGCTGGGATAACGTCATGGTTGGTCCCTGTGGGACGGCGTCAGGATCATTTCCTGGCACCGGGCCTGGCCGTGGAGCATCTACTTGGTGCGCTCGATTTCATGTTCATTGCCGAGTTTTCCCATCACCTTGAGAACACGCTCCACGGACTGCTTCTGAAAGATGAGATTGCTGTGTATATACACCTGCAGCACGTAGACCAATTTCACGGAATTTCGAAACGCTTCATTCTTCGCCATGGCACCGATGTCGTAGTCCGTAACCATGTAGACGCTCAGGTGCTGCATGTCCAGGGGGGCAAGCGTCACGAATCGCTCTTCGTTGACGAAATTGGCGTCCATCATTCTTTGTATCGAGGTCAGGTTATACAAGCCGTTCCGCGCGGCTTCGTCATAATGCGCCAGGGCGACACGAAGCTTCTCGCTCCTGATCAGGTCCAGCTTGCCGCTGGACACCAGTTCGGTGTACGTGGACGAAAATCGAATGAAAGTCGGATAGCTATTAAGGCGGTTCAATGCATATGTGATGCGGGTGTCTTCACCAGGGCGCGCCTTGCCCCGCTTGATGGCCTGACGAAGCGTGTCTATTGCCACGATGAGCCGGTTGTTTTCGTCGATGGCCTGGTTGACCTGGTTGTCCAGGAGCTTGAAGTCCGACAGCAGGCGGGCCTGGACCGCATGTTGCTGCTGATGCTCCTGCCGCGCCTGGTTCCAGTTGTCCGCCTGCAGGCCGATGAACACGCCGACGACCACGATCACCAGCTCGATGAACACGCCGGTCCAGTGCTGCTGCTTCATGTGCTGGGCGATGCGGCGCGTGATCATGGGCTTTGCTCGCGATGGGCAAGCAGTTGGATCAGTCGCGAGGTCTCGCGGTCCAATGCGTCAAGCGCGTAGAGTTGGGCGCCGGTAAGGCCATATCGATAGGCCAATTGGTTATCGACCTCGCGGCTCTTGGCTAGCGCCGCGACGTCATTGCGGAATTTCGATTTTCCGACTTCCTTGCCGACCTTGTAGGACTGTTCCAGCAACGGTCCGAATGCAATGTTGCGCATCATGAAGCCGATCATCACGTTGTCTCTTTCCTGCAGTGCGTCCGAATAGAGACGATTGACTTCGTCAAGGGCACGTTGCCAGCGAACGATGGCTTTTCGCAGCTTCGGGTCCTCGATCTGGCGCATGCCGCCGGTCTTGGCCAATTCATCCAACGCCGTGAGATCCGGTGTAAAGGCATAGATGCGATCCACGTTGAGCAATTTCCGGTCGAGTTCCTTGCTTGAAATCGTCGGCGGGTCTTGCTTGAAGGCGGACCGCAAGGCTTTTACGTCATCCTCCTGGCTGACCAATTCGGCTCGAAAGTTCTTGAAATATGCCCGATTGTCTTCCAGTTCCCTGTGTAGACTGATCAATCGCTGGTTGAGCTCGGAGCGTGCGATGCGTGCCGAATTCCAGTCCTGCACCTGCATGCCGATGAACACGCCCAGGATGACGATCACCAGCTCGATGAACACGCCGGTCCAGTGCTGCTGTTTCATGTGCTGGGCGATGCGGCGCAGGATCATGGGCCTTTCCTCACTCCGGGCTCGATGACGCATGGGTGGCATCGCTGCCACAGACGGCCGCGGCGTGCGGATCGGTCATGCCGAGGGACTTCACCATGGCGCGGAAGCGCGGCGTGCAGCGGGTCTTGCCGTAGATCGGCAGGAGCAAGGCGAAATTCGGCACCGTATTCCCGGACCCGGGATGCTTGATCTCGTAGTCGATATAATCCATGGCTTGTTGCGGGGCGCCGAGCATCATCAGGAGCGACGGGGTATACAGGGTGCCGAACATGCCGGTTCCGCGCGTGGCGGCAGGGTCGCGCTGGTGCATCGATGCCAATTGATCGATGACCGCCTTGCGATCCCCATGCCCTTCCAGCGCGTCGAAGGCCCTGTTGAGTTCCGGGATGTTCGGCGAGGCCACCATGCGAGCGGCACGCAGGTAAAACGGGCGCGCCGCCCTGGGCTTGCCGTCCATCAGATAGGCCAGGGCCTTGAACAGATAAAGGTCTGCGAATTCGGGATCGATCTTCAGCCCACGGTCGCATACGGCGCGCGCAGCGTTCGTATGCCCCTGGAACAACAGATTACCCGCCATGTTGTCGAGGATGACCACCGAATGCGGGTCCAGGGATGCTGCCTTTTGCAGCGAATCCAGACCGGCCCGGGTATGGCCGGAAGCGGATTGCGCATTGCCCATCCACTGGTAGGCCGTGGCGAAGGAGGGGCGCAGTATCGTTGCGCGACGCAGCAGGGCGATGCCGGTGGCAGGGTGGAAATGATTTGTGATGTCTCCTAACACCGCGTACGATTCGGGAAGCTGCGGGTCCAGTGCCAAGGCCCGTTCCGCGGCATCCTGGGCCTTGTTCCAGGCCTCGGCGTAGGTGATCCGGGTGCTGTAGTCCGGCAGGACCACATAGGCCAGGGCCAGCCCGCCCCAGGCTTGCGCGAAGTCCGGGTCGGCGGCGATGGCCTCGTTGAACTGGTCGATGGCTTGCCAGAGATTGGCCGTCTTGCGCGTTTGCCACAGCGCGATGCCGCGCAGGTAATGGTCGTAGGCCTGCGTGTTGGTGGTGCCGCGATGCGCCTGGCGTGACGTGCCTCCGTCGACGCGCAGCTTCAGCTGCCGTCCCACCGCCTGGGCGATATCATCCTGCAACGCGAAGATGTTCTTGAGCTGGCGGTCGTAGGTGTGCGACCAGACCTGGAAGCCGGAGCGGGCATCGATCAGCTGTGCGGTGATGCGTACCTGATCGGCCTGCTTGCGCACGCTGCCCTCCAGGATCATGCGCACGCCCAGCTCGTGCGCGATCAGCGGGATCTCCTGCTTGCTTCCCTGGAAGGCAAATGACGAGGTGCGGGCGGCGACCTTCAGGTTCGGGATGCCAGCCAGCACGTTGAGGATTTCCTCGCTGACGCCGTCGGAGAAGTAGGTGTTGTCCTTGTCCGCCGACATGTTCACGAACGGCAGCACGGCAATGGAGTGTCGGTCCGCGCTGACCGATTGATGCCCCGCGTTGCCGGCCGATGCCACCGATGGCGCGCCGCTGCCGCCGGGCGCGAACTTCCACAACAACCCGCCGCCGATCGCCAGCAGCAGCGCCAGCAGCAGCAATTCCGTGCCGGTGACCTTCTGCGCGCCGCGCTCGCCGTGGTACCAGGCCAGCAGCAGCGTGACGAAGAAGCCCAGCACCAGGGCCAGGGTGATGCCGCGCTGCAGCGCCTCCGGCCAGCCGAACTGCTGCGCGATCACGTCGATGCCCTGGACCAGCGCAAAGGCGAACGCCACGTAGGCCAGCGCCCACTGCACCAGCTTGCGTTGCCGAAGCCGGCGCCACAGGTCAGTCACTGCCGGCCTCTGCGGGCACTAAAGCCGGTTTGCTGCTGGCGTACAGGCTCATCGTTTCGCGGCTCCCGCGGCCTCGATGCCGCATTCGAAATCACTGTCGCCAACCGGCCTGCAAGCCGCCGGCCAGCCTTTCTCGCGCCAATAGCGGACGAAACCGTATGCCTTCAGCCGTGCCTTGATGCGCGGGTCTTGCAGCATCTTCAAACCGGGCGGGCGGCTGTATCCCAAATAAATATACAGGTATGTCTGATCCATCGGCCCGGCATGATCAAGGTAATCGAGCAAAGCGGATGTGTCTGAGCGGGCTACCAGGAAAATGGGGATTTCTGGCCGCGGCACTGCCTTGAACGCGGCCTGAACTGTCGCAGCGTCGGGATTCGCTTCGCGCAACACCCACTTGAACAGGAGCGCCAACGCCTTGTCGTTCGCCGGGTGGCTGGCCAGAATTTGTGCTGCGGCACGTCGCGCTTCGTCGGTTCGTGTATAGGTGATTGCATATTCAAATGCACCAAATATGCTCTCAAAATAGTTGGGTCCGAGTTCGCGCATGCGCCGCAATGACGCTTCGACCAGAGCGCGGTCGTCCAATGCCTCAGCCGCTGCAAAACGACGATCCCAGCCGACGACAAAATAGGGATCCAGCTCAACCAGATCCCTGGCGGCCGCAAGCGAATCGCGCGCGCGCCCGACCAGGAGCAGCAATTCGGAATAGTCTTCACGCACGTCCGGATAGCTGGGATCGATGGCAATTGCCCGCAAATAGTGCCGTTCAGCCGCCGCGTAATCGAAATGTTCGCGCGAGACGTTGCCCAGTACGTGCTGGGTCTCGGCCGAATCCGGTGCCAGTTGCCGGGCATGTTGCGCCGCTGCGGCGGCTTGCGCGATCCAGTCGAGGGCATGCTCGCGGTCCATTCGCTCGTACCAGTAGATGTTATCTTCGGCGAGCGACAGCGATGACCAGGCCTGCGCGAAATCGGGCGCCCTGGCAACCGCCGCCTTAAAATGGGCGATGGCACGCGGCAGGTCCTTGCGCTGACGCAATAGTGCGCGACCTTTCAGGTACTCGTCGTAGGCGGCCGGATCGATCGGCGCACGTTTCGCCACCTTTGGCGCCACGCCCAGCGACCGGGTAAGCTTGTTGGCAATGTGCTGGGCGATGTCGTCCTGCACGGCGAATACGCTCTTGAGCTTGCGGTCGTAGGTCTCCGACCAGACGTGGAAGCCATCGGAAACACGCACCAGCTGCGCCGTGACGCGGATCTCGTCGCCATCCCGGCGCACGCTGCCCTCGACGATGTTGGCGACGTCCAGCTTGTGGCCGATCGTGCGCACGTCCTCGCCCTTGCCCTTGAACGCGAACACCGAAGTGCGCGCCACGACCTTGAGCTGCGGCACCTTGGCCAGCACGTCGAGCAACTGTTCGGTCATGCCGTCGGAAAAATACTGCTGCTTCGGATCGCCGCTCATGTTGTCGAACGGCAGAACGGCGATGGTGTACGGATTGGTCGTGTCCGGCGTTTCCACGTCGCCCTTGCGAAAGGTCGGCTGGCCGTAGAAATACCAGGCCAGCGCCAGCACGGCGAGCACCGTCGCGGCGGCGAAAATCCGCTTGTTGCCGCGCGTCGACGGGTCGGCGACGATGCCCTGCGGCGTGGCGTCGAAGACCCAGGCCAGTACCAGCGTCAGCGGAAACCCGAGCAGGCTGACCAGGATGAACACGCGCAATATCCACGCCGGCGCATCGAACGCCGGGAACCCGATCGATGCCGCCTGGATCACCAGCCACGCCACCACCACATAGGCGGCTCCGACCTTGAAGACCTTGCGGCGCTTGAGTTCGTCGATCAGGGACATGTCACTTCTTCGCCTTGCAGATTTTTTCCGCGCGCAGATCCCTGAGCCCGGCTTTCTTCAGCGGCCCCTGGAAGCGCGGATCGCAACGCACCGGGTCCATTACCGGCATCAGCAACGTCCAGGCGAGCGTCGAAAACGTGCCGGGTTCCTGCCGGGCGATGAACTGGTACACCAGCTCTTTGTCACCAAGCAGCACGAGCATCGGCGGAATGTCGAGGTTCGAGAACGGCATGCCGCTGTTGGGGTCGTTCCATACGTCGGTCGTCACGTTGCTGAGCTGAACGGCGATCACCTGACGATCGCCGCGACCCGCCAGTGCATCGAACAGGGCATCGACCTCGCCACTCTCCTTGGGATTCCAGTGGGCGACGAACAGATGATAGTAGTGGCGAGCCTGCTTCAGATCGCCCTGGACAAGATAGGCCATGCCGATGATCGGGTAACACAGGACGGAGTCCGGCGCGTACTCGAGCGTTGGCTTGCAGGCGGCGATCGCATCGGCGTTGCGGCCGGCGATCATCAACATCGAGGCATAGTTGCTGGCGTCGACCACCGAGCGCGGGTCGAGTTCGGTTGCTCGCCTGGAGGCGGCAAGCCCGCGCTCGATCTCGCCGGACGGCACCAGGATGGTGCCCAGCCAGTGATGCGCCGTGGCGAATGACGGACGCAGCGCCAGCGCACGCTCGGTCAATGCGAGCGCGGTGTCCTGGTGCTGCGCGTAGCGCTCGAACTGACCGAGCGCGGCATAAGGCTCGGGCATCGTCGGGTCGAGCACCAGCGCGCGCTCGGCCGCCTTGCGCCCGAGCGCCATGGCCTGCTCGTGCGAGATCTTCGCGGTGTACTCGGGCAGGACGGCGTACACGAGGGCGAGCCCGCCCCACGCCTGCGCGAACTTCGGATCCTTGGCGATCGCCTTCTCGAAAGTATCCTTCGCCGACCACAGGCTGTCCTCGGTTCGCTCCTGCCACAACGACAGTCCGCGCAGGTACAGATCGTAGGCCTGCACGTTTTGGGTGCCGCGGTGGTCGACCTTGCCCTTGCCCACCATGCGCAGCTTGAGTTCCTCGCCGACCGACCGGGCGATCTCGTCCTGCACCGCAAAGATATCCTTGAGTTCGCGATCGTAATTCTGCGACCACAGGTCGTAGCCGGTTCGCGCATCGATCAGCTGCGCGGTGATGCGCACGCGGTCACCCTGCTTGCGCACGCTGCCTTCCAGCACCATGCGCACACCCAACAGCCGGGCAATCTGCGGCACGCTGTCCTTGCTTCCCTTGAACGAGAACGACGAGGTCCGTGCCGCGACCTTTAGCTGCGGTATCTCGGCCAGCACGTTGAGGATCTCCTCGCTGACGCCGTCGGAGAAGTATTCGTTGTTCTTGTCGCCGGACATGTTCACGAAAGGCAGCACGGCAATGGAGTGCCGGTCCGCGCTGACGGATTGCCGCGCACGGTCACCCGCCGATGCCACCGATGCCGTACCGGCACCGCCCGGCGCGAACTTCCACAGCAACCCGCCGCCGATGGCCAGCAGCAAGGCCAGCAGCAGCAGTTCCGTCCCCGACACCTTCTGCGCGCCGCGCTCGCCGTGGTACCAAGCGATCACCAACACGGCGAAGAAGCCGATGCACACGGCAATCAGCACGCCGCGTTCGATCAATCCGGGCCAGTCGAAACGTTGCGCAAAAATATCGATACCTTGCAGCAGCGCGAACGCCGCCGCCACGTAGGCCAGCGCCCACTGCACCAGCTTGCGCTGCTTTAATCGGGCGATGAAATCAGTCACTTGCTGCTCCGTTGACTGCCGGAACCGGCAGTCCGACCTTGCGGCAATAGGCGGAAAAACGCGGGTCGTCCTTGTAGCGCAGGATCAGCGGATCGACGAGCAGATGCTGGAGGCCGGGATCGCGATTGGCCCACGAACGGTCCAGCCAGTGGAACATGGCGTCGGGATTCTTGCGCAGCGCATACAGCTCGGCGAGCTGGTAGGCATCCGTGTCCGCGAATTTTTGCTTGAGGTCCTTGAGCGCCGCATCGGCCGCGGCACGGTCGCTACCGGTCTGCAGCACGGCGGCCTCGGCGAAAACGTGCCAGAAGCCCGGCGGTTCGGCCTTCGCCGCTGCAGCGGCCGCGGTCCGATCGCCGCGCAGCAATTCGACCAGCGTGAGGTTGGCATGCACGCGCGCGTTGCCCGGCGCCACTTCGATGGCCTTGTGCAGGGCAGCCTGTGCTGCGTCGAGCCGGTGCTTGCGCAGGATAAGTGCCAAGTTCAGGTAAGCCCCCGCATTGAGCGGGTTCGATGCGATCCGCTCGCGGATAATTTTCTCCGCTTCGCCGGTCCGTCCCAGGGCCGTCAAAACCTGCGACTTGATACTCGCGATATTGGGGTTGTTGGGGGCCAGTGACACAACCTTGTCTGCTTCGGCAAGTGCGCCCTGCCAGTCCAGGTCTGCATTGAGCAGGATGAACGCGCGGGCGTAGTGCGCCGCCGCCAGGTTCGGATCGAGCCGCAGCGCGGTATCGGCCGCCGCGCGCGCGTGTTCGATGGCTTGCCGGGTATCGGTGTCATTCGAAGTGAACGCCGCCGCCAGAAACATCCAGTAGGTGGACGTCAACGCATAGCTTTGCGCGTATTCCGGGTCGATGTGCGTGGCCTCCTTCAATAGCCCGATCGACTGGCGAATGCCGGCCGCCGTAGCTGGCTGTGCCCGGCTCTTGAGGTAGGCGGTATACGCCTGGAGATTGCCGCTGGGCGGCCGGTCGTTCTGCGCGGGGTGATTGTTGTCCAGCAGCTTTGTCTTGAGGGCCTCTGCCACCGATCGGGTGATGTCGTCCTGCAGCTTGAACAGGGCCTTGTAAGGACGGTCGTAATGTTGCGACCACAGCGTGCTGCCGTCGGCGGCGTTGACCAGCTCGGCGCGGATGCGCACCTCGTCGCCCAGCCGTCGCACGCCACCTTGCAGCAGGCGGGCCACGCCGAGCTTGCTGGCGATTGTCGACACGCTGTCATGGCTGTCACGAAACTTGAACGAGGAATCGCTGTTGATGACCTTCAGGCCGGTGAACTGCGACAGCGCCGTAATCAGGTCTTCGGACAAACCATCCGAGAAGAACTGTTCTTTCTTGTCGCCGCTTTCGTTGGCGAACGGCAATACGGCAACGGATTTCTCGGGAATCGATTCCGTCCCCGACACCGCACCGGCAGACGAGGCGGCAACGGTGTGCGCGGCGCTGGACTGCGAGGCAGCGACCTGGGCCTGACCGGATGCCGGCGACTGGCCGGCCACCCGCCACAGAAAGGCGCCACCGAAACCAAGCACCAGGGCAAGCAGCAGCAATTCGGTCCCGCTGACGCGCTGTCGGCCCTGCTCGCCGTGATACCAGGCCAGCAGCAGCGTGACGAAAAATCCGAGTGCCAGGGCAAGCGTGATGCCGCGTCGCACCGATTCGGGCCAGGCAAACTGCTGCGCGACGATATCAACGCCCTGCAACAGCGCGAAGGCGAAAGCCACGTACGCGACGGCCCATTGCACCAGCTTGCGTTGCTTGAGCTTGGCCCAGAGATCAGTCACGGTCGGCATCTCCTGCGGTTGCTGGTGTCGACGCACCCGGGGTTTGGGCATCCCCGGCCTGCCACGCCTTCGGCAGTCTCAGCTTGAACTTCGCCGACACCGCGCCGGCATACAACACGCCTGCGCGCAGCGCGTTGCGGCGCTTCAACTCCGTGAACAGGCCGAGCTTCATCAGCAGGCAGTTCCCCTGTCTGCGGCCGTATGGCCGAGCTCCGGCCAGTGTCGGTATTTTCGCCACACGGCGCAAGCCGCGGCCCCGACTCGGCAACACCACTCCGGGTGGGTTCGGCGTTGAAAGGGGGTCAGAGTCACTTTCCGGACCTGACGCGTGAAGTCACGCCAAGCGGCGTGTGCCGGAAAGTGACTCTGACCCCCTTTCTGTTGGATTGCCGGGTGCCGGAAAACGTCCATCGCTTGGGACCAACGCCGTGCCCGGCTACAATTCGCGCTTTCCCTTGATGATGATTACGCGCCCCGGCGCGGGCGCAGGCGACGCATGGACAAGAGTTTCGACCCCAAACCCCTCGAATCGAAGTGGTACCAGCGCTGGCAGGATGCGGGAGCATTTCAGCCGCACGGCGATGGTGCGCCTTACTGCATCCTGCTGCCGCCGCCGAACGTGACCGGCACGCTGCACATGGGCCATGCGTTCCAGCAGACCATCATGGACACGCTGATCCGCTACCACCGCATGCGCGGCTTCCGAACCTTGTGGCAGGGTGGCACCGATCATGCCGGCATCGCCACGCAGAAGATCGTCGAGAACCAGCTGGCCGCGCAGGACAAATCGCGCCACGACCTGGGCCGCGAGAAATTCGTCGAGCGCGTGTGGGAATGGAAGGCCGAATCCGGCTCGACCATCAGCAACCAGATGCGCCGGCTGGGCGCGTCGATCGACTGGTCGCGCGAGCGTTTCACCATGGACGAGGGCCTGTCCGCCGCCGTACGCCGCGTGTTCGTGCAGTGGTATCGCGATGGCCTGCTGTATCGCGGCAAGCGCCTGGTGCACTGGGACCCGGTGCTGATGACCGCGGTGTCGGACCTGGAAGTCAACAACGAGGAGCGCGACGGCCATTTGTGGTCGATCCGCTATCCGGCCAGCGACGGCGGCGAAGGCGTGGTCGTGGCCACCACGCGCCCGGAGACCATGCTCGGCGACGTCGCCGTGGCCGTGCATCCCGAGGACGAGCGCTACCAGGCGCTGATCGGCAAGACGCTGCGTCTGCCGCTGACCGAGCGCGAGATTCCGGTGATCGCCGACGATTACGTCGACCGCGAATTCGGTACCGGTGCGGTCAAGATCACGCCGGCGCATGATTTCAACGACTGGCAGATCGGTGCGCGGCACAAGCTGGAACCGCGCGTCATGCTCACGCTCGACGCCAAGGTCAGCGACGACGCGCCGGAAAAGTATCGTGGCATGGATCGCTTTGTCGCGCGCAAGGCAGTGCTGGCCGATCTCGAGGCGCAGGGTCTGCTGGTCGAAACGAAGAAGCACAAGCTGCAGGTGCCGATCAGCCAGCGCAGCGATGCGGTGATCGAGCCGATGCTGACCGACCAGTGGTTTCTCGACCTGACATCCGACACGCGCGTGGACGGCAAGCCCGGTCCGGGCGGACGCCGTGCGATCACCGAACCGGCCTTGAACGCGGTCAGGAACGGCGACGTGCGTTTCGTGCCGGAAAACTGGTCAACCACGTACAACCAGTGGCTGGAAAACATCCAGGACTGGTGCGTCAGCCGCCAGTTGTGGTGGGGGCATCGCATTCCGGCGTGGTACGACGAGGCCGGCAACATCTTTGTCGGCGAGGACGAGGCGGATGCACGCGCACACGGCGACGCGGAACCCGTCGGTACGCTACGCCAGGACGAGGACGTACTCGACACCTGGTTCTCCTCCGCGCTGTGGCCGTTCTCGACGCTGGGCTGGCCGAGCGAGCAGCCGGTCAGGGACGAGCACGGCAATGTCGTCGCGAACTGGAAGCAGGACCGGGCCTACCTGCCCAGCGCGGTGCTGGTCACCGGCTTCGACATCATCTTCTTCTGGGTCGCGCGCATGATCATGGCGACGCAGTATTTCACCGGCAAAGTGCCGTTCCGCGAGGTGTACATCAATGCCATCGTGCGCGATGCCGATGGCCAGAAGATGTCCAAGTCCAAGGGCAACACGATCGACCCGCTGGACCTGATCGACGGCATCGACGTCGAATCACTGGTGAAAAAGTCCACCGCGTCGCTGCTCATCCCGCAGGTGCGCGACAAGGTCGAGAAACGCATCCGCAAGGACTATCCGGACGGCATCACCGCGGTCGGCGCCGACGCGATGCGTTTCACGTTCGCCGCGCTGGCGACCTATGGCCGCACAATCAACTTCGACCTGAAACGCGCCGAGGGCTACAAGAACTTCTGCAACAAGCTGTGGAATGCCGCGCGTTTCGTACTCATGAACTGTGAACCGGACTCCCTTCCCCCGCAGGCGGGGGAAGGTGCCCGAAGGGCGGAAGGGGGCAGCGCCGCGCCCGTGACCGATGCCGAAAAATGGATCCTTGCGCGGTTCGCAAATGCCCTGAACGAAGTCGAGCAACAGATGCGGGTTTATCGTTTCGACCTGGTCGCGCAGGCGCTATATGAATTCACCTGGAACGATTTCTGCGACTGGTTCCTGGAACTGGCCAAGCCGGCGCTCAACGGTGACGATGCCGACGCCGCCGCGTCGACACGCGACACGCTGTTGCGCGTGCTCGAAGCCTTGCTGCGTGCGTTGCACCCGATCATCCCGTTCATCACCGAAGAGGTGTGGCACGAGGTTGCGCCGCAACTCGGCGTCGACGGTGACAGCATCATGCTCCAGCCCTATCCGCAGTCCGGAGAATTTTCAGCCGCCGCGGATGCGAAAGCCAGCGAGGCGGTGGACTGGCTGCGCGAGGTGCTAACTCACGTTCGCCGCATCCGCAGCGAGATGAACATCGCACCGGGCAAGCCGATTCCACTGTTGTTTGCCGGCGGTACGGGCAACGATCGATCGCGCACGGAAAAATTCGCCGCGCAGATCGAATTCCTTGCGCGGACCGAATCGCAGCGCTGGCTCGATCCCGGCGAAGCCGAGCCGGCCGCCGCGGCGGCGATCATCGGCGAAATGAAACTGCTGATCCCGTTGGCGGGATTGATCGACGTCGATGCCGAAAAGGCCCGACTCGAACGCGAAATCAAGCGCCTGCAGGGCGAGATCGCCAAGTGCAACGGCAAGCTTGGCAACGAGAACTTCGTGAACAACGCCCCCGAAGCCGTCGTTGCACAGGAACGTCAGCGCCTGGCCGACTTCAGCGGCGAGTTGGAGGGACTGCGCGATCAGGCTCGGCGTTTGGCGGGGATCTAGGGATGCTCTGATCAACGTAGCGCAGACGGCATGATGCCCACAAGGTTCGCAGTTTGGGTTGCGTGACGCCGCCCAGGCTGGTTGCCTTGGCAAGACGCGCGGCACGGACTGCGGGCCTTGTAGGTATCACCCATTTCCAGTTAATCAACACGTTAGGCCAGCCATGTCTGCACTCATTCCTTCGTTGCGCTGTCTCGACAGGCCAACAGCCTGCCTTCGTCAGCGCGCCTTGAACCGCGCGCAGACATGGCCGGTGACGCCTGTGCTAAGTTGATCAGAGCATCCCTAGGGAAGCGCTGACTCGATCAGTGCGTACCTAAAGTACCCTTGGCCGGTTGGGCAATTCGTTCGACGCTGTACCTGATTCGGCGGCGGGAATTTTTTGTGCCAGCAAATCGTTGACTGCCTCGACAGCGGCAATCGCGCCATCGCGATATTCGCCAACAGCGAATTTCCCACGCATGCGGTCGCAGATGGATTTCCATTCGTCGGCTTCGATGTGCGTGGCAATGCCGCGATCGGCCACGATCTCGATGGCACGATCGGCAAGCAGCACGTAGACCAGCACGCCCGTATTGTGCCGGGTGTCCCACACGCGCAAGTTTGCGAACACCTCCTGCGCGCGCTCGCGCGGCGTACAGCCACGCCATAGCGCGCCAAACGACAAGGCGCCCTCGATCGCAAAACAGACCTGGCCGGCATGCCGTTGCTCGCCTGCTTCGATGGCCTGCTGAATAGCGTCCAACGAGGCCGCAGGAAAATGTCGGCGTGCGCTGCCCTCGGCGAATACGTGACGAAAGATGCGGGACACGGACACGTCACCAACTCCCCGATGCGCCACCACCGGCGGAAATGCCACCGCCGCCGCTGAACCCGCCACCGCCACCGAAACTGCCCCCGCCAAAACCGCCGCCACCCAGTCCGCCGCCCCAACCTCCCCAGCTGCCGGTTCCGCCGCGCCGCGCGAAGCTGCCGCCACTACCGCCAAGCCATCCGATCAGCACACCGACAAGCCCCATCACAACTGTCAATACCAGAAAATGGCTTATCAGCCAGGCCAGTCCTGCCGTCACCAGACCGACCACGCCGGCCCGCAACGCGGAAGGTGCCCGGCCAAAGAATGCCCGCAGCCAGAGCATCACGAAAACAATCGGGATAATCGACCCAAACGGACTCTGCCGATGCTTGCGGCGCTCGCCTTCCAGCGGCGCCGGCAACGGCTCGCCGTTGACCAGCTTGGTGATTGCAGCGGTCGCATCGTGGATGCCGCCGTAAAAATCAGCCTGGCGGAATTTCGGCGCGATGTATTCGCGAATGATGCGTGCGGCCGCGGCATCCGGAATCGCACCCTCCAGTCCGCGTGCGACTTCGATGCGCACACGGTGATCTTGCTTGGCCACGATCAGCAGGACACCATCGTCGATACCCTTGCGACCCAGCTTCCACTGATCGAACACACGGATCGAATACTGTGCGATGTCCTCTGGCTGCGTGGTCGGCACGATCAATACCGCGACTTGCGCGCCCTTGCGTTTTTCCAGTGCCGCCAACTCGGATTCGAGCGTCTGTGTCTGTGCCGCGTCCAGCGTGCCGGTCAGGTCGGTCACGCGGGCATGCAACGCAGGGATCGGCTGCAACTCGGCGGCGAAGGCGATGCCGATCGTCGCCAGACACACGAGCGCCGTCAGAATGATGCGTCGCATCGGTTTCATGAAACCGCAGCCGGCTCAAGGTTGACCTGGGGCAGGCTTCGCAGGCGGTTTGCTGAAATCGACGGACGGAGCGACCGAAATGGCCTTTTCGTTTTGCACGCTGAAATTGGCCATCGGCTTGTAGCCGAACAACTTGGCCGTCAGGTTCTGCGGGAAACTGCGTACCAGCACGTTGTAGTCGCGCACTGCCGCGATATAACGGTTGCGCGCCACCGTGATGCGATTCTCGGTGCCTTCCAGTTGCGCCTGCAGGTTCTGGAACAATCCATCAGCCTTCAGGTTCGGATAGTTTTCGGAAACCGCCATCAGGCGCGTGAGTGCGCTGGACAACTCACCCTGGGCCGCCTGAAATTTCTTCATCGCCGCCGCGTCGTTGAGCATGGCAGGCGTGATCGTGATCTTGCCGACCTGCGCACGAGCTTCGGTCACGCGCGTGAGCACTTCTTCTTCGTGCTGCGCATAACCCTTGACCGTATTGACCAGGTTCGGCACCAGATCGGCACGGCGCTGGTATTGGTTGATGACTTCCGACCAGGCCGCCTTGACTGCTTCATCCTTGGACTGGATCGCGTTGTAACCGCAGCCCCCGAGCAGGCCCACCAACAGCAGCATCACGACGATACGAAACTTGGACATGAGCGTAACCCCGGCACCAATGCAGATTCAGAATTTACCGCCTCACATCATACCGAAGGCCAGCGCCGATCGTCTTCACGACTCTGGTGGCGCTTGCGAAACTCGCGTCTGGCAATCAGGTTGAGTATCTCCACCAGCGCGGAGAATGCCATCGCGCAATAAATATAACCGCGCGGAATATGGAAGCCGGCGCCCTCGCCGATCAGCACCACACCGATGAGCAGGATGAACGCCAGGGCGAGCATGCGGATGGTCGGGTGCCGGTCGATGAAATTCCCCACCGGGTCGGCCGCAAAAAGCATGACGATGACGGCCAGCACGATCGCAGCGACCATGATCGGGATGTTACGTACCATGCCGACGGCCGTGATCACCGAATCCAGTGAGAACACGATATCGATGAACGCGATCTGCAGGATGACAAACAGGAATTTCGCGGTTCGGGCACTTGTGCTGGGCGATTCCGGGTCGGTAAAGATCGCATCGCGAATTTCCGTCAGTCCCTTGACCAGCAGGAACAGGCCGCCGCCGAGCAGGATCAGGTCGCGCACCGAGACGACCTGTCCGAACGCGCTGAACAGGCCCGCGTGCTTGTCATCCAGTCGCGCCAGATGCGCGAGCACCACCAGCAGACCGATACGCGTCAGGCAGGCCAGGCTGATGCCGAAGCGCCGCGCGCTCGAACGCCGCTCCGGTGGCAGGCGGCCGACCGCTATCGAGATGAACACCAGATTGTCGACGCCGAGGACTATTTCCAATGTCGACAGTGTCAGCAGCGCAATCCACAGCTGCGGTTCAATCAAGGATTCCAAGGGATATCAGCCTTCAAAGTTCGGGTCCGCGCACGGACCTCATGGTGAAACATGCTGCCACAGGATCAGCCCCCAGCATAGCAACACGTTCAGCATCAGCAGGAATACTGCGGCCGAGCCCATGTCCTTCGCGCGCCCGGCAAATTCGTTGAATTCCGGACTGAGCTTGTCGACCACCGCCTCCAGCGCCGAATTGAGCAACTCGGCGGACAGGACCAGCAACAGGCTTCCACCCAGCAGTGCCCGTTCGACCGCATCGTGGCCGAGCCAGATTCCGAGCGGGAAAAAAACAATGCACAGGTATACTTCGAGCCGGAACGAGGCCTCCAGCGTCCAGCTCGCGCGCAATCCGTTGAACGACCAGATCAATGCCCGGTAGATCTGTTTCGGTCCGCGCGGCTCAGTACTGGGCATGGTTGCGGTCCGAGGCACTCATTCATACACCGGCAGTGAGAGCCGTGTCGGCCGCCGAGGTGCGCGCGGCATGCCAGACCAGATCGAGTTCCTTGGCGCACTTGACGTCGTCCAGACGGCGCACTGGCGTCGTCACCGGCGCGTCGCGCATCATCTGCGGATCATTCGCGGCCAACTGCAGCAGTTCGCCCATGACTTCGACGAATTCATCCAGCGTTTCCTTGCTTTCGGTTTCGGTCGGTTCGATCAGCAGGCATTCGGGAACCAACAACGGGAAATAGTTGGTCGGCGCATGAATGTCGTGATCGAGCAGGCTCTTGGAAAAATCCAGTGCGGTAATGCCGTTGACTTTCTTCTGTTTCGCCACGGTGACGATGAATTCATGACTGGCGCGACGTTTCGGGTAGGCCAGGTCGAAACCTTTTTCGGCCAACCGCTTCATCAGGTAGTTCGCGTTCAAGGTGGCAAACTCGGCCACGCGCGGCATGCCTTCCCGGCCGAGCATGCGCGCATAGATATACGCGCGCAGCAGCACACCGGCATTACCGGCGAACGTGGTCAGTCGGCCGATCGACAACGGGCGGTCCTTCTTGCGCACCCAGCGGTACCAGGCGTCCGGCGTGCCGCCCCCTTCAGCCCTCCGGGCCGCTTCCCGCGCATGCGCGGGACGTGATTCGGAGTCGTCCGCGTCGCGAACGACGGCTTCGACCATGGGGATCGGCAGGAACGGCTTCAGGCGTTCGGACACGCCAACCGCGCCCGCACCCGGCCCGCCGCCACCGTGCGGCGTCGAGAACGTCTTGTGCAGATTCATGTGAATCGCATCGAAGCCCATGTCCCCCGGACGCACCTTGCCGAGAATGGCGTTCAGGTTGGCGCCGTCGTAGTACAGCAGGCCGCCGGCCTCGTGCACCAGCTTCGCGATCTCGACGATGCGTCGCTCGAACACGCCGATCGTCGAGGGATTGGTCAGCATGATGCCGGCCGTCTTCGGACCCAGCACCTTCTTCAACGTCTCGATGTCGATGTCGCCGTTCTTGTCGGTCGGAATCTCGCGCACCGTGCAACCGCACATCGTCGCCGTGGCCGGGTTGGTGCCGTGCGCCGCATCCGGCACGATGATCTCGTTGCGCTCGTGATCGCCGCGATGCCGGTGGTAGGCCATGATCATGGCCACGCCGGCCAGTTCGCCCTGTGCGCCGGCCAGCGGCGCCAGCGACACGCCGCCTTTCATGCCCGTGACGTCGGCCAGAATTTCCTGCAACTCGTACATGCAGGCCAGGAAGCCCTGCGACAGCGATTCGGGCGCATACGGATGCCGCGCCAGGAAACCGTCGAGCATGGCCAGCGTGTGACAAGCGCGCGGGTTGTACTTCATCGTGCACGATCCCAGCGGATAAAACTGCGTGTCGATGGAAAAATTCTTGCGCGACAGTCTGGTGTAATGGCGCAACGCCTGAAGCTCCGACACTTCGGGCAAGGCCGGTGGGCTCTTGCGTCGGAATCTTTCCGGCAAATCCTTCGGCAGCGGGCTGTCGGCGGCGATTTGGGCGGAAGCACTGCGGCCGGGTTGGGAAAGGTCGAAAATCAGCATAAATGAACGGTCGCGTACGGCGGAGTGGTCAAGACCCCTTATGATGCCATAATTCGCGACGGCGTCGGACCGCATCGGACGCCGCCCCCAACCCTGGCGAGCATCCTGAATGAGCAACCTGATTGGCGCGGCCCTGCTCGGGCTGATCGAAGGAATCACCGAATTTCTGCCGGTCTCCAGCACCGGCCATCTGCTGATTGCCGAACACTGGCTGGGCCACCGATCCGACACATTCAACGTGGTCATCCAGGCCGGCGCGATCCTGGCCGTGACCTTGATTTATCGCGAACGCATCTGGCAGCTGATCACCGGCCTGAACGAGCGCGACAAACGCGATTACGCGTTCAAGCTGACACTGGCCTTCGTCATCACCGCCATTCTCGGCTTTATCGTCACCCGCCTGGGTTTCAAGTTGCCCGAAACCGTCACGCCGGTCGCCTGGGCGCTGGTGCTGGGCGGCGTGTGGATGCTTGCCGCGGAATGGGTGGCGAGCCGGCGTCCGCCGAGTTCGCGGATCACCTGGACCGTGGCAATCCTGGTCGGCCTGGCACAGGTCGTGGCAGCGATATTCCCGGGCACGTCGCGCTCGGCGGCGACGATCTTCGTGGCCTTGCTGGCCGGCACGAACAATCGCCCTGCCGCCACCGAGTTTGCCTTCCTGGTCGGCATCCCGACCATGTTCGCAGCCAGCGGCTATGAATTGCTCAAGCAGTTCAATGGCGGCGGCGTGCACGAGGACTGGACCGCGCTGACGGTTGCGTTTGTCATATCCACGGTCACCGCCTTCGTCGCCGTGAAGTGGCTGCTCGGCTACATCCGCGAGCATCGCTTCAGCGCCTTCGCGGTCTATCGCATTGTGCTGGGGATCGTTTTGCTGATTTGCATTCCGGGCGCCTGATCGGTCGCCGGCGCTTGAGCGCGCAAGTAATTCGTGCGTTACTCTTGCGCCTGATTGCACGCATGGGGAGTCGAAATGTCCACCAGTTCTCAGCCTGTATCGCAGGCGCGCTCGTTTACTGCCGTCTTCCTGATCGAAATGTGGGAGCGCTTCGGCTACTACGGCATGCAGGCGCTGATCGTGTACTACATGGTCCAGCGCCTGGGCTTCCCCGACGATCGTGCCACGCTGGTCTGGGGTGCGGCCGCAGCCCTGATCTACGTCGCGCCGGCGATCGGCGGCTGGATTGGCGACAAGATCCTCGGTACGCGTCGCACCATGCTGCTTGGCGCCGCGATCCTGGCCGCCGGCTACGGTCTCATGGTCGTGCCGGGACAGAGCGTATGGTTCCTTTTCTGCTCGCTCGGCGTCATCGTGGTCGGCAACGGATTGTTCAAGGCCAATGCCGGCAATCTGGTACGCAAGATCTACGAGGGCGACGACTCCAGGATCGACAGCGCGTTCACGATCTACTACATGGCGGTCAATCTCGGCGCCATGATTTCGCAGCTGCTGACACCATGGCTGAAGGATTTCGTCAACGCACACTACGGCAACGAACTCGGCTGGCACGTGGCCTTCGGCGTGTGCGCTGTCGGTCTGGTATTTGGCCTTGTCAACTACGCGCTGATGCGCCGGGCGATGGAACACATCGGCTCCGAACCCGACGATCGCCCGCTCGACATGGGCCGGCTCGGCCTGGTCCTGCTCGGCGGGGCGGTGACGGTGTTCATTTCCGCCTATATCCTCCAGCACGAAGCGGTGGCGCGCGCCTTCGTCTACATCGCCGGCGTGGTTGTGCTCGGCATCTTCGCCTACCTGATCGGAATCGGCAGTCGCAGCGAACGTGCCGGCCTGATCGCGGCCCTGGTGCTTACCGTGCAGACGGTGTTCTATTTCATCTTCTACCAGCAGATGTCGACGTCGCTCAATCTGTTCGCGCTGCGCAACGTCGACCCGGCTTTCAACGTGTTCGGCATGCACCTGTGGGACTGGTCCCCGGCCCAGTTCCAGGCCTTCAATCCGATCTGGATCTTCATCCTCAGCCCGATTCTGGCCTGGATTTACACGACGGCCGGACGTCACAACAAGGATATTTCGATCGCCGCCAAGTTCGCGCTCGGTTTCGCCATCGTCGCCGCGGGATTCTTCATTTACGGCGCAGCCGGCCATTTCGCCGACGCGAGCGGCCGCGTATCCTCGTGGTTGATGGTGTGGGGCTACGGCGCAATTTCGCTGGGCGAGTTGCTGGTCAGCGGACTCGGCCTGGCGATGGTGGCGCGTTATGTGCCCGCGCGGATGGGCGGATTCATGATGGGCGCTTACTTCGTCGCGTCCGGTGTATCGCAGTACCTTGGCGGCGTGGTCGCCTCGTATTCCAGCGTGTCCGGCGACATCACCAACAATCCCGTGGCCAGCCTGCCCATCTACACCGGCTTGTTCAACAAGCTTGGTTTCGCCGCACTCGTGTGTACCGCGATTGCGATCGCGGTGTTGCCGCTGATGCGCCGACTGTCGGAAACGCACAGCGCGCATGCAGCCAGCGCGGCAGCGGCTCTGCGTGCGGTGCGAAGCGAGGAGTGAACCGAAAACGACGGCTCCTGTTCGAGTACTGCAAGCCGGTACGCCAGGGCACCGGCTTGCGTCGCTGGTGTGATTTTGCGCAAACTCTGCCGGTTCACTTCGCCAAGGGATGCTTCATCCGGTCCGGCGGCACGCGTTCGTTCGCGCCATGTCCCATTCAACCAGAGGTTGCAAAACTCGCATGTCGAACCTGAATACGCCCATTTATCGAAATCGCTCGTTCTTCACCGTCTTCATGATCGAGCTGTGGGAGCGCTTCGGCTACTACGGCATGCAGGTGCTGATCGTGTACTACATGGTCCAGCGTCTGCATTTCGAGGATGCCCGCGCCAATCTGGTGTGGAGCGCCGCTGCGGCCCTGATTTATGTGGCACCCGCCATCGGCGGCTGGGTCGGCGACAAGGTCCTCGGCACGCGCCGCACGATGTTGACCGGTGCGACCATTCTCAGCCTCGGTTACGCGCTGATGACCATCCCCACGGAAAGCACCTGGGCATTGTTTGGCGCACTGGGCGTGATCGTCGTCGGCAACGGCATGTTCAAACCGAATGCGGGCAATCTGGTGCGCAAGATTTTCGAGGGCGATGATTCCAGGATCGACAGCGCCTTCACGCTTTACTACATGGCGGTAAACATCGGCTCGACGATCTCGATGTTGCTCACGCCCTGGATCAAGGACTACGTCAACGCCACCTATGGCGGCGAGTTGGGCTGGCATGCCGCTTTCGGCGTGTGCTTTGTCGGACTGGTTGTCGGGTTGGTCAACTATTTCTTCATGCGCGCGTCGATGGCCCACATCGGTTCGGAACCCGACGAACGGCCGCTGAATCTCCAACACTTCGCGGCAGTACTCGGCGCAGGTGCGCTGTGCGTGGTCGGCGCCGCCGTCATCCTGCAATACGAGGAAGTCGCACGCATATTCGTCTACGGCGCGGGCGTGGTGCTGCTCGGCATCTTCACCTACCTCATCAGGAACAGCCATCGCGACGAGCGCGCCGGCCTGATCGCCGCGCTGGTATTGACGGTCCAGACCATCTTCTTCTTCATTTTCTATCAGCAAATGTCGACTTCGCTGAACCTGTTCGCGTTGCGCAACGTCAACTGGAGCTTCGACATCTTCGGCCTGCACCTGTGGAACTGGGCGCCCGCCCAGTACCAAGCGCTGAACCCGATCTGGATCATGCTGCTGAGCCCGATACTGGCGTGGATCTATACCAGCGCCGGTAATCGCGGCAAGGATATGTCGATTGCGGCCAAGTTTGCGCTGGGTTTCGCCATGGTCGCCCTCGGCTTCTTCATTTACGGTGTCGCCGGACACTACGCCGTCGAAGGCAAGACATCGTCCTGGGTCATGATCTGGGGTTACGGTTTCTACTCGTTGGGCGAACTGCTGGTCAGCGGTCTGGGCCTGGCGATGATCGCGCGCTACGTGCCGGCGCGCATGGGCGGCTTCATGATGGGCGCGTACTTTGTCGCGGTGGGTATCTCACAATACCTGGGTGGCATCGTGGCAAACTTCGCCGCCGTGCCGCACGACATCATCGACCCGCTGCAAACGCTGCCGATCTATACGCACCTGTTCAACTGGCTCGGCGTCTGGGCCTCGGTCGCAACTCTGGTGGCCGTCATCATGGTGTGGCCGATGAAGCGCCTGTCGGCAACCCATCATGCCGCAGCAAACGCCGGCCAAGCCTAGGACAGCTCCAGGCGGGCGCAGTCAAGACCGGGCCGGATCGCTGCCGCCAACGGCTCGGTTGCCAATGCGGCAATCCGGTACGGCGTTACGCACGTTGTGTGATCGTTCGCATTCGCATCGACGAATCCCGTAAACGAACGTAAGCAAATGCAAAGGCCGGCTCAGCCGGCCGCTTCGCGGCGTATGCTTGCCCGACCGGGAGATAGAATGCGTTCATGAGTGAAGTCCGAATCCTGCTCGCCGACGACGACGAAGAACTATGCCAATTGCTCCGGGACTACCTCCAACGTGAGGGATTTTCGGTGGATCTGGCGCATGACGGTGAGCAGGCTCTGCAACGTGCCGGCGACGGTGCATACGATGCGATGGTGCTTGACGTCATGCTGCCGCGTCGATCCGGCGTCGAGGTGCTGCGTGCATTGCGCCGCAGCTCGACCCTTCCGGTATTGATGCTGACTGCGCTGGGCGAGGATACCGATCGCATCCTCGGCCTTGAGCTGGGTGCGGACGATTACGTACCCAAGCCCTGCAACCCGCGCGAAATCGCGGCACGCCTGCGTGCGATCCTGCGCCGCACACGCGGCGAAGGCGAAAGCGCACGCCTGACCGACCTGAACGTCGGAATGGTCGCACTGCGTGCCGCCTCGCGCACGGTCAGCGTGAACGGCGAACCGGTGATGCTGACCAGCACCGAATTCAACATCCTGCACGCCTTGATGCGCGAAGCCGGAAAGCCGGTCAGCAAGGAAATCCTCTCGCTCGACGTACTCGGACGTCCGCTGGGCCCGTTCGATCGCAGCATCGACGTGCATATCTCCAAGCTGCGACGCAAACTCGGTCCGGCCGGCGACGGTGAATCGATGATTGTCACTATCCACCGTACCGGCTACCTTTTCCGCATCGTGGATCCGCATGAAAGCTCGGAATAAAAAGTCTGCGGCGATGCTTTCCCGGCTCACGGAGTACTGACGTGCATCGGCTTTTCTGGCGCATCTTCGGGGCACTGTGGCTGGTCAGCGTCAGCGTCATCATCACCCTGGCCTGGACCACGACCAGCCACTTCGAAACCGCCAAGATTCCCGGTCTGGGCATCAGCCGGATGCAGGCGGCCATGGACGATCAGCTGCTGCGTTGCGCGCACGAATTGCATCATGATGGCGTCGGCGCGCTGCGCAAATGGTTGCAGGGCACAGCCGGTTACGGCCCGGGCAAGATCTATGTGCTGAACCCGCAAGGCACGGAAGTACTCGACCGCACGATTCCGCCCGCCGCGCAAGAAGCCGCGAAAAACACCCCTCGCCACGGCAGTGCCGATGCGGCGCGAATCCGGACCCGCGTCATGCACGATCCCGACGGTCACCCGTACATCGGCGTCGCCGTTTTCGAGGGCTCGTTTTTGACCCGATTTCTGTACCGACGACCGACCACATTCTGGACCAACATCCTGATCGCCATGCTGATCAGCGCCTTGGTGAGCGCCTTGCTCGCTTCGTATGTTTCGAGTCCGTTGGCGCGAATTAGAGCCAGTGCGCGCCGGGTCGCGCGCGGCGACCTGAGCGCGCGTGTCGGCCAGGTACGGTTCGGCCGCAGCCAGGAGATTCTTGCGCTTGCTTCAGAATTCGATCAGATGGCCGCGCGACTGAAGGATCTGGTGGAAAGCCAGCAGCGCCTGGTCCGCGATGTATCCCATGAGATGCGCTCGCCACTGTCACGCATGCGCGTCGCCCTGGAACTTGCCCGTTCACAACCCGGCAACGAGAACAACGAAAACCTCGACCGCGTCGAACGCGAAGCGTTGCGACTCGAAGAGATGATCAGTCAGGCGATCCAGCTTTCGCGCATGGAAGCGTCGCAGCGTACCGATGCGGAAACGGTCGCCTTGGACGAACTGGTCGCCGATATCGCCGAAGATGCCGCCTTTGAGGCGCAAGCCCGGCCATGCACCCTGCATATCGCGCAAAGCACGCCACTAAAGGTCATCGCCGAACCGGAGCTACTGGCGAGCGCTATCGAAAACGTGGTTCGCAACGCGGTCAAATACACGACCGCCGGTACCACCGTGGACCTGCGCCTGGACCGCATCGATGATGTGGCCCGCTTGCGCGTGCGCGACTGCGGGCCGGGTGTGGCCCCCGGCGATTGCCGCCGAATCTTCGAACCGTATTTCCGTACCGACGCCGCCCGGGAGCGCAAAAGCGGCGGCAGTGGCCTGGGCCTGGCCATCGCCAAGCGCGCCATCGAACGCCAGGGCGGGCAGATTCGCGCAACGGCGGCGGATGGCGGCGGGCTCGAAATCGAAATCAGGCTGCCGCTGGCCTAGAAGCACACCCGCAAAGTGGTCGCTAGTCGACGACGCGAAGTTGCACGTCGTCGAGCCAGCCGGTTCCCGAATCCAGCAATGTCACACCAAGCGTCAGTGTCTGCACCGTGCGCGGCACTTTGAGGCGTATCGTTTGGCGCTGCCAGTCTTTGGTTCCAGCCAGCGCGGGGGAGTATCGATTAGTGTCCGGACGGCCGCCGCTGAGCAACAATTTGAGCCCTTTGGGTCCGACATCCTTGCACCTCAACATGGCCGTCAATTCGACGGTTTTTCCAACCAGATTCCTGGCATCCACGCGTTGAATCAGCGAGCCGTAGACCTGGGGTTGCGTGCGCGTTATGCGCATACTGTCCTTTCCGGCATAGGGACTATCCGGATCAAGCGCTACCTTGTAAGCAGGTGCCCCGGCATGCTGAACGAGTAACCAGCCCGGAATGGTGTCGTTCTTGGCCGGCTCCTCGAATCCGGGATTCTTCAGTTTTACTGCGGTACCGCCGCCTGAGTGGTCGCTGGCCACACTTGCCCCGTTTTCGGCGTGATTCCCACAGCCGGCAAGCAACAAACCGGCCAGCAAGCATGCAAGTTTTTTCATCGCGTGTTTCCTTGTAGGTAGACCGATATGATAGACCGTCATGCGGCAGCGAAGTTAAGCGGCCGTTGCCCATGGACGGCAACGACCATGCGACATTCGTTAAACTATGACCCAATCCGGTACGCATTGCCCGGTGGAACCGCCTTATGGATCGCCTCAACGCCCGCGAACTCTTCGACAAAGTCAGCGAACGCCTGTCGCTGCGCTGGGTTGCCGGCCAGCAAGGCGAGAGCCGTGCAATCGTACCGGCCGAAAAGCAGCCGCGACGGCCATCGCTGGTCGGTTATCTGAACACGATCTATCCGAACAAGGTTCAGATTATCGGTAGCGAGGAG
This sequence comes from uncultured Pseudomonadota bacterium, assembly GCA_963779795.1. Classification (GTDB taxonomy): domain Bacteria; phylum Pseudomonadota; class Gammaproteobacteria; order Xanthomonadales; family Rhodanobacteraceae; genus Rudaea. The sequence goes on along the minus strand of CAVZZK010000004.1, from coordinate 537,617 downwards.
TTGAACTGGCTGGACAGCCTCGATTCCCGGCAGCGCTGGGAAATGATCCAGAAAATCGTCGGCTATCAGCCGACTGCGCTGATCCTGACCAAGGACCAGTCGGTGCCCACGGACCTGCGCGAAGCAGCCGACGAAACCGATACTCCGCTGTGGCTTAGCAGCCTGCGCGGCCACGAACTGCTGACCTATCTGCAATACAATCTTGCCCGCATGCTGGCGCGCAAGGTCACCGTGCACGGCGTGCTGATGGAAGTGTATTCGATCGGCGTGCTGATAACGGGCGAATCCGGCTCCGGCAAGAGCGAGCTGGCGCTGGAGCTGATCACGCGCGGGCATCGCCTGGTCGCCGACGACGCACCGGAACTGACCCAGATCGCACCGGACGTCATTGATGGTTCCTGCCCGGAAATGTTGCAGGACCTGCTCGAGGTGCGCGGCCTGGGTATCCTCAACGTCCGCGAAATGTTCGGTCACACCGCAGTAAAACCATCGAAATACCTGCGCCTGATCGTGCATCTGGCAACCGGCCCGCGCGCCGAACAGGCCGAAGACGGACTGGCACGCATCTATGGCGACAACAGCTATCGCGAAGTGCTGGACACCAAGATCCCGCAAACCACGATCCCGGTTGCGCCGGGCCGCAACCTGGCGGTGTTGATCGAAGTCGCCGTGCGCAACCACGTACTCAAGACCAAGGGGATCGATCCGGCACAAACATTTCTCGATCGACAGGCGCACCAGATGCGTCGGCATGCGCCATGGTGATGACATCGACGCGAATCCATGCCGGGAGGCCCGACGCAATGCATTTACGTACCGGCAAGGACGCAAAAAAACACGCCGAATCGTATGTCCACTGACGCCGCTGCCAACCCTCCGTCGACGCGTCTGGTCGTGGTCACCGGCATGTCCGGTTCCGGCAAGACGATCGCGCTGCGCGCACTCGAGGATCTTGACTACTACTGTGTCGACAATCTGCCTGGCACACTGCTGCCGGCGTTCGTCGATGCGGTCGCACTGGCACAACCAGGGCTGCACCCGCGCCTTGCCGTCGGCATCGATGTGCGCAATCGCGCCGAGGACCTGGACAAATTGCCGGGCGTACTGGCCAACCTCGCCAGCAATGGCATCACCTCTCAGTTGATATTTCTGGACGCGCGCGACGAGGTGCTTTTCAAGCGCTATTCCGATACCCGACGTCGACATCCATTGACCAGCGACAAGGTCTCGTTGAGCGATGCCATCAAACTGGAACGCCGCCTGCTTGAGCCGCTGTCCTCGATCGCCGAACGCGTCATCGACACCGGCGAACTGAACGTCCACCAGTTGCGCCGCTTGATCGCCACCGAACTGGGCATGGCCGGCGGACCGTTGTCGCTGTTGTTCGAATCATTTGCCTACAAGCGCGGCTTGCCACCCGACGCCGATTTCGTATTCGACGCGCGTTGCCTGCCGAATCCGCACTGGGACGCTGCCCTGCGCCCGCTGTCGGGACGCGACCAGCCGGTACGCGAATGGCTGCACGACAAACCGGAAGTCGGCCAATATCTGCAATGCATCCGCGATTTTCTCGAGGAATGGTTACCCCGCTTCGAAGCCGAGAACCGGTCCTACGTGACTATCTGCGTCGGCTGCACCGGCGGCCGTCACCGCTCTGTATACTTGTGCGAACGTCTGGCCGAACACTTCCGCCCGGGGCGCGAACAAGTGTTGACGTTCCACCGGGAGCTGGAGTGATGAAAGGCGACAAGTCAGTCATGAGATGCCTGTCATGAGCGTTGGCATCCTGTTGCTGACCCACGAAGGCATGGGCGCCACGCTGATTGCCACCGCGCGACGGATTCTCGGACGCGTGCCCTCGTGCGTGGATGCTTACGACATTCCGCTGGACGCCGACGTTCCGACGGCATTGCAGGCCGCCGCAAGCCGTGCTCGGGCACTGGATTCGGGTTCCGGCGTACTCGTCCTCACCGACTTGTACGGAGCCACGCCCAGTAACATCGCCGAAAAGCTCGTTGGACTGGGTATCGACGCGCACCGCGTATCCGGGCTGAATCTGCCGATGCTGCTGCGCGTGCTCAACTATCCGGAACAGAGCTTGAGCGAACTTACCCAGACCGCCGCCAGTGGCGGACGCGGAGGAATCTGCATAGATCATGCTTGAGCAAGAGGTGGAAATCAGCAATAAACTCGGCCTGCATGCACGCGCCTCGGCCAAGCTCGTGCAACTGCTACAAGGATACAAGTCGGATGCCTGGCTGGTATTTCAGGGGCGCGAGGTCAACGCCAAGAGCATCATGGGTGTGATGATGCTGGCTGCCGGTTTTGGCAACCACATCATCCTGCGTACCAACGGACCCGACGAAAACGAAGCGATACGGGCCATGCTCGACCTGTTCATCCGCAAATTTGACGAGGGCGCATGAGCGCGCGTTTCGTCCTTACCGGCACCGGCGCCGCCCGCGGCATGGCGCTGGGACGTGCACGTCTGGTCCATCCCAGCCAATTCAGCATCGACGAACGGCCGATGGCCGACGACGAGATCGAACCGGAAATCGAACGCTTGCAGGAAGCCATGGAGGTGGCACGCAACGAACTGCATCAGCTGCGCGAAAACCTGCACGAAACCCTGGCCCGGGAAGTTGGCGAATTCATCGACGCGCACAGCCTGTTGCTCGACGATCCGGAGCTCAAGGCGGGCTTGATCGGCCTGATCCGCCAGGGCCGTTACCGCGCAAGCGCCGCTCTCAAGTTGCAACGTGATCGTCTGGTTGCCGCGTTCGAAGCGATCGACGATCCATATCTGCGCAGCCGGCGCGAGGATGTCGACCATATCGTGGCACGCGTCCAATCGGCGTTGTCGCGCGACACGACGCCGGCCGAACGCCAGATCGCGTCACGCGTCGGCAGCATCCTGGTCAGCGACACGATCGCCCCGACCGAACTGGCACATGTTACCGAACACGGCGTGCTTGGCGTGATCACCAGTGGCGGCAGCGCGTTGTCGCACAGCGCGATTCTCGCACGCAGCATGCGCTTGCCGATGGTCGTCGGCGCCAATGATGTTCTCAAGCATGTGCGCGACGACGACCTGATGCTGGTCGACGCCAGTAGCGGCGAAATCGTGGTACATCCCACCGCGCAGGACCTGGCCCGCTATCGTCAGTTCCAACGCGAACAAGCGCGCACCACCGAGGCATTGGGACGCCTCAAGCACGCGCGGACCTTGACCCGGGACGGCGTCGAGATTGATCTGTACGCGAATGCGGAAATGCTCGCCGATGTGGCCGAAGCGCGCATCTGCGGCGCCGTTGGTGTCGGCCTGTATCGCACTGAATTCCTGTTCATGCAACGTCATGAGCTACCCGACGAAGAGGAGCAGTTCGTCGCCTATCGCGACCTGGTGCTGGCGATGGGTGGCGCCCCGGTGACCATCCGTACGCTGGATCTGGGCGCGGACAAGACCGACAGCACCGGCTTGTCGCTGGCCAAGGAACCGAATCCGGCGCTGGGTGTACGCGGCATTCGCCTGGCCATGCGCCACCCGAAATTGTTCGGCACGCAGCTGCGCGCCATCCTGCGCGCATCGGCATTCGGTCCGGTGCGCATTCTCGTACCGATGGTGGCCACCAGCGAAGAGATCAGCGGCGTTCGCCGACTGATCGAGGAATGCGCGCGGGATCTGCGCAGCAGCGGCTACGAGATCGCGGATGCGTTCGAGCTGGGCGCGATGATCGAGGTGCCGGCCGCCGCCATCGCCTTGTCGAGCCTGATTCGGCAATTGGACTTTATCGCCATCGGCACCAATGACCTGACCCAGTACGTACTGGCCGTGGACCGCAACAATGATGCGTTGGCGGCCTTGTACGATCCATTGCATCCGGCCGTGCTGCAGTTGCTGGCGCAAATCATCGCCACCGGCTCGCGCACGAAGAAACCGGTGACCTTGTGCGGCGAAATCGCCGGCGACACGCACTTTACTGCCTTGCTGCTGGCGCTCGGACTGACCGGCTTCAGCATGCACCCGAGCTCCCTGCTCGAAGTGCGCCAGGCCATCGGCGAATACAGCCTGGCCAAGCTGCGCCGGCAACGCAGCGCCCTGCTGCGTGCGCAGACCCGTGCCGGCATCGAACGCGTGCTGGAACGCATGCATCCATAGAAAAGAATACGTTCTGCCCGCAGCGATTGGTGTTGCGGCGAAATTACAACCCCCGGAATCGAAACAGCCAGCAAACATCCTTCTGTAATCGTGTATGGGAGAATGCCGCCATGTCCGTTCTGCCTGAGTCCATGCGCAACGGAATCTTCAAGCCGGACAAACGCATTGACAAGGCGTTGATTCCATCGATCCTTGCCTGCGTGATTCTGTTTGCGGGAGTTCTGGCCGTGCTGCTCGGCCAGACCGACAGCTGGGATTTACGCAACTACCACCTGTACGACGGCTGGGCGTTCTGGACCGGTCGCGGCTGGTACGACTGGGCTGCCGCGCAAACGCAAACCTATTTCAACCCGCTGCTGGCAACCGCAGAATATCTGCTTTTCATGCATACGCCTCCCCGGCTGAGCGCTTTCGTACTGGGTGCGCTGCAAGGCGCCAACATCCTGCCGCTGTACGCCATTGCACGTCGCCTGCTTGCGGACACGTCACAAGCCCAAGGCAGATATCTCGCCTTGTTGATCGCATTCATCGGAGTTGCCGGGGCGACACAGCTGAGCGAACTTGGCAGCGGCATGGGCGACAATCTGGTCAGCCTGCCGTTGCTTTGCGCTTTCGCCCTGGCATTCGATACAAACCGGCTGAATGCGCGCCGTGCCGCGTTGGTGGGTTTGCTGATCGGTGCGACCGTCGGAATCAAACTCACCACTGCGCCTTTCGTACTGGGACTGGCGCTCGCCCTGCCTGCGCTGACTATCGCCGACAGGCAATGGCAATGGCGCAATGTCTGGGTCGCCTGGACAATGGCGGCCTGTGCATTTCTCATTACTGACGCATTCTGGATGTTGCGAGTCTGGCAGGAATTCGGCAACCCCTTGCATCCGATGTTCAGTCATCTGTTTGGCGGTGACTTCGCTACGCCGTTCAATCTGCGTGACAAACGTTTTCTGCCGCGCGACCTCACCCAATGGCTGTTCTATCCGCTGGTCTGGGCTTCGTCGTCACGCCTGGTGTCGGAAAGCTGGTTTCTCGACCTGCGCGTCCCACTCGCATTCGTTGCCCTGCCCGTACTGCTGTTTTGGCCAATTCGTGATATCGAACGCGGCCTTCGGATACGGATACTCGCGCTTGCCTTGAGCGTGGCTTATGTTGCCTGGTTGATCGTCTTCGGCATCTACCGTTATCTCGTTCCTCTGGAAATGCTATCGCCCCTGCTGATCGTACTCGCACTGGAACGCATCAGCGGGCGTTACGCGTGGCGCATTGGAATTGGCATACTGGTGGTCATTCTGCTGACGACGCGGCCGTTTTTTGTAGAGCGCCTGCCGGCGTACGGCCCCCGATTCCTGGATATCGAACTGCCGGGCGTTCCAAACCTCGCGCATGCAAACGTGGTACTGGTAGAAGATAGTCCGTTGGCCTTCCTTGCGCTCGGCTTTCCTCCGACAACGACGTTCACCCGCATCGGCGGAAATTTGATGGGGCCTCCAATACCCGTTTACGGCATGGATCGCGAGGCAAAAAAACGCATCGATGAGACACGGGGGCCACTGTATGCACTGCTTGTGAACCCGCATTCGACACACACTACGCGGATTCTGCAACGTGCCGGATTGTCGGTCAGGCCGCCCTGCAAATCGATTCAGTCGAACCTGTTGCCGCATGAGGATCACGCCAGGCTATGTTCTTTGCAGCGCACTCGCTAGGGATGCGAAGATTGCTCCGGTAATATGTAACGATGCGGCGCTTCAGAACCCGACCATGACGGACACAGGCTCAAAGGTGTTTTTCCCGCAATGAACGCTTCAGTCCATACCGGCATGGGAACCGCGGCGCGCTATGAAAATGTGGCCGTGGTCATTCCCTGCTACAACGAAGCGATTGCTATCCGCAAGGTGATCGAGGATCTCCGCGCAGCCTTGCCCGGGGCGACAATCCATGTCTTCGACAACAATTCCAGCGATGGCTCTGCGCGTATCGCGGCAGATGCCGGAGCGCGGGTCCATCACGTTCGCTTTCAGGGCAAGGGCCATGTCGTGAGGCGCATGTTCGCGGATGTCGATGCCGATGCCTATGTCATGGTCGATGGTGACGACACCTACGACGCAACGGCAGCGCCATCCATGCTGCAAATCCTGTCCAACGGCACAAACGACATGGTCGTTGGCGTACGTAAACCCGTGCATGCCGATGTGCATCGGCACGGGCATGCGTTTGGCAATGCGCTGTTGAGCCGTTTCCTGAGCGTACTGTTCGGACGTCCATGTTCGGACATCCTGTCGGGATACCGGGCCTTTTCCCGCCGCTTCGTCAAATCGTTTCCGGTACTGTCCGGCGGTTTCGAAATCGAGACCGAATTGACCGTCCACGCACTGGAGTTGAGACTGCCAATCGCCGAATGCGAGGTGGCCTTCAAGGAACGTCCTGCCGGATCGGTCAGTAAACTGGGCACGTTTCGCGATGGGTCCCGAATCCTGATCACCATGCTGCGCCTGTTCAGCGCCGAACGGCCGATGCTTTTTTACGGCTTGTGTGCGCTGGTACTGGCAATCGTCTCGATTTTCCTCTCTATCCCGGTTTTCATCACGTTCGCGAATACCGGATTGGTTCCACGCTTTCCTACGGCCATCCTTTCGACCGGACTGATGCTGCTTGCCGCACTGAGTTTCCTGGCTGGAGTCATTCTCGATACCGTAACTCGTGGCCGGCGTGAGACCCGCTTACTCGCCTATCTCTCAATTTCGCCGCCGCGCAAATAGCCTGTTCAAACCGCGGGTGACTTGAACTGCCGATAGGCGCAGACGTGCCACGTCAAACGAGGAATGGAGTTCATGAAGAAGGCACAAGGCGATCCGATGCCACGGACTCAGCGCTCGCTGACCTGGCACAGCTTCTTGTCATGGCAACGCCTTCTGGCAACGTTTTTCCTCGTAGCCGCCGCTCTTCTCCTCGCCACGTCACTAAGCGCCATCGCCAATTTTGCCTGGCGTGTACCGATGTTCGACCAATGGCGGTTGTACGATCACTTTCTCTCGCTGCCTTTTCCGGAAAATATTCTTCAATTGGAGAACGGGCATCGCCCGATCATTCCCAACCTGATCCGGGTAATGGAGATACATTGGTTCGCTGCCGACCAACTCTTGCAAATCGGCATTGGTACAACCTGTGCCTTTGTTGCCTGCGCTGTCCCGAGCCTGAATTTCTGGCGGGCACGCGAGTTGCCGCTGGCAGCTCGCGCCGCCGGCGTGCTGTTGGCAGTCACGGGCATCTTCTGGCTGGCCAATGCACGCATGTTGATGCATGGAAGCGAATCCCTGCATGCCTATCTGGTCATCGTTAACGTGGTGCTTGCCTGCCTGTTGACCTGGCAGGCAAGCCGTGACCATTCTCTTCAACGCCTTGCACTTGCATGCCTGGCCTGCACGGTTGCCACCTTCAGCTTCGGTCCGGGAATAGCCGGCTTTGTATCGGTTGTGGCACTAGGCCTGTTGTTGCGTCTGCCATGGCGCTGGCTGCTGTTGCCTGCCGGCACGCTTGTCGGGTGCCTGCTTCTGTACACATTTGCATTACCTGGGGAACACAGCGTACGCAACGCACTGGAATTACATCCCCTTGCCAGCCTGTCGATATCCGCGCAATGGCTTTCCTCGCCCTGGGTCAACGCGTGGCTCGGTTTTGCCGACCCCCAGCTCAAATTGCCCGACATCACCCATTGGTGGCCAGGGTCGATTCTTCATGCCACCGCTTTTGGTCTGGTGAAAGTTACCGGCTCATCAGTACCGACATTGAGTTCGTTACTGGGTTTTGCCGGAATATTGTATGTGATCGTTCGCTTTGCCATTTACTACGCCCGTCGCGAACAAGTCTCGTCTGCTTATGCACTGGCGTTGGGGATATGCCTGTTTGCCTTGTCGACTTCCGCAATCGTCGGGTTGACTCGCCTGGACTATCTAATGGCAAATCCCGGCCAGATCTATTCGGATCGGTATCTGCTTTGGCCATGCCTGTTTTGGTCCGGCCTGGCGATGATCGTGCTGATGGATGCGTGCAGATCCGGACATCAATTTCTTGTCGGTCTGGCCTTGACGGGTTGTGCGTGCCTGCCTGTCATGCTGTATCCAAGCCATCACGCCTGGGTGGGATGGTCCGATAGCGTTTATCGTATTTCACAACAGTCAGCCGCATCCGCCCGCAGCGGACTATTCGATGGGAAAGCATTCCCGTCTCCACCCGGAGTCTCCAACCAACAGATTTTCCGGGTACTCGCGCTGATGAAGCAGAACAACCTGGCGATGTTTGCCGATCCTGGCTGGAAGCTGGTCGATACGACATGGCCGCGCGCCCCGGAAGTCGATCCGCACTTCCGTGCCAATGCGCAAATCGATTACTTGTTCCACAGCCTGAATCCACCTGAAGCCGCCGCGGAGTTCAGCGGACAGATCAGTCATGGAATGGAGTCCGTCAAGGATACGGATGAACTGGCGATCGTCACAGCAGACGATCGAATCGTCGGTCTGGCCGAATTCAGTGGATTGGGTGGCGGTGAAAGTCCGTTACGCCTGGATGTACCTCGCAAAACCCGATTTGACGGGTATATCCGGGACTACAATCCGGCTACCGCCTATCGACTCGTGCTGCTGAAACCCGGAACCCGTCGTGCCATCGTGTTGCACACGATCAACCCGGCCGTTGGCACGTCAACATCCAATCCACAGTAGCGGCGGCTGGCAGGCATCCAGGGATCAGTGAGTCAGGATCGCCGCAATGAGTTTCCAGGCCAACTCGCGCATATCCGTGGAATCCGAGACTTCCGATGGAACCACCGCATGGCCCGCGGTTATTCGCAGCTCGGCTTCCAGACCCGCGGGCATCCTGATTTGCAGGCTCGCCTGTGAGCGGCCACCCCGGGAGGCGTGATGCTGCCAACGCTTGCCGTTCAACTCGATTTCAAAAGTCTGGTGTGCTTCGAGTTGCGGCGATATCCACATTTCTATCTGCACTGATCGCACGCGGCGTTGTGGCACAAAGCAGACCGAAAACTCTTTGCCGACCCAGCCGTCGGCCCAGATACCGCTCGGCGCACGTGGCTGGGTCGCATAGCCCTGCAACGGCAATCGCAAACCGGCTTTCGCGTTTTCCAGCGCACGTTCCAGCGATCCAATGCGCGATTCGAACCGCTTCTCGCGGTCGTACAAAAACTTGAGTTGACCGCGCAATTGTTCAAACCGCCGCTTCAGATCACCATGTTGCGCCTGACTCAACACCTGCCCCGGCTCGAGCTCTTCGGGCATGCCGTCAGGCACGTAAACCGTGGCGTGCGAGACCGCGGTCTCTTCGGCCGGGCGGTCTTTCGTATACAGATAGATGGCAAACGATTTGCGCGACAAATCGCGATGGTCCTCCGGCAGTTCAATCTTCGAAAATCCATGCCAGCTGCGTTCGGTCGTCTCGAACAGGACCGCGCGATTGAAACGCGGCGCAATCGTCGGGCCACTGGTATCGCCCGTCCACGGGTCGGCCTGCAACTGCAGGTTTCCGCCCCAGCTTTCGCTCCATTCGGGATTCAGATACACGATCAGGTTCAGGCGCCGATGCCAGCGTGTGCCGGGGTGGAAATTGAAGTCGACGTGTTGATCCAGACCTTGTCCGTGGCGGTTTTCATGCGTGCCACCACCGACGTAATCCGGATCGTAGAGCAGATCGGGAATATCGGTCACGGCCGACACGTAATCGAGAAACTCGCTGCCCTGGATATAGGCGTCCAGCTCGCGGTAGCAGTCAGCCACGTCACGCACATCGGTGCGCGCGGCCTTGCCACCCACTTTACCCATTTCGTTGCGCGCGTAACGCTCATCGAAGCTGGGGAAATCCGCGAGGATGCGACGACACAGTTCGTTATCGAGAAAATCCTCGATAACGACATGGCGAAATGGCTTGGCCGTAAGAAATTCCCGGGCCAGCGAGTCACGCTGCGCAAGCGCATTCGGCGAAATCAAGCTCGATCCGTCCGCAAAAATTGCGATTATACGCGTGACGCGGCAGCATCGATTCAGTGGCGACGCTGCTCCTCCAGTGTCAATGCGACCTTGTCGCGCAGGTATACCGGCAGCGCCAGTTCCGGCGCCACGCCCTGGCCGCTGGCCAACTGCGGCATGGCGAGCCGGGCGATGGCGCCGGCTTGCGGATAGCGTTCGGATTCGGCGAAAACCGGTGCCGACGACAAACGGGCCAGCAACGCCTCACGATAGCTACCCCAGCCCGTGCCGACCACGGCCCAACGGTCCGCGGGCGGCAAGTCCAGCTCGGCAACGCTGCCGACGGATTCCGCGCCGAGCGCCTGCAACTGCCCTTCTTCGACTGGCCGGAACGCCGCGGCATAGACCTCTCCCATACGTGCGTCGATTACGGCCAGAATCGCGTCGATCGATGCAGGCGCTTGCATCGCCGCGTCCAGCGCCAGCGCCGCCAGCGACGACACCGGCACCACCGGCAAATCCAGTCCCAGCGCCAGACCTTGCGCCACCGAGATGCCCAAACGCACGCCGGTAAATGCCCCGGGTCCGCGCCCGACCGCGATCGCGTCCAGCTGTCGTCGTGACAGGCCGGCCTCGGCAAGCAGGGATTCGATCATCGGCAGGATCAGTTCGGCATGCCGACGCGGCGCGATTTCACGGCGTTCGATCAGCTCCTGTCCCTGCGCAAGCGCTGCCGAGCAGGCTTCAGTAGATGTCTCGATGGCAAGCAGGTTCATGCCGCTATTGTCGCACCCTTACGGGCAAAATCCGGGCCGAATCGTGGCAATTCAGCGGCGTTATGAGGTACAACCATCGCCGACGCGAAACGGCGATCAAGCGTCATCGGCGAAGAATGCCTGCACATCCGCCAACTCACGCGTGAACGGCAACGGCGGCAGGCTGCGCAAAAACAGCTTGCCGTAGGCACGCGTGGTCAGGCGCGGATCGCACAGCACCAGCACGCCGCGATCCGTCGAATCGCGGATCAAGCGCCCGGCGCCCTGCTTCAAGGCGATCGCTGCGGTCGGCACCTGCCATTCGAAAAACGGATTTCCGCCGGCTTCGCGCACCGCGCTCAGGCGTGCCTGCAACACCGGATCGTCCGGCGCGGCAAATGGCAACTTGTCGATAATCACGCATGACAGGGCCTCACCGGCAACGTCAACGCCCTCCCAGAAACTTGCCGCACCGAGCAGCACACCGTTGCCGGATTCGCGGAATTCCGTCAGCAACTGGTGCCGCGGCGCGGTGCCCTGTACGAACAGCGGATAAGGCAAATCGTCCAGCAGCTCCGCCGCCCGTTTCAGCGCGCGATGCGACGTGAACAGTATGAAGCTGCGACCACGCGCCGCCTCGATCACCGGACGAACACTCGCCAGCACCCGCTCGGTGTAATCGGCCGATCCCGGATCGGGCAAGTTTTTTGGCAGGTACGCCAGTGCCTGATGGCTGTAATCGAAAGGGCTCGGCAAAGCCAGCGTGTCCGGATCTTCGAGCCCGAGCTGGCGCGCGAAATGATCGAAGCGTCCGGCAACCGACAAGGTCGCGGAAGTGAATATCCAGGCGGAATGCAGTTGCTCGCGCAAGGTGCGCAGGGGCGGCGCCAGATCCAGCGGCGTGGCATGCAGCGCGAATCCATGCTGCGACAATTCATACCAATGCACATGGCTACCCGCTTCACCATCGCAGACTTCATGCAATCGTTGACACAAGGCCTCGGCCCGCTCATGCAGGCTGGCCAACCCGCGGGAACGTTCATTCTGCGTCGCCAGCGCCTCGGCCAGAGCGACGAGTATCTTGCCCAAAGCATGCAATTCGTCGCTGGCGACGCTGTCGTTTTCGAGCTGCGTGAATGCCCCGCGCCTGGGCAAGCGGTCCATACCCAGACGCACGCGGCGCAATGCCGGTGCGACCGATTCGATCGACTCACGCAATACGGCCAGGGCGCCGGTGGTCGTCGCGCATTCGGCCAGCGTGTCGCTGGCCAGTTCGGAAACCTGCCGCGAAGTTACGTGCGTGGAAAAAAACTGCCCCGCCAGCTCCGGAACCTGATGCGCCTCGTCCAGAATGAATGCATGCGCGCCCGGCAGGATCTCGCCGAAACCTTCCTGTTTGATCGCCAGATCGGCGAACAGCAGATGGTGGTTGACCACGACCAGATCCGCTTCCTGCGCGGCCCGCCGAGCCTTGACCACGAAGCAGTCGCCGAACATCGGACATTCCGCGCCGAGGCAATTCTCCGCCGTCGAGGTGACGCGCGGCCACAACGGCGAGGCTTCCGGTACTTCCGCGAATTCGCCACGATCACCGCTGGATGTGCGTTTCGACCAGGCCTGTATCGCCTGCAATTGCGTCACCTGCTCGGGCGAGGTCAAATGGCCTTCCTTGCGCAGCTGATCGAGCCGATACAGGCACAGGTAATTGGCGCGCCCCTTGAGCAAACTCGTCTTCAATCGCGCGCCGAGCACGCCACGTACGCGCGGCAAATCGCGATGGAACAACTGGTCCTGCAACGTCTTCGTGCCGGTCGAAACAATCACGCGCTTGCCGGACAACAACGCCGGAACCAGATAGGCGAACGTCTTGCCGGTACCGGTACCAGCCTCGACGATCAGCGATGCACGTTCGGCAATCGCCTCCTCGACCGCCTCGCTCATCGCCTGCTGGCATTCGCGTGGCTGGAAGTTCGGAACTTCGGTCGCGAATGGCCCGTCGGCGCCGAGCAGATCGCGCGCCGATTGTCGATGCATGACGGCGGAATTCATCTTTGCGAATTTAGCACGATGTCGTCGACGTCGACGCGGTTTTATGGCCCCAACCCGGTCGAACGATGCAATGTTCCTGATCTACTCGTTCAGAATCCCGGTCATCTCGCCTCAAATTACTCTCTCAGCAGCAAAAAAGTGGACGTTAGTAGCGAACCCTCTCCGGCACATTGCAACTGGCGAGGCGCTTTTCCTGTACGGCAGCGGCAGCATCCCTGCCCAGAGCAATGTCGGTCTGCGCCAACGTGGCAAGATTGCGCGCGCACAAACCCCCCACCTTCGGCCCCAGATCAAAGGAGTGCCGGGCGATATCGGCGGCCTGATGCCAGTGGCCGTTCTCGATCAGCAGTTCGGCCTCATATTGCAGCAGGTCCGGCGCCTTGGGCGTTATCGCCAACGCCTTGCGCACCGTTTCGAGCGCCTGTGCGTATTGGCTTTGCGATTCCTGCTTGCGCACCTGTGCCATCAGGCCATCGACAGCCGGATCGCGCAGCGGATGAACCTCGACACTGGATTGGTATTTGGCGCCGATCGCGCGGATCGTGGTCACCGCGGCAATCGGATCGGACTTGGGACGCGCCGGTTTCGGCGGCGGTGATGTCGCGCAAGACGCGATGACGACGAGACCACCGAAAAACAAAACGCGCGATAAGCTGGTCCGGTTCATGAGACGAATTCCCGATCAGGCAGCGGGGCTAATGCCCGCCCAGTGCCGATTTGATTTCCTGCCAGACACAGTGTTCGTCGCCCGGCGGCAAATGTCCATCCAGAAATGGCAACTGCCGCGCACCGGAACACTCCTGTTGCGTCTGCCTGCCGGTGGCGGGATCAATCCAGGCCATCTGCAAACCGCCGGCCGGTACGCGCAACGGATCGCTGGAAACTGACTGGAACAATGCGATCCAGGCCCGTAGCGCACCGGTCGAGCCCCACAATCCGGTTGGGCGGTTGTCGTCGCGACCGATCCAGGCCACGGCCAGATGCGTGGCCGTGAAACCGGCGAACCAGGAATCGCGCTGGGAGTCGCTGGTGCCGGTTTTGCCGGCCGCGTTCAGCCGGCCCAGTCCCTGCGCCTGCAATGGCGTGGGCGGTTCCGGTTTGCGCCACTTCCTGCATCGCGTACGTTGCCAGGCGCGCGGCACCAACATAGTCGCCGGCACCCGGTTTGAGCGCATAGCGGGTCAACGCACGACCGTGCGCGTCGAGCACGCCGCGTACGGCGCGCAACGGCAGCGCATGGCCGTCGGCGGCGAAATACTGGTAAAGCTGGGCGACATCGAACGGTGACAGATCCACCGCACCCAGCAGCAGTGACGGATTCGGGTTGATCGAGACATTCAAACCGAAGGACTGCAGCAGGCCACGCACTTTGTCCAGGCCCAGGGCCATGCCGAGGTGCACCGTCGCCAGGTTCCAGGAATGCGCCAGCGCATCGATCAGCAGCACGCGACCATGCGCCTTGTGGTCGTCGTTCTGCGGCGTCCAGTGTTTGCCGTTGCGCTGGACCAGATCGACCGGTGTATCGTCGAGCAGACTGGCCAGCGACCAGGTCTGTGGCTGAGCCAACGCGACCAGATACACGAACGGCTTGATCAACGATCCGACCGGTCGCATCGCATCCAGCGCGCGATTGAAGCCGGAATCGCCCGGATCGCGTCCGCCGACTACCGCCTCGACCTTGCCGTCGCGCGCATCGGTCACAACCATCGCGCCTTGCAGCTGCGGCTGGCGCGGCGCCAGTTTGTCGAGCGTTTGCGTCATGGCTTGCTCGGCCAACGCCTGGGTCGATGGCGCCAGCGTGGTATAGATCGCCAGGCCGGCTCGCTGCAGTTCCTCGGCCGGATAGTCACGCTGCAGCTGTCGCCGCGCCAGATCCAGAAACGCCGGCGCGCGATCGCGTGGCAGGCCGGAATTGCGCAACACGCCGAGCGGGCTGGCGCGCGCGGCTTTCAGGGTCGGCGCGTCGATCAGGCTGGTTTCATGGAATTCATCGAGCACGCGATTGCGCCGCGCCAGCGCCAGCTCAGGACGGCGACGCGGATCGTACAGACTGGGACCGCGTACCAGACCCACCAGCAGGGCAATATCGGCCGGCGGCAATGCACGCAATTCGCGCCCGAAGTAGAACTCCGACGCCGCGGCGAATCCGTGAACGGCCTGATTGCCGCGCTGGCCGAGAAACACCTCGTTGACGTACGCCTGCAGGATACGGCGCTTGTCGTAATGCGATTCGATCAAAATGGCCAGCAGCGCCTCGTTCAGCTTGCGGCTCAGACGCCGGCCACGATCCAGAAAAAGGTTCTTGACCAGTTGCTGGGTCAGGGTACTGCCGCCCTGGGCAACGCGGCCGCTGGTCAGGTCGATCCAGGCCGCGCGCGCAATGGCACTGAAATCGATGCCATGATGGTGCTTGAAATCGCGATCTTCGACCGCCTGCAACCCCGTGACCAACAACGGCGGCACTTGCTCAAGCTGTACTATGCGGCGCTCCTGCTGACTGGCGCCGTACAGGGTCGCGATACGCGCCGGATCCAGCCTGGCCTCGGACAATGGCGCGCCATTGTTGGCATCGCGAAGTGCCGCGACATGATCACCAATCAACGTCACCTCGATGCGTTGCGCGGCGACGCGACCATCCAGATCGGTAAACGCGCGCCGGTCGATGACAAAGCGATCCCCGGCCTGAGCATACGTACCGGGCGTTGCGGCACGCGGCGCGGCGACATAGCGTGAGGCCGACAATTCCAGCTTCAGCTCTCGCTCGGACAGGGGAACGCCAACGCGAAACGACAGCGGGCGGGCATAAACACGGCTCGGAATCGCCCAGGACAGATCGTCGAAACGCGAGCGCACCTGGGCGTTGAGATAAACCAGATACGGCCCCAGAAACCCGGCCGACAGCCCCAGACCGAGCCAGAACGGGATGCGCAGCAATCGCCACGCGGCGCGACAAAAACGGGAAAAACGGAATGCGGACAAGGCTGGCAGACAAGCGGGAAACCGGCTTTCAGTTTACCCGATCACACCAGGGATGCCCTGATTGACTCAGCACATCCCTGACGGCGCGAGCACTCGCGGTGACACTGGAGCGCGCATTGGCGATAATCCGGTATCACATCAAGTTCAACTCGGAGAGCAAATCATGCGATACGCATTTTCAGTGGCCGTCGCCCTGCTGGGGATTGTCGGCAGCAGCACCGCCCAAGCCGATTTCCGCGCCGATTTCAACGCGGTCAAGGGAACGAGGGATCACGACCTGACGCGCATCGAGCTGGGCGGCCAGCATATGCGCACCGATGCCGGCCAGGTCAGCATGTTGTTTGATGTTTCCAGCGGCAAGATGCTCATGCTGCAACACGGCAAGAAACAATACATGGACATGGCACAGGTCGCGCAGGCCGCCAATTCGGGCATGGCACGGGCCAGGCAAGCACTGGCAAACCTGCCGCCGGAACAACGTGCCATGATCGAAAAGCGGCTCGGCAACCGGATGCCGGGCATGCTGGGCGGCAACGTGGATGTCAAAGTCACGCCAACCGGCAAGCGCGAACGGGTTGGCAAGTATGCGTGCGCAATCTACCGCACGACGGTCAACGGTCGGCAAATCCAGGACGCTTGTCTGGCCGATGCCGGAAACGTCGGCATTTCCAAAGCCGATCAAGCCACCCTGCGACATGCTTTCGAACAACTGAAAGAGTTGATGAACAAAATGTCCGCCGGCCTCGCCAGATCCCCGTTGAGCGGCATGCCGACCGGCAAATTTCCGGTCGAAATCACACAGTATGATTCACGTGGCCGCATGAAAAGCGAGGTACGCTTGCAACAGGTCAGTCGGTCAGCTGTTCCGGCCTCCGATTTCCGCATACCAACCGGGTACACCGAACGGAAAATGCCTGGATCATCGGGCCGCTGATATCCGACCAACCTCTTCGTGAACAATCCAGACAAGGTTTCGGCTCGCGTGTGTGTTTACGGCGCGCCGCCGGAGGGTAGCGACTGGCCTGCGCAAACTGCCGAGCGAATGCAGCCTGATGTTGGCGCAGAAACGTTTGTAGACGCAAAGACGCCCGGCGATGTTCTGCGCCAGGCCAGCCGACGCTATCCCGGCGAGCATCTGGTGCTGGTGCGCGCCGACGTTCGCCTGCCGCCGCTATGCATCGAACGACTGCTAAACGCGCTCGAACTCGAAGACGTGCTGGTCGTCTCGCCGCTGGACAATGTCGATCCACGCCGGTCGCCGTTGGCCGTTGATGGCGCCAGCACGGCCGACGCAACCACCATCGACGCGCTGTGCCACCTCTACGGCCGGCCCCATGGACTTGACTGGGATTCGTTCTCACCCTTGCTCAGCGCCTGGAACGGCGCGGCCCTGAACACTCTCGATCTCGACAAGATCGAAGATACCAGGCTTCCGGCCATATTCGGGTCCTGGCGTGCACTGCTGCTGGAGCAACTCTATGTTGCTGATCCCGCACGCGATCTGCGCGGCCCACCCGCGCCTGCCGGCGATATCCGGGACGCGCCGCCACCGTCGCCATTGGGCGAGTTGCGCCAAAGCTTGAGCGCAGCTCTCGCGCAGCCAGAAGATACGCCGAGCGGCTATCCAGGCCTGGATGCGAAGCCCGTTGTCCTGCACATTCTTCATGGTTGGGGCGGTGGCTCTGAACGATTCGTACGCGATCTGGCGACGGGCGATACCGAACGCCATCACCTGGTGATGATCGCGCGCGGCAATTTCAAACGACGCCGTTACGGCGAGGTGTTGGAGCTGTTCGACGCAAGCCTGTCCCGGCCGCCGTTGCGTCGTCTATACCTGCCCGATCCGATCGTCAGCACCGCGTTCGCCAACCGCGATTACCGGACCTTCCTGGACGACGTCTGCCACGACTATCGAGTGGACAGCATCATGGTGTCGTCGCTGATCGGCCATAGTCTGGATGCCTTGCGCAGCAAGCTGCCGACCCTGTATTTCACGCACGACTTCTATCCGCTGTGGCCGCTGCTGCACCGCAACCTGGACGATGCGTCGCTGACGTTCGATGCCGCGCAACTGCGTTCCGATCTGGAACACATTGATGCCGGTTTCGAATTCACCGAACGCGATCCGGATTATTGGCTGGCGCTGCGCGACGCGTTTGCCGCGGCGATGTTGCAAACAGGCGTGCAACTGGTGGCACCGGCCCGGACGACGCTTGACCTTTTCCTGCGCTTGTACCCGCGGCTCGCATCGCTGCCGACCGCAATCGTCGCACACGGCATCCGCAAATGGACGTTGCCGGTGGCGCTCCCGCTACCCGCGCCGCCACGGCGCGAACGACTGCGCTTGATCGTGTTGGGACGGATTCGCGGCGGCAAGTCCGCGAATCTTTTACGCCAACTTGTTCCGGCCTTGACCAAGTACGCCGAATTGTTCCTGATCGGTGCCGGCGCTGAAGGGCATGAGTTCTTCGGTCGGCACGACGTGCACATCCTGCTGAATTATCGCTGGGATGAGCTACCTGAAATTCTGGCCGGCCTCGCCCCGGACGCGGCGTTGATCCTGCCGGACTTCGCCGAAACCTTCAGTTACACGCTGTCGGAACTTTCCAGCCTGGGCATCCCGGTCATCGCGACGCGGCTGGGTGCGCTGCGCGAACGCGTCCGGGATGGCGTCGACGGGTTTCTGACCGATGCCGACCCAAAAGCGATCCTCGACGCCGTTTCGCGTCTGTGCCGCAACCGAAAAGCTCTCGGCAATGCCCGCCAAACGCTGGCTCACACGCCAACTCGAACCTTGGCGGACATGGTCGCGGATTATCGCGAGCTGCTGCCGACGACGCCGGGGCCAAGGCCGGCCAGTCGGCTTGCCGAAACCGGCGTGGATCGTCTTGTCGCACAAACCCGTGCCGATGAAATCTCCGCCCGGCAGCGGAAGCTGGGCGCATTGCGTGAAGACCTCGCGACCAAACAGGCGGAACTCGACAAACGCGCTGCGTGGGGTTTTGATCTGAACAAGCAACTCAAGCGCGCCGCCGAGTCCGCGCGCAGCTTGCGCGAGGAATTCGACGCGCGCAGCGCCTGGGCTGCACGAATGAACGCCGAGTTGCAGACCCTGCGTCCGCAATTCGAACAGGTTCGCGAGGAACGCGACCTGATGCGCAACAGCCTGTCGTGGCGACTGACCAAACCGTTGCGTTACTTGAAACGCAAGTTGCTGGGACTGCGTACCCGCACGGCATTTTCACTGGCCAAACTGCGCGCCGTCTTTCATCGCACTCGCGGCAGCCTGGCGAACCGCGGGCTGCACAATACGCTGCGCCGCATTGTTGAAGAATTCCGCCGACCGGTGCCCCTGTCGGCACCGGTCGTCACCGCATCACCCGACGAAGGCGACAAAGCGTTCGAACCGTTTGCCGTACCTCATGGCGACAAGCCACGCGCATCCATCGTGATTCCGGTGTTCAACAACATCGCCTTCACTTGCGCCTGCCTGCGCTCGCTGGCCGAACACGCCGGCGAAACACCGTTCGAGACGATCGTGGTAGATGACGCCTCCAGCGACGAAACGCCGCAGCGCCTCAAGCAGATCGATGGCATCCGCCTGATCCGCAACGCCGAGAACCTCGGTTTCGTCGGCTCGTGCAATGCCGGAGCCGAAATCGCACGTGGCGATTTCATTGTGTTCCTGAACAACGATACGGTCGTCACACAAGGCTGGCTCGAGGCACTGTTGAACTGCTTCGCTGAAGAGCCCGACGCCGGACTGGTCGGCGCCAAGCTGGTCTATGCGGACGGTCGCCTGCAGGAAGCCGGCGGCATCGTATTCAACGATGCGACGGCCTGGAATTACGGCCGCTTCGACGATCCACGCGACCCGCGCTACTCATTCCGCCGACAGGTCGATTACTGTTCCGGGGCGGCCATCATGATCAAGCGCGAATTGTTCAAGCGCATCGGCGGATTCGATAAGCGTTACGCACCGGCCTATTACGAAGACACCGATCTGGCTTTTGCGGTGCGCGCGGCGGGCGCAAAGGTATTTTACGAGCCACGCGCCATTGTCGTGCACTTTGAAGGCACTACCGCCGGCACGGATACCGGCAGCGGCATCAAACAACATCAGGTTCTCAATCAGGAGAAACTGTACGACAAGTGGCAACATGAACTTGCCACCCATCCCGCACCCGTTCATGAAACGAAGCAAGTCCGACGCGCAGCGAACTGGCGTGCGCGTGGTCGCATCCTCATCGTGGATGCCTACACACCGCAACCGGATCAGGACTCCGGTTCGCTGCGCATGGTCAATCTGATGCGTCTGCTGCGCGAACTCGATTACGCGGTCAGTTTCCTGCCGGACAATCGTGCCTATGACGGATCCTACAGCGAGGCACTGCAGGTGCTTGGCGTCGAGGTGCTCTACCATCCCTATGTCAGTAATCCGGTCGCCTGGCTGCGCGAGCGCGGGACGGATCTCGACGCGGTCGTGCTGTCACGCCACTACGTGGCGATGAACTACGTCGGTCCGGTGCGTCTGTACGCAGCGCAGGCACGCCTGATTTTCGATACCGTGGACCTGCATTTCCTGCGCGAACAGCGCGGCGCGGAATTGACCGGAAGCGCCGAGCTGGCGCAGCAGGCGGCCCACACCCGCAACCAGGAGTTGAAACTGATTCGCGAGTGCGACGTAACGCTGGTGGTCAGCGATATCGAACGCGAACTGTTGGAACGCGAGGTCCCGTGTGCGCGAATCGAGATTCTGTCGAACGTACACGAAATTCACGGTTGCCGACGCGACTTCGAGCAGCGTCGCGATCTGGTCTTCGTCGGCGGCTTCCAGCACCCACCCAATGCGGATGCAGTCCTGTGGTTCGTCAAAGAGGTATTTCCGCTGTTGCGCCGCAAGCTGCCTGAACTGAATTTCCACGTCATCGGCAGCCGCGCACCGGCACAAATACTGGAGCTGGCGCACGACGGCGTCATCGTGCATGGCTATGTCGAGAATATCGAACCATTCATGGATGGTTCGCGCGTGTGTGTCGCACCATTGCGTTACGGTGCGGGCATCAAGGGCAAGGTCAACATGGCAATGAGTTATGGGCTCCCGGTCGTTGCGACCCGCTGTGCCGTCGAAGGCATGCACGTGAACTTCGGTGAGAAATGCGACAACCCCGATGTGCTGGTCGCCGACTCGCCTGAACAATTCGCTGCCGCGGTGGTGCGCGCCCATACCGACGCGCGGTTGTGGAAGACCCTGTCCGACAATGGTCTGGTCAATGTGCGCCGGCATTTCTCCTTCGATACCGCACGCACGGGACTGTCCCGGATATTGCCCGAGCCGAACAGCTCCCAGACCCGGAATGTCGACAAGCCCGGGCGCGTGGTGACTTGAGCAGGCTCAGCCGGTCGGCCTGGCTTGAAGTTTCTGAATCAACGGTCCGATGCGCGGATTGTCCGGCGCCAGTTCACGCGCGTTCCTGAGATCGGAAGCGGCGGCACTGCGGCGCCCGTCACTGATGTGCTTTTCCGCCTGATCGAGAAATACGTCGGCCAGTTTGGCTCGCATCGATGCAACGGAACTGTCGCCTGGATTCGATTGTGCGATCGCATCAATGTAAGCGCGCGCGCGGTTCGGCCGTCCATCCTTGATTGCCTGTGCAAACATTGTCTTGGCACGAGCCGGAATTTTGGCCAGCCCGGCCAAGGCCTGTGCATTGTTGCCGTCAATCCGCAATACGGCGCGATATTTGTCGTATGCGCAATCCACCGGTGGGGTGATGAGGTTGCCGGCCTGCATGGCTTTTTCGCCATCGGCCAACAGCTTTTTGACCTTGGCCTGATCCGCCGGCGTGATCTGCGCCTGCTGCTTGCGAATTTCCAGGCGCTCGCGCGTCTCACGCAGACGCGATTTGGCACGAGACAATTCCGGCTGCTTCGGCGAGGCGCTCGCCGCCAGGGACAGCAAGCGGCCCGCTTGTTCGATCTTGTCGTCGTCCAGCGCACGATTGGCCTGACCGATCAGGGTCTTCGCCGCCTTCTGCAGCCCTTGACTGGCCGCCTTGCTACCGGGCACCTGCTTCAAAATGGCGCGAAAAAGAGCAATCGCGCCATCGTTGCCGCCAAGCTTGCCGCTTTGCATCTGCGCATTGGCATGATCGAGCTGCCTGTCGAGTACCTGCCGCGTGTCGGCGTGTTGATTGGCGATTGCCGCACGCAATTCCGGAATTGCCGGATCATTCGGTGACAGACGCGTCAAATCCGCGATTTTTTCGTTGGCGTCATTGATATTACCGGCCGAGATCGCGTCACGCGCCTGTTGCGCCACGGCCTTGGCGACTTTTTTCAACCCATTCAATGCCAGCGCATTAGTCGGGTCGGCATCGAGTACCTGTTGGTACGCCGCAGTCGCGCTACCGGAACCGAACAGCTTTCCGGCAGCCAACGCGGCATCGCCGGCACTCAACAATTGACCACTCTTGGTATTGCGGGTCTGGGCCGCATGCAGGTCCTTGCGAAGTTGTTCGACATCCGCACCGCCGCCGAGCACTTCATCGGCGGCAGCCAGATCCTTGTCTGCTGCCTGCAATTCGTTGTGAGCGATGGCCGCATGACCTTCCACGATAAGGCGTTGCCCCACCTTGTTCAGGCCCTGCCGCGCCTGGTCGTTATCGACATCGAGCGCGCGCGCCGCTTCGTACATCTCGCGCGCACTGCCTGGCCCAATCAACTTGCCGGCAGTCAGGGCCTTGTCGCCGCGTGCGATGAGACTATTGAGTTCCGTACTGGGCAGCAGCGCGCGCAAACGATTCTGATAGTGCCACAGGGCGAAACCGCCGACGCCCAGCAGCAGGATCAACACGACACCGAACACGTAGCGCTTGCGTCGATGTCTGGTTGCCGGGCGCGGTGTGCCACGATTCCGGGGCCGTCTTTGCGGTGCCTCGGCGATATCGTCAATGCTGCCCAAGCGTGGCTCGGAGCGATAATACGATTCGTCCGCGTCCGTCTTGTGCGGCCGCTGCAACGGGCGTGTAGCCTCCGTATCCTCGGCTGGTTTGACACCGGGAAGGATCGCAGTGGCCCCGCTGGCGTTGGCAATCTCGATCTGCTCTATGGCATCGGATACGGCTTCACCGGCCTGGAAGCGGTCCTCCGGCTGTTTCGCCAGCAACCGGTTGAGCAGCGGCTGCAGATTGTGCATTTGCTCGGGCAGAACCGGGATCGGCTGAGTGATATGCATGATGCCGACCGCGAGCGAATCTTCCGCCTGGAAAGGTACCCGGCCGGTCAGCAATTCATAAAGCACCACGCCGAGACTGTACAAGTCGGCGCGTCCGTCCACCGATCTTCCGCGCGCCTGCTCCGGGCTCATGTAATGTGGCGTACCGACGACGGTACCGGTCCGGGTCATGCGCGTCGCCGAATCGCTGGCTCGGGCAATGCCGAAATCGGTCAGGACCGCGCTGCCGTCCTCGCGCAACAGGATATTGTCGGGTTTGATGTCCCGATGTACGAAACCTTTTGAATGCGCGTAGTTCAGCGCCATGGCGATTTCGCGCGTCACGCGCAATGAAAACTCCGGCGAACGCGGCGTGCCATCCTTGACCAGCAGCGATTCGCCATCGAGATATTCCATGGCGATGTAATGAAAATCGCCGGAACGCCCGACGTCATGTACGCCGACGACGTGACGATGATGAAGTTTCGCCGCGATCCGCGCTTCGCGCAGGAACCGCTCCCCGAAATCCGGATCCGCAAGCAAGGTCGGCGACATGATTTTCAGTGCGACTTCGCGCTGCACGGATTCCTGAAACGCCAGATACACCGTGGCCATGCCGCCACGGCCTAGTTGACGAAGGATTTTGTAACCCGGAATTTCGATCACGGTTCGCTCGTTTTGCCATGACCTGGACCCGGGCGAACATCGCCCGGTGCCACCCCCAGTCGGTTGCGGCGAAGCATAGCATGCAAGCGCTTCGCCACCCATGCGAACAACTCAAAGTCCGGCCCGCATGGCCCGGCCATCGAACGATGATACGTTGTCAGCCATCAACCTCAAGCGGCGGGTCGACACACTGTGGCGGGATTTTCGAGTCGACGTTCCGGACCGACCGTCTCAAGCCAGTCGCCGGGCCTCCGTCACATTGGGGATCGCGACAAGACGGCCCAGCAGCGCCGATAGCTGCTCGAAGTCGGTAACACGCAACGCGAAATTCATGGTCGCAATGCCACGCGCGTCATCAATCTGCGAATGGACGGCCAGCGTATGCGCGTTCGCAGCCGCCACGACGTTGGTGACGTCCTTGAGCAGGTTCTTGCGATCATAGCCGCGCACAAGTATGTTGACTTCGTATTCCTGCGCGCGTGCCCGGCCCCATTCGACCTCGATGATCCGGCTGGCATCGCGTGCGCGCAGGCGCGCGAAACTGGCGCAATCGCCGCGATGAATCGATATGCCGCGGCCGCGAGTGACATATCCGACGATGGCATCGCCCGGCAACGGTTGGCAGCAACGCGCCAACGTCGTCAGCAGGTTGCCGACGCCCGCGATAACAATATTGTCCTTGTCCCGTTTGCTGGCGCGCTGCTCCGCAACCGCCGGCTCGGGAGCCGGTGGTGCGTGCGACTCATGCAGGACCCTGGATATCTGTCCGGCACCGATATCGCCAAGCGCGAGTGCCACCAGCAAATCGTCCATGCTCCTGAGTTGGAACCGGGCCGGCAATTCGTCCGGGTCCAGCTTCGGCAAGGCCATGCGCTTGAGTTCCCGCTCGAGAATCGCGCGGCCGGCAGCGATGTTCGCATCGCGGTCGATACGCTTGAACCAGGCCCGGACCTTGACCTGTGCACGGTGCGTGTTCAGGTAGCCGCCCTGGGCGGACAACCAGTCACGCCGCGGTTCGCTGGTTTTACCCGTCAGAATCTCGACGCGATCGCCGCTGGACGGTTGAAACGTCAGCGGCACGATCCGCCCGTTTACCTTGGCCCCGCGGCAGCGATGGCCGACATCGGTATGCACGCTGTAGGCAAAATCGAGCACAGTCGCACCACGCGGCAGATCAATCACCCTGCCCTGCGGCGTGAGCAGATAAACCCGGTCTTCGAGAATATCGGTACGAAATCCCGCCAGCAGGGCCGAATCGTCGTCCGGGTCTTCCTTGGTTTCCAGCAACCGGCGCATCCATGCGATCTTGCGCTCGAATTGCTGATCCGAGCCTTTGCTGTCTTCCTTGTAGCGCCAGTGCGCGGCGACGCCCTGCTCGGCGTGCGCGTGCATCTCATACGTGCGGATCTGTACTTCGAGAGTTCTGCCTTCAGGCCCGATCACGGCCGTATGCAGGGACTGGTACTGGTTGCCCTTGGGGCGGGCGATATAATCGTCGAACTCACTGGGTATCGGTGGCCACAACGCATGCACGATCCCGAGCACGGCATAGCACGCGGGCACATCCTCGACCAACACGCGCAGCGCACGGATGTCATAAAGTTCGGAGAAATCCGCGCCCTTGCGCTGCATCTTCTTCCAGATGGAATAGATATGCTTGGCCCGGCCGGCGATATCCGCCGCGATGCCGGCCTCGCCCACCGCTTCGCGCAGCCCGGTGATCGCCACCGAGATGAAACGTTCCCTGTCTCGACGGCGTTCGTCCAGCAGCCGAGCAATGCGCTGATAAGTGTCCGGCTGCAGGAACCGGAATGCCAGATCCTCCAACTCCCATTTCAATTGCCAGATGCCGAGCCGATTCGCCAATGGCGCGTGGATATCGCTGGCAAGCCGGGCCAGGTCCCGACGTATTTCCGGCGGCGCGGAAACCGCGGCGCGCATGCGCGCCAGATGCCGCGCCAGCAGGATGAAAACCACGCGCAAGTCGCGGATGATTGCCAACAACAGTCGCCTGAGGCCCTCGGCGCTGCCGGTTCCGTTTCGCTCGGCATAGATCGACCAGACTTTTTCCGCCGCCTGCAGCCCTTTCAGAAGGGTCCGCACGCTGCTCGGAAGCTCCCGCAATCGCTCTTCCGGCAGGGCGATCCCGTTGCCGTGCAGACTATCCAGGATGCAGGCAGCCTGCGTCTCCGCATCCAGGTCAAGCGCCTGAATGATCTCAAGCGCAACCACCAGCTCGGTTTCCGTATCACGCGGCAACAACGGCCCGGATTGGCCCAGGCACGATTCGCGGACCAAAACGAACGCCGGTCCGGACGCATCCGCGCGCGCATGGCGAGCCAACCAGGCCTGCAATGTTCTTTTGTCGTTTTTCCGCGCGTTCATGCTGTCGACCATTCTAGCCGCGGAGCACCGACAAGCGGCGGACAAGTCGCTCTGATCGAACGCTCGTCAGGTCACAGGCGGAGCCCGTCCAGGACACCCGCACAAGGCGTTCCAGCGTGGCGCGCGAGACACGACGGTCAGATTGATCGCCGCGTTGTTGCCGCTCGCGAGAAAATGGCAACGCCTGGCCGATATGCCGTATGTCCGGCCAGGTGCCGAAAGGGTTTGCCGGCAAGGCAACCGGCCACCAGGACAGACGGTGCGTTGGCGGCGGAAGATGGACTCGTACTTTTAGTTCGAGAGTTGGTTGGTCCCGATGCTGACGTTGTCGTCAAGTTTGTTCTCTTCCAGATCCAGCGGAGAAAACAAGGCGGCCACTGCCAGCGGTTGGCTCGTATTGGGCAGCGCACTCAAGCTGGAACGCAAGTACCGGATCACCACGAAGTGGTAGCTTATAGCAGAGGCCGGCGATACGGGCGCTTGCAGCGAGACGGTACTCACATAAGTCGAGTAGTTGATATTGATGTCCCCCAGGCTGGGCAAAGACCCGCCTGGTGGAACGGGCGTGGGACACGATTGGGCACCGGCTGGTGCGAGACACCAAAGACCATTCGCGGGGTCGAAAATCGATGTGTCGTAACCTTCCACCAGCGAAAATTTGCAGTCCAGCGTGGTGCAATCCGCATTGCTCGGCAATGCCGGAATGGTCACGTCGATGGTGTACCCGTAGTAGTCGTTGGCACTGGCAGGTACGTGGAAGACTTTGAGACTGACCGTGGTATTGCCAATGAGTCCCTCGTTGGCCGGGCCCTCGAAGCCACTTACAAACAGGCCGCGGGTAAGCTTGTGGACGCCGTTCGCGTTCAGCACGTAACACACCAATGTGGAAAGCGGCGACGGGCTGTCAACTTGGAGCGTCGTAGAACCCGTTGACGAGTTGAAATTATAAGCCAACGTGCCCAGGTCCGAGACCGTCGGCGACACGCTGGACGATGAGGACGATGCGCCGAACACGAACGGCTGAGGCGACGCACCACTGGAATTCACTGCATAATCGCTGAAGTACGTTGGAGCGAATCCCGATCCGCTCGTTGTTGGCGCCGACGTATTGCTGCACAGTACCGGCGTCGACGTGACCACTGCCGCGATGCCGTTGTTATAGCTGAATGCGGGCAAAGTCGATGACGGGCTCGCGATTTGAGTTACCGATTCATCAAACGGGATCAACGAAAACGTGGAAGCTTGCGCTACTGCAGCCGCACTTCCCACAAGGCAACCAATCAATAATGAAACCGCAAACTGCAATCGCATGCTTAACCTTCTCCAAATTCCACACTTCAAGAAACAAGCGCACCTCCATGTGGCGCTGACCAGCGCAAATTCACTTGACCATGCTCGCACGCCAACCCGTCTGTCGGGCTCCCAAGTCCCGTCAGTACAAGCAGCGACTATTGGCAAGTATAAGATATGGCGCAAGAAAAAGCGTTAATTTCCTTTTACTTATGGGCTTTTCCAGCAACAGCTTGGCGGAAACGTGGCAGCCGTCACATTCGGGACACGCTACAATTATCCGCTTGTCAGTATTCTGGTCCCTACTAATCGAGGTTCGTATGCGTGCAGCGTTGGGAATTTTGCTTGTTGTTTCCATGGTCGGGGTCGCATCGGCGGCCGGTTTCTCCTCGCTGGAGGAACGCATGTCGCAGCAGGAATTCCGGGCGGCAGGCCTGAACAAGCTGTCTGCCGAGGAACTCAAGACCCTGGACGCGTGGCTGCGTGCGCACTACAAAACCACGGTCACGACCCGCTACGTAGGTCCGGAAGGCAAGCCCATGTTCTACCCGAAGGAATCCGAGCGGCAAACCGTGGAAAGCCGAATCGACGGCAAATTCTATGGCTGGCGTGGACACACGGTCTTCAGGCTGGAAAACGGCCAGGTCTGGAGACAATCCGAATCAGGCAGCTTCCAGGACGGTACGTACGACCATCCCAAGGTCAAGATCAAGCCGATGATGCTGGGCAGCTGGCTGATGTACATCGAACCCTGTGGCTGCAGCTTGCGCGTTCAGCGCAGCAAATAAGCAAGTATCCATAAGTCATCCCCTCCGCTTCGGCGGGGGAGATGAGTCGATTCCCTGCGCAGATGCGCTGGTTCCGATTCAATCGCGGCTGCGGATATCCTTGATCACGGCGGTAAGCCGCTTCGGCGATACCGGCTCGGCGGTTTTCAACTCCTGCGCAAACAACGACACGCGCAGTTCCTCGATCAGCCAGCGAAGCGGCGCCAGCTCCGCGTCGTCGCTTCCACGCTCGGCGGACAGCTTGAGATATTCGTCCCAATAGCCACGAACCGTCAGCATGCGCGCCTGGTCGCGTGTCGGGTCCTGGCGCAAGCGTTCGGCGCGAATACGCATCGCGCGCAGATAGCGCGGCAGGTGCGCCAGACGTTCACGGTCCAGTTCGCGTACGAAACCCGGGTAGACGAGGCTGGCCAGTTGCTCGTGCAGGTCGTCGTAGTTCGCGCCGGCGAAACCAAGCATTGGCGGCTCCAGCCACGGCTTGAGTTCGGCATGGGCGTCGAGCGCGCCTTCCACCCGCTTCAGCCATTCCACGGCAACGCCGAACAGGTTGCGTTCCAGATCGCCGTAAAGATCGCGGAAAGTCTCGCGCGTGCGCGCATCCAGATCCGACTCGGCCAGCAATTCATCCAGCGCGGCTTCGACAATGTCCTCACGCAGGGATTCGACACTGGCAACCGCGGCATATTTCAGGGCCAGCTTGCGCTCGAGCGGCAACTGCCGCCGCGCCTGCTTGATTGCGCCGCGAAGATGCCCGCGCAAAAGCCGCGCAACGCCAAGCCGATGCGCAGTCGTTGCCTCGTCGGCGTTTTCGAAAACCTGCAAGGCGACGCTGTCGCCCAGATCGACCAGCGCCGGATACGCGGTCAAGCCGCCCTCGCCGACGACTTCGGCCGGAATCTCGTCATCGAACTCGTCGACCTCGGCGCGCGTGAACTCGCTGGCGGCGCGACGCGAAAAAGCGCGCCGTGCGCGTTCACCCCAGTCCGCCCGAATGGCGTCGATGTCACGCCCCTCGGCCAGGGTTTTGCCGTTTTCGTCGTAAACGCGGAAACGCATCGTCAGGTACCGTGGCAAGGTCTCAGGCGAAAACTCGCCAGCTCCGATCTCCACGCCGGTCACACGCCGCAGATAGGTGGCAAGCACCTCGTTCAATGGCTTGTCTCGCGGCGATTCAGCCTCGGAGAACGCGCGTGCAAAATCCGGCGCCGGCACGAAATTGCGCCGTAACGACTTCGGCAGGGTGCGAATCAGCTCGGCCACCTTTTCGGCCAGCAGACCCGGCACCAGCCACTCGCAACGTGCGCCCAACACCGCGTTGACGAATGCCAGCGGCACGTGCAGCGTTACGCCGTCGGCTGGATCGCCAGGCACGAAACGATATTCCAGCCGCAGAGCGTGCCCGGCAAATTCCAGGGTGACCGGAAAATCGCTGACGCGCAGGCCTGGCTCGCTGCTCAGCACATCATCCAGCGACCATCGCAGCGCCGCTTTCTCCTTCGAACGTGCCTTTCGATACCAGGCATCGAAAGCCGCGGCCGAATGAATATCGCCGGGCAGCTTGCCGCTGAAAAACTCCACCAGTTCGTCCTCGTCGCGAACCAGACCGCTGCGACGTAGTTTTGCCTCCCGCTCATGGGCCTGTGCGAGCACGCGCATGTTCGCCGCGACACAGTCGGCGCGCGTGTCGATTTCGCCTCGCACGAGCGCTTCTCGCAGGAATACCGCGTGCGCGGCTTGCGGATCCTGACGACCGAACTGAACCGTGCGTTTCTCTACCAGGCTCAGGCCGAACAACGTAACCTGCTCGAAGGCGAGCACGGCACCGCGCTTGCGCGACCAGTGCGGCTCGCGCCACTGGCGTTTGACCAGATGCTCGGCCTGTTGCTCGATCCAGCCGGGTTCGACACGGGCGCACTGCATCGCGTAAACCTTGCGCAGCCCGAGAATCTGTCCGCTGAGCAGCCAGCGCGGCGGATTCCTGGCCAGGGCCGAGCCGGGGAATATCTGGAACTTGCGTTCGCGCGTACCTTCGTATTGCTGGCGTTCGTCGCGTCGTCCGACCTGGGTTGGCCAACCGCTGAGCAGGCAGCGATGAATCGCCTCGTATTGCGCAGCGCTGAATTCGGGCGAGGAGTCGGACTCCACACTCGCGCTTGGCGAACCGGCAGAACCGGTATTTCGATGCCTTGCACCGCGTCGCTTGCGCACCGGCTTTGCAGAAACCGGTGCCGGAGCCGACTGCAACTGCCAGCCGAGTTCCCTGGCCAGCAGCAACAGCTGGCGATGCAGCTCTCGCCATTCGCGCATGCGCAAGTAAGACAGGAAACGCTCGCGGCACCAGCCGCGCAGCTTCGATTGGGTCAATTCCTCGTGCGCAGCCGCGTGCGCGCGCCACAACTTCAATGCGCCGATCAGATCCGAACGCGAATCGGCAAACACGGCATGCGCCTGGTCCGCCGCCTGCCGCGCATCGGCCGGTCGTTCGCGCGGGTCCTGAATGCTCAGGAATGCGGCCAGGATGAGTATTTCCTGGACGACACCGCGATGGCCGGATTCAATCAGCATGCGCGCCAGCGCCACGTCGATCGGCAATTGCGCCATGCGTCGACCCACGTCCGTGAGTCGCCGCGTGTCGTCAATCGCGGTCAATTCCGCCAATCGCCGATAACCATCGCTGATTGCACGCGCGCCCGGCGCCTCGACAAACGGGAATTTCTCGACATCACCCAGCTTGAGGCTGAGCATGCGCAGGATCACGCCGGCCAGCGACGAGCGCAGGATTTCCGGATCGGTGAATCGCGGCCGCGCGGTGTAATCGTCCTCGTCGTACAAGCGAACGCAAATGCCGGGGCCAACGCGTCCGCAGCGCCCCTTGCGCTGATCCGCCGCAGCCCGGGAAACCGGCTCGATCTGCAGGCGCTCAAGCTGGTTGCGTGTCGAATACCGCTTCACGCGTGCCGTCCCGGTATCGATCACGTAGCGGATACGCGGAACGGTAAGCGAGGTTTCAGCGACATTGGTCGCCAACACCACGCGACGCTGCGGACCGGGCCGGAACACGCGATCCTGTTCGGTCGCGGACAGGCGCGCATACAGCGGCAGCACTTCCGTCGCCCGATATTTGCGGCGCTCCAGCGCCAGGTGCGCATCGCGGATTTCCCGTTCCCCGGGCAGGAAGATCAACACGTCGCCACGCGGATCCTCGCGCGTGATTTCGTCCAGCGCCGTGACGATCTGCTCCGACGTGCCCGTTTCCTCGCCCTCGTTCGGCGGCCGCCAGCGCACCTCGACCGGAAAACTGCGGCCTTCGACATCGACTACCGGTGCGTCATCGAAATGCGATGCAAACAGCTTCGTGTCGATCGTCGCCGAAGTCACGATCAACTTCAGGTCGCGCCGCCGCACCAGCAGACGTTTCAGGTAACCGAGCAGGAAGTCGATATTGAGGCTGCGCTCGTGCGCCTCGTCGAGAATGATCGTGTCGTAGGCATTAAGCCACGGATCGGCCTGGGTCCCGGCCAGCAGTATGCCATCGGTCATGAACTTGATCAGCGTGTTCTCGCCAAGCTTCTCGGCAAAGCGCACCTGATAGCCGACAATGCCGCCAACTTCACCACCCAACTCGGCGGCGACGCGGCGCGACACACTGCGCGCCGCCACGCGCCGCGGCTGCGTGCAGCCGATCAGACCATCCAGTCCGCGACCGGCGGCCAGGCACAGTTTCGGCAACTGTGTACTCTTGCCCGAGCCGGTTTCGCCGGCCAGCACGATGACCTGGTGCTTGCGAATCAGCTCGACAATTTCGTCCGCCTTGCCCGCGATCGGCAGCGATTCGTCGATGCGGATTTCCGGCACCCCCTGCACGCGCGCCGCATAACGCGCCCGCGCCGCCTCGACCTGCCGCCGCCACTGCGCAAGCCCGGATTCGTCGGTTTTGTCCACCTCGCCAAGACGGCGCAATTCGCGACCCAGCCGGCGACGATCGCGCAGCGTCGTTGCGTCCAGCTGCGGCAGCAGCGCGGCAAGGTGCTCGGGCAATGGCGGGCGTCGGGACGGGTTTCGGACTTGGCGTTTGGTCATGATAAGGATGCTCTGAACAACTCGGCGCTGGTGACATGATGTCCACAAGGTTCGCGGTTCGGGTCGCGTGGCGCCGCCCAGGCTGGTTGCCTTGGCCAGGCGCGCGGCACGGGCCGCGGGCCTTGTGGGGCGTCACCCATTCACTCTGTTGATGAAAAGGTCGGGCCGGTCATGTTTGTGTACGTTTCGTCGTTGTGCTGTCTCGACACGCCCGGCCTGTCTGCGCCGGTACGCCTCGAAAAACTGCACACGGACAGGGCCAGTGACACCGGTGCCGAGCTGTTCAGGGCATCCTGACCGGCGCCGGTTCTCAAACGGCAAACCGACATTGTTCATGCCTGCCATGCCAAGCGCAATTCCAGCTCGACGAACTCGGGCCTCAGTCGTGCGCAGCGGCCGTTCGCCCGCCCGCCCGATAGATGCGCGACCAGCCGCGTTTGCACCACGGGCGGAAACGATCCAGGTACAGCTACACGACTGGCGTCTTATACAGCGTCAGCATGACCCGCCCCGGCACGCGCAACGCACCGGCCAGGGGGCGTTCGTAGAATCGATGCACGGCATCGAAAGCGCCTTCGCTGGCGCGCGACCAGCGTCCCGGTTCGCGCTGTTTGTCATCGCGAAGCAGACGCGGCTGTGAGGAAATGTAAACCGCAGGCGCGCCGTCATGGCTGCAACACAAGGCACGATCGCACCGGTCCAAATCGCGTCGCCATGAATGGCGTCCTCTGGCGGATTACGGCAACGGTATCGCCGACGGGAAATGAATCGTCGCGGTGGTGCCCTCTCCCAGACGGCTGTCAAGTTCGACCGGCCAGCCGAAGCGATCGGAAAGCCTGTGCACCAGGGTCAGTCCCACCCCGTGGCCGCCGCGCACTTCGCGATTGCCCCGGAAATACGGACGGAATACCTGCTGCAGATCGTCATCACTCATGCCAACCCCGGTGTCCTTGACCTTTACCAGATTGCGTCCGACGGTAACCTCGATACGTCCCGCTTCGGTATACAGGCAGGCATTGCGGATCAGGTTGCCGATCATGGACGCACACACCTTCGGCGGCGCGTGCAGCGTGAACGCGGCCTGTTCTTCGAGATTCAACTGCACGTGTTTGCCCTCGAGCAGCGGTCGCGCACGCTCGATTTCCTCGCGCACGATATCGTTGACCACAAAATCCTCTTCCGGCAAACCGGTATCCGACTCGCGCGCCAGGATCAGGAAAGCCTCGATCATGGCTTCCATGTCGCGTACCGAACGGCGAATGCGCTGCAGCTTGCGCCGCGCGTTCGAAGACTGTGTTTCTTCTTCGAGCAACACATCAGTGGCGATCTTGATCACGGTCAGCGGGCTGCGCAGCTCGTGACTGGCGTCGCGGGTGAAATTGCGTTCGCGCTCGACGAAATCCTCGATGCGGGTGGCGAAGCCGTGCAGTGCGCGTGCCAGGGTTTCCACATCGCCATCGGGATCGCTGGACAGGTTCTGTGGGTCCAGCGCGGCCAGATCAGGATGCTTCGGGTCCCAGTCGCGCACGGCCTTGGACAGCGCGATGACCGGCGACAGGGCATGCCGTGAGGAACGGTATCCCAGCCAGGTCGTGATGTAGATGACCAGCAGCACCAGGATCAGCGGCACAAACCCGAACAGGAAAGCCAGGCGTCCCACCTGTTCCTGATTGAACACCAGGTACAAGCGTCCGGGCGGGCCATCGGACACCAACACCAGTACGAAATGCCCGTGATGATCGAGGCGGTGATAGCCGGGTTTGAGAGCGCGCAAGGACTCGGGCAGCCGCTGCTTGTCCTGTCCCGGACGCAACAGATAGCCTGTCATGTTGTTGGTGATCGGCGCCGGCACCGAGTGATCGTGCTGCCAGCGCTGCCAATAGAACTGCGCCTCGCCGGTCAGGGCACGCTTGATCAACACATCCTCGAGAACCGTCGCCGCACCGTACACGCCGAGTATCGTGGCCAGGCTGATCGCCGCCACCTGGACAACGTAGACCTGCCAGATTTTGCGGCGGATGCCCTGACGTCGCGACATGGCCGTCAGCCATACCGGCTGGCAGCGGTTTCGGCATCCAGATCGGCGAGGCGATAACCCGCGCTATGGATCGTATGCAGCAAGGGTTTGCTGAACGGTTTGTCGATGATCTTGCGCAGGTTGTACAAATGGCTGCGCAAGGTATCCGAATCGGGCAGCAGATCGCCCCAGACCTCGCGTTCGATGTCCGAACGGCTGACGACCCGCGGCGACTCGCGCATCAGGATCGTCAGCAACTTCAAACCGATCGGCGAAACGGCCAGATCCTGACCGCCGCGCGACAAACGCAAGGTGGCGGTATCCAGCACCAGATCGCCGACGCTGAGCAGCTCCGCGCTGACCTGACGGCGGTCGCGCCGGATCAGGGCGCGAACGCGCGCCTCCAGTTCGCGAATCTCGAAAGGCTTGATCAGGTAATCGTCGGCGCCGGCATCGAGCCCGACCAGCTTGTCTTCGAGCGTGTCGCGCGCCGTCAGCATCAACACCGGCGTTGATTTCTTGGCTTCGCTGCGCAGCTTGCGGCACAGCTCGATACCGTCCATGCCGGGCAGCATCAGGTCCAGCACAATGACGTCGTAACTGTTGGACACGGCCAGATGCAGGCCGGTTACGCCGTCGGCGGCGTAGTCCAGGCTGTAACCGCGACCTTCGAGGAATTCGCCCACCATCTCGGCGATGCCTCGATTGTCCTCGATCAGCAGAATCAGTCCGGTCTGTTCCTCGCGCTGCTTCATGGCAAGCCTCGTTTTTCACTTATGTGAAGAGTGCCTGCCTGCCAGTAATCATTGTGTGAAGAATCCTGTCGTCACCGCCGTGGACGCCGGTGGACTGCACAACCAAGGAATCGCGCATAAAAACCGGCCAGCAATCCGAACGGGCAATTACACGACGTCGGGACAACGCACATTACGGCAGCGCCGATCAACTTGCGCGATCACGGAAATGCGGACTATCGTTGCCGACAACCATTCGGCCTTGCCAGCATGTCAGTTACCGAAAAACGCCGCCATCCACGCATGGCCATCCACTCGGCTGCGCTAACCATTTGCGACGACGAAGGCTATCTGTCGGAGGTCAAGAATCTGTCTCGCGGCGGCGCGCGCATCGGCCTGCCGAAAGGCTGGCCGGAACCGGCGCCGACCGGCTGCCGGGTCTATTTCATCTTCGACCAGGAAACCGTGATTGGTCTCGATGCCCGTATCGTCTACGCAACGGCTGCCGATATGGGGCTGGAGTTCCTGCCGGATCAACACCAGCGTATCGAGAAACTGCTGTACGAATCGCGTTTTCTCGACAAGGAGACGCCCTGAGGCGCGGCCGTATTAATCGATCGCCTGCTCACAGATAACAACCGTGTTCAGTTGCATCGCTCCGATCGGGCTGCTGCCCGGCTCGAACATCTTCATGACATTCGCCTGGCACGGGCACCTGAAATTTGCCAACCGCCGTGGCTGGCCATCCTGGTGAGCCGGGGCATCGCTTTTTTCGGATACTGCCTGCGGGTACCGGGGAACGGCATCGTCGGCTTCGCGCTGATCGTCGCCGCTGCGTTTTTCATTTTCTGCGAGTAACCATCAGGCCGTCACAAGCGCCGCAACTGCTGCGTAGACGCCGAGCAGCATTAACAGCGATACCGGCAGGATGCTGAGCTGAAAGCCCAGATGTCGCGACCGCGGTTCACGCACGTAACCACGCAGATACACAATTCGTCCGACGACATAGACGGCACCGATTGCCGCCATCCACGCAGGATTGAAATATTTCGCCGCGATCCACAAGGCCGGCACGAACAGGATCAGCAATTCCAGCGTATTTTGCTGCACGCGGAAATACCGCTCGAACATTTCATGGCCGGTTACGGCCGGGCCCTTCACGTCATACTTGACGCGCGCCTTGCCGACCAGCGCGGCAAATACGAAGTATTCGATCAACGCGCACAGAATTACCAGGTCCACCCAAGCCATTGCCCACCTCCCGAATATTTGATGTCAGGCCGTCACACGCCGCGTCAGGATCTGCCAGTACATGACCCAATCGCCGATGAAACTGTACAATGGATGCGTGAACGTGGCCGGCCGGTTCTTCTCGAAAAAGAAGTGCCCCAACCAGGCAAAGCCGTAACCGAGCAACGGCAGCGTCCACAACAACACCCAGTGCTGCGTGACACAGGTCATCACCAGCATGATCAACACCAGCGTGCTGCCGATAAAATGCATGCGCCGGCACATACGGTTCGAATGTTCATTCAGATAGAACGGATAGAACTCGCGGAAACTGGCGAATTGCTGGCTCATCGTTGAATTGTGTTACGACGCGCATGCCGACACAAGTCAACCATCCGGCGACTGGCGCGTTGAACAGGGCGGACCTGGCGAAGAGGAACTCATCATGCAATACAAAATCCTGGCCGTGTTGGCCGGCAGCCTGCTGGCCTTGAGCATCGGCGCTTTCGCCGCTGGCGCACCGCCTCCCGGCGGACCGACGCCGACGCATGCCGACCCCGGGTTCCAGCGGATGATGCCCCGCCACGGAGATTTTCGCGGCCACCCCAAGCGTCGCCGCGATTCTGCGGCGTTACGTGCCAGCCTCCGCGACATCAACGCGATCACACGCCTGTACCGGACTTCCGGCAGATACGGCCAACTCGCCGGTTTCTATCGCGACGTGTTGAACAAGACGCAGAATCCGATTCTGCGCAACTACGTCCACATGCGTCTGGCCCGCCTGCAAAGCACGCCGAAGAATGCCGACGCGGCGATAGCGACGCTACGCAAGAGTCTGGACGAGAATCTGGCGCGGCTGGAATCGCCCAAGCAGGATCGCCATAAATAGACCTGCGAAAGGCACGCCCTAAAACCCGAGGCGATCCTGCGAACCGGTGCATCGGCCGTGGCGGGCAGCGCTATGCCCGCCGCATTTCATTTCAATCGTCGTAACGATGCGGTATGTCTACACGACCCTTCACGCCACGTCGGGTGATGTCGCCGCTGCCGATCGACCGGACGACGAAGTCGCCGCCGACATCGTTCACGTAGACGTCGCCGGAACCGATCGAACCGACCGTGACGCTGCCGCCGGCATGCCGAATCCCGATGTCGCCCGATCCGGCCGACTCCACGCTCACGTTGCCCTTGACGTCATCGAAACCCAGATCGCCGGAGCCGATGCGACCCACGACGACATCGCCGTTCACCTTGTCCGCATGCACATCGCCCGATCCCGAGCGATTCACCCGCATGTTGCCGATATCCCTCGCCTGCACATCTCCGGAATGCACCGAAGCCGTGAGCTGCCCGGCAATCTCGTGCGCAATCAGGTCACCCGAATGCGAGTCGAACGCCAGTGCCGCCACATCCCGCACCTCGGCATCGCCGGAATGCGTGTTCACGCGCACCGGCAAATCCGCCGGTACCCGGACATGCAGTTCGATATAGGCGTAGTTGGACCCGAACCATCCGGAACTCTGCTTGCCGGAAAAAGTTGGTGTAATTGTCAACCTATCGCCGTCGCGGCGCTGGTCGACTTTCAAACCCGCCAATCTGTCTCGTTCCGAAGCGCAGGCTCGCGCCCGCACCTCGACCCGCTTCAACCCCGGCACACCGGTCGCATGCAGGTCGGTCGAACCGAGCGTCAACGCCAAGGCATGCAATCCGGCTGCATCGATGTCCAGATTGCGTGGCTCACTGAATTTGCATTCGTTTGCAACGGCGGTTGTGGCCAATGCGCTCAGCAACAGGCCCATGACAATACGCATGTCGATTTCTCCCGGGAAAGTACCGTTGAGATGCGGCATGCACGCGCAGGGTTTAAGGATGCTCTGATCAAGTCAGCGCAGGTGTCACCGAGCATGCCTGTGTGCCGTTCAAGACGCACTGGCGAAGGCAGGCTGGCGGCCTGTCGAAGCAGGGCCCCCGTGAAATGTACGCTGACAGGGTCGGCAATTGACCCGAACCCGCTTCATGCCGACTTGTCTTCGGCTTTTGCCCGGTCCCAATAGGCGTCCTGTTCGGACAACGGTTTGCCGGCCAAGACCGTGCCCTCACCGGCGGCGAGCTGTTCCATGCATCGAAAACGCCGTTCGAACTTGGCATTGGCACCGCGTAGCGCAGCGGAATAATCCACGCCGGCCAGGCGTGCCAGATTGACGCCGACGAACAACACGTCGCCGATTTCATCCGCGACGCGCACGGGATCGGCGCCATCGTCGAGTTCCCGCCGGACCTCATCGATTTCCTCGGCGAGCTTGTCCAGAACCGGCCGCGGATCGCTCCAGTCGAAACCCACGGAGGCCGCCCGCTTTTGCAGCTTCAACGCGCGTTGCCACTCCGGCAGGCCAGGCGAAATTCCGGCCAGTGCGCTGTCGTCATTTCCGCCGCGCCGTTCGCGTTCGCGGCGCTTGTGCTCTTCCCAGGCTTGGGACTGGGCCTGTTCGTCCTCAACCGTTTCATCGGCGAATACATGCGGATGGCGGCGCACCATCTTGTCGCAGATCGCCTCGACCACATCGGCGAAACGGAACTTGCCGGCTTCTTCTGCCAGGCGCGCGTGAAACACCACCTGGAACAACAAATCGCCCAATTCGTCGCGCAAATCCGCGTCGTCCTCGCGATCGATCGCATCGGCCACCTCATAGGCTTCCTCGATCGTGTACGGCGCGATACTGGCGAAATCCTGTTTTACATCCCAAGGACAACCGGTCTGCGGGTCACGCAACGCGGCCATGATGCGCAGCAGGTCGTCAACGGAGCGTTCGGGCATGAGATTTACGATCGGATGGCGGCCGAATCGGCCGATGAGGCAGTTTGCAGCAAGGCACGTCTAGCGGCAAATCATCATTTCCCAAGCAATTCCCGAGTTCTTTCCAAAGCACCCAACCGGGCGCTGGCCGAGCATGTCCGTGCCGAACGCACAGCGGCTCGGCTGGACACATTGTCTCTCGGAGAGAAGCATGAATGCCGGAAAGTCACTACCAGCTTTTGGCGCCGCCGGCGCATTGTTCGTCCTGCACGATTTGGATGGCGCCACGTTCCTGGCGCACATCGTCGACCGCACGGTGACCGGATCGCGCATCACGCCCTGATCCGCACGAAACGGCTTTCGAGGATGTCTTTTCCACTTGTCTGCTTGTCTGGCTTCAACGCTACAAGCAATGTTTCGCAAGGACCGACACGAACGTCGGTCCGCGCATACCTTCGATTTCAGCCGATCAGCTTCACCCAGTCGACGGATGGATCACCGAATGCGATGAAGTCCGGGTTCAGCAGCGAGTCCTTGGTGTTGTAGCGCAACGGCTTGCCGGCCAGGTCGGTCACGCCGCCGCCGGCCTGCTCGAGCACGCATTGGCCGGCTGCGGTATCCCACTCGCTGGTCAGGCCAAAACGCACATAGATATCCGCCTTGCCTTGCGCGGTGCGGCAGAACTTCAGCGAAGAACCCAGCGCCGTGAGTTCATGACGGCCGAAGCGTTCCAGTGCGCGGCCAAGTCGTGGGTCCTGATGAGAACGGCTGCCGGCGACCACCAGCGGATCGCCGCGACGGCGCGTGTGCAGCGGCGTTTCGTTGCCGTCTTCGCCCGCCTTGAAAAACGCGTGACCGCCGCGCCAGGCCCAGTACATTTCCTCAAGCACCGGCGCATAAACCACGCCCAGGGTCGGGCGGTGATCCTCGATCAGGGCGATATTGACCGTGAATTCCCCGTTGCGCTTTACGAATTCGCGCGTGCCATCGAGCGGATCGACCAGCCAGTAACGCACTCGTTGCCGGCGCACGTCCCAGTCGACCTGCACCGCGGATTCCTCCGACAGCACCGGCACCCGCGGCGTCAACACATGCAGTCCATCGACAATGCTGCGATGCGCGGCCAGATCCGCAGCGGTCAATGGCGAGTTGTCGTGCTTGCGTTCGACCTCGAAATCGCGTGCATAGACACGCAGGATCGCCGCGCCGGCGTTGCGCGCAATCGCGCGGCAGGCACGCGCCAGTTCGGCATAGTCTTGCGGCACTGGATCCGTGGCCGTCGCCGCCTTGTCGTTCACCATTTCATACCTTCGGCTTGAAGCGCCCGGCCAGATATTCGCGCGCGATGAACAAGGCGGCGATGGAACGGCCTTCGCTGACTTCCGGGTGCGCAAGCAGATCATGCAATTGCGACATCTTCCATTCGACGACCTCGAGTTCTTCCGGTTCGTCGCCGACCAGCCGCTCCGGATACAGATCGCGCGCCAGCACCACGTGCGCCATGCTGCTCATGTACGCCGCCGACAGCGACAGGTTGATCAGAATGTGCAGCTCACGCGCACCGAAGCCGATTTCTTCCTTCAATTCACGATTGGCGCCCTGCTGAACGGTTTCGTCGCGATCCAGCCGGCCCTTCGGCAGACCCAACTCGTAGCGACCGATGCCGGCACCGTATTCGCGAACCAGCAGCACGGTTTCATCGTCCTTCATCGGTACGATGATGGCCGCGCCCAGCCCGGAGCCTTTCAACCGCTCATAGGTGCGACGCTCGCCATTGGAGAACTCCAGATCGAGCAACTCGACGCGCAGGAAATTGCTGCTCTCGGCATCGCGGCGGGAATGGATAATCGGCGGCTTGCGCATCCGGACATTGTAACGCGTCGAGCATTGCCGAGGCATTGCGCTGCCAACGAGCGTCATTTGCGTTGAATCGCAACCGGCGGTTTGCCCTCACCCGCAGCAAGAAAGTCCGCTTCGAAACAGTCAAGCTTCCACTCGGCCGCTGGGGAGTGGAAGCCTTTGGTTTTCAAAAAACATCTATTGTCGGGCGTCGGCAAGCTGCATGTTCCCGCGCTGACAGGAATCAGGATCAGGCCATCCTCAACTACGGGTTGTTGAACAACTTCAACGCCTGCGCATGCAGCGCCGGCGTGCCCGCCAGGACAGTCGTCGTATCGAGGTCGAGCTCGGCACCGGAAAGATCGGTGAATGTGCCACCGGCTTCGCGCACGATGACCGCCAGCGCGGCAATGTCGAGGATATTGACGTCGGATTCGATCACCAGATCGATGCCGCCCCGGGCCAACAAATGGTAATGCAGGAAATCGCCGTAACCGCGGATACGCCCGCTGCGGCGAATCAGGTCAGCCAATACGTTCCAGCGCGCATCGCCGGCCAGCGTTTTCACGTTGCCGATGGAGATCGCGGCGTTGGCATCGAACTCGCGCGTGTCGGCAATGCGCAACGGGCGAGCGTCCATCTGGGCGCCCCCGTCCTTGCGTGCCCAGGCGCACTCGCCATACACCGGTGCGCTGGAGACGCCGAGCAGCAGTTCGCCTCGGTGCATCAGGGCGATCTGCGTGGAGAACATCGGGTAAGCGCGGACGAAGGCCTTGGTGCCGTCGATCGGATCGATCAGCCAAAGATAATCGCCGTGACCTTCGCGACCATGTTCTTCACCGAAAAACGCATGATCCGGATAAGCGGATCGCAACACCTGCTTGATCACGGTTTCGGCTTCGCGATCGGCTTCGGTCACCGGCGTCGCATCCGCCTTGTATTCGACCGCCACGCCGTTCGAGTAATGCCGTCGTATCACTTCGGCTGCCGCTGCCGCGGCATCGCGTGCAACCTGCAAGGCGGTATCGAGAAACTGTCCTGACGCGGTTTCATTCATTGGCTTGCGCCCCGAATCACTCGGCATGTTCGATCGAGGGTCAGTCTACATGCATGCGCCGGCACTGCCCTCACTGGAACAACCGGAACAGGCGCCCGTGAACAATCAGATGAGAACTGCCGTCGGCCTGCGGTTGGCCGATATAGTTCAGCGCGTCGAGTATTTGTGGATTGCCGTCGCGCGCGGCCAGGACGGCATCGACTTCGAATTGCCCCGCATCGACTGAAAAAGTGCCAGTCAGCTTCAACGGACCGCCCATGTCACGCGCGGTGCCGCGAATCACGCCTTGTGGCGTGGAATAAAACGTGGCTTGCAGATCGCCCAATCGGGCTTGCGCGGCGCCGGCAACGGCGGCATCGTGCCAGCGCACGCTGCCTTTGGCCCGATTGATCCAGGCATTCTGCAAGCGCGCTTGCGCAACCTGACCATCGATGTCGCCGAGCAGGGTTAGCGCGGGGATGTCCAGTACCGGAGCGGCCAAGCTTGCCGGCATGTGGAAAACAACGTTGCGCAGGTCGACATCGCCATTGCCCGTGCACGTGACGATTGCCGACGCCTGCACGGCGCCACCATCCAGTTTGACCCGCGCACGCAGTTCCGCCTGCAACAACGGCGCGAAATCCAGATGCCAGTCCAGGGTTCCGACATCCTGCCCGAACACAACCAGGCTGGTCGCTCGCCCCTGCCAGATGCTGCCGCTGATACCGCTCAGAGCAACCGGGCCAAGGC
This sequence comes from uncultured Pseudomonadota bacterium, assembly GCA_963779795.1. Classification (GTDB taxonomy): domain Bacteria; phylum Pseudomonadota; class Gammaproteobacteria; order Xanthomonadales; family Rhodanobacteraceae; genus Rudaea. Next base: position 494,878 of record CAVZZK010000004.1, on the reverse strand, counting down.
GGTCGGCCAGCAATCGATAGGCATACTGCGCCGGCAAAGTGGCGATGACGATACCGGCAACGATCACGACCGCCAGTACCAAAACGAGCAATCTGCGCAGAATTGTCATGTCAATGAATCAAACGGATCGGCTCACGTCCGGGCATCGACCAGGTCCGGCCGAGACTCCGCCATGCAGTGTCAACATCTACCGGGTCGCATCCTGCAAGGTGACCCGGGCATTGACCAGTCCAATTCCCGGCACCTTGTCCACCGACAGATCGCTGACCTGAACCCCGTAATCGCGCGCCAACGCATCCAGCCAGTTCACCAGGGCATCGAAGTTGGCAATCTCGAACGTCACCCGCACGCTATTGCCACCGGTCGGCTCGACGCGCTTGAGCGCCTGGCCCAACCCCGCGCCGCGCGCACTGACGTCCGCCAGCGCCAGCAGGGACTTGCCCTGACGGCTGACCTGCCCGCGATCACCGCGCTTGTGCAGCGCCTGCACACGGGTCATTGCCTGCCGCATCCAGGCCAGATCCGAACGCTGCCGGTTCAGATCGGCCGTCAGGTCGCCGCGGGCACGGGCCAACGGATACCACACCAAAGCCCACGCCAGGATGATCGCGACCAGACATCCACCGGCAATCAGCACGCGCCGTTCACGCGTTTGCAGACCCTGCCACCAGGCGCGAATCATCGCCCCGCTCCGCTGACGCGCAGGCGTCCGTCGATCCCGTTGTCGCCGCTGTTTGCGGCCGTGACCTGCGCCGTCAGCCCGGGCAGATCGCTGAGCTGCTCGCGGATCAGGTCCAGCGCGGGCACATCCGGCGCCCGCAGCGCCAGTTCCAGCGTGGCGTTATGGTATTCGATACCGGTCAAGGTGACGCGCGTGGTGCTGCCCAATATCGGCGCAATGCGGGACAACAGGTGCAGCAAGCCGGTCGAATCGCCGTCGTCGTGCAACGCGCTCAACTGACTTTGCATCAACTGCCGCGGATCGCCGGCCACCTTGTCCATCTGTGGGAACGCCGCGTGCAATGTGGCCCGGGTCGCCGCCTCGAATTGCGCCGACTGACGGGACAGACGCCAGTAATCGACAACCTGATAAGCGAACGCCAGAACCACCGCCGCGGCTGCCAGCATCGCCGCCTGCTGCCAGAGCTTGCGCAGCGGGGCGTGTCGGTGCACCGGCGCGAATTCGCCCTGCAACAGGTTGATCTGTGGTTCGGGAGTCAGCCCGGATGACAGAAACGCCAGGGCATCGCGTTGCTTGGCGTGGTATCGCGAACACGGCAAGTCGATCGCCGGCGCATCGCGGAAATCGAATACCTCGAATTCCGGCAACTCCCTGTCGCTTGCCTGCAGCACTGCGATGCGGTCGTTCAGCCCGCCAAGTTCACAGGCGCCGGCTTGCGTGGGTCCGAATCGCCACAGGGCGCGATCGGCCTCCAGCAGGACGCAGCCGGTCATGTCGCTGCATGGCAACAACTGGCTTTCCGCATAAACGGCATCGGCCCGGATGCCCGCCTCGTTCAGGCTTTGCAGCCAGCCGCGCATCGTTTCTCTGGCCACAACCGCTCCCGCCAGGCCGGCGCGATTCTCCAGCCGTTCCGGCAGCGCAAAGTGCAAATCCTCGACAGGCCCCGCCAACCGATCCTCCAGTGCATACGGCACTGCCTTGGTGACTTGCCCACGGCCACCGGCCAGCGGCGGCAAATCGAGCCAGACGACGTCCTCGGAAGGTACCAGCACCACGATGCGCTGTGCAGCGGCCGACTCGGACGCGTCAGGAGCGCCTGAAACCGGGCCGGATACCGGACGACCCTGCGGGCTCAGGCTCATCCATTGCATCCGGCCCGTCGCTTGCAGCCATATGACCAGGAGGTTGGACATTGATTGAGCGGCCGGGCTATGAAGATGGTCGAATTGTAGCAGTGGCGCGCGAATTGCTGTCAGATGACATAACAATGCTCCAAGCCCATGGAAATCCGTTAAAATTCGGTTGCAATCGGGAATGGACCGTTTTATGATCAATGTGAACTGCGTCACGGTTTCCTGTGATGAGGCTTGTCGTTGAAGGAATCCAACTGATATGGGGTGAGTTGGCGTTGTGGATTCAAATTTTTAGAGACAGGAACGGTTTTTGCTCTGTGAGAATTAAGTGTTGGGGGAAGCAAGCCCCGAGGCTTGGTTTCAAACCTTACCGGCAGGCTTCGCGGCCAGCTTCTTAGCTTGATTGGGATTACGGGAGTACTCGCCATGTCCGATTTTCGTTTAACTGCGCATCGCACCACGTCGAAATGGCTCGGTGGCCTGTTGCTGATGGGCGTGCTGTTTGGTTTCAGCAGCGCTGCGTTTGCACAATCCACATGTAGCACCTTCAACGCACCATGCACAACGGCTCAAAATAATCTCAGTTGCGCCGGCTACCGTTGGGGTTCGGCGCTTGGTTGTACCGCCAAGGAATTCGTGGTCAATCCTTCCATTCAATCCGACGTAACTGGCACCTGCCTGGCAGGTACGCAAATCAGCCCGAATCTGAATCTTCAACTGGTATTCTCCGGCGCAAACACGGTTCGTTATAACGTCGGTATCTTCTTCGGTGAATCCGGCAATGCGCCTGACAAGACGACAACCTTTACCCCCGGTAACGGAACAGACACATGCTCGGTCGCCACGTTCCCGCCCCCGAACTCTCCGTTCCCGCCGTGGCAGAACCTGGATAGTGCGACGGACAGTTGTAACGATTTCTATCCGCAAGGCACCCCGGAGGCCAGTTACGCGTTTACCGAGTCTCTCTATAACGTCAAGGTCAAATGCCTGGACGTGGATGGCAACGGCAAACTTGATGTTCCTTACACGCTGGTATATCAACAAGCTTCAGGCGGCGCTTGCACGGGCCCACAAGATGTCAGCAACGGTACCGTGTCGAAATGTGACGCCAACATGGCCGAGATCCCCAATATCTCGGTGACGGCGACACCGGTCAAGTTGCAGAGCTTCGACGTCCAATAATTTCATTGCATTTCAGGGCAAATACGGCCGCGGCGCTCAATGCGCCGCGGCCTTTTTTATTCAATATTCGGCGACAAGTACGGGGCTCGCGACCACGCAACCCGGAATTTCCCGGCCATCTGATGGCCGCTATCCAGCGCGATGGCGGCAGCCGTCAATCGTCAGCGCCGCGGCTGCGGCGAATCACCCGGATACCGCCGCCCCGGCCGCCGGTACGCCGCTCGATTACGCTGTAGAACGTGAATGGCAGGCCATCCAGTGTGATGTCGCCACGCGCGCGGAAGTAGTCGCTGGCAACCCCGTAGCAGCAGGTCAAACCGGCCACATCGCCGATCGCCGGCTGAGCCTGCCTGAGCTTGCCCAGGCTTTGGTAATGCGCCTGCCCCTGCTGCCGGATCGATTGTGCCAGTTCCTGCGTGATGTTCGGACTGATGGTCATCAGTACCGGCACACTGGCCGTGTTGACGTTGATCAGCGTGCCGGCCGGCAGCGCGCTGACATACGGCGCCAGCTTCGCGTAGACATCGCCATCCACACCCCTGACCAACCGCAATTCGGAAACGTGCACGAACTCGCGATGTGCCGCGCGGTAAGGTACCGGCTGTGACAGGTAATAGGCATCGTCCGCATTGGCCGAAGCGCTCAACGGATCCGAATCCATCCATGACACGACGTTGTCGGCGATCGTCGGATCCAACCCCAGGGCCGTCAGCAAGCTCTGGAACTTGCCATGCCAGATCGCCGCATTCGGAGTGGCCGGATCCAGATTATTCAGATTGAGACGCCCGTTCAGATCCGTCATCGTGGCCGTAATTTCACCGCCGGGAACCGGCGTCGGTGGCAGCGGTATCGCCCAGACATCGTTGTTGGTGTCGACCTGGCCGCCCTCCTGACTGTCGCGATTGAGTACGCGTGCCGCATAGGCTTCCAGCCCGTCCGCATAGGCACGCGCTTGCTCGGCGCGTAACTGGTTACGGACACGCGCGGCCGTGAGTTCGCCGCGATCGAGCAAGCCGGCGATGATCACCGCGGCCAGCGCGACCACCAGCAATGCGATTAACAGGGCGACGCCGCGCTGTCTGTCGAGGGACTGAGTCACCGACTCGCCCCCGGCGGAATCGTTGGCGCCGGAATATCACCCGTAGCTGGCGCGGCCGCTGCCGACGCCGACGTCGGCCAGGCCGACACCAACCCGACGGTACCGGTGATCTCGCCGTTGTCGCGAGTGCTGATTTGCCAGCGCACCGCGCGCGGCCAGGCGTTCGACGCCTTGCGATTCGACGGCGGCGGCCAGGTGTCGAGCCAACGATTCGAAGTCTGGTCCAGATAACGAAAACGCAGGCCCTTGGCGGCGACCTGCAGGTCGACGACCTGCGGCGCGCTACCCGGCGCCCGATCGAGCACCGTATAACGCGCTCGCTTCAGCGTTCCCGAATCCAGCTCGTAAACGACCCGCTCCAGATTGGAGCGCGGTTCGGCCTGCGGATTGGCAAAACCGAGCCGGGTGAACTCGACATGATCCGGCGTGCCGACGAGTGTGGGCAGAATCTGACCAAAATTGCCACGTATCGGACGCGTAACGGCTTCGTGAAGGTCGCGGTTCAGATCCGTGACTGCACGCATCAGGTTGCCGAACGCCGCTTCGCGTTTACCCAGTTCGCCGCGCGTGCGTGCGACCGAATCAAGCCCTCCGTAGGCCAGCGCGGCCATCGTCGCGAACACGGCCAACGCAACCAGCAACTCAATCAGGCTGAAGCCGGCATGGCCTCGATGACGTTCCCCCGTTACCCGAGAATGGCAATATTCAGCGCTCATCGTTGCAGATCCGTGCCGCTGAATCCGACCAGTGTCGCCAGCGGCGTGCTGCGCTCCGAGCCGGCATAAACGCGGACATCGAGCCGACGCAGGGTCGGGACCGGCGTGTTCTGAACGACCAGTTGCCAGTGCCAGTCCTGGCCGCCGAACCGACGTTCACCGTCGTTTTCGCCTTCCGGCGGGAACGGCGTTTCCAGCCGCGTGCGTTCCAGCACATCGGCGGCAAGCCAGCCGGCCAGGGCCCGCTCGCGCAATGCGTCGAAGTTGTTGACCTGGATTGCCGCCGTGCGGCTCAGCGCGAACAAGGCCAGCGACAGCACCACCAGCCCGATCAGCACTTCCAGCAACGTGAAGCCCCGGTTCCCTGCGCGAGCGCTGATGCGATGGTCAAGGCCGCGCATGTGAGTCCACCACGGCCAGTTTCACGCTTCCATCCGGTTGTCCGTCCAGCCGATATCGCCTGGACACGCCCTGCAGCCCGATCTGCAAGCGGAATGAAGTCAATTCGCCGGAGGAAAAGCACACCAGCTGCGGTTTCTCCGGAAACTCGTCGATTATTCGGACCGCATGACCATCCCGGCTCAATTGCACGCCAGTTCCGGCCAGCCAGTGCCTGCCGCGCAATTCATCGGTGACGATGGGCACCCAGTCGTTGTGATCCAGGCGGCTGAAACGGTAACCATCGCGATTCAGGCTGATGCCGATTTCGCGGCCGGTCAATTCGGCCTGTTCGCAGGCATACGTCACCAGGGCCTGCGCGCGATCGGCCTCGTGAGCCAGCTGACGCTCGCCGCCGATAGCGCCTGCATTCATCATCACGGCCACGGCCAGCACCGCCAGGATGACGATGACGACCAGGATTTCGATCAGGGTGAAACCATTTGAGCGGTCATCAAACGGCAGCCGGCCCCGCGCAAGCCGATGCAACCGGCGTTGTGCGGCTGCCGCGTATCGACGACCGATGGCCCGCACCGCCTACTCCCAATTGCCGACGTCCGCGTTTTCACCCTCGCCGCCGGGCTTGCCGTCCGCGCCGTAACTGAACACGTCGACATCGCCGTGTATGCCCGGATGCAGATACAGGTAAGGGCGTCCCCAGGGATCCTTCGGCAGCTTGTCCAGGTAACCATGCCAGTTAGGCGCCGCGGGTTCACCGCTTGGCTTGCGCACCAGCGCATCGAGTCCCTGTTCCGTGCTCGGATAGGTGAAATTGTCGAGCTTGTAGGTGTTCAATGCGGTGACGATGGCTTGCACGTCCTGCTTCGCGCGCACCTGTCGCGCTTCGCCTGGATGCTGCATCACGCGCGGCACGACGATCGCCGCCAGAATGCCCAGGATGACCACAACCACCAGAATCTCGATCAGCGTGAATCCCGCTGTCCTGCCGCGCACGGCGGTCAACGACGGGCGGCAGGGTTCGGCTGACCGCGTTTTTCCGCTGGGCACTGGTTGAAAGCCGGCAACTCGTCTGGTTTGCATACAATCGCCTTGTACTCGATCACGCTGCCACCGATCATAGCAAAATGAATGCTTCCAACCCGATCCATGACAACGCCGCCTGGCGCGCGCGCGACCTGGCCACGCTTTGGCACCCATGCACGCAGATGAAAGACCACGAACGGGTGCCGATGATTCCGATCACGCGCGGCGAGGGCGCGTGGCTGATCGATGCAGACGGCAAACGCTATCTGGATGCGATCAGTTCGTGGTGGACCAATCTGTTCGGCCACGCCAATCCGCGCATCGCGGCGGGTATAAAACAGCAGCTGGATCGGCTCGAACACGTCATATTCGCCGGCTTCAGCCATGAGCCGGGCATCGAACTGGCGGAACAATTGATTCGTATCACGCCGCCGGGTCTGCAGCGTGTGTTCTACGCCGACAACGGTTCCAGCGCCGTCGAAGTCGCGTTGAAAATGAGTTTTCATTACTGGCGCAATCGCGGCCGGCAGCGCAAGACCCGCTTTGTCGCGCTGACCGGCGGCTACCACGGCGAAACGCTTGGCGCCTTGTCGGTCACCGACGTGCCACTGTATCGCGCCACCTATGCGCCGCTCCTGAACGAGCCGATCCTCGTTGCCTCGCCGGATTGCTACGCAGCCGAGCCGGGGCAATCGTGGGAATCCTGTTCGCGCGAACGCCTGGCCGACATGCGCACGGCACTGCAGCAGCATGCCGATCAGGTCTGTGCCGTGATTGTCGAGCCGCTGGTGCAATGCGCAGCCGGCATGCGCATGTACCATCCGGCCTATCTGCGCGGTCTGCGCCAACTGTGCGACGAATTCGACGTGCATCTGATCGCCGATGAAATCGCGGTCGGTTTCGGTCGCACCGGTACCTTTTTCGCCTGCGAACAGGGATCGATCAGTCCGGACTTCCTGTGCCTGTCGAAGGGCTTGACCGGTGGTTTCATGCCCTTGTCGGCGGTGCTGACCACGAATCAGGTATACGAAGCCTTCTACGCCGAATACGCCGCGGGCAAGGCCTTTCTGCATTCGCACAGCTATACCGGCAACCCGCTGGCGTGCCGGGCTGCGCTGGAAACGCTGGCGATCTTCCACGACGAGCCGGTGCTGGCGCGTAACGATGAACTCGCCGCGCATCTGGCCCGTCGTCTCGTACCGCTGGCAGATCATCCACATGTCGGCGAAGTACGCCAGACCGGCATGATCGCGGCCATCGAACTGGCGCGCGACAAGGCCGACAGAAAACCATTCCCTGCCGCCGAGCGCCGTGGCTTGCGCGTGTATCTGCACGGCCTCGCACACGGCGTGCTGCTGCGGCCGCTGGGCGACATCATCTATTTCATGCCGCCTTACGTCGTCAGCGAGGCCGAAATCGACCTGATGGTCGACACGGCGATCGCCGGCATTGAACGGGCCGTCGCCTGAACCCGCCATGCGCCAAATACGCATCCATGTCGATCAAACGCTGGCGCCTGGAACCCTGGTCGAGTTGCCCGAACGCGCGGCGGCACACATCGTGCGCGTACTACGCCTGCAAACTGGTGCGCCGGTGACGCTGTTCAACGGCGACGGCCATGATTACGACGCCGAACTGACCAGCACCGGCAAGCACAAGGCGCAGGCTCGTGTCGTTCGGAAAGGCAACGAGGAACCGTTACCGGCCTTGCGTCTGACGCTGGCTCAAAGCATCGCCCGCGGCGACAAGATGGACTGGATTCTGCAGAAAGCGACCGAACTTGGCGTTTCCCGCATCGTGCCGGTAATCAGCGAACGTACCGGGGTGAAGCTGTCCGCAGAACGTGCCCGACGCAGGCTGTCGCACTGGCACGGCGTCATCATCGGCGCCTGCGAGCAAAGCGGACGTGCACGCCTGCCTGAACTCGAAGCCATTCAACCACTGGATCGCTGGTTATGCGCGCTGGAACACTTTGCCGGCAGCCGGTTGGTGCTGTCGCCAGACGCGCAGGATCGGCCGCGCGATTTGCAGCCGAACTGCGGCGAAACCATTATCGCGGTCGGGCCCGAGGGCGGGTATTCGGATCGTGACCTGGGCCTGTTCCGGCAAGCCGGGTTTCAGCAACTGTGCCTGGGGCCGCGCATCATGCGCACGGAAACGGCCGGCATCGCGGCAGTCACCGCGCTGCAAGCGCTTTATGGCGATTTGTAGGTTGTGCCGCGGAATCAGGCTGCGATGGCCTCGGCAACCAGCGTTTCGATCGTGCCGAGATCCGGAATGGCCGCCTCGTCTTCTCGCACCGTGACCTGAGCCTTGACGCCCGGCGGGTAGTTCGATTCGTCTCCGCACGGGATCAGCAAATCCGGCGTGATCGTGGTCAGCCGCGGGAAGCCTTGCGCAAGCATGGCAATGAACGGCAAACGCGCATTTCCGCCAAGCGCCTTGAGCACGGCCACTTTGGCGTTGCTGTAATTTTCCGTCGTAGCGCTACCGATCAACATCGGGAACGAAAAAAGCGGCAAGCGCCAACCGCGCCAGGCAAGCCGGCCCAGCAGCCATTCCGGGGCATCCGGCACTTTCTCCGGTACCGAATAGGTGATGACTTCGGCAACGGTCGCATTGGGTAGCAACACGCGACCGGCCGTGACCGGAATCATGACGCCGCGGATTTCGTGACTGCTTTCTGCCATAACCCTGAGGATTTCCTTGCGCCTGACCGGCGCATCATTCGAGTGTAATCAAAAACCCCGTCGTTCGTCTCGACCCCGTCATGCATCCATCGAATGGACGCAGCACCGCTTCTCCACAACGACAACGCCGACCGCATGCACGATGCCGCAATCGAACTCAAGCAAACTCGGCAATCAGATGCTGCGCCAATTGCGCCGGCGAGCCGGCAAACTCCGGCAAACCTGTCTTTTGTACGCCTTCCACCATGGTACTCACGACACAGGTTTTAGGATCCTGAACCCAAACCTTACCACCTTTGGACTTCAGGTAACGGCACCCCTCAACCGCATCATTGACCATGCCGGAGAAAATGATCGCAACCGCGGCAGAACCGAACTCGTCGGCCACATCTCGCAGAACTTCATCAATGGAAGGACCGTTCTGCGGTTTCTCCCAGAGCTTTTCGAACGTAACGACACCCTCGCGATCCACTTTGAGGCGATGCGTCGTCGGTACGACCAGTACGTCGCCATGGGCGACGCGCTCACCGTGCGTGGGTACGCGCACGGTCAGCGCGATCGAGCGGCGCAACTGTGTCGACATCAGTTCGAGGAATTCCTCGCCCATGTGCTGAGCGAGAATGAACAGTACCGGAAACCCCTCCGGAATCGCGGCCAGGAACTCCCGAACCGCCTCCGGACCGCCGATGGATGAGCCGAGCACGCAAACCCGTTCAATCGGCATTCCGCCAACGGTATACGCAGCTGTATTCCCGTCATCGACGGACGGCTCATCATCCGTCTGTTTCGGCCTGATCGCCTCCTCCATCGACATCAATTCCAGACCACCGCTTGCCTTGGACGCGAGTGTGCGTTGCGTGCCCGCGTTTTCATTTGCGGGGTCGAGGTATTCGCTTGCGGAAATTTTCTTGATCCCGAACGGATCCGGATTTGCTTTGGGTGGTGGCGGGGCGGGAGCATCTTCGTCGATAGGTTCCAAATCCCACTCTGGCGAATACAGCGATTTCAGATTCTGAACATCAGCGCTGCGGTCCAGTCGTTCCTGCTCATCGTCCTCCAGCATGTTCTGCGAAACGGGTTCCTGCCCGGAATCCGCCCACGACTCTGCGTCGATCGAAATCTGGTCGCTTTCCTGATCATCGACAAGATTGAAGGCATCCGGAACAGTCGCCCCGGGATTCCTTTCCTGAGCCACGTTCCCGGAATCAGGAGTCTCGGCAATCGACCCATCCCCCGCCTCCAGCGTCAAGTCCGCTGAAGTGAACAGGTTTTCGAGTTCATCCTCCAACCGGTTGCCTGAGGGTTGTCCGGCCGGAACCGGCTTTTCGGTCTCTGCAAGCGAATCCGGCGGCGATGAATCGACTTCATCCGGCCCGATGGCAAACGCACCCAGATCGGCCAGGTCCAGTTCTTCGGATGCCGCATCCGTTGCCGTCTCGGCGCGTAACCCAGACTCATCAGCCTGCAAAACAACCGTTTCCGGTTCCTCCGGGACAGTGGCACTCGGGCCCTGCGAATTTGCTTCCTCGCCACGCGGGGCGGGCGACGAGCCAGCCAGATCGTCACTGTGAGCCGCGGTCGACGAGTCCGGCGCGTCGACCCCGACAATGCCCGGAGTTGCCGAAACAACCGGCGCTCCTTGCGGTCGGGGAGGCTCGGACATGCCCGGTTGGTGGGTGATTTTTGCCGCGAGATTGCGCGCCCAGCGGGCGTGATCCCAGCCGGACAATTGCTGCGACACTTCGGCGTCGTTGAAAACGACCTCGTAGTCGCCGGTTTCGAGCACGTCATGGACCTGGTCGATATAGTCGTCGCTATCGTTACCCAAATTCACTATGACAACGCTTGCGCCGGAATCCTCCAGCGCATCACGATCGATATTGGCGGACATCGCCTCGTAGACAACCACCGCGCCGTGTTCCTGCAGTGCGTCACGCAAATGCGCGTCGCCCCCGCCGGACGCATACAACAAGGCGACTGCAACCGACTTTTGCGTGTCAGGCACGACTCAATCCCAACGACTCCTGAACGTTCTGCAGCAGGTCCGATTCCTGATACGGCTTGCCCAGGTAGCGTTCAACGCCGATTTCCAGTGCGCGCTGGCGATGCTTTTCGCCGGTGCGCGAAGTAATCATGATAATCGGCACTCCCTTCAAGCGTTGATCGTTTTTCATGTAGGTCGCCAATTCGTAACCGTCCATGCGCGGCATCTCCACGTCCAGCAGGACGACATCCGGAACCTTGTCCTGGAGCTTTTCCACCGCATCCAGTCCATCCTTTGCCGTGACGACGTCCATATCGTTGCGCTCCAGCACGCGCGTGGTGACCTTGCGCATGGTAATCGAATCGTCGACGACCATGACCAGCGGGTGCACGCGCGTCTGCGCGGCCGGTTCGACGATCGGCGCGACTGGCGCCAGAGACGTTTTCTGCTCGCTCTCGCCGCCTTCCTCGCGCAGCGCCGCGACACGACGCACCAGCGGCGCCAGATCGAGAATCATGACAACCGAACCGTCGCCCATGATGGTGGCGCCGAAAATGCCGGGCACGGAACTGATCTGTGGGCCAACCGACTTGACCACGATTTCGCGCGAACCGACCACCGCATCGATACGCACCGCGGCGCGCTGATCGCCGGTCCGTGTCATCAACAGCGGCAACTGTGCCTCGTCGCTGATGCGCGTGGGCGGCACGTTGAGCAGTTGGGAAAGATCGTAGATACGATATTCCTCGCCGCCATAGGTGTAGGCGGGATCAGGCTCGCTCAAGCGCTGCGCCAGATCCTCGCGCGCAATACGCACCACACCCTGTACCGCCGACATCGGTGCCGCGTAGACGGCTTCGCCCAGACGCAGCAGAATCGCCTGCGTGACGGCCAGCGTGAACGGCAGGCGGATGACGAATGCCGCACCGTCTCCGCGCACCGAATCGATCGCCAGCGAACCACCGAGCTGTTTGATCTCGTTGTTCACCACATCCATGCCGACGCCGCGGCCGGCCAGCTGGGTGACCTCTTCGGCGGTGGAAAAACCGGTTTCGAGAATGAATCCGTACAGGTCGCGATCGGACAGCTGTGCATCGGGTTTGAGCAGGCCGCGCTCGATTGCCTTTTCACGAATCGCGTCACGATTGAGGCCGCGACCGTCGTCGGATACGCGCAACACCACCTCGGTCGCCTCGCGGCTGACCTGGATGACGACGGTGCCCTCGGCCGGTTTGCCCGCTGCCTGCCGCTCCTCGGCGCTCTCGATGCCGTGCGCGACGGCATTGCGCAGCATGTGCTCGAACGGCGCCTTCATGCGTTCGAGCAGATTGCGGTCCATTTCACCCTGCGCACCTTCGACCTTGAGCTGGGCACGCTTGCCGACTTCCTGGGCCGCCTGGCGCACGGTACGTCGCAGCGACGGCACCAGTGAATCGAACGGCACCATGCGCGTGCGCATCAGGCCTTCCTGCAAATCGGAACTGACGCGCGACTGCTGCAGCAGCAACGTTTCGGACTGGCGCGTCAAATCGTCGAGCAGGCCCTGAATCGAAACCAGGTCGGATACCGATTCGGCGAGGCCGCGCGAAAGCTGTTGCAACTGGCTGAAACGGTCCAGTTCCAGCGGATCGAACGACGGTTCCGCACCAACCTCGGCTTCGCGTTGATAGCGCGACAGTATCTGCGCTTCGGTTTCCAGTTCGAGTTTGCGCAACTGATCGCGCAAACGGCTGACCGTCTGCTCGAATTCAACCAGATTGAAACGGAACGTCGTGATCTGCTGTTCCAGGCGCGAACGGTAAATGGATACCTCGCCGGCATAGTTGACCAGCGAGTCAAGCAGGTCCGAACGCACGCGGATCATTTCCTGCGGAGCGCGCGCCGGCGCAGCCTCGGCATCGTGCAGCGTTGGCCTCAGAACCCGCCGTACCCGCTGTTGCGGCGGCGCGGCGCTTTCGGCTGAAGGCGTCGCGGATTGCTCCGGTTTCGCCGGAATCGACTGTTCTGCCGATGCGGCTGTGACACCTTCGTCGGGCTGGATATCACCGCTTACCAGCCCCTCGAAACGGGTTATGGCATGCTCGGGCATGGCGATCGCCTGGCGACGTGCAGCTCGTTGTACCAGCCCGTGCAGGCGGTCGAACCCACGCTCCAGCGATTCGATCGTATCGACGTCGATCAAACGGCGATTTTCGCTGATCGCGTCGAATAGAGATTCCATGGCATGGCTGAGATCACCGATCGGCGCCAAGCCGGCCATGCGCGCGCCACCCTTCAGCGTATGCAGGTCGCGTTGCAGACCGGTCACCAGCTCGCGGTCCTGCGGCGCTTCACGCAATTTCGCCATCAGCGAATCGGAATTGTCCAGAATATCGCCGCTTTCCTGAACGAAGATTTCCAGCAGATCCTCGTCCAGATCCGGCAGTTCGAGCTTGCCTTCCGGCTGCGCGTCTTCGATCATCGGCGGCAGGCTGCCGCCGGTCGGACGGGTTACTGCCTGCGACGGCGCCTCAGCGGCGTGCGAAAGTCCGGCTTCGCTTTCAGCCGCGGCTTCGCCCGGCGTGAGTGTCGGTTCGTCGGCATTGGTGCCGCGGTGCAGATCTTCCTGATCATCGAAGAATGCCGAAGTCTCCGTCTCTTCCTCTTCGGCGGCACCAGCGGATTCGTTTTTCGAGTCAGTCGGCGACAACGGTTGTTGCGCCGCAACCGATTCTTCGGCGGACGTCGGATCCGAACCGCCTTCCAGTTCCGGCAGCCACGATGCCGTCAACGCGTCGCCGTCATCCACCAGAATCGTATCTTCAACCGCCTCGACATCCGCCGGCTCGTCGGCAGCCTCATGGGCGTCGCCCTGGCTGGACTCTTGGTCCCGATCCGGCGACGGCTGCGCCACGTCATCGCCCACATCGGCAGCGACGGGCAACTCGGCATCGGACGTTTCGGCGGAAGAGGTTTCATCCGGGCCTTGCACCAAATCCGTTGTCTCGTCTGCCACTGGCTCCACGCTGTCGGTAAACAACGGATGCATCATGTCCGGTTCCGGCAAACCATCACGCAACTCGGCAATACGCGCCGACAATTCGTCCGAATCGGGCAACTGCGGATGCTCCTGTTCGAGCGCGATCATCGCCCGGCGAATCAGGTCCGCGGCATCGCTTATCGCCTGTTTGCCTGCATGACTCGGCGCCTGCTCGCCCGCCCGCAGACGCTTGATGTAATTCTCCAACGGTGCGAGCACCTGGCCGATAGCCGGAATATCGACCATCGCGATAGCGCCATTGAGGGTATGCACCGCACGCAACAATACCTCGCTCGCCGGCAGCGACGGGTCGTCGTGCAAATCACTCAAGTATGCGTCGATGAACTCCAGGTGGGAGGTGACCTCGCTCTTTAGAATATCGAACAGAACCGGATCCAGATTCGGTAGTGGCCCAGCCGAAATTCCGTGAAACTCGTCGGCTGTCGCGTTGTCGCTTGATTCACCGGATGCGGCAAAAGCGCTGTCCAGATCCACGGCGCTATCCAAATCCACGGCGCTGTCCAGCTCGACGGCGTCGGCCGCAGCCGGCTCATCGGATGTATCGTCCGCTTCGGTGGGGACTTGATCAGCGGGCACACGCCGCTTGACCACGCGCCTGATCGTCCGCCGGCCTGCGCCATCGCCAACCCAGGCTTGCTGACCGTCGGCAAGAGCGTCGGCCACGGCGACGATGCCGGCGATATCGGCATTCGTCGAACTCTCACCGCGCAACGCCGCCTGCAATTCCGGTAATGCTGCGGCAGCTCTTTCGACCAGATCAAGTACCGCAGGTCCATGTTCGATCGTCCGGTCCAGAACACGGTTCAACATGTTCTCGACCCTCCAACTGAATTCGCCCAGCGCCATCGCACCGACCAGTCGGCCGGAACCCTTCAGGGTATGGAACGAACGCCGTATGGGGATGAGTTTGTCCAGTTCCGCCGTATCCTGTTTCCATTCGCCCAGGCAACGGTTGATGCTGTCGATTTCCTCCTGCACTTCCTCGACGAACACTTCGCGAATTTCTTCATCGATGTCCTCCGAAGCGTTTGCACCGAAGCCGGCGTCACCGAACAGCGAAGCATCGTCGATATCGCCGATCTCCTCTTCAATGATTTCCTCGATTTCGACGTAGTCACTGTCGTCATCAGGCACATGCGTGGATTGCGTTTCCGCCAGACGCAATCCGGTGACATCATGGCTCGGCGGCCGCGGCGCCTCGGCAGTGCCGACAACCAGATCGTCAAGCCCTCGCCCCGGAGCAATTTCCACATCCGGAATCGGATGTTCTTCGTCGCTCGCTTGCGTATCAACTTGTGCGGAGGCATCCGCCGGCTCGGCTTGCGACTCGTCCGGTTTCCCGATACGCGAGACATAATCTTCCAGCTTGTCATCGCCAACATCGATGCCGGTCAATTCGGCGAAAGCCGGATCGCCATCGTGCCCGGTCGCTGCTGCCTGGCTCTCCGCGGACGGTGAAAATTCCTCGTTCCAGCGAGGAAAATCGCCGCGATGCGCGTCGTCGGCGGCAACCTGACCCGGTCTGTCCGAGAAATCCGGCCCGGCACCCGTGACTCGATCATCGGGGCCCGAGGACGTTGGGGCGGAACCACCACCATCGTCATCGGGAAGCGGCCAGTAGCCGAGAGCAGCCAAACTTTGCCGCGTAATGTCCAGTATTTTTTCGCGTCCGCCACGTTCATCACGCGTGGCTTCCATGTAATACTCGATCGAGGCCAGTGAATCGGCCAGTTTGTCGAGCTGTTCAGCCGTCGGTACGCGCCGATGGCGCAAAAGCTCGACTTCGACGAAACGCACAATGCCGTCAATCAACTTTGCCGGCTCCGGCAGGTTGAGCATATGCATGGCGCCGGATATTTCCTCGAGCAGCTTGGGGACCGGTTCAACCCGTTTGTGATCCCACGGCGATTCGATGAAGGCCACAACGTCCTGCTTGGCCTGAGCGATATTTGTCGTCACCTCGGTAATCAGTGTGCCGAGAATCTTGCGTACCTCCGCTTTCGGCAAACCAACGTCATCCGAGCCATCCGGCTCGGCCTCGAGCTCAACCGTTTGCGCGCCCAGATGATCGATGTGATCGTCCAGCGAAGCCTCGACGTAAAGCAGGGATCCGGCGACATCCAGCAATGTCGACTCGTCGGCCGGCCGCTGCTTGTTTCCGATCTCCTGGACGATCGAGCATTGATCGAGCACAACCCGCCTCGGCACGCCGAGTCCAAGCATGCCCAAGGTGTCGCCAACGCGATCCAGCACTTCGGCTTGCGGGAGCAAGTCAGCCGGATCAGGTTCCTGCGCGCGCAAGAAAATATCCAGAGCCTCCTTTACGCGCAACAAGTCGTCTTTTATCGCGCCGGAGACGGTATCCAGCAGCGCGCGGTTGTGACCGGAAATCGATCCTTTGGCGTGCTCGAGTTCCTTCTCGCTGGGCAGCAAAGTATCGAGCTTGTAAGCCTTTCGGATCGCGCCTGCGCGCGCACCGTCGGTGTTCGAATGAGCAACGTAATACAACAGGTTCTTGAGCAGATCGACCGGTGGTGCGGACTTGAACGAGCCTTCGCCAGCGTCGACCAGCCGCTTGACTTCGCGGTCGACCTTGCCGAACAACAACTTGACCGCCGCATTGGCTTCAAGCCCGCCGGAAGCGACGCTTTCCAGCACGCCGGTAGCGATCCACCAAAGTTTGCAGGCCTCCGCTTCGTGGCACGCACCACACAACTGGTCGAGTACCCCGATCAGTCGATCCAGCTGGTCCGCTGGCGAGTCCTCGCGAATCCAACGCAGCAGGGAAAGCTGGAACGAACTGCGCAAACGCGCGGCGTGGGCCTTGAGTTCGATTTCCGGCATGGCACTGGCGGCACCAGCGGCTTCGGCCGGCAACGGCGCGGACAGATCCGGTGAGAATAGCGCCGATTCAGTCAGCAGCTTCTCGCCACGCGTTGCGCGCAGGTCGTTGAGCAACGGAAGCAGGACGATTGGAATGTCCTTGTGCCCGCTTTGCAGACGCTCCAGGTAATCCGGCATCTGCACCATGCCGCGCATGAGGACGGCGTAGGTGTCGTCGTGTGCCTTGATCTG
This sequence comes from uncultured Pseudomonadota bacterium, assembly GCA_963779795.1. Classification (GTDB taxonomy): domain Bacteria; phylum Pseudomonadota; class Gammaproteobacteria; order Xanthomonadales; family Rhodanobacteraceae; genus Rudaea. The sequence goes on along the minus strand of CAVZZK010000004.1, from coordinate 477,852 downwards.
CTGATCCAGCAAACCCATCGCCACCCGCTCCATCTCATCCACGACCATGGCGGCGCCATACAGCTCGACCATGCGCAGCGTACCCTGTACCTGATGCAGGTAACTGGCGCAGAAGCGCATCAAGCTGGTGTCAGCCGGATCCTCGACGTAGGCCTCCAGAGACTGGCGAGCTTGTTTTAGCGTTTCGTCCAGTTCCCGCTTGACCCAGCTCAGGGTGGAGTAGTCGATACCGTCTTGGAGTCTCATGGTTGTTGCCTCAACTGTCGCCTACGCATACGTCGAGATGTGGATTGCGGTTCAGGATGATCGGGCGCCGATCAAGCAGGAACGACATACGCAAAGTGTAGGCTTCTCCGACGCAGGTGCAACCTGGATCGCCGGATGGGGAAATGTGACCGGCGCGGCTTGCGCTGCGTAGCCGATTCCGTTCGTGGGACTGGATGCCGGGTACCGAATAGCGGCCTCGCATGCGACACCTGCGATCCATCCTTATCCGAATTGTCGATTTCGTGTTCATCGCCTCGGCACCTGTTTGCCAGATCGTCGGCGCCACGTCAGTCTCAATGACTGCAAGGCAACGGCGGTTCAATCTACGCCGGCAACTTGAAGTCCGCCACCGATCGGCGCAGATCCGCCGCCAGCTGTGCCAGATTTCCAATTGATTCGGCGGTTTGTCCGGCACCCTCCGAAGTCTGCGTGGTAATTTCCTGAATCACGTTCATGGTCGCGGAGATGTTGGTCGCCGCGGCAGACTGCTGACGCGCCGCTTCGGAAATGTTCTGAATCAGGTTGGCCAGGTCGTTCGACACCTGTTCGATCTCACCCAGGGCCTGACCGGCGTCCTCGGCCAGTCGCGCACCGGCGACCACCTCGGTGGTGGTCTGTTCCATCGACGTGACGGCTTCGTTGGTATCGGCCTGAATCGTCTGCACCAGCGTTTCGATTCGACGTGTGGCGCCCGAGGCGCGTTCGGCCAGGCGTTGGACTTCGTCGGCAACCACGGCGAATCCGCGACCCGCCTCACCGGCCGAGGCCGCCTGGATGGCCGCGTTCAAGGCCAGAATATTGGTTTGTTCGGCGATGTCGTTGATCAGTTCGACGATGGAGCCAATTTCCTGCGACGACTCGCCCAGGCGCTTGATCCGCTTCGAAGTTTCCTGAATCTGGTCGCGAATCGAGTCCATGCCCTGAATCGTCTGGCGCACGATACCGGCACCCTTGGTCGCGATCTGCACCGAGCGTTGCGCCACGTCGGCCGATTCGGCCGAGTTCTTCGACACCTCATCGATCGATACCGCGATCTCGTTGATTGCCGCGGAAGCGGACGTGATCTGCTGTGCCTGATGTTCGGCGGCTTCGGCCAGATGCATGGCCGTGGCCTGCGTTTCCTGCGCCGAGGTCGACACGTGCAACGCGGTTTCGTTGATTGTCGTTACCAGGGAGCGCAGCGCCTCGACCGCGAAGTTCACCGAGTCGGCGATCGCACCGGTAATGTCCTCGGTCACCGTCGCCTTCACGGTCAGGTCGCCTTCTGCCAGCGAGCCCATTTCATCCAGCAGGCGCAGAATCGCTTCCTGGTTACGCTGATTCAATTCGGCCGTAACGTGATAGCGCTGGCGCTGACTGCGAATCTGGCTGACCACCAACACGACCACCAGCACGATTGCGATCAGTGCCGCGATCGCACCCCACAAAAGATTCGGGAAGTGGAACGGGTTTGTGGAACCGGATTCGTTGATTCGCTGCGCAACCGGCTCGGCCTTCAACAACATGGTCTGACTGTCGATCGAGGCCTGATCCGCGGCCTGCTTCACGTCCTGCAACGCGGTAGCCGAATCGAGCAGCTTCTTGACTGGATCGCCGACCAGTGTCTGCCATTGCTTGTTGATCTCCTGCAGAATCTGTTTGGCATTGGGATTGGTCATGGCGTGGATATTCAAATCCGGGTTGCCGCTGATCAGTCCACCGAGTACCGCGCCGTAGAACTGTGCATCGCGTTGCAAGCCGTCGGCTGCCGACTGCGCTTCTTCGCCACCTTGCAGAATGGTTTGAACGCGTCGTTGCATGCGGTCGGCCAATAGCATCTCGCGCGATGAAATCATGACCTGACTGGCCGAACCGTTCTGCTCGGTCAGGATCTTCACGACTTCGTCCATGCGCGAATTGAGCACCGGCATCTTGCTGTTGAAGTCGGAAGCCACGGCGGTGCTGTCCAGAACCTGTTCCTTGCCTCCCAGAATTTTGGTCGCGTTCATATTGAGCACGGCCCAAGCCTTCTCGAGGCCGTCCATTTCCTTGCTCACCCGGCCATCCCTGGCGAAGCCGTGCATACCGGTCGCCTTGTCGCCGGTTTTGAGCTTCGTCAGCATGCTGTCGATCGAGTTGCGCGTCTGCTCCAGGCTCTTGAACGCATCGATATTGCCGCTGGCGGCATCGTTTGCCACCGTGGAAAGCTGTTGCGAGAGCACCTGGATCTTGGTCACCAGGGCGCTGGCCTTGGCATTCTGCGATGCCGTGTAGGTCAACATGCCGAAGTCCACCACCGCGGCCACGATCGCCGCAATCAGCAAAATGACGAGCAGCGGATTGATACCCGCTCGTTCCCTACCGCCAACCGCACCAGTCGTCACGCTCATAACTCACCCCTTCGGATAGCCGGCAACACTCATAGTGAAGCCTGAATAAAGTCGTGGCTGCGCACCAGGGCAGGCATGCTGAACATGCCCCAGCGCTCTTCACCCACCGGATAATTCTCTACCACGAACCGCTGAAAATGTTCGTCTTCCTCTTCGATCGCCAGCGCCCGTTGCTCCTCGCTGAAACTGCGCTGGCCGAGCAACTCGTCGATCAACAAGCCGACATTGCTGCCACCGGGCTGCCGCACCAGAAGCACGCGGCTGAAATCGCTGAGCACGGTGGTCTCGTCGGTCAGGTATTGTTTCAGGTCGACAACGGGCACCAGGTTGCCGCGCACATTGGCAACGCCAAGCAACCAGTCGCGGGTGCCGGGCACGATCGTCAATACCGGCATGTTCAGGATTTCGCCAACCTCGTCGATGCCGCTGACCAGACGTCGCGAACCGACGCGAAAGCCGATCCCGCGCCAAAGGCCGGGCGCCTCGATCTGCTCCGGCAAACCTCCAACGTGCGTCAGGCTGCGTTGCTCGTAATCGGCAAGCGCCGCAAACGGCGTGAGCTGACGGGAATTTGCGATGGAGGACATGATCGCGTCAACCGGCCAGCAGGTTCTGAATTCGGCCGAGCAACTCCTGTTCTGCCACGGGTTTGACCAGGAAATCCTTCGCGCCCTGACGCAAGCCCCAGACGCGGTCGGTCTCCATCGACTTGGTGGTGACAATCAGGATCGGTATGGACGAAGTCTCGTTTGCGCGGCTGAGCGTACGCGTGGCCTGGAATCCATTCATGCCGGGCATGATCACGTCCATGATGACCAGATCCGGACGCGCCTTTTTGGTCAAGGCGATACCTTCTTCGGCGCTGCCCGCACTACTGACCTGATGGCCATTTTTCTCGAGCAGGGTCGTGAACACCCTGACGTCTGTGGGCGAATCGTCAATGATGAGTATGTGTGCCATCCATTTCCCCTTTACAACGTTTGCCGATGGCCGCCCGCGCTCACTTGTGGCTGACGTGCCGCCGGATCGCGCCGAGCAATTCCTCGCGTGTGAACGGTTTGGTCAAATATTGCTCCGAGCCGACGATGCGCCCGCGCGCCTTGTCGAAAAGGCCATCCTTCGACGACAACATGATCACTGGCGTGGCCTTGAACATCTGGTTGTTCTTGATCAGTGCGCAAGTCTGGTAACCGTCCAGACGCGGCATCATGATGTCGACGAAGATGATGCTCGGTTGCTGGTCCGAAATCTTCGCCAACGCCTCGAACCCGTCAGTCGCGGTCACGACGTCGCAACCTTCCTTCTTGAGCAGGGTTTCGGCGGTGCGGCGAATTGTTTTCGAATCATCAATGATCATCACCTTCAAACCAGCCAGATGACCATCTTTCGCTGTTTCTTCCACGTCCTACCCCCAAACCCAACGGAGTATCCATTGCCCGCAGCCGCGAGCTGTCCTCGCTAAAAGCGCGGTTCGCATCTGTGCTGTTTAACTAATACTTAGCAAAGCTGTCAAGTAATTCCGCTAACCAGCCATGTTTCCTGAAAAAATTATCATCTGGCTGTGCCCAAAACGCGGACTGGAGCCAAGCCGGTCAAGAAGGACACGATGATAGTATAGCGGGCAGTTACCCGCAGCGCCTCGGAACCGATCTCACTATGTTGAAAAGCATGTCCCATGCCAATTGCCGCGACCTTCCCGACCGGTCGCCCGGAATACACGCATGAAACTGACCGTAGCCGTGTTGATGGACCCGATCCAATCCATCAACGTGAAGAAAGACTCAACGTTGTCGATGCTGCTCGAAGCCCAGCGTCGCGGGCACCGGGTGCTGTATCTGACGCAATCCAGCCTGGCTGTGCGCGGCGATGCCCCCTGGGCGCGCGTCGCCTCCGTCAAGGTTCGCGACGACCTCCACGACTGGTTCACGCTGGAGCCGCCGCAATGGCGGGATTTGCGCGAAGTCGACGTGATCCTGGCGCGCAAGGATCCGCCGTTCGACGAACAATTCCTGTACGACACGATGGTGCTGGAGCTGGCGCAACGCGCCGGTACGCTCGTCGTCAACGATCCGCGGGCCTTGCGCGACGCCAATGAAAAACTGTTCTCGCTGCATTTTCCACAATGCATCCCGCCGACGCTGATCGCGCGCGACGCAGCCGAACTGAAACGGTTCGCGGCCGACCATGGCGAAATCGTGCTCAAGCCGCTCGACGGCATGGGCGGGCGATCGATTTTTCGCAGCCGCCGCGACGACCCGAATCTGAACGTGATCCTGGAAACGCTGACCGACGATGGCCGACGCTTCACCATCGCGCAACGTTATCTGCCCGAGATCCGCGACGGCGACCGGCGCATCCTGCTGATCGACGGCGAACCGGTTCCGTACCTGCTCGCGCGCATGCCGCAAGGTGACGACTTCCGCGGCAATCTGGCGCGGGGCGGCAAGGGCGTCGGCATGCCGCTGAACGAGCGCGAACGCTGGATCGCCGCACAGGTCGGCCCGGAACTGCGCCGTCGCGGCATGCTGTTCGTCGGGCTCGACGTCATCGGCGACTACCTGACCGAGGTCAATGTGACTTCGCCGACCTGCATCCGCGAACTCGATGCACAGTTCGATCTCAATATCGCCGGCCTGTTGTTCGACGCCATCGAGGCCAAGCGTCAGTGACACCGGCTCCCGTGCGTAATGTCGGCAGCGGCGACCGCCTGGGCGTCACCCTGCTGTTCTCGCTGATCGCACATGCCGTGGTCGCGCTGGGCATTACCTTCAGCTACACCAAACCGGCGCCGAGCCTGCCATCGCTGGACGTGATCCTGGTGCAATCGGCCAGCGGCGAGAAACCGCAGAAGGCCGATTTCCTCGCCCAGGCGAACAATGCCGGCGGCGGCACCAGCAAACGCCCGGTGCGGCCCAGCGCGCTGGTGTCCAGCCCGATACCGAAACCGGAACAAGGCATCGCGCCGGTACCGATTCGCGCAAGCACACCGAAGCAGCAGACGCCGACGCCGCGCGAGATGTTGACTCAGCGCAAGTCCACGTTTTCGGTGAGCACTGAACACCCCGTGCGCGAACAACGGACCCCGGACGAACAGGGCGACAAGGCCGAGAAACGGCAGCGCGAGGAAATGGCCAAGCTGGCGGCGGAAGTTGCTCGTGAGTCCGAACGCTACGCCAAACGCCCGCGCAAGAAATTCATCTCGGCCAATACCAAGGAATACGCCTACGCGGCGTATATGGCGGCGTGGGTGGCGCGCATCGAACGCATCGGCAACCTCAATTATCCGGACAAGGCCCGGCGGCGCGACATCAACGGCCAATTGGTGTTGACCGTTGCCCTCAAGCGCAACGGTGCGGTCAAGAGCATCGACATCATCCAGTCCAGCGGACACAGGATTCTCGACGACGCGGCGATTCGCATCGTCAAACTGGCCGCGCCGTTCCCGCCGATTCCCAAGGGCCAAGGCGTAGACGAACTGTACATCACGCGAACCTGGCAATTCCTGCCCGGTGGCGTCCTGCGAAACCGATAGCGGCCGGCATGGTCATGCCCTCTTCATGAAACGCACCGCATCATCACCCATGACAGCAAAACGATCCGTGCCGCCACCAGGGTCCAGCCGAGTACAATGCACCCGTGAGCCTGCAGCCGACCACCAGCCTGAGCAATCATTTTCTTATCGCCATGCCCGCCATGCGCGATCCCGGGTTTCGTCGCGGCGTGACTTTCGTCTGCCAGCACGGTGAGGACGGCGCGATGGGCCTGCTGATCAACCGCTTGTCCGAATATCGCCTGGGCGATGTGCTCGCGCAGATGAACCTGAAGTCCGAACTGAGCCAGGTCAGCGACGCGCCGGTCCTGATCGGCGGCCCGGTACAACCCGAACGCGGCTTCGTGTTGCACTCTCCGCATGGTGAGTGGGAGTCATCGTTCAAGATTTCAGATCGGGTCTGCGTGACCACATCGCGCGACGTGCTGGCCTCGATCGCCGCCGGCGAGGGCCCGCGGGACGCGCTGATCGCGCTGGGTTATTCCGGCTGGTCGCCGGGCCAGATCGATACCGAGTTGCGTGAAAACGCCTGGCTGACCACGGCGGCCGATGAACAGATCCTGTTCCACACGCCACTGGAACAACGCTGGCAAGCTGCGGCCGCCCTGGTTGGCGTGGACATCGCCAGCCTGACCGACTATGCGGGTCACGCCTGAGCATGCCGGCCGGTCGACCCCGGTCGGGCCGAACACGCAGGTCCGTTTGCATGAACATGGCGTTGCCGGCAATCCGGATTTCTCCGCCGTGGTGACTGCGGACGCCAGCGTCATCGGTTTCGACTACGGCGCTCGCCGCATCGGTGTCGCTGTCGGCAATCGTCTCAGTGGCGCGCGGCCGTTGCAAGTCGTCGGCAATGGCGCGAACGGTCCCGAATGGCGCCGCATCGACGCACTGTTGCGCGAATGGCGCCCGCAATGCCTGCTGGTCGGTTTGCCGCTGACGCTCGACGGCGAAGAACAACGCAACAGCCGTGCCGCGCGCGAGTTCGCCGCGGAGCTGCAAAAACGCTATACCTTGCCGACACACATGGTCGATGAGCGCCTCACCTCGCACGATGCCGCGCGACGATTTGCCGAACGGCGCGCGGAAGGACGGGCGCGACGCAAGCAGGCAGCCAAGCTCGACGCGGACGCCGCCGCATTGATCATCGAAACCTGGCTGCTGCAAGCCCCGGCCCGTGACTGAATATGGAAGATTACGCACAAGCCATGCTCGACGCTCCAATGCCGCAAATCGGCGGTGACGGCCGCCTGCGCCATCTGCTGACCCTGGCCGGTTTGCCACGCGAATACATCGAACGCTTGCTGGATCGCGCCGAAAAGCTGCGCAACCAAAGCCGCAAAGGCACGCACCAGCTCGATCTGTTGCGCGGCCGCACCGTCATCAACCTGTTCTTCGAGCCATCGACGCGCACACGCACCTCGTTCGACCTGGCCGCGCAACGGCTCGGCGCACGCGTGGTGAATTTCGACATCGCCAGTTCCTCAACCAGCAAGGGCGAAACGCTGCTCGACACCGTGCATACGCTCGAAGCCATGCATTGCGACGTGTTCGTAGTGCGTCACAACCAGGCCGGCACACCGGACTTCATCGCACGCCATCTGCATTCGGATGCGGCGGTAATCAATGGCGGCGACGGCAGTCACGCGCATCCGACCCAGGGCCTGCTTGACGCGCTGACGCTGCGCCATCATCGGCCGGACTTCGGTGCACTGCGCGTGGTCGTCTGCGGTGACATCCGCCACTCGCGCGTGGCGCGTTCGGACATCCACATGCTGCGCGCGCTCGGCTGCGGCGAGATTCGCCTGTGCGCACCACCGGAGCTGCAGGCCGAACCGGATGCGTTCGGCGATTGCCGCCTGTTTGAGGATTTCGACGAAGCCATCGAACAGGCCGACGTGGCGATCATGCTGCGATTGCAGAAGGAACGCATGCAGACCACGACGATTCCGAGCGCGGCCGAATATTTCGTCCGTTACGGACTGTCCGCGAACCGGCTCGAGCGCGCGCATCGCGATTGCCTGGTCATGCATCCGGGCCCGATCAATCGCGGCGTGGAGATCGCCAGCGACGTCGCCGACAGCGATCGGTCATTAATACTCGAACAGGCCGCCAACGGCGTGTTCCTGCGCATGGCCGCGCTGGCCGAATTGCTGACTCCCGGCAACGACACCCCCGATCGCGCATAATTGCCAATCACTTTGCGAGTGTTTGGGGAAACCATCATGCTTCGACTCCGACATTTACTTGCCCTGCCATGCATCGGTTGCGCACTGCTTGCCGGCTGCAGCCACAAGGCCGACAAGAACGCACCGCTCGCCTACGTGCCGGCCGATACGCCCTATGTCTACGCGAATCTCGAACCGCCGTCGAAAGACGTGACCGACATGTGGTCGCAGCACATGCAGGAATATCTGCCGGTACTGCTGCCGGCCTACGAACAAGCGTTGCAGGATCTCGAAGCCGGACTGGCCAAAAAGCCGGATCCGACTACGGCCCGCGTAATCAAGCTCGCGCGCGTGTTCCTGAATGAAATCAAGACGCACGACGACCGGGACAAGCTGCACCGTATCGGCCTGAAGCCCGATGCCCTGTTCGCGCTCTACGGCGTCGGCATGACCCCGGTAATCCGCCTGCAACTGGCCGACACGGCCGCGTTCAAGGCCGAGATCGCGCACATCGAACACGAAGCCGGCGAAACCATGCCGGTGGCCAGGCTGGGCAAGCTCAGCTACTGGCATGTCGGCAATGAAATGTTCGAAATCCTGATGGCCGTTCAGGGCCAGCAACTGGTCGTCACGTTTGCCCCGACCCAGGCCGGCGACGGACTAAGGCGTACCCTGCTCGGCCTGACGCCGCCAGCCAAATCGCTTGCGCAAAGCGGTACGCTGTCCGAGCTGGCCGGCCAGTATGGCTATTCGAAATACGGCGAGGGCTATATCGACGTCACGCGCGTCATTGCGCATCTGACCAGGCCGATGAAAGGCACGGACCGGGAAATCGCCAAGCTGTCTGGCCTGCCCACCGGTGGCGTCGACGCAACCTGTCAAAGCGAATACCAGCAGATCGCCGGCAAGTTCCCGCGCCTGGTCGCCGGCGTCAAACAACTCAGTGCCAGGCACATCGACGTTGCCGCGCAGATGGAGATGGACGCGGGGCTGGCAAAAAAACTGATGAACACCCTGGGCGCCGCACCGGGCACCGATGCACCCGGCGAGGGTATTGTCGATGTCAGCGCGTCTTTGCCCTTGCTCAAGCTCAAGGATTTCTGGATCGCCCAGGCCGATGCCGTGGCCGCCAAGCCATTCGCCTGCAAGAAGCTGGCAGAACTCAACTCGACGTTCGCACAACTTAAATCCAGGCTCGGCATCACGATCCCGCCGCCGTTCAGCGACATGACCGGCATGCGTTTCGTGCTCGACAAGGTAACCCCGCACGATCACGGCATGCCGGAATTCGCCGGACGCTGGCTTTTCGCTACCAGCAATCCGAAAGGCGATCTGGCCATGGCGCAACTGACCATCCCCGCACTGAAAAACTTCAGCCTGACCGATGACGGAAAACCCGTCCCGTTACCGTCCGGCCTGGCACCGCGCGGATTTCCACCCCTGTTCGCGGCGATGTCGGACAAGGCCATCGCTCTGGGTGCCGGTTCCGAATCGCAGGCCAAGCTCGGCGAATTCCTCGCCGCCCCGGCAACAGACAAACCGGTATTCCTGCGCATGCACTTCAGCAACGGTTTCTACAAAGTGATGGCCGACTACATGCGCCTGGTTGCCACCAGGATGCCGGGCGACCTGGGCAAGCGACTCGACGCGCAAACGAAACTTTTCTCGATCTACGAAAAGTGGTTCCGCTCGGGCGACCTGACCCTGACTACGAACGAACGCGGGATCTTGCTCGAGGAATCGATCGACCAGAACTGAACCGGATTCAGCCAATGAACAGCAGCCGGCCGTGGAAACCGCGGCCGGCGCTGCCGGTATCCTGTACATGCAGGATGCGCCGGTTCGCGGCTTCGGCAATCTCCGTGACTTGCTTCTCGTCGAACACGTGAATTTCCGCCGCGGCGGAACTGTCGTGCACCCAACGTCGCAATGGCGCGAGCAGGCGGTTCGGCAGCAGGCGATAGCCCAGGCCATGCCAACCGTTGCTGAAACCGCTGGCAATCTGGATAACCGCGATGCCATCGGCTTTCAATATGCGCAGAAACTCCGCGATGTAGCCTGCCTGCAAGGCCGGCGGAACGTGTTGCAACGTGATTGCCGAGTACACCAGATCCACACTGGCACCATCCAGAAAACGCAGATCGGACCGCGCATTTTCGACGAAACGAATATTCGGGTGCATCGCGTTCAATTCGCGCGCCTGGGTCAGCATGACCGGCGAAATATCCACGCCGACGACTTGCGCATAACGCGACGCCAGCGCACGCGACAGTCGGCCGACACCACACCCGAAATCCACCGCTGCTGCACGTTCGAGCGGACGCCCCAGTTTTTTGCAGCACGCATCGATGCCGGCGATTTCGCTTTCGCCCGCGGCAAAGAATTCATCGCCGTCCCATTGTCGGCCGCGCTTGTCAGGGCTCGACAGGATCGCCCATAGCGGATCGTCGCGACCCAGCGTATCCCACGTGTCGCGCAAGCGACGAAGTTGCCTCACGGCCGCAATGCCGCAGTAGTCCAGGGATCGGCGCATGCACGATGCAGGCCGTGATCACCAACGTGCACGCACACTGCAACAGCCGCTTGCGGCGTGCCGGCCACCCCGATTGCCGGGCTCAACTTTCGACGAGTTCCACGCCGTCCATGCCCTGCGACAGCGTGTGTGCATCGCCGCCTTGGGCGAGCTTGATGTTCAGACGTACCTCGTTGGTCGAGTCGGCGAAGCGCAACGCATCCTCGTAGGAGATTTCGCCGGCCTGATACAACTCGAACAGGCTCTGGTCGAAGGTCTTCATGCCGAGGTTGGTCGACTGCTTCATCACTTCCTTGAGCTTGTGTATGTCGCCCTTGCGGATGTAATCCTGTACCAGCGGCGTTCCCAGCAAAACCTCGACGGCAACCCGACGTCCCTTGCCGTCCGGCGTCGGGATCAACTGTTGCGCAACCACGCCTTTCAGATTCAGCGACAGGTCCATGAACAACTGCTCGCGCCGATCCTCGGCGAAAAAGTGGATGATGCGGTCCATGGCCTGGTTGGCATTGTTCGCGTGCAAGGTACACAGGCACAGGTGGCCGGTTTCGGAGAAGTTGATTGCATGCTCCATGGTCTCGCGCGTGCGCACCTCGCCGATCATGATCACGTCCGGGGCCTGACGCAACGTGTTCTTCAGCGCGTTCTCCCACGAATCCGTGTCGATGCCCAGCTCGCGCTGCGTGATGATGCAGCCCTCGTGCTTGTGAACGTATTCGATCGGGTCCTCGATGGTGATGATGTGGCCGGTTGAATTCTGGTTGCGATAACCGATCATCGCCGCCAGCGACGTCGACTTGCCGGTGCCCGTGGCGCCGACGAAGATGATGATGCCGCGATTGGTCATCGCCAGCGTCTTGATTATCGGCGGCAGGTTCAGTTCTTCCGTGGTCGGAATGCGCGTCTCGATGCGACGCAGCACCATGCCGACGTTGTTGCGCTGGTAGAAACAGCTGACACGGAAGCGGCCGACACCGGACACACCGATGGCGAACTGGCATTCGTGGGTCTTTTCGAATTCCTCGCGCTGCGACGGCGTCATCACGTTCAGCACCATGTCGCGCGACTGTTGCGGCGTCAGCGGATTCTGCGTGATTGGCGAAATGCGCCCGTGCACCTTGATGGAGGGCGGCACGCCGGACGTGACGAACAGGTCCGAAGCCTTCTTGTGCGCCATCAATTTGAGAAAAGAGGTGAAATCTACGGTACTCATGGCATCACTCCCACGATCAGTCGTGGCAGTCCAAGTCTACACCGGTTGCGGAAAATCGGAAGCCAAACGGGTTCACACGGCGGTTATTCCGCCGCAATGCGGATTATCATTCCAATCGCAATGATCAGGAACGCTACGCAGGAAATCGGGATGTAGCCAGCCTGGAGTCGTTGCCGGACAGCGGCCGCTGGCACCGGCCCGCGCCTTGTTTCAGCGGAAGATTTCCTTGTTCTGCGCCCGTCCAAGCGCCTGTTGACGCGTAATCTGACCGCGCTTGACCAGATCCTGCAGGCATTGATCCATGGTCTGCATGCCATGGTGACTGCCGGTCTGGATGGACGAATACATCTGCGCCACCTTGTCCTCGCGGATCAGGTTGCGGATGGCCGGAATGCCGACCATGATTTCATGCGCGGCGAGTCGCCCTCCACCAACTTTCTTCAGCAGGGTCTGCGCAACGACCGCACGCAGCGATTCGGACAGCATCGAGCGCACCATCGCCTTTTCGCCGGCCGGGAACACGTCGATGATGCGGTCGATGGTCTTGGCGGCAGACGAGGTATGAAGCGTGGCGAAGACCAGATGCCCGGTTTCCGCCGCGGTCAGTGCCAGACGGATGGTTTCAATGTCGCGCATCTCGCCGACCAGAATGTAATCCGGGTCTTCGCGCAGGGCCGAGCGCAACGCTTCGTTGAAGCCGTGCGTGTCGCGATGCACTTCGCGCTGATTGACCAGACACTTCTGCGGGGTATGGACAAACTCGATCGGATCTTCGATCGTGAGGATATGTCCATACTCGCTCTTGTTTACATGGTCGACCATCGCCGCCAGCGTGGTCGACTTGCCCGAACCGGTCGGGCCGGTGACGAGAATCAGCCCCTGCGGCTGCTGGATCAGTTCCTTGAAGATGCGCGGGCAACCGAGATCCTCGAGGCTCAGCACTTCGGAAGGGATCGTCCGGAACACCACGCCGGCGCCACGGTTCTGGTTGAAGGCGTTGACGCGGAAACGCGCCAGGCCGGGAATCTCGAACGAGAAATCGACTTCGAGGAATTCTTCGTAGTCGCGGCGCTGTTTGTCCGACATGATGTCGTAAACCAGCGAGTGCACCTGTTTGTGGTCCAGGGCCGGAATGTTGATGCGGCGCACGTCGCCGTCGACGCGAATCATCGGCGGCACGCCTGCGGACAAGTGCAGGTCCGAAGCCTTGTTCTTGACCGAAAAGGCCAGTAGTTCGGCGATATCCATGTAACAGACCCTCTTGCAATCGACGGCGCGGAGCGCCGTGCCGCAACACCAGTATAGCGCGATAATTTCAAGCCTGAGCAATCCCTTGGAGACACTTGTTGACTTCGACATACCAAAGCCTGATGCAGCGCATAGACACCGCGGCCCGCGCGGCCGGCCATCCGGTGCAGCTGCTTGCCGTATCCAAGACCAAGCCCGCCACGGCGATCCGTGAACTGGCAGCACAAGGTCAACGCGCCTTCGGCGAAAACTATGTACAGGAGACGCTGGCCAAGCAGCACGACTTGCGCGATCTGGATCTGCAATGGCATCTGATCGGCCCGCTGCAATCGAACAAGTGCCGCGAGGTGGCACAGCATTTCGACTGGCTGCAAAGTCTGGATCGCGAAAAACTGATCGGCCTGCTCGACCGGCAGCGGCCCGCTGATCGCGACCCGCTGAACGTGCTGATCCAGGTCAATGTCGACGATGAGGCCGGCAAATCCGGTTGCCACCCGGACGCCGTGGGCGCGCTCGCACAACGCCTCAAAGCCACTGAAAATCTTGAACTTCGCGGCCTGATGGCCATTCCCGCACCGCATCCGGACGTGCAGCAGCGCCGCGCCGCCTTCCAGCGCATGCGCGAGCTATACGACGCCTTGCGCGCCGACCATCCATCGGTCGACACCTTGTCGCTGGGCATGTCCGAGGATTTCGAACTGGCCATTGCCGAAGGCGCCACCATGGTGCGCATCGGCACCGCGCTGTTCGGCGCACGGCGATGAATCCCGCCCCGAAAATGGCCAGGGATGCTGTACTCAAGTCAGCACAGGCGGCCTTGTGGACATCCCCCGTCTTTGTTGAAATCAGTGGATTGAGCCGAGCATGTCAGCGTACATTCCATTGTGGCGCTGACTTGATCGGAGCATCCCCAAGCTGTATGCCTGACATCAGGCAACGTTTCTTTTCCACAATCCACGGTTGCAGATCCAGCCACGATGAATAACGCCGAGCCCTCACCAACGAATGCCCGCATCGCCTTTATCGGCGGTGGCAATATGGCACGCAGCCTGATCGGTGGTTTGCTCGGTCACGGCATGCCGACGCAGGGTATTCGCGTCAGCGAACCCAACGCCCGGGCCCGCGCCGGACTGGAACGCGACTTCGGCATCGCAGCCAGTGGCGACAACGCCGCAGTCGCCGCGCAAGCCGACGTGCTGGTGCTGGCGGTCAAACCGCAGGTGATGAAATCTGTCTGCGACGACTTGCGCGACCCGGTGCAGGCGCATGCATCACTGGTCGTCTCGATCGCCGCCGGCATCCGCAGCGACCAGCTCGAGAACTGGCTCGGCGGCAATGTCGCCATCGTACGCTGCATGCCCAACACGCCGGCCTTGATCGGTGCCGGTGCGACCGGCCTGTTTGCCAACGCGCGTTGCTCGCCCGCACAACGCGAAACGGCACGGGGCCTGCTGGCCACGGCCGGCGTCAGTGTCTGGATCGACGACGAGGCCTTGATGGACACCGTCACCGCAGTGTCCGGATCGGGCCCGGCCTACTTCTTCCTGCTGGTCGAAGCGCTGGAGCGCGCGGCCATGGCGCAAGGGCTGCCACAAGCGGCGGCGAGGCTGCTGGCCGCACAAACCTGCCTCGGCGCCGGACGCATGCTGCGCGAAGGCGATGTCGATGCCGCCGAATTGCGTCGTCGCGTCACCTCGCCCGGCGGTACCACCCAGGCGGCGCTGGAGAGTTTCGCGGCAGATGGTTTCGAGAAGATCGTCGCTCGCGCAGTGGCGGCCGCCAGCGAACGCGGTCGCGAACTGTCGCGACGAATCGACGGAGACTGAGCATGGGCTACCTGCAGAACGCCGGCGCCTTCCTGATCACGAGCCTGTTCGGCTTTTTCATCTGCGTGTTCATCGTGCGTACCATGCTGATCGCCATCGGCGCCTCGTTCAACGAACCCGTCTGCCGCTTCGTCTATCAGCTCACCAATCCGGTGATTACACCGATTCGCTCATTGATACCGCGCTGGCGCCGCATTGAATTGGCCTCGCTGCTGGCCGCCTGGTTGTTGTGCCTGATCGAACTGGTCTTGCTCGTCGCCATATTCGGACTGCACATCGGCGTGACCGGTTTGCTGCTGCACGCACTCGTCGACCTCGCCGACTGGGCGATCCTGATTCAGCTCGTTGCGATCATCGCCTATTGCGTGCTGAGCTTCTTTCCCGGCGTGCGCTACGACGAAAACTTCGCCTTGCTGGCACGTTTCATTGATCCGGTGGTGCGCCCGTTCCGGCGACTGATACCCGCCATGGGCGGTATGGATCTTTCCTGCTGGGCGGCCACGATCGTTCTGATCCTGGTGCGCATGCTGATCATTGCGCCATTGACTGATTTCGCGTCGCGACTTGCGTAGGAATACGCATGCGCATCGCCCACAAATTCGTCGTTGGCGTGATCACGCAGGCCTTGTTCGTGGTGCTGTCCCTGGTTCCCGGGCACGGCCACGGCCAATCCGCGCATGTGCAGGATTTCGGCGATTACAGCGTGCGTTTCAGTGCGATTTCGACCATGCAACTGCCGGCCGGTCCGGCAAGCAAATATGCCATCGCGCGCAGCAATCATCAGGGTCTGGTGAATATCGCGGTCGAACGCAAGGGCGAGCCGCCACGCATGGTCAGCGCTGATGTCAGCGGCACCGTTACGGATTTATTCGGCCATGCGCTACCCGTACGCTTCATCCGCACCGACGAAGCCGGCGAAATCGATTACCTCGGCGTGTTCGAGTTGAACGGGTCGGGCAACTACCGTTTCAAGATCGACGTCGTCGCACAAGGCAAGACCCGTGCCTACACGGTACGCTTCAACCGCGATTACTTCGTCGACTGAGCCCTCGCCCAGGCTGCGATGATCGCGTGCAGCGCATCGAGCCCGTCGAACAGCGCGGCCGGTCCGGGCTGCAGGATGATCGGCGATTTCACCTCGTGCAGTTGTCCGTTGCGCACCGCCGGAATCGCATCCCAGCCGGATCGGGCCGCAACTTTTTCCGGACGGAATTTCTTGCCGCACCAGGAACCGATGATGATGTCCGGCGCCGCACGAATTACTTCGTCCGGATCGGCGATTATTCGAGCCTTCGCCAACGAGGCAGCGGAACGCTGCGGAAACACGTCATCGCCGCCGGCGATACGAATCAATTCCGCAACCCAGCGTATGCCGCAGATCATCGGCTCGTCCCATTCCTCGAAGTACACGCGCGGTCGAGGGCCCAACCGACCTGCGGCCTCGGCGACTGCCACGATATGTTGCTCGGCGCGTCGAACCAGTTCGTTCGCGCGTTCCGGGGCACCGACCAGCGCGCCAACACGCCGGATGTAATCGAGGATTTCGTCTACCGAGCGGTGGTTGCTGATCCACACCTCGACGCCGGCGGCGATGAGCTCGCGCGCGATATCGGCCTGAATGTCGGAAAAACCGACAACGAAATCCGGTTTCAGCTTGAGGATTTCACCGATTTTTGCGCTGGTGAACGCGGAGACCTTGGGCTTTTCCTTCCTGGCACACGGCGGCCGCACGGTAAAACCGGAGATGCCGACGATGCGATCGTGTTCACCGATGGCGTACAGAACCTCGGTCGGTTCTTCGGTCAGGCAGACGATGCGTTGCGGGCCGGACATAAGGCAAGCGTGAGATGTGAGACGTGAGAGCGTTGGCTTTATTTGTTGAATGTCGAATCGCCTGGACCACAAATCAAACCGTCGCGTTCGGCATCAACAACCGACCATTCCCGGCTCGTCGTCCCACATCTGACCTCTTGCGTCTTGCCCCTTCACGGATACAACAACCGCTTGCGCCAGTCGTCGTCGATGCGTTCATAACGGATGCGATCGTGCAGCCGCGCACGCTGGCCGTACCATAACTCGATCAGGTCCGGTTTCAGGCAATACCCGCCCCAATGCGGCGGACGCGGAACCTGCGCCCCGGCGAAGCGCTGTTCGAATTCGGCTATGCGTGTGTCCAGTTCGTCGCGAGAAGCCAACGTCTGCGACTGCCGGGAAGCCCAGGCGCCAATCTGGC
This sequence comes from uncultured Pseudomonadota bacterium, assembly GCA_963779795.1. Taxonomy (GTDB): domain Bacteria; phylum Pseudomonadota; class Gammaproteobacteria; order Xanthomonadales; family Rhodanobacteraceae; genus Rudaea. Next base: position 460,448 of record CAVZZK010000004.1, on the reverse strand, counting down.
TGGGGCGTGCGCGCGAGGCGAAATAGGCATCCGAATCCGCCGTCGCGATACGCTCGACCACGCCTTCGACGCGCACCTGCACGGCGTGACGCAAGGTCTTCCAAAGTATGCACAACGCCGCCTGCGCGCTTTCGCTCAACTCGTGTGCCTTGGCACTGTCGTAATTCGTGAAAAAAACGAAGCCTCGTTGGTCGAGCTGTTTGAGCAGCACGATGCGCGCCGACACGCGTGAGTCGGCGCCGCAGGTGGCCAGCGTCATCGCGGTCGGCTCCGGTTCGCCGACCTCACGCGCTTCGGCCAGCAGGCTGTTCACCGTTTCGATGGCTTCGCCGTATAGCGTCATGACCGGGACTGGAGCAGCCTGATCAGGCTTCGCTGCTCACCGTTACCGCCGTGCCATAGGCCAGCACTTCGGTCACGCCGGCGGCAACGTCATTGGCGTCGTAACGCATGCCGATAACCGCATTGGCGCCTTGCGCGGCAGCGTGCGCGACCATCAGCTCGTATGCGTCCTCGCGCACCTTCTCGCACAACTCCGTGTACAGCGTGATGTTGCCGCCGAGCAACGTCTGCAACCCCGCGCCGATCGAGCCAACCACGCTGCGCGATCGCACGACAATTCCTCGCACGATACCGTGATTGCGCGTGACCCGGTGTCCGGGCAGATCGAATGCGCTGGTAACCATTGAAGCGGGAATGCTGGCCATGGCGATGCTCCGGTTGTCAGTTGACCATGAAGTTGATGCGCATATTGACGCGCCATTCCTTGACTGCGCCATCGTCTTCGGTAATGACGCTCATTTCATTGACCCAGGCGCCCTTGATGTTCTTGACCGTTTTGCTGGCCTTGCTCAGTCCGCCAGCCACAGCATCCTCGAAACCCTTGGTCGACGACGCACTTATCTCGATTACCTTGGCGATCGTAGCCATCGCTTTCTCCTTGACCAGTTGAAGTAAAAGGCAGTGTAGCAGGCCGTCGAGGGATTATTGAGTATCGTGCAAGTGACTACAGCAGCGCCAAACGTCCCCGGCCGAGCCGCCTAGGAATCGTGTTTCGGCGCCGGCTTGCGCGGCAACCAGCGCAACCACAACAGCCAGAACACCAGCGCATCGAGAATGATCAGCGCCTGCCACAGGTACAGGTGGAACCAGTCGAACCAGACGCGATTCCATTCATGCAGGTAGTACAGGCTGATGATGCGGACAAGATTCAAGCCTTGTATGGCGATGAAGCCGATGCCGATACCGGCCAGCTTGTGTTTCCACGGCGCCGGGAAGGCCAGCACGGCCGAAACCAGGATCAGCACGGCTTCCACGCCATTGCAGCCGGCGACAATGCGGATGCCGCTGCCACTGACCGCGCTGACGATGTCGTTGTTGCGCGCAGTCACGTGGTGATCGAACAACTGCATGATGAAGGCGCTGACATGTGCGATGGCAGCCGTGAACGGCATGATCACGTGAGCCTGCACGGGCCGCAGCAACTCCAATGTGAACAGCACAATCAGGCAGACGATGAAGACCAGAATGAAACGCAGCATTGCCATCCACGGGCGAATCGGAATGTCTATTCTAGCCCGATAGCTGAAACGGCCATCAAGGCTCTGCTAGCATCCGGTCATGAACCCCGCGCCAAACCTTTATTTCATCGGTCCGATGGGCGCCGGCAAGACGACCATCGGCCGGCGCACGGCGGGCCTGCTCGACCTGCCGTTTTTCGACCTCGACCATGAAATCGAAAAACGCTGCGGTGCCGCGATTGCGTTGATCTTCGATATCGAGGGCGAAGCAGGCTTCCGTCAACGCGAAAGCGCCATGCTTGCCGAACTCGCGGCACGCGAATCCATCGCCCTGGCCACCGGCGGCGGCACCGTGCTGGCCGAAGAAAACCGTCGCCTGCTGCATGAAACGGGCTTCGTGGTGTTCCTGCAGGCTCGTGTCGAGGACCAGTTGCGACGCCTGTCGCGCGATCGCCGACGCCCCTTGCTCAAGGCACCCGATCGGCGCGAACGTCTGCTTGCGCTGGCCGCCGAGCGCGACCCGTTGTATTGCGAGATCGCCGACTACACGTTGCCGGCCGACCACGGCGGCAGCACCGGCAAGGTGGCGCACCGGCTGGCGTCGACACTGGGCGAACGCTGGCAAAGACAAACCTCAGCCGAGATGTCGCATGAATAACCCTAGCGACAGCCGCCGTATCGATGTTCAGCTCGGTGCGCGCAGCTACCCGATCCGGATCGGCGCCGGCCTGCTCGAACAGTCGTCCGACTGGCACGATTACGTGCACGGCAAGCACGTTGTCATTGTCAGCAACGAGGTCGTCGCGCCGCTGTATCTGCAACGCGCGACCAGCGCGTTGGCCGATCACGACACGTCTTGCGTGATCCTGCCGGATGGTGAATCGTACAAGACCCTGGAATCGACCCGCCGCGTGTTCGATGCGCTGGCCGAACTCAAGGCCAGCCGTGATGCCAGCATCATCGCCCTGGGCGGCGGCGTGATCGGCGATCTGGCCGGATTCGCCGCGGCCTGCTGGATGCGCGGCATCGCCTGCGTGCAGATGCCGACCACGCTGCTGGCCATGGTCGACTCGTCCGTCGGCGGCAAGACCGGCGTCAACCTGCCCCAAGGCAAGAATCTGGTCGGTGCTTTCCATCAACCGCGTGCGGTCGTCATCGACACCGATACGCTGGCGACCCTGCCGGATCGTGAGCTGCACGCCGGTTGCGCCGAGATCGTCAAGTACGGCGCCTTGGGTGATGCGGATTTTTTTGCATGGCTGGAGACGAATGCCGAACACCTGCTGCGACGCGATCCGGTGGCGCTGCAATACGCCATCGCCACAAGCTGCGCGCACAAGGCGGCAATTGTTGCGCGTGACGAGAACGAACGCGGCGAACGCGCCCTGCTCAACCTCGGCCATACCTTCGGCCACGCGCTGGAGACCGTCAGCGGTTACCGCAGCCTGCTGCACGGCGAAGCCGTGGCGATCGGCATGTGTCTGGCCGCACAAGCCTCGGCGCGCCTGCGCGATGCGCCCACGGCTGACGCCGAGCGCCTCGCCGCCCTGCTGCAACGCCTGAAGCTGCCCACGCGGATTCCCGACGGCATCGACACCGACGCCGTGCTCGCATCGATGCAACTGGACAAGAAGAACCTGAGCGGCCGGTTGCGTCTGATCCTGTGGCGTCGACTCGGCCAGGCGGAACTGGTCGACGGCATCGACGCGGACGCCTTGCGCCCGTTGCTGGCAAGCGGCTGAATCACATTCAATCCGCGCGCGCCACCGGGACCGGCTGTGCGCAACGAACCGCGACCGCTCTCCGTTACAATGGTGGCATGCGCGTGTTCATGCAAACCAAACCCGAAAACGCCGATGCGCCGCGTTATTACCAGATCGCCCTGCAGCAGGATCTGCTCGGCGGCTGGATGCTGACGCGCGAGTGGGGGAAACAGGGCGGCCGCAGCAGCCTGAAGCGCGAAGTCTATCTGGAGCGCGACGACGCGCTGGCCGCTTTCGAACATGCCCGCGATGCCCAGCTGAAACGCGGCTTCCAGATCATGTTCAGCCAGGGCACGGAGTCGCCTTATGCTTGAGCATGCCTGGCCGGCGATCGTGCTGGGCGCGCTGTTTGCCGCGGCCGAGCCGCCCGCACCCGCACCGATGCCGCGCTACGGGCAAGTCGAAACCTTTCAGCCGGGCAAACGCTACAACTGCGTGCCGACAGCCGATCACAAGGGCTGGAATTGCCGGGAAATCGGCGCGGACGGCACACCGGTTCCCCGCCCGAAAACAGATGAACCCGCAACAACTCCAGGCAAGTCGGCCGAACCTGCACCACCCCCCGAACGAACCAGACCGGTACCCGCGTCGGCCAAACCAGCCGAACCGGCCTCGCCACCGGCCAAGTCAGCGCCTGCAACGCCGCCGCAATCGACTCCCGTATCGGAACCGGCGGCTCCGGCCGAGACCGAACAGTCCAGCAGCCTGCCCGGTTATCTGACCAACATGTCGGCGCGCGGCTTGAGGCGTCGGCCGACGTCACGCCCCACGGCGACGACGCCTGCGCAAGTCGCGACGCCGCCCGCACCTGTCGGAATGCCGGCGGAAACAGCGCCCGCTGCGGCCACTTCCGCCGCCAGCCCGGCAGTCGAAACCAACCCCGCGGATGAAACCAAAGAATCGACCCGGGCGGCTTCGCAGCAAACCAAACCCAACCCGCCACCGGCCGCGGTTGCGCAGACAACCCCGACACCGGCTTCGGCTTCGACGCCACCCCAACCCGCACAAACCGCTGCACCACGAACCTCGACCGATGCGACCGATCTCATCCGCGATGGACGCGAATTCCTCGATTTGCCGTCCGCTCACTTCATCGTCGGAATGGCACACGCCGCGACGCAGACCGAGCTGCCCGACGCAAGCGCACTGCCGAGCCTGTCCCACGGCCGGGTTTATCGACTGCACTTGCGCCAATACGGCAACGACGTGTGGCTGCTGGTCTGGGGCGATTTCGCCGATGTCGAATCGGCCCGCGCGGCACGCAGCGAACTCGTCGCGCAAGGTTTCAACCCCGGCTGGCCACGCCTGATCGCCCCGTTGCAGACGGAAGTGCGCCGAGTGCTGCGAACAACAGGCCCATGAACGGCTCGCGACACGGCATTCTCAGGCACGGCCGTACCCCATGATTGTATTTACGCAACCCGCGCCTCGCTTCTGCGGGCATAATTGACAACATGTCTATCGATCATCGCTTTCTTCGCGCGCTTCGGCGCGAACCCGTCGACTGCACTCCGGTGTGGATCATGCGCCAGGCCGGTCGCTACCTGCCCGAATACCGGGCCACGCGCGCGCGCGCCGGCAGTTTCGTCAAACTGTGCAAGACGCCCGAGCTGGCGTGTGAAGTCACGCTGCAACCGCTCAACCGCTTTGCGCTGGATGCGGCGATCCTGTTCTCGGACATCCTGACCATCCCCGACGCGATGGGCCTGGGCCTGTCGGTCGAGGAAGGCGTCGGCCCGCGTTTCGCGCACCCGGTGCGCAGCCGCGCCGAGATCGACAAGCTCACCGCACCCGATCCGGAAACCGACCTGCGCTACGTGATGGACGCGGTGCGCCTGATCCGGCGCGAGCTGAACGAGCGCGTGCCGCTGATCGGTTTCGCCGGTAGCCCGTGGACGCTGGGCTGCTACATGATCGAGGGCGGCGGCTCGTCAAGCTTCGCCCGGCCCAAGGCGCTGGCCTGGGACGATCCGGCGACGATGCACAAGCTGCTCGATGTCGTCGCGCGTTCCGTCGCCGCCTATCTGGCCGCCCAGGCGGCCGCCGGCGCGCAGGCGTTGATGATTTTCGATACCTGGGGCGGGCTGCTGGCGCCGGACCTGTTCCGCGAATTTTCACTGCGCTACCTGGCGCAGATTGCGCAAAGTCTGCGGGCCGACAAGGTCGCCCGCGAGATACCGCTGATCCTGTTCAGCAAGGGCGCCAATTCGCATCTGGAAGCGCTGGCCGACACCGGCTGCGACGCGCTCGGCCTGGACTGGACGATCGCACTGGGCGATGCGCGAGCCCGCGTCGGCGATCGCGTGGCGCTACAGGGCAACCTCGATCCGGCCGTGCTGCACGCGCAACCGGAAGTAATCCGTCACCAGGTACAAAACGCGCTAATCAGCTTCGGCCCGCATCCCGGGCACGTCTTCAACCTCGGCCACGGCATCACCCCAGACGTCGATCCGGAACGCCTCGGCGTGCTGATCGATGCGGTGCACGAGTTGGGCAGGTTGGGCTGAGCAGTCGGATTGCCCGGACCGCGGTCAGGAAACACCCGCCAGCGAAAACCCGCGCAGGCGCTCTTCATCCAGCGCAGCGCGATCCACCCGAAGATAGGCCACGTTCTCATCCGGCACGACGTTGGCTTCGGCCACACCCGGAATACTGACCAGCTCGGCTTCGGCCGGGCCCACGGATTCCGGTGAAACGTCTTGCAGGCGAAGCACGTAGGTCGCCAGATATCGCGGATGGCGCATGCTGCTGGCGAACAGCAACCAGATCGCGGCCACGATCGCGCCCAGCACAAATACGCCGTTCACGCCCCAGTGCGCAAAAGCGGCGCCGCCCAGTGCGCCGCCGGCGAAGATGCCGAGGAACTGCGAGGTCGAGTACACGCCCATGGCCGTGCCCTTTCTTGCCGGCGGAGCGAACTTGGTTACCAGCGACGGCAGCGTGGCTTCCAGAACGTTGAACGCGGTAAAGAAGACGAGCATGACGGCGACGATCTCGGCCAGCGAATGATCGCTGAACACATACATGAATTCGCACAACACCAGCGCGCCGATCGCGGCGACGAAAATCGATTTCATCTTGCGCTGCTTCTCCGCGATGATGACGAACGGCACCATGAAGATGAAGGCAATCAGCATCACCGGCAGATACACCGCCCATTCGTGCGAAGGCGGAACACCGGTCATCTTCGCCAGCACCACCGGCAAGACGACGAAATTGGCGGTCAGCACGAACTGCATGGTGAAGATGCCTAAATCCAGACGCAGCAACTGAGCGTCGCGCAGGACTTCGCCGAAGCTGCCCGTCACCACTTCGGTGTCGCGATGCAATCGGCTGTCGGCGGGGTTGGGCACCATCACGGCGGCCACGATGATCGCCGCCAAACCGAGCACGGCCGTCAACCAGAAAATGCCGTCGACACCGATCCACGAATTGAGGACCGGGCCGGCAACGATGCCCAGGCTGAAAGCGAAACCGATGCTCAGTCCGATCGTGGCCATGATCTTGGTGCGGTGTTCCTCGCGAGTCAGGTCGGCGGCCAGGGCCATCACCGTTGACGAGATCGCGCCGGCGCCCTGCAGGGCGCGGCCGAGCAGCACGCCGTAGATCGAATGCGACAACGCCGCGATCACGCTTCCCAGCACGAAAATGAGCAGCCCGGCGTAGATCACCGGCTTGCGCCCGATGCGGTCGGACAACATGCCGAACGGAATCTGCAACAGCGCCTGGGTCAAGCCGTAGATGCCGATGGCCAGGCCGATCAGGAACGGCGTATGACCGGCCAGTTCGCCGCCATAAAGCGTGAATACCGGCAGGATCATGAACAGGCCGAGCATGCGCACCGTGTAGATGACTGCCAGGGAATACGCCGTGCGCTTCTCCCGCGGTGACATGTGCTGGTCGAATCCGGATGCCTTGCGTTGTTTCAAGTCGTACTCCTCGGTGAAGGAAATTGATTTGCGTCCGCCTCGCTGAAAACGTACCGACGCCATGACAGCCAGCGTCGAAGCTGGGTTTGACCGCATTCGAGACAAAAAAGTCCGCGCGCTCGCGGCTGGCGATGCTCTGATCAATTCAGCACGGGTATCGGCGGGCAGCTTACGGTGCCATGCAGGCGCACGCAACGGCGCCGGTGATTCCGGATGCCGCGGGCTCATGTTTGGCTTTTCGGATTGTTGGACTTCGCGAAGCTCAGCCCAACCCGCCCGTTGTTTTAAGCGGTTCCGTTCAACTTGAATTGAAGGCAGTCGAATTCCGGTACCTTGCTTCGGTGAATTCAAACCGTTTATTCAATACCGCAGCGCAAGTTCTGATTCTGTCCGGCAACCTGCAACAATATCCCGTTAACGTCAAACATCCGAATCACGAATTCGGATGCATCCCCAAGCCTGACAATTCAGGTCTTAATGCCGGTCTCAACTGATGGCTTCGGCCAACATTTCTCCGGTCAACGGCTTGCGCAGGAATGCGTCCATGCCGGCGGCGAGGCATTCGGCTTCCTCGTCGCCGCGCGAACGCGCGCTGATGCCGATCAGCGGCAACCGCAGCTTGCCTTCCGACGACTCGCGCTCACGCAACATGCGCGCCAATGCCAGGCCGTCGATGCCGGGCAGGTCGAGATCGATCAATACGACGTCGAAGTTGCCGGTTTCCAGTTCCGCCAGTGCGGCCAGGCCGTTCGCCGCGTGCGCGACGCGATGACCTTGCGCTTGCAGCAAGCCCGAGACGACCGCGGCGACGGTCGCATCGTCTTCCACCAGCAAAAACCGGCGCGATGGTGCGGGCGGCTTCCGCGCAACCCGCGGGCTCACGGATTCTTCGGCGATGTCGGGCGTCGCATCCGGCAACGGCAAGACCACACGAAACACGCTGCCCATGCCGGGCGTACTTTCCAGGCCGATCGTGCCGCCCATGCGCGCGACCAGTTCGCGGCAGATGGCCAGGCCCAGGCCGCTGCCGGAATGGCGCTGCGGACCGGCCGCCTGTTCGAAACGCTGGAACAGGCGCTCACGCGTGGACTCGGAGATGCCCGGTCCACTGTCGCTGATGCTGAACTCCACGCCATCGGGCACGCGACGCAGGCCGATGTCGACGTGTCCGCGTTCAGTGAACTTGATCGCGTTGTTGACCAGGTTCAGCAGGATCTGCTTGATGCGCACGCGATCGCCACGTACGTGAAGCGGCGCGTCGGCATCGATGCGCGCCTCGCATTTCAAGTCTTTCGACTGTGCCAGCGGTCGTGCCAGGGTGGCGACTTCGCGCACCGTGGCGTGCAGATCCAGCGGCGCATCTTCAAATTCGACCTTGCCGGCCTCGATGCGCGCCAGGTCCAGCGAGTCGTTGACCAGGCGCAACATCATGTGCCCGGAATCCTGGATCGCTTCGGCATAACTATGCTGCGTCGTGTCCAGCCGCGTACGCAACAGCAGTTCGGTCATGCCGAGCACGCCGGTCATCGGTGTGCGGATTTCGTGACCCATTGTCGCCAGGAATTCGGTTTTGGCGGCGCTTGCCTGTTCGGCAAACGAGCGCTGCTGCTCGGCCAGTTCGAAAGCGTGACGCCGTTTCACGCGTGCGCGGTAGGTGTGGAACCCGAACGTCAACATCATCGCGATAGCCAGTGCGTAAGCTGCGTAAGCCCAGACCGTGGCCCACGGCGGCGGCGAGACACGCACGTGGAACGGTTCGATTGGTTCGCTCCAGTGCCCGTCTGGACCGGCTGCTCGTACCAGCAAGCGGAAATCGCCCGGCGGCAGCTGCGAGAAATCGCGTTCGCCGCGATCCTGCGTATCGACCCAGGCAGTGTCGAAACCGGCCAGGCGCCACTGGTAGCGATTCGCCTTCGGGTTGGCGTAATCCAATTCGCGTACGCTCACGCGCAGTTCGTGATCGTCCCAGCGCATGCGGATTTCACCGGACGACCAGTCGATCGGCAGTTTGCGTTCCTTGCGCTGTAGCCACACGCCGGACACTACGGGCGTTATGGCTCGGACATTCGTGGCGATGCGCGACGGCTGGAATCCGACAATACCTGCCAAGGTGCCGCCATAAATCGATCCGTCGGCCAGTTTCAACAAGTTGAATCGATTGAACTCGGCGCTGGCCAAACCGTCGCCAACACCGAATTTGCGAATCTTTCGCGTCGCCGGATCAACTCGCCACAAACCGCGTGCACTGCTCACCCAGATTTCGCCACGAGCGTCGATCTGCATGCCGCCGGCGGTCAGGCTGGGCCATCCGTCGGCCTGGCTGATCTTGCCCAACGCCGTGATGCGTGCACCGCGATAACGGTAGTGCAACAGGGATTCGATGTCGTGCAGCCACAATGTCCCGTCCGTTGCGAAGGCAAAGGCAAGCAGGCGTCGTGCCGGCGCACCGGCGACCTTCACGAAACGATTCGCAGCGGCATCGTAACGGTCCAGTCCGGCCGCACTGGCGACCAGCAACGCGCCATCCGGTGCAACCCCGATTTGGCCTATATCGGTGCTGCGCAGTCCCGCGCTTTTGCCATAACGCGTCACGTGCAGCGTGACCGGATCGATACGCTGCAGGCCACCGCCACTGGCGCTGGCCCAGACCGACCCATCGGCGGCCTGAGCGAGTTGATCCACGGTGCCCGGTGCCAGCGCATCCCGGCGTTTTCGATCCACCGGCAAATCGTGGAAGCGGCCCGAGGGTAGATCGTAAACCCGCAGGCCGTAGCCATGCCCAATCCATAAGCGCTTCTGGTCGCGCCCGACCAATACCGACCAAAGCCCCTCGGCCGCCAACGGCCAGGTATTGCCAAATCGCTTGACCTTGCCGGTGCGCGGGTCCAGGCGATCGATGCCGTCATCCAAGCCGACCGCCCAAATATGGCCCAGCGCGTCAGCGGCCAGCCCCTCCACCGTGTTTCCGCTCAGGCTGTGCGGATTGCCGGGATCGTTGCGGAACAGCGCGAAGTTGCCCCAGTTCGACGGCAAGTACGCAACGCCGCCATCGATCAGCGCGAACCACAAACCGCCCGCTCGATCAGTCAATGCATCGAAAATATTCTTGCCCTTCAGGCTGCCGGACAGGGCGATGTTGTCACGGTAGATATCGACGCGCCCATCCTGGCGCAGGCGATCGAGCCCGCTACGCGTAGCGATCCACAGCGCGCCGTCGCGGTCCCGCGCCAGCCCGTACACGACCTGGTCGCCCAGGGCGGAGTTCACCACGGGCTTCGCTTTCAGGTCAGCGCCGATACGCACCACACCACGTCGCGTGCCGGCAAGCATGTCCTTGCCATCGGCCAGAAAAGTGATCGCGTTGATACGGCCCTCACCCGGCACCGCGGAAAAGTCCACGTGATTGAAATGGCCGTTCCGGTCGCGCACGTCGATTCCGACATCGCTGCCGATCCAGAGATTGCCCTTGGCATCGCCATGAAATGCCAACACGGTATCGGAAGCCGGGCTGTCCGGATTTTCCGGGTCATGGTGAAAATGCGCAAACCCGCTCAAATCCGGCGCCAGGCGATTCAGCCCGCTGGCATAGCTGCCGGTCCAGATCGCACCACTGGCATCCTGTCCAATCGCCCAGATGTCGTTACCGCTCAGGCTTGCGGGATTCTTTTTGTCATGCCGGAAATGGCGGAATTCGCGACGCTTCGCATCGAGCAGATTCAGCCCGCCATCCTCGCCTCCGCACCACAGACGATCGTCGCGGTCGACCAGCAGGGCTGTCACGTCCTCGCCGGACAGCGACGCCGGGTCACCGGCATGGTGCCGGTAGATACGAAATCCGACGCCGTCGTAACGGGCCAGGCCGTCGGCCGTGCCGATCCAGATATAGCCGTCGTGATCCTGCGCCAGCGTCCGCACGGTGCTGGACGGCAGGCCATCGGCCGCGCTGAGGTCATGGAAGTACGGTTGTGTCGCCAATCCATCGTCGGCGGCCCACGCCGTTGCCGACGCGACCAGGGCGATGGCGATCAGCAATCGGCCACGCATCGCAATCTCCTTATTACGCGGTTCGATGATGCCAGAAACGGGCAGGCGCGTCCGCCTGGGATAGAATCCGGCCACGATGGCCAATGTATCCAGACCGCTGCGGTTGTTGGTGTTCGCCGTGCTTGCCTTGGCACTGGCGGCCTTGCTGTGGGTGCTGTTCGGCACGCTGCGCAGCGCAATCGCACTGTGGCACGAGGCGCGCGATCTGCCGCCATGGCTGCAGGCCGGCGTCGGCGGGTTGATCGTTGTCGTGCTATTCGGCGGGCTCTGGTTCGGCTGGCGCCTGCTGCGTCCGCGACGGCGCAAACGCGGGCCGGTCGCCGTACCGACACGCGAACAGGTCGACACGCGGGTGGCGCGCTTGAATGACCTGCATGCCGATACCGCCGCACTCCAGGCCGAACTCGAAGAACTGGATCGACGCAGCCGTCGGGATGAATTCTACATCGCGGTATTCGGTGAAATCAGCGCTGGCAAGTCGAGTTTGATCCGCGCGCTGATCCCCGATGCCGACGCACACATCAACGTGCTCGGTGGCACCACGCGCGAAGTCGCCCACTATCGCGGCACGCTGCCCGGTGAGAGGCAGGTCGTCTTCGCCGACGTGCCCGGCACGCACGAAGTCGGCGGTCGCACGCGCGAGCAACTGGCCCGCGACGAAGCCTTGCGCGCACATGTCGTGTTGTATGTGTGCAATGGCGACCTGACCCGTGAGCAGGATGCCGAACTGCGCTGGCTGCGTGGTTTCGGCAAGCCGTTGTTGCTGGTGTTGAACAAGGCCGACCAGTTTCGCGACGACGAACGCAGCGCGCTTGAATCGGCCCTGCGCGAACGCTATCGCGATATCACCGACGCGCAACTGGTTGTCAGCGCCGGCGGCAGCGAAACCTTCGAGCGCCGGCTGTCCGACGGCCGCATCGAAAAGGGGCAGCGCGAACGGCTGGCCGACATGGCAGCGTTGCGGCAGCGGCTTGAACGCATCGCCGCACACGGACCAGCCTCGCTCGAATCGGCGCGGCAGGATGCCGTACTCAGCGCCGTCGGCGACAAGGCGGACCAGATCGAAACCGTCGCGCGCGAACACCTAGCCGAGGCGATCGTCGCCAAATACACCAAACGCGCCGTCGTCGGCGCGCTGGCGGCGGTCATGCCCGGCAGCGATCTGGTCATTCAGGGCGTACTCGCGACCGCACTGATTCGCGAGCTTGGGCGGCTTTACGACGTGACCGTGCGCGACCTGGATATCGACGCCTTCCTCGGCCAGGTCAAATTGACCGTGCGCACCAGCACCTCGCTGGTACTGGCGATCGCCGGCAATGCGCTGAAGGCGTTCCCCGGACTGGGCACGCTCGGCGGCGGCGTATTGCATGCCATCGCCTACGGCCTGATCTTCGACAGCCTGGGCCATGCCGTAGCCAGGACCATGCGCGAACAACATGCATTGGACGCGACCGCAGCCACCGAATCGCTGGCGCGCCTGCTTGCCGATACCAGCGCCGAACGCCTGCGCCGCATTGCCGCGATGGCGCTGGACGCCGACAAGCCGCCTCGCACTTGAGCCTTGTACTGGCGGCCTGTGGACAACCCAATTGGCGGACATGCAGGTGCTTTCGCATACGCCCGTCTGAACACCTTCGCCGAGTCAGAAACAGGAACAAAGCACCGCGCGACCACAGCGGCGAGTGCCTACTGTTTCTCGGTCTCGAAATAAAGTATGGTGCACCACAAGAGGGCCAGCACTGCCGCTGACCATGGGGTAAATCTGATGACACGTTCAATGAAGGGTGCTTGGTTGTGCCTGCTGGGCCTGCTTGGCCTGCATGGGGGTTCGGCTTTGGCAGCCTCCGGCGTTATATGCCTCGACCAAGTGACGGGCGAGAGTGCCCGCACGGCGGGCTGCGTCGATGTGCTGGCATGGAGTTGGGGCGCGATCAACTCCGGGGGCACCTCTCCGCAGGTAGGTGTTCAGGACTTCAGTTTCACCAAGCCGAGTGATTCGGCGTCGGACGACCTGTTCGGGCTTCTGGTTACGAGCACGATGATCAAGGGTGCCACGTTCAGCGAATACGAGGACAGCTGCGGCAGCGGTTGCTCGGCCGACCCTTACCTGACCATCAAATTCAATAACGTGAATGTGTCGTCATTCCAGACCGGCAACTCTGCAGGGGCGGGGCGGGCAACCGACAATGCCACCTTGTCATTTGGCTCGGCCACCTATTGTTATGCGCCCACGGTCAACAACGTAGTAGGCACCCCGCAGTGCCAAACTTATACCAAACCGTGACCCGCGGTATTGGCACAAAGCCGTTCTGAACGCCAAACGGGAACCTCATACCATGCGCGCGTGCGGCTGTTCAGCGATGCGTCTTGCGGGGCTGTTCGGCATCGCTTTGGCAATGTTGCTGCCACGCCCGGTTGCGGCGGCTACTCTCCCGAAAAAGAGCGAGACGAAGCAGATCGTCCTGCTGTTGCCGGGCCGCAGCCTGCTCGAACAACGCCTGCCCCGCTTTATCCAGGCCCGGCCCGGTCAATATGTCGCCGCGAGCACGCTGCAGCGTGCCTGCGCGACGCTGATGCCGAGCGCCGACAGCCTGCTGTTGTTCCTGCCTGACTCGCAGCATTGCGAGAAGGTCACTGTCCGCGAACAGATCGTGTTGCGTCAGCGATTGCGGCAACTGACCGGGCGTTGGCCCACCGAAGACCCGCTGGTTCGTTTAGGCAAAAAGCCCTTTCTGGTGATGGCGCCGGCGCCGCGGCAGACGGCGCCCCTGAAGACCGCGTGCACTTGTGCCAACACGCCGCCGGACGGCGTGACGATGTGTACCGCGCAAACGCGCACCGCCGGCAAGCCCATCGCCACGGTGGAGTATCTTGCCACCGATGCCGACGGCGATCCGCTGGCGGGAACCTTCTCGTATCAGTACGATTCCGATCCGGTGCAGGCCGGATTACCGTCTCCGCTGACGTCGTCTTGCACGCCGGCGGCGGGTAGCCTGCAGTGCAAGATTGACGGCAACGCGCCGGCGCAATCGGGAAGCCTGCAACTCATGCTGAAGGTCAGCGATGGCATCGCCACTCCTGACCTGCACCTGATGTCGCTGCTGCAAGTACTTGCGACCTCGGACCGGATCTTCGTTGGCAGTTTTGAGGATCCCGCTACCTTGTCGTGCGCCCCCTAGGCGTAAATCGTGGCGTAACCCCGGCCCTGTTGCGGGCACTCGATGCGGCCAAGGTCGAGCTCCAACGCGGACACTTTGCCGAGGCGCGCCGCCGCTACAAACGCATCCTCAAGCGCGAGCCCCGGCTGGCCTCGGCGCTGCATTTTCTTGGCGTGCTCGAGCACATGGACGGCAACAGCGAACTGGGACTGTCATTGGTACGGCAAGCTTTCAAGCGCGATCCGGACGACTACGACATTCGCAAGAACCTCAGCAACATGCTCAACGATCTCGATCGCAGCGACGAAGCCGAGCCGCTGTGTCGCGACCTCGTTGCCGAGCGCCCGGCCGATCCAGGCAATCATTCCAACCATTGCATCGCTTTGCGCAAGCTTGGCCGCCATGCCGAGGCCGTTGCCGCGGGCCGGCAGGCAACCGCGCTGGCGCCGCGCAACCCGGTCTTTTGGCTGGCACTGGCCAATGCACTGGCTGGCGCAGGCGAGCTGGCGCAGGCGGCCGACGCCTACGAGAAGGTCATCGCAATCAAGCCGGCGTTCAGCCCGGCCCACAACAGTCTGTGTCGCGTACTGTTGCAGATCGAGCAGGCGGGATTGCTTTCACGCTTGCGCCTGCGCCGCACCCGGCAGGCCTATCGACGCTGGCTGGATGCGGTGCCGGGCCACCCGACCGCAGCATTCATGCTGGAGGCTCTCGAGCGGGGACAGGTACCCGAGCGCATGCCCGATGCCGAGGTCAAGGCGAGCTTCGACGCCTACGCCGCGGATTTCGACAAGCACATCCGCTCGCTTGACTACCGTGGGCCGGAACTGGTTGCCGAGGTGTTGGCACGTCGACTACCCGCAGCGGATGCTCGTCTGGACGTACTCGATGGCGGATGCGGCACGGGTCTGTCGGCATCACTGCTGCGACCCTACGCACGGCAACTCACAGGCGTGGATCTTTCACCGGCGATGCTGGATCGGGCGCGCCGGACCGGCAACTACGACTTGCTCGTGGAAAGCGAACTGGGTAGCTTTCTGGCGGCGCATCCGGAATCTTTCGACGTCTGCGTCTTGGTGGATGTACTCGTGTATTTTGGTGATCTGCACGCGATCCTCGCATCCGCGGCGCGCTCGCTCAGAGCCGACGGGCTGCTCGTATTTTCGATCGAAAAATCCGAACGTCCCGGCAGCCACTTGCATCCAACCGGTCGCTACAGCCAAAACGCCGAACACGTTAGAGGCGCACTTTCCGCTGCCGGTTTCGTAGCGATCGAACAAACCGAGGCCAACATCCGCCGTGAGGAAAACGCGCCGGTGGCCGGCCTGATAGTCTCCGCGCGACGGCACCATAAATAGAACGGCGCCATCAACATAATGCGGAGGTAATTCGTGACGGCTCCCAACACTCGACAGCCCTCGGTCTGCGACTCGCCACAACCGGCTTCCTGACCGACCTTGCGCCCACGAGGCTTCCCCCATGCCGGGCCGATGAATATCGGGCGCTGTCGAATGGCATATCCGGCAACCAACAGTTGGTCCGCGACCGGGACGATGATGGTATGCGCCTGGGTCAATGGCGAATCGAGCACGTCCGTCTATGTCGACCTGGAAACCAATGCATCCGATGTGATATTCCGCGACGACTTCGGCGAAGCCCCGTAGCGGTCACGCGGTCACGAAATGCCGCCAACGCGTCTCAGCCGACGTCCCCCGGTGAACCAGGCAGCATCTTCCACGGACTAATCGATATGATGGGTGGCGACCAGACGCAATCCGGTGCCCACGATGTATCAAGCGACCCTGCCCCATAGCCAATACATGCTTCGAGCCCTGGTAGCTTGTCTTGCCGTACCGGCTGCACTTGCCGCGACCTCTGCAGCCGCCAGCGACTATCGCTTCGACACGGTGCACACGCAGATATTTTTCTGTGCGAGCCACATGCGATTTTCCCGGCCGTGCGGACGCATGCACGTCAAGAGCGGCTACTTCGAGTTCGACGACGGCGACTGGAGCAAGTCGAAGGTCGATGTCGTGATCGACGTCAACTCGCTGGACATGGGCGATGCGAAATGGAATGCGTCACTGCGCTCGTGGCAATTTCTCGACACCAAGGATCATCCCAC
Source organism: uncultured Pseudomonadota bacterium (assembly GCA_963779795.1). Lineage (GTDB taxonomy): Bacteria > Pseudomonadota > Gammaproteobacteria > Xanthomonadales > Rhodanobacteraceae > Rudaea. The sequence goes on along the minus strand of CAVZZK010000004.1, from coordinate 443,909 downwards.
TGCGCACTTTGTCTCGACCGGCGTGCAGAAAATTGACGGCCATCGCGGCGTGATTCACGGCAAACTCACGTTGAACGGCATTACGCATCCACTGGATTTGAAAGTGACTTTCAATCGCGAGGCATTGGATCCGTATACGTTTCATTACACCGCGGGTTTTTCGGCCAAGGCAACGTTCAAGCGTTCCGAATTCGGCATGAATAAATATCTGCCGGATATCGTCGGCAACGACGTAAGCATTGACGTCCAGGTGGAAGGCCTGCGCGACGGCGATGCGAGCAAACAAGCGCAGCACAAGCAAGGTTGAACGGCACTGACACAACCGGGTTGTACCGGAATCGTGGCGAGCCGCGGCACAATCTGTGTCGACAACGCGCAAGATGGGCGCGGCCGGCGGCATTGCCCAACGATATTCACAAGGCGTGCAGGCGTCACACTTGTACAATGTGCCCATGCCAGCGGCGTTTCGTTGCCCGATACCTTGCAGGCATTCGAGAACATTCGGTCTTGAATCAAAACTCTCTGGAGTTCGACAAATGCTCAAAAGCGATGCGCAACGCTGGGGCGTGGTTGCAAAATTCTTTCATTGGACAACCGTCGTGTTGATCCTGATACAAGGAACGGTCGGACTGATCATGGTCGATCTGCCCAAGCGCCCGAACGTGATTCCGGTTTACGACTTCCACAAGTCGCTGGGCATGACGATTTTCGCCTTGGCGCTGCTGCGACTGATCTGGCGCGCCTTCGATTCGCGCCCGCGCGACCCGCAAACGATGCCGCACTGGCAAGGCCGGGTCGCGCGCGCCGGACACGCTTTGCTTTACGTGCTGATCTTCGCCGTACCGTTGTCCGGGTACTGGTTCGATTCGGTCAGCGCCTTGCGCCCGCTGTATTTCTTCGGCCTGTTCCAGGTACCGCACTGGTTCGCCGCGAATCCCGACATGAAGGACATCGCCGCCGGGACCCACGAAGTGTTGTTCTGGCTGCTGATCGCGGTCGCGGCCGGTCACGCGCTCATGGCGCTGATCCATCAATACCGCAATCACGACAACCTGCTGCGGCGCATGCTGCCTGAACGACGCCGGACCCCTGCTTGATTCCCGGCCTTTCGATCGCCATTCAATAGCTGATAATCCGCGGCGCAGCTTGCGCCGGAACCTGGAGATAGAACATGCGTTTTGCCCTGCTTGCCTTGCTGCTGTTGCCGTTTGGCGCCATCGCACGCGACTGGAATGTCGACATGGCACACAGCTCGCTGACGTTCAAATGCAGTTACCAGAACGGGCCGTTCGAGGGCGTATTCCAAAAATTCAACCCAAAAATCAGCTACGACGAGAGCGATCTGGCGCATTCGAAATTCGATGTCACCGTGGACCTTGCCAGTGTCGATACACAAAGCGGCGAACGCGATGCAACGCTGCGCACACCGGATTTCTTCGACACCTCCAAGTATCCGCAGGCGCATTTCGTGACCACCGAATTCCAGCGCAATCCGAACGGCGGCGTCGATGCCAAGGGCAACCTGACCATCCGCGGCATCACCAAGCCGGTCACGCTGCACGTCACGTTCGCGGTCAGGAACGGCCAGACCATACTGGACGTGGACACGGTTCTGAACCGGCTTGATTTCGGCCTGGGTACCGACAGTGACTGGGCGGATATCGCCAAGGACGTCAGCGTGCACGGTCATCTGGTGCTGACGCCGCAGTAACTCACCAGACCAAGCCAGTGGTTCGTTTACATGACTGATCCTCGCATGATCGACCCACGCGCCTTGTGGCGGCGATTGCGCGATCGCTTCGCGCACAAGGCGAAATCGAAGCCGGAGCGTGCCGTCGCGGACAGCCACGTGGCACAGGCCAGCGACGCCTTGCATGCCCTGCTCGCCGACGGCAGCATTCCAGTGGCTGTCCGCCGCGAGCTGAGCGAGGACTTCGATCAGATCGAAGCCCTGCTCGACAAGCTCGCCGCCGGCGAATTGCACATCGCCGTGTTTGGCCGCGTCAGCGTCGGCAAGTCCGCACTGGCCAATGCCCTGCTCGGCCGCGCGGCATTCGAGACCGGCGTCCTGCACGGCACGACGCGCACGCGCGGCACCCAGCGCTGGCAGGAAGTCGCAGGCCAGGGCCTGCATCTGATTGACACGCCGGGCATCAACGAACTATCCGGCGAAGAACGCGAACGGCTGGCCTTCGACATCGCCGCGATCAGCGATCTGGTCCTGTTTGTCGTCGACGGCGACATGACGCAAAGCGAGATCGACGCACTGACCACATTGGCAAGAACCAACCGGCCGTTGATGCTGGTCCTGAACAAGGCCGATCGCTACACCGAAGAGGAACGCGACCGTCTGCTCGACCGATTGCGCCAGCACGCGGCAGGCAAGGTGCGCGCCGAGAACGTGATCGCCTGCGCGGCGCTGCCGGCCGACCGCGTCGTTGTACAGGTCGACGCAACCGGCACCGAAACCCAAACCCGCGAGGTACAATCACCCGACGTAGCCGCCGTGTCCGAACGCTTGTGCCGGATTGCCGAACACGAAGGCAAGACCCTGGCTGCACTCAATGCCGGCCTGTTCGCCGGACAACTCAGCGATCGCGTCGCCGCACGCGTGGCCGAAGCACGCCGTGACCTGGCCAATCGCGTGATCCGCAGCTACTGCCTGGCCAAGGGCGTGGCCGTGGCGTTGAATCCAATTCCGGTCGCAGACCTGCTCGCCGCGGCGTCGCTCGACGTGGCGCTCGTCGTACACCTGGGCAAGGTCTACGGCCTGCCGCTGACCCGATCCGAAGCCGGCACCCTGCTGGCCACGATCTGCGGTGCGATTAGTGCACTGATGGGTGCGATCTGGGGCGTGCATCTGGTGTCCAGCGCGCTCAAGGGTGTCAGTGTGGGGCTGTCCACCATCGTCACTGCCGGCGCACAGGGGGCATTGGCCTGGTACGCCACCGAAATCGTCGGCCGCGCGGCAGAGCGCTATCTGCTGCAGGGCAAATCCTGGGGCGAAGCCGGCGCCAAACGCGCCGTCGCCGACATTGTCGCCAGCCTCGACCGCGACTCGATCCTGCGCGAAGCCCGCGGCGCAATTCTGGCGCGACTGCGCGCGTGATGGCGATTCAAGCGGACAGCAATCGCCGCAGGGCATTGGCATCGAACGGCCAGTCCAGTTCGAGATCGGCTTCATCGAATCGCAGTACCGGCACGCGTTCGCCATAACGCGATTCGAGTTCGGCATCGTCGTCGATAAATACGCTTTCGAAATCCGGCACGCGCGCCGTGGCAAGCAGGTCCAGGGCCTGATCGCACAGGTGGCAGTCGTCGCGTTGGTACAGAATCAGTTTCACCGACTTGCGTTCCCGGAAGGGCGTAAAATGCCGGATTTCCGGAGCGGTGCCGAAAACCGTACGCGAGCATCACAAGCGCATGCGAATCGCCGCCGACGCCGTGGAACCGGAGTGTACACGCCAGTGCATGCCGTTTCAGATCATCGCGATCGCACGGCTTGCCGGGCGTGGCAACTCGAGTAGAGGTTTCAGATGGCAGTTAGCGTATTTGACCTGTTCAAAATCGGCATCGGTCCGTCGTCATCGCACACGGTCGGGCCGATGCGTGCCGCGGCGCGTTTCGTCACGCGCTGGCTGGACGAGCGTGGCATGTTGAACGATGTCGTGCGGATACGCGGCGAACTGTTCGGCTCGCTGGCGTTGACCGGCCGCGGGCACGGTACGGACAAGGCCGTGTTGTGCGGCTTCGAGGGCGAATGGCCCGATCAGATCGATCCCGACACGATTGCGGCAACGCTGGAACGGATTCGTGACCGGAAAAAAATCCGCCTGCTCGGCCGACATGAGATCTTATTCGATGAAAAAACCGATCTCGTGTTCAACAAACGCCAGAAGCTGCCGTACCACCCGAACGGCATGCGCTTCTGCGCGTTCGATGCCGCCGGCAACGAACTGGCCTCGCGCGATTACTACTCCGTCGGCGGCGGTTTCGTGGTCAACACCGACGATGCCGCCGAAGACCGCATCGTGGCGGACACGACACCGTTGCCGCATACGTTCGCCAGCGGCGACGAGCTGATGAAACTGTGTCAGGAATCGGGCAAGTCGATCGCACAGGTCATGCTGGAAAACGAAACCACCTGGCGCAGCGAAGCCGAAGTCCGCGACGGGCTCGGACAAATCTGGCAGGCCATGCAGGATTGTGTCGCGCGCGGCCTGCGTTCGCCGGGGACACTGCCGGGCGGACTGCACGTGCAACGCCGCGCGCCGATCATGTCCGCCGAATTGCGCGATCGGCCGGAAGCGTCATTGCGCGATCCGTTGACGATTCTCGACTGGGTCAACCTATACGCACTGGCCGTGAATGAGGAAAACGCTGCCGGCGGGCGCGTCGTCACGGCACCGACCAATGGCGCAGCCGGCATCATTCCCGCAGTGTTGCATTATTACCATCGCTTCGTGCCCGGCGCGAACGATCAGGGCGTGCTGGATTTTCTGCTCACCGCGGCGGCGATCGGCATCCTGTACAAGGAGAACGCCTCGATCTCGGGCGCCGAAGTTGGTTGCCAGGGCGAGGTTGGCGTGGCCTGCTCGATGGCCGCCGGTGGTCTGGCTGCGGCTCTCGGCGGTTCGATTCAGCAGATCGAAAACGCAGCGGAAATCGGCATGGAGCACAACCTCGGTCTGACCTGCGACCCGATCGGCGGGCTGGTGCAGATTCCGTGCATCGAACGCAATGCAATGGGTTCGGTCAAGGCGATCAATGCACAGCGCATGGCCATGAGCGGTGACGGCAAACATCGCGTGAGTCTGGACAAGGTGATCAAGACCATGCGCGACACCGGCCGCGACATGCGCGACAAGTACAAGGAAACCTCGCGTGGCGGCCTCGCTGTCAACGTGATCGAATGCTGATGCGTGCCCGACTTCGCGCGATCGTGCTGATCGCCGCCGCGTTGCCCTCGGGGGCGGCGCTGGCCAAACACATCTACGAATACACCGACGCCAACGGTATCCGTCATTTCACCGACATCAAGCCGCCGGACACCGTGACCGGTGTCAAATCCGAGCTGATCCGCGCCGAACAGCAGCCGCTGATCGGCACGCGTGCGGACGGTACCGGTCGGGATCGCCAGATTGTCTTCATCAACGCCGCAGGTGGACCGGTCAGCGTCCAGGTGTCGATCAAGCAGGCGGAGAACGTTCGCACGATCCCGCCGTTGCCGGCGCGCTTCGTCATCGCGCCGCTGGGCGAGACGCCCGGCGTACGCGTCCTGCAGGTCGATCCCAAGCTCGGTTACAAATACCGGTTTTCGTACACCTACGTGCCGGGCGATTACCGTGCACATTACGACCCGAACGCCACCTACGCCCTGCCCTTTCCGGCGCAGGACCGTTTCCCGGTCAGTCAGGGCTTCAACGGCAAATTCAGCCATCACGATGATCAGAACCGATATGCGGTGGATATCGTCATGCCGGTGGGCACACCGGTGCGGGCCGCGCGCGACGGCGTCGTCATGACTGTCGCCAACGATTTCTATGGTGCCGGGCTGAACATGGCCGAATACGGCGATCGCGCCAACAACATCCGCATTCTGCACAGCGACGGCAGCATGGCCGTGTATGCGCACCTGCGCCTGGAAAGCGCGCGCGTGCAGGTCGGCGATCATGTGCATGCCGGGCAGGTTCTGGCACTGTCGGGCGATACCGGATACACCAACGGCCCGCACCTGCATTTCTGCGTGCAGGTCAACGACAACATGAAACTGGTCTCTGTGCCGTTTCAGTTCACCGGCTTCGGCGGCACATTGACGCCGAAAAGAGGGATGATCCTCGGCGGCAACTGATTCGTCCGCGCCGTGTTCCGTATAATGCGCGGCCGCACCGCCATCGCGGCCGCATTCACGCAACCTGATTTTTCCGATGTCCAAGCAACTGGCCGAAACCCAACGCCGCCGCACGTTCGCGATCATTTCGCATCCGGACGCCGGCAAGACCACGCTGACCGAAAAGCTGTTGCTGTTCGGTGGCGCAATCCAGATGGCCGGCAGCGTCAAGTCGCGCAAGGCCGCTCGCCATGCCACATCGGACTGGATGGCGCTGGAAAAGGAGCGCGGCATCTCGGTGACCTCATCGGTGATGCAGTTCCCCTACGCCGAGCGCGTCGTCAATCTGCTGGATACGCCGGGCCATGCCGACTTCGGTGAGGACACCTATCGCGTACTGACCGCGGTCGACTCGGCGTTGATGGTCATCGACTGCGCCAAGGGCGTGGAGGAACGCACGATCAAGCTGATGGACGTGTGTCGCCTGCGCAATACGCCGATCATGACCTTCATCAACAAGCTCGATCGCGAAGGCCGTCCCCCCATCGAGCTGCTCGACGAGGTCGAATCGGTACTCAATATCCAGTGCGCACCGATCACCTGGCCGATCGGCATGGGTTCGCGCCTGAAGGGCGTGTATCACCTGCTCAGCGGCAAGGTGCATGTGTTCGAACCCGGGCGCAATTACGATCGCCAGCGGGCCACCGAGTTTGATTCACTGGATGATCCGCAACTACAGGCGCGTATCGGCGATGCCATGCTCGCCGAACTGCGCGACGAACTGGAGCTGGTGCAGGGCGCCTCGCATCCATTCGACGCCCAAGCCTACCTGGCCGGGCAACAGACGCCGGTGTTTTTCGGCTCGGCGGTGAACAATTTCGGCGTGCAACTTCTGCTCGATTTCTTCGTCGAAAACGCACCCGCACCGACATCACGAGCGACCACGACGCGCGAAGTACAGCCACAGGAAGACAAGCTGACCGGCTTCGTATTCAAGATTCAGGCGAACATGGACCCGATGCATCGTGACCGCGTCGCCTTCATGCGCATTTGTTCGGGCCGCTTCGATGCGGGCATGAAGGCATTCCACGTGCGCAGCGGCAAGGAAATGAAGCTGGCCAATGCGCTGACCTTCATGGCTTCGGACCGCGAAATCGTGACCAGCGCCTGGCCCGGCGACGTGATCGGCATTCACAACCACGGCACGATCTCGATCGGCGACAGCTTCAGCGAAGGCGAGGCGCTGGCTTTCACCGGCATCCCGAATTTCGCCCCGGAGCTGTTCCGGCGCGCCCGCCTGCGCGACCCGCTGAAGATGAAGCAATTGCAAAAGGGGCTGGCGCAATTGTCCGAAGAGGGCGCGACGCAGTTCTTCCGGCCGCTGATGTCGAACGACCTTATTCTCGGCGCCGTCGGCATGCTGCAGTTCGATGTGGTCGCCTATCGGCTCAAGGACGAGTACGGCGTGGATTGCGCGTTCGAAAACGTCAACGTGGTCACGGCACGCTGGATTCGTTGCGATAACGAGAAAAAGCTCGAGGATTTCCGTGAGAAGGCCGCGCCGAATCTGGCCATCGACGCCGCCGGCGAACTGGTCTATCTGGCGCCGTCGCGCGTGAACCTGCAATTGACCGAGGAACGCTGGCCGGACGTGACGTTCGCAGCCACTCGCGAGCACGCGAGTTGCGTAGAGGTCTAGGATGCTCTGATCAAGTCAGCGCAGGTGTCACCGCGATTCTGATATCGTCGCGATTCGTCAGCCGCATGGGGGGACGGATCGTGAACCACACGGCACTGGCGTTTGTCACGCCGGCGAATGCCGGCCCCTGGAAACGCTGGCTGTTGTATTCACCGTTGGCGCGCATCGTCATTTTCGCGCTGCTCTGCTTCGGACTGAGTACAGCCCTCGGAATCGGCGCGGGGCTTTTGCGCATGACGGGACTTCACTTTACCGGCCTGGCCCGGGCGCTGGTCCTGATGCTCCTGGAAATGCTGCCAGCGCTGATCGCCTACCTGGTTCTTGTGCGCTGGATCGAACACCGCCGTCCGCGGGAACTACGCCTGCGCGATATTCCGCGCCGGGGCGGCCTGGGCTTGTTTGGCGGACTCGTGCTGTTCAGTCTGGTCGTGGCCGTGTTGTCACTGGCCGGCAGCTATCACGTCACTGATCTCAACGCGCATGCACACTGGCTACGCGCCGCGCTGCTGTCCGGCATCGGTGCCGGCGTCGGCGAGGAAATCGTCAGCCGCGGCGTACTGTTCCGCATCATCGAGGAAGGACTGGGCACCTGGGCCGCATTGCTTGTATCAGCGCTGTTCTTCGGCGCCATGCATTTGGCCAATCCGGCCGCCAGCTGGTGGAGCAGTGCGGCCATCGCCATCGAAGGCGGATTGCTGCTGGCGATGCTGTACCACTGGACCCGTTCGCTGTGGCCGTGCATCGGCCTGCATGCGGGCTGGAATTTTGCCCAGGGCACGATCTACGGCATTCCCGTTTCCGGCACACATCCCGATGGCTGGCTGATATCCAGTCGAAGCGGACCGGACTGGCTCAGTGGCGGCGCGTTCGGCGCCGAAGCCTCGGTGGTGGCGCTGGCGACATGCGGCTTCGCCAGCATCCTGCTGCTGACGGTCGCGTTAAAACGGCGCAGTATCGTGCAGCCGTTCTGGATACGGCGTCGGCAGTGGCAACCGCGAGCTCATGCCGCGGGGCAAGCTCCCGGATCCGACTCGTAGGCATCGATCATGATCACGTCGGATTCGAAGGCACCGATATCGACGTGAGCCGTGCCGTCGCCATTCCGATCCGCGGGCCGATCCAGGTTCTGCTGGTCCTTGATCAGTTCGACTTCGGCCGTGCCTGGTTTGGCATCGCCATCGGAAAAAAAGATTCCTGACGGATTGCCGCCATCGACAGTCGGTCCGAACATCGAACATGGCAACCATGCCGGCACGAGCCGGCCCGGCACGGGCCCGGAATTGTTCAGGGGTTGAAACGGTGGCTCAGCCCTGATTACGTCGCGGCCCGGATTCCCCGGAACGGAAGTCGCTGCGGAAGATCGTATCGCCGCGATGCAATTCGCTGACGGCGACCGTCTTGTCATTGAAGGCGGCGAAAATGCGATCGGGCACCTTTTTACCGACGACGCTCGCCGTTGTTACGCCGGTTGGAGTACCGTGCGCGCCGGAACGATGGTGCGTTGCCCACAAACCGGCCACCAGCGCCAGACAAGCCGCGGTCGCTGTGGCGGCCCAACGCCAGGGACGCGTAAATCGTGTTGAATGAGGACTCCGACGAATCCTGCGATGCGTCACGGCTTGATCGCCATCGGCAGCAAATTGCGTGCGCAAATCGCGGCTCAATTGCTCGGAGAAAGGCTGCAAATCGCGTGCAAACCGATACAGATCGGCATTGCGCCCGCTCTCGGCAATACGCGCGGCACGGCATTCAGCCGGCGAAACCGGTTCGTCGCTCGCCAGCGCGGCCAGGCTGGACGCATCCGGCAACAACGCGTCTTCACGCTGCTGGCGGCTACCACGGATCAAATTTTTCAGATTCCACTCATTCATCGGTGTCTCCCAATCCGGCAGCGCTCATGCGCTCCCGTAATGTCCGCATGCCTCGGTCCAGCAGCTTGCGGGCAGCCTCCTCCGTGGTACCGCTGACGCGTCCGATCTCGCGCAGGCTGAAACCCTGCAGATGCAGCGCGACCGCGTCGCGTCGACGCTGTGGCAACGTCGCCAGGCAAGCTGCCACACGGCCGAAGTCCTGTGCCGTCGTGGCCTGGCTCTCCGGCCCGGGACGTGGTTCCGACAATGCCATTCCGACATCCGCCCCGGATTCAGGCAGGGGTTCGGACGGCCGCGATTTGGCGCTGCGGATCGCGTCGATCACGGTGGTCAATACGACTCTTTGTATATAAGACGGACGAAAGGCCGCATTCCGGTCACGTTGCAGCGCCCGCCACAGGCGGATACGGACTTCCTGCTCGATATCGTCCGGCTCGATGCCGTACTGGCCGAGGCCGTGCCGCTCGATCAGAAACCGGACCCTGGCGCCGTATTCGGTCAGCAATTGATGCAAACGCTGGCGCGGATCGGAGGCCATGGTCATCGCAATTATCGCGGCAGATTGCAGGCGCCGCGTGCCGCTGGCGACGCGGTCGATGCCGACCTGATTCGCCCCGGGTAATACATATCGGCCCGGCTAACCGGCGATATACCGCTGCAACTGCTCCAATTCCCTGGCCTGGTCATCAATCACCGCCTTGACCAGATCGCCGATCGACAAGACGCCGATCACCTTGCCGTCTTCCACAACCGGCAGGTGCCGAATGTGTTTCTCAGTCATCAGTTGCATGCATTGGTGCACGCTGTCGCCTGGCGCGATGGCGAATACCGGTGAGGACATGATCTCGCGCACGGAAGTCTGCGCCGACGAACGCCCTTTCAATATGACCTTGCGCGCGTAGTCGCGTTCGGAAATGATCCCCAGCAGCTGCGCCTCGTCCATGACCAGCAGTGCGCCGATGTATTTGTCCGCCATCATCCGGATGGCATCCAGCACCGGTTTATCCGGCGCAATCGCGTGGATCGCGCTGCCCTTTTCGTCGAGCAAATGCTTGACCAGTCGCATAACGCCTCCCTCGCACCCCAGTGCGCGATTGTTGGATTTGAATTCTAACGCAAAGGCGGCCTTTCGGCCTGCTCCGCGCGCGCGCGGTAGTGTTCTTCGACCAGATACAGGGGCCGTTGCTTGACCTCCATGTACATGCGACCCAGGTATTCGCCGATCATGCCCAGCGCCATCAACTGCACGCCGCCCAGAAACAGGATGACCAGCATCAGCGTCGGATAGCCGCGTACCGGATCGCCGTAAACCAGGGCCTTGATCAGGACATACAGGCCGAAACAGAACGCCAATAGCGACGTCAACGTGCCGACATAAGTCGCAATCTTCAGCGGCGCGGTGGAAAACGACGTGATCCCTTCCAGGGCGAAGTTCCACAAGCGCCAGTAGTTGAACTTGCTCTTGCCGGCATGGCGGCGGTCGCGATCATAAATGACCGCCTTCTGCCGATAGCCGACCCAGGCGAACAACCCTTTCATGAAGCGCTGACGCTCGCGCAACCCCTTCATGGCCTCCACCACGCGACGGTTGAGCAGGCGGAAATCGCCGGTATCGCGCGGCACCGGCGTCGAACTGAGATGCCGCATAACCCGGTAAAACGCAGCCGAGGTCCACTTTTTCAGGCGTGTCTCACCCGCGCGATTTGCACGCGTCGCGTACACCACGTCATAGCCTTCGCGCCACCATTGCACGAGTTTTGGAATCAATTCGGGCGGATCCTGCAGATCTGCGTCGATGACGACCACGGCCTGCGCATCGACATTGTCGATGCCGGCGGTCAGGGCCAGCTCCTTGCCGAAATTACGGCTCAGGCGCAAGCCGCTCACGCGCGGATCCAGTTCGTGCAGCGTACTGATGACGGCCCAGGTATCGTCGTTGCTGCCATCGTCGACGTACAACACCCCGCTGCGCAAATCCATCTCGTCCAGCACCTTGCTCAGACGGGTATGAAAATCGCGCAGGCCACCACCTTCGTTGTAGGCGGGGACGATAACGACCAGTTCGAACATGCGTTTCCGGATGAATGTTCCAGCCCGCATCCTAGCCGATGCGTTGCGGCCGAGAAACCGCATTGTTCGGCAGGGCTTGACAACACTGATTATAGTTCCATAATTCCTGAACTATGGAAATTAAATCCGCGGTACCTGCACTCAAGGCGCTGGCGCATGCCAATCGTCTGGATATCTATCGGCTATTGGTCCAGGCCGGCGACAGCGGAATCACTGTCGGTGAATTGCAGACGGCCTGCGGACACGCAGCGGCCACACTGACGAATCACCTGAACGTGCTGCGCCAGGCCGGGCTGGTCCACGACCGGCGCGAAGGCCGCAACATCCGCTGCACCGCCGACTACGCCCGGATGAACGCGCTGCTGGCTTATCTGACCGAAAACTGTTGTGGCGGCGCCGACTGCGGCGTATCCGATCCTGCGTGCAAGCCGACGAAAAAGAAACTACAGCGGAAATCCCGATCATGAAACGTTTCCATGTGCACGTGAACGTGCAAAATCTCGAAGACAGCATTCGCTTCTATTCGCGGTTGTTCGGCAGCGCACCAAACGTGCAAAAACCCGACTACGCCAAATGGATGCTGGACGATCCGCGCCTGAACTTTGCCATCTCGCAGCGTGGGCGCACACCCGGCCTGGACCATCTGGGCATGCAGGTGGAGGCCGCGGAAGACCTGGACGAGATCGGCACACGCCTGCGCGCCGCCGAAGCGATCAGCCTGAGCGAAACAGCGACGACCTGCTGCTATGCACGCTCGGACAAGCATTGGGCCAACGATCCGCAGGGCGTACGCTGGGAAACGTTCCGCACGCTCGGCGAAGCAACGACATATTCCGCAACATCGCCCGACGGACAGGTTTGTTGCGGACCGGACGCCGTGGCTTCGTCTTCGCAGCGCGATCAGGCGACCTGCGGGCCGCAGACATCGGGCGATTCATCATGCTGCGGCAAAAACGGCTGACATGAACGTCCTGTTTCTGTGTACCGGCAACTCCGCACGCAGCATCATGGCCGAGGCATTGTTGAATGTTTTGGGACAAGGTCGATTCGTGGCCTTCAGCGCGGGCAGCCAACCCACCGGCAAGGTACAGCCGCTGGCGATCGAACTGGCCACCGGACTCGGCTACCCGGCGAAAAATCTGCGTAGCAAGTCGTGGGACGAATTCGCCGCGGCGGATGCGCCGCCCATGGACATGATCATCACGGTCTGCGACAACGCGGCCGGTGAGAGCTGCCCAGTCTGGCCCGGTCAACCCGCCACGGCGCACTGGGGCGTGCCTGATCCGGCGGCGCTTCAAGGCGACGGCGCAACACGACGTGCCGCCTTCGTCAGAGCCTTCGCCTTGCTGCGCCAACGTGTGCAATTACTGGTGGCGCAGCCCGACGCCAAGCTGGAAGGCATGTGCGTTGGCCGGGTGTTGCGCGATATCGCCGAGCGCACTACATGAATACGTCAACAAAGTCCCGGCAGCCGGCGCTTGGCGGATTCGAACGCGGTCTGACGCTATGGGTCGCGCTGTGTATCGTCGCCGGCGTAACGCTTGGTCGTCTCGCCCCCGGTTTGTTCCACGCGCTGGGCGGCATCCAGATCGCTCACATCAACCTGCCGGTCGGAGTGCTGATCTGGATCATGATCGTGCCGATGTTGTTGCAGGTGGATTTCTCGGCGCTGGCCGGAGTGCGGCGACACTGGCGCGGTTTCGTCATCACGCTGTTTGTGAACTGGGTAGTCAAGCCATTCGGCATGGCCTTGCTGGCGTGGATCTTCGTGCGCCATCTGTTTGCCGGCTGGCTGCCTGCGGAACAGCTGGACAGCTATGTGGCCGGCCTGATCCTGCTGGCCGCCGCACCGTGCACGGCCATGGTCTTCGTGTGGAGCCGGCTGGTGGACGGCGACGCGAATTTCACGCTGAGCCAGGTCGCATTGAACGACACGATCATGGTCGTGGCCTTCGCGCCAATCGTCGCCTTGTTGCTCGGCGTGACAGCCATCGCCGTGCCCTGGGACACACTGCTGCTGTCGGTGTTGTTGTATATCGTGTTGCCGCTCACGCTGGCACAGCTTCTGCGCTGGCGGTTGCTGAAACGCGAGGGTGCGCTGGAGTCGCTGCGCAAGCGCCTGCATCCGTGGTCGCTGCTGGCCCTGCTGGCGACACTGGCGCTGCTGTTCGGTTTTCAGGGCCAATCGATTCTGCGCCAGCCACTGATCATCGCCATGCTGGCGGTGCCGATCGCGATTCAGGTCGTTTTCAATGCGTCGCTGGCCTATTCATTGAACTGGATCAGCGGCGAAGCGCATTGCGTGGCGGGACCATCGGCCTTGATCGGCGCCAGCAATTTCTTCGAACTGGCCGTCGCCACGGCGATCGCCCTGTTCGGATTCGAATCCGGCGCTGCGCTGGCGACCGTGGTCGGCGTACTGATCGAAGTACCGCTGATGCTGGCCGTTGTCGCCGCGGTGAATCGTAGCCGGACCAGGTACGAATCAAGGATGCGCTGACTTGTTTACCGCGCTACCGCGGCAAATAGCTGACTCCGCCGAGCTGCTGCACTTGCTGTTCCACCCAGACGGCGCGTCGCTCGACATAGGCCGAGGGATGATCCGCGTGCAGCCTTCGCGGATCCGGCAGAACCACGGCCATTAGCGCCGACTGATGCGGCGTCAACTGCGACGGCGCTTCGTGGAACAAGTGGCGAGCGGCTGCATCCGCGCCGTAAATGCCGTTGCCGAATTCGGCAATATTCATGTATACCTCAAGGATCCGCCGTTTCGACCACATCAATTCGAGCAGCACGGTGAAATAGGCCTCCAGCCCCTTGCGCACATAGCTGCGGCCACCCCAAAGGAACAGGTTCTTCGCCGTCTGTTGCGAAATCGTGCTGGCGCCGCGCAGTCGTTCGCCATCCTCGGCATTGTCGATTGCCTGATGAATTGCCTGCACATCGAAGCCGTGATGAAACGGGAATTTCTGATCCTCGCTGGCAACCAGCGAAATCGGCAGGTTCATCGATACCTGCTTCCAGGGCACCCAGTGATAACGCAGGACGAAATTCGTGTCGCCATGCCGCCAGGCACTGAATTGTCGTTCCAGCATGAACGCGGACGTCGAAGGCGGAACAAAGCGCAATAGCAGCACGACAAGCCAGGTAATCACCAGCCAGCCGACGACCAGTATCATCAGTGCGCGTCGAAGCTTGCTCCAACGAGAGCGTTGTACCCGTTTCGCATTGCGCCGCTTCACCACGCAGGATTTTGCCGCCGTGCCGTCAAGACGCCGCCATCCGGTTGATCCATATGTGAGCCGGTTGCGGCCGCGCGTAGAGGTAGCCCTGACCGTATTCACAACCCAGACGGTCCAATGCGGCATGTTGTCGCTCGGTCTCGATACCCTCTGCGATTACCTGAATATCCAACGCACCCGCCAAGGCCAGAATCGCACGCACGACCGGTGCGCTGCCGGCATCCGGATCGTCGCCCAAATCGGCAATGAATGAGCTGTCGATCTTCAATGCCTGTACCGGATACCGATGCAGGTAACTCAGCGACGAATAGCCTGTGCCGAAATCGTCCAAGGAGACGCCGAGACCGTTCTTGCGCAAGGCTTCGAGCATGCGCTTGGCTGCCGGCGGGTTCTCGATCAGTGTGCGTTCGGTGACTTCCAGTCGCACACTCTGAGGACGAATCTGATGCCTGGACAACAGATCGAGCAGAATCAAATCCAGTTGCTCGGAACGGAAATGCCGTGCCGAAATGTTGATGCCGATAAATCCGCCACCTGCCAGCAATGGAAGAGCCATCTCGAAAACGCGGTCGAAGGTCTGCCAGTCAATTTCCTCGGCAGCACCCGATTCCTCCGCAACACTCAGAAAATCTCCCGGCCGCAACAGGCCCCGCTCCGGATGCTCCCAGCGCAGCAGCGCTTCGTAGCCGATCGGTGTGCGGTCGCTCAAGCGGACGATCGGCTGAAAGTAGGGCAAGAATTCGTTGCGCGCGATGGCGCGGCGCAAATCGCTTTCCATTTCGAGCAGGTGCATCGCCTCCTGATGCAGATACTGATCGAACAGCGTATACCGGCGGCGACCTTCAGCCTTGGCACGATACATGGCCACGTCCGCGTCACGCAGAAAATCCTCGACCTTGTCGTAGCGAGGCGCGACAATGGCGATACCGATACTTGTCGATGTAAACACTTCCTTGCCCCCCAGCCGAATTGGCGCATCCATTGCGTTGATGACGCGTTGAGCCATCGCGCAGGCATCGTCCGCGCCCGCAATATCGCTCAGCAGGATGGCAAACTCGTCGCCACCGAGCCGCGCGACGACATCGGTGGGTTTCAGGCAGGCCGCAATACGTCCTCCAACTTCGTTGAGCAACTCGTCGCCGATCAGGTGGCCGACGGAATCATTAACGACCTTGAAGCGATCCAGATCAAGGAACAATACCGCAAAGCACAACTGCGGATCGCGTTTGAAAGCGGCCAACGCCTGGCGCAAACGATCCAGCAGGAAATTGCGGTTGGGCAGTCCGGTCAGGGCATCGTGCAGGGTTTCGTGCTTCAGCTGGCGCTCCATGCGCTCGCGCATGGCGATGTGCTCGCGCAACTCAAGGTTGGCCGAAGCCAGCTCGCTGGTACGCTCGCTCACGCGTTGCTCCAGGTCGCTATTGATGCGTTTAAGCGATTCGGCGTTGCGTTTGCGCTCCAGCGCGTTGGCAATGTGGTACGACACGAACGTGAGCAGTTCCTGGTCGCGCGATGTGTATCGATGCTCCTCGGAGTGGCTCTGTACGGCGAGCACGCCAACCGGCTTGTCATCGCAAATCAGCGGTACCCCGAGCCAACTGAGTGAGCGAGTGCCGGATGGCTGAACCACGCCGCGCTCGTATAACTTCTCAATGCCTTCGCGATCAGCCAGCAGGGTACGGCCGTTGCGCAGGACGTATTCCGTCAGCCCTCCGCCCAGTGGTCGCGGTATTCGTTCGATGTCGCGTTCGTCGACGGAATACGGGAACGTCAGTCGCATGCCATCGTCCGAAACCAGCGCGATATAGAAGTTTCGCGCGTACAGCAACCCGCCCACGGTTCGATGGACGGCAGCGTAGAAATCTTCCAGGCTTTCGGTCGTATTGGCCAACTCGGCAATATGAAACAGGGCCGCTTGCAAGCGCTCGCCACGTTGCCGCTCCAGCACCTGCTGTTGCAGAAGCCGATTTGCATCTCGCAGCGCGTCGGTGCGCTCGGCCACGCGCCTTTCCAGCTCCTCGTGCACCTGGCGCCGTTCCAGCGCGGTCTGCACGTGCTGCGCGACATAGGTGAGTAACGCCTGATCCGCGTCCGTGTAGCGTACGTTCTCGCTATAACTTTGCACTACGATCGCGCCGATTGCTGCGCCGCCGCGCAACAGTGGTACACCAAGCCAGTCCACGCAATCCGGCCCCAGGATTGCAACGCCCGGACCGATTTCCGCCCTGATCTGCGAGAGCGTACCCCGCATCGGGATTGCGCGCTGGATCAAGTGCCAGGTCAGGCTGCCGACTTGTTCTTGCATGGGGAACTCGTGCTGCGGTTGCGGCGGATTTGGATCCTCGCTGTCCACGAAATAAGGGAAGCGCAAGATGTCACGCCGCGAATCGTATAGTGCGATATAAAAATTCTCGGCGTACATCAAGCTGCCGATGATCTTGTGCAGGCGCCGGTACACTTCCGCCATTTTGCGATCCGCGCCGGCCTGCTCGGCAATCGCGAACAAGGCACGTTGCAAGCGTTCGGCCTGTTCCAGGTTGTCCACGGAATAGCGCAGCTTGTCGAATGCCCGCATCTCGTACAGCCGGACCTCGATCAATCGGGCCACGTACTGCAACCGCTTCAACGATTGTCTTGGTTCCCACCGGTCGGATTTGATCTCGCAGACCAGGGCGGCCTCGGTTCTGGATTGAAACCGCAGTGGCAAGGCAACCAGCACATCGCCGTGTGCCGGGTTTTCGACACAGTCCGTGTCGGTACTGATGGCGCGGCGTGCCAGGCGTTCCGGATTTTGCCGCCGTTCCGATGACGACTCGGTTTCATCCGGATGCTGGACGATTTCGAAATGACTCGCACCCAACCAGCGTTCGAGCACACGCGCCGTGGCTTCGCATAGAGCCGGAATGTCCTCCGCGGTCAGTAACTCCATTAACGCGTCCGGGGGCAGATTGAGCGCGAAACGTTGCTCCGGGTCGTCCATGTTCCCGGTATCTGGCGTCCCTAGGCTTGACGGAATACTCGAATTCACGTGATTGCGAAATAGATTCCAGTCGGCTTATTGTAGCGAGTTTTGCCGTTGCAGTTCCCCGCAAAAGGCATCCTGCCAGCCTTCGCCCGACCCCTGGTCATGGGCAAGACCGCCCAACCACATTCCTTGCCCGGCAACCAGGCGCTTTTTCGATCCGCAACGCCACATGATACATTTTCGCGAAAATACAGGTTTTCGTTCCGAAGAAGCTTTATTTTCGGCTATTTGCGCTATACTTTGCAGGCGTAAATGAACTTCATCGCGCGGGAACTCCTCTACGGTATCCGTGTTCCCATATGTGCTGAAGACAAGAACTATGCTGATGCGACTCGCTGCTGCCATGCTCGTACTCGCTGTGCTGCCCGGTATCGGGTCGGCGCAGACGATCGGTCGTGGGCCAGCGAACGAGACACAACTGCCTCGTCTGACGACGCCGCAAACTTCCACATCCGGAATCACCCCGCTTTGGGGTACCTCCGATGGGCGGATTCTTGCCATGGTCGCATTCGGAGCCGCTACCCATGGCGCTCCAGTACAACCTCAGGCACCGCAGATCGGCAGCGCTTCCGACTGGCAACTGATCGACGTCACGAATTTCGTCACCGGCGGATTGTCGTTGCATTTCGGCAACAATTTCGGCACCTATGCCAATTTTGGCCGGGGTATCGTGTTGCAACCGCTGAACCCCGCCGCCGCGTCACTGGGATGCAGCCCCGCATCCGCCGGATGGACCGCATCGACGTTCTCGTGCATCAAGCCGAACAGAGCGCTGGCGCAGACCGGCAGCATTCACGTCGGCACCGACCTGAACGCCGGCGATTTCAAGTTCGATCTGAACTACGGGCTTTCCTGGTTGCATTATGCCGACCAGCCGTATCGCACCGGATCCAATCCCGATTCCGCCTGGACCCTGTTTTCCGGCATCGGCAACGAATCATTGCCGACGCTGGTCCTACCGGGCATGCAGCCCAACGACATGCGCAACTTCGGGATCAACGCCTCCAGCCACTGGCGTCTGAGTGAAAATCAGAGTCTTGACCTGGGCGCTGCCCTGAGCCGAATCCGCTTCGAACTGCCCGGCACCGCGGCGACACCGGTATTGAATCAGGCCGCGCTGAGTCTTGGCCTGCATCACGGCGATTTCAGCGGCATCATTGTCGGCAGGGTGCTCGGCTCCAGCGATCCACTGGCCGGTGGCCAACATTGGAGCAGCGTCGATCTTGGCATTTCCTGGCGCGCCCCCTGGCGCGGCACATTCAGCGTCGGCGCACAGAACCTGTGGTCATCCGGCAATCCACCCCTGGCGCCGGCCAACAGCGCGCCGCCAACCGATCCTGGCATGGCTCGCGTGCCTTACGTGCAATATCACCAGGATCTGTAAATCCCGCCCCGGCCGTCGTTCTAACGGCTTTTGCCCGATCCAGCCTCCCCCGAATATTCCATATTTCCGGCGCTGTCGTGACTTTTAGCCGCATTCTGCCATAGCCGACAACGGCATTCAGGACATCCGTTGTCGACAGACTGATTTCAGGACGCCCCGCGGTGGAGTCAAGTTGCCTGATTCGGACCCAAGGACAAGGCAAAAAATGCCCGAATCCGCTCCGCGCACTGCAGCCATATGGGCCGCGCCTGGAAACTGTTAAATACCAAAACGCTCAGGGATTGGCATTTCGATGCATATTCAACAGCTTGCAGAACATCCCGCGCAGGGATTCCCATGTTAAGCAAATGTTGTTAGTATCACCAGCTGCCAAGGCTTGCACTGTGCCTTTTGGCTGTTCCAGAAGGATTTGTCCCGAATCTGTTGTAAATAACCCTGACGTTGGAGAGTGTAATGAGACTCGACGTAAATAAACTATCGTCGGCGGTACGCCTGGCATTATCGCTGGGCGTAGTTGCCACCGCCGGTACACTGACTGCGCATGCGCAGGACACCGGTTCATCCAGTAGCTCGAATAGCAAGGGCCAGAAGCTGGAAACCATCGTAGTCACCGGTTCCAATATTCGACGTGTGGACATCGAGACAGCAAACCCCGTTGTCACGATTGGCCAGACGCAAATCAAGCAAAGCGGCAAACTCACATTGGGCTCCCTGGTACAGGATCTGTCCGCGGTGGGCGGCCAGATGCAGAATCCCCAAACCAACAACGGTGGTGGCTCGGCCAAGTCGACCGTGTCGCTGCGCGGCCTGGGTTCCAGCCGTACCCTGCTGCTGATTGACGGCCATCGTATCCCGTCGTTCATGCAGGACCTGAACCTGATCCCGATCAATGCGGTGGACCGCATCGAAGTGCTGTCGGACGGCGCCTCCGCCGTTTACGGTTCTGATGCAATCGGCGGCGTGGTCAACGTCATTCTGCGCCACGACTATCAGGGCGCCGAATTCTCCGCCAATTACGGTATTTCCGACCGTGATGACGGCGAGCGCAAGGGCTACCAGTTCACCTTTGGCCAGACCACGGACAAAGGCAGCATCATGGGCGGCTTGAGCTACAACAAGCAGGATCCGGTCTTTGCCAAGGACCGCGCATTTTCCAAATACGCCCAGTACTTCTATTACGGCGCATTCCACAAGATCGGTTCCTCGCACACGCCCGGTTTGCGCGTGACGTTGCCGCCGAACCTGAAGTCGCAATTCGGCTGCTCATTCGCCCACAAGAAGGATCTGTCCAGCCCCGGCACCTCGCTGTCGGACTACCGTTGCTTCAGCTACGCGACGGATACCTTCAACTATCAGGCAGTCGGCAACTACGATCAGGTACCGCAGGAGCGCACCGGCGCATTCCTTATCGGCAACTACAAGTTGACCGACGACATCGAAACGTACATGCAGATCGTCCACAACAAGACCAACGCCAATTCGCAGTTGGCGCCGTCGATCCTGAATACGTCGATCTTCGGCCTGGACGTGTCGGCACAAAACGTCTACAACCCGTTTGGCGTCGAGTTCACGCCAGGCCAGTACGAAATTCGCGGACGCCTGCTCGGCGTCGGCAATCGTCGTCAAACCCGTGCGAGCACCGACACCCAGGTCAACGCCGGCTTCAAGGTCAACTTCGGCGAAACCAGCTGGTCGGGCAGACTGAACTTCGGTTACGCACACGAGCTGATCGACTACAACGCCCAGAACTTCGTGAACTGGGGCAAGTTGACGAATGCACTGGGACCGTCGTTCTATGACGCCAATGGTGTCCCGACCTGCGGCACGCCGGCCAACCCGATCTCTGGTTGTACGCCGATCGACATCTTCAACCCCAACGATCCGGTCCAGGCAGGGTTGCTGAAGCAGTTCGCCGGCCAGACGTTCAACAAGACCATCTACCAGCAGAAGGAAGTGGACGCTTCGGTCAGCGGCAACCTGTTCGACCTGCCGGCCGGTTCGGTCTCTCTGGCCGCCGGCTATTCGTACCGCAAGGAGCACTTGAACTACTCGGTGGATCAGGTTTCGATTTCCGATGTCAATGGCTTCTGCGAAGTGCCTTCGACCTGTTCGTCGCCAGTCTCGGGTGGCTTCAACGTCAAGGAAACCTATGCGGAAGTCCTGATTCCGGTGTTGGCCGACATGCCTTTGGTGCATTCGCTGAATGTCGACATCGGCGACCGCTACTCGAAGTACTCCAACTTCGGCAGCACCAGCAACTGGAAGATCGCCGTCGAATACCGCCCGATCGAAGACCTGCTGCTGCGTGGCACCGTGTCCAAGGTGTTCCGTGCACCGAGCATCTCCGACATCTACGCCGGACCGGCCAACAGCGCGCCGCCGTTCAGCGATCCGTGCCAGAACCTGGCTGCCGGCCAAACCAATCCGGCCTGCCAGTACATCACCGGCCCGTTCGTCAGCACCGCGACGACACAGACCAATGCAATCGTTTCCGGCTCGCAGTACGCCGGCTACGGCCTGGGCCCGGAAAACGGCAAATCGTTCGACTTCGGTTTCGTCTACGATCCGAGTTTCATCCCGGGGCTGTCGGTTAGCGCGGACCTGTATCGCATCTACCTGCGTAACCTGATCCTGACCGGCGGACAGGTAGCCCAGATCGTGGCGACCGGCTGTTATCAGGGTGTCACCAGCTATTGCTCGCTGATTCACCGCTTCCCGAGTGGCGCCAGCCAGGGACAGATCAACTACATCAACGCTCCGTCTCTGAACGCAGGCCGTCTGGACACCAAGGGCGTTGATCTGTCCGGCAGCTATCGCTTCCCGGAAACGCGCTTCGGTAACTTCAGGGTTCGCGGCCAGGCCACCTATGTTGCCCAGTACACCCAGAACAGCGGTGTATTCGTCCAGCGCATGGCCGGCATGTACGATCCCACATTCGGCAACCATACGCGTTGGCGTGCCATTGCCAGCCTGGACTGGAACATGGGTCCGTGGTCTGCCAACTGGACGGCGCGCTACATCGGCCGCTTTAAGATCGGTAACCCGACACCTGAGCTCGGCGCATCGTTCGATGCGATTACCGGCTGCTATTTCGGTCCGGCCTGCGTATCCGTCATGCATTTCGGAGCCTACACCTACCACAACGTATCGGCGGCTTATAACATCGAGCCTCTGAATACGACGATTCAGGTCGGCGTCGATAATGTGACGGACAAGCAACCGCCGATCATCGGCTTCGCGCACAACGTGAACCCGACCGATGTGTCGACTTACGATTCCGTTGGGCGTTACTACTTCGCCAACGTAACCGTCAAGTTCTAATCATCCAGTAACGTCTGGAACAGCCGCGCAGCGCAATGCTGCGCGGCTTTTTTTTCGCCTCCGCGAAATGTTGAAGAACATTGCCTTGAAATGAGTTGCGGCAACTGCGTGGGCTATTTACAGTCACGGTCGAGCGGGCCACACATCAGCGACAAGCCATGTCATCATCCATTGAACTGCCATTGGCGGAAGTGAATGCCGCCCTGCAATCGGATCGCCCGGACGAGGCGGAACGGATCCTGCGTCTTTACCTGATAGTCAAACCGAACGACGAAGACGCCCTGACCCTGCTTGCGATCAGTCTTCAGCATCAGGGCAAACCCGAGCGCGCCGTGGAAATCTACAGTTTTCTTACCCGGCAATTTCCCGATTCGGCAATTCACTGGAATAACCTGGCCGTTAGCCTGCACGAATGCGGCAGGGACGACGATGCCCTGGCGGTCTACTTGCAGGCGCTGAAAGTCGCTCCAGCCGACTACAACGTCCTCTTGAACCTCGGCTTCCTGTACATGCGCAAGCGCGCATACCATGAAGCACGACAATACTTCTTGCGCGCACGCGACGCAGACCCGGATGCGTCGGAGCCGCGCATACATGCCGCGCAGATGTCCATCGCACTGGATGATCGGGACGTGGCTGAAGAGCTGATCAAACCCTGGCGCGACTGGGACAGGCAAGACGAACCACTACAACTATCCATCGGCCTGGTGTTGATGCAACTCGGCCAACTGAACGAAGGCGAACGAATTTTTCGTGAGCTGCTGCGCCGTAATCCCGACAATCTTCGCGCACGCGGGCAATTGGTGCTGGTCTGCGAACGAAACAACCAGCTGGATGAGGCACGCCGCCTGCTGGCCATGTTACCGACGGACCTGAGTGGTCTGGATGACGAAACCGCCGACTATATCGAGTATGCGCAAGCCGTCGTCAGCGCACGTGGCAGCGACGCACAGGCGACCCGTGCCCTGCTTGAAAGGATGCTGAGCAAGCGCAAGGCAGACTGGATGCCCTATCACGATCTGTACTTCATGCTCGCCAAGGCTTGCGACAAACTCGGCGACGCCGATGCGACGATGAGTGCCCTGGCAAATGCCCACGCCGCGCAACTGGAGATTGCCCGACAGTCCGTACCGGAACTGCTCGAACCCGATTCGCAACCGATCGGTATTGCAACCTACCGCGTCGAGCCACAACAGCGTGCGCGCTGGCCTGCGCTCAATAGCCCGACCATCATGGATTCGCCCATATTCATTGTCGGGTTTCCGCGTTCGGGCACCACCATGATGGAACAGATGCTCGACGCGCATCCATCGCTGGAATCCATGGACGAGCGGACTTTCCTGCAAGATTTGATCGAACGCATAAGCTCGTTCGGACTGGAATATCCAGACGATCTGGAAAAACTCACCGGGGCGCAGTGCGATGAGTTGCGCGACCTGTACTGGAGCCTGACGGCCGAAGTCGCACCGCGTGCCGAAGGCCAGCGTCTGGTTGACAAGAACCCGCTGAACATCCTGCGCTTGCCGCTGATCAACCGGCTGTTTCCCGAGTCACCGATCATTTTGGCCTTGCGCCATCCCTGCGATGTGATCCTGAGTTGCTATATGCAGAATTTCAACAAGCCGGCGTTCACCGTGCTGTGCGCTACACTGGATCGTCTGGCCAGGGGATACGCGGCAACAATGCAGTTCTGCCTGCACCACATCGACGTTCTGCAGCCCAGGGTTCTCGAGCTGCGTTATGAAGACCTGGTTGCGGACCTGCCCGGACAATCGCAACGTCTCGGCGACTTCCTGGCCCTGGAAGACAGCACCTCACTTCTACATTTCCACGAACACGCCCGAGGCAAGGATCACATTGGCACGCCAAGTTACTCGCAGGTAATCGAACCGGTAAACAACAAGGCCGTGAACCGGTGGCATCGTTATCGGCGCCATATGGAACCGATACTACCCGCCGTCAAACCCATCCTGGACCATTGGAACTACGAGGCCTAGGCCAACGGCACTGATGCTCGAATCCATTTCGATCCGACCGATTTCAACTCGTTGACCTTCATGCATGTCTGCCGAACCGCACAATAACAGCAACTCCCGTTATCAGGCCGCACTTGATTCGTGGCGCGCCGGCGATACGGCAACAGCCGAATCCATGTTGTCGGAATTGCTCGAAGAGTATCCGACGCACCAGGACGCCGCGCTGCTGTTGGCCAAACTGTATCAGACCCAAGGTTGGCTCGGCCGCGCCAGCGAAGTGGCGATTCGACATTGCCGGGCAACTGCAATGGATGCCACGACAACCCTGCACTGGGCGCAGTTCATCCAGCAATGCCAACGCCAGGGTGTCGCCGCACAACTTTGCGAGGAAGCGATCGAACTGGGCCGTGCCGATGCCGAACTCTACGGCCTGACCGGCAATATCCTGTGTGAATTGGGTCGCTTTGACGAGGCAAGAAAATATCTGCTCACTGCGATCGAACACGGAATCGATCTGAATAAATGGTTTGTCCATACGGCACTCGCTGACACTCGCCGCTATACCTCGGATGACGATGCGGACATCACCCGGATCGAAGAACATTTTAACCAGCCCACCGCCACACCGCAGGCACGCGCTGCCAGCGGCTTCGCGCTGGCCAAGATACTCGACGACCTGGGCAACTACGAACGCGCCGCGCAAACGCTGGACCAGGCCAACGCTCTGGCCAGGCAGGCTCTACCCTGGTCAGGCGATGCCTGGCAGGCATGGATTGCCCAACGCATCAGTAATCCCGTCGAAGCCGGACCTGGCTCGCCGGCCCGCGCCTACACGCCGGTATTCATCGTCGGCATGCCGCGTACCGGCACCACGCTCGCAGCCAGCAAGCTGGGCCGTTACCGGCACGTGCGCGATCGTGGCGAACTGCCACATATCAGCTACATCGCGCGACGCCTGATCGAATCGAACCTGCTCAATGATGCGCAGGCCTTGGCCGAGGCGGCCCAACTCTACGATCAGCACGTTCGCCAGGACGACGAACCGGCTCGCTGGTACATCGACAAGAACCCGGAGAATATCCGTTATCTCGACCTGGTCGCGGCGCTGTTTCCCGACGCGAAAATCGTCATCTGTCGCCGCAACCGGGCCGATACCGCGTTGTCGATGTGGCGCCAGTATTTCGCGCATCCGGATCAGGCCTATTCTTATGATTTCGACGACATGGCCACGTTCTTTGCCGGCAATGACGCATTGCTTGCCCATTGGCGCGAATCGCTGCAGGTAGCGGTATTCGAACTGGACTACGAACAGTTCGTGAGCAACCCCGACCAGACGCTGCAGAGACTGCGCGAATTCATCGGCATGGATCCCGAGCACGCACTAATCCGAGACCCGCAAGGCAACGAGGCCATCGCTTCGAGCAGCCGCTGGCAAGCCCGCCAAGCGGTGCATGGTTCTTCCATCGGCCGCTGGCGCAACTACCAAGCCTACATTCCGCAGCTTGAGCGCTTTTCCAAACCGAAAGACTGATCGCGCTTGCGACTTGATCGGACGAAGGATGCGCCTCCGCCCCCGTCGATCTGGCTGAACTATCCGGAAATGGCCGGTAGCGTTTCTTCAAACTTCATCAGCTCGGGAACCAACTCGACGTAATTTCGCCAGCGCCCGACCGAACGCGTGTAAACCGGTTGCCGTGCCTGCCAGAGGCTGGCCGTGCTGATCGGGCTGGTTGGGCTTGCGACGCCCGCATGCGCATCCACCGGCAGACCCAGCCAGGCGCCGAGCTCGGACAGCATCTGATCCGGTTCGGATACCAGTCGCTCGTAATCCAGCGTGCGGATCGATTCCGCATGTGCCTTGCGCCAATGCACCATCAACCGATCGCAATCGCGCATGACAACTGCGATGTCAGCGAAATCGTGTGCGTAACCCTGCACGTCTTCAACGAAGGGCTGCATCCATAACGACAACGCGGTATCACGCGGATTACGCCGACAATGAAGGATGCGGGCATTCGGCCACAGCGCCAGCATGAGCCCCACATAGCGGAAATTAAGCGGCTGCTTGTCCACGTACCAACGAGCCGGTGCATCGTCCTGCCGCGACTGTGCCCGATAGATGGCGGCCACCTGGCGCAGCCTTTCGCGCGACGGATTTCCGGCCATTTCCGGAATTTGTGCCAGCTTCGGCAACCACGGCAGCTCACCACGATTGCGCACATGCGGATGCCGCGCCAGAAGTTCCGCAATCAACGTGGTCCCCGATCTGGGCATGCCGACGATGAAAACGGGAATGAATTCGTCGTTTGCCTCAAGCCGGTGCGGGTACGGCCCGGCCTCCAGACGCGACTGTACGGCCCGCCGCCAGATTTTCCTCGACCATCGCGTCGATTGATGCGCCAGAGCGTTGGCTCGGCGCAGATACGTCACCGCCTGCGGGAAATCCCCAATGTCGTCATGGGCCTTGGCAACTGCGAACAACAGGCTGCATCGTGCCTTGTCGCTCAAATCCTCGCGTTTCAGGCATTGCGCAAACAGCGCAAAATCCGGGTGGTCGCTGTCCGAATAGCGCTGTGCCGTGGCCAGGCCCTCCGGCACGAACCATTCGCATGCCATCGGGTCGTGGTCGAACGCATAACGGTAATGTTCCCGCGCGCGCGCGAACTCCCCGAGCTGAATATCAAGCATTCCGGCATAGGCATGCAGCCGCGTATCCTCCGGGGAAGCGGAAATCGCCGTTTCGACAATGTTCGAGGCATCAACAATGCGACCACAATCGGCCAGCAAATCGATCGCGCGGATCGACAACTCGGTGTCCTGGCTGGAACGGGCGAAACAGTCATGCAGGACCACGGCTGCCGCGCACAAACGGCCGGCATCGCGCAGCATCTCGGCCAGCGTAAAGGCTGCTGCAAAATCATCCGGCTGGTCGGCCAGCAACGCTCGCAACAACGCCTCGGCCTGCTCGGCATACCCGGTCTGGCGGTGAATGCCGGCTAGCGCCCGGCGCAATTCGATCGACGCCGGATACCGTCGCAATGCCTCAGCCGCTGCCTGCCCGGCACTCGCCAGATCGCCACGCAACACCAATGCCCGAATCTGCGCCAGAAAGTCCGTCTCGGAAGGAATCGATGTCTGTTCAGTCTGCACGCTCGTCCCCGAATGCCGGCAACCCAAGCGCCGAACGCAAGGGATCGAGCAGGTTACCGTAACGATGTGCCCTGGCGGTATCCCGGCGCAACCCCTGCCGCACCTGCATGGCGCTGGGAGAGCGCACATCACGCTGGGTTTCGTGGAAATTCAGGCAGGCGGGTTCGAATTCCAACCCGCAAAATTCGAGCAATGCACGGATGCGCGCTTCCGGATCGGCCAAAAGGGCTTCGTAATCGTGGAAAAAAACGTGTTCGGGATAACGCCGTGCCCAACGCCGCGTGTAGCGATCGAAATCCTGCCAGTAGGCGCCCAGATCCTCGAACGTCCGGGTGTAATCGTTGCCCGAAAGCATCTGCCGATAACAGGACAAACAGGTTTCCAGCGGATCGCGCCGACAGACGATGATTCGCGCGGCCGGCAACATGGCTCGAATCGCGGGAATCTGTACCCAGTTGTTCGGCATCTTGTCGGTGTGGATCTCGCGTTCCCGGCGCCAGAACTGGGTGCGCTTGAGATAGCTGCGCCCGATCCGCGCCCAGTCCGCTGCTCGCGCATCCGGGACCCATTGCGGGTAGGGTTGCTTTCGCGACGCCGATTCTTCGCCAAGCGCCTGGGAAACGTCCGGCAATTCACCTGCCCCGGCAACCCGCGAATGCGAAGCCAGAATCTGCTCGACCAGTGTCGTCCCTGATCGCGGCATGCCGACGATAAAGATCACCTCACAGCCAAGCTCCAGGCCTTCCACGATGGGAGGCGGAGTGAACTTCGCATCAATCCCCGCGACGGCCCGTGAAAACGCGGTGCGATTCCACACCCGGCGCCGGCGGGCAACGGCATTGGCCTGCACCAATGTCTCCAGCGACTCGGCATAGCACCCCAAGTCGTCCAATGCCTTGGCCAGGGCGAATCCGGTGGCGATACGATCGTCGTCGCCCATCCGCGCGTCTTGCAGTGCGAAGCGCATGGAATCGACATCGCTTGCCTGCAGCTGCAACGTCTTGATATCGGCAAGCCCCCACCACGCCATGCCTGCCAGGGGTTGCTCGCTCAACACGCACCGGTATTCGGCAACCGCCTCATCGATTCGTCCGGCAAAGTGCAGCATGTCGGCAAGCTCCGTACGCGCACTAAGGTGCCCCGGTTGCAAAGCCAGCACATGGCGGAATGCCTCTGCTGCGGCTTCATAACGAACGCCACGCGCCAGGAACAGACCGCGATTGAACCATGCCGACACCAGATCGGGCTGCAATTCGCAGGCGCGGCGCAACGCCTGCAAGGCTGCATCCAGCTCACCGGCGGCGGCAAGTACGGTCGCCATCGTGTTGTGGTATAGCGCATCGGTCGGACGTTGTGCCAGGGCGTGTTGCATTACATTGATCGCCTGGACGTTTTGGCCTTGCAAATTGAGAATACCTGCCTGCAGGCGCTGCACTTCGGGATGCCCCGGATATCGCGCGACGACATTTACCAGCGTCGCTGCTGCCTGATCGGCCCGACCGGCTTCCAGCGCCTGTGCCGTGGCGATCACCGCCTGCACTGATGCCGGATCGAGTCCCTGCAATCGTGGGTTCAGCGCCACGTTCGCACTCCTGCGTGCGCGGCGCTGCCCCACATGCGCTGCCCAACGGTCAGGCAATTCACGGATACCGGCAGTGTCGTCGTGCCGGGCAATCGAATCATGCTTTGCGTACCGGGTTTGATCATGGCTGTTTGCACCACGATACCTGTACCGACGGGCGTCGTGACTTGCGTGCAAGCGGCAACGATAACGTGCCGGACAAGCTCACCGCAATGTCGGTACGTCGTTGCCAGGCTTTGTCTTGTCACGGCGCCAACCAGGCTGTCGCCGCTACCATCGGGCACGTAGCTCCTGTACGGCACATGTTGCGCGTAAAATGTATTGAACGTCGCAAGCTATTCCCATCATGAGCGTCCCATCGCCACAAACCATTCAGGCCATGCACCAGGCATCTGCCCTGTTGCAAGCCGGCCAGTTCGCACAAGCTCGAACCCTGCTGGAATCCACGGTATGCAGCGCACCGCAGTTCGTGGAAGCGAGGCGTCTACTGGCCGGCGCACGCCAGGCGATGGGCGACATCGCCGGCGCGAAACAGGACCTGATGGAGGCCATCCGGATCAATCCGCGCTGGGCTCCCACGCACGTCGCGCTCGGTGAATTGCTGATGTCCGAGGGGAATTGGAGCGAAGCCGAACAGCGATTGCGGGATGCCGTTGCGGTCGGCAACTCTTATCCGCGCGCAAAACCGAGTCTGGCCCGGCTGCTGTTGCAAACCTCGCGCGCGCAACAAGCGCACGATCTGCTCGCCGCGGACGCTGGTAAACCCGATGCCGGCGCGGAGCTCCTGAACGACTACGCGACCACGCTGTTCGCGCTGAACCGGTACGACGAAGCCGCCACTTTCCTCTCGCGCGCGTGCCAGCTCGATCCGAGCAATGGCAGGCTGGAAACACGGCTGGCTGCGGCCCTGTCCAGCGCCGGCCACCACGCACAGGCAGCAAAATCCGTAAAGCGTGCGATGCAAAAAGGGGCCGATTACCCCCAAACCTGGTTCCTGGCCGGGCACGCTGCCGTCGGCGAGGACCGCTACGACGACGCCGAAGCCGCGTTTCGCGAGGCCTGCCGGCGCGATCCGGAATATGTCGATGCCCAACGCGAACTCGCGCAGCTGATCTGGATGCGCGACGACGATCTGGAAGCCGCGACCGCGCATCTCGACGCGACCCTGCGCGAACGTCCGCTGCTGAAGAATCTGCTGCCCATCAAGGCGGCGCTGTATCGGCATGCAGGACAGGAAAAGGCCGCCCTGGCGATGCTGGCCGACGCGGTGCGCGAACCCGATGCCGAGCCGCAATTGCTGGTTCCAGCCGCCGAGATGGCTCTCAGCGCCGATTTACCGGAAGCCATCGTCTACGCCGAAAGGGCTTACCGGTTGGCTCCCGGCGATCCGCGCATGGCTTGCGTATTCGGTAATGCCTTGTTGCACGAGTCACGCGGCGAAGAAGCCGAACGACTCGCCACCCGGTTGCTGGCAGACCATCCGCTGGATCAGGGTCTGATCGCGTTGCTGGCGACCGCAAAACGTCTGCGTGGCGATGCCCGATACCGCGACATTTACGACTACGCCGGTCTGGCGCGACCATGGACCCTCGACACACCGGATGGATGGCCCGACCTTGCCGCTTACCTGAGCGATCTCGCCACCAGCCTGCGACGAATGCACAAACTGCTTCGGCATCCGCTGCAACAATCCCTGTTGAACGGCACGCAAACCACGCAGAACCTGATGGAAGTGGACGATCCGGCGATTCGCGCGTTTTTCCATGCAATCGATGGCCCAATTCATCGTCATATCGAGGCAATCGGCCACGGCGACGACCCCACGCGCAAACGCAGTACCGGCGATTACCGCATCCACAGCATTTGGTCCGTGCAACTTCAACCGAACGGTTATCACGCCAATCACGTGCACCCCGAAGGTTGGCTGTCGTCGGCCTGCTACATTGATCTGCCACCGGCAATCGAGCGCGACCGGGAGGGTTGGCTGAAATTCGGCGAGCCCGGCTCACCAACCAAACCGCCGTTGCAGGCCGAGCACTTCATCAAGCCGGCCCCGGGATTGCTGGCCTTGTTTCCGTCGCATATGTGGCACGGCACGATACCGTTCAGTGGCGACGGGACGCGCCTGACAATTGCGTTCGATATACTGCCGGCCTGACAGGGAGTTTGAGAAACGGCCAATCGCCCATTTTCGAAACTTGCATTCGCGGTCCCGGCATCAGCTCGGACATGACGTGAACCTTGTCGGCGCAATGCCTGTGCAAAATCAATAACAGGTTGTCGCACTCCGAGGCGGCGCTCCTCCAGCAACTGATCCGACTGTCCATGGGAAATATCGTCTGGCTCGCCTCCTATCCGAAATCGGGAAATACGTGGATCCGCGCGTTTCTGGCCAATCTGGTCGCCAACCGCCCCACGCCGGTCGCATTGGATGAATTGCCGCGCTACGGCAATCTGGAGGCCGATCCTGACCTGTTCAGCAAACTCGCGGGAAAGCCGAGCACCGAGCTGGATCTTGCGCAGATCTCCGAACTGCGTCCGCGCGTGCAGGCCGAAATCGCCGCAGCCGCACCGAAGAGCGTGTTCGTCAAGACACATAATCTGGCCGGCGTTCACGAAGGTTTTCCACTGCACAATCCGAGCGTCAGTGCCGGCGCGATCTATGTCGTACGCAATCCGCTGGATGTCACGATCAGCATGTCGCACCATTTCGGCATCAACCTGGACGACGCGATCATGTATCTGGGCAACGAGTCGGCCGCCACCGAGAATACCGATCTTTTCGTCACCGAATTTCTCGGCTCGTGGTCGCAACACGTGAAGAGCTGGAGCGAGTTCGACAATGATCGCATTCTGGTACTGCGTTACGAAGACCTGCTCGACAAACCGGCGAAAGGCTTCGGCAAGATTGCACGCCTGGTCGGTCTCGGCGAGGACCGCAAGCACATCGAGCGCGCCATCCGACATGCCAGTTTCAACACGTTGGTGGAGCTGGAACGCCGCAATGGCTTCACCGAGGTGCCGATCAAGGGCAAGCGATTCTTCCGCGCCGGTCGCGCCAACCAGTGGCGACAGGTTCTGTCACGTGAACAGGTCATGCGTATCATCGCCGATCACCGCGAACAAATGGCTCGCTGGCGTTACCTGCCGGCCGGATACTGATTCGGCCGCGACGTGTCCGTTCCGCCATCCGCCCAAAACGCCTTGCTGGGCGAATTTCAATCTCTGGTAAATCTCCAGGGTTTGGCAGCCGCTCACGCGCACCTGCTGACCCGGCTTGCAGATACCGCCCCTGCCAATGTCGCTACCTGGCTGACGACCGCGCGCGACCTGATCGGCGCCGGATACGTACCCACGGCTACCGAGCTGCTCGATGAAATCGTGCGGCGTTTTCCCGGCAATGTTGAGGCGTTGTATTGGCGCGGAAACGCACTGCGCGTAAGTGCGCGATTCAGCGATGCCGAACAGGCATTCCGTGCCGCATTGGAAAAACAACCCTCACATCGCGATGCTGCGTTGTCGCTGGCAATCATGTTGCGCGACATGGGACGTCTGCGCGCAGCAGCCGAGACCGTTGCCGCCAGCGTGAATACTCGCGGCGACAATCGCGGGGAGACTATTGCCGCGCTTGCCTTCCTGCGCGAATGCAGCCAGCATGCGCTGGCCCATGAAGTCGCGCAGAATGCGTTGCGACACTGGCCGAACGATGCCGCCATCGCAGCCCGAGCGGCGGAATTCGCGCTGGCCATCGGCGAATTCGCCCCGGCCCACCGCGCCCTGCTGACGGCGCTGGACCACAACCCGAGCCATGCCCCAAGCTGGTTGCGTCTGGCCTATTGCCAACGCTTCGAACGCGAAGACAATCCTGACCTGAAGCGGATCGAGCGGGCTTGGGACGCCAAGTCGACGGAGCTTGCCGCGCGAACCTGTGTCGGCTTCGCGCTGGGCAAGGCGCTCGACGATCTGGGCGACTACCCGCGCGCTGCCGAGGTGCTGCGTGAAGCCAATGCCATGGCAGGTTCGGCTACCCCCTGGTCGATCGATCAGTGGCAGGAGTTCGTGAGCCGTCGACTGCAGATGCCGCCGCTGCCGCGTGTGGATGCCGACCTGGACTTCACGCCGGTATTCATCGTTGGCCTGCCCCGCACCGGCACGACGCTGGCCGCTACCCTGCTCGCGCGCGATCCGCGGGTGCGCGACCGCGGTGAACTGAACTGGATCGACGGCATGTATCGGCATCTGGCCGATCAGGAGCGGCTACACGATCCAGCGGCACTGCGATCGATTGCGCAACTGGTCGCCGCCCAGATGCGACGCGACGATACACCGGCGCAATGGTATGTGGACAAGAATCCGCTGAACTTTCGCTTTCTCGATCTGATCGCCGCGATGTTTCCGCGCGCCAGAATCATCCATTGCCGACGCGAACCGCGTGACACAGCGCTGTCGATCTGGTCGCAGCATTTCGCTCACGCGGATCTGGGGTTCGCCTATGATTTTTCCTTGATCAGCGCCTTCACCAAAGGTTGCGACCAGCTGATGGCACATTGGCGTCGTAGGCAAATCCTGCCGATATTCGAGTTGAACTACGAAGACCTGGCCCGCGATACGGCCAACACGATGCAACGGTTGACGGAGTTTCTCGGCATGACTGGCTCAGCGCCGGCGATGCCGTCCACATCGACTACCGACGCGATAACCACAGCGAGCGTCTGGCAGGCACGTCAACCGGTCTACACACGTTCAATCGGCCGCTGGCGTTCCTACACCGGTCATCTACCCGAGCTTGAGCGATTGTTTTAGCCGCCCTTGTGCAATTCGATGTCGCCGCTGAACGTTTGCAGGTCGAACTGTGCATCGCCGCTGCCGACCTGGGTGTCGAGGCTGCTGCCCGGACCGTGCCCGGGACTGCGCGGCTTGCCGTAGTCGCTGTGGATATCGCCGCTGAAGGTACTGGCCTCAATGTGCGCGGACAGGTCGGCAGGCAGGTTCAAACGAATATCGCCACTCATCGATTCCATGTGCACGCGGGCGTTGCCGGCCAGTGTAGTGGTGACTATCGCATCGCCGGACACGCTGCCGGTCTGCAGATCCGAAACCTGCACGGTCTGTGCCTGAATATTTCCGGAAACCGTTTCCAGCTTGATGCGGCCACGCGAATCGATTGTCTTGATATCGCCGCTGACGGTTTGCACGTGCACACGCGTCGTTGCATCACCGGTTGCGGTGTAATCCACATCGCCGCTCACGCTGGTCACATCCGCTTCGCCGGCAGCGCTGCTCAGGCTCAACTTGCCGCTGACACTCTCGACTTGCAACGACTTGCCGGCGACATCCGCAACATCGGCGTCGGCGCTGATCACGTGCAGCTCCAGTTTGCTGTTGCGTGGCACCTGCAGGGTCAACGTGGTGTCTTGCCTGGGGCCGGAATTGCCGAACCAGCCGCTCTGGTTGGACTTCACCTGCAATACCAGATGATTGCTGCTGCCGGAAACCTGCAGCCGCGAGCCACCACCGAGGCTGCCTCTCAGGGCAACTTCGGGCTTGTCCCAGCCACGAATTCGTACCTGACCGCGAATATTGCTGACTTCGACGTGCGCATCAGCACTCGCCTGCCACGCTTCGTTCAGGGCTCTCGCCGCATCGCCGCCAGCCACAATCGTGCGCTCCGTCACCGCGGCCGGCGTCGCGGCCACGGCATGGCCGACAGCGACCAGCAGGTATAACGACAGCACGACTGCTACGCGGATTATCATCGTTTTCATATTTCAGACCTCGTGGGTTCAGCCCGCGGCGGGCTCACGCAGCAGTCGCATGCGCTGCGCATTGGTTCGGTTGATCAGGCTCACCAGGAACACCGCGTCCGGACGTTGCTCCAGTGCCTGCTGCAACTGCACACTGGCGTGGTCCAGTTCGTGCGCGGCCGTG
This sequence comes from uncultured Pseudomonadota bacterium, assembly GCA_963779795.1. Lineage (GTDB taxonomy): Bacteria > Pseudomonadota > Gammaproteobacteria > Xanthomonadales > Rhodanobacteraceae > Rudaea. The sequence goes on along the minus strand of CAVZZK010000004.1, from coordinate 408,831 downwards.
GCCAGGGTTGGATTCGCCGGCACGGCCCAATCCAGTGCGGCCTGCGGCAGTGCATCGTCCGCAGGCTTGTGCACGGCGGCTGTTCGCTTCTGAACGGGGTGACCGGTGTTGGCCGGCATGAAGCGCGACACGAACAGGTACGCCGTACACGCAATCATCAGGCTGGCGGCAAGCGCCAGACCAGCCTGCCTGCTTCGCCGACGCGGCCGGCGCAATTGCGCCTGGATTCCGGGCCACAGGTCGAGCGCCGGTTGAACCGGTTCATTGAGTCCGCGCAGACCGCGGCGCCATTCAAATTCGCTATTCATGATCTTCTCCAAGTGCGCGCCGCAACAGACCACGCGCACGGTGCAACTGTGCCTTGGACGAGCCGACCGCCATTTTCAATTCGGCGGCTATTTCGTCGTGCTTCCAGCCTTCCACGTCGTGCAGCACCAACACGGCACGTGCACGCGGCGGCAAGTTCGCGATGGCGCGTTCCAGATCGCCACGTTCGGCTGCGCAGAACGGCACTTCGCCGCCGGCGGCCCGTTCCAGTTCCGGCGCCTCGACATTCTCGACCGGCGGCCGGCCGCGCAGGTCCATCAACGCGGTATTCACACCCAAACGGTATAGCCAGGTCGAAAACGCGCTTTCGTGGCGAAAGCCGGACAGCTTCTGCCAAGCGCGCACGAAGGCATCCTGGGTCAGTTCCTCGGCACGCGCGCGGTCCATGCCGACCAGCCGCAGGATCGCACCGTAAATCCGGCCGACATGCTCACGATACAGCTCTTCGAATGCGCCGACGTCGCCGCCTGCCGCGCGCCGAACCAGCGCGGAGGCCGGATCGGGCGAACGCGTGGCGGGTATGTTCATGCTGAGCACGCTGCCATCCATCGTGATACTTGGATGCACGTGGACAGGATTCGGTTTAAGGACAGCCTGACAAATCGCGGCGACCCAAGCATTCCAATATCTCGCGCCTGATCGACCGAGCGCCCCGAGTGATGCTCAGGGCGTGCCGACGGATTCCGTTGCCAACACGGAATCGGCCAGTCTCGCAGCAGTCGTCTGCTGCTCGCTGAGCAAGGCCTTCGGCGCACGTTGGGCATAGGAGGCCAGATATTCGCCGATGTTCTCGAATTCGTCGATCCAGCCGTCCACGTCCACGTGCAGCAAGGCTTCGAGATCACCGAGGGCGATGTCCAGCCCGTCAAGATTCAGGTCCTGCGCACGCGGCAGGTTGCCGATCGGGGTTTTCTCGGCACCCTCGGTGCCCTTGCAACGGCCCAGTATCCACTCCAGCACTCGTATGTTCTCACCGAATCCCGGCCACAGGAAACGGCCGTCGTCGCCCTTGCGGAACCAGTTGACGTGAAAGATCTTCGGCAGCTTCGCGCCCGGCTTGTCGAACGACAGCCAGTGCCTGAAGTAATCGGCGAAGTTGTAGCCACAGAATGGTTTCATTGCCATCGGGTCGCGGCGCAGCACGCCCACCGCTCCGGTGGCTGCGGCCGTCGTCTCCGAGCCCATCGACGCGCCGACCAACACACCATGCGTCCAGTCGCGCGCTTCGAACACCAGCGGCACCAGATGCTCGCGCCTGCCACCGAACACGATCGCCGAAATCGGTACGCCCTGCGCGTCTTCGGCATGAGGCGTCCAGCTCGGGCATTGCCGCGCGGATACCGTAAAGCGCGAATTCGGATGTGCCGCAGGACCGGCACCGGGCCGGTATTCGCGCCCCTGCCAGTCCTTGACCGGCTCGCCATCGGGCAAGCCTTCCCACCACGGGTGCTCACCCGCCGTCACCGCGACATTGGTGAAGATCGCGTCGTGATTGAGCATCGCCAGCGCATTCGGGTTGGTCCTGTCGCTGGTTCCTGGAGCGACGCCGAAATAACCGGCCTCGGGATTGATCGCCCACAACCGGCCATCCGGGCCCGGCGTCATCCAACAGATGTCATCACCGATCGTCCACACCTTCCAGCCCTTCTCGCGATAGCCTTGCGGCGGGATCAGCATGGCCAGATTGGTCTTGCCGCAGGCCGAAGGAAACGCGGCGGCGACGTAATGGATTTCTCCCTGCGGGTTCTGGATGCCGACGATCAGCATGTGTTCGGCCAGCCAGCCCTCGCTGCGCGCCTGCCAGGAGGCAATCCGCAGCGCATGGCATTTCTTGCCGAGCAAGGCATTGCCGCCGTAACCGGAACCGATGGACTTGATCGTCAGCTCTTCCGGGAAATGCATGATGTAGCGCTTGTGCGGATCCAGATCGTGGGTCGAGTGCAGGCCCTTGACGAAGCGGCCGTCGCGCTCGATGCGCGCCAGCGCTGCGCTGCCCATGCGCGTCATCAGGCGCATGTTGACGACGACGTAGGGGCTGTCGGTTATTTCCACGCCACAGCGCGCCAACGGCGAATCGATCGGTCCCATGCAATATGGAACCACGTACAGCGTGCGCCCACGCATGCAGCCGGCGAACAGCGCATCGACCTTGGCGTGCGCTTCGGCCGGGTCCATCCAGTGGTTGTTGGGGCCGGCGTCCTCGCGCTGACGCGTACACACGAAAGTCAGATGCTCAACCCTGGCCACGTCGTCGGGATCGGAGCGGTGCAGATAACAGTTCGGATGCGTGCGCGGATTCAGCTCGAGCAAATCGCCCGAAGCCAGCATCGCGTCGATCAGGGCATCGTTCTCGGCTTCGGAACCGTCGCACCAGTGCACCTGGTCCGGACAGGTCAGGGCCGCGATTTCGTCGACCCAGCGATTCAACGCATCCAGTTTGCTTGGCATTACGACCCTCGTTATCGACAAATGACCAACAGCCGCGCAATTGGCGCGAAACAGTGCGGCTCGCTCAGGGAATCAGGGTGGTGATTACGTGTTCGACGTAATCCTCGAACTCGTCGCGATCCAGTCGCGGCATGCCAAGCTGCCGCGACAACTGCAGGAAGCCGACATAGGCCGCATAGGCCAGTCGCGCGCGATGCGCCGCCGGTCGCGGATCCAGCCCGATTTGCCGATAAGCACCCGCCAGAAAGTCCATGCGCCGCTGCGCCACACGCTCCATCACCGGTTGTACCAACGGATTGTCCAGGGCGTGCAGCAGCGCGGAGTAGATAACGTGGGTCTGGGATTCGCGCGCGCTGCGCTGAAACAGCTCGCGCAAGCGTTCGCGCGGATCCGCGATGTGTTCGAGCCCGCCGAAGACGTCGGCCGCGTCGGCCGCCTCCCAGCGCGCCAGCGCCGCCTTCAACAGGCTGTCGCGATTCTGGAAGTGCCAATAGAAGCTGCCCTTGGTCACGCCCAGCCGTCTCGCCAGCGCCTCCACGGCCAGCGCGGACACGCCTTCCTCGGCAATCAGTTCCAGCGCGCCCAGCTCCCAGTCTTCGACGCTGAGGCGGGTGCGTTCGATTTTTTCGACGGCATGCAACATGGGCGCATGGTAGCGACTGGTTTCGGTCAGGTGAAGGCCATCATTCGCTGCACTGCAATACTGCGCCGTTGAACCGTGCTGAATTGCGCCAATGCGACGCCTTTCCCTCACGGGAAAATCGATTGACAGCAAGCGATTTCCGAACCATACTCACGCGTATGGTTGGACTGTCCCAACTTCGCGACACACGCATGACGACAATTTCGACGAACACCCTGCGTGCCGCCGATGGCATCGGTTTGCGCGTCGAAACGTACGGCAACATCGATGATCCGGCGCTGGTTTTCGCCCACGGTTTCGGCCAGACCCGGCAGGCTTGGTCGGCCACGGCCTCGCGGCTGGCGGCCAGTGGCTGGCATTGCCTGTGCGCCGATGCGCGTGGTCACGGCGATAGCGGCTGGCGCGACGACGGCGCCTACGATTTCGCCCAATTCATCGATGATCTCGCCCTGCTGGCACGCCTGCCCGAGCAACGACCGATCCTGATCGGCGCATCGATGGGTGGCCTGCTTGGCCTGGCCGTGCAAGCCGAATACGAGCCATTCCGCGCGCTGGTTCTGGTCGATATCACACCGCGCTGGGAAAGTAGCGGTGTCGAACGGATTCTGGAATTCATGCGCGCGCACCCCCGCGGATTCGCGACGCTGGACGAGGCCGCGCAGGCAATCGTCGACTACCTGCCCTACCGGGTGGGTCGCAAGTCGCCGGAACGCCTGCGCTCGTTGCTGGTCGAAGGCAGCGATGGCCGCCTGCGCTGGCACTGGGATCCGCGTCTGCTGGACGTCGCCGCAAGCGGGAACGACCAGCAAGCACGACTGCTTGAAGCCGCGCGTCGCATCCGCGTGCCTACGCTGTTGCTCAGTGGCGAGCACAGCGACGTCGTCTCGAACGCGACCATCGCCGAATTCCTGCAGTGTGTACCGCAGGCCGTGCATGTCCGCGTGCCGCGCGCTGCCCACATGATCGTCGGCGATCGCAATGACGCGTTCACCGACGCGTTATTGAATTTCATCCAGCCGCTGCGCCAGAGCAGCCCATTGAGGACAAGAGCATGATCGCCTGGTATCCGTTTATCGCCGTTTTTGTCACCACCCTGATCTGCGCTTATGTGCGCATCGGTTTGCGCATCTGGACGCTGGCCGGATTCGCCGCCATCGGCGGCATCGGCTGGCTCGCCGGCAGCACTTGGCTGGCGATCGCCATACCCGCGGTGCTGTTCGCCTTGGTCACGGTACCGTTGAACATTCCCGATTTTCGTCGCCGCCGGATCACCGCACCGCTGCTGAAAATCTACCAGAAGATCACGCCGCAACTGAGCGAGACCGAGCGCGTGGCGCTGGAAGCCGGCACGGTCGGCTTCGAAGGCGAGCTTTTCAGCGGCAAGCCCGACTGGAAACAACTGCTGAGTCAGGCGGTTCCGAAATTGTCGAACGAGGAACAAGACTTCCTCGATGGCCCATGCGAGGAACTGTGCCGCATACTCAACGACTGGCAGATCACGCACGAACTGGCGGATCTGCCGCCACAGGTTTGGGACTTCCTCAAGGCCCACAAATTCTTCGGCATGATCATTCCGCGCGAATATGGCGGTCTGCAATTTTCCGCGCTGGCGCATTCGGCGGTGCTGCAGAAAATCGCCAGTGTCTCGGCCACGGCCGCCTCGACCGTCGCCGTACCGAACTCGCTGGGCCCGGCTGAGTTGCTGCTGCATTACGGCAGCGACGAGCAAAAACAGTTCTACCTGCCACGCCTGGCAGACGGCCGGGAAATTCCCTGCTTCGCCCTGACCGGCCCCTACGCCGGTTCCGATGCCACTTCGATTCCGGATTACGGCGTCGTCTGCAAGGACGAGTACCAGGGCGGCAACGTACTGGGCGTGCGCCTGAATTTCGACAAGCGCTACATCACGCTGGCACCGATCGCCACGGTCATCGGCCTGGCCTTCCGTTTATACGATCCGGACAAGCTGCTCGGCGACAACGAGGATCTCGGTATCACCCTGGCGCTGCTGCCGCGCGACACCGACGGCATCGAGATCGGCCGTCGACATCTGCCGCTGAACGTACCGTTCCAGAATGGCCCGGTGCGCGGCAAGGACGTGTTCGTGCCGCTGTCGTGCCTGATCGGCGGGCCGGAAATGGCCGGTCATGGCTGGCGCATGCTGGTTGAATGCCTGTCGGTCGGGCGCGCCATCTCGCTGCCGTCGAACGCGACTGGCGGCGTACGCTCGGCGGCGATCGCGACCGGCGCCTACGCGCGCCTGCGCAAGCAGTTCGGTATCGCCATCGGTCGCTTTGAAGGCGTCGAGGAAGCCCTGGCGCGCGTCGCCGGCCATACCTATGCGATCAGCGCCTTGTCGCGCGCCACCGCCGCGGCCGTCGACCGAGGCGAGAAACCGTCGGTGCCATCGGCAATCGCCAAATACCACTGCACGGAACTGGCACGCGAAGTCGCCCGCGACGCGATGGACGTGCACGGCGGCAAGGGCGTGCAACTGGGGCCAAGCAATTATCTGGGGCGCGGCTGGCAGGGTGCGCCGATCGCGGTCACCGTGGAAGGCGCGAATATCCTCACGCGCAGCATGATGATCTTCGGCCAGGGCGCAATCCGCTGTCATCCGTTCGTGCTCAAGGAATTGCAGGCCACGCAGATCAGCGACTATACGGCACGCCTGCGTGCCTTCGATCGCGCCCTGTTCCAGCACATCGGTTTCGCCATCTCCAACGCCGCGCGCAGCTTCGTGCTCGGTATCACGCATGCCAGGATTGGTTACGTACCCGGCGACAAATACACGCGACGCTACTATCGCAAGCTCAACCGTTACGCAGCTGCGCTGGCGCTGGTCGCCGATACCTCGATGCTGATACTGGGCGGCAAGCTCAAATTCAAGGAAAAGATATCGGCGCGCCTCGGCGATGTCTTGTCCAACCTGTACATCGCCAGCGCGATGCTCAAGCGTTATGAAGATCTGGGCCGACCGGCGGCCGACCAGCCGCTGCTGGCATGGGCTTTCCACGACCGCGTTTGGCGCATGCAAATGGCACTCGACGGTGTCCTGCGCAATTTCCCGTTGCGCCCTGTCGCCTGGTTGCTGCGCACGCTGGTTTTCCCTTTCGGACGCCGCGAGGTTCCGCCTTCGGATCGCCTGGGCCACCGCGTCGCCGCCATCCTTTGCGCGCCGGGCGAGGCGCGTACGCGGCTGGGCGAGTGGACATTCCTGACGCCTTGCCCGAACAACCCGGTCGGACGCATGAACGCGTTGCTACCCGACGTGATCGCCGCCGAGCCGGTCGAACGCAAATTCCTCAAGGCACTCAAGGACGGCAACTGGCGGTCGCATGATTACGCCGGCCAACTGGCCGAAGCCGAGTCGCAGGGCGCCATTACCCACGAAGAGCGTGAGCTGCTCGAACGCGTACACGCCGCGGTATTCGAGTTCATCAGCGTTGACGACTTCGACCCGCGTGACCTGGAAGCGGCGGTCAAGCACATGCCGACGAAACTGCGCTCGGTCGCCTGAAGGATTCGCCGACGCCGTGACGAATCGCGGTCTTTCAGGCTTGCCTGACCGGCGTATCCGGCGTTTCGTCATTCAGCTGCGGATCGTGTGCAACCTGCCAACCGACAAAACCGGAGAATCCCGCGGCCACCATCGCCAGCATACCGAAGCCGGGTAGCGCCATGCCGATGTCACGCAGGGCATTGAACGAACTGGTCACGACCAGATCGCCGAAACGCCAAACGGCGGTGTCGATAAAGTTCTTGGCCTTGTAGCGCGCTTCGGCATCCATGCGCGTGTACAGGCTGTCGGCAGCCGGCTTGAAGATGCCGTAGGCACTGGAACGCGTCACCACGGCCAGCATCGGCGTCCACGCCGCGCCGAACGCTATCAGCCCGATGAACATGCTTGCCTTGACCACGCCGTCAAGCACCAGCGCGGCGACAGGACCGATACGCACCATCAACTCGCGGGTGAGCAACACCTGCAAGGCAATCTGCAGGCCATTCGTGTACAGATCGATGGTCGCAGCGAAATTGGTCCGAGCTGCCGCGGTATGGAACGTCACATGACTGTAGTCCGCCAACAACGCGTAAACGACCGTGCCCACGCTGTCGCCCAGCAACATCAGCAAGGCCATGCGACGCAGCAGCGGTGATGACAGCGTCTGCTTGGCACCGGCCAGAAATCCGCCACCGATCAGGCGTGTATCGCGATGTTCATCGCCGGCGACCGGATGCTGCCGTGACCAGCGCAACAGCATGCCGATGCACACGATCGACAAACCGAGTAAAGCTGCCGATACCACCAGCAGGCCGGAAATGCCGACCACGAACACCAGCGCCTTGGTCAGCGCCGGGCCGAACAAGGCGCCCAGCGGACCGCCGAGTGCGATAACCGGAAACAGCCGGCGCGATTGTTCGCTGTCGAACAGGTCCGCCATGAAGCTCCAGAACACGGCGACCACGAACAGGTTGAACACGCTCACCCAGACGAAAAATATCGAACCGAGCAAGCGCGTGCCGAGCGCGTGCTGCATGTGGAACAGCGGGATGAACGCGAGCATGCCGACAATGAAAAAAACGTAGGTGATCGGCACGAAACGTCGCCGCGGGAAACGCGCTACCAGCGCGCCGAAAAGCGGCGTCAGCAGCAAAGTGCCGATCAGCGTGGCGGTATAGAAAATCGGCAACGCGACCGAGCCGACCGCCGCCGAAAGCTGGTCACGCACAGGACGGATCACGTAGTACGCCGCCAGCACGCAGAAGAAATACACGAACGCGACAATTACGGCCGGCCATTCGTGGCGTTGTATCGAAACGCGGTTGAGCACCAGCAACCCCGGTCAGCAAAGTGCGCCAAGACTAACATGACGTCACTGCGGCATAATCAGGCCATGGCAAGCGTCCATTCGTTGTATATCTATCCGCTCAAATCCTGTGCCCCGCTTGCACGTGAATCGGCGCAGGTAGAGGCACGAGGCCTCGGCCATGACCGACGCTGGATGGCCGTGGATGCGCAAGGCAAGTTCCTGACTGCACGCAAACATCCGCGCCTGACCCTGATTCGCGCGCACCCGGACGGTGACTGGCTTACGCTCGAGGCTCCAGGCATGCCGCAACTGCACGTGGTACCGGCGCACGAAATGCCGCGCCTGCACGTGAACGTATGGAAAAGCGACCTGCAGGCACAACCCGCCGACCAAACCGCCAGTGACTGGATCAGCCGCTTTCTCAGGCAACCTGCGCGGCTGGTATTCATGGACGGCGCCTGCCGGCGCAACATTGATCCGCACTATGGCCGGGAGGACGATCTGGTCAGTTTTGCCGATGGCTATCCCCTGCTGCTGATTTCACAGGGGGCACTGGATCAACTGAATCAACGCCTTTCCACGCCAGTCCCCATCCAACGCTTCCGCCCGAACATCGTCGTCGATGGCGTCGCTGCACACGCTGAAGACGGCTGGCATCGAATCCGCGTCGGCGACATCGAATTCGATCTGGTCAAACCCTGCACGCGCTGCGTGCTCACTACCGTCGACTACACGCGCGGCGAATTCGATGCGCACGGCGAGCCGCTGCGCACGCTCATGACCTATCGGCGCAACGGCGACGGCGTCACTTTCGGACAAAACCTGATACCGCGCCGCGCCGGGACGATCCGGGTTGGCGATCCGGTCGAGATCGTCGCCTGACCGGCATTTCAAAGCTGCGCCGAGCGACAACGAAGCGTCTTTTTTGGATTACTCACCAACCCATGAAACCAGTCAGATCCGCGAATGTCCCAGCACGAGGAAGCCTTGGGTGTGACAAATCAGGTGAGACAATAGCGGCACTTAAGGCTCTTGAGTGATATTGGAGTAGGGAGAAAGGGAGGACGATATCAGGGAGGAATAACATGCGCATATTCGCTCCATTCGTTGCAACATCCTGCTTGTTTCTGATGTCCAGCGCAGCCCAAGCCCAAACCGTCGTGCAATCGCGGTTGTTCGGCACGGTGCTCGAATATCCCACCACCGGCTGTGGTGGCGCGGTTATCCAAACGCCACTACCCGGTAAGCAATTCGTCACGCCACCAGCCAATACTCAAGCATCGGCGAAACGGTTCTACGCCAAAGCAGCCGCTCTACATGCCCACTGGCTGACATCGATGCAATGCACCCACACCGGCCGAACGCACGTGTTGGTGCCAGATATTTCAAGCGGTTCCAATTCTGCAAACTTGATTGCCAGCAATGACACCTCGTACAACTGGTCCGGGTACCAGATTTACAATACCGCGCAATACACCGAGGCCGGCTGGACTATTCCGACGGTTACCCGTGCTCACCCAGGTTATTCATCTGACGGCAGTTATTACTCTGCCATTTGGACTGGTATAGGTGGTGGGTTCGACGCGGGCAGCGGCCCGCTGATTCAGGCCGGATCCTCCCAGGACATAACGTCAGGTGGCAGCACTCATAATTACTTCTGGTACGAAATCGTCGGCGGCGCAACGGACACAGATGGCGAGATAAGTATTTCGTTGGTGTCCCACTCGGGTGACTCTGCCGGTAGCGTCTCAATATGGACACCAAGACAAAATGGTTCGAGCAGCGGAGTAGCTGAATTTGGGATTTGCAATTTTAGTACCACTGGGTGCGTAAATTTCCACATTGGTGATCTGGTCAATGGGCCCTTATACCCCTCAACCAGGCGACAGCACGGAATGGATTGTCGAAGCGCCATCAAACAGTTTGGGATATGTTTAGCCGCTTGCCGATTTCGATACGGCATCCTTTGCGGCGGCCGTCTGGACGGACAATTACAACCCATCCGGTGGGAATACTGCGTATTCCATCGCTGACGGTATTTCACCCACTCCGATTTGGCTTGAGCGAAACCTCTTCGGTTATCTGCAATATCTCGCGATTCCAGATGCACTGAACAGCGACGGTGCAAGCTTTACCGACGTCTATTATCAACCGACCAACGGAAATTAGTCAGATGTTCCGGGTTTGGAAAATCGGTGGCCAGCCGGTCAGGACGGGAGCGTTGTGTCGCACAATGAAGGCGACAGGCTTGCGCTTTGCTGTCCTGTTCGCATCCATGCTGACGCTGTTTGGTCCGGGAATCGCCCACGCGGCGATTCCCGCCTCCGAGCGCGCCGTGCTTCAAAATCTGTACGCCTACACAGATGGTCCGGACTGGGCTAATCAGGACGGCTGGAACGGGCCCGTAGGTACGGAGTGCAACTGGTACGGCATCACCTGCGACGCGGCTGGCACCACAGTGACAGGCATCGACTTGTCCGGCAACGGGCTGTACGGCTCGTTGCCGCCGCTGGCGGGATTGTCGAACCTGGAGACGTTCGATATTCATCAGACCGCGACGAGCGGGATCGGCCCCTACAACTTTTTGTACGGGTCAATTCCGCCGCTGAACGGCCTGAAGAACCTGACATCGTTTGACGCTAACAACACGTTTTTCAGCGGCAGCATTCCGTCGTTGTCGGGCTTGATCCATCTTGAGCACTTCGAGTGCCCCCGGTGCGGTTTGACCGGCCCGATTCCTTCGCTGCAGGGGCTGACGAACCTTCAGTATTTTGATGTTTCCTATAATCAGCTTAGTGGAAGCATTCCCTCGCTGGCCGAGCTTTCACAGCTTCGGTATTTCCGCGTCGGCGGTTCTCTCACGGGAGCGATACCTGACCCGAGCGGCTTGACGAAACTGCAGACTTATATTGTTGGTGGGTACCAGCTTACCGGTGGTGTTCCCGACTTGATCGACCTCCCGAATTTGCACACATTTGACGTCTATGGATTTCTCTCCGGGCATATCGGCACCTTATCCAACTTGCCAAGCCTGATCACATTTGATGTCACTGACGACTTGCTTACCGGCTCAATTCCTCAGCTGTCAGGCATGCCGAATCTTCAACAGTTTTACGTCAGCGAAAATCACTTGTCAGGTGCAGTTCCCGATATTTCGAGCTTGGGTAATCTGAAAAATTTCTATGTTTCCTACAATCAGCTTAGTGGTTCGCTGCCAGCGGTTCCGCAATCGTTGATCGATGTCGCCAATACACATAGTTACTCAAGCGCACTCGTTTGCCCGAACCTGCTGACTCCGGCCAGTAACCCGCCGTCACAGAGAGATATGGATTGGGATACGGTGACCAAGACCACGCCGTGGTCGACCGATTGTGTAGCGGATCCAATGTGGAAAACCTTGTTGTCTATGGCTTCGAGCGCAAATCCTTCGACGCTTGGCCAACCGGTAACATTCAAGGCCGTGGTCTATGGCATGAACCCGACTGGCACGGTGACCTTTACCTCGCAATCGGACGCCCCCGGCACAACGACAGTGACGACGCTGTGCGACAGCGTACCGCTGGTCGACTCGATCGCTACCTGTACGGTCGACAATATCCCCGCCAGCCGCTCTACCTACACCGTTCTTGCCCAGTACTCGGGCGATGCCGAAAACGCGCCTGCCGACAACGGCAGGTTTCCTGGTTACCAATACGTGGCTTATTCGCCAATCGCGGCAACGATCACGTCCAATCCGGTACAGGTCGGCGAGCCGGTCGATATCGCCGGCACCGGCTCATTCGGCAGCGATCCGGTAACGACCATGGAGTTCGACCATTTCTATACCCCGGTATGTTCCGACGTGCCCGTATACCCGGTCAATGGTGGACAGCGGGGCCGCTGCATCACCCAATTCACCACACCGGGGCCATATTGGCTGATGATCAACAGCACGGGAAATGGTTCCGGGCCGGGCGATTCATCGCAGCCCCTGATCGTCAACGTCGTGGCCGCCAAAACGTTCGATGCGGATCAGTTCGCCCTGACCGGTTCCTGGTACAACCCGCCGACCTCGGGCCAGGGCCTGGAAATCGAGGTCTATCCGGACCTGGTCGGCAATGGCAAGAGTCTGCTGTTCGGCGGCTGGTTCACCGACGACGGCTCCGGTCATCCGCGCTGGATGGCGCTGCAAGGCAACCTTTCCAAAGCCCACGGATCAAGCTACGACCTGCAGGTCGGACAGGGCGCCGGCGGCAATTTCAATGCCGCGCCGATCGTGCCGGCCAAGCTGACCGGCTCGGCCACGCTGACGTTCTACGACTGCACCCACGCGGCGCTGACCTACAACCTGGATGACGGGCGCAGCGGCACCATCCCCTACATCCGCCTGACGCCGCCCAGCGGGTGCAGCGCGTCGGTGCCGGCCTCGGCACCGGCACAATCCCCTGCGAACTACGACGATGTGCTGCATTCGGGCGCCTGGTACGACCCGGCCACGTCGGGACAGGGCCTGATGGTGGACATCGACCCGTCCATCACGACCTTCTTCGCGGCCTGGTACACGTTTGCGCCGGCCGCCAGCGCCGACACCGGCATTGCGCGGCAGCGCTGGTTCACGCTGCAGGACAATACCTATACGCCGGGCGATCTGACGTTGCATGACGTGCCGATCATCTCCACGACCGGCGGCGTGTTCGATCAGCCGTCGACGGTTGACGTGCAGCAGGTCGGCTCGGCGGACATCGCGTTCACGTCGTGCACGTCGATGACACTGAAGTACACGTTCACCGCCGGCGAGTTCGAGGGCCTCAGCGGCAGCATCGACGAACGCATTATCGTGCCGAAGCCGGGCTGCCGCTAAAAAATCCCGGAACAAGCCATCGCGGCGACATGATCCGTTGCTGCGGGCACACGCCAAGTGGTTTCGACCTGCGGTTTTGAACCGCATCCCGCGCCCGCGATCAATTTTCCTGATCAACCATTGGCGGCAACGGACAATGCAGTCCGGCGCAAATCGTGCGCAACAACTCCGCTTCGGTCACGCTGACCACGCCGTCGGCATCGATCGCACGGGTCAGGCCTCGAACCAGCAATTCCTTGCCGGCCGGCATCAGCGTATTGAGCTTCGGCAGCGCGCGATCCAGTGCCAGCGACCAGTCCTGCGGCGGTGCGTAAGCCGGAATCGAGTTCGTGTCCACTTCGTTCATGCCGAGCAGGTAAGCGCGCTCGGCATCGGCTTCGTCGTCACTGCCGTAACGGGCAACCAGAGCGAACACGTCCGCCAGTTCAGGCGAACAATCCGGCAACCTGGCGGCACCGGTCGGTTTGGCCCTGGACGGGTCGAGTGCGTCGATCACCTGCACATTGACGAGTTTGGCCAGGCAATACTCTTCGATGGATACCGTGCCGTCGGCCTGAACCAGTTCGTTCAGCGCGACCAGGAACGTCTGCAATTCCGGCCGCGGTCGGCGACGCAACACCGGAAAGGCCAGCTGCGCCAGGGGCAGCCGCTGCAACGGATGCAGGCTCGGCAGGTCCCCGGCAAGCATTTCCACGCCCGCCCGCGTATCCGCATCGAAGTATTTTTCGATGATGTCGAGTTGTTTGCTGCGTACCTGCTCATCCTGATTGAGCGTCAATGCGAAGATGACCTGTACTGATCCGGCAGTCATGTAGGCCGCCGTGCGCAAACGCTCCGGAATCGTACGATTGATCGCACCGGCGTTGTCGATATCGTTCTCGCTCGGCACACCCGCATGCTGGCTGACCTTGTTTACATCCACCCTGACCGGTGCATTCGTTTCCGGCAACGCAACCTGCTTGGCGGCCCCGGCTGCCGCGGTCGGGCCGCCAGCGGCAATGCCCGCCGGCGCAAATCCGGCCAGCGACACATCAGCCCGTTCGCTGTTACCGACGGGCACCGGATTTTCCCAGGCCGCATAGATGGCAGCGAACTCGCTCTCGTTGAAGGTCGGGTCGATCGCCTTGATGCGTTTTACCAATGGCGGATGCGTGGCGAACATCGCCGAATAGCCGACCCCGTCGCCGAACAACATGTGCGCGACCTCCTCGGTTTCGATCGTGGCGAGTTTCGAGCCTTCGGACAGCCCGCCGATTTTCTTCAGCGCGCCGCCGATCCCGCGTGTCTGCCGGGTGAACTGGACCGCGGACGCATCGGCCAGGTATTCACGCTGACGCGAAATGCCGGCCTTGATCAGGCGCCCGAAGAACACACCGACGTAGCCGATCGCCAGAATCGCCACCCCGAGCCAGACCGTATTGCCCGAGTTGCGGCTGCGACCGCCGCTAAACAGCATCCTGCGCCCGATGATGCCGATGACCAGGATGCCGAACAGCACGCCCATGAGACGAATGTTCAAACGCATGTCGCCATTGAGCACGTGGCTGAACTCGTGTGCGATGACGCCTTGCAGCTCTTCCCGGTTCAGTTTCTGCAAACACCCTTCGGTAACCGTGACGGCCGCATCGGCAGGCGTGTAGCCTGCGGCGAAGGCATTGATCGCAGGCTCACCCTCGAGCACGTAAACGTCCGGCATCGGCACGCCCGAAGCAATCGCGATTTCCTCGATTACGTTGCGCAAGCGCTTGCGCGCGAAGTCGGTGGTATCCGGCGGCACCAACGTACCACCCATCTGTTCGGCCACGACACTGCCGCCGCCTCGCAGTTGCGAAACCCGGAACATCGAGCTGAAACCGATCACCGCCAGCACCAGCGCACTGGTCCAGAACAACGCGGTCGGCAGGGCATTGCCCAGCGGCGCGGTGTGATGCCGATTGTTGCCGACAACGCCAAACGCCATCAGCAATACGAAATCCACGGCCAGCACGATGCAAATCACGGCCAGCACGAACAGCACGAACATGCGCTTCGTGTTGGTACGGGCTCGCTCTTGCTGGGCGAAAAAGTTCATCGCGGCTCAAGTTCCAGGCCGGTGCACCGCGACGCGATATCGCGTCGAGACGGCGCAGCGCCGATCCGGGTGCCCGCTGGATGGACCGGCACCTGCCAACTCAGTTGAACGACACCTTCACGGCCTGCCGGGCCTCTGCGGATTCCACTTCCCATTGTGTCGCCGGTGCGAAGTTGAACGAATTGGCGATGAACGAATTTGGAAAGACCTCGCGCTTGTTGTTGAAGTACATGACCGCGTCGTTGTAAGCCTGGCGCGCGAACGAAACCTTGTTCTCGGTCGTGGTCAGCTCCTCGGACAACTGCATCATGTTCTGGTTGGCCTTCAGGTCCGGATAATTCTCGGACAGGGCAAACAGCTTGCCGAGTGTCTGAGTAAGCTGGTTTTCCGCGCCGCTGAGCTTTTTCATGGCCTCGGCATCGCCTGGATTGGCCTTGGCCGCGCTGAGTCCACTGACAGCAGCGCCGCGGGCAGCCGTCACGGCTTCCAGCGTCTCGCGTTCATGCTTCATGTAGGCCTTGGCGGTCTCGACCAGATTGGGGATCAGGTCATGCCGGCGCTGCAGTTGCACGTCGATTTGCGCAAAAGCGTTCTTGTAGTTGTTTCGCGCAGTGACCAGTCCGTTATATATGCTGACCAGGAAAAACCCGATCGCGACGATGATGACAAGCAGAATTATCAAAGACATAACACGAAATCTCCGTGTTGGCGCTAGAATGACGCCCCGTGTGAAAAGCATAGCACGGGTGCGAACACAGCCGTGCTGGCGAACCGAAAGAGACTGTTGCGAATGAAATTCGTGCAAGTGCTGGCGTGGCTGGCAATCATGACACTGGGCACGCCGGCGGCGTATGCTGCGCGCGCATCGAAACACGGCACCCACCCCGTGTTCCAACCGCCTTCGGCTTCCGGTTTGCACCGGATTGTCAAGGAGTACAACGGCTGGATGGACACCGTGGAACGGTCCGGGCGTGTGTCCGGACTGGCTGCGGCCATCGTCCAGGACGATCACGTCCTGCTCGAACGCGGAATCGGTTATGCCGACGCCACCAAGCACCTGCCGGTCACCAAGAACACGGTGTTTCGCCTGGCGTCCCTGTCCAAGGCTTTCGCCAGCGCCCTGACTGCGATGCTTGTGGACGAAGGCATGCTGCATTGGAACACGCGCGTCACCAACGTGTTACCCACGTTCGAGCTGCACGACATCGCCGCCACCAGCCGATTGACCGTGCGCGACATCCTCAGCCAGCGCGTTGGCCTGCCACACAACACCTATGACCGCTTGCTCGAACGGGAAGAGCCTTATCAGGAACTGGTTGAGAAGCTGCGCGACGTGCCGATGACCTGCGATGTCGGCGATTGCTACGGCTACCAGAACATCACCTTCGCCATGATTGGCGATATAACCTATGCCGTCAGCGGCGACTTTTTCTATCACCAGGTAGAGAAGCGCATTTTCCATCCGCTGCACATGCGTACCGCCACATATGGCCGCGACGAACTGGAAGCCAGCAAAAGCTGGGCACGACCACATATCCATCGCCACCATCGCTGGCAACCGATAACCATCAAGCAAGCGTACTATCACGTACCGGCGGCAGCCGGCGTCAACGCCAGCATCAGCGACATGAGCGAATGGCTCATCGCACAAATGGGAGAACGCCCGAACGTACTCTCGCCGGCACTGCTGAAAACGGTGCACACACCACTGGTTGAAACCCCGCATGAACGCCGCGCGACCGCATGGCGTCGTGCCCGCCTGAAAGATGCCGAATACGCGCTGGGCTGGCGTGTCTACGACTATGCCGGTCACACGCTGATCTATCACGCCGGCGCGGTACAGGGTTATCGTTCGATGATCGCATTTTTCCCGGAATACCGGTTCGGTGCAGTCATGTTGTGGAACTGCGGTTGCGCCTTGCCCAGCGGATTGATGCCGATGCTGCTGGATCGTTATCTGGGGCTCAAGGAAGTCGACTGGGCGGGCCTGGCGCACCTGCACACAGCTCCCCGTCGCCTGGTCGCAGGCGACGATTAACACATCGCAGATCCTCCTAGCTGCACTTGCCTGCCGGATCTGGCGCAGCAGCCTGCAGGCAAAGCTTTCAAACTGATCGGCGAGAGCTCAATTCCGCCAGGTACATCGTGCTTCGGCATCCGGCTCTACAAAACGGGCCGGATGCCGGGATACGCCATCGATCAACCGCCGAGCTTGAACTCGATTCGCCGCGTCATCTTTTCCGGCACGCTCTTGCCATCTTGCATGCGCGGTTTGAACGTCCAGCGCTTGACGGCTTCCAGCGCCGCGCTATTGAACAAGCGATTCGGCTCAGCCGCGGTGACGCTGGCGTTGCTGACAGCGCCTTTCGCGGTTACCGTAAATGTAACCTCGACCCAACCCGATACGTGGCGACGATACGCCTCAGGAGGGTAGTGTGGGGATGGCGAGGTAAGGATCTCGGCCGGCCGGGTAATGCCTTTGGGTGCTGGTGGCTTCTGCTCGGCTACGACAGGCTTCGGCGGCGGCGCAACCGGCTTCGGTGCCGGTGGGGGTGATGGAGGAGCAACCGGTGGTTGTTGCGCCGACTGTTCGGCTGCCGCCTTGGCGGCGGCCTTCGCCGCCACGGCGGCGGCGGTCAGTTTTTGCTCATTTTCGACTTGCTTCTTCCTCGCATCCAGTTTGCCGCGTAAAATCGTCAGCGTGTAGTTGGTCGGATCAACTTTGGTCAGCTCGTCAATTTCACGCGTCGCTTCATCCAGGTTGCCGGAATTGATCTCCTGCTCCACGGCACCCGTCGCAAACGGGAAGATTTCACGTAACGCATCCTGGGCAATCTGATTTTTCGGATCTTTCCCCAGCACCTGCAAGTAGTATTCGACTGCGTTGTTACCGGCTGGTGCCACGTACCGTTGCTCCTTGAACGCCGTGCCGGCCTCCTGGATAAGCTGGTCCACGGTCAGCGCCTGCACCGGCGGCGGGGTCGATGTGCTTGCCGCGGGAGCTGCTTGCTGTCCGGCCTGCTGGGTAGTCTTCCCTGCAGCCGCAGCAGACTTCCCGGCGGTGGCCGGAGGAGCGTGGGGCGGGCGATGAATGAAAAACCATACCCCAACCGCTACCGCGATCAGGATGACGAGAATGACAACCGGCACCATCTTGGGCTGTGCCTTGGATCCGCCGGCTTCAGAAGTCTTGGAGTCTGTATCGGCCATGGTTAGAGGTATCAAGTTGCTCGGGGAATGGATTCCGTACCGTCACCTTTAATTGCAACTTGAGGGCATCGTCTGGAGCCGCTTGGCAAGCATCCATACGCCCCCCGTACGGAGACTAAAAGGTAGCGCATTTTGGGACGCGTGTCGCAATTTTTTGATAATGCCGTGCCGCAGTACCGAACCGGCTGGCGTTCGACCGAGTCTCCATGCGGCGTTTCGCTCAGGGCGAAGCGAACGCCGCAGGCCAATCCAATCGGCCATTTTGAACCCGTCAGGCCGATCAGATGTACGAACCCGTTTGATCACACGGGCGTGTCGCATAAGCGGTATCAGGATAATGGCCGGGGCTTTGCCTGCGATCGCAAGCGGGGGATTCAAGGATGCTCTGATCGAGTCGGCGCAGGTTTCACCGACTTGATCAGAGCATTCTTAAAGTCTCTCCCTGCGCTGGGCGGTCGCAGGGAGAGTGAATCGACTTCGAAGTAAATTGCTCTTGTTTCGGGTTTCTTGCCTGCCGCGGGCCGGGCGCAATGCCCGACCTCCGCGACGATACCGGTTGCGAACATCTCAACCGGGGTGCTCAGGTTGATCCTTCAACCGCTTACTTGAGCGATTGTCCCGTGGATACGGGATTACTTTTTCTTCGCAGTCCGTCGAGCCGTCTTTTTCCGTGCGGCTTTCTTGGCGACCTTCCTGGCCGGCTTTTTGGCGGCTTTCTTGGCCGCCTTCTTGGCCGGCTTGCGCGCAACCTTCTTGGCCGCCTTCTTGGCCGGCTTGCGTGCAGTCTTCTTGGCCGCCTTCTTGGCAGTCTTCTTCACTGCCTTCTTGGCTGCGGTCTTGCGTGCGGTTTTCTTCGCTGCTTTAGCCCTTACGGTTTTCCTGGCAGCCTTCTTGGCGGTTTTCTTCACCGCCTTCTTGGCCGCCTTCTTCGCGGGTTTCTTCGCAGCTTTCTTTGTTGCTTTTTTCATAGCCATATCGCGTCTTAGCTCCTCGTCAGTTGGTAGTTGCTGCCCAGTAAAAGCATGCAGAAATGCCTCGCACAGCAAATCACTGTTTGTGGCATGTCTAAGGTTGTTTACCTGTCGGCGCGTGCGCTCGTCGGAGAGAAGTTTGAGTACGTGAAGCGGTATCGACACCGTCACTTTTTTTACGGCGACCGCCTTGCGGCCGTGTTCAATGTAAGGCTTGATGAACTTGGTTACCGCCATGGATTCCATTACGCGCTTGTTACGCCGGGGCAAAAATTATTCCCGGTTCGATTGCCTGTCAACAGGTTTGTGCCGCCAAGTGGCGACGACAGTGTGTCCGCATTCATGCTGATCGGACCACGCGAACAGCACCCGCGTGTCGATACTCGCCTTCGCGCGATCCTGGAATAAATGTCTAGACGTCCAAACGTATGATGCCGTCAGCAGCCTTGCGCAACACGGCCAGATGCGGCGCGCGTCAAAAACCCCAATAGATATGCGGCTTGCAGGCAATGGCAGCTTCGCCCGCCTCGTTCGCACAAACACATCGACGGTGTTGCGCGCGATTTGCATGTCGAGAAAAAACTTCAGCGCTTCGCGTAGTGCGCGAGTTTCGCGAACCGACGAAACTGGTTGCACCGAACGTGTTTGGAAAGAAAAAATAATTTCTCGAAAGTGATCGGAACGTCACTTTCGAAACACGTTTTGCGCAAAATTGCGAAAACGAATCACGCTTGTTCGGAGGCTCGATTCAACACCTTCGCCAATGTTTCGGCGAAGTGTTCCAGGTCAGCATCGGTTTTGGTTTCCGTCGCGCAAACAAGCAACCCGTTTTCGTATTCCGGGTATTCGTCTTCGAGCGCGAACCCGGCAACGATGTTTTCGCCGGCAAGTTGCTCGACGATCGGTTGCGCCGGACACGGCAGCGCCACGGCGACTTCGTGGAAGTACGTACGCGAAAATAACGGCTCGACGTCGGGTATTGCGCATAACAGATCGCGCAACGTGCGCGTATTGTTCATGCTTGCGCGCGCGGCGCGTTCGATGCCCCGTGGACCGAGCAAGGCCATGGCGATCGTCGCGGCGGTTACCAGCAGTCCCTGATTGGTGCAGATATTCGACGTCGCCTTGGCGCGACGGATATGCTGCTCGCGTGCTTGCAGGGTCAACGCGAATCCTTCGCGGCCGTCGATGTCGGTGGTACGTCCAACGATGCGCCCCGGCATCTGTCGCACATACGCCTGCTTGCAGGCGAGGATTCCGAAATACGGACCGCCCGAGGACAGCGGTACGCCGAGCGGCTGGCCGTCGCCGCAAACGATATCCGCGCCGGTTTGCCCCCACTCGCCGGGTGGCGCGAGTACGGCCAGCGACAACGGATTGACGACGGCTATCACCAAGGCGCCACGTTCGTGTGCCCAATCGGTCAGCGCATCGACCTCTTCGAGCACACCGAAAAAGTTTGGCTGCGGAACCACTAATGCGGTGAACTCGCCGAAATCCTGCGCGGCCAGCCAATCCGGCGAAATGCCACCGGCCGTCGCTCCGGTGTGGCAAAAATCGAACTCGACGACTTCGATGTCCTGCAACGCGATGATCGTCTGCACCGTCTTGCGATACGCCGGGTGAACCGAGCGCGGCACGAGTACCCGGCGCGGTCCTTTCTTCATGCAGCGTTCGGCCATCAGCACCGCTTCGGCCAGCGCCGTGGCACCGTCGTACAAGGACGCATTCGATACGTCCATGCCGGTCAGGTGCGCCATCATCGTCTGGTATTCGTAGATCAGTTGCAGCGTGCCCTGACTGGCCTCGGCCTGGTACGGCGTGTAGGCCGAATAGAACTCGCCGCGCGAAACGATCTGCCAGACCGCGGCCGGGATGTGATGCTCGTATGCGCCGGCACCGGCGAAATTCAGCGGCGTTCCATCGCGTGCGGCGCGCTGTTTCATCAGGCGCGTGATGTCCATCTCGTTCAATCCGGGCGGAACAGCATCGAGACGCTCGATTTTCAGCGCGGCCGGAATCTCGTCGAAAAGATCCTCGATGCGCTTGACGCCGATGGTCTGCAGCATGCTGCGTACGTCGGCTTCGGAATGCGGGATAAAAGGCATTGACTTGATGTTCCTGAATACAACGGATGAAATCGGCAAGCTTGACAGTCAGCATGTCCTTGAGACCGGCACTTACTTGCGGCGAACCCTTGTCGTTCCCGGCCGGATAGTCCGATGCACGGCAGGAATCGGCGATCTGTAAACCGCTGAAACAGCCTCGGCAACCCAGCTCATACGCGAGATTTGCGGGCGCCGCCGATATTCGAACTGACAGGCAAGGAAGCTTGTTCCGGGCGTGCTTAGTGTTCGTCTTCCTCAACCAGCTCGGCGTAATCGTCCGGATCGAGCAACTCCTCGGCTTCGTCGGCCAGATTGGTCGGCTTGACGACGTAAATCCAGCC
Organism: uncultured Pseudomonadota bacterium; assembly: GCA_963779795.1. Taxonomy (GTDB): domain Bacteria; phylum Pseudomonadota; class Gammaproteobacteria; order Xanthomonadales; family Rhodanobacteraceae; genus Rudaea. Next base: position 387,061 of record CAVZZK010000004.1, on the reverse strand, counting down.
TTCGCCATAAGCGTCCTCGTTGATCGCCTCGGGCTTCTCCGACAAGGCCTCGTTCACCGCCACCACCTTGCCGGACAAGGGCGCGTAAACGTCGGAGGCGGCCTTGACCGATTCGACCACGGCACTGGCGTTTCCCGCCTGCACTTCGTCTCCAACACCCGGCAGTTCGACATACACCAGATCGCCAAGCAGACCTTGCGCATGATCCGAGATGCCGACCGTGGCATTGCCGTCATCCTCAATGCGCACCCATTCGTGCGATTTCATGAATTTCAGATCACCTGGAATTTCATTCATGGTCTGTTCCTGACAGTGCGAGCGTTGCGTGGATATTCTACACTGGACGGCGTTGCGGCAAACCTGTCCGCCGCCGGGTTGCCGCGACAGCATTTGAACCGGCAAGCCGCACGTTTCAGGTCCCGATCTGGCTCTTGCCGTCGCGGACAAAAGGATATTTGACCACGCGCACCGGCGCCAGTCGGCCGCGGATGTCGACTTCAGCCCGGTCACCGCTATCGGCCGGCACCCGCGCAAAAGCGATGGCCTTGCCCAGCGTCGGTGAAAAAGTGCCCGACAGGATCTCGCCATCGCCATGCGCAGTGACGACGCGCTGGCCGTGGCGCAACACGCCCTTGTCATCCATCACCAGACCGACCATGACGCGCTTCACGCCCTCGCTTTTTTGTTTTTCCAGCGCCGCGCGGCCGATGAAATCACGACCCTCGTCCAGCGTGACCGTCCACCCAAGTCCGGCTTCCCACGGCGTCACTGACTCGTCCATGTCCTGGCCGTACAGGTTCATGCCCGCCTCCAGGCGCAACGTGTCGCGCGCGCCCAGTCCGGCCGGCGCCACGCCGGCGTCGAGCAGGCGCTGCCAGAAATCGGCGGCTTGGGTTTGCGCAACCATGATCTCGTAACCATCCTCGCCGGTATAACCGGTGCGTGCGATGAACAGTTCGTCGCCCTCGACCGCCGCGAAACGCTTCAACCCAGCCGCCTTCGCGGCCGTTTGCGCCGACATCACCGATTGCGCCTTGGCGCCCGCGTTCGGCCCCTGCACCGCGATCATGGCCAGGTCGGCACGTTCGTTCACCTGGACATCAAACGCGGCGGCCTGTTCACGAATCCACGCCATGTCCTTGTCGTGCGTGGCCGCGTTGACGACCACGCGGAAAAAATCGTCGGCCATGAAATACACGATCAGGTCGTCGATCACGCCACCGTCGGCGTTGAGCATGCACGAGTACAGCGCCTTGCCGGGAACCTTGAGCTTGTCGACGCTGTTGGCCAGCAGGTGGCGCAGGAACTCGCGAGTACGCGCGCCGTGCAGGTCGACCACGGTCATGTGCGAGACGTCGAACATGCCGGCATCGCGGCGCACGGCGTGATGCTCCTCGATCTGCGAGCCGTAGTTGAGCGGCATGTCCCAACCGCCGAAATCGACCATTTTTGCACCGAGCGAGCGATGGGCCGCGTTGAGGATTGTTTGCTGCGTCATGGACCGGTCCGCGGAAAAGGAATTGCGCATTATCGCAGCAGCGGGCACGCACGGCGAGCATCGGCCAGCCGGAAAGTACCAGCAATGTCCATCGATTTGGCACGTTTTGCCGGCAAATCCCGAGTTATGGGCATACGCGCGCATCAACGCGCGTGGTCAAGCCACATCTTTCCTGGGGAGGCACATCCATGAAGACGATTATCCGTTCACTTTGGGCCGGGTTGTTTCTGCTCGCTTTTGGTTACCAGCCCGCTCACGCCGGCAGCGTGACCGTACCCAACACGTTTACCGCAGACACGCCCGCCGTGGCGTCCGAGGTCAACGGCAATTTCAGCGCGGTCAAGACCGCCGTCGACGACAACGACAGCCGACTCGCCACGCTGGAAGCCACCGTCGCCAGTCTGCAAAGTGCGGTCGAAAGCCAGGCCAGCACGATTACCACACTGCAATCCACGGTCAGCAGCCAGGCCGGCACGATCTCGTCGCTGCAAAGCGATCTGGCCGCCGTGCAGAGCAACTCCGTGCTGGATCTGGACGGCAAACTCGGCCTGGCCACCGACCCGGCAACCGGCCAACCCACGGCCATCTTTAGCGCCGTCAATGTGCAGATCGTCAATGGCACGGACCAGACAGAGAACACCAACGGACTGGGCAACCTGATTATCGGCTATAACGAGGGTACCGGGACCACCGCGTTCTGTTCGTATGCCGCTGCAAACGGCAGCAACAATGTCGATCAGGCCACGTGTGAGGGTGCCGGTGGCACCTGGGCTGCCAACCAGCGCAGCGGTTCGCACAACCTGATCCTCGGAAATCGCAATGCCTATTCACAATATAGCGGCATCGTCGCCGGATCGGACAACATCATCAATAACCTCTTCTCCTCGGTAACCGGTGGCCACGACAACACCGCCAGCGGCGAATGGGCCTCCGTCAGCGGTGGTGATCACAATGCCGCCAGCGGCAATGAGTCGACGGTCACCGGCGGCAGCTACAATCGGGCCAGCGGCAGCAACGCCTCGGTCAGCGGCGGCGGAGACAATCTCGCCAATGGTATATATGCCTGGATCGGCGGCGGCGACTTCAATACGGCCAGCGGCGACTACGCCTCCGTCAGTGGCGGCGAATACAACACGGCTGCCGTTTACTACGCCTCAATCAGCGGCGGCTCAACCAACCTCATCGAAACCGGTTCCGACGCCTCGATCAGCGGCGGCTACAACAACTATGTCAGCGGCAACTCAGCGACGGTGTGCGGCGGCGAATACAACACTGCCAGCGGTGATTACAGCACCGTCAGCGGCGGCGCCTACAACGAAGTCGTCGCCGCTTCTTCCGCCACCTCGATCAGCGGCGGCTACTTGAATGTTGCCGGCGGCGACTATGCCTCGATCAGTGGCGGCGAAAACAACACGGTCAGTGCGATCGCTGCCTCGGTCAGCGGCGGCAACGGCCGTTCCGCCACTGGCGCCGACGACTGGGTCGCCGGCAGCTTGTTCGAGGACAACTGACATGGAGGCGCAATCCAGGCAAACCGGATTCGCGCTGGCTGGCCTGCTACTCGGTCTGGCACTGAGCACACCGACCGACGCCATCGCCAGTGACCGCATCTTCGAAAACGGCTTCGATCCGTGCTGCAGGATCGGCGGCACGGTGTCGGGCCTGACCGGTTCCGGTCTGGTTCTGCACCTGCATGCCGGTTCCGTCGACGAAGACAAGCCGATCGCGAACAACGGCCTGTACCAGTTCGCCGCCTCGGTACCGAACGGCACGGCGTTCACGCTCGGCGTCAAGACCCAGCCGTCCGGCCAGACCTGCACGCCAACCATCGCAAGCGGCACCATGGGCGCCTCGCCAATCGACAATGCCGACATCGGCTGCGCCAGCGGTACGCACCTGATCTGGGATTCAGGTACCTGGGGGCAGGACTGGAACTAGACGTGATCTGAATGAAAACTTGCCCGGATTGCGGGTCCGGGCGAGTTCTGGCCCCCACGACCATGCCGACCGGCCCATGTCCCTGGATCGTATCAGGCGCAGGATGGTCGATAATTGGCGTGCACTCACGTGCGACCGTTTTCCGGCCAGCGGCATCCATAGATCCGTGACAACCTCGCTTTTCGAATTGCAGGTACCCCGATCGCTGCTTGACCGCGCTTGCGCGGGCGAGGCGGCCGCGTTCGAAAAGATCTACCGGCGTTTCGAACGGCCGGTGTACACACTGGCGCTGCGCATTCTCGGCGATGCCGAAGCCGCGCGTGACGTGCTGCACGACGCCATGTTCAAGGTGTTCCAGCGCCTCGCGCAATATCGCCACGAGGCGCCGTTCTGGGCCTGGCTGCGCAAGATCGCCGTCAACGAGGCGCTGATGCGACTACGTGGTCAACGTCATGTGACCGCCGATTACGATGTCGAATCGATCGTCGACGACGGCGCCGGCCCGTGGTCCAGCGCCGATGCCGGTACGCTGCAGCGGGCACTGGAGGCTTTACCGGAAACCACCCGCAGCGTGCTTTGGCTGTATCACGTGGAAGGCTACTCGCATCCCGAAATCGGTGCACTGATGGGCAAGACCGTCAGTTTTTCCAAATCGCAGCTCGCACGCGGCACCGCGCGCCTGCGGGCCCTGCTCGATCCCGCAACGGAGTCCGTGTCATGTCTGATCGAAACGCCACAGGCCGGGTAAGTCTCGGCGACGCCTTGCGCGCCATGCCGCCGGCCACACCACCGCGCGACGGCTGGGCACGGCTGGCCGCCGGGCTTGCGCCCGTTGCGAACGCACCCCGCCGGCGCTGGATCGTGCCGCTGTCGCTGGCTGCGGCCGCCGTGATTGCATTCGCCGTGGTAACGACACTTGCTCCGCAGCAAGCGCACGTCTCGACTCCACTCGTTGCGACCGCTGTGCAGCCGCGTGCATCTATTGCTACGCACAGCACGCAAGCATCCACCAACAGAAATGCAGAACCAACCGGCCAACCCGTACAAACGCAACTGGCGAGATTGCAGGCACGTTCGCAATCACTGGAACACTGGTTGCGCAAAACGCGCGATGCGGGCTCACCGTTGCAGGGCCAGGACTTGGTTGCCGCCACTGAAATCGAAAACCTCATCGCCCTGGTCGACGTCGAACTTACCGTTCCGGAACAGACACATGCCGCGGCGCTCTGGCGCCGCCGCGTTGGCCTGCTCGAGGATCTTGCCGTGCTGCGCTATTCCAACTACCAACTGGCAGCCGGCGACATGCGCCTAGCCAGCCGAAGCCGGATCGATTGAAGGATAAGCCCCATGCACACGAGATACCTGAAAACCCTCGCCACCAGCGGCATGCTGTTTCTGACCGCGGCCGTAGGCATCAATGCCTGGGCCGCCGCGCCCGGCAACACCGCATCAGCCGGAATCGATATGCAGGCGCAACGCCGCGAGCTCGACCAGTTGCGCGACCAGATGCGCGAGTTGTCGCGCAAGATGGCGGACTTGTCCCAAAAGATGGGCGACGTCGGACCGCGTGCTTACGCCTGGCGTTACATCGGCAATCCCGATCGCGGCATGCTCGGCGTGGTACTGACCCCGGACAAGCATGGCATGCGCGTCAGCGCCGTCACACCGGGCGGCCCCGCGGAAAAGGCCGGCGTCCGCGATGGCGACCTGCTCGTCGCCATCGACGGCAAGCCGGTCCGCGGCAAGAAAGATGATGCCGGCATGCGCGAAATCGACAACCTGAAGATCGGCCAGACGGTCAAGCTCGCAGTACGCCGCGACGACGGCAAGATCGAAAAGACCATCAGCGTCAAAGCCGAGCGACGCGAGCCATTCAACTTCGCCTATGCATTCGGCAAGGACGGCAATCTGTCCGGCCTGCGCAGGCACGACGGTTCCAATCCGTTGCCGGCGGACTTCGGCAAACAGGTCCATGTGCAGGTCGAGCGCGCGATGCACGAGTCGCGGATTGCCGAACGTGTCCGTGCACGCGCCGATCACATCCGTCAGCGGGTGGAACGCGCGATGCAGCACGTCCGCTTCACGACGCCTTGGTGGGGCCTGAATCTGGTTGGCTTGAATCCGCAACTGGGCAGCTATTTTGGCACCGATCAGGGCGTGCTGGTGCTATCGGCCGACGACAACGCATTCGCCAAGCTCAAATCCGGCGACGTGTTGCTGGAAGTGGCCGGTCAGAAAGTCGAACGGCCTGAAGACGCTTTACGCCTTTTGCGCGATCAATCGGCGGGACACAAGGTCGATCTGCGGGTGCTGCGTCAGCACAAGAAAATTCGGCTGAGCATGACGGTTCCCGACACCATGGACATGTTCGTACCGCCGCCACCGCCGGCCGCCCCGGCGCCACCCGCCCCACCGGCGCCCCCCTCGGCCACGCCCGCGCCGCCGGCGCCGCCAGCCAGGCCGGCACCGGTCGCTCCCGTGCCACCCGCCCCGCCACCACCGCCGGAACATCAGCAGGCCTGAAAAAACTTTCTGGCGACGAACACGCGCTGGACTGCCATTTCGAATCGAGTCCGGACCAGATGCCAGACCTGCTCCATAAATCCGGAGTGACTCGCCGATTACCAGCAGAACGCTCCCGCACTGGCCAAGGCGGCCATTCAAAACGGCAAATGACGGACAACCAGCCTGCTGCAATTCGCCCATGCCGGTTGATTCCACAGCGCGTTGTTGAAACAGTTGGCTGATCCCGAGCCGGTCGTGAGTTACCGCTGTCCGGAGTTGCAACGCGTTGACGCCAGCGGCGCGTTTGTCGACAAGCTGGACAAGCGAATCGCCGATGTCAACGCCTGCCCGGCCGACACCCATTCGAGTTGTTTCGGCGCTGGCTCGTCCAACGTGAACCACAACGGCGTCAATGTTTGCCCCGACAGGGAGAACTGATTCCCCATCCCCGCTATCATTGCCCTGGCGGGATACAGATGGGTGGGGAGCTTGCAGACTTTTCTGATTTCGACGGTTAGCGTCACCCTCGCCGAATTCGGCGACAAAACGCAGTTGCTGGCGCTGATTCTGGCCGCGCGTTATCGCAAGCCGTGGCCAATCTGCTTCGGCATCGTGCTGGCCACGCTGGTCAATCATCTGGCTGCGGGTGCGCTGGGCGCGTGGACCTCGCTGTGGATGGGTGCGGAAACGCTGCGTTGGCTGGTGGCGCTGAGCTTGCTTGCGATCGCGGCCTGGACCCTGATTCCCGATCAAATGGACGATGACGAGGCCGTGCGCGCAACCGGCCAGGGCATCATGGTGGCCACGGCGATCAGTTTCTTCCTGGCCGAGATCGGCGACAAGACGCAGGTCGCCACGGCCGTCATCGCCGCGCAATACCATCCCCTGTGGCAGGTGGTTGTGGGCACGACGGCAGGCATGCTGATTGCCGATTTGCCGGCGGTCTGGCTCGGCGCGCGCTACGCGCGCAAGCTGCCGTTACGCACGACCCGGATCATCGCCGCGATCCTGTTTGCCGCGCTAGGAATCTGGGTTTTCCTGCATCATTGATGGAGCAGCGTCAGCTTCGCCGCATGTCCGGTCCTGCGTCTCACGACATCGTCGCGAACAATTTGCCCTGTGCCGCGACGACGCTATTGCGCCCGGCTTCCTTGGCCCGGTACATGGCCTGGTCACAACGCCACAGGCAATCGTCCAGCGAATCGCCGGCGTCGAATTCGGCCACGCCCACGCTGAGACTGACGCGCAGGTTGGGGATACCGGTTTGTAGATCGGATACGCCGCGACGAATTATCTCGGCGAATCTGCACGCCAGCGCCAGCCGCGTGTCGGGCAAGAGGATCAGGAACTCCTCGCCGCCCCAGCGCGCGACGTTGCGCTGGTTGGCCTCACCGGCCAGTTCGATCATTCTCCGTGCGATGGCAACCAACACGTTGTCGCCAACCCGATGGCCATGGTTGTCGTTGATTTGTTTGAAATGATCGATGTCGGCCACGATCAGGCCGAGGCCGGGTTGCCCGGGCTGCAGTTGCGCGGATGCCTGGTCGATCATCTCCATCATCGCGCGGCGGTTGAGCAACCCGGTCAACGGATCCGTCAGGGCCGCCTCGGCAAGCAGCGCCTCCACATGCACGCGACCTTCGATTTCTTGCTTCAGTTTGGCGTTGGCGCCCTCAAGTTCCGACGTGCGATCGAGCACACGCGACTCCAGCTTTTCATTGGCCTCACGCAGCGAATCGAGCGCCTCTTCGCGTTGTTCGGCCGTGCGTCGCAGGCGACGCGCCATGTCGTCGAATTCGCTGATCAAATTTTCCAGCTCATCATGCGCGCCGGAATGTCGTGGCGGTAACGGCTCGCCGCTGGCCAGCGCACGGCAGCGCCGGGCCAGGTCGGTGATCCTCGCCAAAATCCGTCCGGCCAGATGTCGGCCAATGAACAGCGCAGCCAGGACGCAGACCAGAAACGCGATCATCGCCCGGACCCGCAGGACGGACAATTCCTGCGAGGTTTCAGCGCCGCCAAGCTGAGCCACGACGAAGTAATTCCGCGAACCGGCGATCGGCGCCCGCGCGGTGATCTGATCCGAATCCTCCGACACCAACGGCGAACCACTTGAACTGGCGACGGTGTGTTCACCGGCAACCGCGTGCCGGGCGATTCGCACATGCGAAATGCCGGCATTGTCTTGAGTCAGGGATTGCAGTCGCGCGACGAGTTCTCGCCTGACCTGGCTGTCATACTCGGCCTCGGCGATTCGATCCGAATCCAACGATCCCGCAATCAGCTTCACATAACCCGCGAGTTGTACCTGCGCGCGCTGCTGCAACTGGCCCTGCGCCATCCAGTAGACGAACGCACCGAATGCGCCAGCCAGCAGGACTGCCGCGAACAAATGGCTGGCCATCAAGCGTTGCCGGATTCCGAATGTAAGCGCCATTCCGTCCCTGTCCTCCCGTTCAGTGGCAGTCTAGCAGTCCGCGCCTTGCACGTGGATACGTTGCTGAACTACGCTCGCGTGTCGGTGTCCGCGATTCGGGCGCGAGCGATCAAAGGGGAGAACCACCCGTGAACCTCAAATTACGCCTGATCGTGATGAACTTCCTGCAGTTCTTCATCTGGGGTTCGTGGCTGCTCACGATCGGGGCGTACTGGTTCCAGGACCGGCACTGGTCCGGCACCAGCTTCGGCGCGATCTTCTCGACCATGGGCATCGCCTCGCTGTTCATGCCGGCGCTGACCGGCATCATCGCCGACAAATGGATCAACGCCGAACGCCTGTACGGCCTGTTGCAGATCGCCGGCGCCATCGTGCTGTTCTGCATTCCGATGGTCGACGATCCGCACGCGATGTTCTGGATCATGTTGCTGAACATGATCTTCTACATGCCGACCATCGCGCTCGCGATCACGGTGGCCTACAACGCACTGAAGGCCGAGGGCATGGATGTGGTGCGCGATTACCCGCCGATCCGCGTGTGGGGCACGATCGGCTTTATCGCCGCCACCTGGACAGTAAGCCTGCTGCACTTCGAGACCTCGCCGGCACAGTTCCGCGTGGCTGCCGCCGCCTCGCTGCTGCTCGGGCTTTACGCGTTCACGTTGCCACCCTGCGTGCCGAAACTGGATGCCGCGAACAGCCGCACGCTGGCCGATCGTTTTGGCCTGACTTCGTTCGTGCTGTTCAAGAACCGCAACATGGCCGTGTTCTTCGTCTTTGCCATGCTGCTGGGCGCCGCCTTGCAGCTGACCAACGCTTACGGCGATACCTTCCTCAAGGATTTCGCCAAGATCGACGCCTACAAGAACCTGCTGGTCGTGCACTACTCAGCGATTATCATTTCGATCTCGCAGATCTCCGAAACGCTGTTCATCCTGACCATCCCGTTCTTCCTCAAACGCTTCGGCATCAAGATGGTGATGCTCATGAGCATGCTCGCCTGGGTGCTGCGTTTCGGCCTGTTTGCCTATGGCGATCCGGCCGGCGGCCTGTGGATGATCGTGCTTTCTTGCATCGTTTACGGCATGGCCTTCGATTTCTTCAACATTTCCGGCTCGCTGTTCGTCGAAAATCAGGCCGACCCGAAAATCCGCGCCAGCGCACAAGGCCTGTTCATGCTGATGACCAACGGCATTGGCGCCGTGCTCGGCAGCCTGATCGCCGGTTTCGCCATCGATCATTTCTTCACCAACCATGCCTGCAACGATGCAGTCGCGATCTGCAAGGACTGGCATGGCATCTGGCTGTCGTTCGCGATCTACTCGCTGATCATGGCCATCGCATTCGTACCGCTGTTCAAGCACAGGCATAATGCGCAGTCGGCCAGCCCGGTACACACCGAACCGGTCGTCGGTCCCTGACTTCAATCAAGAATATGACAACATCAACCAAAGTTATCGTCGTCGGCAGCTACGTGCAGGATCAGGCCTGGTTCGTCGAGCGCTTCCCGCGACCGGGAGAAACACTGCGCGCCAACCGCTATAACACCGGCCCGGGCGGCAAGGGCTTCAATCAGGCCGTGGCCTGCGTTCGCCAAGGCGTCGCGACGGCCTTCGTCGGCGCGCTCGGCCGCGATACGTTTGCCGGATATGCGAAACAATTCGCCAACGAGGAAAACATGCCGTGTCGCTGGCAGATCTGTGACGACCAGCCGACGTCCACCTCATGCATCACGGTCAACGCCAACGCCGAGAATCAGATTTCGATGATCTTCGGCGCCAACGAGCATCTCGATCCGGAATTCGTGCGCGCTCAGGACGATCTGTTTGCCGACGCCGAAATCCTGCTGCTGCAACTGGAAAACAACCTCGACGCACTGGCCGCGGCACTGGACATGGGCCGGCGTCATGGCCTGACGCGCGTCCTGAATCCAGCGCCGGTACACGTCGATCTGGACATGGCGATGCTGCGGCAGGCCGACATCATTACCCCGAACGAAACCGAGTTTTCACTGTTGCTCGAACGTTTTGCCGGCGAGGACGTCGATCCGGCCACACTGGCGCAACGCGATGACGCGGAACTGCACGTACTGGCGCGCAAGTTGGGCGTGTCTACCGTCGTCGTGACGCTCGGCTCACAAGGCTGCTTCGTTTCGCACGGGCACGAACTGCACGGCGATGGCACGGCCAGTTATCGACTGCCACCGGAAAAAGTCAGCGCCGTCGACACCACCGGCGCCGGCGATGCCTTTTCCGGATCGCTGACTTCCGGCCTGCTGCGTTTCGCCGGTCGCCCCTTCCGGGATGCCGTTGCCCACGCCAACCGCGCCGCGGCGATGTCCACGGAAACCGTCGGCACGGCACCGGCCATGGCACGGTTCGACCAGGTTGTCGCCCGTTTCGGCAATTGACCGCAAGCGCGGTTTTCAAGGTACCCGGTATGCGAATCGGTCCGTACACGATTGATCCACCGATCGGCCTGGCGCCGATGGCCGGCGTCACCGACAAGCCATTCCGCCAGTTGTGCAAGCGGCTCGGCGCCACGCTGGCGATGTCGGAGATGACTTCGGCCGATCCGCGCCTGTGGCACAGCGACAAGTCGCTCAAACGCATGGATCATGCCGGCGAGCCGGAACCCATCGGCGTGCAGATCGCCGGCTACGATCCGCAGATGCTGGCCGAAGCGGCACGTTTCAACGTCGCCAACGGCGCGCAGATCATCGACATCAACATGGGTTGCCCGGCGAAGAAGGTTTGCAACGTGTGGTCGGGCTCGGCGCTGCTGCGCGACGAGCCGCTGGTCGCGCGCATCTGCAGCGCCGTGGTCGACGCCGTCGAGGTGCCGGTTACGCTGAAAATCCGTACTGGCTGGAATCGGGAAAACCGCAATGGCGTGCGTATCGCGCGTATCGCGCAGGATTGCGGCATCGCCGCACTGGCCGTGCACGGACGCTCGCGCGAAGAGCTTTATCAGGGCGAGGCCGAATACGAAACGATTGCCGCGATAAAACGAGCGGTATCGATTCCGGTATTGGCCAACGGCGATGTCGACTCACCGCAAAAAGCGCGTTTCGTACTCGACTACACCGGTTGCGACGGCCTGCTGATCGGCCGCGGCGCGCAAGGTCGGCCGTGGATCTTCCGCGAAATCGCGCACTTCCTCAGCTGCGGCGAATTGCTGCCGGAACCCACACCGGAAGAAGTCTGCGCAATCCTGATCGGGCACCTGCACGACCTCTACGAGTTCTACGGCGAGTACAAGGGCGTGCGCATCGCGCGCAAGCATCTGGGCTGGTATTTGAAATCCATCGGGAAGTGCAGCCGGGATGGCCGCCTTTTGTCCGCGCAGGCAAGCGCGTCAGAGACATTCAACCGTTCACAGAATGCCGCGTTCCGGCATGTCGCCAACCGCGCCGAAAGCGCGACCGAGCAATTGCGCGTCACCCGCGCCTATTTCGATTCGCAGACGGAACTCGCCGCGGCGGCTTGACGATTCTCGCCTTTGCAGATGCTGTTTGCGGCTTCGCCCGCGCGACCAGCGCATCGAACAACGGATTACGGAACGTCGTGCGCCGCGTCACCCAGGACATGCGCCGACGCAAATCCAGAAACGGCGTGCGCAGGGCCACGATGCGTCCAGCCGAAACCGCGTCGGCAATCGCCACCAACGGCAGGCAAGCGATCCCCATGCCCGCGATAACCGCCTGCTTGATCGCTTCGCTCTGACCCAGCTCCAGCACGATTTCCCCGGCAGGCAACAGGCCGAGCGCGCGTTCGCTGATGGCACGCGTGCCCGAACCGGGCTCGCGGACGATCCAGCGTGCACCGGCGAAGTGTTCGGTACGCAGGCGCTTGCGCCTCGCCAACGGGTCGCTCGGACGCGTGCATATCACCAGTTCATCATCGCGCCACGCACGCGTATCCAGGTCGGCTCCGACCACCGGGCCCTCGACGCAACCCACGTCGAGCCGGTGCTCGCGCACGCCACCTACGATCGCGTCGGTGTTGTCCACGCTCAGGCGAACCACAACTTCGGGATGCGCCGCGATGAACGCTCCCAGCAATTCGCCGACCAGGTAATTGCCGATCGTGTTGCTCGCCCCCAGACGTAATTCGCCGCTCAATATCCCGCCGCTGCCGCTTGCCTGGCGTTCGAATTCCTCGGCACGCTCGAGCAACTCCCGAGCCAATGGCAGCAACTTGCGGCCACGCTGGTTCAAATGCAACCGTCCGCGTTCGCGATCGAACAGCTCGGTACCAAGCTGACGTTCCAGCTCGGACAGGGCCATGCTCACCGCCGGCTGGCTCAGGTGCAAGCGATCGGACGCCACGCGTATCCCGCCGTCGGCGGCGACCGCGACGAATACGCGCAACTGACGCAAGCTCATGCCATTCATTCAAATAATCTTATCGAATAAATCAATTTAATTCAATTTACCTTTTTACCTGATCCGCCTAGCATGTCGGCCATCAAATTGGAGGTCGCCATGAACGAGTCCACAATCAGCCTGCCCGCCGAGGCCGCTTCCCGGCTCGATCCGCCGCCACGCAGCTGGCTCGCACGCCAGTTACCCGGACTCGCACTGGCCATGGCGTTGGGCATCGCCGGCTTGCTGCTGGCCCAGTGGGGACCGCTTCAACACGCCCAGATCAGCGCACTGACGATCGCCATCGTGCTCGGTATCGCGCTAGGCAACGCACTCGGCACCCATTTGCCGGCACCACTTGCGCCGGGCGTGATCACCGCACAACAGAAGCTGCTTCGCCTGGGCGTGATTCTTTACGGCTTGCGACTGAGTTTCGCGCAGATCGCCGCGATCGGTCCGGCCGCATTGTTTGTCGATCTGGTCATGGTGACATCCACCTTGGCCCTGGCCTACTGGCTCGGTCGACGCCTGTTCGGGCTGGATCGCGACAGCGCACTGCTGACCGGCATCGGCAGCGCGATCTGCGGCGCGGCAGCGGTGCTCGCGCTTGAGCGCGTGCTGAAACCCGATCCGGACAAGGTGGCGATGGCGGTCGCGACCGTGGTGCTGTTCGGCACCATCGACATTTTCCTGTACCCGTGGCTGTATGCGCATCTGGGCATGGACGCGCATCACTTCGGTTTGTACACCGGCGCCAGCGTGCACGAAGTTGCGCAAGTCATCGCCGCCGCCAGCGCGATCAGTCCGGCCACGGCCGATACGGCCGTCGTGGTCAAGCTCACACGCGTGCTGCTGCTGGTGCCCGCGCTGTTCGTATTCGGCGCGATGGTGGCGCGCGGCTCCGCCGCGACAGGCGAGCCCAAGGCCAAAATCCACCCTCCCTGGTTCGCCTTGGTGTTTGTGCTGGTCAGCGTATTGAACTCGATCATCGTGCTGCCGGCGGAACTCCGCCAAGTGCTGCTGACACTCGACACCTTCCTGCTGGCCGCGGCGATGGCCGCACTCGGCCTGGAAACACGCGTCGCCAAACTGCGCGCCCTCGGCCTCAAGCCGCTGCTACTGGCGACGGTCTTGTGGATCTGGCTGATGGGAACCGGTTTCGTGCTGGTGCACACATTGACCTGAGCCAACGTCATGCATAATGAATTGCTGTTGCCGTCCGGAGATTGCGATCGACATGCATCGAGCATTGCTGAATCTGGTTTTCCATGGCGTAGCCGTTTGTGCTTTCGGCGTGACCGGCACGGGAACCGTTCGCGCTGCCACGACAACCGCTGAATCCACGAGCCTGCCACCACGTTTCGCGCACGTGGTGATGGTGATCATGGAAAACCACAGCGAGGGCCAGATCGTCGGCAACGCGGTTGCCACGTATATCAATTCGTTGATTGCGGATGGCGGAGTCGCTTTCAGCGATGCGCACGGGGTGACCCATCCCAGCGAACCAAATTACATCGCACTGTTTTCCGGCAGCACGCAAGGCGTGACGGATGATTCCTGTCCGCAAAATTTCAGTGGCGTGGACAACCTCGGCAGCCAGTTGATCGCAGCCGGTTTGAGTTTCGTCGGCTACTCGGAGAACATGCCGTCAGCCGGATTTACCGGCTGCGACGAAGGCGGCAGCAAACTGTACCGACGCAAACACAATCCCTGGGTCGACTTCGACAACGTACCCGCCGCCAGCAACCAGCCGTTCTCGGCTTTCCCATCGGACTTCAGCACATTGCCGGATGTGGCCATCGTCGTGCCGAACATGTGCAACGACATGCATAATTGCTCGGTCGCCACCGGCGACACCTGGCTGTACGACAACATGGACGCTTACGTGCAATGGGCCAAGACTCACGACAGCCTGTTCATCCTGACCTGGGACGAAGACGATTTCACCGTCGACAACCATATTCCGCTGATTTTCGCCGGCGCCGACCTGGTGCCGGCCACTTTCAGCGAAACGGTCAATCATTACGGCATCCTGCGCATGCTCGAGGACATGTATGGTCTGGCGCCGCTGGGCGCAGCCGCGGACGCAGCGCCAATCACCGATGTCTGGGACGATCTGTTCGGTGACGGATTCGAATCGTTGTCGCCTTGAGCCGTCCAAACATCTGGACGTCCGAACCCTGCGGGCTGCTGAATCGTGCAGTAGACGCAACCTGCAACGAACGTCGCGAGCGTGTATCATGCGCGCCCTGATTTATCCCATTCGAATCAAGAAATCTCTCTGGAGCAGGTCACGATGAGCAGTTATCTCTTCACTTCCGAATCGGTATCCGAAGGCCACCCGGACAAGGTAGCCGACCAGATTTCCGATGCGGTGCTCGACGCAATCCTGGCCCAGGACAAGCGCGCGCGCGTGGCCTGCGAAACCATGGTCAAGACCGGCGTGGCCATCGTCGCCGGCGAAATCACGACCGGCGCCTGGATCGACCTGGAAACACTCACGCGGCAGGTGATTCTCGACATCGGCTACAACTCGTCGAACGTCGGTTTCGATGGCGCCACCTGCGCCGTGGTCAACTTGATCGGCAAGCAATCACCGGACATCAACCAGGGCGTGGACCGAAAGAACCCCGAACAGCAAGGCGCCGGCGATCAGGGCCTGATGTTCGGTTACGCGACCAACGAGACGCGCAGCTTCATGCCGCCGGCAATTTATTATTCGCACCGGCTGGTCGAGAAGCAGGCGAAGATGCGCAAAAATGGCAAGCTCGGCTGGCTGCGCCCTGACGCCAAGTCGCAGGTCACGCTGCGCTACGAAAACGGCAAGGCCGTGGCCATCGACGCGGTCGTGCTGTCAACGCAGCACGATCCGGATATCAAACACAAGCACCTGATCGAGGCTGTGCGCGAAGAAATCCTCAAGCCGGTGCTGCCGGCCAAGTGGCTGCACAAGGGTACCAAGTTCCACATCAACCCGACCGGCAAGTTCGTGATCGGCGGGCCGGTCGGCGATTGCGGCCTGACCGGGCGCAAGATCATCGTCGACACCTACGGCGGCTGGGCCCGTCATGGCGGCGGGGCATTTTCCGGCAAGGATCCGTCCAAGGTCGATCGCTCGGCCGCCTATGCTGCGCGCTACGTAGCCAAGAACATCGTCGCCGCCGGCATCGCCGACCGCTGCGAAGTGCAGGTCAGCTATGCGATCGGCGTGGCGCATCCGACCTCTATCTCGGTCACCACGTTCGGCACCGGCAAGATTCCCGACGACAAGATCGAAAAGCTGATCCGCAAGCATTTCGACCTGCGCCCATACGGCATCCTGCAGATGCTCGACCTGATCCATCCGATGTATCAGCCCACCGCCAGCTACGGTCATTTCGGCCGCACGCCGAAGCAGGTCAAGCTGCCCAACGGCGAGACCTTCACGACGTTCTCGTGGGAAAAGACCGACAAGGTCGACGCGCTGCGCGTCGATGCGAAACTGAAATAAGCGCCTGGTCCGGCGACCCCGGAAATCATCGAATCGAATCAATGTCGAGGGCCGCACGCAGCGGCCCTTTTCATGTCCGACCGCCAGCGCCTCTCACACCACCGGGCGTCCGCGCAATACCCGCGCCGGCAGAAACACCAGCGCCTTGAGAAACGCAAATACGCCATCCACGGCAATGCCCAGCAGGCGGAACGGCAATAGCAGCAGCCACACCAAGGGATAAAGCACCAACGCCAGCAATGCCAGCGGCCAGCAGAACACCAGCAGCACAAGCCAGGCGATAAACGTCAGCATCAAGATACCTCCCGGTGACGGGTCCTGTTGTGAATATGGGTGCATCCTGCGCGCTCGCAAGACATGTGGCCTGTGCCGGAAGCCATGCTCGACGAATACCCTGAATGGCCGGCGGTGCTGCAGAATCCACGCACACTCCGGAAACCATCCTGAATGGTGTTGGCCCCGGGCGGGCCCGTTACGCGCCGGCAATCGCGCGCGTCATCGAGTGCCGCGGTGCCCGGGGTTTCATTGCGCAAAGGGGACCGACTCAACCAAATCGCGTCCCGGCAAAGATGTTGACTGCTTTCCGATCGAGCCGCCCTGCAATGCGTATTCATGGTCGCTGTCGCTGTTCTTCGCTGCGGCTCGCACTGGCCGCCACTGTAGCCACGAACGCGCGTGCCGAAGAGCATCCAATGCGCGACTACGCAGGTTCATTGGGGGGCAATGCGCGCATGGGCTTCATCGTGCATGATGAAAATACTTCAGCCATTGTTGTCATTCCTGCGGTCCGCCCGATCCGGCCTGTGTGCCCTGGCGTACTGACGGGACGGCGCCGAACGCGCAATATCGCAACAAGTTGGATAGTGCCGTTGTATGGGAATGAAAATCGCTGAAGTCACACTCTGGTCGCTGGGCGCGCTGTTGATTGCGTTGTTCGTCGGCGTATTGAGCTGGCAGGAGATCGAGCGCCGGCATGAAATTGCGGCGTTCGTTGAGGTACGGCGAAATCTGCCGCGTCCCACGCTAATTCCGCCGCAGCTCCAGCCGTTGCCGGAATCAGCGCTACAGCCCGCCCGCGTTGTCGCTCCGAAGCTGGTACGCGTCGAGTCGAACCAGCCGGACGATATCGCGATGGCAGTCCTGCGCATTCCCGCCATCGGCCTCGTGGTGCCCGTCAACCCCGGCACCGGACGCAGTGAGTTGCTCCGGGGCGCCGGCCTGGTCGCGGGCAGCGCATTGCCGGGAAGCATCGGCAACATTGCGATCGCCGCGCATCGTGACAGCTATTTCCGCGGCCTGCGGAATATTTCAGTCGGCGACGTCGTCGAGCTCGACACAATCCAACGCACCGATCTGTACCGGGTTACCAGCATGAAAGTTGTCGAACCCACTGACGTGAATGTCCTCGCCGATGTTGGCAAGCCCGTGCTCACCCTCATTACGTGTTACCCGTTCCATTTCATCGGCAACGCCCCGCATCGTTTCATTGTGCGGGCGGTGGCGACCGATATTCGCAGGTAGATCCAAGGAGTATGAAATGAAAGGTTCCTATAAAATCCGTTTCACAGCAACACTGTTGAGTTTTGCCATCGCCAGCGTCGTATGCGCCCAGCAAACGACGCAGTTTCCGAACGAGCAGGTACACAAGGCAAGCTGCACCGGCTTCAACTGGAACGCGGACATGGCGCGCGACCATCCAAATGTGGTCGCCGCGTGCCAGGAAGTGGTGGTCGTCAACGGTGTCAAATGGGCCCGCCTCGCGGCCAATTTCACGCGCATCGACCGGGACGGCACGGTCAATTTCAACGTCCACGACCGGAACAATCGTCACGTCGAAGCGGTGATGATCGAGCCCAGGCCCGGCCAGGTCGCGTACATCAATGACCGCCCGACAGCCTTCAACCGGCTCCACACGACCGACACCATCAACCTGTACGTTCCCGAGAACCAGTACGGCTATGCGACGCAACCCGGGGTGCCGCCGGACGAAATAGCGATGGCGGCACCAGAACCCGTCGACGCCAATACGGATACGGCGCTCGCGGACAACACTCCACCACCGGCCGACGACGCTGCCGCGCCATCCGCGATGCTGCCGCAGACGGCGAGTGACGTCCCCTTGCTTGCCCTCGGCGGCCTGCTCTCGCTGTTCGGCGGACTGGCGCTGACTCTGCGGCGCATGTGGAGCTGAAAGTCCGTCTCCACGGACGCCTGACTGGAATCAGCCGGGCGTCTGCATTCATGCACATTCGGCGGACCGGAACATCTGGTCCGCTTTCTTGTTGCGGGTTCGCCTTGGGGATGCCCTGATCAACTCAGCACCAGCGGCATGGGGCGCACCCGCCAGAACTGCGGTCACGCATGGGCCCATCATCGCAAGCTACCCATTCGAGGAGCGCCTTCAGCGGGCGCACAACTCCCTCACGGATCATCAACGCTGAACGTGTTGCCGGACACGAATACGTCATTGACCACGCGCAAAACTGCTCCAAACTGAAATGTTCCCCTCGCATGCCATGCGCATGAAACGGGTCGATCCGGGCCGCGTCGGTACCGGTACCCCGCCGGGTTTGCGCAAACAGGCGTTGCGGCGTTGCGAATCTGGACGCACGCCGAGGGAGATCAGCAAAAATCATCGGTTCGCAGTACCTGCCTGTCGACTCCACTCTGATCGCTCGTGCGAGCGCCTGAGCGAGCGACAGTGATGGCGCGACGGTTCGTCCGACGGGGTCCGGCAGGCGTTGACCAGCGCCGACGCATCTGCACGAATTCGAGATCGATCCGCCCAGTGTGCGATGCCGTACATACACGACGATCCGGAAGACCGAAAATACGAACATCATTTCGAAGCGCGATTGCACGTCGCTGCGGAATAAAACCGAGCCCGCTGCCACGGAGCAGACCATGAACAAGTTGTGCTCGCCAATCTTTCGACTCGCCAAACAACGATACCTGCCGTTGAAACCGCTCAGCGTAATCAATCCGCCGAACCTGGCACAACGCACGCTGCGCCGATTGCGGGAAGGACCTTTGGTGCGGCAGACGCGCAAGGCTAACGAAGATCCGCCACCAGCTGATCCGTTGCGATCCTGAACATCCGGCGAGATTCGTCCTGGCGCTTCGCTCTGCCGGGTCCGCGGTGGACATGGGTGGGCTTCATCGGAAGTACGAACATGAGTCTTGTAAACACAATGATCCGAGCCGGCGCGCAGCTCCAGGCGTTCTCGATTGCAGTCGCCTGCGAGGCGGCTACCCGCAACGAGCAGTGGGACGCGGAATTGCGTGCTGGTCGCTATGTTTTGATTCGTCAGATCCGCAAACAGGACATCGCACTGGAACGCCGCTTCATCGCATGCCTGTCGCCGCAATCCCGTCGATTCCGCTTTCTGGGCACGCTGGGTTCGCCCAGCGATGCGCTGCTGCGGCAACTGGTCGACATCGACCCTGCGTGCGATGTGGCGCTCATCGCCCTGATCGTCGAGGGAACGCAAGAGCGGGAAATCGGCGTCGCCCGACTGAGCGCCGGTCCCGACAGACGATCCTGCAAATTCGCGGTCACGGTCAGCGACGAGTGGCAACGCAAAGGATTGGGAACGCTGCTGATGCATCGCCTTATCGACAGCGCCGTCACGCGCGGACTCGAATCGATGCATGCGATCAGCGCCGTGGGCAACGACGGGATGCGCGAATTCGCCGGGCACCTGGGTTTTCATCGCGAGTCCGATCCGAACGATCGGACCCAGATGCTGTACAGCCTGGATCTCAAGTCGGATATTCACGCATGAACATACGCGTACATACGTGACTCCCGCCGCCGATGTAACGATCTCGTTCGACTGATTCAGGCGCAATCAGACACGGCCGACGGCAATGGAAATGACCCGATCCGACGCCCGGTTTCCGTTCGGCGCGACCGGCGGTCTCGCCTACAAGAAAATCTTTCCCACACAGCAGGCCATGATGGCCTGCGGCAAACCTGACATGCCCATCATCAGTATGGCGCGCGCGTGGGGCTGGACGGTCGACGGATTGCGCGACTGCGCGAAGAACGGCCTGGAGCACAATGGTGGCGTTGATGCAGACGTTCTCGCCAGGTTGTCCGCACAGTTGCGCTTCGTCGATCGCGACTACAGGGAACCTCCGCGCGATGACCGGCTGAAGTGAACGCTGAGCAACACCCCATCGGCAAGTCGGGAAGTGATCGCCGAGTACAAGGCTACGGGCCGAAGGCACCGCCCGGACAGGTCGCGAAAAAATCGGCGTTTTGGCCGAAGTCGGTGAAGGCGTGGATCTCGGCGGCGGCGGCCGCCGCTTTGCGTTGACCCGCACGAATTGAATCGTCGCGTAAAAGAACCCGGTCATGCGACCGGGCTACTTTACGTGCGGTCGGATCAGCCTGCGCCGGAACGTCGCCGCTGCTTCGAGTGCGCGATGTGAAAATCCTGGTACGTTTTTGCGGCAACCTTGTTTTGCAGCCCGTAACAGGATGCACGGTTTTACAAACCACGTACGACCCGGCGTTTCAGCCCGATCCGTGATTCGCCAAATCCAGCTTTGCCTTCGCCGCGGCAACGGACTGATCATGCGTTGAGTGGGCCGCTTGCTCGCACGCATTTTTCGCATCGGTCGACTCCATGTCGCACTTTTGCAGTGCGACCGACAGGTCGCCATCGGCGCTTGCGATTGAGACGTCGTAGTCGGACTTGGCCTGCTGCCTGGACTGATTTTCGGCAGCCTTGTCGGTTTCGCGGTCAGCATTCATCTGCGCATCAGCGACGTTTGCGTCGCCTTGCTGCTTGGTCTTTGCCAATTCGCGATTGGCGCCATCGACGGCAGGCTGCGCATCCTGACCGGCTTTGGCCACATCCGCGGTACGTGCTTGCGCGGCCTTGTCGACGTCCGCCTGAGTGGAAGTGCCGCAGGCCACCAAGGCGAGTGCCAGGCTGGCGGCGAGAATCTTCAGTGTGGTATTCATGAATAATCTACCTCTGTCAAGTGTGAGTTCCCGAGTTTCGCCGCAAGCTGCCGCTGATGCGGGGATTTGGTCCGACCGATGGAGCATGCGCGATATCCGCGCCGCACAATGGCGTATACGATGCTTCATCGGATCATGTGCGATGGAGCCTACGCGCAAGACAGTCGCGTCTCGGTTCGCCAGCACACACAAGCTATCGTTTTGGGGGTTGCGCAATTGCGACTGCCGGATTTACCCGCTGCTTGAACCAACCGTGTGGAAGACCCGGTTCTGTCCTGACAGCTCAGCGGAACCGGCCACGTCCTGTCCATGCTGCCGGGCTGCGGGCGTCGCGCCTGCGGTCCGCGACTGTGCAAACTGGGCGCAACTCCGATTCAGGCGCGCCGTTGCCGGTCGGCTTCGCAGCTGGCGCTGATGCCTGGAGTGGGTCGCCGCGCCAACCATGCCATCGCGACGGCTCCGGCCAGGAGGCAAATGTAGAGCGTTGCCACGCGCCACAACAGCAACGCCGTCGCGAGGCTCGCGTTCGGCACCCAGCCTCCGAGCGTTGCGCTCAACCCGATTTCCGCTGCACCGCCGCCCGCCGGGATGCCGGTCCACACGGCCGCCTGCAGCACGAGTACTTGCAGCAGAAATGTAGTCAGGAACGAAACCCGGTGCCCGAGGAACAGCAGCGCGAGCCAAAGTATGCCGTAGCGCGTCAGCTGCTGAAACGCGGTCAAAACGAAAATGCCGAACAAGAATGCCGGGCCTGCCGCCAGCAGGGCACGGCCGTCTGTGCGCAGCTTCCTGAAAAATTCACGCAGCGCGAGCTGCATCGAAAGCAGCCTTGGCCAGAAACGACTCAGGGCATTCGGCGTGAACAACCATTCGGCCAATTTGCGCCGTGTGATCAGCGCGCCCAGGACGAGCGTCACGATCAGCGCCGTCGTGATGAATGCCGCTTTACCCAGCCCGCTCTGTACGGCGGATCCGGCCAGGCAGAGTCCGGCAAGCGGCAGCGCAACAACGAAGAACAGTGCATCGAACCCCTGGTCTGCGGCGACGATCGCCGCCGCGCCACTGGCCGAGGTGCCGGCGCGGCGCAGGTAATACAAGCCGGCTGCGTAGCCGCCGATGCCGGCGGGCGTTGCGAGGAATGCAAAATCCGTGGCCAGTGAAATTCCCAGCACGTGCATGAAACCTGCGTGCGGATTCGATCGACGCAGCAGCAGATACAGTTTGATCGTTCGGCACAGCCAGCTCGCGACGAGCGATGCAAAAATCGCAATGTATCCTTGTATTGAAAAATGCAAGGTCGCGAGCAATGCCGCTTTGCCGCCTAGCAGCGCCGGTACGGCAACCGTTGCAATCAGCGCGGCAATGATCAGCAGGCGTCCCGCACCACGGATGCTCCAGGTTTTGACGTTTCGAGCTGCTTCAATGCCCGGCATGGATGCGCCAATACGCGTGCGCGACTTCATCGCCGGCTGCCCGCGGTATTGGGCGCACTCCGGGTGAATCGTTTGCCGTTCGCCGTTTTCGACACGTACCGCGTCTTCAACAACATATCCCATAATGGCGTAGTCACTCCGAAATTCTTGTCGGGGTGACGATGGTGAATGTGATGATTCGCCGCCCAACGTTTTGCCGGCGGGTAACGGAAGCGGACGCCGTGGATAGCACTGTGGCTCAGCCCATAGAGCGCATATCCCGTCGCCAGGCCGCCCGACAGCAGCAACGCGAATGTCGTGGGCAGAATCGCGGCCAACAGGGCAGCCAGACCCAGAATGCCCAGCGGCGGCAGGAAAAACGGCAGGGAGTCGTATCCCAGCGGATCCTGATGATGCCTGCGATGACCTTTTTCCATCATGCCCCGCGCGGGACCGTGGAAAATCCAGCGGTGAAGGCCGTATTCGATGAAGCTGAACACAACCAGTCCGAAAAATACGCTCGCCAGCGCCGTCAGCGGGTGAATATCCCGGCGCTGGGTGCCGAAATAAAGCAGGGCAATGGCGACCGCGGCGTCCGACGCCAGCCCTATCCGGCTGTTCGTCCGGGTGGTCGACATGCGCGCGATCGCCTGCCAAACGCCTGCGTTCACGCCTTCGTCGGGCTGCTCCTGCGTTGCGCACGGGACGACCGCGCGCTTGCTGTCACGAGATGCTTTCATGAGACAAGCCAGGCAGTAAAAAGAGACTTCTCCATCCCAGCGGTCGAGCCACTCGACATCGAAGTGCCATGATTGTGGTTTGGATCACCAATCAAAACCGGAGAAGACGTCTCGGATGAGCACTATAACCGCGGGTGTGGACCTGGCAAAGAGTTCGTTTCCGGTATGCGAAATGGGCGACCTGGACGCGTGCGGAATCGTCACGATTTCCGGCGCGACGCGTTTGCCGACTGAATTGCCCGCAGGCACAGTGGAGGCGATGGAGGCATGCAGCGGCAGGCCTCGATGAGGAAGTTTCGCAGCACCTGTGACCCATTGGGCGCACATCACCGTTTCCTCGCACGCGAAACCCCGCGACAGCGTCGAATACTCGCATCGTCAGTCGTGTTGCGGCCAAAAAAAAATTTTTTTACTATGTTCGCAACGATACACACGTATCGCCGCTGTCCGACACTCGCTTCAAGGATAGCCGATTTTTCTCGATACGCCGTCCCGGCGACACTGGGGTTGCCTATGCTGTCCGCGCGAGTCGCTCCGAAACAAAACCACCTGCTTGGCGCGATTCCGCAGGTGGAATGGAAGCGTTTTGCTCCGCATCTTGTTCCGGTAAATCTTGTGCTTGGTGAGGTCCTCTACGAATCCGGAACCGATCAGCCCTACGTCTATTTTCCTACCGATTCGATTGTCTCGTTGTTGTATGTATTGGCGGATGGCGCGTCCGCCGAGATCGCGATCGTCGGCAACGAAGGACTCGTCGGCGTTTCGCTCTTCATGGACGGCGGAACGACTCCCAATCGGGCCGTCGTGCAAAGCGCCGGCCACGCGTTCCGCATGCGTGCCCGGCACCTGCGCGACGAATTCGCTCTGAACGGTCCGTTGCAGCAGCTCACGCTGCGCTATGCGCAGGCCTTGCTGACACAGATGGGGCAGACCGCCGTGTGCAATCGCTTCCACACCGTGGATCAGCAACTCTGCCGCTGGTTGTTGATGAGCCTGGATCGATTGCCGTCGGATGAAGTGACGATGACCCAGGAACTGATCGCGAACATGCTCGGCGTGCGCCGCGAAGGCGTCACGGAAGCGGCCGGCAAACTGCAGCGCGCGGGCGTAATCCAATACAGCCGTGGCCGGATTCGGGTTCTCGACCGACCGCGCCTGGAAGGCATGACGTGCGAATGCTACGAGGTGGTCAGAAAAGAGTATGCGCGCCTGTTGCCGTGGCACAACGGCTAGGGATGCCCTGATCACCTCAACGCAGGCGGCCCCGGTTCTGTTTGCCCTGATATCCGCGTTGCGCCGGCTTGATAGCCTGGCCGCCTGTCAACAAGGCGGCGCAATGCGACACACCCCGCGAGCCTCAGCGCCATCATGTCGCCGGTGCTGAGTTGATCAGGGCATCCCCCGGTCCCGTTCGCGCAAAGTGTGCCGGCGAAATCACCAGATCCTGTTGCGACGGGAAACAAGTACCTACCGCTGATCTGCGACTGTGGCTGGGCAGCGCACTGCCCGACGCTATGTGCGTTATCGGACAGACGACAAATGCGCTTCGCGGCATGCTCGCCGGGTTCAATCGTAGAGAGCGTCATGTCAACCCAGCGTATCGACTCACCGAATCAGTTGCTCGCCGCGCTGCCAGCCGCGGTGCGCGCGCGCTTTCTTGATGATTGCACCGTGGTCGATCTGGTTCTTGGCAGCGTTCTGTGCGACGAGGGCGAGCGCATGCGCCACGTCTATTTCCCGACCGGCAGTTTCATCTCCGTGCTCAAGACGATCGACGGCAATTCGACGCTCGAGGTCGGCATGATCGGCAATGAGGGCATGTGCGGATATTCCGCCGTGCTGGGCCAGGGCAGTGTACCGCTGCGCGCGTTGACCCAAGGTGCCGGCACGGCCTGGCGCATGAAGGCCGCGACATTTCGACAGCGGCTGGAGGACATGCCGGAGTTGCGCCGTCTCTTGCATCGCTATGTGGACGTCCTGCTGCGCCAACTGGCCCAGACTGCCGCCTGCACGCGCTTCCATGTCGTGGAGGAGCGGCTCGCGCGCTGGCTGCTGATGTCCCGGGATCGCGCACATGCGGACTCGTTCGATCTGACGCAGCAGTTCCTTGCGTTCATGCTCGGCGTGCGCCGCGTCGGCATCACCTCCGCAGCAAGAGCCCTGCAGTCACGCAAGCTGATCCGCTACAAGCGCGGCAAAGTGACGATCCTTGATCACGAGCGCCTCGAAGTGGCCGCGTGCGCGTGCTATAAATCCGATCTGGAAATTTATCGCCGTGGTCTGGCCATCAAGCTCAAGCCATAACCGTATCACGCGGAGCAATCATGGGTGGCACAGCACCGAATCTCGATAAGGACTTGCGAACGCCTGACCCGTTTGCGCGAGGATCTGCTGGATGCGACTGCAACGGAAGCGGCATAAGAACCCGGCATGCACGGTCCGTTTGGGGTTTACGTTGCTGTTCCAGGCGACGCGGAGCTGGACAAGACGGACAGTCCCCCGGCTTTGCGGAGATGCATGCTTCCGGCATCGCGTTGACCCCTTGCCCGGATCGTCGACGGCGGCATCACCCGTACGCCGGGCGACCGGTGGGATCCGCGAACCGGGCCGATGCCGCGACGGACGAGTCCGGGTCGGCGGACCGCCATCTGCGCACTCGCGCGACATCATAATTCGACCAATGCGACCGGAAGGTCTGCTGGGTGTAGGTGCCATTCATCGCAACCTCGCGACCATCCAGGACGAACTGGATCTGCTCGCCTTCATGGGGCAACCCGGTAGAACTGCTTACCCAATGGCTACACATGCCTTTACTCCCGATGTCCGTAACGTGCAATGGCAGCGGCATTGCCGAGTTGCCGATCCAGTGCGTCGAGCAACATGCTCGCATGCGCCGATGTCGTCTGTGCGGCAACGAACAAAGCAGCGCATTGGACAAATTTCACCGGTTGGCGCAGGCGTCTGCGTCCAGTGTGGACGCGAAAGAGCGCAGCACACCGATACCGCTGCCTTTGGCGGCACGGGCCCATTGCGACAATCTCCCGGCCATGGCATCGAGATCGCGCTGCTCCAGCAGTGCAGAGAGTTGCGCCCGGAATTCGCAGATCGTGCGCAGAACGGGCCGGGCCTCGACCCAGGCATTCAAGCGCCGGCGTTCATCGGCGTCGAGCCAGCGGCCGCCGTCCGCGAGGGCGTGGCGCAGACGCGGTGACGGGAGGTTTTTGCGGTCGCGACGCCGCTCCTCGCGCACGACCGGCAACGTGACCGTGCGGAAAAACTGCGTCATCACCCTGACCCGCGGCGCCAGATCGGTACGCAGAGGCTCCTTGGCGGACTGGAAATCGCTTGACTGCATATCCTGCAAGGATGCGACGCGTCGAACGCTGGCAAGCTTCAGCATTACCAGAAAGCGGATGACGAGCCAACCCAAATCAAACTCGAAGCGGCGCACGGAAAACTTCGCCGAACTCGGGAAAGCATGATGATTGTTGTGCAGTTCCTCGCCGCCGATCCAGATCGCGAATGGAACCAGGTTGGTCGACCGATCGGCCGTTTCAAAATTTCGATAGCCCCACCAGTGACCGATACCGTTGACCACTCCCGCGCCCCAGAACGGAATCCACATCATCTGCACGGCCCAGAGCGCCATGCCGCCGACGCCGAAAAGCACGATCTCAACAACCGCCAACACGGTCGGGCCCCAGTTGCAGTGCGGCGCGTATACATGACGTTCGATCCAGTCATCGGGCGTACCCCGACCGTACTTTGCGAGCAGGTCCTTGTCTCTTCGCGCCGTCATGTAGAGCTCTGTTCCGTTGTGCAGGAGTTTGCGGATACCGAAAATTTGCGGACTGTGCGGATCCATTTCGGTTTCGCTGTGCGCATGATGCTTGCGATGAATCGCGACCCACTCCCGGGTGACCATGGCGGTGGTCAGCCAACTCCAGAAGCGGAAGGCCTGGGCCAGTGCAGGATGGAAGTCCACTGCACGGTGTGTCTGGCACCGATGCAGGTACAAGGTCACCGTGAGGATGGTGAGTTGCGTTGTCGCCAGCAAAAACACCAGCATTGCGCCGAGTCCCGCATGGGTGATTCCGTTCGACGCGAGATTAAGCAGGGATTCGAGCATTGGCGTCACCGTGACCATGATCGCTGGAGCTTGCTTGTCGGCGAGAACGCGGATGTACTTCCGGACTGCCGGCTCGGCTCGCGGTAGAAACCCCGGCCGGACCAAAGGGGGGGGCTTTGGTCCGTGCTGGCCGGGGCTGAACAACATTGTTGCGTCATACTGCGGCGTCGGCTGTGACGCCTTCGCTTCCTTTCGCGCCATGCCACGATGCGCCGAATTCCTGTCGCCATCTGTGCGTTATCGAACATAGCAGTCGATGCGCTGCCACGGCACCAATCCGAAGCCTTGCAGCTTAGGTTTGCGTGCCTTCACATGACCCAATTGCCGCTTGATCATCCGGAGCGGGTGTTCGACCGCCGCGCAGATCGACGTTCGATGTGCTCATTGTGTTCGCTCAGGGGCCCCATGAGGCCTGATCCTTGATCGTCTTGACGATGCTGTCAGCGCGGATCAAGGCGACAGCGCATACCAGCGTGCCGCAAGCCGATGAGTGCGTGCGGTGTCCGGATACCTTGACGCAGGGCAACTTCCAATCTTCAGATCCGGCCGGATCCGTTGATCAACGTCGTTCATCGGGATTATCGCCTTGCGCTCGCGTTCAACCAGCCGCCTTCGAACCCGGCGCGGCGCAAGCCGTCGACGATCCAGCGGCAACTGCGCATCAACTCCCACAACATGCCATCGCGATGATTCTCGATCATGAGCAAGATGGGGCCCTGGTTCAAGCCGAAGAAATACGGCGATATCCAGCCGTTGAAAGAAGAGTCCGCAGATGGATCAATCCAGGTCCGGTTGAAGCTCGCCTTGAAGCCGTATGGATGTTGTTGGTGCAATTGCAGCGTGTGGATGAAATGGTGCATAGCAGGCAGCACGATTTCCGGCGCGAACGGCAACGATGCCACCGCCGCCCAGGGCGCCAATGTACCGTCGTCGATGCCAGCCGGCGCACCGCGGCCTTCGTAGGCATAGAAGTGGCGTTCGACGCCATCGATGATACGTGTCGCGGGACCTGGTCCATCGCTGGCGGTTATACCCCAGCATTGTGCGGAATAGCCTTTGAATCCGAGCGGATTGTCGACCGCATAGCGTTGCTGGGTCAGCGTGGCGCGCCGGCTGTTCTCGAAATAATCGATGCCCTTGCCACGCATGAACGCGTCCTGGATGCCGCGAAAATCAATCCAGATGTGCGACAGTTGATGGGTGAAGAGCGGCCCGGCGTAAAGGAATTCGATATCGTAGAAACGCTTCCATTCATAGGTGGTTGTCCACGCCGCATATGCGCTTGGCGGCAACGGATGGGTCGGCGAACCCAGCGCCAGCGCGTACAACAGAAGACCTTCGTCGTAACCATGCCATTGATGCGGAATGAATCCGCTTTCGGGGCGCCAGCCGTGGCCCAGGGTGCCGTCTTCGGACTGGGCCCATCGCCAGTCGGCTCGCCGGTACAACGCATCCGCCAGATCACGGATCTCCTGCTGCTCGGGCGTGTCGTCATTGAAATACGCCGCCGCCGTCAGCATGCCGGCAAACAGGAACGCGCTATCTATCGTGGACAGCTCGCACTGCCATGCACGGCGACCGGTGTGCATGTCGAGAAAGTGGTAGTAGAAGCCACGATAACCGCTGGCGTCGGGCTCGGCGCCTTGCATACTGTCGCGGAAAAACCGCAATACGGTCAGCGTCCGTTTGATCGCGGCATCCCTGCCGATGAGGCCGCGTTCGATCGCCACCGGATAGCTGGTGAGCGCCAGCCCGACGGCGGCGATGCTCGCCGGCCAGTGCGTTGAGTTCTTGTCCCTGACAAGCCCGTTGAGGGGATTGGTCTCGTGCTGAAAATAGGCGAATGCTTTCTTCTGCGCCAGTAGCAGCAGAGATTCGGACTGCGGTGGATGACTTGGCGGATGGGAACGCATGGATTCGATTCGGGTGTATCCTGCCCGTAACCGCAGGTGGAGATCCGATGTTAGCAGCCTGCGTCGACCAATCGCGGATTGGGGATGCCCTGATCAAGTCAGCGCATCCCTGGCACGAATTCATCAATCCGCGTCGCAAACACGACAACGTCAATCGCCGCCAGCGCTCACCGGGAATACAGCTACCGCGCAATATTCCAACGCTTTCGTCTCGACAGGCCGGACTGTCAATGCCAACCGATGCCCATCGCCTCATTCGCACACGTACGTGCCGTCTGCTCTCAAACGGCGCATACAGCGTGATGTTGAGCGACAGCGGCGCCGGCTTCAGCCGATGGCACGATCTGGCGGTAACGCGCTGGCGTGAGGATATCACCAGCGATCCCTGGGGTAACTATCTGCTGGTGCGGAACGAGGCAAGCGGCCAGGTATGGTCCGTCACTCGGCAACCCCATGGCACACCCCTTCCCGACGATGCCGTGACGTTCAACGCCGGTCGCGCGACGTTCGCTCGTCGCCACGATGGACTGCACAGCCTGCTGGAAGTGGCGGTCGCCTGCGACGCAGACATCGAATTGCGCCGCTTGACGTTGACCAATGATGGCGATGACGCATGTGTGCTGTCAGTGACGTCCTATGCGGAACTGGTACTCGGAGCGACTGGTGCCGACAATGCCCATCCGGCGTTTTCCAAGATGTTCGTGCAGACCGAATGGGAAATTTATCACCGCCTGCTGCTGGCAACCCGGCGGCGACGCGCGGACAGCGAGCCGGAGATCTGGGCCGCCCAGGCGCTGCAGGTGGCCGGCGAACCGATTGAAGGTTCGTGCGAACACGAAACCGATCGCGCGCGCTTCCTGGGCCGCGGTCGCACGCTTCGCCACGCGCAGGCAATGCGGCCGGATGCGACGTTGTCGAACACGACCGGATGCGTACTCGATCCGATATTCGCTTTGCGCCGGCATGTTCGCCTGGCCCCCGGCGCGAGCGCAACCGTGCTGTTGTGGACGCGGCTGTCCGACTCGCGTGATGGCGCCGCGGAACTGGCCAGTCAACTGGCCAATCCGGATGCCGCCGAGCAGCTGTTCGCTGGCGCAGCGACCCGCGCCGAGGCCGAAGCATCGCGGCTCGACATCGACGCGACGCGCGCTACCCGGATCGAGCGTTGGCTGAGTGCCGTGTTGTACTGTGACATGAGCCAGCGTGCCACCCCGCAGGCGTTGGCTCGCGGTCGCGGTGGTCCGCCCACGTTATGGGCCGCCGGAATTTCCTGCGATCGCCCGATCATGCTGCAGTGCCTCCACGGCACGGCGGACCTTTCTTGCACCCAGGATCTCCTGTCGGCACAGAATTATTGGCGCAACCAGCGGTTGGCGGTCGACGTGGTGTTGCTCAATAAGGCGACCGGCGCCGACGGCGATGCGCTTCACCGCGCGCTCGAACCGCTGGTCACGGCCCGGCAAGCGCAACTGAAGGTGGACGGCAACGCGCCAAAAGTCGAATTGTTCGCCCTGCGCGACGGCGACATCGGCGATTCATTGCGCGACGGATTGCTGACAGCCTCGCGCGTGGTGCTGGGTTATCCGAATCCCGATCATTCCGAATGCGTGCCGGCGAAGGCCGATGCCGATGCCGGACCATCGGCCACGTCGCCGCCGCTCCAGGCGAATGTTCCGACATCCGCAACGGCCAATGCAGCAGTGACGGCCCTGGAATTCGCAAACGGCATCGGCGGCTTCGGCGATGCCGGTCGCAACTATGAAATCCTCCTGGATGCCGATCGCTGCACGCCCGCGCCATGGGTGAATGTGATCGCAAACCCGTCCTTCGGATTTCTGGTCTCGGCCGAAGGCGGCGGCTACACGTGGTCGCTGAACAGCCAGCAGAATCCCGTCACGCCCTGGCCGAATGATCCGGTCTGCGACAGTCCTCACGAGGCACTGTATCTACGCGATGAGGACAGTGGTGCGCTATGGAGCGCTACCGCACTACCGATCCGCGTTGCCGACGCGAAGTACCACATCACTCATGGCAAGGGCTACAGCCGCTTCACCAACGATGCTCATGACATCGACCTGGAGCTGACGCAGTGCGTGCCGACTCTCGACCCGATCAAGATATCGCGATTGCGCATCTGCAACCGCTCCGGACGCATGCGTCGCCTGTCGATCACCGCCTACGTCGAATGGGCGCTGGGTGCAAATGGCACCACATCGGCCCCTTTCGTGATCACCTCGCGCGATGAGCGCACGGGCGCGTTGTTTGCCCGCAACGCCTGGCGCAGCGACTTCGCCGATCGCATCGCGTTCATCGATCTGGGCGGCCGGCAGCACTCGATGAGCGGCGATCGGACGGCATTTCTCGGCCCGCTCGGCGCGCTCGACCGTCCTGCCGCGCTGCAAGACGACATGCCTTTGCGCGGCTGCCTTGGCGCCGGCCTCGATCCGTGTGGCGCGTTGCAAACGCGGATCGACTTTGCGCCGGACACACAAATTGATGTCGTCTTCCTGCTCGGCGACGCCGCTTCAGAAGCCGAAGCACGGGCCTTGATTGCAAAATATCGTGCGACCGACATCGAGCAAGTGCTCGAACAAGTCACGGCCCAGTGGCATGACTTGCTCGACACGGTGCAGGTTTGCACGCCGAATCGCGCATTGGATGTCCTGCTCAACGACTGGCTGCTGTATCAGGCATTGGGCTGCCGGGTGTGGGCCCGCACCGCGTACTACCAGGCCAGCGGCGCCTATGGGTTCCGGGATCAGCTGCAGGACGTCATGGCGCTGTGCGTGAGCAGGCCCGATATCGCTCGCGAACATCTGCTGCGTGCCGCGGGGCGTCAATTTGCCGAAGGCGACGTGCAGCACTGGTGGCTGCCGCCGGCCGGCACCGGCATCCGCACCAGGATCAGCGACGACCGTATCTGGCTTGCCTACGTCGCGGCGCACTATGTGGAAGCAACCGGTGATGCCGCGATACTGGACGAGCGGTTACCGTTCCTCGACGGCCCGGCCATTGCGAAGGGTGCCAGCGAAGCATTTTTCCTGCCGACTGAATCTCCCCGGCAGGTCAGCGTCTACGAGCACTGCGCAATGGCGATCGATTCCGGCCTTGGCCGGGGAAAGCACGGCCTGCCGTTGATCCAGACCGGCGACTGGAACGACGGCATGAATGCCGTCGGGGAAAAAGGGCACGGCGAAAGCTGCTGGCTCGGCTGGTTTCTGCTGGCCACGATCACCGCATTTGCGCCACGGGCCGAGCAGCGCGGCGATAGCGGGCGCGCAAGCCGTTGGCGGCACTACGCCGCCGACTTGCGTGATGCGCTGGAACAGGCGTGGGACGGGCAATGGTATCGCCGCGGTTACTACGATGACGGCACACCGCTGGGTTCGCACGAAAACGACGAATGCCGAATCGACACCATCGCCCAATCCTGGAGCGTGATGGCCGGCGCGCCGAACCTGCAACACTCCACCCAGGCGATGGCGTCGGTCGATCGAATGCTGGTGGATCACGTCAACCGGATAGCGTTGCTGTTTTCACCGCCGTTCGACGGCGGCGCTCAAAACCCCGGCTA
The DNA here is from genome assembly GCA_963779795.1 of uncultured Pseudomonadota bacterium. Lineage (GTDB taxonomy): Bacteria > Pseudomonadota > Gammaproteobacteria > Xanthomonadales > Rhodanobacteraceae > Rudaea. The sequence continues at coordinate 354,084 of CAVZZK010000004.1, read as the reverse complement.
CATCAAGGGCTATCCGCCGGGCGTACGCGAAAACGCCGGCCAGTACACACACGGCGCGACATGGTCGATCTTTGCCTGGGCCAAGCTCGGCGATGGCGATCGCTGCGCCGCGCTGCTGGATGTGCTCAACCCGATTCTTCACAGCGACAGCGCCGAAGCGGCTGCACTCTACAAAGTGGAGCCCTACGTCTCGTGCGCGGATGTCTACTCGATCGCACCATACATCGGCCGTGGCGGCTGGACATGGTACAGCGGCTCCGCAGCGTGGTTGTATCGCGCTGGAGTGGAAGCTCTGCTCGGGTTCCGTCTGCAAGGCGAACGGCTGCGCATCGACCCTTGTATTCCGAAGCACTGGGCCGGCTTCCGGATCATCTACAATCGGCGTGGCCGACAACGCCTCACGCGCTACGAAATCGTCGTGGAAAATCCGGATCACGTCTGTCGCGGACTTGTCGGCGTGAATCTCGACGGTAAAGCGCGCCCCCCCGAAAACGCAATCGACCTGTCGGATGACGGCCAAACGCATTCGTTGCGTATCGTCCTCGGGTAACGCGTCAGGGCACAGACTCCGTTGCAGACGGTAGCCACCGACGCAGCGGTTGCTTTCGTTCGCTGGCGAACAGACTGATACCTGGATTGTCGTCACCCTGCCATGCATCAGACCGTCGTCTGCCGAGGCTCCAAGGAGAACGACACATGTTGCGTGATTTGAGCGATCTTCGGGGCTACGCCATTCGTGCGACCGATGGCGTCATAGGCCACGTGACGGATTTCTATATCGAAGATCAGGCCTGGATGATCCGCTATTTCGTGGTCGAAACCGGCAGCTGGCTGTCCAGCCGAAAGGTGCTGATCTCGCCGATCGCGATCGGTAGTCCTGACTGGCAGCAGCAAATACTCCCTGCGTCGATCACGAGGGAACAAGTGGAAACCAGTCCGCAAATCGATACCGAAAAGCCCGTCTCGCGGCAGCACGAACTTGATTTCATCGAGCATTACGCCTACCCCATCTATTGGGGCGGCCCCGGTCTGTTGGGAGCAGAAATAAACCCAAATCTGGTGATGCCGGAATTCGTATCAACACCCTCAGTGATACAGCCGCAAGCCGACAGCATTCGGTCCGGCACTTCGACCGCGCGCCACAGTGCCATGGATACCCATTTGCGCAGTTTTAACGTGGTGACGGGCTACCACGTACATGCAAGCGATGGTGAAATCGGCCACGTGCAGGGCGCGCTTGTCGACGAACAGACTTGGGCGATTCGATACCTGATCGTGAACACGAGCAACTGGTGGCTCGGACACCAGGCACTCATCGCGCCCGAATGGATCCAAGATGTGAGCTGGTCTGAACAGGTGGTCTCGCTCAATTTGACCCGGCAGAAAGTCAAAGATGCGCCGCCCTACGATTCGACATTCCAGGTGGATCGCATGCACGAGGCGAGCATCTACAAACACTACGGCAATGTGGCTTATTGGGTGAAAGAGCAGGTACCCGATGCCCCGCGCGGGTCGGCTCCGAAATAGGCGTTTGATCGCAACGTTCCTGCGCGAGCCGCGCAGCGGAACCGGCAGACGTTTAATCGCCACCTCACTCGCGCACGGCCGACTTCAAGCTTGGCTGCAGATTACCCCGGAAATGTCTGAGCTTGTTCATTGCTTGATCCCGAAGTCGGCGAATCCGTTCAACGCCGACGTGGCGGGCTAGCTCGTCTCGCGTGAATGATCAGCACGCCCCAGTGTGCTCTCGATGAGTTTGGTCAGCTTGTGCATGGCGCCATGCATCGCCTTGTCCAGGGTCGAGGCACTGTCAGTTACCGCGATGGGCTGACGGCCTTCGAGCCGGGCCTCCATCATGCAGCGTTTGTCCTGTTCGCCACCCTTGTCGGCGTTCTCGTCAGTGAGATGCACCTCGACTCGCGTAATGTGCTTGCTGAATCGACCCAGAGCGCTTTCGAGGCTCTTTGTAACGTACGCGGTCAGCGCTTCGTGACCCTCGATGTTGTGATCGGTGTTGACCTGAATCTGCATGCGATTCTCCTGGTGTGGCGGCAAATGGCTTTACGGGGGTGCTGTCGAGAAAACTTTTGTCTTCCAACGACCGGCGCATCGATGGCGAGTGGGCCTCGGTCGCGGCAGGATCGTCACCTCGTCAGCGATTTACGGATCGCCTTCAGCTCCAGCCGCCGTTTCGCGGTTGTCTTCGGATAGGCCATCTTGAGTTCGTTGAACGCATCGAGGACGATCCGGGAAACAATCAACCGCGCGTCTTCCTTGTCGTCGGCAGGAACAACATGCCAAGGTGAGTGGTGCGTGCTGGTGGCGTTGATGCAGGACTCGTAGGCGTTCATGTATTGCTTCCAGAAACCCCGCTCGTGAATATCCGAGAGGCTGAATTTCCAATTCTTTTCAGGCTCGTCGATCCGCTGCAGGAAGCGTTTGCGTTGCTCGTCATTCGACAGGTGGAGAAAGATCTTTACGATCCGCATCCCGTTACGGTGCAGATGCTCTTCGAGTTCCACGATCGAGCGATACCTGTCTTCCCAGATCGTCTTCAGGTCAATCAGGCCATCCGGAAGCTGCTGCGTGCCAAGTATCTCCGGGTGTACGCGAACGACCAATACCTCCTCGTAGTACGAGCGATTGAAGATGCCGATCCGACCACGTTCGGGCAGGCGACAGGTGCTGCGCCACAAAAAGTCGTGTTTGAGTTCTTCGACGCTGGGCTGCTTGAAACTGAAAACTTCGCAGCCCTGCGGATTGACGCCCGACATGACATGGCGGATCGCACCATCCTTTCCTGCGCTATCCATTCCCTGAAAGATCAGCAGCATCGCAAAACGTGCGGACGCGTAGTGAAGACGCTGTAACCCGGCCAAGGACTCCACGTGTTGTTGCAGAAGCTTCTTGTACTGCTTCTTCGACTTGCAGATGGACTGCACGCTTGTCGGCCAGTCGTCGAGTGCGACGCCTTCTCCTGGCTTCACCCGGAATTTTTTTGCTTCGATCTTGATCTTCATCGTTTTGGCCATGCGGGTTAGTGGGGAAGCGCGTCTATTTCGGTGTTTCCGTGTCGCCGGGCGCCACCTGCGATTTCTCGGATTCCTCGACGGCGCGAACATCCTCGCGTCCCAGTTGCTCGTAGAGCGCATGGACGCGTTTGGCAAGTTGCGGAGTCACTTCGGGTAGCGTGCCGGTTTCCGATTCAGCATCGTCCTCGGCGGTGCCGTCGGGGTTCGCCTCGGTTCTGGACCCAGCCTTGGCCTCGGGTGCCGACTGAGTCTTCACATCTGGCGTCGCATCAGCCTTGGCATCGGGCGCCGGCTGGGCCTTGGCGTCCGGCTTCGCATCCGCTTTGGCATCGGGCGCCGGCTGGGCCTTGGCGTCCGGCTTCGCATCCGCTTTGGCATCGGGCGCCGGCTGGGCCTTGGCGTCCGGCTTCGCATCCGACCTGGATTCGGCCTTCCCTGCAGTTTTAGTTTCGGTTTTGGCTTCAGCCTCTGGCACCGCTGCAGCTGAAGGTTTGGCCTCGGTCTTGCTGCGATCAAAAATTCGGTATGCCAGCAATTTGATACGGTCGTTCACGAGGAACCATGCCAGCGCATAGCCCCAGACGAACAGCGCCCAACCCCAGCCAAGTGGCGTCATGAACAGCCCGTAGACCGCGATCAGCGTTGCCAGGATCTGCGTGCCGAGTACAGCCACCCAAAGGATTTGCGCGGGACGGATGGACCAGAACGGCCCACGTGTGCGCGTCAGGAAGATCGTCAGATGTCCCGCGACGGACAGTTTCAGGTACATCATTGTCTGGATGTGTGCGTGATCGAGGTGAAACACGCGCAGCCCGAGATAAAACAATCCGAACGCGGCCACGACGCCGATCACACCCAGCACCGTGGAGATGCCCAGCACCAGGCGCATGTTCCATGCCTCGGGTTGGTCGCGGTAATGAACATTGTCGTAGGCGATGGACAGGATGGCGCCGTCGTTGAGCAAGGCCAGCATCACGATCATTACGGCCGTCACCGGATAGAAATTGAATACCAGGATCGCCAGTGTCATGAACAACAGCACGCGCAGCGTCTCGGCGATGCGGTAGATCGCGTAGCTGTTCATGCGCTGGAAGATGCGGCGACTCTCCTTGATCGCATCGATGATCACCGATAGACCCGGCGTCGTCAGCACGATGGACGCCGCCGCGCGCGCTGCGTCCGTCGCGCCGGAAACCGCAATACCGCAGTCGGCTTTTTTCAGCGCCGGCGCATCGTTCACGCCATCGCCGGTCATGCCGACGATGTGACCGTGCTTCTGCAGGACGTCAATGATGTGGAACTTGTGCTCGGGGAATACCTCAGCGAAACCGTCCGCATTCGCCATGGAATCGGCGACTGTCTTGGTCTCGCGCTTGTTTGCATCACCCAGACTGCCCGCATCGAGGATGTTCGTGCCCATGTCCAGTTTCCTGGCGGTCTCCTTGGCGATGGCCAACGCATCGCCAGTCACCATCTTGACCTTGACCCCCATCGTGAGCGCGGTCGCGATGGTCGCTTTCGCATCGTCGCGGGGCGGATCGAACAGGGGCAATACACCAACGAAATGCCAGGAGCCGTCTGCCTCGGCGCGCGCCACGCCCAGTGAACGAAAGCCGCGCGCCGCGAAGTCATCGACCGCCTTGTCGACGGCGCTCTTGACCTGTGCGGCATTGGCCGACAACTGCATGATGACCTGTGGCGCACCCTTGGTGACCTTGAACGTTTTCCCGTCCTTGCCCTTGATGCTGGCCTCGGTGCGCTTGTGCACCGGGTCGAATGGCGTGAAGTGAACGACCTGGTAGCCGTTCAGGGCTTGCTCGTCCTTCATGCCGCCCAGTACGGCCAAATCGATCGTGTCGTCGTTATCCGCACGCGATGCGAGCGCACCATCGAGGATGACTTGCGCGGCCTCGGCGCCCTCCACGCAGAACGGATCGCCGAGTGTCAGCTTGTTCTGCGTCAGGGTGCCGGTCTTGTCCGCGCAAAGCACATCCACGCCGGCCAGTTCTTCGATTGCCACCAATCGGCTCACGATCGCTTTTTTCTTCGAGAGCAGGCGCGCGCCGACCGCCATCGTCACCGACAGCACGGTCGGCATCGCCACCGGAATCGCGGCCACGGTCAGCACCAGCGCGAACTGCAGCGTCGTAAGAATCGCATCACCGCGAAATATCGCAAAACCGATGATCACCGCCACAAGCGTCACGGCCAGGATGATCAGGTAGTTGCCGATTTTCAAAACGGCCTTCTGAAAATGGCTGACAGTGCGCACCTCCTCGACCAACTTGGCGGTCTTGCCGAAATATGTGTCGGTGCCCGTGGCGTAGACCAGCGCGGTGCTCTGGCCGCGGCGGATGATCGAACCGGAAAACACGGCGTCGCCGGGATTGCGTGTGGCGGGAAGCGATTCGCCCGTCAGTGCCGATTGATCGACCGACATGGGATCGCCGTCCAGCAAGCGCGCATCCGCCGGCACGATGTCGCCGAGCCGCAACTGGATGACATCGCCGGTGACCAGCTCGCGCGCCGGCGGCGTGACCCACTCGCCGTCACGTTTTACCCGGGTCTTGGTCGCGAGCTTGGCCTTCAGCGCATCGATGGCGTTACCCGCGGCACGTTCTTCCCAGAATCCGACCATGGCGTTCGTCACCAGCAGCACGAGGATGATGAAGAAATCCGGCCAGTGCCGGACCACGCCGGACAGAATCACGGCGGCCTCGATCATCCACGGGATAGGACCCCAGAAATAAGTGAGAAACTTGAGGAAAGGATTGGTCTTGTTTTCCTCGATCTCGTTTGGGCCGTCCTTGTCCAGGCGCTTCTGCGCTTCGACCTGGGTAAGTCCGTCGGGTGAAGATTGCAGCTTCTTCTGAAGCTCCTTCAGGGGCAGATTTTTCAGATCGTCGTTCGGGTTGGCCTTCTTCGACTCCGGCTTTGAAGTCGAGGGGCCGGGTTGCTTGGTATCGGATGTCATGAGGGCTTTTCTCCGAATCGGCTAAGACGCCGCGCGTGTTATTCGCTGCGGCAGACCATTTCGAGCAGTCCCGCTCAAGATGGCTGTTGATGCCTTGCGCATTTGCATGGATGAACGCCGAGTCACGGACTTTACCCCGCCGAATGTAGCCGCTGCAGCTAATCCCAAGGCAAACGCCACAAACGAGAACATAGTTACCCGGATAAGTTTGCTGCGTGAGATCCTCTCTAAATCACCGTGTACAGTGTGCACGTCCTTGGTTTGAGACTCCTCGTCGTCTTGGTTTGTGGGGTAGCCCGCGTAAAGACTTCCGCTTGCTCGGCTAATCGCTGGCAGTTCCGTTGCCCGAACGGTCATCATCCCGTGCTTCATATGATTGGATACCAGCCACCAATTCATGGGGTACGCAGTGACGAAACCAACGAGAAGAGCCATGGACATAACGAACCAAAACACAGGATCGAAGGGATCGGCGCTCGCCGGAACGTGGGTTCTCGCCAAAATCATTGTTGGCACCATGCCCGCCATGAGGCAGTTCATTGACAGCAATTCCGGGAGAAAAGTGTTGGCTAACGCGCGAGCATATGAACCACCCACCGCACCTCGCATGAAAAGAGACTGGAAGATCGTCCAGCCGAAACCAAAGCCCAAAAAGTACTCCAACGCAATATCGGGCACTTTGGACAGATGGAAGAAACCAGCGAGTACAGCACCCGCCAGAATGCCGACGCCATCCCCCGCCACACAATGCATCGTCGAGCCGAGCACCTGCCGCCATCGCACTGCCACGTAGCGTTCATGCAGTCCCGGCAGTGGTTCGCGGCAGCCGAGCACGTAAAGAAAGGCGCCAATGGGTCCGGTATACGCAGTGAGCAATACGAACCCCCATTTTAGGACCGGGGATTCGGGCGTCGCACGAATATCGACGGCTACAAACAGTAGCGACAGCGCCGTAAGCGCGAACCAAAGCAGCATTGCGCCATTAAGCATTTCGACTCCCAACTTGTTCATTCATGCAGCGCGAACTCCCGTTTGGTCAGTCGGTAGCCGCCCTCGATCGCCGCCGCCAAAACGAGCATGGCAGCCAGCACCAATAATTTCATGGGATCGGTACGCCCGGTCTGCCAGACCAGGGCGGCCAACGCGACAAGACATGCGACGGCGCCACCGACAGCAAGCCAGCGGCGGCTGTGAGTATCCTCCGCGCACCTCGCGTTGGCAGCGTTCACGGCGGCGAAGATCAACAGGAAACCGGCACTGCCCATGGTTGCGATGCTGGTCAACTCGAACGCATTGGCAACCACCAGAGTCAGCGCCGCGGTGATCAACAGTCCCGTCACCGGTTCACTCCAGACTTTGCGCTCCAGCATGGCCGGCAATTCGCCTGACTGCGCGATGCAGTAACTCAGCCGCGCCGATCCATAGAGTGTGGCGTTGATCGCCGACGCCGTGGACAACATCGCGGCGATCGCGATCAGCGTGAATCCGGCTTGTCCCAGGAACGGGCGTGCAGCTTCCGCCAGCGCGTAATCCTTGGCCGTCACGATCTTGTCCACGGCGAGGTTGCCTACGGTGACCAGCGAAACCAGCACATACAGCGCGACCACGAATCCCACGGCGGTGAAATAGGCGCGCGGCAGTGTCCGCGCCACATCGCGCACGTCTTGTGCGGTATTGGCGATCAATTCAAAGCCCTCATATGCCACGAAGATGATCATGCCGCCTGCGGCCAGTTGCAGCGGCGGCGACCACGAAGCGGGCGCAACCTGTATCGCCTTGATGCCGGCAAAGCCGACACCCACGAACAACAGCAGAATCGCCACTTTCACTGCGACGATCCACTTTTCCGCCTGACCAATCGCTTGGGCGCTGAGCAGGTTCAGGCCGGCAATTGAAATGATGACGAAGCTGATCAAGCCGTGTTTCGCGATCGGCTGCCATGCAGCAGGAAAAAACGTCGCACCATAACTGCCGAATGCAAAGGCATAGAGCGACAACATGACGATGTAGCTCAACCACAACAGCACGTTCAAGGTGCCGGAGAACAGCCCGGGCCCGAATGCACGGTTCAAGAAGATGACCGTGCCGCCGCGACTCGGATAGGCGACAGAAAGTTTCGCGTACGAATAGGTGGTCAGCAGCGCCACCGCGCCGGCCAACGCGAACGCCACTGGCGTGCCACCATGTGCGAGCTGCACCGCCAGCCCGAGCACCGCGAAAATTCCGCCGCCAACCATCCCGCCGATGCCGATGGCGACGACCGGCCAGAAGCCCAACTTGCCACTGCCCCCGTCATTCATCGCGTGTGCCCATGTAGTCGTTGACGCCAACGGAGACCCTGCTTCCCGCAGCCAATTTCATGCCGCATCGGCTCCGGCGGGACCTGGATAGCTGGCCGCCCAAATTTTCATTGAGTTGCAGGGTCATTTTCCATTCCTGCGTATGCCTTGTTTATGGTGAAAGCCTCTTCGCGATTTCTTTAATGAGGTATCGCGCGCCACTTCCAGTTGCGGATTTCCGGCATATCCTGGCCGTGCTTGTCGATGTAGTGCTTGTGCTCGATCAGCTTGTCCTTGAGTTGTTGCTTGAGGTAGATGCCCTTGTCGCCGGTCTGGGGCAGCCGGTCGATCGTGTCCATGACGAGGTGGAAGCGATCCAGGTCGTTCAGCACCGTCATGTCGAACGGTGTCGTGATCGTGCCTTCTTCCTTGTAGCCGCGGACGTGGATGTTGTCATGGTTGGTGCGACGATAGGTCAACCGATGGATCAACCACGGATACGCGTGGAAAGCGAAGATGACAGGCTTGTCCCTGGTGAAAAGTTCGTCGAAATCCATGTCGCTCAAACCGTGCGGGTGCTCAATTTGCGGTTGCAGCTTCATCAGGTCGACGACGTTGACCACGCGGATCTTCAATTCCGGCAGATGCTCGCGCAGGATCGATACGGCGGCGAGAGTCTCCAGCGTGGGCACGTCGCCGCAGCAGGCCATAACCACGTCGGGCGCGAGCGCCTGATCGTTGCTGGCCCACTGCCAGATGCCGATGCCCTCGGTGCAGTGCTTGACGGCGGCGTCCATCGTCAGCCACTGCGGCGCCGGGTGTTTGCCGGCGATCACGACATTGACGTAATGGCGACTGCGCAGGCAGTGGTCGATCACCGACAGCAGGCAATTCGCATCCGGCGGCAGGTAGACGCGGACGACGTCGGCCTTCTTGTTCACGACGTGGTCGATGAATCCGGGATCCTGATGGGTAAAGCCGTTGTGGTCCTGGCGCCAGACATGCGAGGCCAGCAGATAGTTCAGCGAAGCGATCCTGCGCCGCCAAGGTATGTGCGAGGTGACCTTCAGCCACTTCGCGTGCTGGTTGAACATCGAATCGATGATATGGATGAACGCCTCGTAGCAGTTGAACAGTCCGTGCCGGCCGGTGAGCAGGTAGCCTTCGAGCCAGCCCTCGCACTGGTGCTCGCTCAGCATTTCCATCACGCGTCCGCTGGGAGCGAGGAATTCGTCGTTCGCGAGGGTCGCGGCATCCCATTGGCGCTGGGTCACATCGAACATCGCTTCCAGGCCATTGGAGAGCGTCTCGTCCGGACCGAACACGCGGAAATTCCGCTGTTCGCTGTTGCGCTTCGCCACGTCGCGCAGGAAAGGCCCGAGTACGTGCGTGTCGCCGATGCCGGGCGCACCCGGTACGGGCACCTCGGCTGCGTAATCGCGGAAATCCGGCATGCGCAAATCACGCAGCAGCATGCCGCCGTTGGCATGGGGATTGGCGCCCATGCGTCGCTCGCCTTTGGGAGCAAGCTCGGCCAGCTCGGATTTCAGGCGGCCGCCGTCATCGAACAGTTCCTCGGGACGGTAGCTCCTGAGCCATTCCTCCAGCAACGCAAGGTGTTCCGGATGCGCGCGTGGATGCAGCGGTACCTGGTGCGAGCGGAACGTGCCCTCAACCTGCAGGCCATCGACGACTTTCGGCCCGGTCCAGCCTTTCGGCGAATTCAGCACGATCATCGGCCAGCGCGGACGGGTCAGGTTGCCGTTCCGACGAGCATCGCGCTGGAACACCCTGATCCGCTCCACCGCGGTATCCAGCGCGGTTGCCATCGCCTCATGCATCAACGCCGGCTCGTGGCCCTCGACGAAGATCGGCGTCCAGCCATAGCCACGCAGCAGTTGCTCCAGTTCCTCGCGCGTGATGCGGGCAAGCACGGTCGGGTTGGAAATCTTGTAGCCGTTCAGGTGCAGGATCGGCAGCACCGCGCCGTCGGTGGCCGGATCGAGAAACTTGTTCGAGTGCCACGCAGTGGCCAGCGGACCGGTCTCTGCCTCGCCGTCGCCGATCACGCAGGCGACGATCAGATCGGGATTGTCGAACACCGCGCCGAACGAATGGCTGAGCGAATAGCCCAGCTCGCCGCCTTCATGGATCGAACCGGGACACTCCGGCGATGCGTGGCTCGGAATCCCTCCGGGAAACGAAAACTGCACAAACAGTTTGCGTAGTCCGGATTCGTCCTGGCTGATGTCCGGATAAATCTCGCTGTAGGTGCCCTCAAGGTAGGTATTTCCGACGACGGACGGACCACCGTGGCCGGGACCGGCGACGTAGATCATGTCGAGGTCGTACCGATTGATGACCCGGTTCAGATGGGCATAGATGAAGTTCTGCCCGGGTGTCGTGCCCCAGTGCCCGAGCAGCATATGCTTCACATCCGCGATCTTCAGCGGCCGCCGCAGCAATGGATTGTCGTAGAGGAAAATCTGGCCGACCGAAAGATAATTGGCGGCGCGCCAATAGGCGTCAATTTTGTGCAGCAGTTCCGGTGCAAGTGTTTTGGTTTTCATTGCCTGAGCGTTCCAGAGTTGTCGAGATGCAGCACGCGAATAACGGACTTCGCGATCATGAATTCTTCGTCGGTGTGTATCACCCGGACCGTGACGTTCGTTGCTTCGGACGAAATCAGCTGCGCGTTCTGCGCATTGCGCTGCGCGTTCAGCCCAATGCCGAGAAAGCCAAGTCCTTCGCAGATTCGCTCGCGCACCAGTGGCGCGTTTTCGCCAATGCCGCCACTGAACACCAGTGTGTCTAGACCGCCCAATGCTGCCGCAAAGGCACCCACGCACTTCTTCACTTGATAGCAAAACAGTGCGACCGCCTCGGCCGCGCGCGCATCCTGCGTTTCGTGCGCTATCAACTCGCGCATGTCTGCGCTGGTTTCGGATATGCCGAGCAATCCGGAGCGGAAATTGACCATGTCGTTGAATTTTTGCGCGCTCATTTTTTCGGTGCGCGCCAGATACAGGACCAGCCCGGGATCCAGGTCACCCGAACGCGTGCTCATCGGCACTCCGGAGTTCGGGGTGAAACTCATGCTGGTGTCCACGGATTTGCCGTCGCGCACCGCCGCCAGGCTTGCGCCACTACCAAGGTGTGCAAGAATCACGCGGCCTTTCGCTGCCGCCGTATCACCGAGGCGCGCGAGTTCTTCCATCAGAAACGCATACGACAGGCCGTGAAATCCGTAGCGTCGCACTCCCGAGGCTTCGTAGCGTCGTGGAATCGGCAACAGCCGCGCGACGCGCGGCAGGTCGTGGTGAAAGGCCGTGTCGAAACAGGCCACCTGTGGCAGGTGTGGAAAGCGGCCACGAAACGCCTCTGCCAGCAGCAGTTCCTCGGGCAAGTGCTCCGGGTCGAACGGGGTGAGCCGGTGCAGCTCCGCAACCATCGCGGTTGTGATTTGCTCGGGTTCGATATGATTCGGGCCACCCTGCACTACGCGATGCCCCACGGCGGCCAACGCGCTGCAGGCAGTGCTTTTCTCGATCCAGTCGATCAGGACGTCGACCGCGACCTTGTGATCCGGCGCCGTGACGGCGTGCGAAAAGCAGTCGGCTGGCGACGTGTCTTTTACTCGAAAGTTCGCGTCCGAAAGTCCGATCCCTTCGATGCCGCCCGACAGAATGCGTCGCAAGGTTTTCGCCGCTTCGAACAGCGTGAACTTGATGCTCGATGAGCCTCCGTTGATCGCGAGAATGTGCAGGCAAACGGGTGACATGGCGACTCCAGAATCTTCGCCGCTTTATTTCTTGGCGATTTCGGTTTTCATCTGGCTGAGTTCTTCTCGATTTATTTCTCCCCGGGCATACCTCTCGTTGAGAATGTCGAGCGCTCCCTTCTGTGGCTGCGTTCCATATTTCTGGTGCGCACGATAGGTATAGCGCCAGTTTCCGAAGCTTGAAAACAGCAGAAAAATTACACCGAACCAAAGAAACCAGCCCCAGCCCAGGTACCAGTCGTTCCAGTAATAATGTGGCATTTGAATCTCCTAGTAAAAACATTGTGCTCGTCACCCGCCCGCCTTCGATGCGGACGTCATGCACAAGAAGTTGGAAAACAGGACGCGTCTCCGGCAACCGCAGAGCGAGTCCGCTTTGCGCTCGGCAGACCCGAGTAAGGTATTCCGGCACAGACTTGCATTCTGTTCGGTGACGTACATTGGCATTCAGCCCGGGGAGACGGAGAAATGCGCAACGGTGGATGCGCAGTGCCAATGAATATCCGCGAAGAGCTTGCCTTCCGGATTTCGCTGAGTTGGCCAGCGCACAGACGCGATGGTCATCGTCGGCACACGATTCGGACTGAAGGTTTCACCATCAATGCGTCGCCCGTGAGTCGCAATTGCGATCGGGCCGCCGCAACAGCCGGAATGCGGGCATCGGACGCACAGGGCATTTCGCGGTCATACCGGCAGCCACTTGCCGCGCAGCCAACGTTGTTCTGGTGTCGTCCCAATGGTTCTGCACGACGGAGTAAATTCAATGCAACTTGGCATCGTGGGATTGGGGCGCATGGGCGCCAACATGGCGCAACGTCTGATTGGTGGCGGCCACAAGGTCACCGGCTTTGATCCCAACGCGGAAGCTCGCAAGACGGCGCAAGCCAAGGGCGTTGCATCCGTCGATTCGCTTCAGGCGCTGGTCAAGGCGGTTCCGACGCCGCGCATCGTCTGGCTGATGGTGCCGTCCGGGACGATCACGGATGACACCGTCAACGCACTGTTGCCTTTGCTTGCATCCGGTGACGCCGTGATCGATGGCGGTAATTCCAACTACAAGGATACGTTGCGCCGTGCGGCTTTGTACGCCGGCAAGGGTCTGGGCTATGTGGATTGCGGCACGAGTGGTGGTGTCTGGGGCCTGAAAGAGGGCTACAGCATGATGATCGGTGGCGACGAAAAGATCGTCGAGTCGCTACGGCCGATCTTCGAGACACTGGCACCGGCCAAGCAGCAGGGTTGGGGTCGGGTAGGTCCGGTCGGAGCCGGGCATTTCACCAAGATGGTCCACAACGGCATCGAGTACGGGTTGATGCAGGCGTACGCCGAAGGTTTCTCGATCCTGCGGCACAAGCGTGAATTCAACCTCGATCTGCACCAGATCGGCGAGATCTGGCGCTACGGCAGCGTAGTGCGTTCGTGGCTGCTCGAACTGACCACCGATGCATTGGGCAAGAATCCAACGATGGATGGCATCGCGCCGTACGTCGTGGATTCCGGCGAAGGCCGCTGGACGGTCGACGAGGCAATCGATCTGGACGTGCCTGCGCCGGTGATCACCCTGTCGCTCATCGAACGGCTGCGCTCGCGCGATACCGAGTCGTTCTCCGACAAGCTGCTTTCGGCGATGCGCAACGAATTCGGTGGCCACCCGATCAAGTCCGAGGCGAAATAGCGCCCGCGGCCATGATCGGCGCAAAGCACCTGATGGTCGTCGCGGCGGCAAGCAGTCTGTGGTTGCTTTCGATCACAGAGTCGGCGCTGGCGCACCGCGCCACCTCCGCCACGGCAGAGCGTGGCCGATATCTGGTTCATGCCGGTGATTGCGCGGCGTGTCACACCGCAGACGGCGGCAGCCCCTTTGCTGGCGGCCGAGCTATTCAAACGCCGTTTGGGACCATTTATTCCGCCAACATTACACCGGACCCCGAGACGGGCATCGGCCGGTGGTCGAACAAGGATTTCTACAAAGCGATGCACGAAGGGATCGGCCGTGGCGGGAAACGGCTGTACCCGGCGTTTCCCTATCCCTGGTACACCAAGGTCGCCACCAATGACGTGCACGCGATCAAGACCTACCTGGATACCCTTCGGGCCGTCAGGCAAGAGAACAAGCCGCCCAAGCTTTCGTGGCCTTTCAGCATGCGTGAGGTTATGGTCGGCTGGAACGCGCTCAATTTCCACGAGGGCACTTTTCGCGCCGACCCGAACAAGTCGGCACAGTGGAACCGCGGAGCCTACCTGGTCGAAGGACTGGGACATTGCGGTGAATGCCACTCACCCAAGAACGACATGGGCGCCATCAAAAAGGGCGATAAGCTGGAAGGCGGACATGCGGATAACTGGTACGCGCCGAAACTGGTCGGCAACATTCGCGACGGTCTTGGCGCCTGGTCGAAGCACCAGGTCGTCCAATATTTAAAGAACGGGTCAAACACCACCGCGGCGGCAGCTGGGCCAATGGCCCAAGTGGTCCATGATTCCACGACACACCTGAACGACGCCGATCTTGATGCGATTGCGACCTATCTCAAGGACCTGCCGAGTAAGCCAACGGTCACCAAGACCAATACCCTCGACCAGACGAGCGTTGCCCGGGGCAAGGCTCTTTACACAGGCAATTGTATCGGCTGTCATTTCGCCAGCGGAAATGGATTCGCGAAGGCCTTTTCTCGGTTGAAGGCCAATGCTGCGGTACAAGCGAAATATCCACAGACAGTTCTGCAAGTCATAATCGGGGGAGGCAAGGTGGTCACCACAAGGCAACAGCCTTGGCCATACCAAATGCCGGCATTTGGTCGGAAGTTGAGTGATCAGCAGATCGCCGACCTCGCAACGTACATTCGCAACGCGTGGGGAAACCGCGCCGGTGCCGTAAGTCCGGCGCAGGTGGCCAAAGTTCGGGAACAAGACCGTACCGCCAGGGCCAAATGAGTGGCGGCGCGCCTTTTTCGGCGAGCGACGATGATTGCGTGCGGTCGTACCAGACGTTTGTCGCCCCGCAGCCATGATCAGTGTTTGTTACCGCACAGAGGCAAGCGGCCGGCGCGTGGTATTTATTGCTCCGCGGAACAACAGATCCGCGAGCCAGTTAACACTGCCGCGCGTGAACGCTGCGTAGTGAGGACTGAAACACGGCCAGGACGGCCGTCGAGGCAGTGGAAACTGCGAGAGCGCCGGGCCCTTCTCCCCCTCCTTGGTCAGGCGCTCTCTTTTCGGGGAGGGCGTGCCATCCCGACAAGTTCAGGAAGTCGGTATGACCCTGACGCAAACGTCAGGATTCTTTTTTACCCCGCCTCGCGTATGCCTTCGAGCGTGCAACTTCCAACCTTCAGGATGCTCTGAACCGCCCCGACTATCGCAATCAACAGGCCGGCCCCCTCTTGTGTGTCCACAACTCGGTGTTGTGCTGACTTGACAGGCAATCAGCCGGCCGGCGGCCGGCGCGCCTTGATTTGCGAACAGACACAAGGGGTGACGCCTGCGCAGGACTTGATCAGAGGTTGCTTAGTTTCCTGGCGCGCGCCACCACATTGTCGACGGTGAAGCCGTATTCGCGAAGCAGGATGGCGGCCGGGGCGGAGGCGCCAAAATGATTGATGCCGAGCATGTCACCATGCTCACCGGTGTATCGTTCCCACCCTTGCGTAACGCCCAGTTCCACGGCCAGTCGCGCGCTTATGTCCGGTGGCAGTACCGCATCGCGGTATGTCTTTGGCTGGGCCTCGAACAATTCCCAGCTCGGCATCGAAACACAGCGCACGGCGGTCCCCTCGCTTTGCAGAAGCTCGGCGGCCGCCAGGATGAGACCGACTTCCGAGCCGGTGGCGATAAGGATGAGCGATGGCCGGCGATGCTCCGTATCGCACAATACGTATGCGCCGCGTCGCAGGCCTTCGGCGCCGCCGTAGCGGCTGCGGTCGAGCGTGGCAACGTTCTGTCGCGTCAGCGCAAGCAGCACCGGGCGATCACGGGTTTCCATGGCGACTTTCCATGCCACCGCGGTTTCGTTCGCATCGCAGGGGCGAATGACGATGACATTGGGAACCGCGCGCAGGTTGGCCAACTGTTCCACCGGCTGATGCGTCGGTCCGTCTTCTCCGAGCGCGATGCTGTCGTGGGTGAATACGTGCACGACATGAATGCCCATCAGTGCGGCCAGCCGGATCGCCGGGCGCATGTAGTCGGAGAAGATCAGGAAGGTCGCCCCGTAAGGCACGAAGCCACCGTGTGCGGCCAGTCCGTTGACGATGGCGCCCATCGCGTGTTCGCGCACGCCGAAGTGCAGGTTGCGGCCCTTGCGGCTCCAGCCGGCCACGTCGGAGCCTTCGGTGTCCTCTCCGGGCGTCACGCGTGGATTGAAGTCGCCCAGACCTTTCAATGCAGTATGCGTGGATGGATCCAGATCCGCCGATCCGCCGACGAGCGCGGCCACCTTCGCCGAGATGGCATTCATCACGGTGCCTCCGGCGACACGCGTGGCCATACCCTTGGCGTCGGCGGGGAATGACGGAATGTCCTCGTCCCAGCCGCAGACCAGTTCGCCCCGCAGGCGTTCTTGCAGTTCTTTTGCCCGCTCGGGGAATGCCTTGTTGTAGGCATCCAAACGTCCATTCCATTCAGTTTCCACCTTCCGGCCGCGATCCAGCGCCTGGCGAAAATGCGCAAGCGCCGGCGCCGGAATCAGAAACGGCGGCTCGAGCGGCCATCCAAGTTTCTGTTTCGTCTTCCTTACATCTTCGACGCCAAGCGGCGAGCCATGCGCCTTGAAGCTGTCCTGCTCGGGCGACCCGAAACCGATATGGGTACGCACCAGGATCAGCGATGGCCGCGCGGTTTCGGCACGTGCAACATCCAGGGCGGCGTGGATCGCGGCAACATCGTTGCCGTCGGGGATGCTGATCGTCTGCCAGCCATACGCCTGGAAACGCCTGGCGCGATCTTCGGAAAATGTCATATCCGTGCCAGCCGACAGCGTCACGAAATTGTCGTCGTACAGACAAATCAGCTTGCCAAGCTTCAAGTGTCCTGCCAGCGACGCGGCTTCCGACGCTATGCCCTCCATCAGGTCGCCATCGCTGACGATCGCCCAGGTGTGATGGTCAATCAGGTCATGGCCGTCGCGGTTGTAGCGGGCCGCAAGATGCGCCTCGCCGATCGCCATGCCAACCGCGTTCGCCAATCCCTGGCCGAGCGGACCGGTGGTCACTTCGACGCCCGGCGTGTGGCCGCGCTCGGGATGCCCCGGCGTCTTGCTGCCCCATTGGCGGAAACTCTCGATATCGTCCAGCGAAAGGTTGTAGCCGGTCATGTGCAGCAGGCTGTAGAGCAGCGCCGAGCCATGCCCGGCCGACAGCACGAAGCGGTCGCGATCGATCCATTGCGGATCCGCCGGGTTGTGTTTGAGATGCCGCGTCCACAGCACGTAGGCCATCGGCGCGGCGCCAAGCGGCAGGCCAGGATGGCCGCTGTCGGCCTTCTGCACCATGTCTACGGACAGGAAGCGCAGGGTGTTTACGCATTGCTGGTCGAGATCGTCGGACATGAAGATTCCTTGCGCAGGTTGGGGCGAAGCCATGGAACCTCAGGCAATGGCCGTGTCGACGATTTGCTGAGCCTGCTTGAGGATGTCTTGCAGGTGTTGTTTGCTCTTGAAACTTTCCGCGTAGATCTTGTAGATCGCCTCCGTGCCCGACGGCCGCGCGGCAAACCAGCCGCTGGCGGCAATCGCCTTGACGCCGCCGATTGCTGCGCCATTGCCGGGGGCGTGATCGAGCACCTGCTCGATCTTCTCGCCGGCCAATTCATCGCTGTGCAATTTATCCGGCGACAGTCTGGCGAGCTTGGCCTTCTGCGTCGGCGTGGCGGCCGCTTCGACGCGATCGGCGAAAGGCGTGCCGAGGTCCCGCGTGAGTTGTGCGTACAGTTCGCCCGGATCGCTGCCCTGTCGCGCGGAGATTTCCGCCGACAGCAATGCCGGCACAAGTCCATCCTTGTCGGTGGTCCATACGGACCCGTCCCGGCGCAGCAGCGAAGCGCCCGCACTTTCTTCGCAGCCAAAGCCAAGTGATCCGTCGAACAAACCCTGCGAAAACCATTTGAAGCCGACCGGCACTTCAAGCAGCTTCCGTCCCAGCCTGTTTACCACGCGATCGATCAGTGCCGTGCTCACCACGGTCTTGCCGACGCCGGCCTGCGGACTCCACTGGGGTCGATGCCGAAACAGATAATCGATCAACACCGAAAGATAGTGATTGGGCCGCATCAATCCGCCGCTACGGGTGACGATGCCGTGGCGGTCGTGATCGGTGTCGCAGGCGAAGGCGACGTCATACTGGTCCTTGAGTCCAATCAGTCGTTGCATCGCATACGACGACGAAGGATCCATCCGGATCTTGCCATCCCAGTCCACGGTCATGAACGCAAATTGCGCATCGACTTCCGTGCTGACCACGGTCAGATCGAGTCGATAACGTTCGGCAATCGCTGCCCAGTAGTGCACACCGGCGCCACCAAGCGGATCGACACCCATGTGGATGCCGGCGCTGCGGATCGCATCGAAGTTGATAACATTGACCAGATCGGCCACATACGCGCCGAGATAGTCATGCTCATGCGTGGTTTCCGCCTTGCGCGCCTGCGCCAGCGGCATGCGCCGGACGTCCTTCAGTCGGCCCTCGAGCAAGGCATTCGCGCGATCCTGAATCCATCCGGTGACATCGGTGTCCGCCGGACCTCCGTTCGTGGGGTTGTATTTGAAGCCGCCGTTGTCGGGCGGATTGTGCGACGGCGTGATGACAATGCCGTCGGCGAGTCCGCTGTTGCGGCCGCGGTTATACACCAGGATCGCGCGCGAGATTGCCGGCGTCGGCGTGAACTCGCCGTTCGTCGAGATCATGGCGTGCACACCGTTCGCAGCGAGCACTTCCAGCGCGTTTTCGAGCGCAGGCTGCGACAATGCATGCGTATCCGCGCCGATGAACAGCGGTCCATCAATGCCCTTGCTGTGTCGATACTCGCAGATCGCCTGACTGATTGCCAGGATGTGCCATTCGTTGAAACTGCGAGCGAACGAGCTGCCGCGATGGCCTGACGTGCCGAAGGCCACGCGTTGCTCCGGCACGCCCGGATCGGGCTTCAGATCGGCATAGGCGGCAAGCAATTTCGCCACATCGACGAGGATCGATTTCGGTGCGGGCAGGCCTGCCAGTGGGCTGATCTTCTCGCTCATGCGCCGCCTCCCGGCTTGTCGCTGTCCCGCAATTGGCGATATCGACGGATCAAGGCATTGGTCGAACTGTCGTGGCAGAGGTTTGGCAAGGTTTTCGGGCTGAGCTCGGCGACGGTATTGCGGGCCAGTTGCTTGCCCAGTTCAACGCCCCACTGATCGAACGAGTCGATGTTCCAGATCACGCCTTGCACGAAGACGCTGTGTTCATACAGCGCCACCAATGTACCGAGAGAATGCGGTGTCAGTTTCGCCGCCAGGATCGTGTTGCTAGGTCGGTTGCCCTCGAACGTGCGGTGCGGCACCAACGCTTCGCCGGTGCCTTCGGCGCGAACTTCCTCTGCGGTCTTGCCGAACGCCAGCGCCTCGCCCTGCGCGATCAGATTCGCCATCAACAAATCGTGCTGATCGCCGAGCGCATTCAGCGGCTGGCCGAAGCCGATGAAATCGCAAGGCACGATGCGCGTGCCCTGGTGGATCAACTGAAAAAAGGAATGCTGCCCGTTGGTCCCGGGCTCGCCCCAGTAGACCGGCCCCGTCGCGTAGCCGACTCGCTTGCCGTCGAGCGTGACGTGCTTGCCGTTGCTCTCCATCGTCAATTGTTGCAGATAGGCCGGAAAGCGCTTCAGATACTGATCGTATGGCAGCACCGCAACGGTCGCCGCGTCGAGGAAATTGTTGTTCCAGACTGCAAGCAACGCCATCAGCACCGGCAGATTTCGCTCCAGCGGAGCAGTGCGGAAATGCTCATCCATCGCGTGGAAGCCAGCCAGCATCTGGCGGAAATGATCGGGGCCGATCGCCAGCATCGTCGACAGCCCGATTGCCGAATCCATCGAGTAACGGCCGCCGACCCAGTCCCAGAAACGGAACATGTGCGCGCTGTCGATGCCGAATTTTTTTACTTCCTCGGCATTGGTCGAAACGGCGACGAAATGTTTTGCGATCGCCTCATCGGTTGCGCCTGCCTTGAGCAGCCACGCGCGCGCGGCATGCGCATTGGTCAGGGTCTCAAGCGTCGTGAAGGTTTTCGAGCAGATGATGAACAACGTCTCGGTCGCGTCGAGATCGTGGGTGGCTTCAACGAAATCCGTGCCATCGACATTCGAGACGAAACGGAACGTCATGTCTCGACGGCTGTAATGGCGCAATGCCTCGTACGCCATTACCGGGCCGAGATCGGACCCGCCGATGCCGATGCTGATGATGTTGCGAATGCGCTTGCCGCTGTATCCCAGCCAGGTACCATCACGGACCTGCTCGCAAAAATCGGCCATGCGGTCGAGCACCGTGTGCACGTCTTCAACAACATCCCGGCCATCAACAGAAATTTTTTCGCCAGCCGGGGCGCGCAACGCAATATGCAACACCGCGCGGTTTTCCGTCGTGTTGATGCGTTCGCCGCGGAACATCGCCTGGATGCGCTCGGGCACACCGCAGCACTCGGCCAGATCACGCAGCAGGCTCATCGTTTCGGCAACGATGCGCTGTTTTGAATAATCAAGGTACAGGCCGCATGCTTCCACCGCGAGACATTCGCCGCGCGTTGGATCGGCCGCAAACAGGTCCCTCAGGTGCTGCTGCCCGATCTGGGCAAAGTGCTGCTTGAGCGCCTGCCATTGCGGACGAGTGCCGAGATCCGGACTGGTCATGGTGCAGCCGCCGCTTTCGCCTTCGTTTCGAGGTGTTTCGCCTTGTCGGCGATCCGCTGCAACAGTTGCTGCCACGATCGAACGAATGCCCGCGCACCCTCCTCCTGCAATTGCGCCGCGAGTGCGTCGATGTCGATGCCCGACTGCGCGATTTCCGCGATGACAACATCGGCATCGCCGCCATCGGGCGACATCGCACCCTGCAGGACGCCATGATCGGCAAATGCATGCAGGGTCTTTTCCGGCATCGTGTTGATCGTGTCGGGCGCGGCCAATGTGCTGATATAGAGCGTGTCGGATGCCGATGCATCCTTGGTCCCCGTGCTCGCCCACAACATGCGTTGCGGTTGCGCGCCGGCCGCGGCGAGTTTCTTCCAGCCGGATGAGGCGAGCAATTGACGATAGGCGCGATATGTTTGCCGGCCCACGGCTATCCCGAGTCGATTGTGCATCGGCGCCGGCAGCCGTTTGTTGCCGGCGACGTCCCACCGGCTGATGAACAGCGAAGCGACCGAAGCGACGCGAGGGTTGGCTCCGGCCGCAATCCTGCGTTCGACACCGCGCATGTACGCTTCGGCGGCAGCAAGATATTGCCGGCAAGAAAACAGCAGCGTCACATTGATCGGAATGCCGAGAAAAATCGCTTCTTCGATCGCCGGGATGCCTTGCGGTGTTCCGGGAATCTTGACGAACAGGTTGTCGCGCCCGGCTTGCGCATGGATCTGTTTCGCCGCTGCGATCGAGCCCTTCGTATCGGCAGCGAGCAGAGGCGAGACCTCCATCGATACCCAGCCATCGACGTGATTGGTCGCGTCAAAGACCGGGCGAAAAAGGTCGGCGGCGCGGCGCAGATCCTCCAATGCAAGGTCGATGAACAGGGTTTCGTCCTTGAGACCCGCAAGCGTCCTTGCGCGAATCGCCGCGTCGTATGTATCGCCTGCGCCAATCGCGGCATCGAAGATGCTCGGATTGGAGGTCAGGCCGGTAATCGAATCCTCGGCAATGTAACGCGCCAGCGTGCCGTCATCGAGCAGTGTGCGCGTGATGTTGTCCAGCCACAGACTTTGGCCGAGATCATGCAGTTGCTTTGTGGCTTTCATGAATACCTCACTGTCCGGAATAGGCAGGCGCGCGGGCGCGCAGGGTGGAAAGGTCCTGTTCGAGCAGGTCGCCGATGCCTTCAACGACGACGTCGGCCGGGCGATATCCCTTGCTGTTGTTGCGATCCATCGCGTAATGCCCCTGGCGCACGAATACCGTCGTCAGACGATCGCCGAGGACATCTTTCATCGCCTGCAGAATGCGCGGCTTGTCATCGACGATGATGTAGTGCCGTGCCGGAAACTGTTGGACCACCGCATCGAGCATCTGTTCCTTGTGGATGTAGATCAGCACACGGCCGCTGACCGCGTCCCAAAGTCCGGAACGCTGCACCTTGCGTGGCTGAAATACCACGTCACCGTCGGACAGGATGACGGTCTGGCCCAGGTTGCCCAGGTGCCCGATGACAGCGAGCGCTGCCGGATAAAGCCTTCGCGCGAACGGATAGTCGACCAGAAACGACGACATGAGCAGCAGTCGTGGGTCACTCAAGTTGCACACTCGATAACGCTGCAAGGCGCCAAGATAGTCCGCGTAGCCGAGTTCTGCCCGCAATGCCTCGAATATCTCCCAGTACTGCTGCCGGCACTCTGCGCCGAACTCGCGCTCGAGGTGATTCTTCAGATCCGCCTCGATCCGGTCGTTGTCGAGCAGCGTGTTGTCGACATCAAGCAGAAATATGGTAGTGCCCGCGGTCGTCACGATCTTGTCGGCTCCGGCGCGAGGTTGTGCCAGCGGCTGTCTCTCGCGATGAGCGCATCAGCTTTTTTGGGCCCCCAGCTGCCACGCTTGTAGGACAGAGCTCGGTGGTGGCTATCAAGCACGGGTTCGACCACCGCCCAGGCGGCTTCGACAGCGTCCTCGCGGGTGAACAAGGCACCATCGCCGATCATGGCGTCGCCCAGCAGGCGTGTGTAGGGCGCTTCCACGCCAGGTTGCCCTTCGAGCAAGTAGAGCTCACGCTGGTCGCCGACGAACTCCTTTCCGGCATGCTTGACGCGCGCAGCCAGTGCAACGGCGGATCCGGGAGATATCCGGAAGCGCAGATAATTGGTGCGCCCGACGGTCGGCGTCGAATCATCGAACAGCTTTTGCGGTGGCGGTTTCAATTCGACCAGAACCTCGGTCGCCGTCGCAGCCAGACACTTACCCGAGCGCAGGTACCACGGCACGCCCCCCCATCGCCAAGAATCGATGAAAAGCCGCAGGGCGCAGAAAGTCTCGACATCGGAGTCGCCGGCCACTCCCGGCTCCTTGCGGTAGCCGGCATACTGGCCTCGCACCAGATCGTTCGGCTGCGCGGGACGCATGGCCTGGAACACTTTTGCTTTCTCGCCATGTACCGCGCCAAAGCCCTGATAGGCCGGCGGTTCCATGGCCAACAAGGCGACGATCTGGAAAAGATGGTTCTGCACGACGTCGCGCAGACATCCTGCCGTTTCGTAGAACGGGCCACGCGTACCCACTCCGAAATCCTCCGCCAGGGTAATCTGGATGCTCGCTACGCAGTTGCGATTCCAGATCGGCTCCAGGAACGAATTCGCGAAGCGAAAGTACAGGATGTTCATGATCGCTTCCTTCGCCAGAAAGTGATCGATACGGAAGATTGAATCGTCCGGAAACGCAGACTTCAGAATGCCGTTGAGCTGTTTCGCCGAGGACAGATCGCGCCCAAACGGCTTCTCCACCACCACCCGCGCGTCGTCGGCGCAGCCGGATTGCTGCAAACCCTTGACGACGGTACCGAACAGGGCCGGTGGAATCGCCAGGTAATGAAGTGGCCGGCAAGCTTTTCCAAGCGCTCTCTTGAGTAGCTTGAACGTTCCCGGGTCGTTGTAGTCGCCATCAATATATTGAAAGCGTGCAGAGAGTTTTTTGAATGTGGCCTCGTCGACGTCGGTGCCATGATCTTTGGCGAATTGCGCGAGGCTGTCACGGGCGCGCTGCCGCAACTGTTCCAGCGTCCAGTTGGAGTGCGCCACACAGATGATCGGCAGATCCAGGCTGTCATCAAGCATCATGGTCTGCAATGCCGGGAAGATCTGCTTGTAGGCCAGATCGCCGGTGGCGCCGAAAAAAACCAGAGCATCCGATTTGGGGTTGGCTTTGGCGGTTGTGCTTTCCATCGAATAAAGCGGCGCTCCCTCGAGACGGTGCGTTCCATACGATATCGAGCTGTCGGGGCGCCCAAGCGACCACTATCGGCTTTGCATGCGCTACAGCGCGCGGCCGCGCAGACAATTTGCCAGCCACACCACAATTGCGCCATGGCCTCTGTAGCGACAGCGTACGGTCAAATTATCACTTCATATGCGTAGCTTGTTCTGTACGCGCACGCACATTGGCTCCACAAAGGGTTAGCGATTGCCGTGTCGGCGCGCCTGGAAGTACGCGCAACGATTTCTACTGATGAATGAAGCCGAATTGCAGGTTTGCAACTCGCCATAAGCCTCCCCCTTCGGCCGGCTATTGCCTTTCAACCGCACCAAGACGAGGCTTCACGGCGCTTGTTTGCCTTGGGATGCCCTGACCAAGGATGCGCTGCACAAGTGCGCGCAGGTGTCACCGGGCCTTGCTGTGTGCAGTTCAAGGCGCCCCGGCGAACCCAGGCTGGTGGCCGGTCGAGACAGGGCAACGATGAAATACGCACGAACAGAACCGGCCCAAGCCATTGATTACAATATAAATATTGAGAAAACGTACCGCTGGCACCAACATCAGACCAAGCAACGGTGCCCGCCACGACGGCACCATCAACATCCCGACTTCGGCGCGACGAATACAACACGACCAGCACGGGGATTCCGGCCAGCTGCAGAGACTGCGGGCAACAGCTGAACCGGCGAGTCAGGTCGCGGGCGTCATTGTGCGCCGTGGCCCGGATTGGAGCGGCTTTCGTGCGTGCGACAACGTACAGAATGGACGGCCGTATGGGCGTATTTTCGGACGGCAAGCTAGAGCAGATACGGAAAACACTACCATGCAAACCAATCAACACGCTTCCAATCACCCGGTCCGCATTCGCAAAACGGAACGGGCGCCCGACAACGACGGGTACGCCGACGCCTCCGAAAACGAAAGCCGTTCGCAGCACGAGGATTCGTTTCCGCCGGATGACTCCGAGCGTCTCATCATGCCCTCTACAGGCCGCCGGCCGGCGCGCGCGGACGAGAATACGACGCGCTATCGCCGTTGACTTCAGACGCTTTTCCTGTCCATATACGACGGACCTCGCGAATGCAATTCGTGCATCGCGGATGATCCCGCCTGATCGACTGTAACGATTGATTTGGTGGTGCCATTGAGGCAGAAACCGGCGATATGCCGGTTACCGACGATGACAGTCACCGTCGTTTCGACGGTGGCAGTCCATCGGGAAATCTCTGATCGGATCCCGCACAGTCGTCCTGGCGTCCACACATCCCGCAAGGTGTGCGGCGTAGTGCTTGCCCGGGCCCGCAAGCTGATCCGCTGCACGCGTGGCAGGATGACGATTTCCGAACGCCGCCGCCTGCAGGTGCTGTCGGGCGGACCTTGAGACAAGCAAGCACGAACTGATTCTGCAGACGGAAAAGCGGACGGGCAGCGATCGCTCCGGCAGTACCTGAACGCGGCCGGATCAAGCAGCGGTCGAAAACGCCAGGGTCACCGCGACGCAGTGGGTCTTGCCGTCGTTCGTCAATGGAATCGTCTGGTCTCGTTGTTCTTCGCCATCCAGTACGACGAGCGCCGACGCAGATGCATTTGCGTCTTGTACGACAACGATCTCATAGGATGTGTCGAGATAGCGATACGTCGCGCTGAAGCCGCTCCAGTTCTCCGGTATGCACGGCGCGATGCGCAGCTTGTCGTCTTCGAGCCGCAGGCCGAGAATGGATTCCGTGACGAGTCGGTACAGCCATCCGGCCGAGCCGGTGTACCAGGTCCATCCGCCGCGCCCGACGTGCGGCGCCACGGCATAGACATCCGCCGCAACCACATAGGGTTCCACCTTGTAGAGGTTCATCGCCGACGGTGACAGCGAATGGCTGATCGGGTCGATCAACGCGAGCAGTTCGCCGGCGCGTTGCGCATCGCCCAGCTCGGCGAACGCCATCGCCGCCCAGATCGCCGCGTGCGTGTACTGCCCGCCGTTTTCGCGCACGCCGGGAACGTAACCCTTGATATATCCAGGGTCGAGATCCGATTTGTCGAACGGCGGATGCAGCAACCGGATCAGCGCATGCTCGCGATCCACCAGGCGCCGGTCGAGCGAATTCATCGCCGCGCGCGCGCGCGCGGCATCGCCGGCGCCTGACAATACGGACCAGCTCTGAGCGATCGAATCGATCTGGCATTCCGGGTTTGTCGACGAGCCCAGCGGCGTTCCATTGTCGAAATACGCGCGGCGATACCAGGCGCCGTCCCAGGCATGTTCTTCGATGTGCGCCGACAATGTCGCCGCTTCGCTGCGACAACGCGCGGCGAACGCCGCATCGTCACGCAGGTCGGCAATTTCCGCGAAGCGCGTGAGCACGTGATAGAGGAAAAACGCCAACCAGACACTTTCGCCCCTGCCGTGCGCGCCGACGTTGTTCATGCCGTCGTTCCAGTCGCCGCTGCCCATCAACGGCAGGCCGTGCGCGCCGAAATTCAAACTGTGCAAGATGGCGCGCACGCAATGCTCGTACAGATCGGCGCTTTGTCCCGATTGCGTCGGCAAGTCGTAATAGGATTCTTCGCCTTCGCCGAGCGGGCGACCTTCGAGAAACGCGCAACGCTCCGCCAGCACGTCGTTGTCTCCTGTGGAGCAGACATAACGCCACACGGCCAGCGGCAGCCACAGATAGTCGTCGGAACAGCGCGTACGCACGCCGCGACCCGATGGCGGGTGCCACCAGTGCTGGACATCGCCTTGCTTGAACTGGCGCGAGGCGCAGCGCAACAGTTGTTCGCGCAGCAGCGCGGGCGCGGCAAAGACCAGCGCCATGGCGTCCTGCAACTGATCGCGGAAACCGAACGCTCCGCCCGATTGATAGTAGCCGCTGCGGCCCCAAAGACGGCAGGCAATGACCTGGTACAACAGCCAGCCGTTGCTCAGCACGTCCAGTGCCGGCAGCGGAGTGCTCACCTGGACGACGCCGAGGGTGCGTTTCCAGTAGTCGCCGATCGCGTCCAACGCGGCGCGCGCGGCACCGGTTTTGCGGAAACGCGAGATCAGATCGCCGGTATCTGCGACGCCGTGTCCAACGCCAAGCCGGAAAATGATGTCGCGCGATTGTCCATCGCCGAGTTCGAAGGGAACCTGTATGGCGGCACATGGATCAAGCGCGGCGCCGATCTTGCCTGAAAGCCGCGCTCTCAGCAGCGCTGCCGGTTTGCGCAAGGTTCCGTTGCGGCCGATGAATTCGCGGCGATCACCGGTCAAGGTACCCAGCGGATTGTCGACGTCGAAGAAGACCGTGCGATCGGCGAATTCAGGATTGAATGCGTTGCGTGCCAGCAACGCACCGCTGTTCATGCCGATTTCGGTGACGATGTGCATCGCCGACTTCGACCGCAGATCGCCCAGCACCCATTCGACATAGCCGGTCAACGACAGCCGGCGCGGCCGGCCGGACTGGTTGTGCAGTTTCACCACGGTGAATTTGATCGGCGCGTCCAGCGCGACATAAGTCCACAATTCCGATTTTATGCCGTCTTCGGTGTGCTCGAACACGCTGTAGCCGAAACCGTGGCGGGTCGTGTATGGCGTTTCGCCGCGACACGGATGCGGCGACGGCGACCAGAAGTAGCCGCTTTCCTCGTCACGCAGGTAAAACGCTTCGCCGGAAGCGTCGCTGACCGGATCGTTCTGCCACGGCGAAAGGCGGAATTCGTGCGCGTTCTCGGCCCAGGTATATGCGCCGCCGCTGTCCGATACCACGCTGCCGAAGCCCGGGTTCGCCAGGACATTGACCCACGGCGCCGGCGTCGTCGCTTCACGGCTGGTGGTGATGACGTATTCGCGCCCGTCGGCGCTGAAACCCCCGATTCCGTTGCCCAGCATCAGGTCGCGATTCGGCGGAAGCGTTGCCGGCAGCGCAACGGCGCGCTCGCGCCGGCTTGGGTTGAAGCGCGGAATCGCAAGCTCGGCCGGACCGCGTCGGTTGATCTGCTCGACCAGCGTGCCACGCGTATCCGAAACGATGGTGCGTGCGACAGCCAGAAGCAGGATGCGATCCTCGGCGGCGATCTGCTCGGCGGGACGCACGAAGATTTCGCCCGGTCGATCAAACAGATTGCCTTCGGCGCTGGCAGCGATAAGTCCAAGGATACGTTCCTGAAGCGCCTGCCGATAACTGCCGTGATCGTCGTTCCAGATGACCAGATCGGCCGCGAGACCTTTCATGCGCCAGTACGCGTGCGCGTGCACCAACTGGCGCGCCAGCTCGATATTGGCGATGTCGGTGATCTGCAACAGCAGGATCGGCAAGTCGCCGGAAATCGCGTAACCCCACAAGCCGGATTGGCCGCGCCGGTTGCTTGCGATCAGCTTGGGATCCGCGCGCAGTGAACCGTTCGCGTAAATCACGCGGCCGGCCAGCCGTCCGTAGAGCTGGGCGTCGGCCTCGCTGATGTTGATCTGGCGCAGTGCGACCTGGCTGTGGATCCAGGCCAGATCGAACACCCGGTCGCTGAGCTGCAAATCCTGATATTTCACCGCAAGCGCAAGGCAGGCCGCGCGGTTCTCGCCAATGCCGGTAACCATGTCCAGGGTGGCCGATTGCTTCGGCTCCAGCACGAACCGATGCCGGATCGCAACGATCGGATCGAGCACCGCGCCGTGCGTTCCCGACAGCGGCGCCGACTCGCGCAGCGCCAGCGGATCGGCCGTACTGTTGCCGCGGCCGATGAAGCGCATGCGATCGGTTTCGTACGAAGTGGCGACGCTTTCGGCGCCATGCAGGGCCAGCAGATGCAGCAACCACGGCCACTGTTCAGCGTTCGAGCGCGGCCGGCGCGAACACAGGATCAGCGGGCGCGGGCGCACGATTTCGGTTTCCACGAAGAGATTGCTGAATACGCGATCCATATTGTCGGAGACCGCCGGCCCAAGCACGACTTCGGCGTAGCTGGTGACTTCGATCGTCCTGCGCGCGCGCGACTTGTTGGTGATGCGTACGCGGCGCAGTTCGACGTCGTCTTCCGGCGAAACCGCGATGTCCGTGCGCGTTTCGATGTCGTCATCGTGCCGGTGAAACTCCACGCGCGGCTCGGTGAAAATCGCTTCGTAGCCGTCGCCGGCCACGAGGGTGGGTTGCAGGGTGTTCGACCAGAACTTCCCGCTGTCCACGTCGCGGATGTAGCAGAACGTGCCCCAGTTGTCACAGGTGCTGTCTTCGCGCCAACGCGTTACGCTGAGCCTTTTCCAGCGGCTGTAGCCGCCGCCCGCATTGGTCACCATCACGTGATAGCGGCCGTTGGAAAGCATCTGCACCGAAGGCAACGGCGTGTCGGCGGTCGTGAATACGCGCACTGGCATCTGTGACGATTCGCCGATCGCGCGGCTCTGCGTCAATTCGCTGCCGTGCGAATACAGCGCCGTGCGCCGCGGCACCCGTTCCTGCAACAACTGCAAGGTCGCCGCGAACAGAGGCTCCGATGCAAAGCGCTTGCGCATCGGCAAGTTCAGCAAGGTTTCGGCCAGCGCCAGCAGGCTCATGCCCTGATGATGGGCCATGAATGATTGCACGATGGCGAACGGCTCGCCACGGCGCAGGCGCGTCGGCGTGTAATCGATCGCTTCAAAGAATCCGAATCTGCCGATCGCACCCAGCGCAGCAAGCGCGTGCAGATTCCGTACAGCTTCCTGTGGCCGGATCATCGACGCCAACACGGTAGCGTGCGGCGTGACGACGAGATCGGCGGCGAGCCCGCGCTTGAGACCCAGACTCGGCACACCGAATGCCCGGTATTGGTAGTTCTGGCCGGCATCGACCGCGTTGTAGCCCGACTCGGAAATACCCCACGGCACCTGGCACTGCTGGCCAAAGTCGATGTGCCGCTTGACTGCTGCCTTGCAGGTCTGGTCCAGCAGGGTGTCGGCATAGTTCGGCATCACCAGCAGCGGCATCAGGTACTCGAACATCGAGCCGCCCCACGACAGCAGCGCCGGTTCGCCGCCCATTTGCGTGAGCAGGCGGCCCAGCGCGAACCAGCTTTCCTGCGGCACCTGGCCGAGCGCGATGGCGACGAAATTCGCCAGCCGCGCTTCCGAGGCGAGCAGGTCGTAATGGCTCGCGTCGGGCCGGTGGTCGGCGACGTTGTAGCCGACCGTGAACAGGTGGCGGCTACGGTCGTAGAGCAGGCGAAAATCCATTTGGGCAAAAGCACAGGCCTGCTGCGCGCAACGTTCGATCGAAGCGACGCGCGCGTTGGCGCGTTGACTGGCCTCGACGACGTGGCATCTGAACGCATTGATCCATTCGCGATCGGGCGCGCTCACCTGGGTGTGATCGTCGATCGCATGGAGTAGCCCGCGCCCAAATTCCGGCACGCCGCGCAAAATCGGAACCGTGACCCCCTGCAGGACATCATCAAGCGCGGCGGGAATCGGCAACGCCTCCAGCCACGGCAGCAGGAACTGCACGTCGCTCAGCGCTTCTAGACACTGTTCGAGCAGGGCGTGCGCCCAAATTGCCGCGTCACCGTCCATCGCGGCGGAGCTGTCGGCGATAGCCGCCGCAGTCGTGCTCAGATCAGCAAGCGTGCGGTAGGTTTCCAACAACGTGCCGGCATGCTGCTGCAAGGCCTGATCGAGGCGCTCGCGGAATGACGCAATGGCGTTGTCATGTTCGCTCCCGGCCGTCTCGATCAGGATTCCGAGCGTGTCGCGCAGTCCCTCCAGTAGCTGCGCGCCGATGATGGGCTGGTCCGGCAGGGCGCGCAGTCCCGCCTGCAGGGTGAACAAGTGCGCGCACAGGTTGCCGCTGTCGACCGTCGAAATATAGATGGGCGGCAACGGCTTCAGCGAGCGGGTGTCGTACCAGTTGTAGAAATGTCCGCGTTCGGTTTCCAGCTCCTGCATCGCATCGAGCGTATGGCCGCTGCGCTCGATGAGCGCGCCCATGGTCACATAGCCGAAGTCGTAGGCGGCCAGGTTGGACAGCAGCGCCAGTCCCATATTGGTCGGCGACGTGCGGTGGGCGACGATTTCGACAGGAGTCTCCTGAATGTTGTCGGGCGGCAGCCAGTGGTCGTCCGCACCAACGAGGTTGTCGAAGAATGCCCAGGTTCGCCGCGCGATCCTGCGCAGAAAGGCGGATTCCTCGGCGGTCAGGGCGATGGCGAATTGTTTGATCGGCCGGCTCAGCCACCATTCGATCGCCGGCGCTGCCAGCCAAAGCAGCAGTATCGGTGCCGCCACGCCAAGCGCTGCAGGCCGCGCACTGGTGAGATACAGTCCGGTCGCGATCGCCAGCGCCGGCGAAATCCACATGACACGGATCGAGTCGAATATGGATGCATTCGTACGGCGTTCGGCCTCGCTGGACGGCGTCCATTGCAGCAGGTGGCGCCGCGTGACCAGCATGCGGATCAATGTCCGTGCGATGGCATCCAGGCTGTACACCATTTCATGGGGCAGGCACGCCAGGGCGAACACCATGTTGGTGAAGTATTGGCCGACCGTTTTCGCCGATGTGCCTAAATGCTGTCTTGGCAAGGCCTCTTTCGGCTTGTTGGCCAGGTCGAAAAGACTTGCCCCGAGCACCGGAATCAGGGTCACGCCAAGCACGACCAGGGTCCAGAACCACGGCGCCGGAAGCACGGCCCAGCCGAGCAGCAGCAGCAACGTCGATGCCGCCGGCAGCAGGCTGCGGCGCAGATTGTCGAGAATCTTCCAGCGCGACAATGCGGAGAGCGGATTTTTCGTGCTGCCGCCATCGTCGCCGCGCACATGCGGCAGCAGCCAGCGCGCGATCTGCCAGTCGCCGCGAATCCAGCGATGATGCCGGCGCACGTCAGCGAAATAGCTCGACGGATAGTCCTCGGACAATTCAATATCGCTTACCAGTCCCGAGCGTGCATAACAGCCTTCGAGCAGATCGTGGCTGAGGATGAGGTTCTGCGGCAGACGCTGCCTGAGCGCGAATTCGAACGCATCCACGTCGTAGATGCCCTTGCCGATGAACGAGCCTTCACCGAACACATCCTGATACACGTCCGACACGGCGCGCGTGTACGGATCGATCCCCGCCTCTCCGGCATGCCGCCGCGCATAGCGCGAACGCCGGGCGCCGGCCAGATTTACCGCAACGCGCGGCTGCAGGATGCCGTAGCCGGCTCCGATGCGCCCGTGCGCAGTGTCAAGGCATGCACGGTTGAGCGGATGCGCCAGCGTGGCGATCAGCAGGCGCGCGGCGTCACGCGGTAATTGCGTGTCGGCATCGAGCGTGATCACGTACTTCACTTCCGCCAGCGGAGCGACATCGCCGACAACCCGCATGAAGTTCGTATCCGACCCGCCACGCAACAGCGTATTCAGATCACCCAGCTTGCCGCGTTTGCGTTCATATCCCATCCAGACACGTTCCTGCGGATTCCAGCGGCGCGGGCGATGAAACAGCAAAAATCGGCCCGGGCCGGTATCGCTGCGATATTGCTCATTCAACCGCTCGATGCCGAGAACGGCCGATTGCAACAGCGGTTCGTCGTCGGCCGTGGTTTCCTCCGCCGCGTCGTCGAAGTCGGTCAACAGGCCAAAGTGCACATACTTGTCGCGATTGGCGAGAAAACGTATTTCGAGCGCCTCGATCAGGGCGTCCACCGCAGCGGCGCTGCTGAGCATCGACGGTACGACGACCAGGGTCCGCGACGGCAACGGGATACCGTCCGAAAAATCCATGCGCGGCAGGATGTGCGGCACCACCAGCAGGGTCGCCAGACGGTTGATCATGGCCACGGCGAGCTGGCTCGCACACAAGGCCGCAAGCACCGCAACCGGTGCGCTCAGCCAGCCATGCAGCCCGTCCATGTGCACTTTTGCGAGGGCGATCGCGGTGCCCGTGGCCGTGACGAAAAAGATCGCACCGAGGTACAGCGATACACGCAGGTGCGAGCCGCGAAAATACCGATACCACGAAAAGCGCACGCGTGCAGCGAGTTCGAGCTGCGGCAATCCCGCATCGATCAGGTAATAACCGACATGCGCGGAACGATCGCTGTCGCCGACGCGAGCGGCGGCTTGCATGGTCAGGTGCAACGCGGCTCGGGCAACCTCGGGTTCGGACAACCTGCCACGCCAGGCGATTGCTTCGATCGCATGGCGGTAACGGTCCCTTGTCGCGAAATCCATTTTCGCGTAGCTGGCGCCCGGGTCCTGCCGCAGGATCTGTTCTACCGCGCTCATGGATTCGACGAATTCGCGCCAATCCATCACGGCAAGGAAACGCAGGCTGCCGATACTGTTGCTTATCGACACTTGTTCGGCGGCCTGCCGCTGGTTTTCCACCTGCACCGATTGCGCGATGGTCAGGCCGGATTCGGCCAGCGCATGTTCGATCCACGTCAGTGGCAGCGCCAGCACATGGCTGTGATTTTGCAGGCGGCGCACGAATTCGGCCACGAATGCGCTGGACATCGGCGGTTTCGAACGTGCCATGTCGGCGACGACCAGGATCAGTTTCTCGGAGTCCTTTTCCACGATTTCGACAATCCGGTCCGCCCACGCATCGGCCAGGCTGCGGTCGATTCGATCCACCGAAATGCGCGCGGCGACGCGCCGCAGGTTTTCGATCAGCGCCAGCCGCAGCATGATCGGAATGGCCCACAGCTCGCCCAGCGTCAGCGTCGTGTGGCGCTGATAGGCCGAGACGAAGCCGGTCAGGCCTTCCACGTTCACGCGCCCGTCCCCGTGCGCAATGGCCTCCGATGCGATGTCGTATACGCGTGGGAAGCCCGCCGCGGGCCCCGTCGTCAGCCGCGGCAACTCCCAACTGTAGCGTTTCGGCAGATGGCGCCGCGCGGTGCGGATTTGTTCCTGAATCAGATACAGATTATCGAGCAGCCACTCACCCGCAGGCGTGATACGGCGGTCGGCGTTGATGGCCTGCGCGAGCAGCCTGGATGCCTCGTTCAATACCGCTTCGTTTTCCGCGAGCCGCGGCAACAACCGATCCGGACCGTGTCCGCGTGCATTTTTGTGCGATTCGGCGAGAATCTCGCCATGCTGTTCCATCTGATCGCAACTGTACAGCTCCGAGCGCAGCAGTTGGTCACTACCGTCCGCAGCTCGCTTCGCGTGTGCCGCGCGCCGTTTTTTCCGCTTGAATCCGTATCCAAACATCGCGGGATATTCGCCTGAGCCTGAAGTCGAACGGGTGCGGGTAACCGTGTGTGCCGACGTTCGCGCCGGGCTGTATTGCCAGGATGCATCCAACGATTCATCGGAACCGGCATGCCGGCGCCCGGCCGGAACAGTTACCGGCGGCGCATGCGAATGCGCTCGATTCCGAACCCACAAACCCATGATCGACGTCACGGACGGCTTTGTATGTGCGGTGCCGCACACCGGGAAACGCGATCCCGGCGGCGCGAAGGCTCGGTCTCATGTCCAGGCATCGCCGCCGACATGCGCAAACGCCGCTGGCAACCCGCCGCGTTGGTCAGTCATGCTGTGCTCGCCGCCGCACAGACGTGCCGCGCTCATGCGCTCGTGAGCGCGTGGAAGGCCTGATCGAGAGCAGACGAAGGATTCGGGCCTCAGAATCTTCGGTTCGTACGGCAACGACGAGCCTCGTGCTACGGCGCGACTCTTCATTCGAGCGAAAAAAGCGCCAATCAGGGCGAGTGGTCGGCGCTTCACAGTTGCTACTGCCCTGATGGCCGTCCCGGCCAAATCTCCATCCTCGCTACGCGGTGCGCGCGGCCCTCTCGCAATGTTGCGAATGCTTGATCCCCGGGATAACGGATACCTTGTGCCGAGGAATGACTCCTTGCGGAAACGAACACTGCGGTGCCTGATTTGATGTCGGACCGTTGAACCGGCGACGGCATTCACGCAGTTCGTTCAAACCGGCGATCTGTGGTCCGGATCGTAGCTGAACGTCCACTGTGCAAGAAATCATTTATGCGTATTCGCAGGGAATGGCCGACATCGCGCGAACGCGACCTGTCATACTTGCATTTGTATGAAATTCGGCAAGGCGCACCCGATGCGTGCGCGAGCACATCATCGTACGTCCTTCCTCCATATTGCCTTGCTTGATCAGTAGTCGCCGTCACGGCGACTCTTCCTCATTGGAGTTACTTCATGGACGCCAGGAAACAAACTTCGGCGCAGGTCATCGCAGTCACCGCCGTCATGCGCATGCATGCTGCGTACATGGCTGTCGCCACAATCGGAGTCAGCAAACGTCCACAGCGTGGAAACAGCAGATCAACCGCTTGGGATCGCCATCGACCGGATTATTACCGGGACCAATAGACATGAGTGTCAACCATGCAGAGTGATTGTCTCCACGCAATGGCGATGGTGATAGGCGACGCGCGCCGCCGGGTCCGGGCGCGGGCCAGGCAGCGGTTGTGTGAAATGCAAGCCATTCCCGTGGGGAACGGAGCCGGAAACAGCATCACGCCCCCATAGCGAAAAGCTGCCGTTATTGGCTGCCGCTACCGACAGCACCAGAAGGGCCATCTCGCTGGCCGGTGTCTTGTCCCGGTTCAAGTGCCGCTTGCGATCGTCGAACGCATGGCGGCAATCCGAACAACTGGTCAGAAATGTATTGGCGCCGGTGTCATCGACTGCGCGGAACTTGCTTTCCATTGCCCGCTAGCGCAACGGCGCGGCGCGCTGTATGTCGACGACGCCATCACCGCCACAACAGAAATTGAAGCCTGCGTGCTTGACCGTTTCCTCCGGCACGATGCCCATCGCCTTCATCAGCTTGCGCGGTGCGTCGATGACGCCACCCTTGCGCATCAGCCGGCACGCGTCAGGGAACGCGGTCTTGCCGATATCCGCCTTGCGCAGGCGCAACTTGCCCGCATCCAGCGCCTCGGTCAGATACCCGGTGATGCGACGCAGCTTGAACGGCAGCGGCTTGCCGATGAGGTCGGCCGCGTCCCGGCGCTGGTAGAGTACGCGAATGACAGGACGATGGATTCCGCGCGCGTCGTACGGTCTGCGCCTCATGCTCCTCTGTGGCGGGCTGCTCATGCTCGGCGGTTGCGCCACGGAGCCGCCGCGTCATCCCGACAACATCTGTCAGGTCTTCCGCCAATATCCGCAGTGGTACGACGACGCCCACGCCGCGCAGCAGCGCTGGGGCACGCCGATCAGCGTGCTGATGTCATTCGTCCGGCGCGAATCGAGCTATCGCGAGAACGCCCGACCGAAGCGGCCCTGGTTCCTTTTCATTCCGCTGCCGCGCAAATCCAGTGCCTATGGTTATGCGCAAATCCAGGATCCGGCCTGGCACGACTACCTCAAGGCCAACGGTGGCTGGTTCAAGAGTCGCTCGGACATGGGCGATGCGCTGGACTTCATCGGCTGGTACACCGACCGCATCCACCGCCAGCTCGGCATCGCCAAGCCGGATGCCAAACATCTGTACCTCGCCTACCACGAAGGCATTGGCGGCTATCGCAGCGGTGCCTGGCGACACAAGCGCGAGCTATTGCGGGCCGCTGATGACGTCGCCCGACGGGCGCGTGCCTACCGTGAACAACTCAAGCACTGTGAACACGCCTTGCGTTGCCGGCACTGGTATCAGCTGTTTTGCCGTTGATGCACGTCTCCGGCAACGAGCAATGATCACGCCTGCGGCTTGCGTGCGACCAGATCGATCAACGCGGACATGCCCTCGTGGCGTCCCTCGTGCAATTCCGCGTCATAGCTTTCCAGAAGCTCGATTTGCATGTCGGCGAAGGCCTCACGCAATATCGATTCGGTATACATGTTTTCGGCGTCGGGTGGGCCGCCGGTGCCATAGGCAAGCTGCTCCGGACGATAGCCTTCGAGCAACAACGCCCCTCCGGGCTTCAGTGCCCGTTGCATGCCGGCAAACAGTTGCGCGCGGAATGCCGGAGCGGCGAACTGGATGAAGATCGCCACGATCGCATCGAAGCGTTCGCATCCAAATTCCCATGCAGCCAGATCGGCATGTTCGTGACGCATGTCGACGCCGCGCTCGGCGGCCAGCCTGCGACTCTTGGCCAGCGCGACTTCCGAACCGTCCACCGCCAGTACATCCAGACCCTGCTCGGCCAACCACACGCCGTTGCGCCCTTCACCATCGGCCAACGCCAGCACTGTCCCTTGCGCGGGCAACCGATCTTTCTGTCGAGTCAGGAAAACATTCGGTGCGGTGCCGAACAGGTAGGCATCGCCGGCGTAGCGTTCGTCCCAGGTGGGCAAGGTTCAATCCTCGTGGTTGTCATCAGCCTCGCATTGTAGCCGGTGCTGTTTCGTCCACTCGCCCAGGCTGAACAAATTACCTCAGTGGAGTACGACTCCCGGTGGCGCTCGAAGACCCGCACTTGTCGGCAGCAAGCCGAATGCCTCACGCACGCGGTCGGCGGGAAAGTTGATGTGCTTCGGCTTCACCACGACCATCTCGGCCAGGCGCTGCGTCAACTCGGCCGCGGAGCCGGCTCGCCCGCCATACAAATCGCACTCGACCTGAAAGGCGAATTGGTTGAGCGTGCCCAGCACCGAGCGCGAATTGCTTGCCGCGATCTGCGGCGTTTCCATCGCATATGCTTCCGCTGCCGCCAGATCCGCCGGCACACCGATGAACAACAATGCCTTGAACAGCCGCTGGCTCAAGCGAAACGGCACCGTCGCATAGGGTGCTGCGTCGATGACCACACCGAACCGCGTCGGCTCACTGACCGCCAGCACCAACTGGATGCGCCCGACGCGAACGAGGTTCGCTGTCCACTCGCCCAGCCGGTTGGCCGCCGAGGACGGATCGGCGACCGGTTTGGCCTTCATGGCTTTGAGGAGTTTGGCTGTGCAGCGCAGGATAGTCATGACATATTCAATTTCCGATGATTCTCGTCACACCAAACAATCGTCGTTTTCTTAACCACGCAGGCGTACCTGAAACGCAAACAACTGATCGAGGTCACGCTGATCCACCAGACGCCACGGATAGCCATGATTTCGCACACGGCCGGGCGGATCTTCATGCATTGTGAACTCGAATACGATTCGTCGAGCATCGACCATGTCGATGAATCGATTGACGTCCGGCCGCTCGCAATAAACGAGACCGTTATACCGGTACTGGACTTCACCGCGCAGATTTCTGGATTCCGAAGCCACAAATACAGCTCGACTATGCTTTTCTGCCAACCGCTCTGCCAAACGCTCTCGCGACCAAGTCCCACAACGTGTCATGTTCTTCCACAAACCAACACCTGTCGGTGGTGGTTGAACATCAAGCGATAGCCCAAGATTGTTTGTAGTCGTTGTTACCTGTGAGTAACAGGCCCAACGTCCGTCGTCGTTCAGTCTGCCAAGTTGTCGTAATCGTTCGATGCCGGATTGATGCGTCGCCCAAGCTGGTGCAAGTTGGAAGAGGTTGGTTTTGCTTGCTGTCACCCTCCTGTCTTTCTTTTTAGTGCATTTGATCTCGATACCACGAAAATCTGCACCTTGGTCATTGTTTTCCCTCACTCCAACAAGAGATTCAAACGTATAACCGACGCCAGTGTCGCCCTGACGCATGGAATCAATCCAATCTCGTGCATTGACCTGGTCGTAAAGTTCGAGGAGATTCGACAATGCATCATCAATGTGAAATGTCGGCGCATCTAGCGGCACCCGGATAAACGCGCCTGGCGTCACCGCAACATCATTTCCAAATATTGAACCGGCCAAAGCGCAAAAATTCTCGTCGATTCCCTCCACGAGCGCATCGGTGACGTACAGCGAAATATCATGCGCCAAGTCCAAGCGAATGAATATCGCAAGGCGACGACCATGCCCCACATCATTCAATTTCGAGTTCAATCTTGTAATTCGGCGTTCCGGATAGCGCTGGTAGTATTTCCATCCAAATTTCTTGCTCTCCTCGGACATTGCATCAAGACCTTCAAATAGCAGTGTCGCATTGGCTTCCGGATCATCAATCGGTAGCTCTGGAAAGAACGAGTACGACTCGCTTGGAATCAAAACCCCGTGCCTTCCGGAATCGTCATTCGACGTCAGAATCTTGGCAAGGATTTCGGCAGATTCAAACTGGATGTCGCCGCAAACCTTCTCAACGTAGGCTTCAAGCTCAGTATTCAATTCCTGTCCTACCCACTAAGCGATGATTCGGTTCCGCAGAACGGTCAGATATTTTTTCGAGAGTTGGCATTCCCATATTACTATCGGACGCCATCGCAAACGTCGCAAGATTCTCTTCACTTCCTTGTCGCGCTCAATATTCGACTTGAATTTCTTGCGCCAAAATTCTTGGTTGGATGAGGGAGTTGATGCGAACTGGCAGTTAGCGTGTCGGTGCCAAAAACAGCCATGGACGAAAACTGCCGCACGGTATTTCGGAAGCACTAAATCCGGCTTGCCGGGCAAATCCGACCGAAGGCGAAAGCGCAGACCTGTTTGATGGAGATATCGGCGTACCAGTAACTCGGGCTTGGTATCACGCCCCCGGATGCCGGACATCATCCGGCTACGTGTCGCCTTGTCGACGACATCGACCATTAGGCGTCCAGCATGATTCCGAATCGTTTCATGTATACCGGATAGCATGCTTCGTGAACACGATCCCCATGCTTTTCGAACAGGTGCGCGAGAATCTCGTCGAGTTTCACACATTCCGGTTGGGTGAAGAACCGGGTCCCATCACGAATGCTGAAAATCTGATCCGGCGCATCGTCCGGATGGAATATCAGGTCGTTTGCAGACATTTCCGCGAACCAGAACAACATTCCATCGAATGTGTCGCTGGCTAAATCCGGAATTCTCGAAGTCTGTAATTGCATGGTCGCTCTCCTTCGTTCAGCTCAATGTCAGCGATGACTGGTGTTGCTGGTCTCTTTCTCTGGCAATCAGTTCCATCAATCTTGGAATCATTATTCTTGCCACTTCGGTCACGGCAGGAACAATTACGCTATTCCCGAATTGCTTGTACGCCTGTGTATCGCTCACCGGAATCTTGAAACTGTCGGGAAACCCCATCAGCCGCGCGCACTCTCGAGGGGTCAGTCGGCGAGGACGCTTACGCTTGCCTTGCGAAACCAGTATTTCCGAGCCGTCCTTGTAGTAGCGCGCCGACAACGTCCGCGACACGCTGTTGCCATCCACCAGACCGAAGCCGAAGCCGTTGCCGGCGGCACGGTGTTTTTCCGCGTATGCGCGCAGGTAGTCCCACAGATTACGGGTCAAGGTGTACTTGCTGTCGATAGTTGCCTTGTCGCCGTTGGTCCACGGCGCTTCTGCGGCTTCGCTGCCGTCTTGCGGATGCAGGATGGCCGACAGTCTTGGTCCCCGTTCGGGCAGTCGAAGATCATCCCAATTGAATCCGCACGGTTCGCGAAAACCGACAATCAGAATGCGTTCGCGATGCTGCGGCACAAAGCGTTGGCCGTCGATCACCTTGTGATGGACTTCGTAACCGAGTTCATCACGCAGCGTTTTCAGGATCGTCGCGAAGGTCTTGCCCTTGTCGTGCGACACCAGATTCTTGACGTTCTCCAGCAGAAACGCCTTGGGCCTCTTTGTGGCGATGATGCGCGCCACGTCATAGAACAGCGTGCCTTGCGTGGTGCACTCGAATCCGTGCGGTCGACCGAGCGCGTTTTTCTTCGATACGCCGGCAATACTGAACGGCTGACACGGAAAACCGGCCAACAGCACATCGTGGTCAGGCACATCGGCGGCCTCGACTTCGGTAATGTCGCCAACGAGTAGATGGCCTTCTTCCATGGGGAAATTGGCCAGATAGGTTTTCTGCGCAAACGTGTTCCATTCGCTGGTAAACACGCATCTTCCGCGCTGCGCCTCAAACGCCGAGCGGATGCCGCCGATACCGGCGAACAGGTCGATAAAGGTAAACGCGTGATTGTTGGTTGCAGGGGTGGTGATCAGAGGCAGGATGCGCTGGCGGATCGCGTCCACACGATAGGGCGGAATTTCTTCCCTGACCTGCCAGCGCCGGAACGTGCTTTCGTTGACTTCCAGAATAGCGGACAGTTCGCGCTGCGTATATCGTGCCCGGGCTTGTTGCAGAACATCGTAGGCGGAGGCGGGAGTCATGAGATCTCTCTGGGACGACTACCGCGCATGATGCACTATTTTCGTCCCATTTTGAATTGGTAGTGCTGTTACGCTATCGCTGCCCTGTCTCTCCGGCCGAGACGCGAGGAGCCATTGCCCGCGTATGCGGAAATCGGACAAGCAAGAATGCCATTTCCCAAAACGCGCACGTGGCGCGAGCGAAGGCTTGGCAGGATTGGGCTTTCACGGGTCAGATGAAACAATGTCGGCGAGTCTGCCCCAGGCTTTTACGAAAAGTTCCGCCACGAACTTTTCTTAATTTTGTCATTCACGTCAATTACGAAAAAATGCCCGGTTATATTCCTGCGGCATTTTCACCGATACTGCACCGTCACCATGCCCCTGATCCAACTCCAACGCGTCGACTACAGTGTCGGCGGCCCGCTGTTGCTCGAAAACGTCGACCTGACGATCGAGGAAAGCGAGCGCGTTTGCGTGGTTGGCCGCAACGGCGAGGGCAAGACGACGCTGCTGCGCCTGCTCGACGGCGAGATCCGTCCGGAGGACGGCGAAGTGCGCGTGTCTGATGGCGTACGCATCGCCCGACTGCCGCAGGAAGTGCCGTCGGATCTGAGTGGCAGCGTGTTCGATGTGGTTGCCGAAGGCCTCGGCGAACTCGGTACGTTGCTGGCCGAATATCATCGGCTGATCGGGCATGGCGACATGGCCGCGCTCGGCGCGGTGCAGACGCGTATCGAATCGCAGCACGGCTGGGATCTGGATCGGCGCGTGCAACAGGTACTGACGCGACTCGACCTGCCCGAGTCGACCGATTTCGGCACGTTGTCCGGCGGCATGAAACGCCGCGTGCTGCTGGCACGGGCGCTGGTCAATAATCCGGACGTACTGCTGCTGGACGAGCCGACCAATCACCTGGATATCGAGGCGATTGCCTGGCTGGAGGAGTTCCTGCGCGGCTTCGCCGGCAGCATCGTGTTCGTCACGCACGATCGTACGTTCCTGCGCGCGCTGGCCACGCGCATCGTCGAGATCGACCGCGGCCAGGTCACGTCGTGGCCCGGCGACTACGACAATTACCTGCGCCGGCGCGAGGAACGCGCGCATGCCGAAGCCCAGGCGAACGCGCACTTCGATCGCAAGCTGGCCGCCGAAGAGGTATGGATCCGCCAGGGCATCAAGGCGCGACGCACGCGCAACGAAGGTCGCGTACGAGCGCTGCAAGCGATGCGTCGCGAACGCGCAGCACGGCGCAGTCGCGGCGGCAACGCGCGCATGCAGCTTGCCGACGCGCAGACATCGGGTCGCAAGGTAATCGAGGCGAGGTTCGTCAACTTCGCATTCGACGACAAGACCATCGTTCGCGATTTTTCCACCACCATCCTGCGTGGCGATCGCGTCGGACTGATCGGCCCGAACGGTGCCGGCAAGACCACGCTGCTGAAACTGCTGCTCGGCGAGCTGGCTCCGCAACACGGACAGATCGTCCTCGGCACCGGCCTGCAAGTCGCTTACTTCGACCAGTACCGCGCGCAACTGGACGAAAACGCCAATGCGCTGGATAACGTCGCCGAAGGCAGCGAATACATCGAACTCGACGGGCGCCGCAAGCACGTGCTCGGCTATCTGCAGGATTTTCTGTTTTCGCCGGAACGCGCGCGGGCGCCGATTACGCGCCTGTCCGGCGGCGAGCGCAACCGGCTGCTGCTGGCCCGATTGTTCGCGCAGCCTTCGAACCTGCTGGTCATGGATGAACCGACCAACGATCTGGACGTGGAAACCCTGGAGCTGCTCGAAGACCTGCTGCTGCAATACGCCGGTACGTTGCTGCTGGTCTCACACGATCGCGCCTTTCTCGACAACGTCGTCACCAGCACCTTGGTACTGGAAGGCGAAGGCCGGATCGGCGAATACGTCGGCGGTTACAGCGACTGGCTGCGGCAGCGACCGGTTTCTCCTGCCGCTGCATCACAACCTGCGGGAAACAACAAAACAACGGATGCGCGTTCCAACAAGAACCGTTCCGCGCAACCGGCCAAACGCAAACTCAGCTACAAGGACCAGCTGGAACTGGAAAAACTGCCGGCGCGGATCGAGGCGCTGGAAGCCGATATCGCGGCAAAAACCCACGCAATGCAGGATCCGGAATTTTTCCGGCAGGATTCCGATGCCATCGTCGCGGCGAATGCCGCACTTGCCGATTTGCAGGACGACCTCGAGGCAGCTTATACGCGCTGGCAACAATTGGATTCTTGGAGCTGACGGAAACCGCGCTACTCAGCTTTCGTCTAATCCGCTAGGCTTGGATCATCGTCGCGCAGGTGGTGTCGAAGGAGACTGCCATGAATCGCCGGGTGCTCGCATCGATT
Organism: uncultured Pseudomonadota bacterium; assembly: GCA_963779795.1. Lineage (GTDB taxonomy): Bacteria > Pseudomonadota > Gammaproteobacteria > Xanthomonadales > Rhodanobacteraceae > Rudaea. The sequence continues at coordinate 310,458 of CAVZZK010000004.1, read as the reverse complement.
GCCGGATTTCTGCTGTTCGCTGCCGGCGGCGCGATGGCGCAGGCTACTCATCCAAAAACCTGTCTCGTGCTTGGCGGTGGCGGCGCAAGAGGCGCGGCGCACGTTGGCGTGCTCAAGGTGCTCGAACGCGAGCACATACCGGTCGATTGCATCACCGGCACGTCGATGGGTGCGATCGTTGGCGGCCTGTATGCGGCCGGCTATTCGGCCGACGAAATCGGCGAAATTCTCGAGCATGTGGACTGGAAGGCGATGTTTCGCGACGATCCGTCGCGCGCGGACCTGCCGATACGCCGCAAACAGGACGAATTGCGCTTTCTCGGCGGCATCGAGCTGGGTTTTCGCAACGGCGAGATCGCCCTGCCACGCGGGGTGATACAGGGCCAGAAGCTGCAACTGTTGCTGCGCCGCCTGCTGCTCTCCACGCAACAGATCACCAATTTCGACGAGTTGCCGATTCCGTTCCGTTCCGTCGCCACCGACATCGGCAGCGGCGAGCGCGTGGTTTTCGCCGACGGTGATCTGGCCATGGCGATCCGTGCCAGCATGTCGGTGCCGGCCGCGTTCGCGCCGATCCGCTACCGAGGACGCTTGATGGTCGACGGCGGCATCGTCGACAACGTGCCGATCGACTTGGCGCGGGCCATGGGCGCGCAACGCCTGATCGTGGTCAATGTCAGCGAACCACTGGCACCGGAGAGCAACCTCAACTCACCGTTCAGTATCGCCAACCAGATGCTGACCGCGCTGATGAAACGCCAGACCGACAGGCAACTGAAATCGCTTGGGCCCAACGATATCCTGCTGATGCCGGATCTGGGCTCCGTGTCCAGCGCGGATTTCGATCGTGTCACCCAAGCTGTTGCGGCCGGCCAGGCCAGTGCCGAAGCCGCTGTCGCGCAACTGCGCCATGACGCGGTCGACACACAAGCGTACGCACGTTTTGTGGCACACCATCGGCTGCGCAGGTTCGATGCGCCGTTGATCTCGTTTCTCGATGTGCTGCGCAACCGCAGCCGTACCGCGACATATGTCGAGCAACGTCTGTCGGGATTGGTCGGCAAACGCTTCGATGCGGATGTGCTGGAACGCGATATCTCACTGGCCTACGGTGAAGGCAGTTATGAGCGCATCACCTACGAACTGGAGAAGCGCGATGGCAAGACCGGACTGAAAGTGTTGCCGGTGGACAAGGGCTGGGGGCCGAATTTTCTGCGTTTCGGGTTGCGCCTGTCGGACAACTTCGCCGGGCGCAACAACTATCAATTGTTCACCGAAGCGAATTTCACCGGGCTGAATTCGCTCGGCGGCGAAAGCCGCAATCGTCTCCAACTCGGCGAAGTCACCGAACTGTACAGCGAGTTCCTGCAACCGTTCGGCAGCCAGGGACGCTACTACACCGCGCCCTATTTGCAATACAAGGCCTATGACTTTCCGCTCAATTCCGGCGAATCGATCGACTACGCGGAATACCGTCGCAGTCGCGGCCTGGGCGGGTTTGAACTGGGCTGGACGCCGAATCCGGACTGGCAATTATCGGCCGCGATCGAATACGGACGCGATGCGGCCCGCCTGCGCATCGGCCTGCCTGCCTTCCCCGATTTCTCGTCCAATTTTGGTGGCGTCGTGTTGCACGCCATCTACGACAATCTGGACAGCTCCGGGTTTCCGAGTCATGGCACGCGCGTGGATGCGTCGCAGGAAATCCTGCTGACGCAGCTGGGTTCAATGGATGCGGCGCGCATTACCCGTGTGCGATGGAATACGGCGTTGTCGTCCGGCGCCAACAACTTCCTGCTCGGCGCCAGCGTGAATTCGGCCAGCGGCAACGGTCAGGACCTTCAGCTTGCGTCGTACAGTCCGCTGGGCGGCTTGACCAACCTGTCCGGTTACACCGAAAACCAGCTGTTCGCCAAACAGACCGCCCTGCTGCGCAGCGTGTACTACCGCCGCCTGACCAACGTGCAAAACCTGTTCAGCGTGCCGGTTTATCTGGGCGGCAGTCTCGAAGCCGGCGGCATCTGGGACCGGCGTCGCGAAATCGGCCGCGACCCGATCTTCGCCGGCAGCCTGTTTCTGGGCGTCAATACTTTCCTCGGGCCGATTTTTCTCGGTTACGGCTACGCCGAGGGCGGACACAATGCACTGTACCTGACCTTTGGTTCGCTGTTGCGCGCCGAGGAATGAATCAACCGGTATTCTGCAGTCCCCGCGCCACACCGTTGACCGTGGCGACCAGCGCCCGCAACAGGGATTCGTCTTCACGCCCGCCCTCGCGCCAGCGCTTGAGCAGATCAACCTGGATCAGGCTCATCGGGTCCAGATAGGGATTGCGCAAGCGAACGGACAGTGCCAGACGATGGTCGTCGGCGAGCAGGTGATTGTTGCCCTTCAGGCGCAGGACGCCGGTCACGCTCAGATCGAGCTCGCGACGCACGCGCTCGAAGAATGGCTGATGCAGGTCGCCGGCCAGAAGTGAGAAACGTTCGGCAATGTCCATGTCGGTCTTGGCGAGCACCATTTCCACGTCGTCGAGCAGGGACTGGAAAAACGGCCACTCGCGCGCCATCTCGGCCAGCGCCGGTTCACCGAAGCGCTCGATACCGCGCTCGATCGCGCTGCCCAGCCCATACCAGCCGGTCAGGATGCTACGGCATTGCGTCCAGGCGAAAACCCAGGGAATCGCGCGCAAATCCTCCACGCCGCGCATCTCGCGACGCCGCGAGGGACGCGAACCCAGCGCCATGCGCTCGATCACGTCGATCGGCGTGGCATCGCGGAAATAAGCGACGAAATTTTCACAACCGGTCAGGGCGCGATAAGCCTCACGGCTGTCCTCGGCCAGCACGCGCATGATTTCCTGCCAATGTCCTTCGCGCGTATCGCATTGCTGCGGACGCACGCTGGCGCGCAAGGTCGCGCCAACCATCTGCTCCAGGCTGCGCAGGGCCAGCGCCCGGATGCCGTATTTGCGATGAATCACCTCGCCCTGCTCGGTCTGTCGCAATCGTCCCGACACCGCACCGCGCGGCGCCGTCATCAGCGCGCGCACCAGCGATCCGCCACCGCGGCTGGTGCTGCCGCCGCGGCCGTGGAAGAAGGTCAGTTCGATACCGGCCTCGTTCGCCACGTCGAGCAATTGCGCCTGCGCCTGCTGCAAAACCCAGCGCGACGCGACGATGCCACCGTCCTTGCTGCTGTCCGAATAGCCGAGCATGACCAGTTGGCGGTTGTCGCGCGCGGCCAGATGTTCGCGATAGGCCGCATCGGACAACAGCGAACGCAACGTCGCGGCAGCGTGCTGAAGATCTTCGAGGGTTTCGAACAACGGTGCCACGTCCAGTGGCACGCATTCGTTATCGTCGAGCAGCCCGCCAAATCGCGACAGCGCCAGCACCGCCAGCACATCGGCAGCCGAACGCGCCATGCTGATGATGTACGGCCCGGTCGCCCCGGCGCCGTACAGCATGCGCGCCTCGGCCAACGCGACGAACACCTCGCGCAAGCGCTGGACGGCTTCATGGCTGCTCGACGGCAATGACCTTTCACCGGACGCGTAAGGCCGCAAGCGCTCGGCGCGCTGCGCGGCCGGCAAATCGGCCCAGGCGGATTCATCGAGCAAGACGACCAGCGCATCGTCGTGTACGCGCGCGTCCTGACGCACATCCAGTCGCGCCAGATGAAAACCGAACGTACGCACGCGCCAAACCAACCGATGCACGCCAAAGGCACCGCCATGCTCGCCCTTGTGCGCCGCCAGACTGTCAGCGACCAGACGCAGATCCGACAACAGTTCGTCGGCTTCGTTGTAGGCCGCATTTTCGTCCGCCTGTGTGGCGCGCACGCGCGCGCGCATCAGGGTCAACAGGCAGCGATACGGCATGTCGCGATGGCGCGGCCGGATCGTCGCCGCCGCGGCCGGCATCAAGCTCAGGTATTCCTGCACGCGCTCACGCAAGGCCGGCGCCACCTCGACGCGTGAATCCGTTTGACTCAACAGCCGCGCCAGGCGCGCCAGTTCAAACGTATAGCATTGCAAAATCTGGCCGCGCTGCGCGGCCAGCGTCGTTCGAATCGTGTCGGCGCCGACGTTCGGGTTGCCGTCCATGTCACCACCGACCCACGAGGCGAAGCGCAATACGCGCGGCGGCCGCGGTTGCGCACCGAAGACCTTTTCCCAGGCAGCGTTGAGGCTTTCGTAAAAAATCGGCACCACGCGATAGATCGGTCCGGTCAGGTAAAACCCGACATGCTCGAATTCATCCTGCACGCTGGGACGCACCGCACTGGCTTCGCTGGTCTGCCAGCCGGCGGTCAACGCCGTGCGCAAACGGCCCATGTCGCCGGCGCGTTCCGTCGCAGGGCGGGACTGGTCGAAATCCGCGACCAGGCTGCGCGTCATCTCCTGTTCCTTCTCCAGCAGCGAGCGACGCACCGCTTCGGTCGGATGCGCGGTGAACACCGGTTCGACATCGAGCCGCTCCAGCCACTGCGCAAGCGCGGCGGCATCGATACCCGATTCGTGCAAGCGCGTGAATACATCTTCCAGCCCGTCGGGCTGCGGGCCTGCCTGTGCGATCTGGTAATCGCGGTGGCGGCGGATGCGATGCACGCGTTCGGCCAGGTTGACCACCTGGAAATATGTCGAAAACGCCCGCGTCAGCGTGTGCGCCAGCTCCGGGTCGAGCCCAACGAGCTGATTCGCCAATGTCCCCAACCGCTGCGCGGATTCGCGCCGCTGGATCGCCGCGCGGCGCAGCGCTTCGACGCGCTCGAACAAATCCTGGCCTTCCTGCTCGATGAGCAGATCGCCGACCATGGCTCCCAGGCGCCGTACATCCTCGCGCAAGGGTTCGTCGTGCGGCAGAAACTCGACCTGCCGCAATTCCTGCATCGTATCGTTCATGTGCCTAGTGTAAGGAAACTGCAAACCAGCTGCTGCGATCGCGACCCATTTTCTTCCGGCCTTCAATGGCATTTGCTTAACGCCGCGAGTGCCCCCTTCCGGCCGCCGCCACCTTCCCGCGCAAGCGGGAGAAGGATTCCAACTTTCGATTGCCAAGCTTCCCTTCCCCCGCTCGCGGGGGAAGGTGCCACACCACTTGCGCTGTTTAGCGGCGCGACTGGTGCGGGCGAACATGAACGCGCATGTGGTGGGGCGGATGGGGGCGGTTGCCTCGCGGCATACAAGGGCTATTGAAACGAACGTCGTTGCACGTTCAAACCCGTCGAATCGTCACAGCGACTGGATCGCCGTTCTACAGCGATCACGGCAACGCCTCGAAACCGTTCCGGAAGATCTCGTCTGACTCGACCGCACCCATGTCGCAATGCGCACCCAGTGGACGCGCCAGACCGCGCTGGTCATCGCTGCGGCAAGTCGCGTCGTTGCCGCTGTCGATGGCCGGGCTACCCGAGGCCGGCATCATCGACTGCGTTCGCCCGCCGTTGGCCGCCGGCGCCGCCAGCAGCGGATCGCTGTCGATGATGTTCGAATTGCAGGTTGCGCCGAACCCGCCGCCGGGGCAACCGCCCTGCACGATGCTGTCATCGATCTGCACCGACGCCGAAGGATTGTACAGCTCGGGTCCCTGCCCGCCGGGTCCGACGGTATCGCCCCACAGGATCGTGTTGCCCAGCGTGATCAGCGTCGCATTGTTGTCCGCCGCGCTGTAGATGGCGCCGCCGTAGCTGCCGGCCTGGTTGCCGCTCAGCGTGACATTGGCCAGCGTCATGCTGGCATCGCCCGACGATGTTGCCGAATCGTAGATTGCACCCCCGGAGGACGAGGCCGAATTGTCGTTGAACGTGGCGTTGGCGAACAGCGGCCCGGTGCTGCCATTGGAAGCGCCGCTGTAGACGGCGCCGCCGTTGGCCGACACCAGGTTGCGGATGAAAGCGGCGCGGTTGAATATCGGACTGCAACGTCCGCCGCTGCTGCCGTCGATCCGCAGGGCGCCGCCGACTAGCGCGCTATTGTCGTCGAATTCGACATCGATCAGATACGGATTGCAGTGGCCGCTGCTGCCGCTGCCGTCGAAGTAGATGGCGCCGCCGGAAACCTGCGCGGCGTTGCCACTGAACGTGACGACAGTCATTTCCGGACTGCTATCGCCGCCGTTGCGGCCGTCGACGTACAACGCACCACCATTGTTGGCGAGATTGCCCTGGAACACGAGGTTGCCGAGCCGGGGACTGCACGCGTCGCCACTTCCGGCACCGTAGCAGTACAGGCCGCCGCCCCAACCACGATCGATATTCAACACGGGATCACCGCCACTGCCATTGGCCTGGCCACCGGTGATGGTAAAGCCATCCAGTACCGTCGAAATATCCACCGGTCCGCTGTTGACGCCGTCGATGACGACGACGTGGTAGCTGTTGTTGCCGTTGATATGAGCCGTACTTGTGTCGATGCCGTTGCCGTCGACACTGTCGTTGTTGTCGATATCGCCCGACAACACCGTGAGATTGCGCTCCGGATCGCGGCTGTCGCGGCTGGCCTCGTTGCCGGCAAAGCCGCCGTACACGGCCACGCCCGGGTTGATCACGAAGCTGGTATCGCGTGACCCGGCACCCGCGGGTTTGTAAATCCCGGCCTTCACCCAGATTTCGCTGCAGCTCGCCGAACCCAGCGCGGACGGCAAGTCCAGCGGCGAGTTCCAGTCCGCGCCCGTGTTGCCGGACATGCCGGCAGTAGTGACCCTGCACACGGTCGCATGCACCGGCGGTGCAAGAGCCACCCCCAAGCCAAACATCCAACGCAACCCTGCAGCCATGCGCATCACGGCATCCTCGCGGCACCTTTCGCTGCAAACGTAACTCCGGTGCAAAGCGATGTCGACCCTGTAGCGACGATCACCACCAATCCGGACCGGCATTCATCCTTCCATCCGGATTCCGCGATATAATGACTCCTTGCCGATCGTCGAGGGGCGCTGCAGGCCCGGCCGGAAGCATTCCGATGCCGGGATCAGGCTCGACGATACGCATGCTCAATCCGTAACGGCGTCCGTTCGTGTGATGCGTTTGCTCCAGGCAAACGCGATCGCAGAAAGCGGTCATCCATGACTGCACTTTTCAAAATTGGAGTTTAACCATGAACGCAGTCGTGAAAGATTCGCCACAGCAGGACTACAAGGTCCACGATATCAAACTGGCCGATCTGGGCCGTAAACGCATCCGCATGGCCGAGGAGGAAATGCCCGGTTTGATGGCGATCCGCGCACGCTACGCCCCGCAGAAACCGCTGGACGGTGTGCGACTATCCGGTTCGCTGCACATGACCAAGGAAACCGCCGTACTGATCGAGACACTGACCGCACTCGGTGCTTCGGTCCGCTGGGCCTCGTGCAACATCTTTTCGACCCAGGACGATGCCGCCGCGGCCATCGCCGCCAGCGGCGTTGCGGTTTTCGCCTGGAAGGGCGAGTCGCTGGAAGAATACTGGGAGTGCACGCTGAACATGCTGACACATCCGGGCATGCAAGGACCCGAGTTGATTGTCGACGACGGCGGCGACGCCACGCTGCTGATCCACAAGGGTGTGCAGATGGAAGAAGGCGACAACTGGGTCGACCAGCCCGGCGCCAATCACGAAGAACAGGTCATCAAGGATCTTTTGAAGAAGACGCGTATCGAGCGCCCCGGCTTCTGGGCGACTGTCGCCAGGGACTGGAAGGGCGTGTCCGAGGAAACCACTACCGGCGTGCATCGTCTGTACCAGATGATGGAAGCCGGCAAGCTGCTGGTACCGGCCGTCAACGTCAACGACTCGGTTACCAAGTCCAAGTTCGACAACCTGTATGGCTGCCGTGAGTCGCTGGCCGATGGCATCAAGCGCGCTACCGATTTGATGATCGCCGGCAAGGTTGCTTGTGTTTGTGGCTACGGCGACGTCGGCAAGGGTTGCGCGCATTCGCTTCGCGGCTTCGGCGCACGCGTGATCATCACCGAAATCGACCCGATCTGCGCCCTGCAGGCGGCGATGGAAGGTTTCGAGGTCAAGACCGTCGAGGACGTGCTCGGCGAGGCGGACATCTTCGTGACCACGACCGGCAACAAGGACATCATCACCTTCGAGCACATGCAGGCGATGAAGAACAACGCGCTGGTGTGCAACATCGGTCACTTCGACAACGAAATCCAGATGGACCGCCTCAATGGCGCCGGGGACGTGAAGAAGGAAACCATCAAGCCGCAGGTCGATCGCTACGAATTCCCCGACGGTCATCACATCTACGTGCTCGCCGAAGGCCGCCTGGTCAACCTCGGCTGCGCGCACGGTCACCCGGCATTCGTCATGTCCAACAGCTTCTCCAACCAGACGCTGGCGCAGATCGACCTGTGGCAGCACCGCAACGAGTACGAGAAAACCGTGTACCGCCTGCCGAAGAAGCTGGACGAGGAAGTCGCACGCCTGCATCTCGACAAAATCGGAGTCAAGCTGACCGCACTCACCCAGGATCAAGCCGACTATCTTGGCATCCCGGTCGAGGGGCCGTTCAAGCCGGAACACTATCGTTACTAGGCGAGCGGCCAAGACGTGAGCGGTGAGCGGAAAATCCAGGACAAAACCCTCGCCACCATGATCTGGATTTGTGGAAAGACGCGATGCGCCTCGTCAATGATGTGTATCGGACTACAGCGACGTTTCCCGAGTCCGAACGTTTCCGGCTTGTCAGTCAAATTCGGTGCGCGGCCGCAGGAACGAGCTAATACGACTCCTGACTGTCGCCCGTGGATCGCCAGCCGAACCGGACACACAATTGTGGATCGCCCGCGACCTCGAATTTCTCGATGATCCTCAAGACCCGCAAGCGGATTTGCAATTGTTGAATGCCCGAATCAACGCACTGATCAGCGCCAATCGTTTGAGGCCAAAGAAATGACCGCTCACCACTCACCGCTCACCGCTGACGCAATTCCCGTCTCCCTGGAATTCTTCCCCCCGAAAACCGGCGAGCAACAGCGTGGACTGGAAGCGGCCGTGCCCAAGCTGAAGAGGCTGAATCCGGAATACGCCAGCGTGACGTTCGGAGCCGGCGGCTCGACGCTGAGCTACACGCCCGAGACGGTGCGTCGGTTGCGCGAGTCACACGCGCTCGAAGGCGTACCGCATGTATCCTGCATGGGCGGTACACGCGCGGAAGTTGCGCGATTGCTGTCCGAATACCGTGAGATGGGTTGCCGGCGTTTGGTCGCCCTGCGTGGCGACCTGCCGTCCGGCATGGCCGGCTATGGTGACTTCCGCTACGCCAGCGAACTGGTCGCGTTCATCCGCAGCGGGTACGGGGATCATTTCCGCATCGAAGTCGCCTGTTATCCGGAAATGCATCCGCAAGCCGGCGACGCACATGCCGACCTGAGAAACTTCGTGGCCAAGGTCAAGGCCGGCGCGGATGGCGCGATCACGCAGTACTTCTTCAACGCCGACGCCTATTTTCGCTTCGTCGACGAGGCGCAAGCCGCCGGCGTGGACGTGCCGATCGTGCCCGGAATCATGCCGATCTCGCAATACGCACAACTGCGGCGCTTTTCGGACATGTGCGGCGCGGAGATTCCTCGCTGGATCGGCAAGCGCCTGGAAGCCTATCGCGACGATATTGCCTCCATTCGCGAATTTGGTGCCGACGTTGTCGCCGACATGTGCCGCAAGCTGATTGCAGGTGGTGCGCCGGGCCTGCATTTCTATACGCTCAATCGTGCCCGCGCCACGCTCGCGGTTTGCGAACGCTTGAAGTGATCGAGACAAGCCTGCACCATCGCAGCTTCCCGCCGGCAGAACTCCCGGAATGAAATCGAACCTGCGCAGGCGCCATCATTTACGCCATCGAATCGCCATGCTGGCCGCGTTGCCGTTGTTCGCCATCGCCACACAGGCCCGCGCCGGGGATCTGACCGTTTCGGCAGCCATCAGCCTTTCCAACGCTTTCAAGGATGTCGCCAAGGCTTTCCAGACGGCGCATCCGCGAGACCACATCGTGCTGAATCTGGCCGCATCCGATGTGTTGCTGACCCAGATCGAACACGGTGCCCCGGCCGACATCTACGCCAGCGCGGATGAAACTGCCATGGACAAGGCCGCGGCGGCGCACCTGATCGATCCGGATACCCGCCGCAACTTCGCCACCAATGGGTTGGTCCTGATCGTGGCCACCGGTTCCAGGAAACCGCCATCGTTGCATGCCCTCACCGACAACACCGTCCGTCGTATCGCCATCGGCAACCCTGACTCGGTGCCGGCCGGGCGCTATGCCCGCGACGCGCTCAAGGCCGCAGGCCTGTGGCAAGCGGTGCAGCCCAAACTGGTTTTTGCACACAACGTGCGTCAGGCCCTGGACTACGTCGCTCGCGGCGAAACCGAGACCGGCTTCGTCTACGCCACCGACGCCGCGCTGCTGCACGGCAAGGTACAGGTGGCGCTGACGATTCCCGTCGATCCACCGGTTCGCTATCCGATCGCCGTGGTCGCCACTTCGCGCCATAAACCGCTGGCCCGGGAATTCGAGCACTTCCTGGGCACGCCGACCGCAACCACGATCCTGCATCGCTACGGTTTCGGCAGCCCGGACTGATCGATGTATTCGGCCGTAACCACGCCCCTGCTGCTGACACTGAAAGTGGCCAGCGTCGCAACCTTGCTTGCCGCCGGCTTTGGCGTGGCTTGCGCACGGCTGCTCGGCCGGCGCCGTGGCATGGCGCGCGATGCCATCGAATCGCTGCTGACCTTGCCGCTGGTGCTGCCGCCCACGATCCTGGGTTATTACCTGCTGATCGTACTCGGCCGCAACGGCGCCATCGGGTCGTGGTTGCAGCATTTCGGCATCAACCTTGTATTCACCTGGCAGGGCGCGGCGATCGCCGCAGCCATCGCCTCATTTCCGCTGACCTTGCGTGCCTCGCGCGCGGCCTTCGCCGAGGTCGACCCGCAGCTCGAAAACGCGGCACGCACACTCGGTTGCGGCGAATGGGCGGTGTTTGGCCGGGTGACGTTTCCGTTGGCATGGCGTGGACTGCTGGCCGGCATCCTGCTCGCCTTCGCGCGCGCGATGGGCGAGTTCGGCGCCACCTTGATGATCGCCGGTAGCCTGCCCGGCCGCACGCAGACATTGTCGGTGGCGATCTACGATGCGGTCATGGCCGGCGACGACCGAACCGCCAACCTGCTGGTAATGGTGTCATTGATCGCCGCCGTGATCGTGCTGATTGCGGCCGCGCAACTGTTGCAACGTCCGCGCTGGGCTGCCTGATGCGACTCGAAGTCGACATCAATCTACGGGTGCACGCGCATCGGCGCGAATTCCGGCTGTGCGCAAATTTCACCAGCGATGCGGAAGTCACGATCCTGTTCGGACCCTCCGGCGCGGGCAAGACGCTGACCCTGCAGACCATCGCCGGCCTGCTGCAACCGCAGCGCGCCGAGATCCGATTCGCCGACACGACCTGGTTCAGTACGGCACAACGCATCAATATACCGGCACGCGCGCGCGGCGTCGGCTTCGTGTTTCAGGAATACGCGCTGTTCCCACACCTGAGCGTGGCGCAAAATGTCGGTTTCGCCCCGCCGTTTCGCAACCGGCCCGAACACGCCGCGGCACTGGACGACCTGCTGGCCGAGTTCGAACTGGACGATCTGGCCAATGCCTACCCGAACCATCTGTCCGGCGGCCAACGCCAGCGCGTGGCGCTGGCCCGCGCGCTGGCGGCGCGACCGAGGTTGCTGTTGCTGGACGAGCCGTTCGCTGCGCTGGACGTGCCGTTGCGCGCACGGCTGCGTACGGAACTGCTGACGCGTCGTGCACGTTTCAATGTGCCGATGGTCGTCATCACGCACGACCCGGAAGATGTCGCAGCACTCGGCGGAAAGGTGATCGAACTGGATGGCGGACGCGTGAAAAGCTGACGTGGACCTTTCCAATGGCGCGGCATGCCGCTACGCTTCGCGGCTGGCTGATTGGAGATCGAGATGGCTCAACAATACCCGCAATTCATCTGGCAGAACGGGACCGTCAAACCCTGGGCGGAGGCGACGACGCACGTCATGTCGCACGCACTGCATTACGGGTCGTCGATCTTCGAGGGCATCCGCAGCTACGCCACGCCGTCGGGTCAGGTGATTTTCCGGCTCAGCGATCATCTTCGACGGTTCTACCACTCGGCAAGGATCTACGACATGACGATTCCATTCGACATGGCAACCCTGGCCGAAGCCTCGCGTGAAGTGATCCGTGCGAATCAGCTCGAACGCGCCTATCTGCGGCATGTCGCCTGGCGCGGGTTGGGCGGTTTCGGCTTGTCCGCGGATACGCCGATCGATGTCGCGGTCGCCGCCTGGAACATGGGGCCCTATCTCGGCCCCGATGCACTGGAAACGGGCATCGACGCCTGCGTCTCGAGCTGGCAGCGTATGGCGCCGAACACGATTCCGACCGGCGCCAAGGCCGGCGGCAATTATCTTTCGGGGCAACTCATCGCACGCGAAGCGCGGCGCCTGGGTTTTGGCGAAGGCATCGCGCTGGCCTCGACCGGCCTGCTCAGCGAAGGCGCCGGCGAAAACCTGTTCCTGGTGTTCGATGGCGTGTTGCACACGCCGCCGGTCAGCGCCGCCCTGCTCAACGGCATCACCCGGCATACGCTGATCAGCCTGGCACGCGACGCCGGCATCGAAGTCATCGAACACGACTTGCCGCGCGAATACCTGTACCTGTGTGACGAACTGTTCATGTGCGGCACGGCGGCCGAAATTACGCCGATCCGCGCGGTCGACGGCAAACCGGTTGGTACCGGCAAGCCCGGCCCGATCACCGCGCAAATGCAGAAACTGTTTTTTGGCCTGTTCGACGGGACGACGCCGGACAAGTGTGGGTGGCTGGAAGCGGTATAGCGGTGAGCAGTACGTGGAAAGGGCGTAAGTCTTCGGCATATCCTGCCGCGTTTCGCAGCAGCCTGGAGATTCCCTGGCTTTACCGCTGACTGCTTGCGCCTTGGCCGCTCACGCTCTTAGCCTGAAATCCAGCGTCGCCGTGGTACCGCCCTGTGGTCGTGGCGCCAGACTGACGCGCCAGTCGTACAACTCGCACAGGCGACGCACGATGGCCAGTCCCAGTCCGGCGCCGCTGACGGAGACGCCTTTGCCGCGCACGCCGCGCTCGAACAGTTTCTCGGCATCTTCGGCCTTGATGCCCGGACCGGAATCCTCGACCGTTACCTTGCCGCGCCCGGCACCGACGGTGATGATCACCTCGCCCTTCGGGGTGTACTTGAACGCATTGCCGATCAGGTTGCCGAGTGCGACGGTGACGACGGACGACGGTGCGACCACTTCCAGCGGTTGTTGCACTTCGAGTTTTACGTTGACCGGCTTGCTGCCAAGATGCGAGCGATATACGTCGATGACCTGCTCGACGACGTTGGTCACGTCGGTCGTTTCGCCGTCGATCGGCGCCGAGCGTTCGCTGCGTGACAGCAACAAAAGGGCGTTGGTCAGCTCGTTCGATTGGCGCGAGGCGCGCTCGATGCGCTTGAGCCGTTCGCGAACTTTTTCCGGCAGGTCGCCCGCGCCCATCAACAGCTCCGTGGTGGTCGAGATGACCGCCAGCGGAGTGCGCAACTCATGGCTGATATCGGCATTGAATTCACGATCGCGTTCGACCAGCGCGGTCAAGCGGTCCGAATAGTTGTCCAGCGCCGCTGCCAGTTGCCCGACTTCGTCATTGGCGAAATGCGGCGCCAACGGCTTGACCTTGCCGGTTTTGCTCATGCTCTGCACGCGTGCGGCCAGATTGGCGACCGGGCTCATGACGCGTCTGGACAACCATCGGCCAATCAGTAGTGAAAGGATGGCGAATAACAGCACGCCGCCGCTGAGCGCGATGAGCAACTGGCGCTCACCCAGCTTTTGCGCGCTCTGGTCCATTCGCAGGAACGCCCAGTAGCTGTCGTCCCTGTAGACCGCCAGTTTATAGGGATTACGTTTGCCGCTATCGTCTGTCTGCTCGATATCATACACACCCGACTTTTTATATTTCTGCCAGGCAAACGGCACGTTGGCGAATTTGCTTTTGCCGTAGATATCCGCGAAATACGTGCGAATTTGCCACAACGCATCCGGCTCGGGATGCTTGCGTTTGAAGTCGACGAAATTTTTCAACTCGCGCTGCAAGGAGTTGTTGATCAGTTGGCCTTCCAACCGCGCACGCATGTAAACCGTCGCCACGGCAAACAGCGCCGTTAGCGCAAATCCGAATACCGCGAAGGAAATGATGATTCGGCTGCGCAGCCTATGCCGGTGCTGCATCAGGATCGACCATGCGGTAGCCGATGCCGTGACGGGTGTGAATCAGCGGCTTGTCGAATGGTTTGTCGATGGCCGCGCGCAGGCCATGTATGTGCACACGCAAGGAATCGCTGTCCGGCAATTCCTCACCCCAAACGCGTGTTTCCAGATCCTGGCGTGTGACCACGGAAGGACTGGATTCCATCAAATGCTGTAGCAGCTTCAGGCCGATCGGATTGAGCTGGATCGACTTGCCAGCGCGTGTCACAACCAGCGTATCCAGGTTGTAGGTCAGATCAGCCAGCTGCAACAGGCGGCTTTGCACACCCTTGCCGCGCCTTCCCAGTACCGTCACACGCGCTTCCAGTTCCTGCAGCGCAAATGGCTTGACCATGTAATCGTCGGCACCGGAATCGAAACCCGTCAGTTTCTGCTCCAGCGCATCACGCGCGGTCAGCATCAGCACCGGCGTCTGCCGGCGTGCTTCCTGGCGCAGTTTCTTGCACAACTCCAGACCATCCATTCCGGGTAGGGTGAGATCCAGCACGATGACATCGAAATCGTGCACCACCGCCAGATGCAGGCCGGTTACGCCATCGCCGGCAAAGTCCACGACGTGGCCCTTTTCTTCGAGGTAATCCCCGATGTTGGCGGCGATATCGCTGTTGTCTTCGATTACCAGAATTCGCATAGCGCAAGCATACTCGCATTGAGGGTTAATGCGACTGGTAGCGCGCGGCTGCCAGCGACAATCTTTCCTTGATCGTTTTTGCAGCGACAAGTTCGCGGCAAGACGTCTGGACAATGTATCAGGACCGTATCCATAAAAAAGCCCAAGGAGGTGCCGTTGGGGGAACACACCTGCCTTGGGCCCAAAGCTACTGCCCCGATTACCGTAATCTGCCTGTCACCTGACCTGACTTAGGAGTGTCGACAGAACTTACAGCAAGCGGGATCGTAGGGCCGGGCCGATTAAATTCGCGTTAAGCAACAGTGAGCCAGACTTAACGTAGGCAACACTTTGATTTTTAAAGGCGATCGCCAGATCAATCGCCGGGCTGACGACACAACAAGGTTCCGGTGACATGCCGACAATTCTTGGGTGATCCGACACCATTGCGGGAATTCAGATTGAAAGTGAATTTCTGCGTATACGGTTCGGTCGAAGCAGGATTGCCCGTTTGTGGGAAACGCCAATGCTCCAGGGCGAGTTTCGCGGCATTATCGAATATGCCTGCCGGCTGTGATGTCAATACCCGAATGGCGCCCACACGCCCGCTCCCTTCGACGCGAAATTCAAGTTCGACGCTACCCTGTACGCCATCGGCCATCGCCTGCGGTGGATAAACCGGCGCAACAACGTGCAAAGGGCGTAGCGCCGGGGGTGGCACTGTTTCGGACGGCTTGGCCAATACTGCAGGCACCTGCAGGCCCGTCGATGAAATCACATCGGCAGGTTGTGGCAGGACCGCCGCGGCGAGCTGCACACCGGGACGGTTGATGCCGATACGCGACTTTTCGGCCGCTTCGGTGTCGACCATCGGGTCAACTCTTGCCGTCGAGCTTGCGACTGAACCAGGCGGCATGGACAACGCCGCATCCAGCGGAAGGTCGAATCGCTCGGTTGCGAGCGCTGGTTTGTCGAGCGTCAGGCCCGGATTGCCGCTGACCAGAGCCATGGCATGCGTGGATGCACTGGACAACACGCCCGCGAGATCGATATCGACCGGCCTTGGACGCCACGCGATACACAGCATGGCGGCCAGCAACAGCAGCAACGGCAGTTCATAACTTCGCGGCATGGGTTCGGACGTCTCGCCAACGCCAACAATCCGGCGTACGCGACTCAACAATACGCCCCCGCCAAATCCCAGTGCGGGTAAAGCTGGTACCAGGCCGTGGCGTATTTCTTCCAGATCGGCAAGCGTTCTGGCGTAGATCAGGGGATCGCCATGCGCAACGCTTAATACCAGATCGTCACAGCACTCTTCACGTGAATTTCGAGCATCGCGCGAAATCCAGTGTATGACGGGATGATAGAAAAGCACGGTTTCAATCACGACCTGCATCAGGTTGACCAGATAGTCCCAACGCCGCACGTGCGCCAATTCATGGGCGATGATGAGTTCCAGTTGCTCGGGCGAAAACCCGCTGAGCATGCTGGCGGGCAAAAGGATCACCGGCCTGAACCAGCCGATCAGCATCGGCGTTGAAATCGAAACCGCGCTCAGCAATCGAATCGGCCGGCGCAAATCAAAACGCTGGCCAAGCCTGACCAGGTGCAATGACCAGTGCGCAGGCAACGGGGCCGCATGATCGACGATCAGCAACAAACGCAGCCATTGACGTAACGAACGGATCGCAAGCAACGTTACGCCACAAATCCACACCGCCACCAGCCATGGCAGCAACTCGTGCCTACTCCACTGCGCTTGATCTGCTACAACATTGAAGGTGCCAAGGGACATCGGCGCACGAGTCGCGTGAACGCCAACAGTGGCAAGTTGGGATTGCAGATAGGCCAGCGTGACAACTGGACAGATCGCCAAGGCAAGCAGCGTCGACAGTGCGAGCCGATAACGAGCCTTCGCGCTCTGACACAGGTGACGAAACACGTAATAGACGACACCAATGGCGGCGCCTTGCCACAGGAAATGCAACAGCGCCACACCGAGCAGATCGATTCCCGAGAACAATCGCGGCGAAAGAACCATGTCAGCCTTCCCGCGCTTCGATTTTTTTCAGCAACGCCCGGATTTCCTTCAATTCCTCCGGGGACGCTTGTGGCCGGCTCCCCAGCGCTTGCAGCACGAGCTGCGGAGTCGAACCGTTGAACAGGCGTTGAACAATATCCGCCAGATACCTGCTTTGCGTACGCTGCTTGTTGACCGCGGCACGGTAAACATGCGCGCGTTGTGAGTCGTCGCGTTCGACCAGTCCCTTGGCATGCATGATCTGCAGAAGTTTCAGTGCGGCGGTATAGCCTGCTCCATCGCCGCCATACAATTCCTGATGCACCTCACGCACGGTGCAGGCGCCGTGTTCCCACAGCACGCGCAAGATGTTGAGTTCTGCCCCGGTCGGTTTGGGTATACCGGTCTTGACCTGTGGATTCATGTTGAACGCACCCGTACGCGAGCCTTGCGGGATAGCTTGCCGCGCCGGTTGGCTGACAGCAAGCGTTCTGTTTGATCAAAGACTGATTTAGAGGCCCCCTCCCGGAGACTTCATCCGCGTAATGGCAGTCCGGTCGCGCAGAGATTTCTGATCCTGTTCCCGCCGAGCCATGATTTCGCCGTAGGTGCGGCACCGCGTAGTCCGGATATGCGATCCAGTCGCCGCCGAGCGTTCGCAAATCAGACGATTGTTGTCGTTATGGCTCAAGATGCCATTGACTTCCTCCTGAGCATTCGCCAGGGCGACCTTGTCGTCGGCGGGCATGTCGTTTTCCGATGCGTGCGCCTGCAACAGTTTGCGCATTAGCTCGATGTCATGGTCCACACGGGATTTCTCGGTTGGCGAGACATGTTCGTAAACACCACCCGGTTGCATTTGCTGGTGAATCCGATCGACATTCTGATTGAACGTATCGAGCGTCCGGGCAATGAGCGGTTCCTTGTTCACCTTGTCGCGCGCAACGGCTTGCACGGACAGACAACAAAGCACGGCAGCGGCAACAAATACAATTCGACGAGTCATGGGAGTCCCCTTTGTCATATGATACGAGATGGATAGTACGTCATGTATCGTATTTTACCTGCGTCACGCGTGTCAACGAAATATTTCGTAGACACCGAGGCGCCGCCTGAGATTTTCCTGGCGCTATGCTGGCGTATCCGCCACGTCAGGTAATACATTGCCGCAAACGGCGCACGGAAACAATCGCTGCAGAATCGGCACCGTCAATCCCCTCCCACCGCTAGTCTGAGGCGCAAAATGTTCAGTTCTGCTTGTGTCGGTTTTGGCGGAATCGACCATATCCCGCGGAGTCATTTGAATGCGCGCGCGCCCTGAACAAAAACAACTCTCGTCGATCCGCAAACGGCAAGCAACTGCCTATTCCTCACGGCTTCGTGTGTATGCCCAGGTTGTCGACCCGACGGTGAAACAGTCGGTCGCGGACCGACTTGCGGTCACGTTCGCGTCGCGCCACGATCTCGGCGTAAGTCCGACACCGCGTCGTCTGGATATGTGATCCGGTCCGGGCGCTGCGCTCGCAAATCAGCCGGTTATTGTCGTTATGGCTGAGAATGCCGTTCACTTCTTCCTGCGCATTCGCCAAAGCGACCTTGTCACCGGCGGGCATGTCATTTTGCGAAGCATGCGCCTGCAAAAGCCTGCGCATTGTCCCGATGTCGTGGTCGACGCGGGTTTTCTCGCTGGGCGAGATGTGCTCGTATACGCCGCCGGGTTGCATCTGTTTATAGATCCGGTCAACGTTTTGGTTGAAGGTATCGAGCGTTCTGGATACCAGCGGTTCCTTGTTCACTTCATCGCGCGCAATCGCCTGTACCGACAAACAGCACAGTACCGCAGCGGCAAAAAACGTTAATTGACGATTCATGGGAATCCCTCCGTAAAAAACATACGAGATGGATAGTACGTAACACATCGTATGTCATCCACGCAGGTCTTGTCAACGAAACAATTCGTACATGCAAAACGTTACCCGGGCATTAGCGGGCACGACGTCGTCGTACCCGCCGTACCAGGTAATCGATAATCTCGCCGGCGATATCGACGCCGGTTGCCGCCTCGATGCCTTCGAGCCCGGGAGACGCATTGACCTCGAGTACTAGTGGCCCGCGTTTGGACCGCAGCAGGTCCACGCCGGCG
Source organism: uncultured Pseudomonadota bacterium (assembly GCA_963779795.1). Lineage (GTDB taxonomy): Bacteria > Pseudomonadota > Gammaproteobacteria > Xanthomonadales > Rhodanobacteraceae > Rudaea. Next base: position 291,344 of record CAVZZK010000004.1, on the reverse strand, counting down.
AGATTCAAACCCAGGGTACGCGCAGCCCGCAGCGCGGTATCGATCTCCTTCGCATTCAGACGCGCCTTGGTCGCCTTGCCGCCACGATGCAGGTTGGAACGGAACTCTCCGTCGGCCGCCTGACGCCGCATCGCCGCAACCACGCGCCCGCCGACGACGAAGCAGCGGATATCCGCCCCGTCGGCCTCGCCGATGAATTCCTGCACGAGAAAATTCACGTACAAACCGCGGAATGCCTCGATCACACCCTGGGATGCGGAACGCTTTTCCGTCAGCAGCACCCCCTGGCCCTGTGCACCTTCGTTCAACTTGATCACATGCGGGGGTTCGCCGAGCATCGCCATCAGGTCGGCCGTATCGTCGGGGTTGTCGCCAAACACGGTAATCGGCAGGCCGATACCTTCGCGTGCGAGCAGCTGCAGGCAACGCAACTTGTCGCGTGCGCGCAGCACCGCATCCGACGGATTCGGCGTGAACACGCCCATCATTTCGAGTTGGCGTAGCACGGCAGTGCCGTAAAAGGTGATCGAGGCTCCGATACGCGGCACCACGGCGTCATAATTGGCCAGCGCACGACCCTTGTAATGTACGGTGAAGTCGCTCGGCGCGATGCGCATGTAACAACGCAAGGGATCCAGCACCCGGACCTGGTGTCCGCGTGCCCGAGCGGCCTCGACCAGACGCGCCGTGGAATACAGCTTGGCGTTGCGCGAGAGAATGGCAAATTTCATCAGGATTCCGCACCGACGAGCCGGCGCAGCCGACCGTATTGATAAGAGAGGTCGGGATCGACCCGGAAGCGTCCACGCAATGCGGTGCGACCCAGCAACATCGGAAAACGCATCTTGTGGCGATCGCCCAGATTTATTTCAGCTTGCCAGCACAAACCGGCAAGGCGGATTTCGCTGCGAATAAACCAGCGCAACGTGGTAGTGCCGCCCGAATCGGTTACCGCACGCCGATCTATGGCAGGCGCTCGACAAGCCAGGCGCTCTCCCGATCCCGTCTCGATCTCAAAGCGCAGCCAGGTCGTGTCGTCGCATTGATCGACCTGCAACGATTCGACGTGCAGGGACGAAGAGCGCGCACCAGTGTCGATCTTTGCCTTGATGGCATCAAGACCCAACTCTGGCAACGCGACCCACTCACGCCAACCGATAATCCGATCATCGCTCATGTCGCCATCCGTACGGATCGCCGAGTCAACACACGCAAGTCAGCCACGGGAACACCGAAAGGCCATCGACATGGAGCGGGTGAAGGGAATCGAACCCTCGTCAGTAGCTTGGGAAGCTACAGCTCTGCCATTGAGCTACACCCGCGCACAAGCTGATTACTGTACGTGCTCAGGGTGATCACGGCAATGCCCGGGCAGCCTCATTTGAACCGCACTTTCGATGCGACAGTTTTACAACGTTTAACAGTTTGCCGAACCTTGGCAAGTCCTTGTTCAGCTTGACTGGGTTTAGATAAGTCACGATATTCGGATTCCCGGGCCGCTGTGCGCCGTCCGGCCGCAACTTCCAGGGAATTCGTTCAACATAGCCAACCTGATCTGCTGATCAGTCCGGGAGTACGCCATGTTAAAACCCATTCGCGTGTGGTTCCTGTTTGCCGGCATCAGCCTCGGCTTTGCAGCGCTGGCACAGTCGGTGCCAGACGAATCCATCCCACCCGCCCGCGTGGCCCGCCTGTCGTATATTGACGGTGCGGTGAGCTTCGTCCCCGCCGGCGAGAACGACTGGGTCGAAGCCGACCTGAATCGGCCACTGATCGGCGGCGACCGTCTTTGGACGGATCGCGATTCACGCGCGGTACTGGAACTGGGCGATGCATCGATTCGCATGGATCAGCGTACGAGTTTCGACTTCCTCGATCTCGACGATCACAACGCCCAGATCGAGCTGACCCAGGGTACGTTGAACCTGCGGGTGCGTCGCCTGTACGACGGACAAAGCTACGAAATCGATACGCCGACGCTGGCATTCGTGGTCAATCGCGTGGGTGAATTCCGAATCGATGTCGCGCCGGATGGAGACTCGACCATCGTCACCGTGCGCAACGGTGGGGGCGATGTCTACGGGGAAGATGAAGCCCGCTTCCAGGTCGAAGAAGGCCAATCCGTGGTCTTCCATGATCCGCGTCTGACCGACTATGTGGTCAACGATCTGCCCGCACCGGACAATTTCGACGACTTTTGCTACCAGCGCGACCGCCGCTGGGACGACTCCCCATCACGCCGTTTCGTATCCGAGGAAATCATCGGCTACCAGGACCTGGATCAATACGGAGATTGGCAGAGCGTCCCGGATTATGGCTTTGTCTGGTATCCAACCACGGTTGCAGCCGGCTGGGCACCGTATCGCCACGGTCACTGGGTCTGGGTCGGTCTTTACGGGTGGACATGGGTTGACGACGCGCCGTGGGGCTTCGCCCCGTTCCATTACGGTCGCTGGGCGTTCATCCGTGGCCGTTGGGGCTGGTGCCCCGGTCCGCGAACCTCGCGCCCGGTCTATGCCCCGGCCCTGGTTGCATTCGTCGGCGGTGTCGGCGTATCGATATCCAGCGGTCCAATCGGCTGGTTCCCACTTGGCGTCGGCGACGTGTACTACCCGTCTTACCGCGTCAATCGAGGCTACTTCACCCGGCTGAACGAATTTGGCCGCCACAACCGTCGCGATCGGCTGGACAAGGATTATCGCCGCTATTTACGCGGTAATGTCGACTACGCCAATATCCGTTACACCAATCGTCACATCCGCAATGCACTGACGGCTGTCCCTGCACGGGCATTTGTCGACGCACGACCCGTCGCGAAGGCGGCGATACGGGTGAACAACGCAACCTTCGCAAATGCTCGCGTGCATGGATTCGCTCGCCTGGCGCCAACCCGCGAAAGTCTGGTCCGCGCCCGGAAGTCACGTGCGCGTTCACTACCGACCATGTCGAAGCGCCACATCGTCGCGGCAACACGTCCGCCAGTACCGATCGCGGCCTTCTCGGCGCACCGCGCGCGATTGCAGAAGAATCCGGGGCGTCCGCTTGGTATCCGCCAGTTGCGTAACGCGGACTCTCAAACGGGCAAGGCACGGCACGGCGCCAAACACGGCGTCAACCGCCCGAACCTGCGCGTGGTGACAAAACAGGGCACACCACCTCGTACTGCCGCACCTGTCCTGCCAAAGCGGACCAGCGACGTGGCACGCAAGCGCTTGCGCGCGTCTCCGCATGATCGCGGCAATCCGGTACGCGATCGAGGCAAGCGCAGACCGGTACCAGCGGTAACACCGATCGAACGCAACCGCCCGACACGCGAAAACCCGCGCGCGCTTGAATCCTCGCGCTTTGCTCGCCCGTCGCAAAATTCACGTGCGAAAGAACATCGACCCGTACCGGCACAACGTCCGCCACGGAACAATGCGCGAAAGGAAAACAAGCCTGAACGGCCCAAGGCAAAGATCCGCCGTGAACAGAACCAGCAGCACGGGCAGCGGGCGACACTGCCGCGCGGCAACGCCGCTCCCCGAGTGGAGCAAGTTCAACGCAAACCGGCACAACGCCCGCAACCCCGACGCGTTGAGCCACAGAATCGCGCAAACCATCCTCCGCGTCAGCAAACGGTTGAGCACAAGCCACCCGCACAGCGCCCGCAATCACGGCGTCTGGAACCGCAGATACGCGCGCGGCCCACTCCATCGGTCCAGCGCATCGAACGCCGTCCGCCGGTGCGTCCGCAGTACCAACGCCCTCAACGCCAGATGGAGCGCCGGGCCGCGCCGCCGCGCGTGATGCCACAGCCGGCACGCGCGCAGCATCCCCCGCGCCAGCAAGGTCGTCACGTTCCGCCCAAACACGAAAAGAAATCCGATAACAATGACGGCAACGGCCATCGTCACTAGAGATGCCCTGATCAAGTCAGCGCATCCCCGGGGTCGGAAGTCAAGGATGCTTTGATCAAGTCAGCGCAGGTCGATGGCAACCCGCCTGGGAACATCCGCCGCATCGTGCTGCGCCGATGCGGCGCATCACGTTAAACTAGGCGCATGATCAGGATTCGTCTGAACGGCGAGGAGTGCGAAGTCGACGAAGCGACCAGCGTTGCCGCGCTACTCGCGGCAAACGGTTATGCCGAGCGCCGGGTTGCCGTGGAAATCAATCGCGAGATCGTGCCGAAGAGCCAGCATGAACGACACCGGGTAAACGATGGCGACCGAATCGAAGTCGTGCACGCGTTGGGCGGAGGCTGAACTCCAACGCAATGCAATAACCGAGCGCGCCGTCGTGGCTCGTCTCAAGCAGCATTGACCATTAAACAGTGAATCGATGAACGCCCTGCCCTCGACTGCCTCAAACTTGCACGACGATCCGCTCATCATCGCCGGCCGCTCCTACGGTTCGCGCCTGCTCACCGGCACCGGCAAATTCAAGGATCTGGATCAAACACGGCTGGCGACCGAAGCCGCCGGCTCCGAAATCGTCACCGTGGCCATTCGCCGCAGCAATATCGGTCAGGACAAGGATGCACCGAATCTGCTCGACGTCCTGCCGCCGGAACGCTACACCATCCTGCCCAATACCGCAGGTTGCTACAACGCCGATGACGCGATACGTACCTGCCGCCTGGCGCGCGAACTGCTCGATGGCCACAATCTGGTCAAGCTCGAAGTGCTCGGCGACGAAAAAACCCTGTTCCCCGACGTCGTGCAGACACTGCAGGCGGCCGAACGCCTGGTCGCCGAGGATTTTCAGGTCATGGTTTACACCAGCGACGACCCGATCCTGGCACGTCGCCTGGAACAGATCGGTTGCGTCGCGGTGATGCCGCTGGCCGCGCCGATCGGTTCGGGGCTCGGCATCCAGAACCGCTGGAATATTCTCGAGATCGTCGAAAGCGCCAAGGTGCCGGTGCTCGTGGATGCCGGCGTCGGCACGGCTTCGGACGCAGCTGTCGCCATGGAACTGGGTTGTGACGGCGTGCTGATGAATACTGCCATCGCCGGCGCACGCGATCCGGTCATGATGGCCGGCGCGATGAAACACGCCATCCTCGCCGGACGCGCGGCATTCCTGGCCGGACGCATTCCACGCAAGCGCTTTGCATCGGCATCGAGTCCGATCGACGGCACCATCGGCTGATGCCGTGGATCCAGCCGTGACCTCGGAAAGCGCCGCACCTTCGCCAGCGCGCCACATCCGCAGCTTCGTCCTGCGCCAGGGACGTTTCACGCCGGCACAGCAACGCGCGTTCGAAACGCATTGGTCGAGATACGGCCTGGATCCTGCCGTCACGCTCGAGCCGCAGCGCGACTTTGCGTGTGCCGCGCCGCTGGTCATGGAGATCGGTTTCGGCAATGGCGAGCAATTGCTATGGTCCGCGCAACACGAGCCGGACAGAAATTTTCTGGGCGTGGAAGTGCACCGTCCCGGCGTTGGTCGTCTGCTCAACGCACTGGCCGCGCACGATGTCCACAACGTCCGGTTGTACAATCACGACGCTGTCGAGATTCTGCAGCACGCAATCGCCGAGCGGAGCCTGCACGAGGTGCGCATCTTTTTTCCCGATCCCTGGCCGAAGAAACGCCAGCAGAAGCGCCGCCTGATCCAGCCCGATTTCGTCGACCTGCTGGCTTGCCGCGTGGCCAGCGGCGGGCGATTGCACCTGGCAACCGATTGGGAAGATTATGCGCAGCACATGCTCGAAGTCGTCGATGCCAGACCCGGGTGGCGCAATCTGGCCGGACACGGTCATTATTCGCCACGGCCACGATCACGCATTCAGACCCATTTCGAAAAACGCGGTCTGCGCCTTGGCCACGGCGTGTGGGATCTGCTTTATGTGCGAACTTGACGACTGAAGCACACCACGGCAGATAAACAGTTCACGCCCCGATGAATGCCGACCTGACACTCACCCACGACATGATGCTCGTGCTCGGGCTCGTGGTCTTTACCGTGTTCATGTTGGTGCTGGAGTGGATTCGCGGCGATCTGGTCGCCTTGCTGGTAGTCGTGGTCATCGGTATCACCGGACTGATCCCGGTTGACCAGCTGTTTGACGGCTTTGCCGGCAACGCGGTGATCTCGCTGATGGCGGTCATGATCATGGGTGCCGGCCTGGATCGCACCGGAGTGTTGGGCAAGGCGGCTTCATTCATCCTGCGCATGGCCGGAGGCGTCGAAACGCGTCTGGGCATGCTGATCAACACGATGGTGGGCGCATTGTCGTCGGTGATCCAGTCGCAGGCACTGGCGACGCTATTCCTGCCGATTTGCAGCCGGGTCAGCTCGCGTACCGGCGTTCCGTTGTCGCGCCTGCTGATGCCGATGGCGTTCTGCATCCTGGCCGGCACCAACATGACGATGATCTCGAACTCGCCGTTGATCCTGCTCAACGACCTGGTCGCCAGCGCCAACCGCAACCTGCCGCCCGGCGCACAGTCCATCGAGCCGTTTTCGCTGTTCGCGGTGATGCCGATAGGCATTCCTCTTTTACTGGCCGGCCTGGCCTATTTCGCGCTGTTCGCTCGACGCCTGCTGCCGGCCGACGAGGAAAGCCCGAATGTCACACCGGGACGTACCGAAACGTATTTCGCGGAAACCTACGGCATCGCCGGCGAGGTGTGCGAGGTGACCGTAACCTCGGAAAGTCCGCTGGTCGGCATGAGCATTCTCGAAGCCGAAGCCTTGCGCGGATCGCCATTGATTCTGGCCATCAAGAACGGCGACGAGGTTCGGCTGGCGCCCCCGGCCGACACGATGATCTGGGTCGGCACGGTGTTGGGCGTACTCGGCAAACGCGAGCAGATATCGGAGTTCGCCAACCGCAATCTGCTGCGCGTACAAAACCGCCTGCGCAACTTTCGCAACATGTTCAACCCGAACCGCGCCGGCATTGCCGAGGTGGTGGTGCCGCCGAATTCGCGCTTCATCAAGCAGACGGTCAGTGAACTGCGTCTGCGCAAGCGCTTCGGCGTCAGTGTGCTGGCCGTGTATCGCGGTGGCGAGATTTTTCGCGAGGACGTGCGCAAGACCTCGATCCGCGCCGGCGACACCCTGGTGGTCCACGGCCTGTGGCGCGATCTGACCATGGCCGCCGAAGATCGCGACTTCGTCGTCGTCACCGACTACCCGAAGGAAGAACACCGCCCGAGCAAGATCTGGCATGCGGTGTTCTTTTTTGCACTGGCGCTCGGCCTGGCGCTGTTTGCCGAGGTCAAGCTGGCAGTCGCCATGTTGACCGGTGCGGTCGGCATGCTGCTGGCCGGCGTGTTGAACATGGAAGAGGCCTACAACGCGATCAACTGGAAAACGATTTTCACCCTGGCCTGCCTGATTCCGCTGGGCTGGGCGATGGATACCACCGGCACTGCCGCCTGGCTGGCGCAGGAGTTGATCGTGTATGTCGGCAACCTGCCACCGTGGGCGCTGGAGCTTTGTATCGCCGTGATCACGCTGCTGTTCTCGCAGGTCATCTCGCACGTCGGCGCCGCCATCATGATGGTGCCCGTGGCGATCAATATCGCACTGGCCTCCGGTGCCGATCCGGCAGCTTTCGCCATCGTCGTCGCGGTATCAACCTCGAATACGTTCCTGATCCCCGGCGCAAGCCCGACCATCCTCGTGGTGGCCGGTCCCGGTGGTTACAACATGCGCGATTTCGTGCGTGTCGGCCTGCCGCTGACCGCGCTGATGCTGGCGGTGATGCTGATCGCGGTCAACGTCGTGTATCGCTGAGTTGCGGCGGTGCCGGAACCGGATGAGGCCCTCGCACGGGCCGGCTGACGCTCAAGCCAATCGTACTTCGCCATCGACGACGAACACCGGCATCGGCGCCAGGCTCGCGCCACGGCAGGGGCCGCCGTGACACAGTCCCGAATCGATAAAAAACACGGCACCATGCGAGGCACAGACCACCGAACCATCCTCGATCAGGAAGCGTCCGGGCGCCCAATCCAGCCGGCTGCCGGCATGCGGACATTCGTTGTGATAAGCGAACACTTGCCCGCCACGACGCAGCAGGATCAGCGAAAAACCACCGGTCGCCGAATCGACATCCACTGCCTTGGCCCCACCGTCCGGAATGGTGTCGAGCCGGCATAACGATTTACTAACATCCATAGCGCTATTACAACCTTGGCACTTGCGACGCAGCCGTGATGGCCCCATCCTGTCCTTTCACCCTCAGGAGTTTTGACGCCATGTTCTACTGGCGCTGGTTGAATCGTCCACGCCATCCATTGCTGCAGCTTCTGTTCGCCGCAATCGGCATTGTCGCATTGGTTGGCGTTCTGATGCTCGGCTTTTTCGCCCTGTTGGCCTTCGCCTTCATCGGCGGCATCGTCGCCCTGGTACGCGCGCTCACTGGATCGCACAATGCCGCTCAGGGCAATCCTGGTGCGGCCGGCAAAAGCGATCCGAACGTTATCGAGGGCGAATACGTCATCGTGCGGCAGGACACCACCCCGCTCGAACATTGAGCAAAAAACGGATGGTCGTGCAGCTCGACGCACCGTAATCTGGTGCGCGAGGAGAACCTGCAATGCCCCCGAAATTCAGCACACCCACCAGCCGCGACGCCCTGCAACAGGCACGCGAACTGATCCAGACCAGCACCGATACTCCGCCGCGCCTGGCGCAACTTGCGCGGCGCGTTGGCATCAGTGCCAGTCACCTGCAGCGTGCGTTCCGCAAACGCTTTGGCCTGACACCGGCCGAATACGCCCGGTCCCTGCGCCTGCAGCGCCTGAAAACCGCGCTGCGTAGAAGCGGGCGCGTCACCGATGCGATTTACGATGCCGGCTTCGGTTCCGGCAGCCGCGTCTACGAGCGCACCGGAGAATTGCTGGGCATGACTCCGGCCAGCTATCGGCGTGGTGGTGCCGGTGTCGCCATCCGCTACACGACACTCGGCACGCCGATCGGGCAATTGCTGGTTGCCGTCACCGAACGAGGTATTTGTTCGATCATGCTGGGCGACAAGAACGGGGGCCTGCTGGCCAGCCTGCGTCGCGAATTTCCTGATGCCGATATTACCCGTGTCGATGCCGGCCGCGACGAATGGCTGTCGACGATGATCGCGCATGTTTGCGCGCAACTCGGCCTCGCGACGAAACAGCGCGACCTGCGCCGCCTGACGCCGCCGCTGGATATTCATGCCACGGCATTTCAGTGGCGCGTGTGGCGGGCCTTGCAGCGAATTCCGTCCGGCGAAACGCGCAGCTATGCCGAAGTGGCTACCGATATCGGCTCCCCCCGGGCAGTACGCGCCGTGGCCAACGCCTGCGCGCGCAATCGCCTGGCCGTGTTCGTACCCTGCCACCGCGTGATCCGCGCCGACGGCTCCCTCGGCGGGTACCGCTGGGGTGTCGCACGCAAGCGAAGGCTTCTCGACAGCGAGAGCCGGTCGGCCGATTCCGGCTCGGCATAGCGCGCAAGCCGCTTAAAAGCTGATCGACCGGGCCTTGCCGTCTCGCCGCAGTGGCAGCGGCAGCGGTGGCGCCGGACAAGAACTACCGCCGACCAGCACCTTGTCCAGCCAGTTCACCAAGGATTCGGTCAGGCGCGGGAATTCCATCGGCAACATCAGGTGACCGGCGTGGTCCACCTCGACGTAACTGGCGCGCGGGTTGACAGCTACCAATCCATGCAGCGCTTCAGCGGTCATGACCCGGTCCTGCGCGCCACGCACGATCAGCGTGCAGGCGCGGCTTCGAGCGAGCGCCGCAGCGGGACTTATCCTTTCCAGATTGATGCCCAGTTTCCGATCCGCCCGCTTGATCGCCTTGCGCATGCGCGCCGGCGTCATGAACTGCGAGAGGAATTTGTGGCCGAGGATACCGCTGGCGGGAACACGCATGATGGCATCGGCTGCGTTGGCGAACGGTTCCAGCGCGATCACCGCATCCACGTCGGGCAACTTCGGTGCGGCAAAAAGAGCGACGTCGGCGCCATAGGATTCGCCAAGCAGCACGATTGGACGTGCCAGCGGCGCGCGCGCATCGAGTTGCCGCAGCCAGGAGACAATATCGCCCGCTTCACGCGGCCCGTAACCGACAGGCGCCTTGCTCGATTTACCATGGCCGCGCAGGTCCGGCATCAGCACCTCGTAACCGTGCCGCGCGAATGGCTCCGCCCAAAACGCCATGCTCAGCCCATCCATGCCCCAGCCATGGAGCGTGACCACGGTGCCGCGCGGTGGCAGCGCAGAAAGCGCCGGATTGGAGCCAAAGCTGAATTCCATGCCGAAGGAGCGACCGGAATCGGCGACGTGCAACTTGCCGTGCAACTGGTAGTTTCCCGGCTGCAGACGCCAATAGACGATTCGGATCCCGTGCCGCGTCGTCAGCTCGGCCCGTTGCAGCCCGCGTCCAAACGCGCGCCGGGCAACGGAGAACATCGTTTTTTCGATCCGCGGCGACCGCTGCGGATGAGTGATCTCGTGGGTCGCGAATGCCACGCATCCACTCGTCGCGATTGCGGCCAACAACACCGCAATCAACCTTTCACACGGCAGCAGCGAGGCTGCCCGGGATTTCCTATCCATCGCCCGAGTATAAAGGTCCGCGCTTGCGGCATCCCCAAAGATGCCCTGATTAACTCAACGCAGACGGCATGATGTCCACAAGGTTCCGCGTTCGGGTTGCGTGGCGCCGTCCAGGCTGATTTCCTTGGCAAGCCCGCATGGCACCGGTCCTGAGTTAATCAGGGCATCACTAGAGCTCGCGCAGCGCCGTGGTCACCGGCAGTCGGGCGGCCCGCAACGCCGGGAACAATCCGCCGATAAAGCCGATCGCAAGCGCCCATTTGATGCCGGTCCACAGCAGCGATGGCGATACCCTGAACTGGAAAACCACCTGGCTGAAGTTGGCACCAAGCGTTGACGCGGTGTAGCCATTGAAAATCAACCACACGATCGCGGCACCGATCACGCCCCCCAGCAAGGCCAGCAGCATGGTTTCAAGCAATACCGAAACCACCACCGGCACGCCGCGGAAGCCGATGGCTCGCAACGTGGCGATCTCGCGCGCACGCGTGGCGACGGCCGCATACATGGTGTTGAGCGCGCCAAAGATCGCGCCGATGGCCATGATGATGCCGATCGTGATACCGACAACACGGATCACTTTGCTCAAGCCCTGCGACTGCTTGTTGAAATATTCGCGTGTCGTGGAGACATCCACTTTCAAGGTCGGATCGCTCATCAACGCCGCTTTGAAGGTGTCGAATGCCGACGGCGAACTCAGACGCACCGTCACCGATTCCGCGCTGCTGCCGCGCCGGTACGCCGACGCCACCGAATTCAGGTCGCCCCACAACTCCGACTCGTGCGAATCGCCCGAAGCAAACACACCGACGACAGTCCAGTCCTGACCGGCCAGCTTCAAATGATTGCCGACATCAAGGCCGACAAACTGGCGCTGTGCAGCCTGGCCGACGTCGAGTTCACGCAAGCCCGGATTGAATTTGCGACCGGCCACGATCCGCATTTCCGGACGCAACTTCCACGCCTCTTCGCCGACGCCGCGAATCTGCACATTCGATTCGGTGGCGGGATCGCTTTTTCTCGGTATGTTGGCGACCACCACGAGTTCGGCGGATGCAATCGGCTTGCCTTGCTCATCCTTGGCGATTCCCGCCGCCTCCTCGATGGTGGCGATGTTGTCGCGCGTGAGGACTGAATTGGTTTCCGCTTGCGAGCCGCCGCGCAACACGATGGCAGTATCGTCGTTTCCGGTCTGCTGCAGGGTGGCTTGCAAACCTTCTCCCATCGCCAGCAATGCCACCAGAACACCGACAACACCGGCGATGCCGACCACGATTACCGCGGTCGAACCGAGTCGCTGTCTGAGCGTGCTCAAGCCAACACTCGTGACTGATAGCGTACGCCGCCCCGAACGCGTGAGAGCCAGCCACAGCGCCAACACCAGCGCGAGCGCCAGGATCGCGAACCAGGGCAATACCGTCCAGATGCCGACCCATGCGATCACGGTCAACAACAGGCCCAAACCCGACAGGAAATTACTCATGCGACAGACTCCTCAGCGTCCGGCCAGTGCGTCCACGATACGCAAGCGCATTCCGCGCAAGGCCGGCAGCGTACCAACGATGAGGCCGATCAGGATCATCAGCACGATGCCCTCGACCCAGTTGCTTGCGCCGATCGACGGCAACCGGATCATGCCGCCGCTGCCCTTGGCCAGGGCAGGTGCGAGCACGCTGGCGATAGCCATGCCGATGATGCCACCGATCATCAGCAACAAGATCGCCTCGGCCAGCACCAGGCCAAGTACGCTGCGGTTGGAAAATCCGAGCGTCTTGAGTATCGCCAATTCCGGAATGCGCTCGCGTACGGCCTGCGCCATCGTGTTGCCGGTCAACAGGATCAGGGTGAAGAACACCGCCGCCATGATCGCTTCGACGATCAGGCCGATGTTGCCGACCTGCTTGGCGAACGACGCATTGAACGCATTCGCGGTTTGTGTCTTGGTTTCGTGATCGGAATTGGCCGATAGCGCATCGATTGCCTTGGCAACCTGATCGGCCTGCTTGGCACTCTTGAGCTGAACCACATACCAACCCACCTGGTGCTGACTATAGGCATTGGCTTCGTCGAAATACTTCCAGTTCAGGAAGAACATCTGGTCCATGCCATCGGGTGCGTCCTTGGTCGTCTTGTAAATGCCGACAATTTCGAAAGGCCAGGTCTTGTCGCCGTTCTTCTGCGGAAAGATCTGTGATTGCAGCGGAATCTTGTCGCCTACTTTCCAGTGAAAACGCTTCGCCAACGCCTCGCCAATCAATGCACCGTCACGCGTATTGGCGAATGCCTTTCGCTGCCCGGGTGTCAATACGAGGTTGGAGTTCGTGTCCAGATAATCCAGATCGACGGCAAAGCTGAAGACGACGTTCTTGGGGTCCTGGTACACACCGCCGAACCAGTTCTCGTGACCGACCCCCGCAACGCCGGGTATGGCCGCAACACGCGACTTCAGGCTCAACGGCAATCCCTGCATGATCGAGAAACGCGAAGCGACCACCAGACGTTGCGCGCCGGCAAGGTTATTGCTGCCGCTGGTGAATGCCACGCGCACGGCGTTGAGTAATCCGAACAACAGAAATGCGGCCAGGACCGAGATGAGCGTAAAGGTCGTGCGTGTCTTGCGCCGGAACAGGGCCGCCCAGATCAAATGAAGGTACTTCATGTCGTGTCCTCAGGTCGTTGCCTGTTCGACCAGCGTGCCCTTGTCCAGATGCAGCGTGTGTCGGGCATGCTCGGCGGCTTTGGGATCGTGCGTGACCATGACGATGGTCTTGCCGTGTTCGCGATTCAGCATCTGTAACAGTTCCAGCACTTCCTCGGCCGATTGTCGGTCCAGGTCGCCGGTCGGTTCGTCGCAGACCAGCAGGGTCGGGTCGGATACGATCGCGCGCGCAATCGCCACGCGCTGTTGCTGTCCGCCGGACAGCTCGCCCGGCTTGTGCGAGGCACGGTCGGCCAGGTCGACGAGTTGCAGTGCGATCGATGCGTTCTGCTTGCGCTGCGCCGCCGATAGCTTTGTCAGCAACAGCGGCAGTTCCACGTTCTTCTGCGCAGACAGCATCGGCAGCAGGTTGTAGAACTGGAAGATGAAGCCGACGTTGGATGCGCGCCACTTGGCCAAGGCCCCCTGGCCGAGTTCGTCGATACGTTTCCCGTCGACCGTGATACTGCCGTCGGTGGGCGAATCCAGCCCGCCGATCAGGTTCAGCAGCGTCGTCTTGCCGGACCCGGACGGGCCCATCAGCGCCAGGAAATCGCCCTCGGCGATGTCGAGATCGACGTGATGCAACACCTCGACCTTCTGCTTGCCGCGCTGGTAGACCTTGCTGACGTTGCGAATCTCAACCAGGTTGCTCATGTGCGCTACTCCCGAATCTCAATGGCGCTGTTTCAGTTGCTGCCCTTGGTGGCAACCCGTGATCCGTCCTTCAGATCGGCCGGAGGCTGCTTCACGACTTGCGTGCCGGCAGTTATGCCCTCGACCAGGCGCAAATCGCCATGGGTTTGTCCCGGTGCTACCGGACGCTGCCGCGCGTGCTCGCCACTGACGGCGAAAACCACGGATTTGCCGTCGCGCGTGACGATCGCGCTGGCCGGCACCAATACGCCCTTCATTGGCACCGCCGTGGTCATCTTTTTCGATTCCAGGAAGGACACGCGCACGCCCATGTCGGGCAGGATACGCGGGTCTTTTTGCTCCAATGCTACACGCACCTTGACCGTCGCCTTGCTGCGGTCGGCGGTTGGAATCACGGCGATGACGTGCGCCGGTATCGTCCAGTTCGGATAGGCATCGAGTATGGCCTGGGCCGGCTGCCTGGGATGCACGCGGTTGATGTAAGCCTCGTTGACGTCGACATCGACTTCCAGCGAGTCCATATCGACGATCGTACCCACACCGGTACGCGTGAAGCCGCCGCCGGCCGACAACGGCGAAACGATTTCGCCAACCTGTGCCGCCTTGGCGATGATCACCCCGGCAAACGGCGCGCGCACCGTGCAGTAATTCAGTTGCACCTGCGCATAGCGCACAGCGGCTGCGGCCACGTCCACCTGCCTGGATTGCGCACGAATCTGTGCATTCAGGCTCTCAACCCGGGTCTGCGCGTCTTCCATCGCCTGCTGCGAAGTCAGATGGCGGCCGATCAGGCCCTTTTGCCGTTTCAGATCGCGCTGCGCCTGCGCCAACTGCACCTTCAGCTGCGACCGCGTGGCCTGCGCGGCCTGGTGTTGGGCCTGCGCCTGAGCCAGGGCTGCCGTCTGCGCCTTGTCTTCAAGACGCGCCAGCACCTGGCCATCCTTCACGTGCTCGCCTTCCTCGATCAGCACCGCAGTCAGGGTGCCGGTAATTTGCGCGGATACGGTCGCCTCGCGGCGCGCGGTGACGTAGCCGGTCGCTTGCAACACGGCGGTGTCCGCGCCGTTCGCGGACGGCGCGACCGCGCTGGCCAGTTCGACATCGATACGGCGCGAACCGAACACGTACCAGGCGATGGAAACCGCGAGCAGCGAGACCAGGACGAAGGCACCAACAATCCAGGGCCAACGAACGGCCGTATGCGCATCTTCGCGATGGCGCTTGTCGATGCGCAACTGATTCAACAAATCCGATTTCTCAGCCACTCCGAACGATCCCCACAATGGCAAAAGGTGATTTTGCCATAGACTCACAAATTATCCGTTACAGCGACAGGGGCTATGGTCACCTGCCGCGGATGACACTTGTCAGACCGGGCACGTCGCACTACCGTGAAGGTGAAACGACATGGTCGCCTTATGGTGCCGTGACAACATCAATTGGGGAGTCTGCCATGAAACGCATCCGCTTTATCAGCGTGCTGTTTTTCATCATCGGCCTCGGACTGCTTGCCGCGGCGTTCGCATTCTGGCGCAGCTTCGCGAATTTCCAGGCGCGCGCCACCCGCACCGAAGGAACTGTCACCGAATTGTCATACCACCATTCGTCCAAGGGTGGCAGCTATTATCCCGAGGTCGAATTCAAGACGCCGGACGGCCGTATCGTGCATTTTAGCGGCTCGACCGGATCCAATCCGTCCTCGTATTCGCGCGGCGAGCACGTACAGGTGCTGTACGATCCGGCCAGTCCGGAACAGGCCAAGATCGACAGCTTCAGCGAAAAATGGCTGGGACCACTGCTTCTCGGCGGCTTGGGCCTCGGCTTCGCACTGATCGGCGGCGGCATGCTGTTCGCGCCACTCTTCAGGCGTCGCTCATACGAATGGTTGAAACTCAACGGTATGCGCGTGC
Organism: uncultured Pseudomonadota bacterium; assembly: GCA_963779795.1. Taxonomy (GTDB): domain Bacteria; phylum Pseudomonadota; class Gammaproteobacteria; order Xanthomonadales; family Rhodanobacteraceae; genus Rudaea. Next base: position 275,536 of record CAVZZK010000004.1, on the reverse strand, counting down.
AGGCGAAATACGAGGGCGTGACGTCGGGTAACATGAAGGTCAACGGCCGCTCTTCTTACCGGCTCAAATGCCAATGGCAACATCCGGTGACACAACTCGTGTACGTTTTCCTGAGCGACAACATCTGGTTTGACCCCGCGCCCTACGTCAAACGCGATACGCTGGAAGTGCTGGTCAACGCCGACAATCCGAAACAGTACCATGTCGACATTTCCTTCCTGCCCAAGGCCGGCTGACCCATGACCGATTACGTTTTCGCCCCGCAAACAATACCCAGTCTCGCCATTGCCAACTATCAGTTGCGGTTTCCGGTGCATCGCATCTACTGCATCGGGCGCAATTACGCCGAACATGCCAGGGAAATGGGCATGGCGGTGGACCGCGCCAACCCGGTGTTTTTCTGCAAACCGGCCGATGCGGTCGTGCCCGACGGCGGCAATATCGCCTACCCGCCCGCAACCAGCGATCTACATCATGAAGTCGAGATGGTTTTGGCATTGCACCGAGGCGGTCGTAACCTGGAACCGTCGGTCGCCCTGGACACGGTCTTCGGTTACGGCGTGGGACTCGATCTGACCCGCCGCGATCTGCAGGCCGCGTCGAAGAGCAAGGGTTTGCCCTGGGACACGGCCAAGGCTTTCGACCAATCCGCACCGGTTTCGGCATTGCGCCGTGTCGATGAAATCGGACATCCAGGCAGCGCGCGACTGAGTCTTGAAGTCAACGGCGAAATCCGTCAGGACACGAGTATCGCCGACATGCTGTTCAACCCGGCGGAAATCATCGCGCATCTATCCGGCCTGTTCGAACTGCGTCCCGGCGACTTGATCTTTACCGGCACGCCGTCCGGCGTTGGGCCGTTGCGGCGCGGCGATCGTTTTGTGGCACGGCTGCGGGGTGTCGCCGAATTGAGTGGCCGTATCGTTTGATCGATCCGCGCCACGCCGTTTTCGGGAATTTTGCGCTACATTCAAGCGCCCGCAGTTCTTCCGCGGCAAATCTACTCACGCACAGGGAGACCCGAAAATGAGCTTTTTCAACGAGTTCAAATCCTTCGCCATGAAGGGTAACGTCGTCGACATGGCCACCGGTATCGTCATTGGCACCGCGTTCGGCAAGATCGTGTCCAGCCTGGTTACCGGCGTCATCATGCCGCCGATCGGGTTGCTTGTCGGTGGCATCGATTTCTCCAACATCAAGACCGTGCTCAAGGCCGCGGGCACCAACGGCAAGGGTGAGGTGGCGATCATGTGGGGCAGCTTCATCAACACCATCATCAGCTTCATCATTATCGCTTTCGCGATCTTTCTGGTCATCAAGCTGATGAACCGCCTGATCGCAAAGAAGGAAGCCGCACCGGCAGCCACGCCAGCTGAAGTGGAATTGCTGACTGAAATTCGGGATCTGTTGAAGCAGCCCCGCTGAGTAGAACTCAAGCGGCGACGCGCTTCGCGGGCGCCCAGGGCGTCAGTGGTCCGAAATGACTACCGATTGCTGCGTCCTGGCCGCCTGCCGTTTTGGCACGCGGAACAGCAACAACAATGGCAACGTGGCCAGCGTCATCCACATCATCATCCAGAAATCGTTGATGTAGGCGATGGCTGCGGCCTGACGCGTCACCTCGGCGTTGAGCGCTGCCAGCCCTTGCGTTGTGTGCACGCTCATCGGCAAGTGGACCGCGTTGTACGGCGTAAGCCGCGCGGCCAGCTCGGCGTGGTTGACCTGTGTATAGCGCGCCACCAGTGCGAAGACGATCGAAATACCCACGCTCGACCCGATATTGCGCACCAGCGAAAAGATGCCCGCGGCTTCGGTACGCGCGCGCATCGGCAAGGTGGCATAGGCGATGGTGGCCACGGGCACGAATACGAACCCCAGGCCGACGCCCTGCACGATACCGGCGTTGATGATCGGCCACATGGGTACGTCCGCCGAGAAGTGAGTCATCATCCATAGCGAATACGTGGTCAGCAAAATGCCGCCGCCGACAAGCAACCGGGGATCGATGCGTCTGGCCATCAATCGCCCGACGATCGTCATCGCGATCAGCGTACCAACTCCGCGGGGCGCCAGCAGGATGCCGGTGGTCACCACCGGATAACTCATCAGGGTTTGCAGATACGGCGGCAACAGCGACATCGTTGCATACAAAACGACACCAACGACAAAGATGAACAAGGTCGAGGTGCCGAAATTGCGGTCGCGCAGCAGACCCAGATCGACGAACGCGCGGCGATTGCCAAGCCAGTGTACCCAATACAGATAAAAGCCCAGGAACGCCAGCGCGGCCTCGACCTGGATTTCGACCGCACCGAACCAGTCCTTGTCGTTGCCCCGGTCCAGCATCAATTGCAGTGACGCAATTCCCAGCGACAGCAGGATGAATCCGCTCCAGTCGAAACGGCTGGTGTGCGGTTCATCGGTGGGCATGCTTGCGAACACGCCCAGCAATGCCAGGATGCCGACCGGCACGTTGATCAGGAAGACCCAGTGCCAGCTGTAGTTTTCCGTCAGCCAGCCACCCAGCGGCGGCCCCAGGATCGGCCCAACCATGATGCCCATGCCCCACAACGCCATCGCCGCGCCGTGTTTTTCCCTGGGAAATGCGTCCAGCAGCGACGACTGCGATATCGGCACCAGCGCGGCGCCAAACAGGCCTTGCAGCACGCGGAAGGCGACCATCTCACCGATGCCGGTAGCCATGGCACACAGGATTGATGACAACGTGAAGCCGGCAATTGCTGCCACCAGCAGATGCTTGCGTCCGAGTCGCGCAGCCAGCCAGCCGGTGGCGGGCGTGGCGATCGCGGCGGCCACGATGTACGAGGTCAACACCCAGGATATCTGTTCCTGCGTGGCCGACAACGAGCCCTGCATGTGCGGCAGGGCCACGTTGGCGATGGTCGTATCGATAACCTGCATCAAGGTCGCCAGCATGATCGAGGCGATCAGTAGCGGCAGGTTTTCAACCTCGCGATGGGTGGGCGCGTCGCTCATCGCCGACTACTCTTTCGCGGCCGCTACCCGTGACTGCGGTTGGCTGTGCGCGCCCTCAATGCGACCGAGCAGCGAATTCTGCTGGCCCGTATCGATCTCGACATTCGAACTCATGCCGGCACGCAAGGTTGGTCCATCCGATTGATCGTCGATGGCGATGCGTATCGGGATGCGCTGCACGATCTTGACCCAGTTGCCAGTGGCATTCTGCGCCGGCAGGACCGAGAAACGGGCACCGGAAGCCGGACTGATCGACTGTACGCGCCCCTTCCAGACATGATCCGGGTAGGCATCAACTTCGACGCGAACCGGCTGACCGACTTTCACATGCGTCAGATCGGTTTCCTTGAAGTTGGCATCGACCCAGACATGAACGGCGACCAACGGCATGGCCGGCTGGCCGACCTGCAGGAAATCACCGGGCTGCAGATCCGTCTTGCCGATGACACCGTCGACCGGCGCACGCACGGTGGCATGCGCCAGATTCAACTTGGTCTGGGCATATTCGGCCGCCGCCAACTTGTAGCCGGCCAGATCCTGATCCGGCGTCGCCGGCAGACCGCCCAGCAGACTCTGCGCCTTGGACAGCGCTGCTACATCGGCATCGCGCGTGCCCTTGGTATCAGCGTAGTTGTTTGCGGCGTCGTCGAGGGCTTTTTGCGCGACCAGACCCTTCGCGCGCAATTGCTTCATGCGCTCGTACTGCCGCTTGGCCACGCGCATGGCTTCGGTCGCCGAATCCAGGCTCGCCTGTGCCGACGCGTATCCCGCACGGGCGGCGTTGAGCAGGCTGTGGATCGTATCCATCTGCGCACGCATGCGTTGCTCGGCAATCTGCAACGGCTCCGGATCGATGCGAAACAACACCTCGCCCTTGTGCACGGCCTGATTCTCGCCCACGTCGACCTCCGCCACACGCCCACTGACCTGCGGCGCAATGTTGATCTGGTTCGCGCCGATATAGGCATTATCCGTGGAGACGTAACGCCCGGAGGTCAGATACATCCAGCCGGCGACCGCGATCACGACGGCCGGCCCGAATATCCACAAGAACAGGTGTCGTCGTTTGCGCTTGGACGTCACTTCGACTTCGACTGCGTCCGGCGCGCCGAATTGTTTGTCGGTCAAGTTGGCACTCCGTCAAGGGTTCGCGCTATCGAGCGCGTTAAGATTGTCTTTCATCCGAGCCAGCACACTGGTCATGCATTTCATGTCGGCTGCGGAGATTCCGCGTTTGGCCTGCTGAAACAATTCGCTGGCGATCTTTTCCATATCGTCGACCACGGCATGCGCCTGGTCGGTCAGAAACAGCCGCCATGCACGCCGGTCGGCCGGATCGGCACGCCGTTCGACAAAACCGGCTTTTTGCAGGCGATCAATAACGCGACCGATCGCAACCGGTTCGAGTTCCAGCTCCTCGGCCAGTTCGTTCTGGCGGATACCCTGCCGATGCGACAAACGTTTCAGCGCCCGCCATTGAGCACGCGTGAGGTTGAAGCATCCGGCGCGGCGATCAAAATGCTTGCGCATCAACCGGGTTACGTCGGTTACCAGAAAACCGAAACTGGTGTTATCTGACCGGGCCATACTCGTCACGTATATTATGTCCTAGACATCTATTTTTCAAGAGCGTGACAGGCATGTCATGCTGTCAGGAATCTGAATTGGGGATGCCCTGATCAAGTCAGCACAGGCGGCATGGTGTCCACAAGGCCCGCGGAGCTTGTAGACACCATCCGTCCTTATTGGAATAAATGCCTTGATCAGGGCATCCTTGGCGGAACCCGCCCATGACAAACCCCGAAATCATCCAGGCCGACATCACGCGATTGCAGGTCGGTGCCGTCGTCAATGCTGCCAATCAGACCTTGCTGGGCGGAGGTGGGCGAGAGCCGGAATTGGGGCGATGCGTTGAAGCGCATCGTCCGCCTGCGCGAGCGCCGCAGGCAGGACGCCGCAGGCCGGGTTGCTTGACGAGCCAGGGAGGGCGAGTCTGGCAACGACTCGGCGACCCCGAAGCCCAGTTATGAAAAACCCCCAAATCATCCAGGGTAACATCACGCGATTGCAGGTCGGTGCCATCGTCAATGCTGCCAATCAGACCTTGCTGGGCGGAGGTGGCGTCGACGGCGCCATCCACCGCGCCGCCGGACCGCGATTACTGGACGCTTGCCGTCAATTTCCGACAGTCGCGCCGGGCGTGCGCTGCCCCACGGGACAAGCCCGTATCACACCGGGTTTCGACCTGCCGGCGAAATACGTGATCCACACTGTCGGACCGGTCTGGCGCGGCGGCGACGCCGGTGAACCCGAGTTGCTGGCCAGTTGTTATCGCGAGTCGCTGCGTCTGGCGGTCGATCATGCAATCAACAGCATCGCATTCCCGGCCATCAGTTGTGGCGTCTACGGTTATCCGCTGGACGCCGCCGCAAGAATCGCCGTGCGCGAAACAAGGTCGTTTCTGCTCAATGCTTCGCCTGAATGGCGCATTTTGCTTTGTTGTTTCGGCAACGACACCTTGCGTGCCTGTCAAAACGCCCTGCATTGATTACGCGCAAACCGGGATTTTGGTCCGGCCTGCGTCAGGGCTCACCCAAAACATGCTCCACAATACCGACCGTACGCAATACACCACCCTGTTCACGCTCGAATGCCGCACGGCCGGCAGTGCCAATCCTCTGTCGCAACGGTGCATCGGCCAGCAATCGGACGACAACCGCGCCCAGTTCGTCCGGCTCGTTTATGCGTATGGCCGCACCAGCCTCAATCAGGTCGTTGGTGATCTCGGTGAAGTTGAATGTTTTCGGACCAACGATAACCGGTACCGACAGCGCCGCCGGCTCCAGCACATTGTGCCCACCGATCGGTACCAGACTGCCACCAACGAACGCAACGTCACCGGCTGCGTAAAAGCGCAACAATTCGCCCAGCGTGTCGACTACGAAGCACTGGGTGTCCGATGCCGCGAGGTCATCCTCGCTGCGCGTACGCGTGGCAAAACCGAAGCTGCGGCAATCCTGCACCACAGGTCTGAAACGCTCCGGATGTCTTGGCACCAACAGCAACAACGCATCCGGAAAGCGCCGAAGCACCGCCGTATGCGCCTTGAGTACCGGTTCTTCCTCGCCCTCGTGGGTACTCGCGGCGATCCAGACGGGGCGCCTGGGGCCCCAACTCTTGCGCATGGTCCGGGCCTCCTGTTTCAGCTCTGGTGGTACGCTCATGTCGTACTTCAGATTGCCGACAATACCAAGCCGTCGCGGTTCGGCGCCCAGATCGCGTAGTCGCTTGGCGTCGGTGGCCGACTGCGCGGCAATGTAGCGGGCGCTGGTCAGCGCCCGATGCGCCAGGGGTCGAATCGGACCGTAGCCGCGCAGACTTTTCTCGGACAGTCTCGCATTGGCCACGATCAACGGAATGTTGCGTTCCTGACAGGCAAAAAACAGATTGGGCCAGATTTCGGTTTCCATGATCACCGCCAGACGCGGGCGCACACGGCCGAGAAAGCGACTGATTGAGGCCGGCAGGTCATAGGGTAGATAAACGTTGAAAACGCGATCGCCATATACCCGTCGTACCCGTTCCGAACCCGTCGGCGTCACCGTCGTGATCACGAATGGCGCAGTTTCATAGCGCTGCATCAGCGCGTCGATCAGGGGCATGGCGGCATTGACCTCGCCCATCGACACGGCGTGAATCCAGATGCTGTCACGGATATGCGGGTGAGGGAAAAAACCGAAACGCTCGCGCCAACGCGAAAAATATTCCCGGTAATGCAAGCCACGCACGGCCAACCGATACAAGATCACCGGCGTGAGCAAATACATGGTCAGCGTGTAGATGATACGGCGCAGGCGCATGGCAAATCGATTTGGCGGACATGGCAGTATAACGGGCGCCGACCGGCCATTCCGATCCGCCATGCGAAGCAGGCATTCGGCTGGCGGGCCAGTCTCGCTACAATCGCATGATGACCAAATCGACGTCCGCGCGGTTTCACGCCCGTCTGCTCGCCCCGCGCTGCTGGCCCGGCTGGATCGGCATCGCCATCATCTGGCTGATCGCACGCCTGCCATATCGGTTATTGGTGGCTCTGGGTCGCAGTCTGGGCCGCCTCATCGCACACATTCCCGGCGAACGCCGCCACGTAGCGCAAGACAACCTGCGTCGCTGCTTCCCGGAACTGGACGACGCCGAACGCGCGCGGCTGTTGCACGACTCGATGATTGATCTGGGAATGATGCTGGTCGAGTTCGCACTGGCCTGGATGGGCAGCGATCGCGCCATCCGCCGCGTGCCCTGCCATGTCGAAGGACTCGAACACCTGCAGTCCTGTCGCAATCAGGGCCGTGGAGTACTCCTGGTCGGCGCACATTTCTCGCACCTGGAATTGTGCGCGCGCATGGTTTCGCAACATATCCCTATCGGCGGCATGTACCGCGTCATGGACAACCCGGTCTTCGAATGGGCGGTTCTGCGCGCCAGACTGCGCTATGCCGACACCATGTTCCGCAAGGAACAATTGCGCGCTTCGATAAAATACCTGCGCGCAGGCGGCACGCTGTGGTACGCGCCGGATCAGGACATGCGCGGCAAGGACAGCGTGTTCGTCCCGTTTTTCGGCGTGCTCGCGTCGACCATCACCGCCACGCACCACTTGGCGCGCCTGTCCGGTGCGGCCGTGATTCCGTTCTTCCACATGCGCAAACCCGGCGGGAAAGGTTATGTGATTCGCCTGCAACCCCCGCTACAGGAATTCCCCACCGACGACGTTGTTGCCGACACGGCGCGGGTCAATACGGTCATCGAGTCGATGGTGCGCGCGGCACCGAGTCAATACCTGTGGGTACACAAACGCTTCAAGACGCGCCCCCCAACGAGGGATGATGCTGATTGATGCGCGCGAGGGATGCCCTGATCGAGTCAGCGCAACCAAAAACAATATGCAGCTTCGTGTCAGGCGGCCTTCTTCCACTGCCCGAGCGCAGCCAACCCGTTTTCCTTGGCGCGCAGCGCCACGGTTTCCTGCGCCTCGCCGTAATTTGCCTGCATGTCCGCGCTCCACAATTTAAGGGCAGCTTGCTGCATGGCACGGCCATAGCTGAAACTCAAAGGCCACGGATGCGGGCCCATCTGGTTCATCGCGTTCAGATGCGCGGTGGATTGCTCGTCGCTCTGGCCGCCGGACAGGAACACGATTCCCGGCAATAACGCGGGCACGGCCGACTTGAGGCAACGAATCGTCGATTCCGCCACTTCCTGCACGCTCGCCCGTTCCGGGCAGTCCTTGCCGGAAATCACCATGCTGGCCTTCAGGATCGTGCCTTCAAGCAACACGTTCTGCTCATACAGCGCACCAAACAGCGAACGCAGCGTCGCCTCGGTAACGTCGTAGCAGACCTCGATATCGTGATCGCCATCCATGATCACCTCGGGCTCGACCATCGGCACGATACCGGCTTCCTGGCACAGCGCGGCATAACGCGCCAGTGCGTGGCAATTGGCCTCGATGCAGGCGCTGCTCGGCGCATCTTCGTCGATGTTGATGACGGCGCGCCATTTGGCAAACTTGGCGCCAAGCTTGACGTATTCGGCAAGCCGGTCGCGCAAGCCGTCAAGACCTTCGGTGACGACCTCGCCCGGAAACCCGGCCAGTGGCTTGGCGCCCTTGTCGACCTTGATACCCGGCAGGATGCCGGCGTCCATCATCACCTGCGTGAACGGCACGCCGTCCCGGGTCGACTGACGAATCGTCTCGTCGTACAGGATCGCACCGGAAATATGCTGGCTCAGATCAGGCGCGGTCAGCAGCAACTCGCGATAGGTCCGGCGGTTCTCTTCGGTGCAGGGAATGCCGACCGCTTCAAAGCGTTTCTTGATGGTACCGGTGGATTCGTCGATCGCAATGATACCCTTGCCCGGCGCTACCATCGCCTGGGCGACGTTTTCGAGTTGCTCGATGCTCATGATCTGACTCCGCGTTTTCGCTGCCGGAAAGGACCGAATCAGGCCCGTTCCGCGAGGGCGCGAATTATAGGCCCATCGGCGCAGTCACGCGAGCCGTTACTGAACAATATGAACGACGTTGTCCTTGTCCTTCGCCTTCTTGTTCAGCTCGCAGGCCCCCAGCACGCGCGCGCGCAGGTTGCGTGCGGCCGGCCGGGTGTCGCTGGCCGGCGGCAGATTGAACGGAATCACGACAGACGTGGACACGCGATTCTTGCCCAGGTTGGACGGTGTCGCCGCGAATCGCATGCCGGCGACGATATTGACCGCCACCCGGCCCAGTTGGCTCGGCGGCGACATGCGTTCCAGTTTGACATGGCTGGTCGTGCCATTCTTCTCGACGATGTAGGACACCGCCACGCAAGTCGGCGCATCCAGGCCCCGCCCGGAATTCGGCACGCGCCCCTGCGCGGAGTCCGGATAGAGCAGCCAGTAATGACCCAGACGTTCCGGCGGTATCACCATGGCCCGTTCGGCCGCAGTCACGTAGGCGCAAGACAGGCAAAGCAGCAGCGCCACGATTCGTTCAAATGCATTCATCGTTTTTCACCCGGATAAGACGAAGGATCAGCCTTGTCTGCCATTATCGCAGGTAGTCCGGAATGTCGCCGGCCAGAACCTGTCTAAAATCGTAGCGAGCGAAGGCCAATGTTGCACTGCCAAAGAACGTTTCGCAGAGCACGGCAGAATTCGAGACAGGTTCTACAGTTCCGCCAAACCCTCCGCTACTCCCCCGGGCCCAACGTGCAACAATTTCAGCGTATTGGTACCGCCGTGCTGGCCGGTGTGATCACCGGTGGTGAGGATCACGCGATCGCCTTCGCTCAGTCGTTCCAGATTGTACAAATGCTGGATGGCCGCGCGCGCCGCATGCGTTGGATCCACGCCCTGCGGGTCGAAGTCGATCGGGGTCACATCGCGGTACAACATCATGCGCCGGCGTGCTGACTGACGCCGCGACAAGGCGAAAATCGGCACGCTGGAGCGGTAGCGCGACAACCACTGTGCGGTGTTGCCGGATTCGGTCAGGGCCACGATGGCGCGGGTGCCGATCTGGCTCGCCAGGAACATCGCCGCCAGCGCGATGGCCTGGTCGGTCAAAGCCAGCCGGTGCGTCCCGGTGCGCAGGTCTTCGGTCGCTTCGAACTGGCGCTCGGCGCCGAGGCATACACGGCGCATGGCCTCGACCGCCTTGCACGGATGCTTGCCGGCCGCGGTTTCCTGCGACAGCATCACCGCGTCGGTGCCATCCAGCACCGCATTGGCCACGTCGAGCACTTCGGCGCGCGTCGGGATCGGCGATTCCACCATCGACTGCATCATCTGCGTGGCCGTGATCACCACCTTGTTGCGCGCCAGCGTCTCGCGAATGATCTTTTTCTGGATGCCCGGCAATTCGGCATCGCCGATCTCCACGCCCAGATCGCCACGTGCAACCATGACCGCATCGGACGCGTCGATGATCTCGCCCAACGCCGCAACGGCTTCGGCGCGCTCGATCTTGGCGACCAGCGCCGCCTTTCCCCCGGCGGCGTGCAACAGCTTGCGGCTTTCGATCATGTCGGCTGCGGATTTGGCAAACGACACGGCCAGAAAATCCACGTCCAGCTTGGCCGCCAGGCGGATGTCCTTCTTGTCCTTTTCCGCCAGCGCATCAAGCGACAAACCCCCGCCGAGACGATTGATGCCCTTGCGATCGGACAGCGCACCGCCGATCTTCACGCGAGTATGAATCGTCGTGCCCTCGATACTTTCAACCTCAAGCGCGATCAGGCCGTCGTCGAGCAGCAAGGTGTCATCGACCTTGACGTCCTGGTAGAGCCCCAGATAGCTGACACCAACCCGCGAGGCATCGCCCGGCTTGGCATTCCCATCGCATTCCAGCGCGAACGCCTTGCCCGCCTCCAGCAACACCGGCGCAGCCGAGAATTTGGCGATACGGATTTTCGGGCCCTGCAGATCAGCGAGCACGGCTACCTCGCGCCCGAGTTTGGCCGCGGCCGCCCGCACCTGCTCCGCGCGACGTTCGTGATCTTCCGGTGCACCGTGCGACAGGTTCAGTCGCACCACATCGACCCCGGTCCCGAGTATCGACTCAAGCACGCCCGGCGTATCGGTCGCGGGCCCCAGCGTAGCGATGATTTTGGTTCGGCGTAGCTGTGAATCCATGCGCTGACCTCGGGAATCGATGGCGTAAACTACCACAGCATCACGCCCGAGGATGACGCCGTGGAGAATATCGAGACCGGGACCCCGCTGGCACTGGCCGGTTCGCTACGCAAACCGCTGCTGTGGTTGGTGGCGCTGTTGGTCGTCATTCTCGGCGCCGCCGCAGCGGTCCTGACCATCGCCGCACGCACCAATCCGAATGCCCCGATGGGTCCGGTTTTTCTCGCCTGTCTGGTCGGCACGCTGTCACTGGGGCTGGTCGCGTGGAGCGCGTTCCGTGCCGGCGTCTATATCGATCGCGATCAGCTCGTCGTGCACACCGGCATCGGCAGCAAGCGCGTCGCACTGGCCAGCCTGCGCGGACGCGGACTGCGGGAAGTCGACATCGGCCGGGAAAAGCAACTGCGCCCGCTGTGGCGCGTCTGGGGCACGTCCCTGCCCGGCCTGTCGACCGGCTGGTTTCGTCTGCGCAACGGTGAAAAGGCCGTTTGCGTGTTGCTCGACTGGAAACAGGTCAGCTATCTGCGCAGCGAAGCGGACAACCTTTCCCTGCTGCTGTCGCTGCGCGATCCCGACCTGCTGCGTGCGCGCCTGACACGCTAAGCTGCCGCGGCCTCAAGTGCAGCCACGGCCGGCAGGGTCTTGCCTTCGAGAAACTCGAGGAAGGCGCCGCCGCCGGTTGAAATGTAGGACACGCCCTTTTCGATGCCGTATTTCTCGACCGCCGCCAGCGTGTCGCCGCCACCGGCGATGGAAAACGCGGCCGAATCGGCGATGGCATGCGCGATTGTTTCGGTGCCCTTGCCGAAAGCATCGAACTCGAACACGCCGACCGGCCCGTTCCACACCACCGTAGCCGCCTTTGCGATCATCCGCGCGTAGCATTGCGCGGTTTCCGGGCCGATATCCAGGATCATGTCCCCATCCGACACCGTATCGACCGCTTTCACTGTCGCCGGTGCGTCGGCCTTGAACCCGGGCGCGACCACGACATCGGTCGGGATCGGCACGTCGGCACCGCGCACCTTCGCCGCGGCGATAATCTGCTTCGCGGTCGGGACAAGGTCGTTTTCGACCAGCGATTTACCGACACCATAACCGGCCGCAGCGATGAACGTATTGGCAATACCGCCGCCAACGATGAGTTGATCGACCCGGCCGATCAGGTTCTGCAGCAATTCGAGCTTGGTCGATACTTTGGAACCGGCGACGATGGCCAGCAGCGGGTGTTCGGGCTGCTTCAAGGCCTTGCCGAGCGCATCCAGTTCGGCCATCAGCAGAGGGCCGCCACAAGCTACCTTGGCGGCGCGGATGACGCCGTGCGTGGATGCTTGCGCGCGATGCGCGGTACCGAACGCATCCATGACGAACACGTCGCATAAATCGGCGTACTTGGCCGCCAGTGCGGCATCGTCCTTGCCTTCGCCGACGTTCATGCGGCAGTTCTCCAGCAGCACGACGTCGCCGGGCACCACCTCGACGCCGCCCAGGTAATCGCGCACCAACCTGACCGGTTTGCCCAGCGCCTCGCCCAGCCAGGCGGCAATGGGTTCAAGCGACAGGGCTGGATCGAATTCGCCCTCGGTCGGTCGGCCCAGGTGCGACATCAACATGACGCCGGCACCGGCCTCGCTGGCCTTGCGGATCGTCGGCAGGGCAGCCTGCAGGCGCTGCGTGGCGGTGATCTTGCCGTCCTTCATCGGCACGTTCAGGTCTTCACGGATCAAGACCCGCTTGGCGGCCAGATCCAGATCGGTCATGCGAAGAATACTCATGGGTGCTCCCGAATTTTGAAGAATGACCCGCATTGTATCGAGCGTCGCGGCAGGCTGCCCGCGTCGACGCTGCGACGGTTTTCTGCGAAGATGAAACGGTCACGCATTCGAAGCATTCGCCATGAATCTCGATTCCCCGATGCCCGACCTGGATGGTGCGCGCCTGCGCCTGCGCCGGGCCCTGCCCAACGACGTGCCTGCATTGTTCGCGCTGCACTCGGATCCGCATGTGATGCGTTACTGGAGTACGCCGGCCTATACCGACATCGCCCAGGCGCAGGCCTTGTTCCAGCGAAACGATCGCGGCGTGACCGCCGGCGAATTCTGTTACTGGGTCATGGTGCTGCGCGACGATGATCGCCTGATTGGAAACTGCACGCTTTTTTCCATCAATCCCGCGAACCGGCGCGCCGAGACGGGCTACGCCCTGCGCAGTGACCATTGGCGCAAGGGCTATGCCACCGAAGCCATGCGCCTGGTGCTGGATTACGCCTTCGAGCATTTGCTATTGCATCGCATCGAAGCGGACGTAGACCCGCGCAATAGCGGCTCCATCCGCCTGCTGGAACGCCTGGGTTTCCGTCGCGAAGGCTTGCTGCGCGAACGCTGGCAGGTCGGCGGCGAGATCACCGACAGCGCCATCTTCGGCCTGCTGGCCGACGATTACGCAACGGCCGCAACGGCCTCGGCACGGTCACGTATGGTACGCGGTGCGATCGACACGTGACGCTGCGCCGCGGCCAGTAAATCCGCGAACACGCCCGCAGCCGTCAGTTCGACGCCGGCACCCGGCCCGGCGATGGTGAGCGGCGCGGCACTGTAGTACGCGCTTTTCAGGCGCAGGGCGTTTTCACAAGGCGCCAGATTCGCCAGCGGGTGTGTCGCCGGCAGGCGTTCCGGCGCAACGCGCGCCCGACCGTTTTCGAACGAAGCCCGATAAACCCATCGCTCCCGGCGCGTCTCGGCAATCGCAGCACGCGCCCGCCAGTGTTCGTCGGCTACGACCAGATTGTTGAGGGTGTTGTTTGGTTTATCGGCAACCGATGCGCTGCAATCGACCAGCGGCACGCGCTCGATATCCACCAACTCGATTTCGTGCCCTATGGCACGCAGCAGAATCACCAGCTTGCGTGCCGCATCCACACCCGACAGATCACCGCTCGGATCCGGTTCGGCGTATCCCAAGGCAACGGCTTCACGCACTGCCGAAGACAGCGCTACACCCTGATGCACACGACCAAGCACGAACGACAGCGTACCCGAGAGCACCGCCTCGAAAGACTCGATGCGATCGCCACCCAGACGAAGCTCGTGCAGGGTCGGCAACAGCGGCAGTTGCGCACCGACGGTCGTACTGCAGTAAAGCCGTGCGCCGGAAGCCTTGCTTGCCGCATCAATCGCGCGAATCAGGCCGCCATCCGCGGCTGGACCACACTTGTTCGGCGTCACCACGTCGATACCGGCATGCAGCCATTGCGGATACAACTGCGCGATTTCCTCGCTGGCAGTGCAATCCAGCACCACGCGCAGGCGCGACTGGCAGGCCAGTGTAGCGGCAAAAGCGCGCCCTCCGGCATTCCCGGCAGCCGAGAGTGCCGCCGGTACGTGTAGCGCGGGTATGCCATTCTGGGCGAGCACGCCGCGTGTGGAATTGGCCGCCACAACGACGGACAAACGCGGAAAATTGCGCCAGGAGCCGATGAGTTCGACGACCCGGCCACCGACACGGCCGCTCGCGCCAATGATCGCGATATCGACCGGGTTGTCGGAGCGCCGCTGCGCAAAATGTGGTGCCGTGAATTTGCTCTCACGTGATGTCGTCATGGCCGGGCTCTCTGAGCTATTAATAGACGTCTAAACGTTTGGATGTCTATTTATGAAAACATGAAACGTTTCGGTGGTCAAGTGCGCCACTTCAACGCGGATTGTCATGCCATGAAGTGTTGCCGCCCGCTTGCACGGCTCTGGGCTATACGTCAGGATGCGGGCACTGGGCGGACTTTCCGGAACGCAACGTGCATACGATCGCCTTTATCCACGACTTGGCCATCATCATGCTCGTCGCCGGCACGGTGACGGTGCTGTTCCATCTGCTGCGCCAGCCTGTCGTGCTCGGCTATATCGTCGCCGGGGTACTGATCGGCCCGCACACGACAACGCTGGCGCTGGTCACCGACGAGGCCACGATCCAGATCCTGGCCGAGCTGGGTATCGTGTTCCTGCTGTTTTCGCTGGGCCTGGAATTCTCCCTGCGTCATCTGCGCCAGGTCGGCGTTACCGCGGTCGTTGCCGCACTCGCCGGCATCGTGCTGATGTTGTGGCTTGGCTACCAGATCGGGCTCGGATTCGGCTGGCACATGATGGATGCGTTGTTCCTCGGCGCCATGCTATCGGTGTCTTCGACCACGATCACGATCAAGGCCATCGACGAACTCGGACTCAAGGACCGCCCGTTTGCCAAGGTGGTTTTCGCTGTCCTGATTGTCGAGGATGTGCTCGCCATCGGCATCATCGCCTTGCTGTCGGGCATCGCTGCCACCGGTTCCGTACACGGCGGAGAAGTCCTGGAAACGCTCGGCAAGCTGATGGTGTTTCTGGTCGCCGCGCTGGTAATCGGCATCCTGGCCGTGCCGCGATTGCTCGATTTCGTTGCCCGCTTCAATCGCGATGAAATGCTGCTGGTCGCCGTGCTCGGTTTGCTGTTCGGCTTCTGCCTGCTGGTGGCCAGGCTCGGCTACAGCACCGCCCTGGGCGCGTTCGTGATTGGCGTCATCATCGCCGAATCGCATGCGTTACTGCGCATCCAACGATTGATCGAGCCGCTGCGCGACATGTTCAGCGCAATCTTTTTCGTTGCAATCGGACTCTTGCTGGACCCGCACGTACTGCTCGACTATGCCGCGCCGATCGCGGTCATCACCGTCGTGCTGATTATCGGCAAGGTGCTGTCGCGAAGCGCGGGCGCCTATGCGGCCGGGCAATCCGGACGAACCGCCTTGCGCGTCGGGCTGAGCCTTGCGCAGATCGGCGAGTTCTCGTTCATCATCGCCACGCTCGGCACAAGCCTGAAGGTGACCAGTGATTTCCTGTATCCGGTTGCCGTGACCGTATCGGCAATCACCACATTACTGACACCGTACCTGATTCGCAGCGCCGAACCCCTGGCCACGGGTCTGCGCAAGCTATTGCCAGACAGCTCGCATCGCATACTGCATCTGTATACCGAATGGTTGCAGAGCCTGCGTCTGGCCGGCGATCGCGCAACGATTGCCGCAATGGTGCGCCGTATCTTGTTGCAAACCTTCGTGAATTGTTGTCTGGTCGTGGCGCTTTTCGCCATCGGTGCCTATCTGGCCAGTCCACTCGGGCTGGATTTGTCATCGAAATTCGGCAATCGCGTGTTGGGCAATACGCTGATCTGGGGCGCGGCACTGGTGGTCTCGTTACCATTCCTGATCGCCGCCTACCGCAAGCTCAAGGCACTGGCCATGATGCTGGCGGAGGTCAGCGTACGTGCCGGACGCCATACGCAGCGTGTGCGCCGCATCGTCGCCGAAGTCCTGCCGCTGGTATCCGTTGCCGCAATGTTGCTACTGGTGTGCGCGCTGTCGGCCAGCATCCTGCCTCCGGCGGAATTGCTGGTGGCGGTGCTTTTGCTCGGCGCGCTGATCCTGGCATTGCTGTGGCGCACGATGGTCAAACTGCACTCGCGCCTGCAGGTCGCCCTGCTGGATACGTTTCAGGCGCAGAAGAAATCTGACTGAGACGTCATCCGACTCGCTTGGTACCCCGAATACCTTGTCCAAAAGCCAGAGCTTTCACTCGCCTGCGGCGAGCGCCCTACTTCTGTTTTTAGAGTATTCCGCCAGTCCCGTGACCGGTGGAAACTGCTCAAAACTCGTCACTTGGCGTTAGCCAGCGCCAGGGTCATATCCAGCATGCGGTTGGAGAAACCCCATTCGTTGTCGTACCAGCTCAGCACCTTGACCAGGTTGCCGCCCATTACGCGCGTCTGCGAGGAATCATAGATCGAGGACAACGGATTGTGGTTGAAGTCAACCGAGACCAGCGGCTTGTCGTTGACACCAAGAATTCCCTTGAGGGCGCCTTCGCTGGCCTTGCGCAAGACGGCATCGACCTCGTCCCTGGTGGTCGCGCGCTTGGCCACGAACGTCAGGTCGACGACCGACACGTTGATCGTCGGCACGCGCATGGCGAATCCGTCGAGCTTGCCGTTGAGTTCCGGCAGCACCAGTCCGACAGCAGCGGCGGCCCCCGTCTTGGTCGGAATCTGCGACATCGTCGCCGAACGCGCGCGACGCAGATCCTTGTGATAAACGTCGGTCAAAACCTGGTCGTTGGTGTAGGAGTGGATGGTCGTCATCAGGCCGTGCTCGATACCGACCGCATCGTTCAACGCCTTGGCCAGCGGCGCCAGGCAGTTGGTCGTGCACGAGGCATTCGAGATCACCTGGTGCTTCGCGGTCAGCTTGTCGTGATTCACGCCAAAGACGAATGTGCCGTCGACATCCTTGCCGCCGGGCGCGGAAATGATGACCTTTTTCGCACCGCCGGCCAGATGTGCGCCGGCGCGTTCCTTGGTAGTGAACAGACCGGTGCATTCGAGTACGACGTCGACGCCGAGCGAGCCCCATGGCAGCTTGGACGGATCGCGCTCGGCCAGCACCTTGACGCGATCGCCCTTGACCACCAAATCCCCATCCTGCACGGACACCGGATACGGGAAACGTCCATGCGCCGTGTCGTACTGGGTCAGATGCGCGTTGGTCTCGGCGTCGCCGAGATCGTTGACCGCGACGATCTGAATCTCGTCGGTGCGGTCGGTTTCGTAAAGCGCACGCAGCACATTGCGGCCGATGCGGCCATAACCGTTGATAGCGACCTTGACAGACATGGCGTCTCCTTTGCGGGAAGGCGAAACGGTCGCCTATTCTACCGATGGCGCTATGCTATGCACAGCCGGTTTTTTTCAAGGGGATTTCGATGTCAACCGATGTGCAGTCGTTTTTCCACGCCGCTACGTCAACCTGGACACATATTGTCACCGATCCGAACCGGCACAGCGCGGCGATAATCGACCCGGTTATGGATTTCGACGCCGCATCCGGCCGTATATGGACCGAAAGTGCGAAAAATATTGCTCAGCGGGTGCGCGACTCCGGACTGCGTGCGGAGTGGATTCTGGAAACCCACGCGCATGCCGATCACCTGACGGCCGCCGACTGGCTCAAGCGAACGTTGACAATCAATGGTACGGCTCCAAAGATCGGAATCGGCGCGGGAATCGTCAAAGTGCAAAGACATTTTCGCGACGTATTCGCACTCGGCGACGATTTCCCCACCGACGGCTCGCAATTCGACCACCTGTTCCAGGACGGAGAACGCTTTGCCATCGGCGAGCTTCAGGTACAGGTTATCGCCACCCCCGGCCACACCAACGACAGCGTCAGTTATCTGGTCGGCGATGCGTTGTTCGTGGGCGATTCGTTGTTCGCGCCGCGCATGGGCACGGCGCGCTGCGACTTTCCGGGCGCCGACGCGGCAACGCTGTACCGTTCGATCAAGCGCCTGTATGACCTGCCCGACACCACCCGTGTATTCCTGTGCCACGACTATCCGGCAGCCGATGTCGAGCCCATGTCGACAACGACCATCGCGGCGGAGAAGTCCGACAACATTCAGGTGCGCTTCGATACACGTGAAGCCGAATACGTGGCCTTGCGCAACAAACGTGATGCCACGCTGGCGGTACCCAAACTGCTCTATCCATCACTGCAGGTAAACATCCGCGCCGGGCAGCTGCCGGCGCCCGACCCAACAGGGAGAATATTTTTCAAGATCCCGGCGCACGTAACGGGATAGGTTGCACGCACCGGCTCTTCCGCGCAATGCCGACACGCGCGTTGTTTCATAGGCTTGGCCCCTCGGCACTTGTGGTCAGGCGTGGCGGCCGCGTATCCGGACGCCAGTCACTTTCGGGGCGACAACGTGGCGCGCGGACCAACGCCTACTGACCGTCGAGCCCATCCCAGAAGATGCGGTCGCCATTGAGCACACGGACAATGGCGAAATCGAAGTCTTTGGTTCCCGTGCTGGCGGTCTGGGCATAGCCGGCCGCGATGAGGTCGCGCCCGTTGTCACCGTGATCCAGCGCCAGCGCGTTGATGGAATCGGCGCTGGTGCTATATCCGAATGCAACCGGATAGGCGATTGCCGTCGAGCCCGAACCGGCGTTGCCGAAGCTGGTGTCGATGCTACCGTTGTTGTCGAAACGCATCAGCGCCATGTCGCGATCCGAGGTGCCTGAGGTTTGTGCGTTGCCTGCCAGGACGATGTGGTCGATGGGGACAGGGAACGGGCTGCCGTAGCTGTCCCAGATGGCCATCGAGGTCACCGCATCGTCAATGTAGGAGCTGTATGGAGCTCCCGGGCTGAAGGTCGCCAGCTCGACGCCCTGGGTGCCGAATGAGGTGTCTGGTGTGCCATCGGTATTGAAGGCGACCAGGGCGAACTGTGAATCGGTTTGACCCTGACAATGTGTGCCGGCGACGTAAATTCGATCGCTGAACCCGGCGTACCCCATCGAAACAGCCTTGGGATTGTCCGGACACGCGGTTGCCTGGTCGAGCCGGAATACGGTCTCGCCATCGACGCCGATGTTGCCGAAGTTCGGGTCGGGAACGCCGGTTGTTCCATTCAGCTTGAGCAGGCCGAATGCGTTGGCGCCCGTTCCAATGCGCACATTGCCAACGACCAGCACGCCGCCATCCGGCATGATGGTGATTGCACGCGCTTCGTCCGCATTGTCGCCGCCGCGATCAAAATCGAAGTAGCCGGTTCCGGTCGTCGAATTGCCGCCGCTGGTCAGGTGCAAAACCGAAAACTCGTAGCCGTAAGGCGCGACATTGTCGAAGTATCCGGCGACCCAGATGCTGCCGTCGGCGGCCAGGGTCATGGCGGTACCGTTACCGAATACGGTCGAGGATTCAAAACCGCCAGAGCCGAAGGTGGAGTCCAGTTGGTTACTGTCCGCCTTCAACCGCATCACGGCCACCTGTGGACCATAGGACGTTCCACTCCCGTCCAAGTCGGAGGTGCCTGCGATCAGCACCTTGCCGTCCGGTTGCAGCGCGACCGCGGCGGCCTGCAAGGTAGCAGGGGCGGGCTGCGAAACGTAGCTTTTCAGCGTGACATTGCCGTTCGCATCCAGGTGGACCACGCCGATTGCGCCCGGCGCAATGTTGCCTACGACGACCATGCTGCCGTCGCTGGCCGTTGCCACCGCGGTGGCAAGGTCTTCGTCGTTGCCTCCCAGATTGAACGCTACCGCCTTTTTCAGGCGCAGATCCACGCTGCCGTCGTGGAACGTCTGCGATGCGTATGCCGAGGTCGCCGCCAGCAGTATCATGCTTGCGACACAGATGATGACAAGTGACAGTATGCGAAACATATCTGTGCGGACCTCCATCTGCGTTCGGTGCCAATGGCAGTGAAGTGCAAACCGCGGTCGGCCGCCATTGGGCTGCGCTCGAGGGGTCGACGGACCGCGGGCGACCAGCGTCGTTGTCGGATCACTCGAAGCCATTGCGGAAATCTGGTCGTCAGGCTAAGGATACTCTGATCAAGTCAGCGCAGGTGTCACCGAGCCTGTCCGTGTGCAGTTCAAGGCGCACTGGCGAAGGCAGGCTGGTAGCCTGTCGAGCCAGGGCAACGACGAAATTTACGCTGACAGGGTCGGCCCAAGTCATTGATTCCAATAAAGATGGAGGATGTCCACAAGGCCTTCGTGGACTTGATTATGGCATCCCTGGTGGTACCGGGCCGACTCGCCAGGTCAGGAAGCAGTCACGATATATTCACTGGGCAATCCTTTCTGACAGGCATATGATCTTCCCTCAACGGAGGGCGTCGGCCGAATCATTGTCGCGCGATCTCCGCCGGTCCCTAAGGAGAGGAGAACGACCATGTTACTGACAGGATCAAATCTGCGTCGTTTGGGCGGCGCTTTGATAGCACTTTGCGTGCTCGTCACAACTCCCGGCATGGCCGCCGTCGTGAATTCGACGGCCGACAGCGGCACGGGCAGCTTGCGCGACGCGTTGTCCACGGCATCCAGCGGGGACACAATCACGTTTTCGTTGCCGGTGACCTCGACCATTACCTTGACCACCGGTGAATTGCCGATAACGAAATCCGTGACCATCAGTGGCCCGGGCGCGAGCGCATTGTTGATTACCAATGCCGGTGGCCGCGTGTTCGACCTCGACACCAGCGCCAAGACCGTGCTGATTTCCGGTGTGCACCTGACCGGTCAGAACCCATCAGGGGATGGCGGCGCGATCATCAACAACGGCGGCGACCTGACGCTGCAATACGTGCTCATCGACAACAGCATATCGTCCGGCGAAGGCGGTGCCATCCGCAACAACTACAACGGTGCAACCAGTTACTCACTGACCATCCAGAACAGTACGATCACCGGCAACAGCGCCAACAAGAGCGGTGCAATCTACTTTCTGGGTTACGCGCTGACGATCGAAAACAGCACCATCTTCGATAACCACGCAACGGACAGCTCCGGCGCCATCGGATTGTTCAGCGGTTACGGTTTTATCTACAACTCGACCATCGCGGGCAACACGGCCAATACCGTCGGCGGCATCACCAGCCAGTCGTCGGCGCTGACCATCGAAAGCTCGATCATCGCCAATAATACCGACGGCACCGGCATAAACGATTTGAACCGGACCGGCGGTGGCAACAGTTTTGTCTATGCCACAAATTCGCTGTTTAGCGAAACGTTCCTGGCCGGCGACAACGTGCTCAACGGTACCGACTCCGGAAATCTGGTCGGCACCGATCCACAGCTGGGCGGCCTGGCGGACAACGGCGGACCCACGCAGACGCTGCTTCCCGGTACCGGCAGTCCGGCCATCGGCGCGGGTAGCAACTCGCAGAGTTTCGCCTACGATCAGCGCGGCCCCGGTTTTCCGCGCAACGCCAATTCGACGGGCGGCGCCGGTAACGTCGACATCGGCGCGATTCAGCAATATGTCCCGATTCCGGCACCGCCTGCTCCTACGCCGACCTTGAGTCTGTGGGGTTTGTTGATACTTGCCGTGACGCTGATGGTGCTGTCGACGGATCGAAGCACTGCAAACTCGCAGGAACGGTAATTCCGGAGAACGCTTCCCGCCACGCGCAGCTGCGCTGGCCGGAAGCTTCACGCCTGCGAATCCGAACTCCTTCGCGTTGCCGACGATATCAATTTGCAGCGTTGCCAGGCCCCGGTGGCTTGTGCGCGCAGCGCACCGTCTGCGTCCGGCGGCAATACGCTCAACGCAGCCAGCGGCACCAACGCCCACAACAGATAGGCCGCATGCGCCCCGAGTCGCATGCGGACAGGATTACGACAACGACTTCACTGCGGCAACGACCGCATCCACCGTGAATCCGAAGTACTTGAACAGATCACCAGCCGGGGCCGAGGCACCGAACGTGTCGATGCCGACAACGTGACCATCGAGACCGACGTACTTGCGCCAGAAATCGGTGACACCGGCCTCGATCGCCACGCGTTTGCGGCAGTCCGGCGGCAGCACACCGTTGCGATAGTCGGCCGGCTGGCGATCAAACTGGTTGGTGCACGGCATCGAGACAACGCGCGCGGCGATGCCATCTTTTTCCAGCGCATGCATTGCATCCATCGCCAGGCCGACTTCGGAACCGGTCGCGATAAGGATCACGTCGAATTTTCCGCCATCGGGCTCGGCCAGTACGTAGCCGCCCAGTTCGATCAGACCCAGTTGCGCGTCGCTGCGTGACTGGTGCGGAAGACTCTGACGCGAAAACACCAGACACGACGGCCCTTCACGCCGTTCTATCGCAGCCTTCCAGGCAACCGCCGTCTCGACCGCATCGCACGGACGCCAGACCATGTTCTTCGGTATCAGGCGCAGAGTGGCCAGATGCTCGATCGGCTGATGGGTCGGCCCATCCTCGCCCAGGCCAATCGAGTCATGCGTGTAGACATGGATCGAATGCGCCGGAATCAGGGCGCTCATGCGTACCGCGTTGCGCGCGTAGTCGGAAAATACCAGGAACGTGGCATCGTAGGGAATGAAGCCGCCGTGCAGGGCCAGACCGGTACCGATCGCGGTCATGCCGAATTCGCGCACGCCGTAATGGATGTAGTTCGCATCGGATCCCTCGTTGAGGATGTTGTGCGAGCCTTTCCAGATCGTCAGGTTGGAGCCGGCCAGGTCAGCCGAGCCACCGATCAGTTCGGGCAAGATCGGGCCGTATGCATCCAGTGCCATCTGCGAGGCCTTGCGCGAAGCGACCTCCGGGCCTTCGGCCTGTATCTTGGCGACGTAATTTTGCGCGTGCGTCGTCCATTCAGCCGGCAATGCGGGAGCCAGGCGGCGCTTGAACTCTGCCGCCAGGTCCGGATGCTTTTTTGCGTATTCGTCGAACAGCGCGTTCCACTTCCCCTCGCGCTCGGCGCCAGTCGCTCGCGCGTCATAGGCGGCGTAAATATCGTCCGGAATCCGGAACGGCGGATGACGCCAGTCGAGCATGTCGCGTGCAGCAGCGACTTCATCGGCACCCAGCGGCGCACCGTGACTGCTCTCCTTGCCTTCCTTGTGCGGTGCACCGAAACCGATGATGGTACGGCAACACACCAACGCCGGGCGTTCGTCTTCGGCGACCGCCGACTGCAATGCCGCCTTGATCTTCTGCGCATCATGACCATCAACATCGCGGATTACGCGCCAGCCGCAGGCCTCGAAACGCTTGGGCGTGTCATCGGTAAACCAGCCTGGGACTTCGCCGTCGATGGAAATGCCGTTTTCGTCGTAGATCAGCACCAGCTTGCCCAGCTTCCAGGTGCCGGCCAACGAGATAGCCTCCTGCGAGATGCCTTCCATCAGGCAACCGTCGCCACAGAACACGAACGTGTGATGGTCGACAATATCGAAACCCGGCCGGTTGAATCGTTCTGCCAGTACGCGTTCGGCTAGTGCCATGCCGACCGCGTTGGCAATGCCCTGACCCAGAGGACCCGTGGTCGTTTCCACGCCTGGCGTGTCACTGGCTTCCGGGTGGCCCGGCGTTTTCGAGTGCAACTGGCGAAAGCGTTCCAGCTCGCTCATCGGCAGGTCGTAACCCGTCAGGTTCAGCAGCGCGTACTGCAACATCGAACCGTGACCGTTGGAGAGAACAAAGCGGTCGCGGTTGAACCAGTTTGGATTGGCCGGATTGTGTTTGAGAAAATCGTTCCACAAGACTTCGGCGATATCGGCCATGCCCATGGGCATGCCGGGATGACCCGAATTGGCCTTTTCCACAGCGTCCATGGCAAGTGCGCGAATGGCGTTGGCGAGTTCTCTGCGGCTGGGCATGATGGTCTCGATTTGATGGGAATGGGTGTTTGCTGCGCTTAATTCTCGCCGAATCGCCGGCGCTTGTCGCGGTAGCCCGGCCGCCACGATCAATTCAGCCGTCAAATCGGCGCTGTTTTCGGGCCGATCGTGGTCAATTCGCCTGTGCGGAATTGTTCAGCGCATCCTTAACCGGCGCACGAGTGGGTTCAGTGCTGCGCTTTGGTCCGGAAAGGATAAAGCGGCGGCAGCGCCGACTTTCTCGAAGCCGCTTCGACCGATTTCATCTTCGGCGCAAGGGCAAAAGCCGAACCCAGGCGCCCGGCAAGGCCGTCACTGTGCCCACCGCCATAGCGCACCCGCTCGAGATCGCGCAGGCTCTCAATCTGGGCCGCATCGTCCAACATGGTGGTCAGCTCGCCGAGATTATGCACACCGGGCTGCGTGACGCGTGCCCAACGCAACAGGCTGCGCGCAACCGTGGCCCAGTCTTCGCGCTTGCAGGCGTCACGAAACTCGCGCTCAACCGGAGCGGATGCGGTGTCGGGCTTCTCGCTGGTTGGAGTCCGCTCGACCTGACGGCGTGAACGCCACGCCCAACCACCCCAGGCCAAAAGCGTCAGCAACCAAAGGCCGGTGATGGCGATAGCCAACATGCGCCATGGATGCGCCGATCCGGCGGCACCCGCTGCCGCTCCGGTATCGGCACTCGGCGTGTTCCGCGCAGCTTGCGGCAACGTGTGTGTGGATGCCTGTCCGGCAACCGATGGCGACGGTTGAGATGTCGCGGAAGGGGTACTGCCCGGGCTGCCACCAGCTGCCGGCAATACGTCGATTGTGTGCGACGGAATCTCGGCCGTGGCTTCGCGATCGTGCGCGGTATCCCACCACTGGATGCTGATCGGCGGCAGGATCAACTTGCCGGGCCGATTCGGCACGATTGCGAACTTGCGCTCACGGTCGCCGTACTCCCATTCGCCGTCGTTGCGATTGCGTGTGGTGGCCTTGTCCGGATACACATCCGCGCCGTCGATGTCCGGCAATTTGAGTTCCGGCAATTGTTCGAACCCAAGCCCCTGGGCCTCCAGGCGCAAGGTCAAGGTCAATGGCGTGCCGACACGTGCCTGCGTGTTCGCGTCGATACCGGTCGCCGTCAGCGTTACCGAACGTGCCGGCAGCCATACGCCGTTGCCGGAGTTGGCAGGGCGCGGGCGCACATCGACGGTGACAGGCTGCGAGTGCGTACTGACAACGCGACCATTGTTCATGAACAGATCGATCGTGCGCGGATCGAGTACGTGACCGCGAAACTGGATCGCCGGCACGGTGATCTTGCCGCTTTTTTCCGGCAACAGCGCGTAGTGACGTTCAACCACGCTGTATTGCTTGCCGCCGACCACCGCGCGGTAATTGTTGTCCTGGCCGAGCTTGGTCACGACCAGCCCGTTGGCTTGCGGATCGCTCAGATTGCCGTCAGTCAGATGAACGGCGTAGTACAACTTCACGGTCAGCCGGACCTGTTGCTGCACGTAAGGCGCATGCGGTTCAAGCAGGGTCTGGATATACAAATCGCTGCTATGGTTGCCGTTGCCCGGCGCATTGTCCGATACCGTCAAGGTGATCGGCTTGGTTTGCATGCCGTCGACATCCAGTACGGGAATCGTCAGTTTGCCGGCGTGCTTGGGTTGCAGGGCAACCGCCCACAACAGCTTGCTGCTGGTTTTTCCGTTGACGATCTTGAACGAGGTGGAGCTTTGCGTGCCGAGCAGATTGAAGTTCCGGCTTAGGGGGCTGAAATCCGGTTGCGCGGCGCGATTGTTGCCGTCGACCTCGACATTCAGGGTCACGGTCTCGTCCAGCTGCATGCTGTTGCGATCCAGCCACGCGCGGACACTGTCCGCGTGCGCGCTGGCGCTCATGCACAGGCCGTACAACAGCAAGCACACCACCCAGTGTGTCGTTCTCATCGTCATCGATTGCCGCCCTGCGCCGCCGGATCGATTCCGTGGCGTTGCTCGTATTCAAGTTGAAACTTGCGCCGCAACAAGCCGCCCGGATCGTCCGGCACGCGTTGCAGCCATTGTTCGACAGCCTGTTGTTTCTCATTCTGCGGGTGCGCACCTTCGCGTGCACCCAGCCGGACCGGCTTCGGCTGTTTTTGCCGGCCCTGCTTGTTCAAGGCCTTGTTCATTTCCTCGCGGAACTTCTGCTGGGCCTGCTGTTCGGCCTTGCGATCGCCGGCCTTGGCCTGGCTTTGCTTGTCGGACTTGCCGGCCGAGGACGAGTTCTGCTGTTGTTGCGACTGCTGGTCCTGCGACGACTGCTGCTCGTCCTGTTTCTGCTTGTCGGAATCGCCCTGCTTGCCGGATTGTTTGTGCTTGTTGCCCTTGTTGCCGGATTGGGACTTGTTCTGCTGCTTCTTTTTCTGCTGTTGCTTGAGCCAGTCTTCGACGGCCTTCCTGTTGGCCAGCGCGTCCGGCATGCCGGGCTGCTGCTTGAGGGCCAGATCGTAGGCCTTGATGGCGTCCTCGTAATGCCGCTGCTTGGCCAGTGCGTTGCCGCGGTTGTACAGCGCATTGGCTGATTCGCGCAGGGCAAAATCACGCGCCGCAGCTGTATAGTCACCCGACCGGTACGCCGCCGCGCCGCGCAAGGAGGGATCGCGCGCGATCGCCTGCGCCTGTTTGGCCTGCCCCGTTTCGAGTTTTTCCCAGGCACGCTGATCCGGGCGTTGCCATAAATCATTCCAGGAAACCGCCATCGCCGGCTGCACGTGCAGGCACAGGGCCAGCGGCAACAACAACAGCCAGCCACGACGGAAACCCAGCGCCGCGATCGGTAGCAACAACAGCAACAGCCACGGACCGCGATCGACAAACCGCGCCGAGGTCGAATCCACCGCGTGCGCATGTACGCCCATGCTCGGCCTCGAGCCGGCCAGCAGCTTGTCGATATCACCGTTGTCGGCACTGATCGTCGCATAACGCCCGCCACCGACGCTGGCCACGGCTTCCAGACTCGCCGGATCGAGCTTCGGCAGCACGATGTTGCCATTGGCATCTTTCAGGAATCCGCCATTCGGCAGAACCACCGGCGAACCATTCAAGCTACCGACGCCCAGCACCGATACTTGCATGCCCTGCGCCCGCGCGCGACGTGCTGCCACCAGCGCATTCGCACCGACGCTGTCGGCGACCAGGATGATCTCGCCACGGTTCTGGCCGCTCTGCTTGATCAGCTTGACGCCAAGGTCGATCGCCTTGGCAGTGTTGTCGCCATTGGCCGGCATGACGCCGGGATCCAGCGCATCGACCAGATTGGTCACCGTGTTTACGTCATCTGTCAACGGCGCGACGACAAAGGCGTCGCCGGCGTAAGCGATCAACGCTGTCTGCATGTCGGCGCTGCGTCGCAGGATGTCGTCGATCTTGAATCGCGCCCGTTCGTAACGGCTGGGCTTGATGTCCTTGGCCGCCATGCTGTTGCTCAACTGCAACGCAATCACGCGCGCGGCGGCGTTGCGATACAGCGGCTCGGGCGCACGTTGCCAGGCCGGCCCGGCCAGTGCCAGGCTCGCAATCAGGCAGCCGATGGTCAACAACCAGCGTGGCGCGCGACTCACGCCCTGATCGCCATCGAACTCGATCACATGGCGCAGCAGATGCGCATCGACGACACCGCGCCAGCTGCCTGCATCCATGCGCTTGCGATTGAATGTCATCCACAGCAGCGGTAACGCAAGCAGGCCGGTCAGCCACCATGGCCGCAGGAAATGGAAATGGGCGAGGAATTCGCTCATGACGAATACCTCATCGCCCATCGACGCGGTAACGGCACCGTTGCCAATGACGCGCACAAGCTGAGCAGAAACGCAATTGACAACGGCCAGTAAAACAGCTCGTCGACCGGCCGATACTCCTCGCTCTTGTCCGCAACCGGTTCGAGCTTGTCGATGTCCTGATAGATCTGCGCCAACTCCGCGGTGTTGCGCGCTCGGAAGTAGCGCCCGCCGGTGCCGTTCGCCATCTTCTTGAGCAGTGCCGAGTCCAGTTGCGCGGACGGATTGATCAGGCGACTACCGAAGAAACCGCCGATCTGCATGGCATCGGCACCGATACCGATGGTGTAAATCTTGACTTGTTCAGCCTGGGCCAGCTGGATAGCCTTGTATGGATTCAGCGCACCGGCATCATTGACGCCATCGGTCAGCAGGACAAGCACGCGTTCATCACGCGGCCGGTCGCGCAAGCGCTTGATCGCCAGACCGACCGCATCGCCGATGGCCGTCTCGCGACCCGGCAAACCCACAGCGGATTCGTCCAGCTGTTTCAGGACCGTATCGCGATCGAAGGTCAACGGCGTGAGCAGGTAAGCCTGGCTGCCGAACACGATCAAGCCGATACGATCGCCGACGCGACGCTTGATGAAATCGCCGGCGATGGCCTTGACCGCCGCGTAGCGGCTGACGGCCCTGCCGCCGATTTCCATGTCCCGCGTACTCATGCTGCCCGAGGCATCGACCGCCAGTAGCAGATCACGCCCGTTGCGCGGCAACGACTGCGCTTCGCCAAGCCATTGCGGTCGCGCCGCGGCAGCCACCAGCAACAACCAGGCAAACAGCGCCAGCATACTGCGCCAACGCGGTACCGCGGCGCCGCCATGTGCGGCTTCCAGGCCCGGCAGGCTCAAGGGCATACGCAAGGCCGCGCCGGCGTCGCTGCGCGCAGTCGGCAGCAAGCGGGCAATCAGCCACGGCAA
Source organism: uncultured Pseudomonadota bacterium (assembly GCA_963779795.1). Lineage (GTDB taxonomy): Bacteria > Pseudomonadota > Gammaproteobacteria > Xanthomonadales > Rhodanobacteraceae > Rudaea. The sequence goes on along the minus strand of CAVZZK010000004.1, from coordinate 246,426 downwards.
GGGCAGCAGAACAAACAGCCATGGCCATGCCCACTCAAACATTGAGTGCTCCACTATCCAGGACGTCGCGCGTCCAGCGCCGTACCAGCGCGATCAGCGCGACATTGTCATAGCTGGCAGCAGGCCGGTACGGCGCGTCAACCAGCACCCGCCCGACCCCCTGCCGAAATTCGTCTCCATTGTTGCGTTCATCCAGATAGGTCAACCAGCGCTGACCCTGCCAGCCCGCGGCTGCGGGGTCTTCGTGAACCGCGATACGGCGCAAGAACTGCGACAACTCCGCGGCCAGCCGGACTGAATCACCACGGGCACGCGCAATGCTGGAATCCAGCTCGGACAGGATGTCATGTCGTCGACGCCGCTTGCGTCGCGCCTTGCGCAGCATCATCACAGCCACCACAAGCAGGAACAGGCAGATGAAGGCGAGCAACCACCAGCCGGGTGCGGGCGGCCACCAGCTGGGTGCCGGCGGCAAATGGATATCGCGCAAGACTGGACCGCTCGGTTGCGTCATGCGCGACGACTCCTTGCCCCGGCCCGCTTCTGCGCATGCCCAAACAGCTGCGCCAGGGCGTCTTCCGGCTCCGCGTCGGTCTCCAGCCTGATCCAGCGCAAGCTGCGTCGCGCGAACATCTCAAGCATCGGCGCACGACGAGCCTCGAAAAGTGTGGTCCATTGCCGACGCATGCGCGCTGCCGCAAAGTCGAGCATGATCCGTCCGCCCTCGCTGCGCAGTGCATAACGCGCCGGCGGTGGTGGATTCTGCTCGAGTGGATCGACGAGCAAGACGGACGCGACATCGCAATGCCCGCAAAGCTGCGCCAGCGGTGACTCGGCTGCCGCGTCCGTGGAAAATCCGTCAGTCAGGATCACCACACGACTGCCCGGTCGGGCCAGCCGTCGTGCACGCAACAACGCTTGCGACAAGGGCGTGGCGATCGTGCCCTTGCGCGTGGTTTGATCCCACTCGGTCAATGCATGCAACACCCGCAGCGCCCCTCTCGGACCTCCGGCGGGTTTGACTTCCGCCTCCAGTCCGGGGCCGAAACCGATCGCGCCGACACGGTCGCCGCCCTGCACCGCAGTCCAGGCCAGCAGCGCCGCGGTGCGTGCCGCCTGTACGGATTTGAAGCGTTGTCGTGTTCCGAAACGCATGGTCGGATTGCAGTCGACGATGATCAGGTTGTTGTGCTCGCGTTCTTCCTGAAACAGCTTGGTATGCGGCCTGCCGGTGCGCGCGGTTACACGCCAGTCCATCTGGCGAATATCGTCACCGGGTTGGTAATTGCGCGACTCGACGTAGTCCACACCGCGCCCGCGAAAGCGCGATTCGTGCGTGGCCGCCAGACTGCTGGCCACGCGCCGGCTGGCCTGCGCCAGTCGGGGAGCGCGCAATCGCATGGCAATCAAATCGGCCAGCGTGACCTCGACCGCGGCTTCGTGATTCGTCTTCGTCATCGGTAATGTCCGCACGTTCGCGTGCGTCAGCTCACGGCAACGGCACGCACTCGAGCAGCCGGTCGATGACCGCCTCCGGGCGGACGCCTTCGGCTTCGGCTTCGTACGACAACAGCACGCGATGCCGCAACACATCGTGAACGACCGCGTGTACGTCTTCCGGCGCGACGAAGTCGCGTTCGTTCAGCCATGCATGCGCGCGGGCGCAGCGGTCCAGCGTGATCGTGCCTCGCGGGCTGGCACCATAGGCGATCCATCGTGCCAGCTCGTCACTATAGGCCTGAGGCGAACGCGTGGCCAGGATCAGCTGCACGATGTATTCCTCCAGCGACTCGGCCAGATGCAAATCCAGCACCTGCTCGCGCGCATCGAATATCTGCGCCTGAGTCAGGCATCGCGTCGGCGCGGTCGGCTTATGGATCGCATTGCGCGCGCGGTCCCGGGCGAATTTCAGTATGGCAGCCTCGGATTCACCGTCCGGATAGTCGACGCGAACATGCATCAGGAATCGGTCCAACTGCGCTTCCGGCAAGGGATAGGTACCCTCCTGTTCGATCGGATTCTGCGTGGCCATGACCAGGAACAGATTGGGCAGGGCGTAGGTGGTGCGCCCGACCGTTACTTGCCGCTCACCCATGGCTTCGAGCAGTGCCGACTGCACCTTGGCCGGCGCGCGGTTCACTTCGTCAGCCAGCAGCAAGTTGTGGAAAATCGGGCCGCGCTGAAATTCGAACACAGCGGTCTGCGGCCGGTAGATTTCGGTACCTGTAAGATCGGCTGGCAGCAGATCCGGCGTGAACTGTACGCGGTGGAAATCGCCTTCCACGCGTGCGGCCAATTCCTTGATCGCCGTGGTCTTGGCCAGACCTGGTGCGCCCTCGACGAGCAGATGCCCGTCTGCCAGCAGGGCGATCAACAAACGATCGACCAGAGCTGTCTGACCAATGATGCAGCGTGAAAGCTCGCTGCGCAGCGAGGCAAAGGCAGCGGTTAGTGCATTGCGCGGTGTGTTTTCTGGCATATCCATCGGGGTTTCCGGAATTCGAGGGTCAATGATCGCATGGACGCGCTGCCCTGCGCGCGGATTACGACAGCACGGCCGGCCGAAGGTTTCCCACAAGGGCCCCTGCACCGTCCTGTCAGACGCGAATCGCGGCCAGCGCGTCGTCAATGCTCATCGGTTTTCCGACAAGATATCCCTGTGCATAGTCGCAACCCAGTGCCTTGAGTTGGGTCAACTGCGTCGGGGTTTCGACGCCTTCGGCCACGATATCGCAACCGATCGCCGATGCCATGGCGACCGCGGCACGCACGATTGCCAGACAGCGCGGGTCGTCCAGTTCGCGGGTAAACGCCTGGTCCAGCTTCAATGTGTCGAATCGCAACTTGTTCAGGTGCTCGAGATTGGAATAACCGGTGCCGAAGTCATCCAGCGCGACTCGCATGCCCGCCTGGTGACTGACATCGATCAGGGCGGCGACCTTCACATAGTCCAGGATCAGGCTTTCGGTGATCTCAAGCTTCAGTTGTTCGGGCGGAACATCGTAACTGCGTGCCTGTGTGAGGATTCGATCGATCAGCGCGGGGTCGTCGATCTGGCGCCCTGAAACGTTGATTGCGATAAAAGGCCGCGCGCCATGAATCTCGTCGAGCATGCGGCGCAGGCACGAACAAACCTTGCGGATAACATACTCGCCGACCGGCACAATCAATGATGTCTCCTCAGCCAGCGCGATGAAATCGACCGGCGATACGGCACCTCGTAGTGGATGATTCCAGCGGGTCAGTGCTTCGAACCCGGCCAGTTTACCCGTATTGATTTCGAGAATCGGCTGTAACCGAATTTCCAATTCGTCCTGGTCCAACGCCTCGCGCAATTGATTTTCGAGCCGGATCTTGTCCAACGCGAAATCTGATTCAGCGCCACCGGGTAAAACCGTTGCAGCGGTATCGCTGTGCCCGGTAAAAGTGGCCAAAGCGTGACGGTAACGGGAAAGCTGACTCAGCAACAGCGAACGTACGACGGGATCGGCCGCATGCAGCCGTTCGGCGAATTGGGCCCGGTCGATCGGCGTCAGCACGCTGTTCTCGACAGCGCTGACGGTTGCGGTGCGCGGCGAATCATCCAGAACGGCCATTTCGCCGACCAACGCGCCCGGTCCGAGCTCACCGAGCAGCACGGGCATTCCTTCGCGCTGAGTGGTGACGCGCAATGTTCCCGATTCGATCAGGAACGCGGTCGTCGGCGGGTCACCCTCGTGAAACAGGATCTCGCCGGGCACCAATTCGACGCGATAAGCAGAAACCATGATTGAAATCTGTTCGGACGACGCTGCCGAATATAGGCAAATCCTGCTCCGTGCGCCAGAAAAACAAGGGCCGCATTGCTGCGGCCCTCGTTACTTGCACCGTGTTTATCAATTGCAGACCAGTGGCGGGCTGAACGAAGACCCGGTAACTCCGTTGATGGTCACACTGGCCGTTGCGGTCGCCGATGGCCCGGTGTAGGTGAACGTACAGCTTCCCGTCGGCGCGACTCCGGTGTCCACGCAGAATCCGAGCGTCGAAACCTTCGCAGTCGCCTGACCGGTTGAATTCGTCACATAGGCAGCTTTATCCAACGTGGCTTGCGGTGGCCCACTGGACGGTTCGCAGGCCCCGGTGATCGTCGCACCGGACACCGGGTTGCCCAAGCTGTCCTCGAGCGTCAACGCGACGTTGTCGTTCTCCGCAGTCGTTCCGGCCTGGCTTGTAATCACCGACGGTAAGGCTGTCAGGATTGGATCGCCGACCGTGATGGCAACGCTTGCACTCAATCCCGATACACTGAACGCAATCGATGCGGTGGTGCCTGGCGGGATTCCCGTAGTCGTCACGGTCGTTTCGGTGCAACCGTCGTTACCTGTCGGATGAGCCAGAGACCCTGACGTGGCTCCGTCGGCCGTTCCGGTTCCTCCGGTCAGACCGGAAAAGGCGAAGTCGATCGTGATGCCCGGGATCGGACTGCCGACCGCATCCTGTAGACAAACCGTCACGGTTTGTGTGCTGTTGCCGAGGATCGTCGTCGGCTGAGCGAACAATGTCGCCGGGCCGATACCCAGATAGCGCAATCGAACGGCATCGGCAACCGTCTTGACACTGCCATTGAGGGACTGGATTTCTCCGGTTCCCTGGGCCCAAACGATTGCCGATTGGCCGATCCGGGATTGTGGATAACGCATCGTCACACTGGCGATACCGTCCGGTTCACTGGTAGTGCTGTCGATACCCGTGTATGCGCTTGCATCGATATTTCCCGCCGTGGCGCGGCCGATAACGTATGGGATATCGCTTCCCGTATTCACACTCGAACCGGTCGTGTCGTTAACATTGAAGTTCTGTGTCACGTACAGATTGCTGGCGTTATTTACCGTCTGAACGGTCCGGGCGCTCTCCAGATCGGCATCGCCCGTTACGTCCTTGCCGAATAAAATCAGCGCATCACCCGGACCGGCTCCGCCGCCGGCCGTGGTGAACGCACCTGTCGGAGCGGTAAACAGTTTCCCACCTTCCTGCGGGTTGCCGTCGTTACCGGACAACTCGAAAGTACCGCTACCTGATTCGGGGAATCCGAATACAGGTGCATCAATCAGACCGAAGTTGATCTGGGTTCCAGCCGTTACCGGATTGCCTTGCCGGTCGGTCGCCAGGATCGTAACGGGTACCGTATAGACCGGCGTTGCCGTCGAACTGCCAGACGACGTTGCGCCCGTGATCACCGGCAACAAGTTGGAATTGATGGCCGGATTCGTGATTTTCAAACTGAACAGCTTGCCGTCGGAGACGACAACCGTGGCCGTGGCGCTGACGCCATCCTGGATGCCGTTATCGATATTGCCGTCTGCGCGGTCGGTAGTGGCCTTGACCTGCACCGGCCCTTGTTGCGAACCGGACAGGAAGACGACGCTGGCGATGCCGTTATGCGTCACCGTGTTGACCGTCGTACCGGTCTGTGACGCACCGCTGGAATCTACCCCGCTCAAGCGCGCATCCGTGCCGGATGGACCGACAATCTGGAACTGTACGTTGTCAAACCCGTCGGGATTCGGCACCACGGCATTGTTGCCGTCGGTCACGTATGCATCGACCTGCGTGCTCTGCGGGCCGTTGGACCCGGACACGTATGCGGCACCCGCAGCGACCGCAGTGATGGAAGTCGGCAGCGAGCTCGCTGCTCCGGCCACCGTGATTTCGAGCTGCGAAGAGATGGTTTGTCCGTTGTCCGGATCGACCGCCGTCACCGTCAATGTGCCGGTACCTGGCACCGAGCCCGACGTGATGTAGATTGTTCCGACTCCCGCGGTGACATCCACGGGACCGCTACCCAGCAAAGTGTGGAACGAGTCCGTACAAGGATTCGTGTTGTTGCTGCCTGATTTGACCAGGGTCGAAAAACCCATGACCGACGTCGGCGAGACCGAAACATTGACCGTTGACGTGCCGGTAACCAATTGACCATTCGAATGGCGCCAGGTAACAGTCACTTCGGATACGTATGGCGATCCGAGGAACGTTGCCGGGCAGATACTGTTGGCCGGATCGTACGGTAAGGGATTGACCGGCAGGCTCGTCGTCGTGGCATCGAGTTTCAAGCGCGGATCCTGCGAATTTCCGGCCGTGACAGTGACGTCGACCGAAGCACTGTCGGTCGATGAACCAACCGCGGTGGATACGGTGATGTGCGCCGTTCCCGTCGCGTTGCTGCTGTTGAACGTGAAGCTGGTTGATCCGCCGCTGGTCGTGTTCGAAGCGGTGGCGCCGGACGAACTGCCCGATCCGCTCAGCGTTCCAATCGTGGTCGGCGTCAACGCGGCGCTGACCGACGTGCCGTTGGCTACCGGGCTGCCGTTCTGATTCGTCACGTTGACGGTCAGCGTCGTGAACGAATTGGTCGTAATCGAATTAGAGGCGGGACTGACGGAAATCTTGACGGAAGCTGGTGTAAATGCGGAGTTGCTTCCACCGCCGCCACCACCGCAACTCGCCAACGCGATGCTCGCGAGCAGTAGTACGAAGGTCTGTGAAAAGGCTTTCATGTTGAATCTCCAAGCTCGCGATTTCATGTATTCGTCTCTTTGGCAACGATCATCGCGCCGTTGAGCGCGACGATCCGGCGCATGGTCATTGCAGATTCTCGTTGAGAATGCGTGGTGTCACGAATATCAGCAGTTCCGCTTTCTGATTGTTGTGCTTGCTGTCGCGGAACAGCGCGCCGATTCCCGGAATGTCGCCGAGGAACGGTACCTTCTGGATATCAGAGGATTTGTTGAACTCGTACACGCCACCCAGGACCACGGTTTGTCCGTTGTCCACCAGTACTGACGTTGTGATCTCACGCTTGTCGAGCTGCGGCACGAAACCACCACCCGGATTCGGGACCAGCGAGTTGATCGCGTCTTTCTTGACATCCAGAACCAGATACACGCGATTGTCTGCAGTGATTGTCGGCGTGACTTTCAACTCGAGCACGGCTTCCTTGAACTGGACAGTAGCCGTACCGGCACCGCCACCGCCACCGCCACTATTCTGGAACGTGACGTAGCCAATCTCCTGGCCTTGCTTGATATCCGCTTCCTGCTGATTTGCGGTTATTACGCGCGGACTGGAAATCAGCTCGCTACGCCCTTCGGTCTGGGCAGCGGACAGCTCCAGATCAAGCAGGTAATCGGCGCCAAGGATCGCCAGGCCAAAGCTGCCTGACGGATTTGTCGCCGGCATATTGACGTTCAAACGATTGGAAATATTCGGAACCAGTATTCCGCTGCCAGCGCCACCCGGCGCCGCGACCGGCAGCCCACCGGTTCCACTGAAGCGGTTTGCCAGTGCGATGTTGGCCATCTGATCGGCTGCCGTCAGCGTGCCGGACGTTGATATCACCGTATTGTTGCGTTGATAGCCGCCACTGATACCGAACTTGGCACCGAGCTCGCGTGCGAAGTTGTCCGTCGCAACAACCACACGGGCTTCGATCAACACTTGGCGTACCGGCTTGTCGAGTTCTGCGACCAGCTTGCGTATCTGTTCAACCTTCTCGGGCGTATCGACAACCAAAAGGGTATTCGTGCGCTGGTCGAAACTGACGCGTCCGCGTGGCGACAGGAAGCCGCTTCGATTCGCTCCGGCACCACCGCCACCGGTACCCTGCTTTGCCTTTTGGGTCAGCAAATCCGCAATGTCCTTGGCCTTGCCATAGCTTATCGGGATATAGACGGTAATGGTTTGCGCGACATCCTGCAGTTTCTGCTTGGCCTCGGCGATCGCCTGTTCGCGCGCAGCGATCTCCTGCTGCGGGGCGACCCAGATCACATTGCCGTTACGGCGTTTGTCCAGGCCCTTGGCGCGCAGGATGATGTCCAGCGCCTGATCCCAGGGAACATTGACCAGCCTCAACGTCACGCTGCCCTTGACCGAATCGGCGACCACGATGTTCAGGTCGGATACCTGTGCGATCAGCTGCAATACCGAACGCGTCGGAATATCCTGGAAATTGAAGGTTACGCGACTCCCGGTGTATACCGGCGGCGCATTCGGATCCGGTTTCTTTTCGGCTTTCTTCGGCGAGACCTCGATGATGTACTTGTCGCCGGCCTGATAGGCCAACTGATCGAACGGAGCGGTTGACACGATTTCGATATGCGCGCCGTTGCCCTTTTGATGCGTTTCGATGTATTGCACCGGCGTGGCGAAATCCAGTACGTCGAGGTGTTGTGCCAATTCAGCCGGAAGTTTGACGTTGTACAAGTCGACTTCGATCTTGTTGCCAACACGCTGCATGTCCACGTTGGCATTCGGCCCGGCGAAGGTCACGATTACCTTGCCTTCGCCCTTCTTGCCACGGCGAAAGTCGATGTTGGAAATCGACTGGCCGGTGCCGGCGACATTTTTCGTGGGATTACCGGCCGCCATGATCTCCGCCGTACTCGATCCGGCCGTGCCGTTGCCGACGGTGAGTATCAGGTTGTTGCCCTCCACGGCCGTCTTGTAGCTGGCCGGACGCAGCAGATCGACAACGATGCGAGTGCGGCCTGCGGCTTCCACTGCGTTGACGGCAGTCGTAGCACCGGTATTGATCTCGATGCGTCGCTGTGTCATCGCATTGCGCGTATCAGTCATATCGATGGCGATTCGCGCCGGATCCTGCGTCGTGAATATCTGCGGCTCGCCGACGGGTCCGGCGAACTTCATGGTGATACGCACCTGCCCGCCGGACAGCGGTGTGTAGCCTATTTCGTTGAGGACGTTTTCGGCCAGGACATTACTCGCAAAAAGCGTACCGACAATCACCAACAGCCACACAAGACCGCTGCGCAAAGATACGGCTTTATCAGGTCTGGACGTACGTCCCAGGAAGTTAGCAACTGTCATCGTCATCTCTAGTCACCCCTAATGGGTCGTCTATTTTTCGCCCAGGGCGATCTTCGCCTGGCGCTTCATCCAACCACCGCTCCCGTTAGGGATCAGCTCCACAAGATCAATTTCATCCTCGGTGATCGAATCGATCTTTCCGTAGTTCTGGCCGAGGTAATTACTCACGTGTACCAAATGAATCACTCCATCCGGATCCTTGACCAGACCCTGGATTTTCTTGCCGGTACCAATCGTTCCAACCATCTTCAAGCTGTCCAGTGCAAAGCTCTCCAGCGGTTCCTTCGGATGATTGTCGGGTCGAGGACCCTGTTTGTTGCGCTGTTCTTCCAGGCTCGGGCCAAACGGGTCGCGCTTGTCCTGATCAGCGTAGGTAAAACTCTCGAACGATTCGAGTACCGGAAGCGGCGGCAATGGCGCACCTTTTTTGGCTTTCTCAGCAGCCACCCATTGGCGCAAATCCCTATCGCCCTTGGTACAACCGGCGACCATCAGGATCACGGCAACAAGGGTCAGCCCACGCAATAACCAGCGGATGTCAACGCGACGCATGCTGATCACTTTCCACCCCCTCGCGCACCCGGTTTTTTGGTACTGGCGGCATTTACGTCTTCATCCACGTAGCGATAAGTTCTCACGGTGCCGGACAGCGACAATTGCCCATTTGTACCGCTTACCGGCGTCAACGTAACGTTGTGCATTGTCAGAATCACTACGCGAGGCAGTGACGCCACGCCGCTGATGAACGTGCCGAATTGATGGAAGGTGCCAAGCATGCGCAATTGAATCGGCTTTTCGGCATAAAACCCGTCCTTGACAGTCTCCGGGCCCGGCTGGAACAGTTCCTGGTGAATACCGGCGGCCAAGGCCTGCTGGGAAATATCCACCAGCATCCCCGGCATGTCAGTCTCGCTCGGCAACTGGCGCAACAGCTGGCGCAGCATGTCGCGCATCTCATCCAACTGGACCTTGAGCGCCTCGAGATTGACAACCTTGGCCTGTTTGTTGGCAAATTCACGCTTCAACGCTTCTTCACGCGTCTGTTTTTGATGCAAGGTATCCTGCTGATCGCTGACAAAGAAATACCAGCCGGAAAACATCAGGGCCGCGAAAATCAACACGCAAAAAGTGATCTTGACGCCTTGCGGCCAGCCGCCAATGTTGTTTCGATCCAGATTGCGGAAATCCGACAGCTTCATGGCTTGCCTCCCGCTTTCTTGCTCTGCGTTTTCCCAGCGGCACCAGCTGTCGTTGTCGTTGCCGCCGGACCGGCGGCTTTCTTGGCGGAATTGGCATCAACAGGTTCGTTTTGTGCTTCCTCTTTTTTCTGTTGTTTCGCCTTTTCCTCGGGGCTGGTCAACTTGACGCCGAGCCCAAAGTCGTAGCGCTCACGCTGGCTGCTCGAATTGGCCTGTGTTTTCTGCAGATCCGGCTGAGTCATCCAGGGCGACTTGTCCAGATTGCGCATGTAGGTGGCAACACTGGCATTCGACTGAGCCACGCCTTTCAATGTCAACGTATTGCCGTTTTGGGCCATGGAGGTTAAACGGACACTGTCGGGAATTGTCTTAACGAGTTCGTCAAACAAGTGCACCATTTGCGATCGGTTGGCCTGCAGTTTCTCGATGATCTGTTTGCGCGCCAAAAGCTGCGACTTCGTTTTTTCCAGATTCTTGATCTCCACCAGCTTGGCGTCGAGCTGATGAATCTGGTCGGTCAGATACTGGTTACGGGCATCCTGATTATCGATGCGTGCAGTCATCCACCAGTGCCACATCAGTACGGCCAAAACGCCGGCCGCTGCCGCAACCAACAACATCATGTAAAACTCGCGCTCGCGCTGTCGGCGTCGTTCGGCTCGCCACGGCAATAGATTTATCTTGGCCATATCAGTCGAAGCTCCTCAGCGCGAGCCCGCAGGCGATCATCAGAGCCGGCGCATCCTGCGCCAAGGTTTGCGCCTGGACTCGCGATGACAGCGACATGTTCGCCAGCGGATTGGCGACGATGCACGGGACGCCAAGCTGTTCCTCGACCATCTCGCCCATGCCGGAGATCGACGCACAACCACCGGCGAGAACCACCTGATCGACTTTGCTGTATTCGCTGCTGGCGAAGAAGAACTGCAGCAGACGGCTGATCTGCTGCACCATCGCCTCCTTGAAAGGCTCCAGTACCTCAATCTCATAGGATTCGGGTAGCCCGCCCTGACGTTTGGCCAGCCCGGCCTCCTCATACGACAGACCGTAGCGGCGCATGACCTCGTCAGTCAGCTGCTTGCCGCCGAATACTTGTTCACGGGAATAGATCGTGCGCTGGCTCTTGAGCACGATAAGCGTGGTCATCGTGGCGCCTATATCCACCACCGCGACTACGGCATCCTTGGGCACGGCAAGTTGGTCGGACACCAATCGAAATGCATTTTCCATGGCGAAAGCCTCGACTTCGATGACCTTCGCCGTCAGTCCGCCCAGATCGAGCGCTGCCACGCGCAGTTCGACGTTTTCGGTTCGCGAAGCCGCCAACAGCACGTTGACCATTTCCGGATTTTCTTTGATCGGCCCGACCACTTCGAAATCCAGGCTCACTTCCTCGATTGGATAGGGGATGTATTGATTGGCCTCAAGTTCGACCTGACCTTCCAGTTCATCGTCGCTCAGTTCCGCAGGCATGGGGATGAGCTTGGTGATCACGGCCGACCCGGCCACTGCCGCGGCAGCGGAACGAGTTCGCGCGCCAGAGCGGTTCAAGGCACGGCGGATCGCCTCGCCGACGGCCTCGACCTCGACGATGTTTTTTTCAACCACCGCATTCGGGGGCAGCGGTTCCACCGCGTAATGTTCCACGCGGTATCGGCCACTGTTCTGGCTCAACTGCAACAGCTTGACTGCAGTCGAACTTATGTCGACACCGATGAGCGGCGGCGCTTTTCCACTGAATAGACCCACACTTTTTCCCCTTCCCACGCGCCCTTACGAGCGATATATGCGCATCCACATTAAATACGAAACTTAACGGATTATCAACAGGAACATGGTATTTGGCACAAATCCTTGATTTGTCAGAAACTTGTCTCCAATTTGCCATGCATGGCAGATTTACTGCCTAATCGCCTATCGGTGCGCGTCTCCAGGCCCTATACTGCGACACTACGATCTATACCCTGAGATCGCCGCGCCAACCTTGACTGCGATCACACTCCCGACACTGCATGAGAATTTTTCTACGTTTATTCCGTTACGCATTGATTTTCTGCGCGTCCGGACTGATCCTCGCCGCCCTCGGAATCGGCATTACCTACTGGCTCATCAAACCTCGACTGCCATCGGTTGACGTTTTGCGCGATGTGCGACTGCAGGTGCCATTGCGCGTGTACAGCGCCGACGGAAAGCTGATGGCGACGTTCGGCGAAACGCGACGCATTCCGGTCAAGATCGAGGACGTGCCGCAACAGCTGAAAAACGCTTTCCTCGCCGCAGAAGACGCCAATTTCTATCATCACTCCGGCATCGATATCACCGGTCTGTTGCGCGCCGTCGGCTACGTCATCATCAAGCATAGTCTGCACGTACCCGGCGGTAGTACGATCACCCAGCAGGTCGCACGCGGATTCTTTCTCAGCCCGGAAGTCAGCCTGACGCGCAAGGCAACCGAAATATTCCTGTCTTTCCGCATTGAACACGAGCTGACCAAGGACGAAATCTTCCAACTGTATCTGAACAAGATTTTCTTCGGCAATCGTGCCTACGGCGTCGCCGCAGCAGCCGAGTTTTACTATGGAAAGTCGCTGGGCCAGCTCAGTTTGGCCGAGTGCGCGATGCTCGCTTCGCTGCCGAAATTTCCATCCAGCGCCAATCCGCTGAGTAACCCGAAGCGGGCCATCGAACGCCGCAATTATGTGTTGCAACGGATGCTCGACAACCACTTCATCACGGCTGCGCAATACAAACAGGCACACGCCGAGCCGGATCGCTCTTACGCACATGAACCGCCGGTTGAAGTCCAAGCACCGTACGTCGCCGAACTGGTGAGGCGTGAAGCGCTGGACAAACTGGGTAACGATGCACTGACCAACGGCTACAGCATCTACACCACGATCCAGTCGAACGATCAGACTGCCGCCAATCAGGCCTTGCAGAACGATTTGATCGCTTACGACCATCGTCACGGCTACCGCGGAGCCGAAGCGCATTTCGACCTCGGCCCGCACGCACTGCCACCGGTACTGGACAAACGTCTCGACTCGTTCCATGAGATCAATGGCTTGCTGCCAGGAATCGTCACGCGTAGCACGGCGAAGTCTGCTCAGGTTTACGTGCAGGATGGGCAGACCGTGCCACTGAACCTGAAAGCAGTCGAGTGGGCGAGGCCCTACAAGAACGAGAACCATCTTGGTGCCACGCCGAAGCACGTGGATGATGTGCTCAAGGTAGGCGACGTTGTGCGCCTGGCGCGAAACGCCGACGGTAAATGGATGCTCACTGAAATCCCCGCGGTACAAGGTGCACTGATCGCACTCAATCCTGAAAACGGTGCGATCAAAGCCGAAGTTGGCGGTTTCAGCTACAGCCTGAATAAATTCAACCGGGTCGTTCAGGCCAGCCGGCAGCCGGGTTCGGGTTTCAAACCGTTCTTTTATGCCGCCGCATTCGATCATGGTTTCACACCGGCCTCGATCATCAATGATGCGCCGCTGGTGTTCGCCGATCCGTCCAAGAACAATGGGTTGTGGACGCCGAAAAACGATGACGACAAATTCGAAGGTCCGATGCGACTGCGCGAAGCGATGGTCGAATCGAAGAACCTGGTGTCGGTTCGCCTGCTTGATGCGATCGGCGTTCGATACGCCCGCGAATACGCGACGCGTTTCGGTTTCAGCCTGGATCAATTGCCGGACAATCTGTCCCTGGCGCTGGGCACGGCATCGGTTTCGCCATTGAGCATGGCACGTGGTTTCGCGGTGTTCGCCAACGGCGGTTTCCTGATTGATCCATACTTTGTTGATCGTATTCTCGATCGCGACGGCAAACCGGTATATACGGCGCACCCGGCTGTGGCTTGCCGCCACTGCCCGCAACGCCTGGTTGCTGACGCACAGGCAGCTTCCGGCAATCAGCCCGCCGCTACGGTTGGCACGCCGGCCACGACAAAGACGACACCCCTGTCACCAATTGGATCGGCACACGCCACGCCCGTGGCAACGACGGCGCCGGCAGACCCCTCCGCGCCAAAACTGGCACCGCGTGCGATCGATGCGCGCACGGCTTACCTGATCACCTCTTTACTGCGCGATGTCATTCGTCATGGCACCGGCCATGCGGCCATGGTACTCAAGCGCAACGATCTGGCCGGAAAGACCGGCACGACGAACGATCACCGCGACGCCTGGTTTACCGGATTCAACAATGATCTGGTGGTAAGCAGCTGGGTCGGTTTCGATAATTTCAGTCCGTTGGGCCGAGCCAATGGCATCGGTGAATTCGGCGCCCAGGCCGCGCTGCCGATGTGGATCAGTTTCATGGGCAATGTACTCAAGGGAGTGCCCGAGAAACCGTTCGAAGTGCCGCCGGGGATTACCACGGCACGCATCGATTCGATTACCGGACAACTTGCCGCAGCGGACGACCCGCACAGCATGCTCGAAGTTTTCACCCTCGAGGATCTGGCCAGACTCAAAGCCAATCCGAATAGCAACAATCCGCGCGAGAAGAAGGTCCAGAAGGACGCTTACGGAATTTTCTGATGCGCCCCAGAATTGCCGTTCCCTCACCGGGTGGCCGGCGCCAGCGCGAACTGCGTTGGCGGGTCGCGGTCGAGGCTGCTCGCCTGATCAGCGAGCATGGCATTCGTGATTATCAGCAGGCCAAGCGCAAGGCGGCGGAACGCCTGAATGCGCTGGATGAAGCCAGCCTGCCGAAGAATCGAGAGATCGAAGACGCCCTGCGCGAACACCAGCGCCTGTTCGATGGGCACACGCATGACTCGCACCTGCAACGCCTGCGCGAAGCGGCCGTGCATGCCATGGACTTTCTGTCGTGGTTCGAACCGCGTCTGGTTGGTGCGGTACTCGACGGAACCGCGGACAGGCATTCGGCCGTTTGTCTGCATCTGTTCTGCGATACGCCGGAACAGGTATTGGTTTTTCTCGACGAACACGCTATCGCCTACGGCGAAAGTACCCGCCGGCTGCGTTTCAGTTCCGAACAGCAATACGAATATCCGGTCGTGCAGGTGAACAACGAAGACGCTGCTTTCGATCTGACCCTGCTGCCGCGCGACTCGATTCGACAGGCGCCGCTTGACCGGATCAGTTCACGGCCGATGCAGCGAGCCACGCTGGCTGCGCTGCAGGAACTCATCGCGGCGGACGATTTGGATCAGCGCTTGTCGATACCGACGTAGTCGCGCTGCGTCGAGCCGGTATAGATCTGGCGCGGCCGGCCGATCTTGGTTTCATTGTCCTGATGCTGTTCCAGCCAATGCGCAACCCAGCCGGCGGTGCGTGCGATGGCGAACATCACCGTGAACATGTCCGTGGGGATACGCAGCGCCTTGTAAATGATGCCGGAATAGAAATCCACGTTCGGGTACAGCTTGCGCTCGATGAAGTACTCGTCCTTGAGCGCGGCTTCCTCCAGCTTCAACGCGACTTCCAGCATCGGATCGTTGACGCCGAGTTCGCCGAGCACCGCATGTGTCATTTCGCGGATGATCGTGGCACGCGGATCGAAATTCTTGTATACGCGATGGCCGAAGCCCATCAGGCGGAAGCCTGACTCCTTGTCCTTGGCCTTGGCCACGGCGCTGGCAACATCTTTCGGATCGCCGATTTCGGCGAGCATCTTGAGCACTTCCTCGTTGGCGCCGCCATGTGCCGGCCCCCACAGCGCAGCGATGCCGGCTGCCACACATGCGTAAGGGTTGGCACCGGTGGAACCGACCAGACGCACCGTCGAGGTACTCGCGTTCTGCTCGTGATCGGCATGCAGGATGAACAGCAGGTCCAGTGCCCGGGCGATGACCGGATTCAAGGTCAGCGGTTCGCTGGGCACCTCGAACATCATGTGCAGGAAACGCGTGACGTATTCGAGATTGTTGCGCGGGTAACGGATCGGCCAGCCGATCGAATAACGATAAGCGGCGGCGGCAATCGTCGGCATTTTGGCGATCAAACGGATCGCGGCCAAGCGACGCTGTTCGGGATCGTTGATGTCCAGCGTATCGTGGTAGAACGCCGACAACGAAGCAATCGATCCGCACAGCATGGCCATCGGATGCGCATCGTGATGGAAGCCGCGCAGAAAGTTCTTCAGGGCCTCGTGCATCATCGTGTGATGCGTGACCTCGTGCTCGAACTTCTTGAAATCGCCTGCCTTCGGTAGTTCGCCGTTGATCAACAGATAGGCCACTTCCAGGAAGCTGGACTGCTTCGCCAGTTGCTCGATCGAATAACCGCGATACAACAACACACCGGCTTCGCCGTCGATGAAGGTAATCGCGCTGCGCGTACTCGCCGTGGAAACAAAACCGGGATCGAAGGTGTAACAGCCCAGATCCTTGTGCAGCTTGCCTATGTCCATGGCCGAATCGCCCAGGCTGCCGCTTACGATTGGCAGGCTCGTGGTCTTGTTCGATGCGGCATCGGTCAGCTGAACGATCTTGTCGGACACGATATGGCTCCTTCATTGTTTCTGGCGGACCGGACGACTGGGCCCGGTCGCGAACTGCTGGGCCGCGGCAGGAGGCCGCAGCGGCGGGGAGCGCAATTATCGCACACCCGATGTTTTTTTGGCTGTTCGCATCCGGCACGAATGCGGACCAAGGGAGGCCCCGATCAACTCAGCGCATCCCACGGCTGGCGCGAATCGTCCGCCTGAATGGTTGCGCTTGCGCTATCCGGATACGACTCGAATGGCCAAAATCCGGCGGCAGGAAGCAAGCGACAATCTCAATCGATTACGGACGCAATCCGTATCGGGAAAAGCACCGACGCCGCGATTCGCGCGGCTTCGGCATGAATCACTTGGCGCCGTAACGGCGACGGAACTTGTCGACGCGACCGCCAGAATCGACGATCTTGTGCTTGCCTGTATAGAACGGGTGCGACTTGCTCGAAACTTCGACTTTGACGACCGGGTATTCCTTACCATCTTCCCACTTGATCGTCTCGGAGCTGGTCATGGTCGACCGGGTCAGAAACGCGAAATCGGTGGAGACATCCTGGAATACGACCGGCTGGTACTTGGGATGGATGTCGGCTTTCATGCGGCGCTGCTCCGAAAATATCGGGAAAAGACGATCATTTTAGCGATTTTCCACGCTTGTGCGCAAGCGATACGAGCCCGATACAAGGACTCTTTCGGCGACCGGCTTCCCCAAGGCCCACAACCGCAAGGTTTCGCCTATGAGGTTGCCGCAAACTCCGCGGCGATCAGTGCCTCGAAACGCACCTGGTCGATTTCCATGACGATTTGCGCATTCGCCGCATTGCCAAGCCGGCCCTGCCAGTCGACAAGCGTGGCGCCACGCGTCAGGGCGCCATCCAGCTCGATTGCGACGGACCGCGGTTCGGTTCGCAAGACGATGTCGGGGAACAGCGCGATTGCCATGGCCACGGCATCGGCAATCAGTGCACGTGGCCGGCCACGCATGCGCATCCAGTCGGTCGACTTGCGCGAAATCGCCGCGTACAACCTTGCGCGCCAATTGTCGGCCGCCAGCCAGCGCTGCAGCGCTTCGAAGGCGATGCCGTGTCGTACCACCAGCTCCCAGTCGACCAGCGTGAAATGCGGCCATCCTGAAAACACGATCTGCGCGGCCTCGGGATCGAAACCGATGTTGAATTCGGCCGGAATGCGATCAATATTGCCGCCGCCCGTGACCGCGCCGCCCATGATCACCAGCCTGGCGATGCGCTCCGGCAAACTCGGATCCATGCGCATTGCCATGGCCAGATTGGTCAGCGGCGCCATCGCCACAAACTCCAACTGCCCGGCATGTTCATGCGACAGACGCAGTATCGCTGCCGCGGCATGCTCCGCATCAGCACATCGGCTCGCCGGCAGGTAGCCGGTATCACCGAATCCATCGGCGCCGTGTACATGACCGGCGCCCGCTTCGGAACGTACCAATGGGGTTTCGCAACCGGCAAATACCGGCGTGTCGGCACCCAGCGTCTCCACCAGCTTCAGCGCATTCGCCACCGTGTGATGCAAACCGACATTGCCGGCGGCGATGCTCAAACCAAGCACTTGAGCGTGCGTGTGCGCAAGCATGATGGCCAGCGCGTCATCCACGCCCGGGTCGGTGTCAATCAGCAGTTTTTTCAAGTCGGTTCCACCGTCGGTACGAGCTCATCAACATGCCACAATGGCTTGCACGCAAGGAATTCTCGCGGCGTTTGGCTAGAATTCTAGCGGCAGTCCTGATCAGCTGACGACCCTCTTGATTGGATGCGCCGTCGCATCAACACTGATCAGCCATGTCTCGATCCTCGCCTGTGTGCGGGATCGGTCGCGTACAGGGAAACAATTCCGTGTCCATGCTGAACCCGATTCTCAATCCCGAAGCATTCCAGCACATGCAGGCTTTGCACAACCGATTCGCGAATGCGGCGCCATTCCGGCACATCGTCATCGACGAATTTTTTCGGCCCGAATTCGCTCGCCAGTTGCTGAACGAATTTCCGCCGTTCGAAAAAGGCAACAGCATGGGCGACAACGGTCGCCGCGGCAACAAATCGACCTGGGAACGCATCACCGCGCTCGGACCCGCCTTTACACAGCTCGACGCCAACATCAAGGGCGCCGACTTTCTCGGATTCGTGCAAAAGCTGACCGGCATCGATGCCCTGTTATACGATCCATATTACTTCGGCGGTGGTACGCACGAAAACCGCCATGGGCAAAACCTGCAGGCGCACGTCGACTTCAACTACCACCCCAGCGAACGCTGGCACCGCCGCCTCAACCTGATCGTGTATCTCAATCCCGAATGGGACGCCACCTGGGGCGGCAACCTCCAGTTGTACGGAAATCCGTATCGGGACACGAAGCCGGCAATCAGCGTGATTCCCAAAATGAACCGTGCGGTCTTGTTCGAAACCACCGAATCGAGTTGGCACGGTTTCGATCGCATCGCCCTGCCGGCCGAGCACGCCGGTTTGTCGCGAAGATCCGTTGCCCTGTATTTTTACTCGCGACAGCGACCTGCCGAAGAAATCGCCGGCAAGCACAGCACGCATTACGTCAACCGCCAGTTGCCCGACCACTTTGCGGAAGGCCACCAACTGAATGCCGACGACGTGGCCCTTCTACGCGAGTTGATCGCCAACCGGGACAATCAGCTGCGCAACCTGTACGACGAGAACGCCAAACTTCTGCAAGCCCAGGAACGCGGTCTGCGCGGCCAGTTCCTGTATTTGCTACGGCGCTTCTACATGCGTTATCGGCGCTGACCCTGGGCCACGCCGTCACGCATCGGCATAACGTATCGCGCCGCCGATCCATCGTGCGACCAGACGCTCGACGCACCCGGGATGATCACGCAATAATGCCGCGCCGACTGGCTGCACCTGCGACAACAGATGCGCATCCCGCGCCAGGTCGGCAATCCGCAGAACCAGCTCGCCGGTCTGCCGCGTGCCCAGAACTTCCCCTGGACCACGCAGTTCCAGATCCTTCTCGGCGATGCGGAATCCGTCGTTGGTCTCGCGCAAGACATCCAGGCGTGCGCGTGCCGTGCGCGACAGCGGCCGGTGATACATCAGCACGCAACTGGAGGCCACCGCACCGCGGCCGACACGTCCGCGCAACTGGTGCAACTGGGCCAATCCGAGCCGCTCGGCATTCTCGATGACCATCAGACTCGCGTTGGGTACATCCACACCGACTTCAATCACCGTGGTGGCAACCAGCAAAGCCGTTTCGCCTTGCTGAAACGACGTCATCGCCGCCTGTTTCTGCACCGGTTTCAGCCGGCCGTGAACCAGATCGACTTTCAATTCCGGCAATGCCCCGGTCAGTTCGGCATGCACCGCTTGCGCTGCCTGCGCCTGCAACTGTTCGGATTCCTCGATCAGCGTGCACACCCAGTACGCCTGACGCCCGGATGCACAAGCAGCACGAATGCGCTCGATCACGTCGCCACGCCGCGTGTCGGCAATCGCCACCGTGGTCACCGGCGTGCGGCCCGGTGGCAGCTCGTCGATCGCCGAAACGTCCAGATCAGCATAGGCGGTCATCGCCAGAGTGCGCGGAATCGGTGTGGCGGTCAGCACGAGCTGGTGCGGCACGGTTCCGTTGCCACCGCCCTTGTCGCGCAGGCTCAAGCGCTGGTGCACGCCGAACCGGTGCTGCTCGTCGATGATCACCAGGCCGAGCTCGTCGAATGCAACATCCGGCTGCATCAGTGCATGCGTACCGATAACGATCGGCGCACCCTCGGCAATCCGCGCCAAAGCGCTGGCGCGAGCCTTGGTTCTGAGCTTGCCGGCCAACCAGCACACTTCGATATCCAGCGGCGCAAACCAGCGCTGGAAGTTCTCGAAATGTTGCTCGGCCAACAATTCGGTCGGCGCCATCAGCGCAACCTGCGCGCCCGACTCGATGGCGGCCAGCGCCGCCAAAGCGGCAACCACGGTCTTGCCGGACCCGACATCGCCCTGTACCAGGCGAAGCATTGGTTCGTTGCGGGCCAGGTCGCGCTTCACCTGTTCGGCCACGCGTCGCTGCGCGGCGGTCAGGGCGAACGGCAGGGTCTCGATGAACCGTTTTCCGAGGTTGCCTTTTGCGGCCATCGGCAAGGCGCTCTGCCGCCGCAACTGCTCGCGAAGTCGCTTCAGGCACAGATGCTGGGTCAGCAGTTCTTCAAACGCCAGACGCTGCTGGGCCGGGTGCGTACCGGCGACCAACCCGGCCACATCGGCATCCGGCGGCGGCCGATGCACGTAGTGCAGGGCTTCACACAGGGACCAGCGTTGCTCGTCAGGAAGCAATTCGGTGGGAATCAGCTCCAACGAGTTGTCATGCGGCAGCGATTTCAGCGCCGCCTCGATCACGCGCTTGAGCCGCAGTTGACCCAGGCCTTCCGTGGTCGGATAAATCGGCGACAAACGCTCCTCGACCGCAGTCTCAGCGGAATCGGCCAGCACGCGATAACGGGGATGCACCATCTCTGCGCCGTGTGCGCCATGTCGCACCGCACCGAAGCAACGCAGGCGCGCACCGACTTTCAATTGGTCGATCTGGGAACGATTGAAATGAAAAAACCGCAGCACCAGCGTCGCACGCGAATCGTCACCGATCGCAACACGCAACTGCGGCCGGTAGCGAAATCCCTTCTCGATTGCCTCAATGCGGCCTTCGACCTGTGCTTCCTCACCGATGCGCAAGGCGCGAATCGGCGTTATGCGCGTTCGGTCTTCATAACGCAGCGGCAGGTGAAACCATGAATCCTGCACGGTTTCGATGCCGAGTCTTGCCAGCGTTGTCGCCAGGACCGGCCCCACGCCCGGCAACACAGTGACCGGCGCATCCGCAGCGATACGGGCATTTGCGGTCGGGGCACTGGGACGACTGCGCGGCATGTTGCCGATCCGGTTACGCGGCACTGCGAGACGGGTGCAATCCGCTATCCGGGCCGCCGGGCCGTCGCTTGCGTCCGCTCAATCGAGCACCATGATGGCATCGATTTCCACCGCGGCGCCTTTCGGCAAGGCCGCAACCTGAATCGTGGATCGCGCCGGATAAGGCGGCTTGCAGTATTCGGCCATGACCGCATTGACTGCCACGAAATCGCCGAGATCGGTCACATAGATGCCAACACGCACGAGCTTCGACAATGATCCTCCGGCCGCCTCGCAAACCGCCTTGAGATTTTCGAATACACGTCTGGTCTGCGCGCTGATGTCGCCACCAACCAGTTCGCCGCTGACCGGATGCAGCGGAATCTGACCGGAAAAATACACTGTGCGGTTGCTTTGCACCGCCTGCGAATATGGTCCAATGGCCTTCGGCGCCTGCGCGGTTTCGATAATCTGGCGTGACATGGTGTTCCTCGGCTCGACGATGCGGTTTGGCCGTCAAGCGTAGCAATAAATGCCGCCGTGTACAGTCGTTCCTACTGTGGGTAGCGATACACGCCGTGAACCACGGCCGCATGGCGCACGCGCCGCATCACGGCGGCAAGATGGCGCCGGTTGTGCACTTCTATCGTGAACATCAGTGTCGAAGTCTGCAGATCGCGTTCCTGATACTCGACATTCTCGATATTCGAATCGCTCTCGGCAATGGCTGCGGCGACGGTGGCCAGCACGCCCGGCTTGTTGTCGACGACAATGCGCAGGCGCACGCGATAATCGCCCGTGACCTTGCGGTCCCAGTCGATTGGCACGATGCGCTCGGGCGTCTTGCGGTATTCGGGCAGATTCGGACAGTCTTGGCGATGCACGACGATGCCCTTGCCCGAGGACAGGTAGCCGACGATATCGTCGCCGGGCAGCGGATGGCAGCAGTTGCCGAAACTGAGCACGCCACGTTCCGCTCCACTGATCAGGATCTTCTCCGGAAGGCGCCTGCTGGTCGATGCATCGACCGTCGCGCCGTGCTCGCCGACCAGTTGCGCGGCGACCTGATCCGGCATCTGGTTGCCCAGGGCGATATCGGCAAGCAATTCCTCCAGCCGCTTGCAGCGGGCCGTTGCCAGATAGCGATCCAGCGCTTCGGCCGGAATGGCGTCCAGGCTCAACCCACGCGCATCGAGCGCGCGATCGAGCATGCGATGGCCGAATTCGACTGCGTCCTCGTGTTGCAGGCGTTTCAGGAAGTGGCGGATGGCGGTGCGCGCCTTGGCCGAGACGACCCATTCCAGCCATTGTGGCGTCGGCGTGGCCGAAGGCGCCGTGATGATCTCGACCGTCTCGCCGGAGTTCAGGCGCTGCCGCAACGGCGCCAGCTTCTTGTCGATGCGCGCAGCCACGGCATGCGTGCCGACATCAGTATGCACCGAGAAGGCAAAATCCAGCGCGGTCGCATTGCGCGGCAATGAAAAAATCTGGCCCTTCGGCGTGAACAGGTAAACCTCGTCCGGGAACAAGTCGATCTTGACGTTTTCCAGAAATTCCAGCGAAGACGCCTCGCGCGTTTGTGCGTCGACCAGGCCGGCAACCCACTCTCGCGCACGTGTTTGTGCCGCGGTAGCCGGCTCCGACGAGGTCTTGTAAACCCAGTGCGCGGCCACGCCACGTTCGGCCACGTGATCCATGTCCTCGGTGCGGATCTGGATTTCGATCGGCGCGCCGAATGGTCCGAACAGGACTGTGTGCAACGACTGGTAGCCGTTCGCCTTGGGGATGGCGACGAAGTCGCGGAAACGCGCATCGAGCGGCTTGTACAGCGCGTGGATCGCACCCAGCGCGCGGTAACAATCCATGGTCGTTTGCGTCACCACGCGAAATCCGTACACATCCATGACCTGTGCAAACGTCTTGTGCTCGGCGCGCATCTTGCTGTAGATGCTGTAGGCGGACTTGACCCGGCTGATGACGCGATGCGGGATTTCTTCCTGGGTCAGATGCGCCGAAAGGGCGGCCTCGATCTTGACCATGCTTTCGCGGCGATTTCCGAGCATGCTCTTGATGCGCGACTGGATGACCCGGTAGCGTATCGGATGAAGCGTGCGGAAGCCGTGTTCCTGCAACTCCGTGCGGATCTGGTTCATGCCCAGTCGCTGGGCGATCGGCGCATAGATTTCCAGCGTCTCGCGGGCGATGCGTCGGCGCGAATCCGGCGCCATCGCAGCCAGCGTGCGCATGTTGTGCAAACGATCGGCGAGCTTGATCAGGATCACGCGCAGATCACGCGCCATGGCCAGCAGCATCTTGCGAAAACTCTCCGCGGCGGCTTCCTGCTGGCTGCGGAACCGCAGCTTGTCGAGTTTGGTTACGCCATCGACCAGCTCGGTTACGACCGGGCCGAAACCCTGCTCGAGTTCGTCGCGCGACAGCCGCGTATCCTCCAGCGTGTCGTGCAGGATCGCAGCAATGATGGTTTCGGCGTCCATGCCAAGGTCGGCCAGAATGCCGGCCACGGCAACCGGATGTGTGATGTAGGGCTCGCCGCTCTTGCGGGTCTGCCCGGCATGCGCACGCGCGCCAATCAGATAGGCACCACGAACCCGCTGCACCTGGGCAGCCGGGAGATACGCTTGCAGACGCTGTTCCAGAGCCAGCACGTCGGCAGGCAGGGCATCCTCCCGCAACGTGCTCATGCCGACTCCGGCTGGTGGGTCAGGCTGTCCGGAATGGACAGCGCAGTTGACGCGCGACCGGGCGCTGACGTTTCGCGACCGTTCGGCGTCGGGGGATCACAGGTCGTCGCCGCTCTTGACCAGGTCTTCGTCGACTTCGGCGGCGGCCCATTCCAGGGCTTCGCGCTCGGCACGTTCGCGTTCCTGGCGATCGATATCGGCGATCAATTCCGGCGTGACCTTGTGTCCGGCGATCTCGCGCAGGGCCACAACGGTGGGTTTGTCGTTTTCCGCAGCGACCAGCGGTTCGGCACCGTTGGCGATCTGGCGTGCGCGGCGCGTGGCCATCAGTACCAGTTCAAAACGGTTGTTGACTTCTTCGAGGCAATCCTCGACGGTGATGCGAGCCATATCATCCTCAAAAAATTTCGTGGATTCAGAAATTTACCTGCGGCAAATCCTGATCGGAAGCGAATTGTATCCGCAGCCGATTGTGCAGCGCAAACACCGGATAAGCTCCAATCGAAGGCTGGCCGGCACCCGGACGCCAAAAAATACCGGTCCGGGGTTCCTGAAACTCACCGGCAGCAACTACTTTATCCGCACCTGACGCCCGGCATCGAACATTCTCATCCGGCCGATACATCCATTCGGATTCAATCGTAGATGCCCAAGCTGAACACAGACTGGCCATTGTCGGATTGCGCAATGCAAAACTGCCCCCACTTGCTTTAGGCTTAGACGCTACGGGGCAACCCGGCAACTGCCTGGTTCAGCCGATTCGGAAACAAAAAGGAAACAAGACGGACCGATATGTCCAGCAACCGAATTCTGAAAATCTGTGCAGTCGCCGTCGCCCTGGCCGTCCTGGCAGGCTGCGCCACGCCAATGCCGCGCAAGGACGATCCGCTGGAGAAATTCAACCGCAAGGTTTACGCCTTCAACGATTTTGCCGACCGCGCCGCGATTCGCCCGGTGGCAGTGGGTTACCGCAAGATCACGAACCGCACCACACGCACGCTGGTCAGCAATTTCTTCGCAAACGTCGAATCACCGATCACGATCGCCAACGATCTGCTCCAGGCCAATCTGAAGCAAGCCGCCAGGGCCACCGGTCGACTGGCTATCAACACCACGGTCGGCGTTCTCGGCCTGTTCGATCCCGCCAGTGAACTGGGCCTGGAGGCCAGCACCACGGATTTCGGCGTCACCCTGGCAAAATGGGGCGTGCCGGATGGTCCTTACATCGTGCTTCCACTGGTGGGTTCAACCACTCTGCGCGACATGTGGCGTCTGCCGGTCGACAGCTATTTCTTCGATCCGCTGGCAATTTATGCGCGCAACAACGAGCTGAAATACAACGCCCAGTACCTGCCCGGCGTGGCCTATCTGGTGACGTTGCGATCCAGCGCGATCGACGCCGAAGGCCTGCTCGAAGGCGTCTATGACCCGTATATTTTCTACCGCGACGCCTATCGGCAGCGCCGCATGTACAAGATCTACCGTGGCGAGCCGCCGCTGAGCGTGATCCAGTCGATGCAGGGGACGGGCGACCTGGAGGATGCCGACAAGCTCCTGCAGCAACAGCAGGACTACGAAAAGCAGCAGAAGGAAAAGCAGAAATCCGGCGGTGGCGGCAACGGCTGATCAGCCCAGCGCAAGCAGCTCGTCGACATCGCACAGCCGCGCCAGATTCAACAACCCGGCCGGCGCATTCGTATAACGCAACTTCGTGCCTTGCCGCCGAGCTCGCGCACTCCAGGCAATCAATACGGCCAGCGTTGCACTGTCTGCGCGGCGCAGACCTTTTAGATCCAGTTCTGCGGCGGCCTGGCCGATGATGCCCTGTGGCGCTTCGCGTATGGCCAGCGCCGCGTTCGAATATGAAATCTCGCCACTCAAACGCAACACGCCGGGCGTGTCGGATTCAAGCTTGAATGGCGCCGGCCCGCTCATTACTTGCCGTCTTTTTCCATGCTCGTGAGTGCAGCCGCACCCTGCGACTCGAGCCGTTGCGTCAGCGCATCCAGACTGGTTTTCTGAATCTCCGCTGCAACCTGATTGCGATAATTGGTTACGTAGGAAATGCCTTCGATGATCACGTCATAGGCCTTCCAGTCGCCACTACTGGTTTTGCGGAATGCGTAGTCGACCGGCACCACCTTGCCATCGTCCAGCACCACCTGGGTACGCACCAGCGAACGCCTGTCATTCAATTTGCCCTTGAACGGCAGCACGCGCACCCGCCCTTCGGTGTACTTGAGCAGGCCTTCCGCGTAGCGATGCGTAATCGAGTGATACATGGCCTTGGCGAAGCGCACGCGCTGCGCCGGCGTAGCCGTGCGTGCGTAGCGGCCCAGCACCAGAATCGAGGCGTAATCGATATCGAAATGCGGCAGCACGATGCTGTCGATGGTCTTGAGCAAATCTTCGCGATCCTTGCTCAACTCCGCGCGCTTGTTTTTCATCGTCTGCGATAGCTGATCGACGATACCCTGCACGACCTGATTCGGCGCGGGAGTGTCGGCATGTGCTGGTGCAAACGCAAACAGGGCAAGGGTGCAAAACAGGGAATACAGGATGCGCATGGAATTGTCCGTAAGTTATGGGTTGTCAGTTACCCGTCGGTTCAGCCGGCACGCAGGCAAATGCGCAAGTCGGCTTCACTTGGCAGGTGGCGTTTCGTCCTTGCCCTTGTCGGCCTTGTCGCCACCTTTCTTGTCGGCGTCACCTCCGACCAGGTATTTGCCGATGAGTTCCTCCAACTGCATCGAGCTTTGCGTCAGCAACACTTCGTCGCCATTCTTGAAATTCGTCGGCGAACCGCCGGGCTGGATCGCAACATACTGATCGCCCAATAAACCGCTGGTGAATATGACCGCGGACGAGTCGTCGGGGATCTGGTTGAAGCGCCTGTCGATTGACAGGGTCACCAGGGCGTCGAGTTTCTCCGGCTCCAGCTGAATGCCGCTCACCGACCCGATCCGGACCCCGGCGACCTTTACCGGCGCGCGCAGCTTGAGCTGGCCGATATTTGTAAAGCGTGCCTTGATATCGTAACTGGCGCCCTGTCGGTAATTCGCCAAACTGGTCGTCTGCGTGGCCAGATACGCCAGCGCGGCAAAGCCGAGCAGGATGAAAAGGCCGGTACCGATCTGAAAGGATTGTCGTTGTGCCATAGGATTTTGCCTTCGCGTTACATCAGGAACGCGGTCATGACGAAATCGATCGCCAGTATAGCGATCGAGGAAAAGACCACTGTGCGCGTCGTGGCATAGGCCACGCCCTCGCTGGTTGGTGACGTGGTGTAGCCCTGGAACGTGGCGATCAGCGTGATCACGGCGCCGAACGCGACACTCTTCCACACGCCGTTGGCGACGTCGGTCCAGACGTTGACGTTGGTCGTCATGTTCGACCAGAACGTCCCGTTGTCCAGACCCAACCAGCTGACGCCGATCATGTGTGCGCCCAGAATCCCCAGCCCGTTGAAAACGCAGGCCAGCAGCGGCATCGCGATCACACCGGCGAGGAATCGCGGCGCGACGACGTAGGCCATCGGATCCACCGCCATCATCTCCATCGCGTCGAGCTGGTCGGTGGCGCGCATCAGCCCGATTTCCGCGGTGATCGAGGTGCCGGCACGACCGGCGAACAGTAGCGCGGTAACGACCGGGCCGAGTTCCCGGTACAGCGAGAGCGCAACCACGGTTCCCAACGCCGCCGTGCCGCCGAAGATGGAAAGCGTATGGTAAAGCTGCAGCCCCAGCACCATCCCGACGAACAGGCCGCAGGTAATGATGATGACCAGACTCATCGCGCCGACGAAGAAAACCTGGCGAATCGTTTCACGCGAATAGCGCAGGCTGCGCGGCACCGCCGCGAGAATCTGCAGCAGGAACAGACCGCAAGCACCGACCTGGGCCAGTCCGTCGCTGATGCGTGTAGCCGAACCCGGGGGCTTCGCACTCATGATTTGCCCCCATCCAGGCCCAGCTGTGTCGCGTAATCCGGCGCCGGATAATGAAACGGTACCGGCCCGTCCGCTTCGCCGCTGAAGAATTGCCGCGTCCACGGTGTTTCGCCGCGCGCCAACTCTTCCGGATCACCGTGGGCGGCAATCTTGCCGCCGGCGATCAGGAAGATGCTGTCCGCCGCGCGCCGTACCGCCGCCAGCTCATGCGCAACCAGGATGCTGGTGATGCCCAGCGTCTGATTGAGCGTGCGGATCAATTTCAGAATCTGGTTCAGCGCGATCGGGTCCAGGCCGACGAACGGCTCATCGTAAATGATCAGCATTGGATCGCGCACAATCGCGCGAGCCAGGGCCACGCGCCGCACCATGCCGCCGGAAAGCTCACTCGGCATCAACTCGGCCGCACCACGCAGGCCAACCGCCTGCAGCTTGGTCAGCACGATGTTGCGAACCACTTCCTCGGGCAACTTCAGATGCTGGCGCAGCGGAAATGCCACGTTCTCGAATACCGAAAAATCAGTCAGCAAGGCGGAATTCTGGAACAGGTAGCCGATCTTCTCGCGCAACGCGAACAAGGCACTGCGATCCGCAAGTGCCACATCGACGCCGTCGACCAGGATTTCGCCCGCATCAGCCGCCAGCTGGCCGGTGATATGCCGCATCAAGGTGGTCTTGCCGGTGCCGCTGGGGCCCATGACCGCGGTGATCCGGCCGCGCGGGATGTCCATGTCCACGCCATCGAAAATCATCTTGCCGCCCAACGCCGTGTGCAACCCGCGAATCCGGATCAGGGTCTCGTCCTGCGTGGAAGAAGAAGTCGGGGTGGCAGTCATGCGCTCGGGTCGGGTGACATGGCGGACGACTACCTTACCCGAGCGCGCGTCACCGCGAAAGCGGACCGTCAAACCGGTAAAGCGTCGCTTCAGGTGGATGCGCGCTACCGCACGTCTTCAGTCGTCAGCCTGCAGTTGCGCGAGCAAGGCGGAACGGTCCGGCGGCGGATAGTCGCGATGCTCGCGCCGGCTGCGCACGATCTCGCGCATCTCGGCCAACGCCTCATTGAAATCGTCATTGACGACCAGATAATCGAATTCGCCGGCATGCTTGAAATCCTGACGCGAATCCGCCAGTCGCCGCCGAATCGCTTCCTCGCTGTCGGACGCACGCGTGCGCAGCCGCCGTTCCAGTTCCTTCCACGACGGCGGCAGGATGAAAATGCTCACCGCGCCCGCCAGCTTCTCGCGCACCTGTTGAGCACCCTGCCAATCGATCTCCAGCAAAACGTCGCGGCCAGCCGCCAGCGTGCGTTCGACCGGTGCGCGTGCGGTTCCCTTCAGGTCGCCATGCACCAGCGCGTATTCAAAAAATTCGCCGCGCGAAATCATGGCCTCGAACTGTTCGCGGCTGACAAAGTGATAGTGAACGCCATCGACCTCGGTCGGCCGCGGCAGCCGCGACGTGTACGAAACCGACAGCTCGATGCCCGGCTCGCTTTCGAGCAGCGCACGGGTCAGGCTGGTCTTGCCGGTCCCGGAGGCGGCCGCAACAATATAGAGCGTTCCGGACATCGCGCTACTCGATGTTCTGAACTTGTTCGCGAATCTGTTCGATCAGCACTTTCAATTCGACGCTGGCCTGCGTCGTACGTTGATCGACGGACTTGGATCCGAGCGTATTGGCCTCGCGATTGAATTCCTGCATCAGGAAATCCAGGCGCCGACCGACGGCATCGTTCAGGCCGAGCACGCGGCGCGCCTCGGCAACATGCGTTTGCAAACGATCCAGTTCCTCGTCGACATCCATGCGCGATAACTGCAGCACGAGTTCCTGCTCGAGGCGACCCGGATCGGCGGATTGCTCGATCTCGGCCAGGCGTTCACGCAAGCGCGCGCGCAGGGCCTCGCGTATCTCCGGCAACCAGGTGCGAACCTGCTCGATGATTTTTTCGACGCCGTCGAGACGTTCGCGCAGGAATCCGACGAGGCGCTCGCCTTCGCGCTGTCGCGTCGCCTGCATGTCGGCCAGTGCGCGATCGAGCAAATCCAGCGCGGTCTGACGCAAGCCCTCCAGGTCGGGTTCCTCTTGCTGGATCACGCCCGGCCATTCGAGCAGGCGGATGAAATCGGTCGTCAGCGCCGGAAAACGCTTGCGCAACTGCACGGCATTTGCTTCGAGTTGATCCAGCAAGGCCGCATCCAGATGCATCTCGCCGGTTGCCGCATCGTTAGGCCTGAAACGCAAGTTTACATCGACCTTGCCGCGGCTGAGCTTGGCGGCAACGCGCTCGCGCAGGGCCGGTTCAATCGCGCGCAATTCTTCCGGCAATCGCGGGTTCAGTTCCAGATAACGGTGATTGACCGAACGCAACTCGAATGCAAGCGCGCCCCACGGCGTCTCGGTTTCCGCGCTGGCAAACGCGGTCATGCTGCGGATCATGCGGAATACCACGCAAATCGCTTTCGGAGCGCAATGGTAAACTCCACGGCCGCTTTTTTGGAAATCAATACCATGTCCGCAGCCTCGCGACCCTCCGGCCGCGCCGCCGACCAACTGCGCAACGTCAGCATCGAACGTGGCTACACCCGCCATGCCGAAGGTTCGGTCCTGATCAGTTTCGGCGACACGCGCGTGCTGTGCACCGCCAGCGTCGAAGACCGCGTGCCGCCGTGGCTGCGCGGCAAGGGCGAAGGCTGGGTAACGGCCGAATACGGCATGCTGCCGCGCGCCACCGGGCAACGCACGCAGCGCGAAGCCGCCCGCGGTGGCCAAGGCGGACGCACGCTGGAAATACAACGCCTGATCGGCCGCAGCCTGCGCGCCTGCGTGGATCGCGCCGCACTCGGCGAACGCACCATCACGCTGGATTGCGACGTTTTACAGGCCGATGGCGGCACGCGCACCGCGGCCATCACCGGCGCTTATGTGGCCCTGGTCGACGCCATCAACTGGTTGACCGCGAAGCAGGCAATCAAGCGCGACCCGATCCACGGCGCCGTGGCCGCGATTTCTGTCGGCATCTTCAACGGCACACCGGTGCTGGACCTGGATTATGCCGAGGATTCGCGCTGCGATACCGACATGAACGTGGTCATGAACGACGGCGGCGCCTTCATCGAACTGCAGGGTACGGCCGAAGGCCACGCGTTCCGGCGCGACGAGCTCGATGCCCTGCTCGGCCTCGCCCAAAACGGCATCGAACGATTGTTCGCACTGCAACGCGACGCGTTGGCAACGTAGCGTCGCTCGGAGAAAAAGCGTGACCCAACATATTGGCTGCCTGACACTGGTCGTTTCCGATTACGACGAAGCAATCGCGTACTACACGCAAGCGCTGGGTTTCGAATTGCGCGACGACACGCCGCGCGAAAACGGCAAGCGCTGGGTCGTGGTCGCACCGCCCGGCGCGCAGACCGGCGTCCTGCTGGCCAAGGCAGCGACCGAGGCGCAGCGGAACAGCATCGGCAACCAAACCGGCGGGCGGGTCGGGTTCTTTCTGCACACGGACGACTTCCAGCGCGATTTCGCCGCGATGAAGGCACGCAGCGTGCACTTCACCGAAACGCCGCGGGACGAGCCATACGGAACCGTGGCGGTGTTTGCGGATCTGTATGGCAACCGTTGGGATCTGCTGCAATTGAAGCCATGAAGCTGGTTCTGGCCAGCGGCAATCGCGGCAAGCTCGAGGAGTTGCGCGAGCTGCTCGCCGACACGAACCTCGAACTGGTGGCCCAATCCGAACTGGGTATAGGCGACGCCGAGGAAAACGGACCCAGCTTCGTCGAAAACGCGATCCTCAAGGCACGTCACGCCACGCACGCCAGCGGTTTGCCCGCACTCGGCGACGACTCCGGCCTTTGCGTCGACGCGCTGAACGGGGCGCCGGGCCTGTATTCGGCACGCTATGCCGGCGAGCATGGCAATGCACGTGCCAACAACGACAAGCTGCTGCTCGACTTGCAAGGCGTTGCCGACGAACAACGCTCAGCACATTTCGTGTGCGTACTCGCGTTGCTGCGTTCGGCCGACGATCCGGCGCCGTTGATCGCCGAGGGTCGCTGGCCGGGGCGCATCCTCGGCGCTCCGCGCGGCGAACACGGGTTCGGCTACGACCCGGTGTTCCTGCCCGACGACGGCCATGGCCAGAGTGCGGCCGAACTCGATCCCGCGCTGAAGAACCGGATCAGTCATCGCGGTGTGGCACTGGCCGTGCTGCACCACAAGTTGCGCGATTTTTCATGATGATGGTTGCGC
Source organism: uncultured Pseudomonadota bacterium (assembly GCA_963779795.1). Taxonomy (GTDB): domain Bacteria; phylum Pseudomonadota; class Gammaproteobacteria; order Xanthomonadales; family Rhodanobacteraceae; genus Rudaea. Next base: position 214,094 of record CAVZZK010000004.1, on the reverse strand, counting down.
CGCCGCTGTCGTTGTACATCCACATGCCCTGGTGCGTGCGCAAGTGCCCCTATTGCGACTTCAATTCACACACGCTGCACGGCGAGTTGCCGCAAGTCGAATATGTCGAGGCGCTGCTGCGCGATCTGGATCAGGACCTGCCGCTGGTACCGGGCCGTGCCCTGCACAGCGTGTTCTTCGGGGGCGGCACACCAAGCCTGTTCGGCGCGGACAGCATCTCGCGCTTTCTCGACAGCGTCGCACAACGTCTGGCATTGCCCGGCGGCATCGAAATCACGCTGGAGACCAATCCGGGCACGGTCGAACACGCGCCGTTCATCGACTATCGCCGCGCCGGCATCAATCGCATCAGTTTCGGCGTGCAGACTTTCAACGACGCCGCACTGCAACGCATCGGCCGCATTCACAGCGCAGCCGAAGCCGAGCGTGCGATCAAGCAGGCGCAGGACGCCGGCATCGACAATCTCAATCTGGACCTGATGTACGCGTTGCCGCAGCAGACGTTGCCGGCGGCGCTGTTCGACATCGACAAGGCACTGTCGCTGCAAACGCCACATGTCTCGCATTACCAGCTCACGCTGGAACCGAATACGCGCTTCGGCACGAACCCGCCGCCCTTGCCGGATGAAGACAGCGCCTGGGACATGCAGCAACAATGTCAGGCCCGGCTCGCACAGGCCGGCCTGGACCAATATGAAGTTTCGGCCTATGCACGCGATGATCAGCAGTGCACACACAATCTGAACTACTGGCAGTTCGGCGATTATCTGGGCATTGGTGCCGGTGCACACGGCAAATTGACCGACACTGACAGCGGACGAATCCGGCGGCGCTGGAAGATGCGCACACCGCGCGGGTTTCTCGAACACGCTGGAACACAACGCGGCATCGGCGGCGAGGAGTTCATCGATGCCGAACAGTTACCGTTCGAGTTCATGCTGAACGCGTTGCGTCTGAATGCCGGTTTTGAGCGGAACGAATTCACCGAACGCACCGGCCTGCCATTCGATTCAATTGCCGACTGCATCGAAACGGCGAGCGCGCATGGCTGGCTCGAAAGCGACGCTGGCCATGTGCGAACAACCGAACTCGGCCGACGCTTTCTCAATGACGTCATTGCCACGTTCCTGCCCGAACGGTCCACAACGGGGGAGTCGCGGCATGCCTGAAACCGTCACCATCCACTGTCCGTACTGCGGCGAGTCGTTCGAAACCATGGCCGACGCATCCGCCGGCTCGCAACACTACATCGAGGATTGCGCGGTATGCTGCCGGCCGATCGAGGTACGCGTGCGCGTCAGCGACAACAGCGAAATCCTCGATATTTCCACGACCACCGACAACGAATGACCCCGCCGCTTGCGCGGACAGGTGCCGACACCTAGACTGCATCGCGTCGCAGGTGTCCCACCACTCAAGCGCTCGAAGCAGGTGATCCTTGCCAATGCTTTCCAGCGACGAATGATGGGGTGAAACGGGAAGTTGGTGCGTTACCTTTGCGATCGTCCCTGATCGCGAGGTGCAAGAAGCAGCCATCCGTGGCTGTACTCTTCAACAAAGCCAACGCTGCCCCCGCAACGGTAAGCAGGTTGTGTTCGATCCTCATGCCACTGTGCGCTGCACGGGAAGGCGATCGAACCGGCGAGATGGTTTACGATCATCGTGATCCGCCTCTCTACCTGCAAGCCCGGAGACCGGCCTGCAACGCGTGGCTCGCGGCAACGCGGCCATTTCGCTCAAGGCGTTGCGGCGGGCAACGGTCGGGCCGCCGCGACTCGAGTTCCCGGCATCCCTTCCAACCTTTCGCACGTCTTGCCATCAATCGCGGGTGAGCGTTCCGGAGGTTTGAACATGTTTTACCAATTCCTGTTTTTCCTTCTCCCTGGCCTGGCCCTGAGCCTCGTCGCACAGGCCGACGAGGCATTGCTGCAGCCGAGTATCGAAGTGACGGCTTCGCGCATGGCCGAGTCGGTCGATTCGAATCTGGCCGATGTCAGCATAATCACACGTGCCGACATCGACGCCAGCGCTGCGCCGGACCTGATCGATCTGCTGCGTCTGCAGGCCGGCGTCGATGTCGTACGCGGCGGCGGCGCGGGCGAACAGACCAGCGTGTTCCTGCGCGGCACAAACTCCAATCACGTGCTGGTATTGATCGACGGCGTGCGCGTGGCATCGAGCAATACCGGCGCGTTCGCGTTCGAAAACCTGCCGCTGGACGCGGTGCAGCGCATCGAGATCGTGCGCGGCCCGCGCGCGGGTTATTGGGGCTCGGACGCGATTGGCGGCGTGATCCAGATTTTCACGCGACGACTGGATTCGGCACATCTGGCCGCCAGCTACGGCAGCTATCGCAGCGCCGCCGGCAGTTTAGGTTTTGGCGCCTGGTCCGATGCCGGCGGTTTCAGCGTGCAGGCCGGGCTACGCCACGTCGGCGGCTTCTCCACGCAAAACGCGGCCGGCTGCTGCTACAACCCCGACGACAACGGCTATCACGAGCGCAATTTCGTCGCACAGGGTGCCTATGCGATGGGCTTGCAAACGTTGTCGGCCAGCCTGTTTCGCAACGAGGGCGGCGTCAGTTTCGACCAGGGTTATTCGCACACCCTGGATCAGGCCATCGGTATCAATCTGCAGGGCGCCGTCACGCCCGATTGGCATCAGCGTCTTGCCATCGGCACCTCGCGCGAGGATCTGGATACGCCGGCATTTCTGACCGCGTACCTCTCAACGCGCCAACAGGCGTCGTGGACCAATGTCTTCGTCATTTCCAACACGCATCGCCTGGTTGCCGGGCTCGATTACGTACACGACCATGGCATCAGCTTCGACGAATTCGCGAATACACCGCTGTATGCGCGCAACCGTGACGATCACGGCGTATTTGCTGGCTGGCGCGTGCACGGCAGCGCTTTCGACAGCGAGATATCCGCCCGCTACGACGACTACAGCGACTTCGGCGCTGCTTTTTCGGGTTCGCTCGCCGCAAGCTGGAATCTCGGTCGCGGTCTGCGGCTGAATGCCAGTTACGGCACGGCGTTCCGTGCGCCGAATCTGAACGAACTGTTCTCGCCGGGTTATGGCGGTTACTACGCCGGCAATCCGGCGCTGGATCCGGAACGCTCCCACACCGCCGAAGCAGGCATCGAATGGCAAGGCGTATCGGCCAACGTGCGGTTGCGTGGCTTTTCGACCCGCATTCGCGACCTTATTGATTTCACCGGCGGCAGCCTGTTTCAGGCGAAAAATATCGATCGTGCCGCTATTGACGGCCTTGAGGCAACCCAATCCTGGCGTGGCCGGCGCTGGTCCGTGCATTCGACGCTGACCCTGCAGAATGCCCGCGATATCGACACCGGTATGCAACTGCTGCGCCGCCCCAAAAGCAAAATCACCAGCGTGTTTGAACGCATGCTCGGCAGCCGCTGGAGTACGGGCCTGGAATTCTTCGCCAGCGGCAAGCGCGAGGATGTCGGCGCAATCACGCTGCCCGGCTATGCCCTGGTCGGTCTGCGCGCCAGTTATGTGCCGAATCCGTCATGGCGTGTCACTTTACGCCTGGAAAACGTTCTGGATCGGGGTTACGAGCTGGTGCATGGCTACAATACACCGGGTCGCTCGGCCTATCTGCAGGTAGTCTGGGGACCGGAAATGTGAAGCCTCAAAACCCGTTCGGCAGGCGCCGACCAGTGGTAACGGTCCGCCCGCTGGCATAAAATCTGCTGCACTACGAATATCGGGCGGAGATCGGTTTCCCGATCGCTGCGTGCGAGCGGCGAGGTCTTTTTAGCCGACGACACAAAGCGGGTACTGGACCGATCGGAAATCTGCGGCATGATCAAGGCAAAATCCGGCGAGCGTGACGACAAGCCGATCGGCGAACCGGTCTGGCTGGCGCTGGCCGATCGCGACGATCTGGTCAGTCGCGTACGCGATCTGCTCGACGCCATAAATCAACAGTGTATCGATTCGCTCAAGCCGTTGCTGACGACGAGCCTGGACGATGTCGAGAATCAGCTGTTCAGCCAGGCCGAAAACAGCTACAGCAATGAAGAGCAGCAGGGCTATTTTGAGAGTCTGCGCGAACTCAAGCGCGGGCGGGCGGACATCATTCCACGATTCGTCCAGGCTTTGGAGCATGCCATTGCCCGTTTCGACCAGCCGCATGAGGTCGAACAGACCAAACCCCGACAACGTCCGAGGTTGCCGCTGCCCCGAGAATTTTCACTGGTGGACAGTAGCGAGCTGGAAAAGTCGCTGGCCCTGCAGGAGTTCAGTGCGCACGCCGAAATTCGGCACGCCGCCGCACTGTACGCACTGGGCCACCGTTTCGGCGTGCTCGCCGGAATGCCGGAGTTCAATGCCGAGACACTACCGATCGGCCCGGCACGAATTGCCGATACCTTGCGCCATGCCTGTGCAGGCCTGGATATCAACCCGGACCACCGCATCCTGCTGTATCGCAACTTTGATCGGCTTGGAATCAATGTAATCGGCGCGCTGTATGCGGATATCAATCGTTACCTTGCCGAACAGCGGATCCTGCCGAATCTGCATAACCTGGCACCACGCCTCAAGGATATCGTAGCGCGCCGTGATCGACTGGCAGATTCGCACAGGGCACCGCCTCGACCTGCGGAAAAACAGCCACCTGTCACGTTCGGCCTGTCGCCCGAACCAGCGCAAGCGGCCACACCAGCCGCGGCCCCTCTCGCCTCCGCCGATGCGTCCTCGCCCGATTCTGGCGACAAGGAACTGTTCGATGAGCTGCGCTCACTGCTGACTGAGCGTCGCGCCAAGGCGTCTGTCGAAAAACCCGCTTCGGGCGAAACCTACGAACCCAGCAGCGACGATATCCAGTCCATGCTGCGCATGCTGCAGTCGCGCCCTGCCGCTCCGATAATGCTCGATGGCAAGTTGGTGCAACGCTCGATTGCACATCTGAAGCAGGATCTGCTCGCTCAATTACGCCAGGTGGTGCCCGACGGCAGCGCACCGCGCCTCAACCCGGTAGATGCGGACACGATCGACCTCGTCGGCATGCTGTTCGATAGCCTGGCGGGCGATATTCGTCCGAATGGCGGCACGCGGGCATTGATGACCAAACTACAAGTGCCGTTATTGCGTGTGGCGCTGCGCGACAAGGGTTTCTTTACCCGGGAGTCCCATCCGGCGCGTCGGCTGCTGAACACCGTCGCCGAAACGGGCACGCATTGGCTGGACCACAACGACGGTCCGACCGATGACAATCTGGTCGAGAAGATGCAGATGTTGATGGATCACCTCAGTCAACAATTCGATGGTGACCTGAGCCTGATTGAAAGTGTACTGGCGTCGCTGTCGCAACATCTGCGCACGCTTTCGCGCAAGGCCGAAGTAACCGAACGACGACATGTCGATGCCGTGCGTGGACGCGAGAAACTGTCACTGGCACGTGAAACCGCGAACGAAGCGATCCGCGCCCGTATCGCCGGCGCGAGGCCAATCAAACTGGTACGTACCATTCTCGAGCAGGCGTGGGCCGACGTCCTGACCCTGACTCTATTGCGACAGGGTGAGCGCAGCGATGCTTATCGCAAGCGTCTGGCGGTCGCCGATCAATTGCTCGCTCTGCGTGCCGATCAACGCGGCAACCCGCGGGCGTTCAAGGCATTACGCCACGAAATCGAATCGGCGCTTGATCAGGTCGGTTATCACCGCGACGACATTCGTGCCATCACCACGCGGTTGTTCGATGCCGTGGAAGAAGACAACGACAAGGACTCCGGTTCCAGTACCGAAATCGCGATCAAACTCAAGGCCAAACCGCACCTGGGCGATGGCGATCCAACCGATTCCGTCACGCGCGCGATATTGCGCAAACCCGAAATCGCGCCTGGCAGCGCCGAGGCACGCATTCTGGAAAAACTCAAAGGGCTGCCATTCGGTACCTGGTTCGCCTTCAACATCAACCAGCAAGGCGATCGCGTGCGACGCAAGTTGGCCTGGTTTTCAACCGTGACCGGACGCTGCCTGTTCGTCAATCAACGCGGTGTGCGCTGCGATGAACGAACGCTTGAACAACTGGCATGCGACGTAACCGGCGGACAAGCCAGCATTCTCGACCCGCAACGCGAAGCGCTGGTCGATCGCGCGTGGAAAGCGGTAATGAGTTCGCTCAAGCACGTCGCTGGCAACCGCCCGGCTGGCGGTATTTGAACTTCGAATCGATGCCATGAACGAACAACGCAACTCGCAACGCAAACGCGCCGATACAACCATCCAGGTCTCCAATGCGATAACCGGCCAGTGGATCGGCCATATCGGCAACCTGTCGGTCGAGGGCATGTTGCTGATTTCCGACCAGCAGATGGCGGACGACGCGCTGTTCCAGTTCATCTTCCAGTTACCGGATGCCGAGACCGGTCGCTCGCACAAGCTCGAGGTTGGCGTACACGAACAATGGAGCGAAGCGGCGACCGTGCCCGGTCAGTTCTGGACCGGTTTTCGCATTATCGACATCGGCGCCGAGGATTACGAAATCCTGTACGACTGGGTGATGAGCCCACAAAGAGAGTTGGACTGAAATCCAGGTATTGGGCCGACCCTGTCAGCGTAAATTTCATTGTCGCGCTGACTTGATCAGGGCATCCTTAACCATCGTGCCCGCATGCGTCACAATAGGCGATATCGCCATCCCGGGTATTGACCATGTCCGACCTGCTCGCCCAGCTTTATCCCGATCACTTGCAAACTCTGCAGCAACGTGCGGCCGCCGCGCTGGAGCGCTGCGCCTGCGATCACCTGCTGATTGCCTCCGGCGTGCCGCACTTCGAGTTTCTTGACGACAAACCCTATCCGTTCGCGGTCAACCCGCATTTCAAGCACTGGCTGCCGGTAATCAACGCGCCCGGATCATGGCTTGTGGCAACACCCGGACAACGGCCGAAACTCATCTATCTGCAACCGCGCGACTACTGGCACGTCGTGCCCGAAGCACCGGCGGGTTACTGGGTCGAGCACTTCGACATCGTCATCGTGCACGAGCCGGCGCAGGCGCGCAAACACCTGCCAAAAAGCATCGAGCACTGCGCGATCATCGGTGAATCGAATGCCGCGCTGGGCGATGTGGTGCCGAACAACCCCGAGACGGCCGTGAACTACCTGCATTATCAGCGCGCCTTCAAGACCGAATACGAACTGGCCATGATGCGCGTGGCCAGCAAGTTGGGCGCGCGTGCGCATCGCGCCGCTGAAAGCGCCTTCCGCGCAGGCGAATCCGAATATGCAATCCACATGGCCTATTTGGAGGCCGTGCACGAAACCGAAAACGAATTACCCTACGGCAACATCATCGCGCTGAACCAGCACGGCGCAATCCTGCACTACACCGACCTGAATCGTGCGCCGCCCAGCCATTCGGATTCGTTCCTGATCGACGCCGGCGCCAATTTCCACGGTTACGCCTGCGACATCACGCGCACCCACGCCGCCCCGCATGCCGAGGAGTTTCAAGCCCTGATCGACGATGTCGACAAGGCCCAGCGTGAATTTGCCGACAAGGTGCGCCCCGGTCAGGACTATGCGCAACTGCATCTTCTCGCGCATCACAAGCTGGCCGGCATCCTGCACGACCACGGCTTCATCCACATGAGCGCGGAAGCAGCCGTGAAAACCGGCGTGTCCAGCGTGTTCTTCCCGCACGGGCTTGGACATCTGCTCGGCTTGCAGGTACATGACGCGGGCGGCCTGCAGAAAGACGACCGCGGCGGCACGATCGAACGCCCGCCGGGCCATCCCTATCTGCGCCTGACGCGAACGCTGGCGCCAGGCATGGTCACCACGATCGAGCCGGGTCTTTATTTCATCGACATGCTGCTGGCGGAATTGAAGCAGAAGTCGCAGACCAACGATATCAACTGGGACAAGGTCGATCGCTTTCGCGGCTATGGCGGCATCCGTATCGAGGACGACGTGGTTTGTACGAACGATGCGCCGCAAAATCTGACCCGCGATGCATTTGCCCAACTCCCTGCTTGAAGATGCCCTGAGCAAGTCAGCGCATCCTTAAGCCACTTCGACACATTTGGAACCTCGCCAACGACGAATGCGCCCTTTCTTCACGATGCCGCAGGGTTTAATCTTCGCAAAGATGAATGCAAGACGGACAAATCGCGATAGATCCTGGTTCCGCACGAATGGCGGTCATCGTTACGGCATCGAGCTGGGGCTCGTCGTCGTCGCCAAACTGCTCGCCCTGACCATCCTGTACCTCGTCTTCATCGCTCCACAACCCCACGCCGATGCCTCATCTGCAGCCGTCCAGCGGCATCTGCTCGGCATGCCCTCCGCAAACAAACCGGTCACGCCATGATCATTGATCCCGATGTCGTCACGCTGTCACGTCTGCAGTTCGCCCTGACCGCGCTGTACCACTTCCTGTTCGTGCCGCTGACGCTTGGCCTGTGCTGGATCCTGGCCATCATGGAAGCGGTCTACGTGATGACCGGTCGCGAAATCTGGAAACGCATGACCCAGTACTGGGGCGTGCTGTTTGGCATCAACTTCGCCATGGGCGTGGCCACCGGCATTACCATGGAATTCCAGTTCGGCACCAACTGGGCCTATTACGCGCATTACGTCGGTGACGTGTTCGGCACGCCGCTGGCGATCGAAGGTTTGATGGCGTTCTTCCTCGAGGCAACTTTCGTCGGCCTGTTCTTTTTCGGCTGGGACCGGCTTAGCCGGGTCGGGCACCTGATGGTCACCTGGCTGCTGGCACTGGGCACGAACCTGTCCGCGCTGTGGATTCTGGTCGCCAACGGCTGGATGCAGAATCCGGTGGGAGCCACGTTCAACCTGCATACGATGCGCATGGAAGTCACTTCCTTCGCCGCGGTGTTGTTCAATCCGGTGGCCCAGGCCAAGTTCGTCCACACCGTCAGCGCCGGCTATGTGCTCGGTGCGATGTTCGTGTTGTCGATCAGCGCGTGGTATCTGTTGCGCGGCCGGAATGTCGATTTTGCCAAACGCTCGATGACCGTCGCCGCCAGCTTCGGCCTCGCCGCCGCCCTGAGCGTGGTCGTACTCGGCGACCAATCGGGATACAACCTGACCGAGCACCAGAAGATGAAACTGGCCGCCATCGAGGCGATGTGGGAAACCGAACCGCCACCGGCCTCGTTCACGGCATTCGGCTTCCCGGACGTTCAGGACCGCACCACACATCTGGCCGTGCACATTCCGTGGCTGATGGGGCTGATCGGTACGCGCTCCCTGGATACGGTCATGCCCGGCATCAACGACCTGGTCAAGGAAGCGCAACAGCATATTGCCAGCGGCATCAAGGCCTACGGTGCCTTGCAGCGCCTGCATGTCGACAAGAACGACGCTGCCGCCAGGTCCGAATTCGATGCGCACAAGTCAGACCTGGGCTACGCCCTGCTGCTCAAGCGTTTCATGAGCGACCCGACCCAGGCTACCCAGGCCGACATCGACAAGGCCGCTGCGAGTACGATTCCGAACGTGCCGGTGCTGTTCTGGTCGTTCCGGCTGATGATCGGCTGCGGCTTCTATTTCATTTTCCTGTTCGCCTTCTCGTTCTGGCTGGCTTCCAAGCGACAACTCGACCGCCACCGCTGGTATCTGAAGATGGCGCTATGGAGCCTGCCTTTGCCATGGCTGGCCTGCGAGTTGGGCTGGGTCGTGGCCGAATATGGCCGCCAGCCGTGGGCCATCGAAGGCGTACTGCCAACCGCGCTGGGCGTATCGTCGGTCTCCGCAGGGCAGGTCTTGTTCAGCCTGATCGGTTTCGTCGTTTTCTACACGGCCCTGGCCGTGGTCGATGCCGTCTTGATGCTGCGCTATGCACGCAAGGGCCCGGACGGCTTGCAAATGTGGCCAGCGCGCGATGAGGAAGCGTCAAACGTGCTGCCTGCCACTACCGCCTGACGAGGATCGATCATGTTCGACTACAGCGAGTTGCGCGTTATCTGGTGGCTGATCCTTGGCGTGTTGCTGATCGGCTTCGCGATCATGGACGGCTTCGACTTCGGCGTGGCCGCACTGGCCCGCTGGCTCGGCCGCGACGACGACGAACGTCGCGCCATCCTGGAGACGGTGGAACCGGTCTGGGAAGGCAACCAGGTCTGGTTCGTACTCGGCGGCGGCGCCGTGTTTGCCGCATTCCCCGTGCTGTATGCGGTCGCATTCTCGGGCTTCTACGTGGCGATGTTCCTGCTCTTGTTGGCCTTCATCATGCGCCCGGTCGCGTTCGGTTATCGCAACAAGTCCGACAACCCGCGCTGGCGCAATACCTGGGACTGGATTCTGAGTATCAGCGGCCTGGTTCCGCCTTTGATCTTCGGCGTCGCCTTCGGCAACCTGTTTCTCGGCGTGCCGTTCCGCTTCGACGCCGATCTGCGCATGACCTACACCGGTTCGTTCTTCGGCCTGCTGCATCCGTTCGCACTGTTGTGCGGACTGATCAGCCTGGCCATGATCTTGATGCACGGCGCGGCGTATGCGGCGATGAAATCCGACATCTCGCTGGCCGGACGGGCCGGACGCTGGCTGCGCATCGCTGCCGTCAGCTTCATCGTCTTGTACGCCCTCGCCGGAATCTGGCTGGCGCTGGGCGTGCCGGCATACAGCCTGACTTCCGCGGCGGGCACAGCGGTTACGACGCCGCTGCAGGGCCAGGTCTCGGTGAACGGACACTGGTTCGATGGCCTTACCGCCCATCCGCTGTTCTGGTTGGCGCCGATCCTGGCACTGATTGCCGCGGCAACGACAGCGACGTTTGCCCTGTCGGAACGTCACCGGCTGGTGTTCATCACCAGCGCCCTGACCATCGCCGGCACGATCCTTTCCGCGGGTTTCGCCCTGTTTCCGTTCCTGTTGCCGTCAAGCCTGGACCCGAACAACAGCCTGACGTTGTGGAATGCTGCTTCGAGCAAATCCACACTCGGCCTGATGCTGTTGATGGTGGTGATATTCCTGCCGATCGTGCTGGGCTACACGGCCTGGGTTTTCCGCGTGCTGCGCGGCCGGGTCAGCCTGGAACACGTTCGCCGTTCGCACGGCATGTATTGAGGAGATTGCGATGTGGTATTTCAGCTGGATACTCGGTCTGGGCCTGGCCTGCGCTTTCGCCATCCTCAATGCGATGTGGTTCGAACTCAACGCCGACGCGCAGAACCGCAAATCGGCCGAGCACGCACAGGCAAATCAGGAAGTCGATTGAGCTCAATCGCGCGTTGACGATCCCGTCCTCGAGGCGCGTCACGAATGACGCGCCGGACGGAATCGCGTGTCGTCTACTTCGACCTTCCGGCCTTGGCCATCAGCGCCTCGATCTGGTCCGCGCCGCTGGGCACCGATGAGGTAATTATGTCCGGCTCCTTGGTCGTGACCACGACGTCATCCTCGATACGGATTCCGATGCCCTGCCACTTCTTGGCCACGCCCTTCGTCCCCGGCGCGATGTAGATACCGGGCTCGACGGTCAGCACCATGCCGGGCTCGAGTTCGCGATCCTCACCATCGACGCGGTAATCGCCGACGTCATGCACATCCAGGCCCAGCCAATGACCGGTCTTGTGCATGTAGAAACGGCGGTAGGTCTGCTCGCGTATGTTCTTTTCCAGGCCACCCTTGAGCAAACCCAGCTTGATCAAGCCGGCAGTGATCACGCGCACGGCGGCATCGTGATACGCGCCGAACGGTCGCCCGGGGCGCACCTGGTTGATCGCGGCACGCTGCGCGGCCAGCACGATGTCATACAGGGCGCGCTGTTCGGCTGAGAACTTGCCGTTGACCGGGAACGTGCGCGTGATGTCCGAAGCGTAACACTCGTATTCGGCGCCGGCATCGATCAGCAGCAGATCGCCGTCGTTCAACACCGCGTTGTTGGCGCGGTAATGCAACACGCATCCGTTTGCGCCGCCGCCGACGATGGGTTCGTACGCAGCAACTGCGCCTTCGCTGCGGAAATGATGCAACAGTTCGGCTTCGACTTCGTGCTCGTTCATGCCCGGACGCACGGTCCGCATCGCGCGCACGTGCGCCGCTGCCGCGATCTTCGCCGCCTTGCGCATCAGGCGCAGTTCGCCGCGGGTCTTGAACAGGCGCAGGTCGTGCAGGACATGGCCGAGCGCGACGAATTCGTGCGGTGCGCGTGCGCCGTGTCGAATTTGCGCGCGCACACGATTGACCCAGCCGATAAGCTTGATGTCGAATTCGGCGTCGCGGCCAAAGTGATAATAAACGCGCGTGCGGCCTTCGATCAGGCCTGGCAGGATATCGTCGATATCGTCGATCGGAAACGCATCGTCCATGCCGTAATCACTCACCGCGCCTTCCTGACCGGCACGTGGTCCGTCCCAGGCCTCGCGTTCCCGATCACGCTCGCGGCAGAACAGGATCGTCTCGCCGTGCTCGCGGCCCGGGATCAGGGCCAAAACCGCTTCCGGTTCCTCGAAGCCGGTCAGGTAGTGGAAATCGCTGTCCTGCCGATACGGGTAATGATTGTCGTTGTTGCGCACGCGCTCAGGCGCCGCGGGAATGATGCAGATCGCTTCATCGCCGACCAGGCGCATCAGCTGTTTGCGACGTCGGTTGAATTCCGTGGTTCCAATCATCAATCACGCCTGTTGGCTGTTGTTGGCAAGGGTTCGTTCAACACCGGTCGTTCAGTGCACCGTGCGCTTGCCGGCAGGCAAGCTTCCGGCCAGTTCCGTGTACAGCAGAAGTACGCCGACACGAATGAATTCGATCACCTCGGCCAGCGCGTTTTCATCTTCTTCGCGATCGGCATATTCGAAGCGGGAGCCCGCGATGGCCCCGAAATCCTGCAGGATTTCACGCGCATCTGCAGACAATTCCTGACTCGCGATGGCGCCGCCCAGCCCCAGTCCTCCGAGAAAGCCACGGCACCATTGCACCAACGCATCGGCACGCACATCGAGTGCGGCGTCCGCTGCCGGCAACAACGGCTCAAAACGCAATTCCGGATCGTTCAACCAGGATGCGCATTGCTCACGCAGGCGGTCCAGCGTGTCGACGTGTACCGCACCGCTCGGCTCGTAGTCGAGTTCCAGGGCTGACAGCCAGTCCCGCGTCGACTGCCCCGGGCTCGCACCCGCGCACAGATAACCGGTCAGCGATCCGTGCAGATCGCTGGGAGTGACCCCGACATGCAGCTTGTCCAGAACCTCGCCGAGCTGCGCGTGGGTAATGTTCGTCGTCGTATCCATCGGTCATCGCAAACTGTTCGCGACACTATTCTAGCAGGGGATTGTTGCCGCCAACCGACGGTCGACCCTATTATCAGGCATGGCCAATCGTGCGCAGGATCGCCGCGAATTGCCGTCCCCACCGGGCCGGCGAGTCGGTTTGTGCTGTCTGCTGGCGCTGTTGTGGGCCGGTTGCGGACTGGCCAGCCAGCGGCATTACTACTTCGAGCCGATCAAGAGCGACGACACGCTGACCTCGGCATTCGTTACCGCGATGTATCAGGATCACAGCGGGTTCGTGTGGATCGCCACCCAAGGCAGCCTTCACCGATACGATGGCTACAGCTACGCCACCCTGCTACACGACCCGGACGACAACAAATCCCTGCCCGGCAGTTACGTGACCGCACTGGCCGAGGACGATCACGACCGCTTGTGGGTCGGCACCATGACGCACGGTCTGGCGATCGTCGATCCAGACAAGGTAGCCGTTACCGGCTTTTCGCGCATCGGCAAGACAACCGTACAGCCGCGCGACATGATCGGTGCGCTGGACTACCAGCCAGGGAAAGGTCTTTGGATCGGGACGGCCGCCGGCATCGAATTGATGAACGTCGGCAACGGTAAACGACATCAAGTATTTCGTTTCGAAAACGGTTTCAGCCACCAGGTATTCGGCTTCGCACGAACCGCGGCAACCGTCTGGAGCGCGACCAGCGACGGCCTGCTGCGAATCCCGCCGCACGACGAATCCCCCGCGTACGTGGACACTGCCGCATTGCCCTCGGCGCTATCGGTCATGGTGGATGCCACAGGGCACGTCTACGCGGGCGGCAACGACGGCTTGTACCTGATCAACACCAGCACACTGAAGGCATCCAGAGTCTGGCCCACGAACCGTCAACAGGCGCGCACAACGCAGGTACGCGCGATCGTGCAGGACCCGCACGGAAGACTGTGGCTGGCGGTGCCGGGTCAGGGTCTGTCGGTGTACGACCCGGCCAGCGGCGGCGTGCAGCATTTGCACCACGACGCCCTCATGCCAGGTTCGCTACCGGACAATTTCACGGTCAGCCTGATGCTCGACCGCTCCGGCCTGCTCTGGCTCGGCGGTTCCATTTCCGGCGCTTCAGTCGTTGATCCGAACGGTACCGAATTCGGTTACATCGTCGACCCCGCCACAAAGCGCAGCCAGATGAGCAACAATATCCGCGCCGTGCTCGCCGACGGCCACGGAGGATTGTGGCTGGGCACCGCCAGCGATGGACTCAAACACTACGATCCGGCCACCGATCGCTTCACGTATTACAACGATGCGTTCCCGCCAATTGAACCATCGGCGGAGCTGATGTCGCGTCGACTGATTGCCGGACTGGCAGAGGCGGGGGGCGGCCAATTGTGGGTCGCGACCAATCACGGCGCCTTCAGGTTCGACCCGCGCCTGCGCAAGGCAATTGCCGTTCCGATCGACCCGCAAGGCAACCAGGGACTACCTAATCAGGCTGTGCGCTGCCTGCTTGTCGGCAACGATGGCAGCATCTGGTTCGGCACTTACGGCTATGGCCTGGCGCATTGGTGGCCGCCTTCGCCATCGCGCAAGTCGCGTTGGGAGGTATTCCGACACAATCCCGACAAACCGAACAGTCTTGCCGACAACACCGTTCTGAGCCTGTTTCAGGACAAAGCCAAACGCATCTGGATCGGCACCATCAACGGATTGAGCGTGTACGACTCGAATAGCCTGCGCACCTATCGGCACGAGCGCGCGGATCCGCAATCGCTGGGCGACAATCTGGTGCACACCATCTATCAGGGCAGCGACGGGACGCTGTGGATCGGAACCCAGAGCGACCTGGATCGCATCGATATGCCCTTGGCCAAAAATACCCATTTCGTGCACTACGCGATACGCAACGGCCTGCCCGGAAACAGCGTGTTCGGAATACTTGAGGATGCCGTGCACAACATCTGGCTGAGCACAAATCACGGCATCGGCGTCTACGCCCGGGCCACCGCCGGTTTTCGCTCATTCGAACCGAGCGATGGACTGCAGGGCATGGAGTTCAATTCGGGGGCTACCGCGCGTCTGCCCGGTGGCGAGCTGGCATTCGGCGGGTTGCACGGCCTGAACGTATTCAACCCGCAACGCATCTCGCACGATCAATACCAACCGCCGGTCGTCATCACCAGCGTTTCGGTCGGCAACGGCAAGTTCACCTCGAAGCCAAAAGCCGGCGTAATCATGGATCAGTCGCAACGTCTGCTACGCATCCATTTCGCCGCCCTGGACTATCACGCTCCACAACGCAACCGGTTCACCTACCGGATGCGCGGCTTTGATCCGGACTGGATCAGTTCCGGAAACCGGCACATGGCAACATACACGAATCTGCCGGCCGGCGACTACGTTTTCGAAGTCCGTGGCAGCAACGCCGATCACGTGTGGAGCAATGGCGAGACACGTCTGCACTTGCGCGTCGTACCACCATGGTGGTCCAGCCGACCAGCCCTGTCGGCCTATGTCGCGCTCGGCTTGCTCGCGCTTGCCCTGATCTGGCTGGTATATCGGCAACGGCGGCGCAGGGAATTGCGCTATCACGCCGCACTTCGCGATCGCGACAACAGGCTGCGCCTGGCGTTGTGGGGTTCCGGCGACGAGTTCTGGGACTGGGATCTGCATGCGGGCACCATCCATCGCATCGGCGCGAATCAACAAGTCGACGAAGGTCGGGAAAACTTCGAAACGATCGAGGACTGGAAGCAGCGTGCCCTGCACCCGGATGATCGGCCTGCATTCGAGCAAAGCATCGAAGATCACCTGCTTGGCCGTACCCATTATTTCGAATCCGAACACCGCATGTGCGGCCCTGCCGGCGAATGGATCTGGATGCTGTCGCGAGGTCAGGTTGTCAGCAGTGACGCCCAGGGCGAGCCACTACGAATCTGCGGAACAGCACGAAACGTTACCGCTGCGCGTTCGGCCGCGCGCGAACGCCGCATCGCGTCGGAAGTCATAGACTGCATGAGCGAGGCCGTTGCGGTTACCGATCTGGATTTCCGCTTTGTCGCGGTGAATCGGGCATTCACGCAAATGTTCGGCTACGAACAAAGTGAAGTCATCGGCAAGGTGGCGTCCCTGCTCGACTCGGGCCGCCATGAACACGACCACTACCTTGCGATGCGTCAATCGTTCCTGGCCAGCGGCCACTGGCATGGCGAACTCTGGCAACGGCGCAAGGACGCTACGGAATTTCTGAGTCAGATCGAAATCTCCGAAGTCCGCGACGATTCCGGCGAACGCACCCATTTTGTCGGCGTCATCAGCGACATCACCGAACGCAAGCGCACGGAGCAGGAACTTCGTTACCTGGCCAATTACGACACACTGACCGGATTGCCCAACCGGACGTTGCTGGGCGAGCGCCTGGCGCATGCGGTCATTCGCGCGCGGCGTACCGGGCACAAGGTTGCATTGCTGTTTCTGGACTTGGACCGTTTCAAGCACGTCAACGACTCGATGGGCCACGTCATGGGCGACCGCGTGCTCAAGACCGTTGCCGAACGTCTGCGCGCCAATGTCGACGCGGGCGCAACCGTCGCCCGCCTGGGCGGCGACGAATTCACCATCGTGCTCGAAGACGTGCGCCACAACGACGAACCGATAGCGCTCGCCAACGAACTGCTCGAGGTATTCTCCAAGCCACTGCGCCTTGACAGCGGCCAGCAAGTCTTGATCTCGCCGTCGATCGGCATCAGCCTGTATCCCGATCATGCCCAGGTGCCGACCGATCTGCTCAAGTGTTCCGATACGGCCATGTACCAGGCCAAAGATGCCGGCCGCAACACGTACCAGCTGTATGCGGCCAAAATGGATGCGCATGCACGCCAGCGCGTGGGCATGCTCAGCGCCCTGCGCCTGGCCATCGAGCACGACGAATTCCACCTGGTTTACCAGCCGATGCTGAACCTGCGTACGGGCAGGATCAGCGGAGTGGAAGCCCTTCTGCGCTGGCACAATGCCGAATTCGGCGACGTGCCGCCGACCGTGTTCGTGCCGATGGCCGAAGAAGCGGGGCTGATCGAACGTATCGGCGAATTCGTCCTGTACCGTGCCTGCGCACAACTGCGCGAATGGTTGCAGGAAGACATCGGTGATCTCCTGATGTCGGTCAACCTGTCGGCGCTGCAGTTGCTGCGCAACGAGTTGACGGAGCGTCTGTGCGAAATCCTGGCCGAATTGCAGCTGGCACCAAAGCACCTCCAACTGGAGCTGACCGAAAGCATACTGATGGCCAATCCGGAACTGGCGATCCACACATTGGACCGCATGCATGCGCTGGGCGTGGCCATTGCCATCGACGACTTTGGTACCGGCTATTCCTCGCTGAGCTACCTGAAGCGTCTGCCGATCGACACACTGAAAATCGATCGCAGTTTCGTCGGCGACATCACTGCCGACCCCGACGACAAGGCCATCACGCGCACCATCATCAGCATGGCCCATTCGCTGGGCCTGAACGTCGTGGGTGAAGGCGTGGAAACCGTCGAGCAGCTCGACTACTTGCGCGAACACGGTTGCGACGTGATTCAGGGCCACTGGCTGTCGCCGCCACTGGACCCCGCGGTTTGCTTCGATTTCATTCGGGAATTCGAGAAAGTCGACCCATCCGCCGCAGCACAACGCAAGATGCGTTGACCCTCTGCAGACGGCCGCCTATAGTCGCACCATGAGCCAGTCGAATCCGAGCCTCGAAGAATTGCAACAGGTCAGCGAGCGCATTGACCAGCTGGTTGCGCTGTGCGACCGCCTCAACGAGGAAAACCGCAGCCTGCGCACCAGCCAGGAACAACTGGCGACTGAGCGCTCCAACCTGCTGGCCAAGAATGAACAGGCGCGCTCGCGCGTGGAAGCGATGATCGCACGCCTGCGCGCGCTGGAGAGCGGAACATGAACGCCGAAAATCCGGTCGCGGTCAATATTCTCGAGCGCGAATACCTGATCGGCTGCACCCCCGAAGAGCGCCCCGGCCTGCTGGCTGCGGCGAACATGCTCGACACTAAAATGCGTGAGATACGAAACGCCTCGCGGGCTACCAGCCTTGACCGTATCGCGGTCATGGCCGCGTTGAACATCGCCCACGACCTGCTGCAATTGCAACAGCGCAGCGAATCTGAAGCAGGAGCGATGGCGCAACACTTGCAAAAGCTTCGCAGCAAGCTTGATGGCGTGCTCACTGCGCCCGTAAAATAGGCACACGTCCCCTGCGGTGCACGATAGCGCATCCAAACATATTGCCTTGCTCCTAAATACGACCCCGGGTTGGCAGTGTCCAGGTCTGTGCGCAAGTCCGCCACGAGCGGAAAGCCTGAAGACAGGCGAGCCTTCCCACCTGATCCTCGGGATCAAGGTCGTTCGGTGTGCACCGGTACCGCGGAGGACGTCTCATTCATGCATATCGTTTTGCCCGCACATTAGCCGCTTGGGGCAGGCCATCGGCAAAACACTCGCATGCGGCGACGTTCGCCAGGCGTTTTCTGCCGCCCCCGCAATTGAAAGCCATGGCTGAGTCCGCGACGGATATTCGCGCACAAATGCGCGCTGCACGCTTGAATCTGTCGCCCGCCGAACGCATCGCCGCGGCCGAGGCACTGGCGGATCATCTGCAACAGCTGCCCGAATTCCTGGTCGACGACCGCGTCGCCGGGTACTGGGCCGTCAACGGCGAATTGTCATTGCATGCCGCCTATGCCCGTCTGCGCTCGCGCGAGCAGGTCTATCATCTGCCGATCCTGGATGCCCGTTGCAGCCTGCGCTTCGCCGCCTGGAAACCAGGTATGGCGCTGCGGACGAATCGCTATGGGATTCCCGAACCGGAGGCCGCCGCCGGGGATTGCCTGCGTCCAGCCGCGCTGGATCTGGTTCTGGTGCCGTTACTCGGATTTGACCGGAATGGCAACCGGCTGGGCAGCGGCGCCGGCTACTACGACCGCAGCTTCGACTTCCTGCGCGATCGAAGCGAGCCGGACAAACCGGTCCTGGTCGGAATCGGCTACCATTTCCAGGAAGTCGGGCAACTGCAAGCGCAATCCTGGGACGTGCCGATGGATTTCATCGCCACCGAGCGTGAACTGATTGCCTGTTCGACCGAGGCAAGCTGAGAGCAGGCGCCCAAACCTTCCAGGTCGCCAACGACAGGATCCGATGAACTACTGGTTGATTAAATCCGAACCCGAGGAATTTTCCATAGACGACCTTGCCGCACGGAAAGCCGAGCCTTGGAACGGCGTACGCAACTATCAGGCGCGCAATTTCATGCGCGACGGCATGCGCCAGGGCGACAGGGTTTTCTTCTACCATTCGAACTGCGCTGAACCCGGCATCGTCGGCATCGCAGAAGTTGCGCAAGAAGCTTATCCCGATCCAACCCAGTTCGACCCGCGCAGCGATTATTTCGATGCCGGCAGTTCGCGCGATGCGCCCCGCTGGCTGATGGTCGATGTCAAGTTCAAGCGCAAACTCCGGCGCACGATCACACTGAGCGAGTTGAAGGCACAACCCGCACTGAAAGATTTTGCCCTGGTGCGCCGCGGCAACCGGTTGTCGGTCATGCCGGTCAGCAAGGCGCAATGGGATTACATCCTGAAGATGGAAAAACCGCGATGAGCGACTCCAGAGACGCCGAAAAGAAACTGGCCGCGCGACAGGCCATGACCTATGTCGAACCGGGCAGCGTGATCGGCGTGGGCACCGGTTCGACCGTGGCGCACTTCATCGACACGCTGGGTGCGGCACACGATCGCATCGAGGCAGCCGTTTCCAGTTCCGAACAGAGCACGCAGCGCCTCAAGGCGCAGGGCATTCGCGTGGTCGATTTGAACAGCATCGGCAAACTGGCGCTGTATGTGGATGGCGCCGACGAATGCGACCCGCACAAGCGCCTGATCAAGGGCGGCGGAGGCGCGCTCACGCGCGAGAAAATCATCGCCGCATCGTCGGACAAGTTTGTGTGCATGATCGATACGAGCAAACGCGTCGACGTACTCGGGAAATTTCCGCTACCGGTCGAGGTCATCCCGATGGCGCGCGGATTGGTCGCGCGCGAGATCGTCAAGCGCGGCGGCAACCCGGTGTGGCGCGATGGCTTTGTCACCGACAACGGCAACATCATTCTCGACGTTCACGGCTGGCAGATCAGCGATCCGGCAGCATTGGAAGCGGATTTGAACCAGCTTGCCGGTGTCGTCTGCGTCGGCCTGTTCGCGGCGCGGCCCGCGGATATCGTGCTGATCGGCGATCGTGAGATGGACTGACCTCGACGTCCGGCGCGGCCACAATCTCCCGATTGCCGCCTGACCCGGACAGCGGTTCAACCTTGCTTCAGCACGACACCGTCAGTGCCGATCCCTCGCCTGCATCTTGCCGATGAATCATCCGACTTCCGCAAAGGACCTGCTGTTCGAGCTGGAACGCGATGGCTTCGCCTACGTACCAGCAGATGCGATGCGGCAACTGTCCGGCGACCTGACCGCCGACCCGGACTGGCCGGCTTTCGCGGCCAGCTGGAACGATCTGGCCGAAGACGCCTATCTGGCCGCGCAGGGCCGCTATCGCCGTCGTCGCCATGCCGTGTTCGGCATCGGCGCGCCCGACACCATCGAGCGCGAACCGGATCAGGCGCATTACCAGAGCGTCGAATACAACCCGTTACAGGGCGGCATCGAGCGCTGGTTCGAGCCAATCCGGCCGCATATTGCCAACGGCCATATCTTGCGCAACCTGCTTGAACTCGGCGCCAATGTTTTCGGCAAGCTGGCGAGGGCGACAACCGCATGGCGGGTCGAAGCGCATCAGTTCCGCATTCAGGCGCGCGCCGGTCACCCGGGCCTGCCTACACCTGAAGGCATGCATCGTGATGGCGTCGATTTTGTTCTCGTAGTGCTGATTGCCCGTCATAACGTGGCCAGTGGCACAACCTCAATTCATGCCCCGGATGGCCAACGACTCGGTGAATTCACATTGGCGGCGCCGATGGATTCGGCCTGGGTCGTGGACGAACGCGTCTTGCATGGTGTCACACCCGTGCACGCACTCGATCCAGCCGACGGCGGCTGGCGTGATGTCCTCGTAGTCACCTTCAAACGACGGGCGCCAGGGTGATGCCGCACCTGCATCACCCATCCCGGTTGGCGAGCGAGATTGGAACCGGCCCCGAAGTGAAACGCGTATCGGGTGACGTAACCCCCATGTAAACTTCGCGCATGGATATCTTCAAGGTCTTTCAGATCGAGGCTGCGCACCGGTTGCCGAATGTACCGGAAACCCACAAGTGCGCGCGCTTGCACGGCCACTCGTTTCGCATTGAGGTTCACGTCGGCGGAAAGCCCGGTGCCGATAGCGGCTGGGTCATGGACTTCGCCGACGTCAAGATGGCGTTCGCGCCGATCTTCGAACAGCTCGACCATCGCTACCTCAATGAGGTCCGGGGCCTTGAAAATCCGACCAGCGAGCGCTTGGCGATCTGGATCTGGGAGGCACTGAAACCGAATCTGCCAGCCTTGAGCAAACTCGTCGTGCATGAAACCTGTACCTCGGGGTGTGTCTATGCCGGGCCAGCACGTTGAAATTGTCGCATTCGCACAATAAACTTATCAGCAGGTATTTCGTTATTAACAGAATATGACATAATTTATATATTTTTCATTAAGATACGTAGGGCAAGCCACAGCCTGAAAATAAATGTTGCAACGCACCATAGTATGCGCTAGTATCACCTCACACTCCAAAACACCCAACGTGAGGGCGCGACAATGTACGAGCAAATCAACTCCCAGTTTCTGGCAATGAGCAAGAGCTTTGCCGATACCGCTTTCAAGGCACACGGTCTGGCTATCGAAGGCATTGAGCGGATCACCGACCTGCAGCTGAAGACGATGGAAAATCGTGCCGAAGCCGCGATCGAGTTCTGGTCCGAAGCCGCCGAAGTACGTGACTTCGACGCGCTCAAGGCCTTCTGGCCGAAGAGCGTGAGCCTGGTCAAGGAATCGACCGAAAAGTTCTACGCCAACGGTCAGGAAGTGTTCGGCTTGACACTGAAGACCACCGAAGCGCTTGGCCAGCTGGCCAAGGGCAGCTTCGAGGCCGCCAATGATCGCTTCACCAAGCAGACTGCGGCCGCCGTCAAGAAGGCGACCAAGTAAGCAAGGCTTCACGCGCGGCCATGCCGCGCGACATTCAACTCGCTGCGTAACTCCCTCCCCTTGTATCGCAGCTTATTCAGGCCGGATCTCATGTCCGGCCTTTTTTTTGTTCATTCTGCACTACGCATGTCGTTACGCCGCGATAATGAAAAGTGCGACCGTGCAAACCATCCCCGCGGCCCACACCAGGCTGCGCAACGTTGCCTGATTTGCGAGATAGCACAAGCCATAAACCACGCGTAGCGTAACGAAGGCGATCGCCAGCTCATCGATTCTCCCCTGTGGCGCCGACAGCTGTTCGGCCGCCAGCACGCCAGCCGCAAAAGGCGCGAAAGCCTCGAATGAATTCAGATGCGCCCAATGTGCCCGCTGCGCCATGCCGTCCAGGCGTGCCTGGAAGTCCCGCGGCTTGCGATTGTCGAAGTGTCGGCGTTGGATTGTCTTGGCTACGCCGGTCCATAGCAGCGGCAACATCGCTGCCAGCAACAAACACCAATACGCTATGGGCATGACGGGATTCCGGAGTGGACCTCCGTCATCATCCCCCACCACGCCGCTTTGTGCCACACTGGTCTTGACGCCACTTCGATCAGTTTACGAATGCCGAATCTGATCATCACATCCGGCGCCCTGGCCGGCCAGGTATTCAGTTTCTCGGACAACGCCGTTATCGGTCGCGGCCAGCTTTGCGACGTACGCTTGAATGACCCCACGGTATCGCGCCAACACGCGTTGCTGCGACGCAATGGCGACGCCTACGAACTGCACGATCAGAACAGTGCCAACGGCACCGTCTTGCACGGCCGGCGCATCAGTCAGGTCGCGGTCCTTCACGACGGGGACGATTTGCGATTCGGTGACGTCAAGGCAACCTACCGCCGTTCGATGCAAGACGAGGTACCACCCACCGCTGACGAACCCGACCCGACAGCCCATGCGCGAGTAGCCGCTCGTACCGGACCACACTCCCATCGCGCGCCGACAACACCCATATCCAGCGGGCTATCCGATCTGCTTTCCCGTCTGAAGCTGTTCACCGAACTGGGACGGGCAACCTCGCGACAACAGGAATTGCGCGAACAACTAGAACAAGCGCTCGATGCAATCATGCAGGCGTTTCCCAAGGCCGGCCGCGGCGCCGTCTACCGCTACAACAGTGCCTCGCAACACTTGTCCATACTCGCGCAACGCGTCCACGCAGATGACAAGATCGATCCTTTTGCCAAGGTCGAAGTATTTCTGCGCGAGGCACTGCGTCGGGAGCAGGGCCTTAATGTACTCGACGATGCCCAACGCCAGTCATTGACCTCCCGTTTCGACGCAGTGCCGCTGCCGGCGGCCCTGCTTGGCCTGCCGCTGCGTTTCGGACGCGAACTGCTCGGCATGTTCTATCTGGAAAGTGTGCAGCACGCCGACGCATGGCGCACGGCCGACCAGGAATTGTTCCTTGCCGTCGCCGGCCAGATCGCGTGGATGGTGGCCGCGCATCAGGTGCGTTCGCCTGATCGGGCCATCGAAGCCCATGACCTGGCTCTGGCACGGCGGATCCAGCAACGCCTGCTGCCGCAGTCGCCGCCTGTTTGGCGGGGTTATCGCATTGCCGACAGCTATGCCGCCGCGCGCGTAATCGGCGGTGACTATTACGACTTCATTCGCTTCGCCGACGGCCGCGAGGGCATTGTCATTGCCGACGTGTCGGGCAAGGCCGTATCCGGTGCGTTGTACATGGCCAGGCTCAGTGTTCAGGTTGGCGCTTTCGCGCAACAGTTGTCCGGCCCGCAGGAACTGTTGACCGCACTGAACCACAAACTGGCCCAGGAACTGGAGCCGGGCATGTTCGTGACCATGCTGGCATTGGCCATCGAACCGGGCAGCGGTGCACTGGAAATCGCCAATGCCGGCCACCCTGCACCGCTGAAGCGTTCCGCACGGGGTAGTGTCAGCGATCTGGGCAGCGAAGGCGCCCTTCCGCTGGGCGCGGTATCAGATACGACTTTCCAGCAACAGACAGCGGTCATGGAGCCAGGCAGTTGTCTGCTGCTTTACACCGATGGCCTGGACGAAGCGCACAACGCCGAAAAACAACTGTTCGGCAAACAACGGATAGTGGAAACCATGGCCGCCAGCGGCACCGGAGCACAAGACGCACTGAATGCCCTGCTCGCCGAGCTGGCGCATTTCACCAATGGCGAACCGCAGAGCGACGATTTGACGCTGATAACCATAGCGCGCGACCGATAACCCGTGCGAAAGCACGCGGAAATCAGCGCTTGCCGCCAAACAGGCGCTTGAACTTGCCCATCACACCTGCAGACTCTGCCGCAATGGGCGCTGCGGACGCTCCCCCCGTTGGCTGCACCGGTGTCCGCGGCAACGAACGCGACGACGACTTGGCTCCGGCCGCAGCCGCTGTCGGCTGGATCCCGAGAAGCAGCGCAGCGACAGGCGCAATGACCGCTGCCGCGTTGCCCGGCGTGGTCGGCTTGCCACCAAGGCCAAGAAGTCGCGCGGCATGTTCTGCCATCGGATTGGACGGACGTGCCGCAGGCTTGGGCCGCGGCGGAGTACCCAATGCAGCGGCGCGATCGGTGGCAATCGCGAAAAGTTTGCTGAATCCGGCGACATCAAATACCTGACGCACCGCAGGCGTGAGGCTACACAGCCGCAGACTGCCCTTGCCGCCATCCAGTTTCTTTGCCAGTGCCAGTAGCACGCGCAACCCGGCACTGCTGACATAGCCTATGCCGCCCAGGTCGATCAGGAAGTGACGGTCACCCGCATCGAGCAGGTCATCGAAAGCAATCTCGACGTCCGCGGCGGTTTCCGTATCCAGACGCCCACCAAGCGCCAGAACGCGGACGTTGTCGTGTTGTTCGTTCTGGATCTGGATGCCCATTTTTTCTCAGCCTTCGCGAAACACGAAACGTGCCGCACCGATCTGCACGACGTCCTCGTTGGCCAAAACGCGTTCCTTGACCTTCTCGGCATTCACGCGCGTACCATGCTTGCTGCCCAGATCCGTGATGCTGAATCCATTGGCCCCGGCGATGATCCTCGCATGCTTGGCGTCCACGCCGGGACCGCCAACACGAATTTCGTTGCCGGCACCGGCACCGATGGCGATCGGCTTCAAGGTCAGAGTGTAAGTCTGCCTGCCGGCCTCCGGGTTCTGCGGCACCAGCCGCGCCGCACGGAATATCTGCGTGGCGCCGCCGGCAGCCGGTGGCGGTGCGGGAACATTTACGGCGGACATCGTCTGGGTCCTGCCCGGTTGCTTGTCCGGCGGCAAATTCTGGTTGTTCAAGCGCGTCGCCACCGCATCGGCGACGGCTGATTCGGATACAGCCGGCATGCGCCCGGTCGCCGACGGATTGTCCGGTTTGCCGGTAGCCTCAAGCTCACTCTCGGCATGAAAAGCCTCGATGAACCTGGACTTTAACTCGAGTGCCCGCGTGCGCGCCTGCGCCTTTTCCTTGACCGCGGTCTGGATGGCCTTGACCTTGTTTTCAAATTCCTTGTCATCGAATTCGCCGAGCTTGTGGCGCAACTCCAGCTCCTGCTGATCGAGCTTGACCGCCTCGTGATCGGACTCGAATCGTTCCAGTAGCACGCGCAATTTTGCGTATTGTTCGCGTGCGCCCTGCTTGAGCGGCGCAGCCTCGGTCTCGAGATCCCGCGTGCGCTTGCTGTAATCGGCCTGCACACGTTGGTAAACCGCCTCGGCCACGCTGGCCTTGAGTTCCTCCATCGACTTCAGGCGTTCGGACAGTTCATTCTGCTCCTGCTTGAGCTTCTTCAGCGAATCGATGGCCGACAAATCGATGGTGCCCAGTGCCTTCTGCCAGTTGTTTTCGGTATCTGCCATCTTGCCTCCGATGAGCTACGCGGCGACGATTTCGACCTCAATGGAACCGAAGCACACCTTGTCACCTGGTTTCAATTCGGCACGCGTACCGCTCTGCAAACGATTTCCGTTGAGGAATGTACCGTTGGTTGTCGGCGTGTCTTCGCAAATAAAGTATACGCCGCCGTCGCGCAGGATTTTGGCGTGGCGGCGACTGAGGGTACGCAGGTTGTCGAACGGACCCAGGTCGATTTCCGGCACGCGGCCGGTGGACGGATCGGGGCGCCCGACCTGGAACTGATCGCGCGCCGGATCCAGCGCCAGGACCTGATCGACTGAAACAACCCGCAGGGCCACCGCCTCAGGCGCGAGCGGCGGCGAAACCGGGGCCGCGGAAGGCGATGGAGACGACGCAGGCACGGGTGGCGGCGAAACCGGGGCCGCTGAAGGCGATGGAGACGACGCAGGCGCGGGCGGCGGCGAAACCGGGGCCGCGGAAGGCGATGGAGACGACGAAGGTGCCGGCCGTGCTGCCGCCGGTGCTGGTGCCGGGCTGACCAGCCCGGCGCTGGCTTGAATTTGCAAGGCCTGAACCAGCGCATGTTGTCGGTGCCATTGCCGGGTCACCAGCGCCCGGATCAGGCTCAGCCCGATGTCCGGGGTATGGCGCACGGTATCCGCCAGCGCAGCATGATCGATGCGCAGCAGGCGGCAATTCGACTTGGCCAATGCGGTAACACCATAGCTCTGGTGGCCCAGCGCCGCCTCTTCGCCAAGAAATTCGCCCGGTCCGACGCTGAAATTCGCGACTTCGGCCGGTTCATCGTGCAGGATATCGATCTGCCCGGATTCGACGACGTAAAGACACTCCGCGGCTTGACCGGTTTTGAATACGGTCTGCCCTGCCGCAACGTCGACGAAGTAGTCTTTCGCGTTGCCCATATCGCTTCCCCGCGCACTGACACCCCTGAATGCTACCGATTATGCCGAGGCCGGCACCACACTCGCAAGGCAGCCGCGGTAATCATTACATTCCTGCAGCCAACCAGACGCCATGCCGACTCCGTGAGTGCGTTCGGGCCCGACCCTCAGCGCCTGATCGCGAGCTACAGCATTGATGCCGATGTGACACCGTACTTGCGAGGCCGATTTACCGACCACGCGCCACGCGCAATTCTCGTACCCTGCTGAAGGCGATATCAATCCGTTGTGGCCCGGCGCGAGGCCTGCAACGAACCATGACTTCGCGGGCCGTGGCTGGATTGCGGAGCATCCGGTCGACTTCAGGCGGTTCGACGGCGGACATATCGACAATATCGTGCAATTGGGCGAAATCTGGGGCGATTTGTGCCGTAACGCGATCATTCTTCGCGCCGTTTCCGTGTTGCAGCATCGAGCCGGCAATTGTTATAATTGAAGGCCTTGTCGATCGGTCTACCTCGGCGCATCTGATTGCGCATGGGCGGAACCGGGATTGTACTGCTCCGATGCAAAATTCAATTGCTGCCGGCCGGCGGCTCGCCATTCGTGTCGTCGTTGCACAACTTGGCGCCACGGCGCTGGCAGCAGCCGCATCGTCGGTGTTTGGATGGCGTTTCGGACTGGCGACGCTATGCGGCGGCCTGGTTGCTGCCGCAGGCACGGCGGTACTGGGCCTGCGCTTGTTCGGCCCGGCGCCGGCACCGGCAGGCGTGGTGCTTGCGCGGTTGATCGTCGGCAGCGTGCTCAAGTGGGGAATCATCGCCGCAGGCTTGTATCTGGTGATGGTGAAAGCCGGCATGCCGGGATTCGCGGTACTTGCCGGGTTGATTGCAGCGCTCATACCGCAATTGCTGGGCCTGCATGAAGGCTGGGCGCCGCATAATTGAACGGCGGCGTGGAAATTGTTGACGTTGTTTACTGAAACGGGATTGCTTGACACATGGCGACCGAAGCCACTCACAGCGCCGGCAGTTACATACTGCATCACCTGACCTTCCTGCAGCTCGACCTGCGCACGTGGAAGATTGTCGAGGGTTCGAGCGGTTTCTGGGTTCTGAACCTGGATTCGGTGTTCTTTTCGCTGCTGTTGGCGGCGATCTTCATCGTCATGTTCGGCTCGGCCGCGCGCAAGGCCAGCACGGGCGTGCCCGGCAAGTGGCAGAACTTCATCGAGATGTGCATCGGCTTCGTTGACAGCCAGGTCAAGGATGCCTACCACCACGGCGCGCGTTTCGTCGCCCCGATGGCACTGCTTATCGCCTTCTGGGTGTTCTTCATGAACTTCATGGATCTGCTCCCGGTCGACCTGCTGCCCGGCCTTGCCGGCGACGTTGGCGTGGGACATCTGCGCGTGGTGCCGTCCGCCGATCCCAACATCACCCTGGGCATGTCGATCACGGTGTTCCTGATCGCCATGACCTACAGTTTCGTCGCCAAGGGTGCCCGCGGCGTCGGCAGCGAATTCCTGTTCCATCCCTTCAGCGCCAATAATATCTTTGTCAAGGTATTGCTGATGCCGATCAACTTCCTGCTCAAGTGCGTGGAAGAGCTGGCCAAGCCGATCAGTTTGGGCCTGCGACTGTTCGGCAACATGTATGCCGGCGAAATCATCTTTGTGTTGCTCGCGTGTTTCACGCTCGGTTTGAGTGCGCCAGCGGAGGAAACGGCGATAAACCTCGGCTCTTTCTTTATCTTCGCAGCCCTGACGGTCTTGACCGTTTACCTGTTTGCCAACAAAAAAGCCTGGTGGGCTGTGGCGCTTTTGTTGGGGATCCCGATTCTTGGCCTGTTTCACTTGATCCCGGCGGCTGGCACCAGCGCATACGTGCAGATCATGTTGGCCGTAGGCTGGGCCCTGTTCCACGTTCTTATCATTTCGTTGCAGGCTTACATCTTCATGGTGCTGTCGGTGGTTTACATGGCCATGGCCGCAGACCACCACTGACGACACCTCGACAATCACATTCACATCAACACGAGTTACACGGAGACAATCATGGATTTCAGCGCACTCGCTTCTGTAGAAGGCATGACCGCAATCGCGGCTGGCCTGATGTTCGGCCTCGGCGCGATCGGCGCCGCGATCGGCATGGGCCTGATGGGCGGCAAGTTCCTGGAAGGCGCCTCGCGTCAGCCGGAACTGGTACCGATGCTGCAAGGCAAGATGTTCCTGCTGGTCGGCCTGATCGACGCCATTCCGATTATTGGCGTGGGAATCGCGCTGTACCTGACCTTCGTCGATCCGTTCTCCGGCAAGTTGCTGGCCCAGCACGCCGCCGCGGTCGCGCACTGACGGGTATCCATCAACCGCTTTTGACGAGGGATAGCTCGTGAGCATTAATGCAACTCTCCTCGCCCAGATTCTGGTCTTCGGGATCCTGATCTGGTTCACGATGAAGTTCCTGTGGCCGCCGCTGATGCAGGCCATGGACGAGCGCGCCAAACGCATCGCCGACGGCCTCAGCGCCGCCGAACGTGCCCAGGCCGAACTCAAGGACGCCGACGCGCGCGTGGCCGAAGAAATCAAGAAGGCCCGCGCCCAGGCTGCCGAGATCGTGGACAAGGCGCATCAGCAAGCCAGCCAGATCGTCGACAAGGCCAAGGCCGATGCGCTGCTCGAAGCGGCGCGTCAGAAAGCCACGGCGCAAGCCGAGATCGACGGCCTGATCGGCCGCGCCCGTGAACAGCTGCGTGGCCAGGTTGCCACGCTGGCCGTGCAGGGCGCGCAGAAGATCATCCAGCGCGAGATCGATCCCGGCGCCCACAAGGCGTTGCTCGATCAGCTGATCGCCGAGATCTGATCATGAGCGAACCGCTGACTCTGGCCCGACCCTACGCGCGAGCGGCTTTCGAAGCCGCGCGCGACGCCGGCGCGCTGCCGGTCTGGGCGGACCATCTCGCCTTCGCCGCGCAGGCAATCGCCGACGAGCGCGTGCACGCGGTCGTCGGCGACCCGCGCCTGGACCAGGGCGATCTGGTCGCGCTGCTGTTGCCGCCCGGCGTGCCTGCCGATTCGTCGTTCGCCGTGTTTCTCGGCCTGCTGGTCGAGAACCAGCGCGTCGAACTGCTCAGCGACATCCTGGCGCTGTTCGAAAAGTACAAGCGCGATGCCGAACACGTGCTCATGGTCACCCTGCGCACGGCCTCGGCATTGAGCGCCGATCAGGAAACCGCGATCAAGGCCGCGCTGAAGAAACGTTTCCAGCGCGATATCCGGATGCAACAGCTTATCGACCCCGAAGTCATCGGTGGCGCGGTCATCGACGCCGGCGACACGGTGATCGACGGTTCGGTAAGCGGCCGTCTGGCGCGGCTCGAAACCGCGCTGGTGCACTAGCTCGTGAGACGTGACAGGTAAGACCCAGGACGTTCGATCCATTCGGCGTCCGGCTTCTTGCATCTCGCGTCTTGCCCAAGAATTCAAAATCACCATGCGTCGCTACCACGACGTGTGAACGAGGAAACCGAAATGGCAACCACGCTTAATCCATCCGAAATCAGCGACCTGATCCGCGAACGCATCGAGAAGGTCAAGCTCGCTGCCGAAGCCCGCAACGAAGGCACCATTGTCTCCGTGTCCGACGGTATCGTGCGCATTCACGGGCTGGCCGACGCGATGTCCGGCGAAATGATCGAGATGCCCGGCAACACCTTCGGCCTGGCGCTGAACCTGGAGCGCGATTCGGTCGGCGCCGTGGTGCTGGGCGAGTACGAGCACCTGAGTGAGGGCGATACGGTCAAGACCACCGGGCGCATTCTCGAAGTGCCGACCGGCAAGGCCTTGCTCGGCCGCGTGGTCAACGCGCTCGGCCAGCCGATCGACGGCAAGGGCCCGATCCAGGCCGAAGCCAGCAGCCCGATCGAGAAGGTTGCCCCGGGCGTGATCTGGCGCAAATCCGTATCGCAGCCGGTGCAGACCGGCTACAAGTCGGTCGACTCGATGATCCCGATCGGCCGCGGCCAGCGTGAGCTGATCATCGGCGACCGCCAAACCGGCAAGACCGCGCTCGCCATTGATGCGATCATCAACCAGAAAAGCAGCGGCGTGAAATGTATCTACGTCGCCATCGGCCAGAAACAGTCGTCGATCGCCAACGTCGTGCGCAAGCTCGAGGAATACGGCGCGCTGGATCACACCATTATCGTCTCGGCCTCGGCTTCCGAGTCCGCCGCGATGCAATACATCGCGCCGTATTCGGGCTGCGCCATGGGCGAGTTCTTCCGCGACAGCGGCGAAGACGCGCTGATCATCTACGACGACCTGACCAAGCAGGCTTGGGCCTATCGCCAGATTTCGCTGCTGCTGCGCCGTCCACCGGGCCGCGAAGCCTACCCGGGCGACGTCTTCTACCTGCACTCGCGTCTGCTCGAGCGCGCCGCGCGCGTCAACGAGGAGTACGTCGAGAAAGCCACCAACGGCGCCGTCAAGGGCAAGACCGGCTCGCTCACCGCGCTGCCGATCATCGAAACCCAGGCCGGTGACGTTTCGGCGTTCGTGCCGACCAACGTGATCTCGATTACCGACGGCCAGATCTTCCTTGAGACCGACCTGTTCAACGCCGGCATCCGGCCGGCCGTGAACGCCGGCATCTCGGTGTCGCGTGTTGGTGGCGCGGCGCAGACCAAGATCATCAAAAAGCTGTCCGGCGGCGTGAAACTGGCCTTGGCGCAGTACCGCGAACTGGCCGCCTTCGCGCAGTTCGCCTCGGACCTGGATGCGGCCACCCGCGCCCAGCTCGAGCGCGGCCAGCGCGTGACCGAGTTGATGAAGCAGTCGCAGTACGCGCCGTTGTCGATCGCCGAAATGGCCATTTCGCTGTATGCGGCCGAGAAGGGCTATCTGGACGACCTGCCGGTCGCCCAGGTGCTGCCGTTCGAAAAGGCCCTGCACGCCCACTTCGACAACAACTACACCGACTGGGTCAAGGCCGCGAACGACAAGGCCGACTGGAACGACGATATCGAAGCGACCCTGAAAAAGGGCATCGAGGAGTTCAAGAAGACGGGAAGCTGGTAAGACGAATGACGGGATAGGCAAGACGCAAAAGCGTCACGCTTCCCGCCTTTTCGTCTCACGTCCAATGTCTCACGTCTAACGGGAATATTCATGGCTGGCGCAAGAGAAATACGAACCAAGATCAAGAGCACGCAGAATATGCGCAAGGTCACGCGTGCGCTGGAAATGGTCTCGGCTTCGAAAATCCGCAAGGCCCAGGACCTGATGCGCGCATCGCGTCCGTACGCGCATGCCATGCGCCAGGTCATCGGCCATCTGGCGTACGCGAACACCGAATACAAGCATCCGTTCCTGACCCCGCGCGACGAGATCAAGCGCGTCGGTTACATCATCGTGTCCACGGACCGCGGCCTGTGCGGCGGCCTCAACTCGAACCTGTTCCGCAAGCTGCTGGCCGAAATCCGCGAGTGGCAGAAGAAGAATGTCGAAGTCGACGTCGTCGCCGTTGGCAGCAAGGCCAACGCCTTCTTCAAGCGGCTGAAGCTCAACCTGGTCGGCAGCGTCACGCATCTTGGCGAAAACCCGAAGCTGGAGAAGCTGATCGGCGCGGTCAAGATCATGCTTGACGCCTACAGCGAAGGCCGCGTCGACCGGCTGGTGCTGGCCTACAACGATTTCGTCAACACCATGGTGCAGAAGCCGCGTCTGGATACGCTGCTGCCGCTACCGACGGCCGCCGAGGAAATACGCGAGGAAGCGCGTGATTCGGGCGATGGCGATACCGTCGTCGCGATTGACGCCAAGCGTGCGCACGACTGGGATTATCTGTACGAACCCGATGCGCAGGTGGTGCTGGACCACGTAATGACGCGCTACATCGAGTCGCTGGTGTACCAGTCGACGCTGGAAAACCTGGCCAGCGAACATGCCGCGCGCATGGTTGCGATGAAGAGCGCGTCGGACAACGCGAACACGGTCATCGATGAGCTCACGCTCATCTACAACAAGGCGCGCCAGGCGGCGATTACGCAGGAAATCAGCGAAATCGTCGGCGGTGCGGCCGCCGTTTAGTGCGGTCGTGAGTGATGGCAACGATCAAAACACAGTCATGCGTGACTGCACATGTGTAAGTTCATGCGTTCATCCGTGAACGCGCAGATCAAACAGCGGCCATCCGTGGCCGCACTCTTCAACGAGAGCGACGCTTCGTTGCGACGCTGAAAACATTCAAGATAGATCCGGAGAAATCCATGAGTCAGGGCAAAGTAGTTCAAATCATCGGCGCCGTTGTCGACGTCGAATTCCCGCGGGGTGAAGTGCCCAAGGTCTACGACGCACTGAAAGTCGACGGCACGCGGATCACGCTCGAAGTGCAGCAGCAGCTCGGCGACGGCGTGGTGCGTACGATCGCACTGGGCTCGACCGAAGGCCTCAAGCGCGGCCTCGTCGCAACAAACACCGGCGAAGGCATCAAGGTGCCGGTCGGCGAAGCGACGCTGGGCCGCATCATGGACGTGCTCGGCGATCCGATCGACGAACGCGGCCCGATTGGCGAAAAGGAGCGCTGGGTCATCCACCGCGACGCCCCGTCCTATGATGACCAGGCCGCAGGCAACGAATTGCTGGAAACCGGCATCAAGGTAATCGACCTGATCTGTCCGTTCGCCAAGGGCGGCAAGGTCGGCCTGTTCGGCGGCGCCGGCGTGGGCAAGACCGTGAACATGCTGGAACTGATCAACAACATCGCCACCAAGCACGCTGGCCTGTCCGTGTTCGCCGGTGTCGGCGAGCGTACCCGCGAAGGCAACGACTTCTATCACGAGATGATCGAAGCCGGTGTGGTCAAGCTCGACAACCTGCCCGAATCCAAGGTGGCGATGGTCTACGGCCAGATGAACGAGCCGCCGGGCAACCGCCTGCGCGTGGCCCTGACCGGCCTGACCATGGCCGAGTACTTCCGCGACGACAAGGATGAGTCCGGCAAGGGTCGTGACGTGCTGTTTTTTGTCGACAACATCTACCGCTACACGCTGGCCGGTACCGAGGTGTCCGCACTGCTCGGCCGCATGCCGTCGGCGGTGGGCTATCAGCCGACCCTGGCCGAGGAAATGGGTGTGTTGCAGGAACGCATCACCTCGACAAAGACCGGCTCGATCACGTCGATCCAGGCCATTTACGTGCCGGCCGATGACCTGACCGATCCGTCGCCGGCGACCACGTTCGCGCATCTGGACTCGACCGTCACCCTGTCGCGCAACATCGCCTCGCTGGGCATCTACCCGGCCGTCGATCCACTCGACTCGACCAGCCGCCAGCTCGACCCGAACCTGATCGGCGTGGAGCATTACGAGACCGCGCGCCGCGTGCAGGCGGCGCTGCAGCGCTACAAGGAACTCAAGGACATCATCGCCATCCTCGGCATGGACGAACTGTCCGAAGAGGACAAGCAGGCCGTCGCGCGTGCGCGCAAATGCGAACGTTTTTTCTCGCAACCGTTCCATGTCGCCGAAGTCTTCACCGGCGCGCCCGGCAAGTACGTGTCGCTGAAGGAAACCATCCGCGGCTTCAAGATGATCGTCGACGGCGAATGCGACCACCTGCCGGAACAGGCGTTCTACATGGTCGGCGGCATCGACGAGGCCTTCGAGAAAGCCAAGAAGATGAGCGAAAAGAAGGCCGCCTGAGAACCGCAACGCGATAATCGGCAAGCTAAGGAATCACAAGCATGGCATCCACAATCCGATGCGACATCGTCAGCGCCGAGGAAGAAATCTTCCACGGCGACGCGACCATGGTCGTCGCCACCGGCGAAGCCGGCGAGCTCGGCATCGTGCCGCGCCACGCGCCGCTGATCACGCGTTTAAAGCCGGGTCAGGTGCGCGTTCACCTCGAGAATGGCGAGGAACAGTTCTTCTACGTGTCCAGCGGCATCCTCGAAGTTCAGCCGCAGGTGGTGACGGTGCTGGCCGATACCGCGATCCGCGCCAAGGACATCGACGAAACTGCGGCCCGTCGCACCAAGGAGCAGGCCGAGCAGCAACTGGCCAATCGCACCGATGCCATGGAAATCGCGCAGGCGCAGATTGAACTGGCCCAGGCCATGGCGCAGTTGCAGGCGCTGGAGAGATTGCGCCGCCGACTGAAGCACTGAGTTCGCGCATCTCCAACCGATCTCAAGACGCCGGCCCGCTGCCGGCGTTTTTTTGCCCGCATTACGCCACGAAAAAACTCGAATGCAGCCGCGCGTCTGCGTTATTGTAGGCACATGACCGCATATCCCCTGCACGTCGTGATTCTCGCCGCCGGCCAGGGCAAGCGCATGCATTCGGCGCTGCCCAAGGTGCTGCTGCCTTTGGCCGGCAAACCCTTGCTGTCGCACGTTATCGCAACCGCACGCGAACTTGCGCCGGCACAGACCCATATCGTGCACGGTAATCGCGGTGAGCAGGTGCAAGCTGCCTTCCACGGGCAGAGCGATCTCGCCTGGGTGCATCAGGTCGAACAGCGCGGCACCGGCCATGCCGTGCAGCAAGCACTGGCCGAGGTGCCGGATGTCGCGCGCGTGCTGGTGCTGTATGGCGATGTGCCGCTGATCGGCGCGGCGACCTTGAGGCCACTGGTCGAAGCCTCGGCTCCGCTGGCCATGCTCGCCGCGGAACTGGCCAATCCGCACGGCTACGGGCGGGTCATTCGTGACGCGATGGGCTGCGTCGGCGCCATTGTCGAGGAAACCGACTGCACGCCCGACCAACGCGCCATCCACCTGGTCAACACCGGCATTCTTGCCGCCGACGCACAACGGTTGCGGACCTGGGTCGGCTCGCTAGAGGACGCCAACGCACAAGGCGAGCTTTATCTGACCGATGTCTTTGCGCGTGCCGCGGCGGAAGGCAAGCCGGCCGGACTGTTCCAATGCGTGGACGAAATCGAGGCCTTCGGCGCCAACGATCCGTGGCAACTGGCGCAACTGGAACGCAACTACCAATTGCGCCAGGCCCGGCAACTGTGCGCGGCGGGTGTTCGCCTGATCGATCCGCAACGCTTCGACCTGCGCGGCACGCTGACCTGCGGCACGGACGTGGAAATCGATGCCGACGTCGTTTTCGAAGGCGCGGTGGAACTCGGCGACCACGTGCGCATCGGCCCATTCAACCGTATCCGCGATGCGAAGCTGGCCGCCGGCACGGTGGTCAACGCGCATTGCGATCTGGACGGCATCGTCACCCATGGCGCCTGCACCATCGGCCCATTCGCGCGGCTACGGCCCGGTGCCGAACTCGCCGGCGGCGTGCACGTCGGCAACTTCGTCGAGGTCAAGAAAACCGTCATCGGCGAGAACTCCAAGGCCAATCACTTGAGCTATCTGGGCGACTCGCAGATCGGCGCCGGCGTGAACATCGGCGCCGGCACCATCACCTGCAATTACGACGGCGTGAACAAGCACCGCACCGTGATCGGCGACGGCGCCTTTATCGGCTCCAACACGGCACTGGTCGCACCGGTCACGGTGGGCAAGGAAGCGACCATCGGCGCCGGCTCGACGATTACCCGCGACGCCCCCGCTGGCGAGCTGACCGTCACGCGGGCCCGGCAAACCTCGCACCCGGGCTGGCGTCGTCCGGAAAAAACCCTGAAATAGTCGCCATCTTGCCCGTCCGGGCGGCCCATAATTGCGCCATCCAACCAACAAGGTGTGTTCCGTGACCAAAGCATGGTTCGTCCCGTGCGGCTGGCTGTATCGGCCGCGAAATGCCGCCGGTGTCGCGGTAACCGTCGCGGCACTCGGCTTCATGGCACAGGTCTTCCTTGCCATCGACACGCGTTCGCATTCAGCCAGCGACATGCTCTACGCCGTGTATCCGTATTGGGGGGTCACGTTTCTCGGCTGGGACTGGATCGCGCGGCGCACGTCGAATCGCGCGAACAGGTAAACTAAATCATTCATTTCGAGGATTGATGCATGTGCGGAATCGTCGGTGCGGCGGCGCGGCGCGATGTGGCTGGTACGCTGATCGCGGGTCTGAAATCGCTGGAATATCGCGGATACGATTCCGCCGGCATCGCCCTGCTAACCGATAACGGCCTGCAACGCGTGCGCACCAAGGGCAAGGTCAGCGAACTTGAAGCCCTGCAGGCCAGCGCCCCGATCGCCGGGCACACGGGCATCGCGCATACGCGCTGGGCCACGCACGGCGTGCCGAACACGACCAATGCACATCCGATCGCCTCGCGCGACAGCGTCGCGGTGGTGCACAACGGCATCATCGAGAACCACGACGAACTGCGCGCCGAACTCAAGACGCTGGGATATGAATTCACCAGCCAGACCGATACCGAAGTCATCGCGCACCTGATCGAGCACTACCAGACACAAGGCGCGGACCTGCTCGACGCGCTGCGAAAAACCTTGCCACGCCTTCGCGGCGCCTACGCTATCGCGGCGATCTCGAAGCGCGAACCCGGCCGCGTGGTCGGCACACGTCGCGGCAGTCCGATGGTCGTCGGCCTGGCCGAAAACGAGCAATTTCTCGCGTCCGACATCCACGCCCTTTTGCCGGTCACGCAACGCTTCATCTACCTGGCCGAAGGCGACATCGCCGACGTCACCATCAGCGGCGTCGTCATCTACGACGAAAACGGCCAAGTCGTCGAACGCCCCGTCAAGCAGGCGCATTTCAGCGCCGATGCGATCGTGCGCGGCGAATATCGCCACTACATGCTCAAGGAAATTTACGAACAGCCACAATCCATCGCCGACACGCTGGAAGGCCGCATCAGCGGCGGCAAGATTCTGACCGAAGTATTCGGCGTCGGCGCGCGCGACCTGTTCACCAAAACGCGCAACATCCACCTGATCGCCTGCGGCTCCAGCTATCACGCCGCACTGGCAGCGCGCTACTGGATCGAAAGCCTGGCCGGCATTCCGTGCAATGTCGAAATCGCGTCCGAATACCGCTATCGCAACCCGGTCGTGCCGGACGACACACTGTTCGTCACCATCTCGCAATCCGGCGAAACCGCCGACACGCTGGCGGCGCTGAAGCAGGCACGCGATGCCGGTTACCTGGCCACGCTGGCCATCTGCAACGTGCCCGAATCCTCGATCGTGCGCGAATCGGAACTGGTGCTGATGACCCGCGCCGGCCCGGAAATCGGCGTCGCCTCAACCAAGGCGTTCACCACGCAACTGGTCGCGCTGGCCCTGCTCACACTGGAGCTGGCGCGCTATCACGGCCTGGACGAGTTGCGCTATCTGGACCTGGTGCGCCGGCTCGAATCCCTGCCCGGCATCGTGCACGACGTGCTGGAACTGGACGACGAGATCAAGCGCATGGCCGAACATTTCGTCAATCGAGACCATGCCCTGTTCCTCGGTCGCGGTGCACAGTATCCGATTGCCATGGAAGGCGCGCTCAAGCTCAAGGAAATTTCCTACATCCACGCCGAAGCCTACCCGGCCGGCGAACTCAAGCACGGCCCGCTGGCGCTGGTCGACGAGAACATGCCCGTCGTCGCCGTCGCACCGAACGACCACCTGCTGGATAAGCTCAGGTCGAACCTGGAGGAAGTCCGCGCCCGCGGCGGCGAACTTTACGTACTCGCCGATACCGACGTCGCCGCCAAACTTCCCGGCGGCGACGACCATCTGCTGGTACTGCCGTCATGCGGCGAGGTCATCGCACCGATCGTGTTCAACGTGCCGCTGCAACTGCTCGCCTACCACGTCGCCGTGCTGCGCGGCACCGACGTCGATCAACCGCGAAACCTGGCGAAATCCGTGACCGTGGAGTAACAGCCCAAGTGGCATGGTGACGGAATTCCGGCCGCGTTTGATAACGGCAGCAACATCGTTTCTGGGCGAAGCGCACGAGATTCGCCACCAACATGAAAAATATGCCCGGGCTCAAACCACGCATGGCTTGGGACCCGGGCAAACAGGGAGAGACCGTTGGAGGTTTTTCTCGATCTCAGAAGGACACGTACAGGCTACCGTACACCAGACGCCCGATGGGGGAGTAGGTGCCGATATCGCTGGTGGTGTACTGGTTGGTGAACGCGCGCGGGAAAATTGGTGGCATTGTGTTGTCGAGATTATTCACACCCAGGGCGAGTGTGATTTGCTTGTCGCTGTCCTCTCCGCCGAGCGGCCATGTGTAAGAACCTCGCAGATCCCACACGCTGTAACTGGGCACCGAAATACCCGGCAGCGTGCCGGCAGCACCCGCATCGTCGACCGATGAGATGTAGGTGTTGGCCAGCGTCACGTCCAGGTTATGGAACGCCCAATCCAGCGTCGTGTAGAAGCGGTATTTCGGCAACGTTCCGGCAAACACGCCGATGTTGCTGGCGTTACCCGCGTATTGCTGGTACGCATCGCCCGGACGGCGTTGGAACTTGAACGAATTGAATATCGCGCCCTTGCTCGTGATCGTCCAGGTGCCGTGCCGGTCCGTGGGAAGAATGTAGTTGAATCCCAACAACCAGGAGTGCTCGATCAGCTCACTCTGGTTGCGGAACCTGTCGATAACGTACAGCTGCGAATATTTGCTCGGATCGGGCAAGCCGGTCGCCGGGTCGGTCAGGAACGCCAACAGGGAACCCGGGGTTCCGAACGGGTCGCTACCGCCCAGGTTGGTGAAGTTGCCCGTGCTCACGCTGTCAAAGTACGCCGAAGCGGAACCCTCGTCGTTGACCGATTGCAGGATGCGCGTGAAATCCGCGCCACCGGGGAAGCCGCGCAGGTCGATCGAGGAATAGTCGGCGTTCAGCGTCAGGCCGCTGAGGAAGTTTGGGTGGAATTCAAAACCGATCGAGTGCGACGTTGAGGTGGATGGCTTGAGCGACGGATTGACGCCGTCTTCACCATTGAAGCTTTCGCCAACCGCATACTGACTACCGAACACGATACCGATGAGGCGGTCGGTCACCGGTCGGGTGTCGAAGGGTCCGTAGGCCTGATACAGCGGTGGTGCAGCGAACGATTTGGTGTAGGTAGCATGGACCGAGAACTGGTTGTCGATGGGTTCCCAGCGGAAACCCAGCTTCGGAGAGTTCTTGCTACCGGCATCGCTGTAGTCCTCGAAACGGCTGGCGACGGTGAACTCGAACTGGTGAAAGCCCGGGATGTTCATGTGGCTCGAGGTAATCGGGATGCGTGCTTCGGCATACACGGACTTCAAGTTCCGGCTATGACTGAACGGATCGGTGTACAGACCGCCGATCCAGTTCTGGTCATTGCCGGCCGTGGTACCGGTGACCGGGTCGGTGACGCGACCATTCGGATCGGCGTGACCGGATACCTCCTCACGCCGCCAGTTCACTCCAACCGCGAGGCTTACCTGGCCCGCGGGCAGCATGAACGGATTGCCGACGACGTGCGCGTCCCAGGAATACAACTTGCTGTCGCCGTACAGCAACTCGGTGCCAAGAATGTTGGCCAACGCC
This sequence comes from uncultured Pseudomonadota bacterium, assembly GCA_963779795.1. Taxonomy (GTDB): domain Bacteria; phylum Pseudomonadota; class Gammaproteobacteria; order Xanthomonadales; family Rhodanobacteraceae; genus Rudaea. The sequence continues at coordinate 173,455 of CAVZZK010000004.1, read as the reverse complement.
TCGGCCGAGTTGCCGCTTACCGCGAACGGATCGAGGGCCGGCTGCAGCACCAACGCATTATCGGTCGAATAGCCACCGTAGACCTGGCTGTAGGATCCGCCGGCAACGGGGTTGCCGTTCGCATCGTATCCACCGGCGACGGCGGATGCCAGATTGGGCGCGAAAAGCAGATTGGTGTCGCGCTCTTTGAGTTTGCTCTCGCTGTAATCGACGCTGGTGTGCCAACGCCACGAGCCAAACAAATTGCCTTTGAGTCCGGCCGAGAAGCGATACGCATCGGTGGTGTCGTACACACCTTTGGGCCGGGACAGGTCGGCAAACGTTACCCCGGTCGCGTCGGTGGTCAGCGGATTGTAGGGCGCCCCGGCCGGAACGGTGAGCGAGGCATAGGAAAACGGCTTGCCCGCCGCCTGCCACGCCGTGGAATGGACCTTGTTCTGTGAAATGATCACGTCGCCGAAGGCCTCCACCGAGCCGCCGAACAGCGGTTGCGAGGTAATGTTGGCGACAAAGTTCCTGTGCTCCTCCTGCTGCAACAGCATGGCGTACCGCGAATAGTCGAAGCGATTGGAAAGCTGCGATGCACTGGTCGCGTTGTAAACGCTCGGTGACAAATCCGCGTAGCTGCCGGCAGTCGCGGAGGTGCCGACGGGTACAGGCGGCGAGATCAGCCCCGGTCCCAGCACATAGTTGCCGCCGTCAACGACGCCCGGCAGACCGGTGCCCGGAACAACACCGTACTGCGGGCTTGTGAACGGGCGCTGGTTCTGAAAAAGCGGGCTGGTCTTGGCGTAGCTGATGGTGGCGGTAACGTTGAACGGACCTATGTCACTGCCGAATGTTGTAAACGCCGAGCGATCATGGTAGCCGCCGTCCGCCGAACCGTAATGGCTGCCAAATGTCATGCCTTGGTAGTCGCGCTTGAGGATGAAATTCACCACACCACCGACGGCGTCGGAACCGTACAGCGAGGAGGCGCCGTCGGTGAGCACGTCGACCCGCTCCAGTGCAGCGGCCGGAATCTGGCTGACGTCAACGAAGTTCTTGCTGCCACTCAGGCCCGCGACGGCATCCAGCGCCAGGCGCCGGCCGTTTACCAGAACCAGCGTCGGCAGGTTGCGCAGCTCGATCTGCGAGCCTCCGGCCGTAAATTGATGATGATTCTGCGCGTTGCTCGCGCCCGCGTTGCTGCGCCCGGCGAAGGCGGGGACAACCTTGCGCAACGTGTCGAGCATGTTGCTCGTGGAGCCGGTCTGCAGGAGTTCCTGCGCATCCAGGGTCGTGACCGGAACGGCAATCGAGTTCGGGTTGGTCGGCAACAACGTGCCGGTGATAACGATATTCTCAAGCTGCTCGACCTTCGGCTTCTTCGTTGATGATGTTGCCTTCTGGCCGGCTGCCGACGTCGCGGTTTCGGCGTTGCTGGCATCGGCATTCGCGGCGTGAGATGTTCTGGAATAGGGCGCCAGCATCGCCAGACAGGCAGCGAGCGCTACGCTAAGACCGGACAGCTTGGGTGACTCTTGTTGTGACATGATCCCCTCCCATGAGGCCGCGCACGGGTATGAATTTCCGGACGGCGGTTAGTTAACCTTGATGACTTGAAGGTCTTGCAAGCTCATCAACGCGCTTGTGGATTCTTCGTTCGCGCTCAAAACCCTGAGATAAGCCTTTTGGTACATCGGTTATCAATCGATTTTTCGCATGCGTATGGCTCACCTCGGACCTGTGTCGAGCAGTATCCAAAGTACGTGGCAAGCTTCTATGCAGCCTGAAAATTAGATTACAAAACTTTAAGTTTTCACCCGCCGCGGCTCGACGAGCATTCCCTTGCGGCTATCGGACAAAGCCTCACGGCCGGCTACTGGTTGATCTGTTCCAGCGAGCGTCCTCTTGTGGATGGGCCGAACAGCCCGATAGCCGCGATTCCCACAAGCATGGCGATGGCAATGAACACGGCGACGGCCCGCACCCCGCCCACATTCAGCAGATAACCGATAGCCAGTCCCGCGAACGCGGCCGAAAGCCGGCTCCATGAATAGACAAAACCGACGGCACGGGCTCGGATGCGCGTGGGAAACAGTTCGGCCTGATAGTTGTGGTAGGCGTAGGACATGATATTCGCCGACAACGAGAATATCGCACCCAGCAGGATCAGCGCCGCGGGACTTGAAGCTCGCGAAAACGCCAGCATGGTCACTCCCATCACGATCAGTCCGCCGACAATCTGCGTCTTGCGTTCGATACGGTCGGCGAATGCGATACCGAGCAACGGCCCGACGGGATGGGCGATGGCGATGACGAACGCGTACTCCAGACTGTGCGTCACGGTCACGCCGCGTGCCATCAGCAGGCTGGGCACCCAGGCGTTGAAGCCGTAATACCCCACCACCTGGGCCATGTTGAATACCGATAACATGATCGTTCGCGTACGGTACGTCGCGGACCAGATTTCCGAGAAACGACCCACCGACGTCGCCTCTCCGGCGCCATCCGGCTGCGGCGCAGGCAGCGGTTGACCGGTCTGACGTTGCACTTGTTCCTCAAGCGTGCTCACGATCGCGTCGGCCTCGGCGTAGCGCCCCTTCATCGCAAGCCAGCGTGGGCTTTCGGGAATCCGGCGAATCAACACCCAGACTACCCCCGCCCCGGTCGATCCGATCAGGATCAGCCAGCGCCATCCGTCCACATGCAGGGGCGCGCGCGGCACCAGCAACCAGGCCAACAGGGCAACCACGGGAAGTACGCTGAAGGTGATCAGTTGATTGACCGAAAACGCCCGCCCACGCGACTGGCGTGGCACCAGTTCGGAGATGTAGGTGTCGATGGTTACCAGTTGCACCGCGAAGCCGACACCGGCGATGAAACGCCACACGTTGAGCATTTCTCCGCTGCGCTGGAATGCCATAATCGTGGTGCAAATCACGTACCAGACCAGTGACCAGGTAAACACCGGCCGCCGGCCGAAGCGGTCAGCCAGATGCCCGAACAGCACTACGCCGACCCACAGACCGGCGAACGTGCAGAACACGAACGTGCCGAAACCCGAGGCGCTGATTGCACCCAGATGGGAAAAGAAGCCCAGGGATGCGGGCTCGAACAGGCCCGACTTGACCATGCCCGGCTTCACGTATCCGGTAAAAAACAGGTCGTAGAACTCGAACACGCCGCCCAGCGAAATCAGGCTGACGATCACCCAGATCGCGCGCGTGGGCGGCAGCCTGTCCAGACGCGCACCGATTGATGCCGCGGACGATTGATTCATTGGCGTGCTCTCCCCTTCAGATTCAGCTGGCGCCGCAACGCTCTTTCGCCGACGGCATCATGTGTGCTCGGGACATGTCTCCCCGCCGATGGCGGTGCCTTGCTTACGGCTTGGTCCCGACATGAAACCACACAAGCTTGCCAACGTGCCGCTCGTGACCGGGCGATGCGCCCAGATACAGACGGTCCAACCCCGTTGCCAGGACACCTGATTTGGCGCCCTTGGCGCTCGGCACATCGGCAATGTGCCGGTAATGGTCGGCATCAAGTTGCTGGAACACGCCGACCTTGCCCACGGCACCGGGTACATAAACACGGCGGCGTTTGGCATCGTAGAACACGCCGTCGACCACGGCCGGGGTCTTGAACATCGCCACTTGCTTGCCGTTGGTGGCATTGAGCACGAACAGCCGCGTGGGTTTTCGAGTGACGATGAACAGACGCTGGTCCCTCGCATCCAGGGCCATCGACAGGTTGACCTTGGCGCCATGGATCGGCCACTTGGCGATGTCCTTCAAGGTGTACTTGTTGATCACCGCCACATAGCCCTTGTCGGCAATGTTGACAAACATGCGCTTGCCATGCGGCTCGATTGCCAGTGCGTCGGTATGGTCCGAATCGAACTCGCGCCGGCGGTAGATCTTGCCGCTCAGCGGATCAACTTCTGTCAGGTAGCAGTGCTTCATGCCTACGTCCGAGCCCCCGGTGACGATGTACGCACGACCGCGCCCGGGTGCGTAAGACATCGCATCGGCGCCGGGCTCAAGCTTGATGTAATGCAGAACCTTGTACGTGGTGGCGTCGAGAACGCGCGTGCCACGCGGTCCGCTGTCGGTGACAACTAGGCGGTTGGCCTTGGGCAGATACAGGATCGCATGCGGCGTCGAGAAGGTCTTGAGCGTCTTCTCGTGCGCCCCGGTCTTTAGATTGAATACTTCCAGCGTGCCGTGATCCTCGGCCGCCATGAACAGCCGATTGTGGGCAATATCCGGCGCCAGATCATCAAAATCACCCGTGTAGCCGGGCAGCGTGGTGCTGCCGATCAACTGCAGCGGCGCATTGCTGGCCATCGCCAACGGTGCCAGCAGCGCGAGGCAAATGAAAGTAACGGTTTTTCCTGAATGACGTTTGTGCATGAGTCGAAACCTTTTCCGTGAGGGGTTCGTCGGTGGGTCCGGCGCGCCCTGCTCAGGTTCGCGCCGCCAGCGCACTGGCCGAGGCAATGGCACGCCGCATTTCGTCGCGGATCGCCGTCGCCCACTTGACCATGCGTTGTTTGTCGTCGCCCTGCTTGTAGGCAAAGACGATGCCGACCGCGCCCACCGTGGCTCCAGCGCGATCGAGCAGCGGCAGCTCCACTTCAAAACGCGTGCCGTCCTTGTTGACTTCGAGATTTGCCTTGCCGGTCTTGATTACGCGCATGTCATCGTCGTCGGCGGCCTTGCCGATCCGGCCAATGTTGGATGCGAGAATCACGTTCTTGTTGCCCGGCATATTGGCGTGAAGCCCAATGATCAGGACCTGCGGATGCTGTTTGAGCATGCGATCAACCAGCGCTTGCGCGACCGTGTCGGTCGGCGGGGCATGCGCCACATAGGGAAACGGTTCAAGCAGATTTCCCGGCTTCAGCACCCGGCTGGACAAGGCCTTGGCAATGTGACTAGCTTGGCTCTGCGCAGCGGAACTCACATGCACATTGGCCTTGAAGGCGATACGCACACGCCCCACCGGGCGCCCCGCGACGTCGTCCAGCGGCAGGCTCACTACCCAGCCGTGAGCGGTCTTGCGTGTCGTGACCGCGTCCGGCCCGGATGACGATAGTCCTTTGGCGCGCAACTGCGCGGCACTCATCTTACGCGTGGCATTCGCGGTCACCACCACCGGCTGATGGCCCGATCCCGTGTCGACCACGATGGTCTCGGCGCGTACCGACGGATGCGTCTTGATGCTGGCGGCCATCAGGAACTGAGCATAGTTGCCGGTTTGCGCGGTTCCGGCGCAAACAGCGGAAGTGGCAAGTAGTAACAGACTCGCGGCGATAGCCGGATATTTCGACAAGCTGGTCATATTATTCCTCGTTGATACTGAAAGTGTGCCGGGCGAATTGCCGGCACCGGAAGCACCAGATGATCTGCAGATGGCGACGCCGGCGCGTACTGCCGCGGAGCCATCACGTAACTGCGTAACGACGTTAAGCAGCGTTCCTGTCCACAACCTGAAAAGCGGCTAAAAAGACATTCAGATTGTTAGCCGTCTCGTGACGCTGTTTGTAAGACGCCACGGAATGGACGTCTAAATGTGCTGCGATGCGTCATCGAATTTTTCGAATTGAAGCGTACACTTCGCCGCGAACCCTACCTGTTATCCCGATTGTGAAAGCACTGATCGTCGAAGATCAACCAAGGCTTGGAGAATTTCTCACCCGCGGCTTGAAGGAGCGCTCTTACACCGTGCAGTGGGCGCAAACCTGCGTCCAGGCCAACAACCTGCTGGCCGACTCAAGCTTCGATGTCGTGGTGCTCGATCTTGGCCTGCCCGACGGTGACGGACTGGATCTGTTGCGGCAGTGGCGGCGCTCGGGTTTCAATGAACCCGTGCTGATATTGAGCGCGCGCAACACCGTCAATGACCGGATCGAGGGATTGGACCTTGGCGCTGACGATTATCTGCCCAAGCCATTCAGCTTCGAGGAACTGCTCGCGCACATCCGCTCGCTCATACGTCGACACGCATCCGTGAAGCAGGCGGTGCTTGAGCGTTCGGGGGTCCGGCTCGATCTCATGGCACATTCGGTCCAGGTCGACGGAGAGGATGTCGACCTGACCAGCCGGGAATTTGCCCTGCTCGAGATCTTCATGCAGAACGCCGGCCGCATCGTCACTCGTTCCTACATTTCCGAACGCATCTGGCCGGGGTTGGTGGATACCAATCTGCTGGACGTGTACATGAGCCGGTTGCGTACGAAGCTGGAAGGCCCCGGCAAGCAAAAGCGCTTCAAGACGATACGGGGTGTCGGTTACCAGATGCTATGAAAAAGATAGGCACTCGCATCGCCGTGTGGTATGCGTTGAGCGCAACCGCCACCCTGGTCGTTCTTTTCGCGGTGGGCTATTTTCTGCTGCGCAACCACTTCTTCCACGATCTGGACATACTCAACCGCGCGGAATTTGAACAGATCAGTGCGCGCCTGAGTCCACACCCGGGAATTCTTACACGCGAGGTCATCGATCAGAAAATCCGCGAAACGACCAACTACGCATCGGTGTTGTTCTACATCAACATCGATTATCCAAAACACCAGATGCTGTTTTATTCCAACAATCTTGACGGGCGTCCGATTCCCGATGTTCCCCACAAGCACATCTACGACACTTCCGTCCCCGGCATCGGTCAGTTGCGGGTCGCCGAATTTCTCCTGCCGCCCTTCGACGTCACCATCGGCACACCGACCCGACAGATCATGGAGGGCCTGAAGGCGTACACGGAGGTGTGTGCCGCACTCGTGATGTGCATGCTGATGGTGAGTTTCGCCATCGGCATCGGCTTCAGTCACCTGACCCTCAAGTCGCTGCGCGCAATCGGCGCAACCGCGCGGCGCATCCGTTCCGACAATCTGGCCGAGCGCATACCCGTGAGTCATGTGGAAGACGAAATTACCGACTTGGCCAAACTGCTCAACCAGACGTTTGACCGGTTGGAGCTGGCATTCAGGCAATCGCAGCAATTCGCCGCCGAGGTATCGCATGAACTGAAGACGCCACTGTCGCTGATTCGCCTGAACGCGGAGCAGCTATTGGTTGAAGGCAATCATGACGAGTCGTCGCTCGAAGCCGCCCGGGTTCAGATCGAAGAACTCGAACGGGTCAACCAGCTTATTGACGATCTGCTGTTCATATCCCGCGCAGAAGCAAATGGGGTCACTCTCAAGTTACGCCGCACCGATCCGCGCGAATTCTTGAAAAATATTCACCAGGACCTGCTGGCACTTGTCGAACACGATCACAAAAACCTGGTTCTCACTCACCAGGGCGACGGTTGGGTCGACCTGGAAGAAAAATGGCTGCGCCAAGTGATATTCAACCTCTTGACCAATGCGCTTCGCGTTTCGCCGAGCGGTAGCAACATCGTCATTACGTCGCTGGTTTCTCGAGGTTTCTGGTGTCTGAGCGTCGAGGATGGCGGGCCCGGCCTTTCCCACAGTCAGTGCCAGCGCGCCTTTGACCGGTTCGTGCGTTTCGACGTTGGTTCCGTACAGTCCAACGGAAGCGGTCTTGGCCTGGCCATTTGCCGTACGATCATCGACCTGCATGCCGGCTCGATATGCGCTGAACCATTGTCGCAGGGAGGGTTGCGCGTGTATTTCAAGCTTCCTGTGGCTTCGTCAGCGACGATCAAGGTCCTCAATCAAACCGCGGCTTGACCCGGATGCAACGCGACTCCGGCGCCGGATGGCTCGGCACATGGGCATCCAGCACTGCACCACACCGATTGACAAGTCTGCGCAATCCGCCAAGGATGCATCGCCGTGCCCAGTCATTTCTTAATACGTTTTAAGCCTTTGTTAAGCTCGTCGACAGGAAGCATGCTTAATGTTTCCGCGACGCTGCGGAATGGTCCGGACCTGCGCACAAGTGTGCTGTAAAAATCGAGTCCGCTCACTTGCGCAGATCTTCTGGGGCTGTATGCAAACCGGTCAACCGGTACCGCCGCGGGCATCCGCATGGCGGCGACAACTGACAATTGCATATCGAATCTTCCACTGAACAGGAGTTTTCCACCTTGTGTATCCGACCTGAAATCTTGTTGGCCTGCCTGCTGGTTACATCGAGTGCCGCGGCTCTCGGTCAAGACGGTCGAATGGCCGATAATTCGAACGGGCCGAATACGATAGCCATTCCGGGCGGAAATCATGGCCTGGACTTCGATGACATGATCTACTCGGCGCACCTGCGACGCATCGTCGTTCCTGCGGCGCAGAGTGGCGCACTGGTACTGATCGATCCGGCGTCGAACGCGATCAAGTCACTGCTTCACGTGGTCGATGCCAGGACGGCGGGCAAACGCCCGGGGCGCGGTACGACCTCCGCCAATTTCGGCGCCGGCCTGTTGTTCGCCAGCAATCGAAACAACCAGACCCTGCTGGCCGTAAATCCCGCGAACGGCAAGGTCGTGGCGCGGGCGCGGCTCGCGTCCGGTCCGGATTACGTGCGTTACGTATCGCGTCTTCACGAGATCTGGGTCAGCGAACCCAGGGCCGAACAAATTCAACGATTCGTCCTGGTGAAAAAGGGCTCGCCGGAGTTTCGCGAAGTCGGCTCGATTGAGGTTCCCGGCGGCCCGGAATCGCTCGTCATCGACAACGCGCACGGCGTCGCTTACACGAACGAATGGAAGAACCACACGCTTCAACTGACGCTGGACAAGCCGCACATCGCCGCGCGCTGGACCAATCCGTGTATCGGCAGCCGCGGACTGGCACTGGCCGTGCACCGCCATCTGCTGTTCGTGGGCTGCAAGGAAGGCAAGGTAGCCGCCCTGGATACCGAACACGACGGAAAGTTGGTTTCGACCGCAACGGTGGGTGCGGGTGTCGATATCGTCGCCTGGAACCCCCGACTTCAGCACCTGTACGCACCTGGCGGTGTCAGCAAAACGCTCAGCGTGCTGGCGCTGACGCACAGCCGCCAACTCAAGACCCTGGCCACCGTACCGGCCGCGGCGCACTCGCATTGCGTGGCGACGGACGGCGATCACCAGGCCTATGTTTGCGATCCAGCCGCCGGAGCACTTATCGTCTACCGTGACCGTCGTTGAGCGAGCGGGCCTTCGAATGACCGGCAAGGCGTTGTCTTGACGCTATTGAAAAACAATCCGGACACGCCGCGCATACTTTTGTTGCGACGGTGCCTGCTGGGCGCCGTACTGATGTTGGCTGGCTGTGCCACCTATCATCCGCTGCCGCTTGCGACGCGCCCGGATCTGGCCGGGAAGCTTTCGCAAATCCGCCACGTCGTACCGGCCGCGCCGTCGGGACGGCCGGCGATCGTTATCGACCTCGACAAACCGCTGCGCGCCGGGCAAATCGGCTTGCTGGCGGTACTCAACGATCCGGCGCTGCGCGCCGAGCGCGGCGAAATGGAATCAGCCAGAGCCGGCCTCCTGCAAGCTTCGCTGTTACCCGATCCGTCGCTGGGTTTGGGACAGGAAACCTTGCTCGGCGGACCCGCGACTTCGGACGCGTACTCGGCTTCACTTTCGCAAGACATCGGCGCGTTGCTGACCTACCGTGCACGCCGCCATGCCGCCCGGGCCGGCATCTCGCAAGTGAACGCGCAGTTGCTCTGGCGCGAGTGGCAGGTCGCGCAAAAGGCAAGGCTTTTGGCGATCGACCTGTACTGGGACGCGCAATCCATCACGACCGTGGAACGCGCGCAGCATGCGCTCGGCGAGACCGCCAGGCACGCGCGCGCGGCAATGAGCGCCGGAGATATCGACGCATCGACACTGTCGCCGGTGCTGGCTGCTCAGGCCTCGATGCAGCAGACACTTTCGTCGCTGCGGCTCACGCACCTGCACAACTGGCAATCGCTCGATGCGCTGCTCAATCTTTCTCCCGACGTGCACCTGCACCTGGCGCGTCCGGCCACACCCGAACTGCCGGCGAACCTTGATGTCCTTATCACCGACGCGCCGCAGCGCCGACCGGACCTCATCGCATTGCGACTGGGCTACGAATCCTCCGAACAGGAAGTCCGCGCCGCCATACTCGGTCAGTTTCCGTCACTGGTACTGGGCGGATCTTGGAATTCGGATACATCCAGGGTTCGTTCCGCGGGCCCGACGCTGACCTTGTCGCTGCCGATCTTCAATCGCAACCAGGGCGAAATCGCCCGGCGACGAGCCACGCGCCAATTGCTGCACGACCAATACCAGGCGCGTATCGACACGTCTGCCCACCGGGTACGCAGCCTGGTTGCACGAATTCGCCAACTGACCGGCGACGCAGACGCCGCAAGACAGATCGCCGCAACGTCGCGCGTCCTTGCCGAGAACGCGCGGAAGGCACGGGCACGCGGTGATCTGGATCTGCGCACCTACAGTGACTACGAATCCGCCGCTGCACAACGCCAGATCGAGGCCAATACCCTGCGTCGCAACCTCGACGAGTCCTACGTCGGGCTGGACGTCGAACTGGGCCTGGGTCTGCCGCGCACGCGCATCGCGCCGGCCAAACCGGATGCCAAGCCATGAATAAACGATCGATCATCCCTTTCCTAGTCTTGTCCGCCGCCGCGCTGTTCGTGCCCGCACTCGGAGCGCAAAGCGCACCCAGCGCGTTCGTCAAGCTGACCAAACTCGAAAAAGGCAAGCTGCCACAAACGATCAAAGCCTACGGCGTCGTGCAACCCAGGCCCTCGGCGACCCTGAACATGATGGCCCCGATATCGGTGCGTGTCGCAAACGTTTACGTGCAACGCGGTCAGGCTGTGGCCAAGGGGGCCGCCCTCGTCAAACTGCTGCCGAGCCCGCAAACAGCCGCCGCCTGGCAGCAGGCGCGCAGCGCCTACGCCGTCGCCCGGCAACTGGTGCAGCGCACGCGCAGGATGCAATCGCAACAACTGGCCGACACCCAGCAACTGGCCGAGGCGGAGAAATCCGAAAGCGATGCGCAAGCCCAGCTTGAGGCTTACCGGCAGCGCGGTGCCGACGGCCCGCATGTCCTGCGTGCACCGTACCGCGCAACCGTGACCGATCTCGCCGCCGTTCCGGGAGCGTTGGTCAGCGAGGGCGCGCCGCTGCTGGTTCTCGCCCGGCCCGAAGGATTGGTGCTGAAAGTGAGTCTTCGCGCCAAACAGGCGAACGCGGTCAAGCCGAACGACAAAGCCGTGATCACACCAATTGGTGAACACGCAACGTACCCGGGCAAGGTGTTGTTGCGCGCCGCGATGGTCGACGCGGCAAATGGCCTGGTGCCGATACAGATTGAACTGCCAGCCGGGCGCCTGGTACCAGGCCAGGCTGCCGAAGCGTCGATAACCACCGGCGAGATCAGCGGCTACGTCGTACCTCACGCAGCCATCCTCGTCGACGAGCAGGGCCGGCCCTACGTGGTCCAGGCGCGGGCAATGCGCGCGAGACTGGTGCACGTCTCGGTGCTCGGTTCTCACGCCAACAGGAACGTCATCTCCGGCGCCGGGTTGAACGCATCCGAACCGCTCGTGCTTTCGGGCAACTATCAATTGCAAGACGGCATGCGTCTGCGCGTGACTCGCACGGCCGGAAAGACTCGATGAATTTCGTCTCCTGGCTGGAACACCAGCGGGTTCCGATCCTGTTCGTCAGCCTCGCCCTTACGGTGGCGGGGCTGTTCGCGGCAATCAATTTGCCTGTCGGCCTGTTTCCGGTCACCAGTTTCCCGCGTATCCGCATCGAGGTCAGTGCCGGCAGCAGGCCAGCCAAGCAGATGCTGATCGAAGTCACCGAACCGCTGGAAGTAGCCGCGCGAGCGGTACCGGGAGCCGTCGATGTCACTTCGACCACCTCACGCGGCGCCGCGGAGATATTCGTCGATTTCCCCTGGGGTTCGGACATGCGCCGTGCGCTTTTGAGCGTCGACGCCGCCTTCGCGCAGAAGCTGCCGGACTTGCCGAAGGGCACGACCTACGACGCGATCCAGATGAGTCCGACGATCATCATGCCGTTCGTGTCCTACGCGCTGATCTCCGACTCGGTTTCTCCGGCCGACCTTCGCCAACTGGCGACCTACCAGATCACGCCGCTGCTGACGGGCATCCAGGGCATTCGCCGGGTCGGCGTGCTCGGCGGCAAAGTGCCGGAAATTCAGGTCGCCGTGAATCGCGCATACCTTGCAGGCCTACGGCCTGTCGCATCGGCGATGTGGCAAATGCCATCGCCAGCAACGAACACGATCAGTGCGGTCGGACGCCTCGAAGACAACGACCTGCTTTACCTGGCGGTCAACAACAACGCATTCAACTCGATCGAGTCGGTGCGCAACGTTGCCCTGCGCACCGCCGGACACGGCCTCGTCAAGGCTCGCCGACATCGCCGACGTACGCGAGGGTTCGGTGCCGCAGTGGCTGCTCGTCGACGACAACGGTCGTCCGGCAGTGACTTTCGACGTGTATCAGCAAGATAGTGCCGATTCGCTAAATCTCGAGAAACAGGTCCATCAGCGCCTGCAGGCAGTTCATGATGACGCAGCCGAAATCGATCAAGCTGGTGAAGTGGTACGACCAGACCGAGCTGGTCAGTTCGTCGATCGCCGCGCTGGAGGAAGCGATCCTGATCGGCCTCGTATTCGCCGCATTCGTGCTGCTCGGGTTTCCTGCGAAACTGGCGGGTCACCGCCGTGGCGATGATGGTGGTGCCGATGTCGGTGCTGATCAGCGTCCTGTTGCTGTCATTGCTCGGCATGACATTCAACATCATGACGCTCGGCGGCATTGCCGCCTCGATCGGCCTGTTGATTGACGATGTGATCGTGATGATCGAACACATCGCGCGTCGCAGCGGCGCGCCGGACCTGGGTGGCGCCCGCGTCAGCACCGTTCATGCCGCCAGGGAATTCCTGTCGCCATTGCTGGGATCGAGCCTGGCGACAACGATCATATTCATCCCGCTCGCATTCCTGTCGGGAGTTACCGGTGCATTCTTCAAGTTCCTGTCATTGACCGTAGCCTCCTCGCTGGTGATCTCGTTCCTGCTGACGGCGTTCACCGTGCCGTTGCTGGCGCATTGGCTCATCAATTTTTCCAAATGGCAGGATCCGGCACACGGCAAGGAAACGAGGCTTCGCCGCTGGCATGCGAAACTGCTCGACAAGCTGTTCGCCCGACCGCTGCTGATCCTGCCCGGTATCCTGGTCCTGGTGCTGGCCGGTTTTCTCGCCTACCGCCACGTCGGCACCGGCTTCCTGCCGCGCATGGACGAGGGCGGCTTCGTACTCGATTACCAGACCGCACCCGGAACGTCGCTGGGCGAAACCGACCGCGAGCTGCAACAGATCGAAGCCATCCTCAAGCAGGACCCGCGCGTCGACACCTACTCGCGACGCGCCGGTGCCGGCCTCGGCGGCGACCTGAAAGAGACCTACCAGGGCGATTTCTTCATCCATCTGATCGACCCGTCCAAACGCGCGCCGATCTGGACCGTCATGGACGAACTGACGGCGAAAATCACGCGTCTGGTGCCCGGCGTGCGTTTCGATCCGCACATGCTCATGGGTGACATGATCGGAGACATGGTCGGTCGCCGTCAGCCGGTGGTCATCCAGCTCAGCGCGAAAGACCCGGGCGTGCTGGGCAAGGTTGCCAACAACGTGGCAAGTGCCATCGCCAAGGTTCCCGGTGTCGAACCGGCCTCGGTCGACAACGGCGTGGTCCCCGCCGGCGACGCGCTGGAAATTCACGTCGATCCGGCGGCGGCGGCGCTGGAACATCTCACACCTGTACAGGTGCGCGATCAGGTCTATCACTACCTCAACGGTGCAACCGTGACCCGCTATCTCGGCTCGGTGCGTGACGTCGGCGTGCGTTTGTGGCTCAAACCTTCGAAATCCACCATTTACAAGGATCAGCTGGGCGAGCTGCCGATTCGCGCGGCGAACGGTCACATTTTTCCGCTCGGCACGGTGGCCACGACGCGATTCGTGGCAGGGCAACCGCAACTGACTCGCGATAACCTCGCGCAGATCGTCGCGGTCACCGCGCAAATCGGCGGCGGCCACGACCTGGGTTCCACCATCGCGGCCGTCAAGCGGGTGCTGTCGCGACCCGGGTTGATCCCGTCGGGCGTGTACTACAGCTTCGGCGGCGAATACAAGCAGCAGCAGATGGCGGCTAAAGGCATGATCAAGGTGTTTGCCGCGGCGGTGATCGCCGAGATCATACTGCTGCTGTTCCTGTACCAGCGTCTCCTGGTCTCGATCGTCATCGTACTCAGCTCGCTGATCTCCACCGGCGCGGTTTTCATCGGCCTGTTGCTGACCGGCGTCGAACTGAACATCACCGCCATGATGGGCATGGTGATGATCGTCGGCATCGCCACCGAAATGGCGATTTTCCTCGTTTCCGAGTATCACGTTCTCGTGCCGGCCATGCCCCCCGCGCAAGCGTTGCGGGAAGCAGCGCTGAATCGCCTGCGGCCGATCACGATGAGCACACTGGCCATGATCCTCGCGCTGGTGCCGCTCGGCGCCGCCATCAGCGGTTCCGGCGATCAGATGCTGCAACCGCTGGCGATCGCCATCATCTCCGGCGCACTGGTCCAGCTGCCGCTGGTGTTGCTGGTCATGCCCGTCGTTCTCGCCCTCGATTCCAAACGCAAGGCCATCGCACGGTAACTCACGCCCGGATTTTCCGGGTGTGCCGATTGGAGCGTGCGTCATGTCCTGCTGCGTTACCCGCCCGACACGGACGCGTTGCACGGTGCAGACGTTGTCCGGCCGCGTAATCCGGTCAAGTCGCATGTGGGCGAATGATTCAGGTGTGCTGCCACCGGTCCAGCGCCGGCATCGCGAGGAAAACCTGAGCCGCGACCTCTCTCAACCGTCCTTGTCGCGACCAAGCCGGGCGCGCAATTGCGCACGCCAGTCCCAACCTGCCAGCCGGTTGCCAATGGCATGTTCGTATCGCGCCAGTTCGAGTCCCGCGGTATAGCCGATCAAGGCGACGACAAAGCAGGCGCCCTGGCTACTGCCCCTGACCGCCCACCAGTTGAACCACAACAGCGCCTGCAAAAATGTGCTGAACTGATTGACTACCCAGTTGACGACAAAATCGATCAATCCGCCGCGGAACATGTCCCCGATGCTGGACGGATGCGCGATGGCACTGAGGGCGCCGCCGACTTCGATGACGATCAGCGTCCATAGCGCGGCCACGCCGTAGAAACCTCCGCCAAATCGCATCCATTTCTTCTGCAGGATGCTGTCTGCAGGCGCCTTTGATGTTTTTGATTCCTGACGGATCTGCTTGAGCCCCGCGCGTATCGCTTTGCGATCAGCGTCGCGTGCCAGCTCGCCGCGGCTGTACAGCCGGTAGAACAACAACCAGCTCAACGCCGCGACCGGCAGGCCGAGTTCGAAAATGGCGTGCAACAGGTTGCGCAACTTTGGCCGATGCGGGCAGTGACGAGGTTCGCGAAGTATAGCCGAAACCGGCGCCCGGCCCCATCGCTGTATCGGTTCCCCAATCAGGGTTGTACCGCAAATGGTTTTGCGACACCAAGCACGAGGCAAGCCGCTCGGAACGGATACAAATCCGCTGTCAAATCGCCCCGGAATGCGGATGCAGGCTGGCGAGGTAATCCTCGTTTGTACGCACGACCGGCAAGACAAAGGCCAGAATCAGGTAGATCAGGATCGGCACACCACCGGAGAACACGGAAACGATGATGAAGATCGAGCGCACCCACTCAACCCCGATGCTGGAGTACGCCGCCAGTCCCTTGCATACGCCGAAGAACCACTTGCCTTCTTCAATCCGACACAACCGCCGTGGAATGTCACGATGCGCGGCACCGCCAGCATTATCGTAATCGCCGGCATTGACCGCGCCAACCTCGTCAAGCACGACTTCCACTTCCCGCCGGTTGATGACACGTTTCTCCGAACGCAGCGACTGCGCGAGTTTCTCGCCGATGGATTGTTCAAGATCACGAAGCACCTCTTCGCGATCCGGATCGCGTTTCAGGCACGATCGAGCGTGATCGAGGTAGCCGCGCAGTGCAGCGTAGGCGTCTTCCTCAAGCTGGAACGTCTTCAAATGTCCGCTCAGGCTGATTTGTATCACTGTTTGCATAATGGCTTGCCCAGTTCGTCGATGAGGCTCGTCAGGGATTTCCAGTAGTCGCGAAACTCGGTGAGCTGTTTGCGACCCGTGGCCGCGAGCTTGTAGTACTTCCGTGGCGGGCCGGTTTCGGATTCCTGCCACTCGTAGTCCAACAACTGCTCACGGCGCATCTTGCTCAGCAATGGATACAGCGTACCTTCCGGCGTTGCGAAGTCGGTTTTGCTGAGTCGTTGAATCATATCGGCGGCGTACACCCGGCCGGACGACACGATGCCGAGAATGAGGAACTCCAGCAGACCTTTGCGCAGCGTGTTGAATTTGTCGGAATACATAAAAATAAAGCTACCTTTGTATACCAAGGTAGCGATCATTCCGTGGGTTGTCAAGCTGATGCATGCACTTCCATGCGCGTGCCACCCTGTGGCGAGCTGTTTGCCTGGGAGTTCATAAAAACCAGGCGGCCGGTGAATATTCGCGTAGATGCCCCGCTGGTATTCAACAACATCCCGATGCGCGTCGATGCTGCGCTGAATGGTTCCGGGCTTGCGTATCTGCCCGAGGATCAGGTGCTGGCACATGTCGATGTTGGACGCCTGATCCGCGTACTGGACGACTGTGTCCGTCGTTCCGCGGCTATCAGCTTAACCATCCCGGCCGGCGGCAACCCTCGCATGCGTTCCGGCTGTTGGTGAAGACGTTGCGGTTCCAGGGCTCGATGCCTCGGATAAGCGCGCTTGATACCCTCGCCTTGCTTTTTTGCTCAGCGTTGTTGAGCAACCTTGTCCGTGCCGATTCAAAATTGACTCGCCGTGCCGTAAACGGCATGACTTTTGGCAGGGCTATCGTACATTTTTGAAATGATATAGCATAACGCTCCGCTTTCCCCTGGAAGAACCCTTCGCATGAACACGGCGCGGTCCGGCCTGCTTGCCGGAATCCGGAACACTATGCATGAGCCCGTCGCAGCGGTTTCATGCATTGCGTATCCGCCGCGACCGGGCCTGAGATCGGCCACTGCCCTGTGCGTGCTGTTGCTGCTCGCCGGCTGCAGCGTCGGCCCGGATTTTCACAAACCCGATGCGCCCAAAGCCGGCGGATACTCGGCAAAGCCGTTGTCGACGACTCCAGCCAGCAAGGTGGCGGGCGGACAGGCCCAGCATTTCGCCATCGGAGCGGATGTCTCCGGCCAGTGGTGGACACTGTTCCATTCCAGGCCGCTCAATGCGTTGATCGAACAATCGCTCAAGCACAATCCCGACCTCAAAGCGGCGCAGGCCGCCCTGACCGCGGCGAAGGAAAGTGAGTTGGCGCAACGCGGCACGTACTTCCCGGCAGTCACGACCGGTTTCTCGGCTAGCCGGCAACGCATGCCTTTGACGCTTGCTCCGGTGCCCAATTACCCGCTCGTGCCGCAGGAGTACAAGTTCAACCTGTTAACACCGCAGGTAAGCGTTTCCTACGTGCCGGATGTGTTCGGCCTGAATCGTCGCACGGTCGAGTCGCTGCAGGCGCAGGAACAGGCGGTGCGTTTCCAGATGATCGCCACCTACAACACATTGACCTCGAACGTGGTGGTCACGGCAATCCAGGTGGCCGCGGCGCGCAAGCAGATCGAGGCGACGCGCCAGTTGATCGACATCGACAAGCACATGCTGGGAATCCTGCAGTATCAGTACAAAAAGGGATATGCCAGCGGGCTGGACCTGGCCGCCCAACAATCGCAGATGGCGCAGGTAGCCGCGAGTTTGCCGCCGTTGCTGAAACAGCAGGCCCGGTTGCAGAGTTCGCTGGCGACCCTGGCTGGCCGCTATCCGGGACAGGCGCCGGCCGAAGATTTCGAGCTGGCGAGCCTGCAACTGCCGCAACAATTGCCGGTAAGCTTGCCGGCAAAACTGGTGGCACAGCGCCCTGACGTGCGCCAGGCGCAAGCCAACCTGCATGCGGCCAGCGCGCAGGTCGGAGTGGCTATCGCCAACCGCCTGCCGAATATCGAATTGACCGCTAACGCCGGCAGCACGGCGCTGGTCATCGACAACTTGTTCAAATCCGGCACCGGGTTCTGGAGCCTCGGCGCTTCGATCACCGCGCCGATTTTCGAGGGCGGTGCCTTGCTGCATCAGGAACGCGCAGCCAAGGCCGCCTATGTGCAGGCTGCCGAGCAATATCGCAGCACGGTGCTGACCGCGTTGCAGAACGTCGCCGATACGCTTGTGGCACTGGAACAGGACGCCGCGGCACTCAAGGCGGCAGCGACCGCCGCGGATGCCGCGCAAGTGACACTGGATTTATCCAAGCGACAACTCAAGGACGGCTATGCCGGCGCCCTGACCTTGTTGAACGCGGAGCAGGCCTGGCAGCAGGCCCGGATCGGCTTGATACAAGCGCAAGCTGATCGTTTTGCCGACACGGCAGCGCTGTTCCAGGCGCTGGGTGGCGGCTGGTGGCACCATCCGGAACTGGCCGGGAACTCGAATGAAAAATAGAACTTCTCGCGGTACGCCGATGACATTCGGCCGTGCCAGACCCGGCTGCGGCCCGGGCATTGTGCTGACGGCGGCGTTGAGCGTTGTCTTCCTTGCTGGCTGCTCGTCGAAATCCGACGAACGCGCCAGGCAGGCCGGCACCGCACCACACGACGTGACGCTCACGGCACAACAACGCAAGCACATCAAGATGTTTACGGTCGCGGCGTCGAACTTCCACAAGACCATCGAAACCACCGGTACGGTCGATTTCGACAACGATCAGGCCACCAACGTGCTGGCGCCGTTTTCCGGTCCGGTGACGAAATTGATGGTCGCGCTCGGCAGCCACGTCAAGAAAGGCCAGCCGCTGGCCGTGGTGGAGTCGCCTGATTTCGCCTCGGCGATCAGCAACTATCGCAAGACGCTGGTGACGGCACATACTGCGCGCCAGATTGCCGACCTGGACCAGGACCTGCTCAAGCACCACGGCGTTTCGCAACGCGAAGCTGAACAGGCGCTCACCGATGCCGCCAGTGCCGAAGCCGACCGCGACGCGGCCCGACAGGCACTGGTTTCGCTGGACACGCCCAAGGAAGTCATCCGCGAAATCGGGCAAGGCCGGCCCATTGCGCACATCAACGGCATCATTCGCGCGCCGGTCACGGGCACGGTGGCGGAAAAGCTGATCACGCCCGGCCAGCTGGTGCAAACCGGCAGCACCCCCTGTTTCACCGTGGCCAACCTGTCGCGCATGTGGGTCATGGCGCGCGTATTCGGCGCCGATGTGGCTTCCGTGCACGTTGGCGACACGGCCGACGTGGAAACCGGCGACGGCAGCGGAAAACTCAGCGGAACCGTCGGCAACATTTCCAACCTGGTCGATCCGGACACACGCTCGGTGCAGGTGCGAGTCGTGGTCGACAATCCGGACAACACCCTGAAGAAGCAGATGTACGTTCGCGTGCGCATTCGATCCAGTCGCCAGAGCAGCGGCCTGCTGATTCCGGTCTCGGCGATTCTGCGCGACGACGAAAATCTGCCGTTCGTCTATGTTGCGCGCGGCAACAACAGTTTCGCACGCCGCCATGTAACGCTGGGTTATCGCAACAACGACCGTTACGACATTCTTGAAGGGCTCAAGGCCGGCGATCGCATCGTCGTCGACGGCGGCATCTTCGTGCAGTTCATGCAAAGCCAATGAGTGATCCGTCGCCGTCCAATCATCCGGCCGCGGCCGCGTCGATCATCAACCGTATCGTCGCCTCGTCGCTGGGACAGCGCTTTATCGTGATCCTGCTGACGGCGATCCTGGTCGGAGTCGGCATCTGGTCGTTCAAGCGGCTGCCGATGGATGCCTACCCGGATCTTTCGCCGCCGATGGTGGAGATCATCACGCAATGGCCGGGGCATGCCGCCGAGGAAGTCGAGCGGCTGATCACGGTCCCCATCGAACGCGACATGAACGGCATCCCGCACACGACGACGATGCGTTCGATTTCGCTATACGGCTTGTCCGACGTCACGCTCACGTTCACCGACGGCACCGACAACTACTTCGCGCGCCAGCGCGTGTTCAATCGCATGGGCGACCTGAGCCTGCCGGATGGCGTGACGCCGTCGATATCGCCGCTGACCGCGCCGTCGGGGCTGATCTACCGTTACGTGCTGCAAAGTCCCGACCGCTCGCCGATGGAGTTGAAGACATTCGAGGACTGGACCGTCGAGCCGGCCTACCGCTCGGTTCCGGGTGTGGCCGACGATTCCGGTTTCGGCGGCGGCACGATGCAATACCAGGTGCTGCTGGACCCGGCCAAGGTCGCCGGTGCGGGATTGTCCGTGCAACAGGTCGAAGCCGCGCTGGCGGCGAACAATGCCAATGCCGGCGGCGGTTTCTATTCGCAGGGCGGGCAGTTCTATTACGTGCGCGGCCTCGGCCGCCTGACGGATTTGCAGGACATCGGCAACGTCGTGCTGGCCGCCCACAATGGCACGCCGGTCAGGGTCAAGGACGTCGGCCGCGTGGTCATCGGCGCGGCGCCGCGGCTGGGCGAATTCGGCTACGAAAAGCACAACGACGCCGTCGAAGGCGTCATCATGATGCGCAAGGGCGAGAAAACGCAGGAAGTGCTCAATCGTGTTGAGCAAAAAACCAGGGAACTGAATGATCACGTGCTGCCGCCGGATGTGCGCATCCATCCGTTCTACGACCTGAGCAACCTGATTGCGCGGACCACGCGCACCGTGGAACACAACCTGTTCAGCGGCATGCTGCTGGTCATCGTGGTGCTGATCTTTTTCCTTTACGACATCCGCGCCGGGTTGATTGTCGCGCTGACCATTCCATTGGCGTTGTTGTTTGCGTTTTTCTGCCTGGGCCTGCAGGGCGCTTCGGCCAACCTGCTGTCGATCGGCGCCGTGGACTTCGGCATTCTCGTCGACGGCGCGATATTCATGGTGGAAAACATCTTCCGCCAGCTCGCCGCGCGCGCCGGAGAACCGGTCAACGTCATCGAGGTAATCCGCGATGCGGCCGCGGAAGTGGATCGCCCGCTGTTCTATGCGGTTGCCGTGATCGTCGCCGGCTTTCTGCCGATCTACGCCCTGACCGGGCCGTCCGCTACGCTGTTCAAGCCGATGGCGGACACGATGATATTCGCGCTGATCGGCTCGCTGATCATCACGCTGACGCTGTTGCCGGTGCTGTGTTCATGGTTCATGCGCAAGGGCGTGCGCGAACGGCCCAACCAGGCTTACGAATGGATCAAGTCCGCCTACACCAAGGGCCTGGACCGGAGCCTGGCGCATCCACGCTGGACGATCGGCCTCTGCGCCATGTTGCTGTTCGGCTCGATCCTGTTGATTCCGCGCATCGGCGCCGAGTTCATGCCGCAACTGGACGAAGGGTCGTTGTGGGTGCGCGCGACCATGCCGTATACGATCTCGTTCAACGAGTCGGCCAAGATTGCACCGAAAATACGCCGGATCATCGGTTCGTTCCCGCAGGTCACCACGGTTACTTCCGAACTGGGCCGGCCGGACGACGGGACCGACTCGACCGGCTTTTTCAATGTCGAGTTTTTCGTCGGCCTGAAACCCTATTCGCAATGGACCGGCCGGTACCGCACGAAGCCGGAGCTGATCGCGGCCATCGATCACAAGCTCAAGGCCTTCCCCGGCATCACGTTCAATTACACGCAACCGGCCGAGGACGCCGTCGACGAGGCCGAAACCGGATTGAAGAGCGCACTGGCCGTCAAGGTATTCGGCTCGAACCTGCAGACGCTGCAGATCAAGGGCAAGGCCATCAAACAGGTGCTCGAACAGGTTCGCGGCATCGCCGACGTGACCCTGGTGAAGGAACTCGGCCAGCCCAGCCTGACGATCAGGATCGACCGCGCCAAAATCGCCCGCTACGGCCTCAACGTCGACGACATCAACAACCTGATCCAGACCGCCATCGGCGGCGACGTGGCAACGCGGGTCGTGCAGGGTGAAAAGGAATTCGACCTGGTCGTGCGGCTGGATAAACGCTATCGCGACAACCCCACGCAGATCGGCAACATCCCCGTGACCACGCCCGGCGGACAGCAGATTCCGCTGAAGGAATTCGCGAACATCAGCGTGACCAACGGCGCCTCGTTCATCTATCGCGAAGACAATTCGCGCTACATCGGCGTGCAGTTCTCCGTGCGGGGGCGCGACCTGGCCGGCGCGGTGCAGGACGCCATCAAACAGGTCGGCGCCAAGGTTTCCCTGCCGCAAGGTTATCGGCTGGATTGGGGCGGCGAATACAAACAATACACCGCCTCGCGCGCGCAGATGAACGTGATCCTGCCGCTGACGCTGTTCGTGATCTTCATGTTGCTGTTCGTACTTTACAGCAACTTCAAGTTCCCTTTCATCACCGTGCTCGGCGTGCTGCTGTCGGCGCCGGTCGGCGGCTTGCTGGCGTTATGGATCACGGGCACGCCGTTTTCGGTTTCCTCCGGCATCGGCTTCCTCGCCCTGTTCGGCGTCTCGGTACTCACCGCCGTCGTCTACATCTCCTATGTCAACGAGTTGCGTCGCGACGGCGTGGCCATGAACGAGGCGATTCGCCAAGGCGCGATCCTGCGCTTGCGGCCGATCATGATGACCGCCCTGGTCGCGGCGTTGGGCCTGTTGCCGGCGGCGCTGGCGACCGGTGTCGGCACGGATTCGCAAAGACCGTTCGCACTGGTCATCGTCTGCGGCATGCTCTCGCGCCTGATGCTCAGCATCTTCCTGATGCCGGTGCTGTATGCGCTGGTGGCGCGCCCCGGCGACCGGCTGGAAGTCTGAAGCGGATTGCGTTTCGAACGGTTTTACCGATCAGGAGTCGGTTTGTTCGGCACGCAGTTTCTTGATCTTGTACCACAGCGTTCGCTCGCTGATCTCCAGTAGCGCGGCCGCCTTGGCCTTGTTGCCGCCGGCCTGCGTCAGCGCTGATTCGATCAGTTTCGCTTCCAGCTCGTCGACTGCCTGATTGAGTGGCACCGGCGTGGCAGTTCCACCCGCATCGACGCCACGTGCGGATGATGTATCGCCCCGTGCAGGCTGGAAAATCAAATGGCGCTCCTGCAACGGGCCATCACCGCAAAGTATCAGCGCACGCTCCACCATGTTTTCAAGCTCGCGCACGTTGCCTGGCCATGCGTACGCGGCCAATCGAGCGAATGCGTCCTCGTCCAGCTCCAGTTCGATGCGACGCCCGGCATGCTTGTGAATGAAGTGCTCGATCAGGCCGGGTATATCCTCGGGGTGATCGCGCAACGCGGGCACTTCGACCGTCACCACGCTGATGCGGTAGTACAGGTCCTCGCGCAGCTTGCCGTCATCGATCGCTCCGGCCGGATCGCGGTTGGTGGCGGCGATCACGCGGATGTCCGGGTCGATGGGCCGATTGCTTCCAAGTCGCTCGATCCGGCTTTCCTGCAGCACGCGCAACAACTTGGCCTGCAGCGCCACCGGCATTTCCGTGAGTTCATCGAGGAATACGGTACCGCCATCGGCGAGTTCGAACTTGCCCATGCGATCTTTCAGGGCACCGGTAAACGCGCCGCGCACGTAGCCGAACAGCTCGCTCTCGAGCATATCGGCGGGAATCGCGGCGCAGTTGATCGGCACGAATAATGCGTCGCAACGCGGCGAGGCCTGATGTATCGCACGTGCCACCAGTTCCTTGCCGGTACCGGTTTCACCGGTAATGAATACCGATGCCTTGCTCGGCCCGACCTGGCGAATCAACTGATAGACGGATTGCATCGGCTGGCTGTTGCCGACAAACGCACCATACTCCTTCTCGATCTCCTCGCGCATGAATGCGTTCTGGCGTGCAACGGCGACGCCATCGAGCGCCCGGCGGATGGCCAGTTCGAGTGCCTCGATGTCGAACGGGCGCAGGATATAGTCGCTCGCCCCATGCTTCATGGCGGCCACGGCCGAGTCGATGGTGCCGTGTGCGGTGATCACGATCACCGGCACGTCGGAACCGCGTTCGCGCAATTTGATCAACAGCTCGATACCGTCCATGCCGGGCATGCGCAGGTCGGCAATGACCAGATCCACGGCGTCTTCCTGAAAGCGATCGAGCGCCTCCGCGCCGTCGCCGGCATTGAGTACGCGATACCCCATCTTCTGCAGCATGATCTCCAGAACCCGCCGCATTTTCGATTCGTCGTCGACGATCAGTATTCGTTTGCGCTTCATGTATTTTCCGGATGATGTCGCGGCAGGGTGATACGGAACAGCGCACCGCCGAGTTCGCTGTCGTCGATTTCGATATTGCCACCGTGCGCATTCACGATCTGTTGCACGATGGCAAGACCCAGGCCCACACCGCCTTCGCGCTTGAAAAAGAACGCCTCGAACACTCGCTCGCGCTCGGCTGGGTCGATGCCGGGTCCATCGTCTGCGATCTCGATCATCAATGCGTCGTCGGCGTCCCGTGTGGCAATTCGGATGCGGCCGCCATGCTGCAGAATCTGCAATCCGTTCATCAACAAGTTCAACACGACTTGCGTTAACTGTTCCTCATCCGCAGGCACATTCGTGCGCCTGGCGGACAAGTGTTCGGCGACGACGACCCCTTTCTCGTTTGCCTGCACGGCGAGCATGGAAACGCATTGGTGGATGATTGCATGCACGTCGACCGGCTCGAAAACCGGTTCGCGGGCACGGGCGGTGTCCAGCATTGCGGACACAAGACGGTTCAGGCGTCCGGTTTCGCTTTCAATGAAACCGACCAACTCGCGCCCCTCGTCGCTGATCGTCGATTCGCGTTTGAGCATTTGCGACGACGAACGCAGGATGCCGAGCGGCGTGCGCACCTCGTGGGCGATAATCGAAGACATCTCCCCGACCACGGCCAGTTTCGAGGCGCGTATCAGATTTTGCTGCGAGCGATCGATATCGCGCACCATCTGCACGAACGCTTCGGTCAGTTCGCGAACTTCGCCACTGCCGGTCACGGCCGGTACCGACAATGCCTTTTCGTGCATGTAGCTTCGCGCAAACCGGGTCAGCGAGACGACCGGCTTGGCAATTGTTTTGCTTACCAATATCGCGGCCAACGCGATGAACACGGCAACCAGTACCAACAGCCCGACAAAGATCAGGGCCATGTGGTGAATCGGTGCGAAGGCCTGATTCTCCGGTTGTACGATCAGGGTGGTCCAGCCGAAGCCCTTGAATTGTGCATACCCGTGCGAGACGGCGCTACCCACCAGCACTTGCGCGTCAATAACGGGATTCCCGTTTCTGCTGACCACCGTATCGCCAGGTTGACGCCACTCGGCCAACGACATGCCGAGCAATAGCCCGCGGGCACGCAGATTCGATGATGCAGCGATCAGGCGGCCTTTGGCGTCCACAACCGCCAGCATGCGCCGGCCGTGAATGCTGGCCTGGTCGAGCATGCCATTGATCTCGGACCAATCCAGTTGCAGCCGCAATATACCCAAATCGCCCTTGTCAAACTGCGAAGACACCGCCGCATCGATGGATACCGACGGCGTGGGTTTGCCCGCACGCAGGCGTAGAGTCAATTCGGTCCCCGACAGGTTTGTCTGCAACCACGGGGCCGCCGGGTTGGAGCGCTTGCCGACCAGCGCCGCATTGGAGCTGCTGATGATTCGACCGTTCTCATCGATGCAGGAAAGATTTTCGTAGACGCCTCGATATCCGGTCTTGAGATCGGCAAGGAATCGGGACAATCGTTTGTCCACGTCCCGGACCTGCATGTCCTGCATGATGCCCAGCCGATGCCATATGGCCGCATTCTGCAGGCGCTCGAACATCACCTTGTCGAGACCGACACTTATGCCCTCGGCTTCAACGGACAGACTGCGTTCGATTTCCACCTGTAAAGCCTGACGCGCCTTGACAAAGGCCAGGCTCGCCAGAAGTATGGCGGGTGCGAGTCCGGCGACCAGGAATGCAACAAGCAGGGTTTTGCGAATGGTCACGGCAGGCAATCGACGACACAGCAGGGTGGGAGCCGTGCGGTTCCAGTATACGCAAAAGTGCCACGCAATCCGTGTGATCAGCCAGTGCCAATACGTTCGATGAGCGCATATGCGGGAATATGGCTGCGCGCGGGCGCTGCACTTTGTCTGCTGATCGCACTTTGCGGACGAATCGGTATCGCCCATGCGGGTGAGGCCAATGCCGCGTCGGGCTTCGATTACTACCTGGGCCACGGGCTGCAGATTCCGGGAACCGGCTTCACGCTGGGCGGCTACGCGACCGGCAGTTTCGACGATCTCAGCGGCGGGTCATCGCGTCTGGCGCTCGACAATCTGAGCATGTTCGTCTGGTGGGAAGGTCAATCCCGCTGGAAGTTCTTTTCCGAGATCGAGTATGAGAACTTCGCCGACATCCGCAGGGAATCCCATGGCGAGAACGATTATTTTTCGCTTGAGCGCCTGTACCTGGATTACGCGCTGACCGACACCTCGACATTTCGCATCGGCAAATTCCTGACGCCGATCGGTCGCTGGAACATAATTCATGCCACACCGCTGGTATGGACTACCTCGCGCCCCCTCGTAACCACGCTGGCCTTCCCAACCAACATGACCGGCCTGATGTGGACCGGCACCCTGCCCTCCATCGGCAACGGCCTGGAATATTCGATGTATGCCTCGTCAAATGGGCAACTCCGGACCAATCCGGATGTTGATCCATTTTACAGAGCACTGGGGCTGCACCTGACTTTGCCCTTGTCGCCATACACCCAGGTCGGTTTCTCGTACGCCGACTTCAGCCAGTCGCGCCTGCGCTCGGATCGCAAACGCCTGGTCGGCCTCGACTACTTCTGGACGCATGACCGCTTCGAACTGAGCGCCGAAGCAGTCTATCGCTCCTCGAACCTGGGTGGCCGCCGGGACGAAAAAGGAGCCTATGTTCAGCTCGTCGCACCGCTGGGCAAAAAGTTGTACGCGGTCGGGCGCTACGAGGTTTACCGCAAGGCGCTCGAACCGGCAACGACCCGGTTGCGTGTCACCGGACTCGCGTATCAGATCAATCCCGCCGTGATCCTGAAAGCCGAGTGGGTCGCCGGGCGGCACAATACGATCCATGCCACGAGCGGCTTTCTGTCCTCGATCAGCGTGCTGTTCTGATGCCACGAAGGCCGTCATTTCCGATTCTGATGGCATGCGTGTTGTCGATCGGCTGCTGCCCGCCTTCACAGGCAACCGAACCTCGCACGGGATTCGCGATTATCGTTTCAAACGGTGTCAAGCAAAAGCAACTCACGCGCAAATCCCTGGCCCTGATTTATCGGCGCCGTCAGAACCTGTGGCCTGATGGAAGCCGGGTCCATCCGGTCAACCTTCCGGCCAGCGATCCGCTGCGTATCGCGTTTTCGCGCTGCGTTCTTGGTCAGTCGCCGCAGGACACCGAGGACTATTGGCGGCAGATGTACTTCCACGGCACTTTGCCGCCCTATGTGCTGGCGTCGCAGCGAGCGGTCGAGCTGTTTGTTGCATCGACGATGGGCGCTATCGGCTACGTCGCCGAATGTCCGCAGGATGCGGCCGTGAAGGTGCTCATGGTGTTCGGCCATCCGCGCAAGTGCCGCCCTCCAACGGCCAATTGCGTGCCGCTGCAGGATTCGTAGACAAATCCTGCAGCTTTTCCGGCGTGATCGCAGTGCCCGCGTAATTGCAATCCACCGACCTGAAAATATTTGAGTCATATCAACCGGTTGCAAATCAGGTCGGCTTGCCCGTATCTTGGCACACGACTTGCGGCGACAATTCGGAATAAGTCATGTCTATGGCGGCATAGCCCGGATATCCACGTTGCCGCCAGACATGGCGCCGTCTTCTGGCTGGATGATGCACGCCCCTGCAGGCCCTGCGTGCATGTCATCGAACATCGGAGATTTTCCATGCAAAAGCGGTTTTTGGGTGCGATGTTTCTCGTCCTCGGGTTACTGGGAAGTGGCGAAGTGTGTGCAGCGGGTGGACCCCTCGGCATCGATCACCGGCTGCATTACGACAACAGCGGCATCTGGAAACGCAGCTACCAGAAGGATCTGGCCGCGGCTACCGCGCTGACCGTTGTCGGCGGCGCCCTGTGGCTGGGCGACGACAGCAAGCTTGGCGATACATTCTGGCGCTCGCTGGACTCGGTCGTGCTGGCAAGCGCAAGCGCACAGGTTCTCAAATTCGCGTTCTCGCGCAAACGTCCTTCGCAAACCTCCGATCCGAACCAGTTTTTCACCGGCCACGGGAACCAGAGCTTCCCCAGCGGCGAAGTCGCGGAAATCGCCGGGGCGGTGACGCCGTTCATGTTCGCCTATGGCCATGACCACCCGGCCGTGTATGCACTGGCCTTGTTGCCTGCCTACGACATGGTGGCGCGGATGAAGGCGCATGGACACTGGCAGACCGATGTACTCGCCGGTGCCGCCCTGGGCGTCGGCTTCGGCTGGTACGCATCACGCCGCGAGCACCCACTCGTGCTATCCGTACTGCCGCAAGGTTTCATGGTCGGCTTTCACAAGAAGTTTTGAGCATGGCCAGCCGCGACACAACGCATGCGATGGACGATCCGCGACCGGCGCAGCAACCGACTCGATTGATCACGCCCAGCCGGTTGATCGGGCGCATGGGTTCATCCAGTACGCCTGACTCACCGAACAACCGAATCGTCTTTGCATGAGCGCAGAGATCGACAAGCAGCGCACTTTCGATCTGCAGGAGTGGCGGCGGCAGCTGATGGCGAAGATCATGCGTCGTTGGCAACGCCGCTGCGAAGCAAGCTTGCGAGCCGACGGCACACTCGATGTATCGCAGGTGCGCAGTGTGCTCATCTGCCGTCCCAATCATCGCCTGGGCAACATGTTGCTGCTGACTCCGCTGATTGTCGAACTCGACCGCTTGCTGCCGCATGCCCGTATCGACATCGTCGCCGGCGGCAATGATGCGCCGGAGATTTTCCGCGGGTTTGCCAACGTGCAGTGCGTACATTGCCTTTCGCGACGCATGATCCGGCATCCATTGGTGTTGCTGCGAACGATTCGCCTGTTGCGTCATCGCCATTACGACCTGGCCATCGATCCCTGCGAAGCCTCGCAATCCGGCCGCGCCCTGCTGGTCCTTGCGCGTGCGCGGCAGGGCGTTGCACTTCCCGGTGCCGCCGGCGAGAACCGTGAACTGAGGTCTCGACTACTTCAGGAAGCTCCGCGCCATTTCGCGCAATTGCCGGTTTTTTTGTTGCGCAATGCGTTGCCTGACGGTCTGGTGTCGGATACATCGCAGTATCCGCCGCTCGATATTGCACTGACCCGAGCGGACCGCTCCGCGGCACGTGTGATGCTGGATAAAATGCTGGCGGCGATACCCGGTCCGGCCACGCTGAAGCTTGGCATCTTCACCGGCGCAACCGGCGCCAAACGCTACGAACCATCCTGGTGGTCGCAATTCGTGAAAACCGTCCGACAGCAACAGCCGGACTGGTCGATCGTCGAAATCCTGCCACCCGGCAACCATTCGACAACAGTGGCCGATTTGCCGCACTACGCATCATCGAATGTACGCCAGGTGGCGGCATTGATCAGTTGCCTCGATGCGTTCGTGTGTGCGGATAGCGGCGTCATGCACCTGGCCAGCGCCAGCGGCACGCCGACGGTGGGTCTTTTTTCGCAAACGGATCCACGCAAATACAAACCCTACGGAAACAACGGTTGCGGGCTGGTCACATCCGGCCTGACCGCCGAGCAGGTTGCCGAGCGCGTTGTCGCGGCCGTGATGGCATCGAACGGGCCTGAAAACGCGTCGAACGCACACGATCGTGTCGAGGAAGTCATCGCATGAACGCTTGCACGACGACAGCGCGTGGTCCCGGCCTATTCCGGATTGTTCCGGTCCCGAGCTTCATCCGGGCTATCCGGAACCTGTCCGTTCCGACAAGCCGCCGCGACGGCATTGGCACGGAACAACCACCAGTGCCGGCGATTGGCAATGCCCAGGTACGCCGCGCCGGAGGGATCGATACACGGTTTCATGGCCTGGCCAAGGATGAATATCCAGCGCCGTTGCGGCTCATGTTGTTGCCACACGATCGCTTTCGACAACTGCGTGCGCCACAGATCGTCCAGGCCGAATTCGGCAACCGGCCATTTCGCCAGGAACATGTTCTGCTCGCGCCAGGCGACCATCGCCAGTTCGCCCCTGGGCCCGATCAGCCGCTCCGCGCGACGCATCACGCCAGCCGCGGACGTGACGTCGTTGAGCAAAGGGTACGCCCACAGGCTCCACAGCATCCACATGCCGAACAATCCACACAACAACGAGTGCACGCCTCGTTGCGCACGAAATACCAGCGCCGGGATCAGCGTAGCCAACCCGATCGCGATCAACAGATACCACAATCGGTCGCCGTCGTTCGACAGACCATGCGCGGCGGCGTAGGCGATGGCACGCGATGGATGCCGGGTCAGCGCATAGACACCCGCCGCAAGAAACACCAGACCGAGGATCGAAATGGCGGCAAAAGCGACGCGTTTCAGCCAGCGTCGCTGCAGTGCCTCCTGCAAAAACGGCGCGGACGCGAGCGCCATCATCGGCAAGGCCGGCATGATGTAGACGTCACGTTTGCCGCCGGGAATGCTGAAAAACACCAGGACCAGCGCAACCCATCCCAATGGCAACAGGAACCGCGCATCGCGCGCGGCCAGTTGCTTGCGCCAGGCCGGGAAAGTGGCTGGATAGGTCAGTGCCAGCGGCATCCAGCTGGTCAACATCACGCCAAGATAGAACCACACCGGTTGCGCATGATCCCAGGACGCCGCGTAACGCCCGCCCGTCTGGTGGAACAGGATATCGTGCGCGTAAGCCAGATAGCGCGGCGTGTCGATCGTGTACACGCGGACCAGCATCGGCACCAGCCACAGCGCTACCGCGGCCAGGAAACACACGGCGCCGAACAACCAGCGCCAGGTGCCGCCGCGGATTTCGCCGAGATGGCGCCAACCGCGCAAGCGCGCGAACAGATACGGTCCGAACATCAGTCCGGCAATGATGCCGACGCCCTTGGTGATTACCCCCAGGCCCGAGGCGAAACATCCCGCCCAGTACCAGCGCCAATCCGCACCCAGCAGCAGATGCCGCAGCAAACCATAATTCGCCAGCGTGATGAAAAACGTTTCGGCGGGATCGATCTGCGCGCGCTTGGCCTGGTAGACGAACTGGAACGTGGCCAGCAGCGCACCGGCCGCGTAAAGGCCGACGCGATGATTCCACAGGCGCCGACCGAGATCGTACACGAGCAACAGCGTGCCCATGGCAAACAACAGCGACGGTAACAAGAAAGCGATGCGCCAGTTTCCAGTCAACTCATACGCCAGCGCCTGCGACGCCATGAATAGCGGCGGCTTGTCCGCATACAGCTCACTGCCACGGTGCGGGATAAGCCAATTGCCCGATTCGACCATTTGCCTGGCAACCAGTGCAAACCGTGGTTCGTCGGCCGGCCAGGGATCGCGCAGACCGATGCCGGCACCGATCAACACAAACGCGAACAGCATGAACAGCAGCCATTCACGATGTGCTTGCGCGGACAAGAACGAAGTCTGGGTTTGGGGCGCGCTCATCATTGATCGGAAAAAGGCATACGGCAAGGTTTACCCGCATCATAGGTCATGCCGCAGGCACCGGGACAGTGCGGCAAGGACTTGGCTCGATTACGTGCCGCTGCCCGGGACTACTTCCTGCGGCAGCGGAGTACCACGATGATTCTGGTCACCGGCGGCGCGGGATTCATCGGCTCGAACATCGTCTCCGCGCTCAACGCGCGCGGTATTCCGACGGCCGTGTGCGATGTTCTTGGCCACGAGTCCAAGTGGCGCAACCTGTCGGGTGTCGAACTGCACGATTTCATTGCGCCGGCGCAACTCGATGAGAGGCTCGATCGCATGCGCGACACGATTGAGACGATCGTGCACATGGGCGCCATCTCATCAACCACCGCCAGCGACGGCGATCTGGTCGTCGACGTCAATTTCGGCCTGTCCTGGCGTCTGTGGCAATGGTGTGCGCGCCACGACAAGCGATTCATCTACGCATCGTCCGCGGCCACTTATGGTGATGGCGATGCCGGCTACGACGACGATCATTCACCACAGGCGCTTGCGCGTTTGCGGCCGCTGAACCTGTACGGCTGGAGCAAGCACCTGTTCGACCGGCGCGTGGCCCGCGCCGTAGCCGACGGCGAGCCGACACCGGCACAATGGGTCGGCCTGAAATTCTTCAATGTCTACGGCCCCAACGAATACCACAAGGCGGGCATGCGCAGCGTCGTCGCGCAGAAGTTTCCGGCCGCCGCACGCGGCGACGAGGTGACCCTGTTCAAGTCATATGACAGCCGCTACGCGGACGGCGCGCAGCAGCGGGATTTCGTCTACGTAGGCGATTGTGTCGACCTGGTGCTGTGGCTGCTTGAGCATCCGCAAGTCAACGGCATCTACAACCTCGGCAGCGGTGCGGCACGCAGTTTCGCCGAACTGGCTACCGCGCTTTTTGCCGCGCTCGAACGGCCACCGAAAATCCGCTACATCGACATGCCGCAGGAACTGCGCGGACGTTATCAATACTTCACGCAAGCACGCCTGGAACGGCTGCGCGCAGCTGGCTATGCGCGCGCGTTCACCAGCCTTGAGGATGGTGTCAAATACTACGTCCAGCAATATCTCTCTCGCCCGGATCCGTACCTATGAATGTCATGACTCGTTGTTTCCGACACGTGCTGCTGGATCGCGATGGCGTGCTGAACATCGAGCGCAGCGATGGCGGTTACGTGCTCGACTGGTCGCAGTGGCAATGGGAACCCGGCGCGCTGGATGGCTTGCGTGCCATGCACGCCGCCGGCGTACGCATTTCGATCGTCACCAATCAATCCGCCGTCGGACGCGGTCTGATGACGCAGGCGGAACTGGAGAAAATCCACACACACATGGCCGCTGATGCCGAAAAAGCCGGAGCCCGTATCGATGCTGTCTACGCGTGCCCACACTCGCCTGCGGCGAAATGCGAGTGCCGTAAGCCCGCTCCGGGCCTGTTGCAGCAGGCAATTGCCGATTCCGGCATTCCCGCGAACCAGACGATCATGGTCGGTGACGACCTGCGCGATCTGGAATCGGCCTGGTCGGCCGGAATCGCAACCTGTCTGGTCAGAACCGGCAAAGGCACACACACCTCGGGACAGGCCAGCGCTGCGCAGGTGCTCGTTTTCGAGGATCTGCCGCGGTTCGCGATGGCCCTGACCAGCGGAAGGATTCCCGGCGCGCGCCCTTTGCGCGACCTCGCGCAGCGTGCATTCGCCGAGCATCAAAACGCGATCGAGCGCGCCGCCGCGTCGTTGCCGGCCGAGCTCGAGACCGCCAGCCGGATCATGAAGGCTTCGCTGGATTCCGGAAACAAGATTCTGGCCTGTGGCAACGGCGGCAGCGCGGCAACGGCACAGCATTTCGTCGCCGAGCTGGTTGGCCGATTTCAGCATGAGCGACGGGCCTTGGCTGCCATCGCCCTCACCACCGACACCTCGATTCTGTCGGCGGTCGCCAACGACTACGGCTATGCGCGCGTGTTTGCACGGCAAATCGAAGCCCTCGCCCGTCCCGGTGATGTGCTGCTGGCCATCAGCACCAGTGGCAATTCTCCCAATGTGCTCGATGCGGCACACGCCGCGCGCCAGTGCGGCTGCAAGGTCATCGCCATGACCGGCGAAAATGGCGGCGCGCTTGCCGACCATGCCAATGCCGTCCTCTACGCGCCCTCGCTGCGCGTCGCCAGAATTCAGGAAATACACGACATCTGCATTCACATATTGGCCGAAGCCCTGGAAGATTCCTTGACGTGGCCGGAATCCGCATGAACCGCCAAGCAACGATTCCGGACCCGGAAGCGCTGGAGCAGATCGTCGAGCGCCTGCGCCAAGTACGACTTCACGTCGTCGGCGACGTCATGCTCGATGAATATCTCAGCGGCAACGCAGAACGGGTCTCACCGGAAGCTCCGGTGCCGGTAGTCCGCGCAGGTGCAACCGAATCACGCCTGGGCGGGGCCGCCAACGTGGCGCGGCAAGCCGCGGCATTGGGTGTGGACGTAACCCTGTCCGGGCTCATCGGCGCCGACGAAAGCGGCGAACATATCCTCTGCCTGTGTGAATCCGCGGGCATCCGTACGTCCGCATTGAAACGTGATCGCACGCGCCGCACGACACGCAAGTTGCGTGTACTCGCCCGCAACCATCAAATGCTGCGCCTGGACTGGGAGGACGTTTCGCCATGCCCGGCATGGATCGCCACCTGCGTGATCGACGAACTGCGACAGACCTCCTCGTCGCCTCACGCCGTCATCCTGAGCGACTATGCCAAGGGCATGCTGACGCGGGATCTGATCCAGGCCATCGTTGAGACATGCCGGGATCGGGACGTGCCCGTGATTGTCGATCCGAAACGGCGCGACTTCACGGACTATCGCGGATGCAGCGTGTTGACTCCGAACCTGGGCGAATTGCAACTGGCAGCCGGCGTTGCGCTCGATGCGCACGACCTGGAAGGCGTTGCAACGGTCAGCCGTCGCCTGATTGAAACCGCCGCACTCGAAGCCATGGTGATCACCTTGTCCGAACACGGCATGTTGCTGGTTCCGCGTGACGGACCACACATGCATCTACCGGCGGCGACACCTCACCCGGTCGCCGACACCACCGGAGCCGGCGATACCGTGATCGCCACACTTGCTGCGTGTCTGGCCGCGGGCGCCACGTTGCATCCGGCCGGACATATCGCCAATGTTGCCGCAGGAATTGCAGTCAGCCGGGTCGGTGCGGTAGCCGTGAACACCATCGATCTGATCGGCGAACTGTACGGACCATCACGTCGAGGCATATTTGATCGTGCAAGCCTGGTCGCCAAAGTCGACGCGTGGCGTGCGGCCGGACAACGCATCGTATTCACCAACGGCTGCTTCGACCTGTTGCACGCGGGTCATCTGACGCTGCTGCATCAAGCGGCAAATCAGGGCGATCGTCTGGTGCTGGCCATCAACAGCGATGCCTCGATCAAACGCCTGAAGGGTCCCGATCGACCGATCATTTCGCAAAACGAACGTGCCGCCTTGCTTGCCGCCCTCGCCTGTGTGGATGCCGTTACCGTGTTCGACGAGGACACGCCGCTCGAACTGATCCATCAGATAAAACCCGATGTGCTGGTCAAGGGCGGCGATTACAAGATTCAGGACGTCGTCGGTCGCGAACAGCTCGAGGCCAGCGGCGGACGCGTGATGCTGGTTCCACTGGTTCCACACAAATCCACGACCGGGTTGATCGACATCATATCCCGCCAGCGTCATTGACGGCATCACGATAAACTTCGTTGTGGGCTTGCGAGTGAAAGGCAATCCCTTGCAGGTCGTACTCGTTTCGTTCCTCAAGCGCCATCGCAATGCTTGACCCTGCCGTGACGTCATGGTGCAGCATGCGATCACCGCACTCGGACATCACGAAGTGAAGTTGCTCACGGTCAGCCAAGTCGCACGTCGCACCGGCATCACGGTGCGCACCTTGCATCACTACGAGGCCAAAGACCTGCTCAAGCCCGCTCGGCGAAATCAGGCCGGTTATCGGCTGTACGGCGAGGCGGAACTGGGCCGGCTGCAACATATCGTTTCGTTGAAGGCACTGGGATTCTCGCTCGCGGAAATCCATCAGTGCCTGCTCGCGGATGCGCCGACGCTGGGCGAGGCATTGACTCGCCAGATCGGTCGATTGCGGAAACGTGTCGTTCGGCAACGCGAACTGCTGCTGCGCCTGGAGCGCGTCGCGCAACGGCTCGGCAATGGCGAGTTGATCGACGGCGAATCCCTGCTGTCCAGCATCGAGGCAAGTACTCTCATGGAAAAACATTTCACTCCCGATCAAATGCAACAGATCCGTCAGCGCGGCGAGGAACTCGGCCCGGAACGTATCCGGGCCGTCGAGCAGGCATGGCCTGACGTCATCGCCGGCATGAAGGCGGCCATGCAATTGGACAAGGATCCGGCAAGCGAAGAGGTTCAGGCTCTGGCCAAACGCTGGTGCGAGTTACTGCGCGAATTCACCGGCGGCGACAACGGTATCCAGCGGTCGCTGAACCGAATGTATCGCGAGGAACCAGGACACATGCGACAGCAAACGGGCATCGACCCGGAGCTGATGACCTACGCACGCAAGGCGATTGCCGGATTGTCGGACTAACAGCACAACATCCCGCGGCATTTCCGCACTATCGTCGTAGAATTACCTCCCTGCTTCGATGGAGCGGCCATGCGAGTCTGCGTCTACTGCGCATCCAGCAACCAATGCGACCGTGTCTATCACGCCGCGGCAACGCGGCTGGGCGAACTGCTCGCCGAGGCCGGCTGCACCCTGGTCTACGGCGGCGGGGCGACCGGCCTGATGGGCGCGGTGGCCGATGGTGCGTTGTCGCATGGTGGCGACGTCATCGGCGTGATTCCGCGCTTCATGACCGAGGTGGAATGGCAGCATCCGGGCATCGGCAAGCTCGAGGTAGTGGAGGACATGCGCGAGCGCAAGCATCGGCTGCTGACCGGTTCGGACGCCGTCATCGCCCTGCCCGGCGGCTGCGGTACGCTGGAGGAGTTGTTCGAGGCGATCACGCTGAAGCGCCTGGGGCTGTACTTCAACCCGATCGTGCTGCTCAACACGCGTGATTTCTACTCGCCGTTGCAGACGTTCATGCAGCAGGTCATCTCACAGAAGTTCATGAATGCCGGGCATTCGGACATGTGGTCGCTGGTCGAGACGCCAGAACAGGTATTGCCGAAGATCCACTCGACGCCGAAATGGCGCGAAGATGCCCGCGACTACGCGGTAGCACGCTGAATTCGGTTGCCGGAGTCGTCCGGACGGCCGCATTCGGAATCCGACGCAGCGGTTCAGGATTCGGAGTCGCGCCGCGCCTGTTCGTCACTGCGCTCGACCTGCTTCTCCCAGCGCGTCTTGATCGGATTCTCGTTTTCCGCTTCTTCCGCCTCGCGGACCAATGCAGCCTTTTTGTCGTCGGACAAATCAGCCCAATGGCAATCCTCGATTGCCCCGGCCAGCGCGTAGAGCAGATTCAGGCTCGGCCGGAATCCGGCGCGTTTGACCTTCATGAAGGTTTCGACCGGCCCCAGTTCGACCAACTCGGCATGCGAGTGCACACCCACCTGACGCAACCATGCCGCGGATTTCGGTCCAACGTTGCGAATCTTGTTGCAGTCTTTCCCAGCCATTTGTACTCCCGTTAGCGCGGCTTCATGCCTTTGCCAGTTGTTCCATGAATATTTCCACGAGTTGTTCCATGCCGGCCCGATCGTCCTCGTCGAAACGCGCGAGTTTCGGCGAATCGACGTCCCACACGCCGATCAGGCGATCATCGCGATACAACGGCACGACAATCTCCGACCGCGATGCCGCATCGCAGGGAATATGACCCGCGAACCGGTCCACATCTTCCACCACCATGGTTTGACGCGTCGCCGCCGCGGTGCCGCACACGCCCCTGCCCAGCGCGATACGCACGCAGGCCGGCTGGCCCTGGAACGGACCGACGACCAGTTCCCTGCCGTCGAAGAAATAAAACCCGGCCCAGCTCAGGTCCGGCAGCGCGTGAAAAACCAGCGCAGCGAAATTCGCCGCATTGGCGATTCGATCCGGTTCGCCCTGCAGCAGCGCGCGCGCTTGTTGCGCCAGTTCGGCATACAGCCCGGATTTGTCATCGGTGTCGATGGTCGCCGCAGCAAACATGGAACATTCCGCAGAAAAATGCGATTGTACCCCTTCCATTACGCGACGATGGCGCGAGCGCGCCGATTGGATTGTTCTTGCACGAAGATTCCACCGAACATCCGGGCGATTCAACAACCTGTGGCGTATTCGTCACCGGCACCGATACCGAAATCGGCAAGACAATGGTATCGGCGTCATTGCTGGCAGCCTTGAACCAGGGAGGAATGCGTGCGCTTGGCATGAAGCCGGTCGCCAGCGGTTGCCAGGTGACCGCGCACGGTTTGCGCAATGCCGATGCCGAAACACTCACTGCACACAGCGTCATCAGACCGGAATACGCCCTGGTCAATCCGTTCGCATTCCGCGATCCGATTGCGCCGCACCTGGCCGCGCGCGATACGGGCACGAATATAAGACTTGATTCAATCGTCGATGCCTACAACGCGCTCGCGCGGCAAGCGGATATCGTCGTCGTCGAAGGCGTGGGCGGCTGGTCGGTGCCGTTATCGTCGAAGCTGATGCTCGCGGACGTGCCGCGCCGCTTGAAGTTGCCGGTGATTCTGGTCGTGGGCTTGCGTCTGGGCTGCCTGAATCACGCCATGCTCAGCGCGCGCGCGATCGAAGCGGACGGCTGTGAATTGATCGGTTGGATCGGCAATCACGTCGATGCGGGCATGGCGCGGGGCAAGGACAACCTGGCCACGCTGCACGAAAAACTCGCCGCGCCATGCCTGGGCGTTTTACCGTACGCCAGCGCACCGGATCCCGGTGCGCTGGCGGTTTATCTGCGCGATGCGCTGCCCGTTATTGCTTCGGGCGCATGTCGGGCGGCGCCTTGACCGGCGGCGCCTGACGTTTCGGCAATACCGGCGGATTCGCCTCTACCTTCTTCATCAGCACGTCGATAGCGCGATCCAGCTGCGGATCCTTGCCATGAATGACCGAGAACACGTCGTTGTCGACCTTGATGTCCGGCTCCACGCCCTTGCCCTCGACGTGGTAGTTGCCCTTGAGGTCGGCGATGGCGACGAATTCCGGTACCTCGACATGGCCGCCGTCGATCACCGGGCCATAATCGCTGATACCTACAACACCACCCCAGGTGCGCATGCCGATGGTCGGACCCAGCTTCGCCTGCTTGAACATGTAGGCGAAGATGTCGCCGTCGGACGCGGAGTACTGATTGATCAGCGCCGCCATGTAACCGTGGAAGACTTGCGGCGGATAGGTGCCGGGTACGCTGGAATTGCGGTCGTAATTCAGGCCCAACAGCTTGCGCGACAGACGCCCGATGATCATCGACGATACATTGCCGCCACCGTTGCCACGCTCATCGATAACCAGCGCCTGTTTGTGAATCTGCGGGTAGTACCACTTGATGAACTCGCGGATTCCGTCAGCGCCCATGTCCGGGATATACAGATAACCCAGCTTGCCGCCTGATTTTTTCTCGACATAGCGATAGTTGTGCATGACCCAGGCGTAGTACTTCAGGTCGTTCTCGCTGGATACCGGATCAACCAGCACATTGCGCGCACCATCCTCGCTCGGCTTGGAGTTCACGCGCAACTCGACGGCTTGACCCGACGCGATCTGAAGTAGCCGGTACGGATTCTCCCGGGCGGTCAGCTCGCGGCCGTTGATGGCCAGGATGTAATCGCCCACATGCACATTGATGCCGACCTCGGTTAGCGGCGAGCGGTAACGCGCCTCGTCGTTCTCGCCTTGCATGATCGACTTTATGCGGTAGTGGCCGGATGCCTTGTCCAGCTCGAAGCGCGCACCGAGCAGACCGACATGCGGCTTGTCGGGCAGGCCCAGATCGCCGCCGCTGACATACGAGTGCGAATTGCTCAACTCGCCGACCATCTGGCCGAGCAGGTAGTTCAAGTCGGAGCGGTCGCCGACATAGGCCAGTTGCGGCTCGTACTTGGCGCGCAAGCCCTTCCAGTCGTAACCGTTCATGTTCGGCGTGTAGAAGTAATCGCGATAGCGACGCCAGACTTCGCGGAAAATCTCGGCGAACTCGGCGCGCGGCACGCGTGTGAGCGCCAGCCCCGACGTGCTCACGGACTTGGCTTGCTTGGGATTGCCGCCAATGGTGTATACCTTGAACGACTTGCCGCTTCGTACCATCAACTTGCTGCCATCCTCGGACAGCGCGGCATTGCGCACTTTTTCGGCCAGCGTATCGTCCTTGCGCTTTTCGATGTCGTACACGTGGATCTGCGGCAGGAAGCGACCGGCACGACCGTAATAGAACGCATCGGTAACCGCGTAGACGATGTACTTGGCGGTCACATCCAGCCAGCGGATGTTGTCCGCATCGATCGGCACGCGTGTCAGGCGCGAGGCCAGGCCATCGAAATCGATGTGATCCTCGGCCGATTTGGCCGATTTGTGGTCCTTGCCGTGTGCCTGCTTCTTCGATTTGGCCGCGCCGTGTTCGTCCATGCCCTTGGCTTCGTCATCGCGCAGCGGGAACGGGCTCGGGCCGTCCTTCTGCAACGTCAGGGCGTAAACCTCGGTGCTGCGGTTGGTTGCGAAATTCCATTCCACCGAACTGATCTGCGGCGCCCATTCGCGCTCGCCCAGGAAGTACAGGAACTTGCCGTCCGGCGAGAACGCCGGGGACGATTCGGCGAACAGCGGATCGGTGACGCGTGTGTGCTTGCCACTGGCGACCGACCACAGATAGATCGACGGTTGCTGGTTCGCATCGTTGTAGGTGTAGGCCAGATAGCTGCTGCCCGGCGACCAGGTGTAATCGCGCTGCAGGCTCTGCGGATCCTGCGCCACCTCGGTAACCTTGCCGCCGGCCACATCCAGCACATGCAGTCGATTGGCACTGTCGCTGAAGGCGATGCGCTTGCCGTCCGGCGACCAGCGCAACGCATACAACCGCCCGTAAACGGTTTTCGTCAGTTGTTTGGCCGCGCCGACGCCGTCGACATCGCGCACCCAGACCTCGGACTCGCCGGATTGATCCGATACATAGGCAATGCGCTTGCCGTCCGGCGACCAGGCTGCCTCGCGCTCGTGCGCACCGGGCGTCTGCGTCAAATCGCGCGTGATGCCGTGCTCGACCGGCACGCTGAACAGGTCACCGCGAGCGATGAAGAACGCCCGGTCACCGCGCGGGCTCAGGCCGAAATCCTCGATGTCGTCGGCCACGCTGATGTGTTGCGGACGCGTCTTGGCGCCGTCGCTGGGCACATCGATGCCGATCGCCTCGTCCTTGTTGGTGGTGGTGTCGTAGACGCGCAACTCGCCGCCGTATTCGTAGACGATCTTGCCGGTACGATCGCCACTGGCCCAGCGCGCATCGAAGGCGCGGTGCCGGGTCAGCTGGCTGGTCTGATTGTTGCCGATATCGTAGCGGTAAAGGTTCAATACGCCGTCACGGTCGGAAACGAAATAGATCGAATCGCCGATCCACACCGGATCGCGATCGGTGTTGACATCATTGGTGATATTGCGGCCCTTCTCGCTGGCCATGTCGAAGATGTAAAGATCCTGCGCCCAGCCGCCCTTGTAGCGGTTCCAGGTGCGGAAATCTCGAAACAGTGGCGAATACACCAGTTGCTTGCCGTCCGGCGAAAACTCGCCGACGCCGGACATCGGCATCGGTAGCGCGGTCGACAGCCCGCCATCGACGCTGACCGTAAACAGGCGCGGTTCCGCGAGCGTATGACTGTCCTTGTAGGAGCGATACAGAATTCGCTTGCCGTCCGGAGTCCAGCCGTAGACCTCGTTGTCAAAACCCCAGCGCTGAGGCAACGGTCCCATGGCGGGGTAGTAGGTAAGCTGCTTCGGCACGCCGCCGTTGGCCGGCATGACATAGACCTGATCCCCGCCGCTGTATTCGCCGGTGAATGCGATCTTTGAACAATCCGGAGAGAACTTGGCGGACTGTTGCAGGCCGGGTGCGGCCGTCAGGCGGATCGCCGTGCCGCCCTGGTCGCCGACCGTCCACAGATCACCGGCGTAGGTGAACACGATGCGATTGCCGCAAATATCCGGGAAACGCAGCAATTTGGTGTGTGCGCCGGCCGTGCCGGCAATACCGCACAACGCGAACAAGGCCGCCAACCGCAGCCGACTGCTTGAATTCTTCATTTTTCCCCCTCTGAACAGACGTAAGCCCGACCAGTTTACAGCCCCGTCGCCGAATTGCCTGTATGGCAAAAGTCATTCTGCGCGAGGGCGGCCATCTGCTAAAATTGAGGACTTGCCTCAAGGAGCACGTTGATGACGCAGCAACGTTATTATTTGAGTATCGACGACCTCGCCACGGCGCGTGGCGAACATCAGGAGCTGTCATTCCAGGGCAACTCGCCCGAGAGCTTCGCCGCCACCCTGCAATCGGCCCTGCGCGAACCCACACTGTGGAAGCGTTGGAAGGCCATGCAAGCCGACCCGGACGCGGTCGATCCCGCACTTGGCGCCAGCGATCCGCAGGCCGCCGTCAGCACGAAACAATCCGACATGCACACCGATGTGACGGTCACCACTTCACTGCCGCACGCCGTGCTCCGGCACCGTCTTACCTTGCTCGTTGGCTCGCATTGGCGTCTCCACGACGTGGTCAGCGT
Source organism: uncultured Pseudomonadota bacterium (assembly GCA_963779795.1). Classification (GTDB taxonomy): domain Bacteria; phylum Pseudomonadota; class Gammaproteobacteria; order Xanthomonadales; family Rhodanobacteraceae; genus Rudaea. The sequence continues at coordinate 131,014 of CAVZZK010000004.1, read as the reverse complement.
CTGATCCGGCTTGCGGATTCAATGCACGTTCCAACCCATTCATTCCTAGATAACCGGGAGAATCCAGAATGCAGCATTCCCGTTTGCTGTTGATCGCCATGACCGCCGCCCTCGCCGCCTGTTCCCAATCCCAGCAGAATCCCGCACCGGCCAAGCCGGAGGCAGCTCCGGCTGCCGCGGCCACCACGCCGCCGGCCAAGCCGGCACCGCACGTGAATCCGCTGATGAGCGAGAGTACGCTGCCGTTCCATGCGCCACCGTTCGACAAGATCAGGGACAGCGACTATCAGCCGGCGATCGAAGCCGGCATGAAACAACAGCTCGCCGAGATCGAAAAGATCGCCAACGATCCGGCACCGCCGACATTCGAGAATACCTACGTGGCGATGGAGAAGACCGGCGAACTGCTGAGCCGCGCGATGATGGTGTTCAACGGTGTCAGCAGTGCGAACACCGATCCGGTCCTGCAGAAGGTGCAGCAGGACGAAGCGCCGAAACTGGCCGCGCATCGCGACGCGATTTATCTCAACAACAAGCTGTTCCAGCGCTTCGACACGGTCTACAAAGAACGCGACAAACTCAAGCTCGATCCCGAGTCGATGCGCCTAATCGACGTCGTGCATGCGAATTTCGTGCATGCCGGTGCCAGGCTGTCAGCCGCCGACAAGGCCAAGCTGAAGAAGCTAAACGAGGAGGAATCCTCGCTCAGCGCCACGTTCTCGAACAAGCTGCTGGCCGCGACCAAGGCCGGCGCCCTGGTCGTTGACGACAAGTCCAAGCTGGCCGGGCTGTCCGATGCGCAGATCGCCGCCGCCGCACAGGCGGCAAAGGATCGCGAGCTCGACGGCAAGTGGGTGATCCCGCTGCAGAACACCACGCAGCAGCCGGACCTGCAGGACCTGTCCGATCGTGCTACGCGTCAGGCCCTGTTCGAAGCGTCCTGGAACCGCACCGAGAAGGGCGACGCCAACGACACGCGCAAGACCATCGAACGCATCGCGCAGATCCGCGCGCAGAAGGCCAAGCTGCTCGGCTTTCCGAATTACGCCGCCTGGAAACTCGAGGACCAGATGGCCAAGAAGCCGGCCACGGCCGTGAAATTCATGCGCCGCCTCGGCCCGGCCGCCGTCGCCCGTGCACGTGCGGAAGCCAAGGACATTCAGGCCGTGATCGACAAGGACCGCAAGGCGTTGCACAAACCGACGTTCAAGCTGCAGCCGTGGGATTGGGAGCACTACGCCGAACAGGTACGCAAGGCCAAGTACGATCTCGACGAAAACCAGGTCAAGCCGTATTTCGAACTCGACAACGTGCTCAAGAACGGCGTTTTCTACGCCGCCAACCAGCTTTACGGGCTAACCTTCAAGGAGCGCAAGGACATCCCCGTGTACCAGCCGGACGTGCGCGTTTTCGAGGTGTTCGACAAGGATGGCTCGCCGCTGGCGCTGTTCTACTGCGACTACTTCAAGCGCGACAACAAGTCCGGCGGCGCCTGGATGGACAACTTCGTCGAGCAGTCCACCCTGCTGGGAACCAAGCCGGTAATCTACAACGTCGCCAACTTCACCAAGCCGCAGCCCGGTCAACCGGCCCTGCTGTCCAGCGACGACGTGATAACGATGTTCCACGAGTTCGGCCATGCGCTGCACGGCATGCTCGCGGACGAGAAGTATCCTACCCTGTCCGGCACCAATACCGCGCGCGATTTCGTTGAGTTCCCGTCGCAGTTCAACGAGCACTGGGCGCTGAACCCGAAGGTGTTCGCCAACTACGCCAAGAACTACAAGACCGGCGAACCGATGCCCAAGGCACTAGTCGACAAGATCAAGAAAGCGCACAACTTCAACAAGGGTTACGACATGACCGAGCTGGTCGCCGCGGCCATGCTCGACATGAACTGGCACATGCTCGGCGCGGACGCACCGCTGCAGGATGCCGACAAGTTCCAGGCCGCCGCGCTGAAGAAGGACAAGATCGACCTGCCCTACGTGCCGCCGCGCTACCGCTCCAGCTATTTCGCGCATATCTGGGGCAGCGGTTATGCCGCCGGCTATTACGCGTACCTGTGGACCGAAATGCTCGCCGACGACGCCTACGAGGACTTCAAGGAACACGGCGGCCTGACCCGCGAAAACGGCGAGCGTTTCCGCAAGATGATCCTGTCGCGCGGCAATACCGAGGACCTGGCCAAGATGTACCGCGACTGGCGCGGCAAGGATCCGAGCATCGAACCGATGCTGATCGATCGCGGATTGAAAATGAAATAGGCGAAATTATCGTTACATGCGTCACGGATTGACCAAAAAAGGGCCCGACAGCGGGCCCTTTTTTGGTCGGGCCAAATCGGCCACGACCAACGATATATGCTAGGCTGTCCCCCGGGGTCGCCCGTGCGGCAAGTGCGGCGGGTTGTTGTTTACGTGCGGCGAAGGCGCAATCGAAAAGCCGATTGGGCCTGCCGGTTGTTTGCTACACATGACTGGGGTAAATCAAATGAAATCCATTTTACTGAGAATCGGCAGCATTCCGCTGCTGGTGGCCGGTTTGGTATCGATCGCGAGTGCCGACCTCGCCAACGACACGGGCAGTCCGACGTCGGCACCGACGGTCAAGGCACCGACCGCAGCAGCCGCGTTCACCGCCAGCTACACCCTGACTACGGCATCGGCGACTCAGACCGGCCGTTTGTTCCGTGACGCCAACGCGAGTACCTGCGCTTCACCAAAAAGCTATCCCGGTCTTTGGGACTCGGCCACTTATCGACATGTGGTGTCCGAGGCTTTCACCAACACTTCCGGTTCGAGCGTGTGTGCGACGATAACGCTGACTTCGGACGCATCTTGCGTTGGCAGTGTATTCGCCACCGCCTACCTCGGCAGCTTCAACGTCGCGGATTTGGGCCAGAACTATCTCGGCGACTCAGGCAGCAGCATTATCAGCCCGAGCGCGGCGATAAACTTCGAGATCCAGGTTCCGTCAAACGGTACGGTCGTATTCAACCTCAACGACAATGCAGACAGTGGCGAAAATTGCGGCTTTTCACTTTCGTCACCAGATCTGGTCGCCGCCAACGCCGAGCCGCCGGCACCAACGCCAACATTGGATCTTCGTGCGATCGGTTTGCTGATTGCCGCCTTGCTGGCTATCGGCTTCATCTGGTTGCGACGCCGCACGGCGTAAGGCACCGACGCGAAGGCCGGTCACGCCGGCTTTCGCGACTGCGTCCGGTCCAGCGCTGGCTAATAGGCGAACTCGCGAAAGACCGGGTCGACGCTGCCGTTCCACGGGCCGTGGAATAGCTCGAGCTTGCGCTCGGCTGGCGTCTGGTTGGCTTGTGCGAATTCGATCAGCGGTTCCAGGAATACTGCTTCGGTAGCACCGTCCATATTACGTTGGTCACGCCGCTCGAGTCCCTGACCTGCAATTTTCAATGCTTCCAACGCGAGTTCGCGTACCGTGTGCCCACGGAACGGCAGCTTCAGCGCCTGCTCGGGCACGCCGTCGCGCAAGCCATGGCGTTCTTCGCGGGTGAAATCCTTGACCAGGTCCCAGGCTGCATCCAGCGACGTTTCGTCGTACAGCAGACCCACCCAAAGCGCGGGCAGCGCGCATAACCGGTTCCACGGACCGCCGTCGGCACCGCGCATCTCCAGGTATTTCTTCAGGCGCACTTCGGGAAAAGCGGTGGTCAAGTGGTCGGCCCAGTCGCGCATGGTCGGCAGCTCGCCGGGCAATTCCGGCAATTTGCCGGCGAGGAAATCGCGGAACGACTTGCCGGCCAGATCGATGTAACGGCCATTGCGATAACTGAAGTACATCGGCACGTCGAGGATGTAATCGACGTAGCGCTCGAACCCGAAACCCTCCTCGAAAACGAAATCGAGCATGCCGGTGCGATCCGGATCGGTGTCGGTCCAGATATGCGAGCGGTAGCTCAGGTACCCGTTCGGACGGCCTTCGGTAAACGGGGAGTCGGCGAACAACGCGGTCGCTATCGGCTGCAAGGCGAGCGCAACGCGGAACTTGCGCACCATGTCCGCTTCGCTGGAGAAATCAAGGTTTACCTGCACGGTGCAGGTGCGCGTCATCATGTCCAGCCCGAGATTGCCGACCTGTGGCATATAACGACGCATGATCGCGTAACGGCCCTTGGGCATCCACGGCATGTCCTCCCGCTTCCACTTGGGCTGGAAACCCATGCCGAGGAATCCCAAACCGAGTTCATCGGCGACGGCTTTGACTTCCTTCAAATGCCCGGTGACTTCGCTGCAGGTTTCGTGGATGGTATCGAGCTGACCACCGGAAAGTTCCAGCTGGCCTGCCGGTTCCAGCGTGATCGATCCACCGCCGCGGGTGAGCGCGATGACATTGCCGTTTTCGACGGTCGGTTCCCAGCCGAACCGGGTCATGCCGTTAAGCAACGCGCCGATACCGCGTTCGCCGGCATATTCGGGTGGACGCAGGTCATCCAGGCGAAAGCCGAATTTCTCGTGTTCGGTGCCGATCTTCCAGTGCACCCGATCGCGCACGCCGGAGGCAACGAAGTCCACGAGTTGTTCGCGCTGCGTGATCAGGGTATCGGCAGCGGTACTGGGTCCGGACATGTCGGTCTCATCAAGGGTCGATCAAGGCAGTTTGGGGCACGCCGGCAAATAATCAAATAGTGCAGGCCGGAATTTCCCGGCTGCATCCAGAGCCTGTGCCGTTTTCGGCGCAATCAGTCCCGCCATGATTCTTCCAGCATGGCCAACAATCGCGAGCGCGCCTCATCCAGCCCGGTTCGCGCCGTCGCCGAGAACAGCTGCGCCGTGGCCGGCCAGTCCTGCTCCAGCGCCGTCTCGTTGAACGCGGCCAGCGCGCGCGCGGCCTGGCTTCGGCTGAGCTTGTCGGCCTTGGTCAGCAGCACATGGCAACTCAGACCGGCATCGCGGCAAAAATCAAGCATCTGCTTGTCGAATTCCTTGAGCGCATGACGGCAGTCGACAATCAGCACAATCCCGCGCAGCGATTCGCGCTCGCGCAGATAGGCATCAATCGCCTGACGCCAGTGTTCGCGCATTTTCTCCGGAACCTTGGCGTAACCGTACCCGGGCAGATCGATCAGGCGACGCTCAGCATCAAGCGCAAACACATTCAACAACTGCGTGCGCCCGGGAGTTTTGGAGGTTCGCGCCAGCCCGTTTCGGGCGCAAATGGCGTTCAACGCACTGGACTTGCCGGCGTTGGAACGCCCGGCGAAAGCGATTTCCGCGCCACTGTCAGCGGGCAGACCACGCCGGTCCGGAGCACTGATCGCGAACTGCGCGCTGTTGAAAGGATTGGTCGACATTGAAGTTCCTGTTTGGACGCGCGTTTGACCGCCCGAGAGACGACTGGGATAATTTCCGGATTGTGTCGGCTTCACCCGAAGCCGACGTCTGTCCCCCGGTTTTGGCGATCTTCGGAGTGAAGTGTATGAGTTTTCGGCATCTGATTGCGGTGGCGGCCCTGCTTGGCAGCGGTTACCTTGCGGCGCAGACCACGTCCCAGCCGGCCCCGAATACCACGGCGGCGCCTGCGCAAACCACGCAGGCTCAAAGCGCTGCGGCAGCGATGCCCGCGGCAACCGGGCAAGCCTCACTGAAGCCGGGCGACCCCAAGGCGGGTCAGGCCAAAGCCGGTGCCTGCGCGGCCTGTCACGGTGCCGACGGCAATTCCGCATCCTCGGCGTATCCGAAACTCGCCGGCCAGCAGGCCAGTTACATTGTCCGCCAGCTGGAACTTTTCAAGAGCGGCAAGCGTCCCAGTGCAGTCATGATCGGATTCGTTCCGAACCTGAGCGAACAGGATATGCGCGACATCGCCGCTTATTTCGCCAGCCAGAAAACGCTTCCGGGCGTGGCCGACACCAAGCTGGTCAAACAAGGCGAAACGCTGTATCGCGGCGGCAACAAGACTGAGCGCATTCCGGCGTGCATGGCCTGCCATGGTCCCGACGGACGCGGCAATCCGGGTCCGCCGTATCCGCGACTGGCCGGCCAGCAGGGGGATTACGTGGCGTTGAAGTTGAAGGACTGGCACGACGGCAAGACCTGGGGCGATGACGCTCGCGAACAGATCATGAAACTGGTCGCGGAAAACCTGACCGACGCCGAAATCGCCGCGGTTTCGTCGTACGTCGAAGGACTGCATACCGCCGATTCAGCCAGCAGTGGGTCGACCGCTGGTAAATAAGAATTTGAGACCTCGAGGATACGAACAATATGCGCATGACCCGTTATCTACTGTCCGCAATGATGCTGGCGTTTCTCGCCACCGGCAATCTCATGGCGCAAACGCCCGCCGCCGAGCAGTGGCAGGCCGGCAAGAACTATTTCCTGATCGAACCGGCTCAGCCCACGCGCACCGGCGACAAGATCGAGGTCACCGAGGTCTTTTCCTGGGGTTGTCCGGCCTGCAATTATTCGTATCCCTACGTCGATAAACTGAGGAAAGCCTTGCCGGCCAACGCGCAAATGGACTACGTGCCGGCTTCGTTCCATCCGGAAGAAGACTGGGTAATGTTCCAGCGTGCGTTCTATGCTGCCAAGGCGCTCGGCGTCGAGGACAAGGCACACGATGCCATGTTCGACGCCATCTGGAAGACCGGTGAGCTGGCCACCTATGCCAACAACCGACCAAAGCCTGAGCAGGAACTCCCGACGATCGAGGACGTGGCGAAGTTCCTCTCCAAATACGGCGTCAAACCCGAAACCTTCGTTGCAACCGCCAAGTCGTTCGCCGTAAACACGAAAATGCGCCAGGCTGATACCTACATCAAAGCTACCGGTGTAGACCAGACGCCAACCATCATCGTCAACGGCAAGTACCGTCTGACCACAATCTCGGCCGGCGGCAACTGGGACAAGGCGCAGGCACTCGTGCTGTACCTGATCAAGAAGGAATCCAGCGGCGGCTGATGCGCTACTGACCGGTACCCGTCTGTAACGGGATATCCGATATGCCTTCGGGCCTCATGTTCTGGAGATTGTGATGTTGAAGTATTCCCTGATGCTGTTTGCCGCCCTGGCGCTTGCACCTCTGGCCTCGGCCGCGGGTACGGATGCCGCAGGATCGCAAAACTGGCAAGCCGGCAAGGACTATTTTCTGATCCAGCCGCCGCATCCAATCAAGGGCGACAAGGTCGTCATCACGGAAGTGTTCTCCTATGCCTGTCCGCACTGTGCGCATTTTCAACCATATGCCGACGAATTGAAGGGCAAGTTGCCTGCCGGTGTGGAATTCAATCTGGTTCCGGCGATTTTCAACTCGAGCTGGGAGCCGTTCGCACGCGCATTCTACACGGCCAAATCGCTCGGCATCCTCGACAAGACGCATCAAGCCCTGTTCGACGCACTCCACCGCGACCACCAACCGCTGCGTTCGATCCAGGATCTGGCCAATCTGTTTTATGCCAATTACGGGGTCAACCCGGGCACGTTTCTGTCCACGGCGGAATCATTCGTCATCAATGGCGAGTTGCAAAATAGCCAGCAACTCGTACGGGATTATCAGGTAGACGGTACGCCGACACTGGTGATCGACGGCAAATACCGCGTAACCGCCAACGGGCGCGACATCGGCTTTCCACAGATGGTCCAGATCGCGCTGTATCTGGCAAACAAGGAACTGTCTGCCGGGAAAGCCCCGCCACATGAGGCGAAATCGGCCAAGTAGTCTTTTAACCACACTCGCACCGGCGAGGCACATGACTGTCTCGCCGACCTGATCCATGTGCCCACGTGCCCGCTCCCGGTCCAAATCGGCGTCAGCGGCGGCCGGTAAACCTGAACGACTGCGACTGCTCAGCTGCAACATCCTCGCCGGCGGGAGCGTGCGCCGCTATCGCGAATACGTCACGCAAAGCTGGAAACAGATGCTGCCGATGCGTGACAAGCGCGGCAACCTCGACCAGTTTGCCAAGCTGCTGACCGATTTCGACCTGGTTGGACTGCAGGAAGCCGATGCCGGCTCGTTGCGCTCCGGCTTCCTGAATCAGACACAGTATCTGGCCGAAACGGCCGGCTTCGCCTACTGGAGTCACCAACCCAACCGCAAGATCGCGCAATTCGCCGCATCCAGCAATGGGGCACTGACCCGCTTCGAACCGGTTGAAGTGCTCGACTATCCATTACCCGGCCGCATCCCGGGACGCGGCGCGCTGTGGCTACGGTTTGGTCACGGCAAACACCGGCTGGCCGTGGTCATCGCGCACCTGTCACTGGGCCCGACGGCACGTCGCAAGCAGCTTGACTTCATCGGCGAACTGATCAGCGATGAACCACATGTGATCCTGCTGGGCGATCTGAACTGCAGCGTCAACAGTCGCGAACTCAAGCCGCTGTTCCGCTCCACCCGGCTGACGCCGCCACCCGAACCGCCGCCGCCGACCTACCCAAGCTGGCGTCCGCGACGGGCCATTGATCACGTACTGGTATCTTCGCAGCTTCGCATCGAACGGTTGTGGACCCTGCCGCATCCGGTTTCCGATCATCTGCCACTGGCGGCTCATGTCTTGCTGCCGGATTCGCTGCGCCTGCTTACTTGAAGCCTGCCGGGATCGTTCGCCCGAACGAACGAGAATCCGTAAACAACCCACAAAAAAAAAGGGCCGCGCGTAGCGGCCCGAAAAACACGTTATTGTTTTTGTCGTGAATCAGAACTTGAGGCTTGCCTCAACGTAGTAGAAACGGCCCGGCAAGTCGTAGGTCGACGCATCGTAACCGTTCAGGGAACAGCTCAGACATACCGGGGCGTCTTTGGCGAATACGTTGTTCACGCCACCGGCGACACTCATGTCGAAACTGGTCGGTAGTTTCCATCCGACGCGCACGTCGTGATAGGTCGTGGCACCCAGATAATTGGTGCCGTCGCTGCGGCCGTGTGCGGTGTTGTTGGGTTGCTGGCAGATCGGGAAACCGGCTGCGCCGCCACAATCCTCCTTGAGACGGGAGATGTAACGCATGGCCCAACTCGCCGTCCAGTCGTTCATGCCCCAGTTCAGCCGCAGCGTCGAGCGAATGCGCGGAATGGCGCTATCGCTGGTTTCGATACCGACGGTGAGCGGTTCAGCCAGTCCGGTACCCGCCGCGATCGCCGTATACTTGCCGGTATAGGTTGCCGACCAGTTCGCGCCGAAACGCCCGATACCGGTTTCGCGACCAACCCAGTTGAGTCCTAAATCGTAGCCGCTTGTGTCAATACGGCCGAGATTCAACAGGGTATTGTTGAAACCATTGATATCACCCGATGCGCCACGCGTGATGCCGTTGCAAAACGCCGGGTCCAGCGTTTCCACGCAACGATTCAACTGCGTTTGCGCATCCAGCGCCTGAATCGCACCTTCCACCTTGATACGGTAATAGGTCAGCTCGAAATCGACCTTTTGTGACCAGGCGGTATTCTCGGCCCACGACGGACTGTAGATCGCACCCCAGGTCACGCCTTTCGAAGTTTCCGGTTGCAGGGATGAATTGCCGCCGGTTTCAACCGAAATCTGCGGATTGCGCTGAACGAAACCGCCCGGCACGCCCAACTGGCTGCAATTGCTTGCCAGCGTTCCGGTCGCATTGCTGCACGGATCAAGGATCGAAGCATCGAAACGCGACTTGGAGCTGAACAGCTCGCCGATCGACGGGGCACGGAAACCTTCCGCCCAGGTGCCACGCAAGGTCAGGTCATCAATCACCTGCCAACGCAAGCCAAGCTTGCTGTTGGTGGTGCCACCGAATGTCGAATAGTCCGAATAACGCGATGCGGCACTCAGATTCAGGCTTTTCGCGAACGGAGCATCCGTGAGCAACGGCGCGTTGACTTCGATGTAATACTCGTTCACCGAATATTCGCCACTGGTCGGGGTCGACGGCACGCCGTTCGAATCGCCGGCAATCACAATCGAGTCGGGCGTGTAGAAACCGCTCAGATGACGATGCTCGTAACCGGCCGCCGCCGTCAACATGCCCGCCGGAAGCTGGAACACGTCGCCGGAAATATTCGCCGTCCACATCTCGAGCTTCTGGTCGCTGCGATCGTTCTCGATGAACTGGATGTAATTGAGCATATCCGGCGTGATCGTGCCCGGGCCACCGAAAATATTCAGTGGTACGCACGGGCCGGTGCAGTCGGCAACCGGACCCAGGGCAGTCAGGATGTGGCGGATGTTATACGTGCCGTGCACCGTCTGCGTGGCCTTGTTGTCGGCGTTGACGTAATTCACGTCCCAGTTGTAGTAACGGTCGCCCCAGGTGAAATTGCCGGTCAGGCCGGTGGCGACATAGCGTGTATCCACGCTCTGCGAGAACACGCGCGGGCCACCCTCAACCGGACGACGGCCAATGAACATGTTCGGATCATTGGCGCTGAGCGTCTGACCGAACGGGTTGTAGGGATTGGTCACATCGACGCCGACCGTATCGGCCAGACCGCCGGTACCGGCACCCGGACCGAGGAAGATCGGCTCCGGTGCGGCCTGGTTGACCGATTCACGCGTGTTGTACAGGCCCTTGATATACCAATCGACGTGGTCGTTCAAATGATAGGTGCCGCGTGCAAACAGGCCCGTGCGCTTGGACGGCGTCAACAACAGATTGTAGCGGGCGTAATTGAAGCGGTCCGCCGAAGTGAACTGGTGGTAGCCGGAGGGAAAATCCTGCAGCCCGCCATTTCCGGCCACGCCATTGGCAGTGATATCGCAAACACCGCCCGGGCACAGCCCGTTATAGGCGTTTGCGCCAGCGGCACTGAAATCGACGCGCGTATAGGGCGTGCCCGAACTGCAGTTGGACAGCCCAGTACCGGGTACACAGGCGGAGCTGGCCTGGGCCCACGCGGACGACTTGATTTGATGCTGCCGGTAATGGCTGATGTCCATGAAGAAATCGAACTTGTCGGTGCTACCGCCCAGCGAGAGGTCTCCGGAATAGGTCTTGCCATCTCCCGTGTCGTAATCGCCACCGTACAGATGCAGGGCCATGCCCTTCTGGGACTTCTTGGTGATGATGTTGATCACGCCGGCAATGGCATCGGAACCATATAGAGCCGAGGCGCCGTCTTTCAGGATTTCGATGCGTTGCACGATACTTGCCGGTATCGTGTTCAGATCGACGGCTGCCGATACGCCGGACGCCGAAGATTCGTTGACCCAGCGTAGTCCGTCGACGAGTACCAGCGTGCGTTTCGCATTCAGGTTACGCAGCGAAATGGTCGTTGAACCGGAACCGACGCCTGCACCATCGGGACCGAATCCGAAATTACCCGCTGAATTGAACTTGGTGTTGAGCGAGGAACCGCTGACCGACAACTGTTGGATCACGTCGCCGATCGAAGCAAGTCCCGTATCCTGGATATCCTTGGCGGTAATCGTTACCACAGGTGTCTGGCCTTCAACATCGGCCTTCTTGATGCGCGAACCCGTAACCTCGATGGCCTCCAGCTTCTGTGCATCGTCTCCGGTCTTGTTCTGCGCATATAGCGGTGCCGTCATGCACAACAACAGCGTGGTCACCGCGGCGAACGTGCCATAAGAGAACCCATTACACGTTATTCGTTTCACTTCATTGCCTCCCAAAGTACAAAGTTCGTTCACCTGCACGTTCCGCGGCTTTTCAGCAGCGGAAACTCGTAAAGATTTCGTAAAGATTTTGGAATCATGTCATACGGAAATGCATTTGACCATACCCCGGAAGAATTCGCGGCTGAGGATTGGGCTCAAATTCTGAACGCGCGCTAAATGCTTGCTGGTAAAGGATCTTTTGCCAGGTGTTGTTAGAATGGACGAGTCATGCGCAAAATCTCGATCTCCATATCACGCCGGCTGTTTTTGCTCAGCCTTGGTCTGTTGCCCGCACTGATGATCGCCATGTCGGCGAGCGCCGCCACAACGGGCGACGAACAGACGCTGGAGCGTGAGCAATTCCGCGTCGCCTGGGAAGCGGCCAAGCATGCCCCGGACTCGGTATGGCAACCGCTGGCAGCCGGGCTCGAGCATTACCCGCTGTATCCGTATTTGCAGTACGCGTCGATAAAGCGTCGCATCGACACCGTATCCAGCAAGGAAGTGAACAAGTTTCTGGCGGACTGGCCGGATTCGTTACCGGCTCGGCGGTTGCGTAGCGCGTTTCTGCGTGAACTGGCGCGTCGCGAGGACTGGAAGGCATTTGGCGATTTGTATACAAGTGAAGCAAACGGCATCGACTTGAAATGCGATGCGTTGCAAGCGCGTCTCGCCATTGGCCACCCGCTGGATTTCAAGCGCGATGTCGAGCCGATCTGGATGTCGGCCAGACCGCTGCCCGATGCCTGCGATACCATCACCGCCTGGGCCAGGGCACATCGCAAACTGCGTCCGCGCCTGATCTGGCAACGCATTGAACTGGCTGCCAATGCCAGGCAGGCAGGCTTGGTCGACAACCTCGCGAAGATGCTGGACGGCTTGCAACGCAGCCAGGCAAAACGCATCGCCACGGCGATCCGCCATCCGTCGATGACGCTGAAACATGCGGGTCAATGGCCCGATACCAGCCGGGCACGCTACGCGGCAATGATCGCTTTCGTGCGACTGGCACCGCGCGACAGCGATGGCGTGGAAACCTACTGGTCCAGGCTGCGCCATCATTTTCATTTCACCCGCAGCGAGCGCGACCGCATCCTGCATACCATCGCCTTGTTTCGCGCCGCCGACTACGCGCCGGATGCGATGCAACGCATCCGGCATCTGCCGTCCGGTGCGGTCAATGAAACGATTCGCGAATGGCGCGTGCGCGTCGCCCTGGCGAGTCAGGACTGGAAAGATGCATCGGCTGCCGTGGAGGCACTCGCACCCGGGCAACGCAACGATGTGCATTGGCGCTACGTGCGCGCTCGCACACTGGCCTTGCTCGGCAAGAAAACCGAAGCCGCTTCCGAATTCTCGGCCATCGCCGATCAGGCGAATTATTACGGTTTCCTCGCCGCGGACTGGCTGGGACAGCCGTACACCATCTGCCCGAACCAGTTCGATACCGACGCCGGCATGGATCAGGCGTTGCGCAAGAATCCCGATCTGAGCCGGGCATTTGAATTCTTTGCGATCCACGCGCTTCCGCAAGCACGTCGCGAATGGCAATTCGCCCTGCACAAACTGGACAAGGCGCAAAGTCGCGAAGCCGCCAGACTGGCAGCCGCCATGGGCTGGCATGATCGCGCCGTCTACGCATTCAGCAGTGGCAGCGACATGCGCTTGTACGAACTGCGCTTCCCGCTGGTCCATCACACCCAGGTTGTGCGGGAAGCGCAATCCGTGGGACTGGACCCTGCCTGGGCGTACGCGATCATCCGCGCGGAAAGCGCCTGGACCACGGATGCCCATTCCGGCGCGAATGCCTACGGCCTGATGCAATTGCTGCCGTCGACGGCCAAACGCGTCGCCGGAAAAACCAATCAGCCCTACTCGACGGCGACGGATTTGTTCGATCCGCAACTGAATATCAACCTCGGCGTAACCTACTTGAGCGACATGGCACTGCGCTACGATGGAAGTCCCTGGCTGGCCAGCGCCGCGTACAACGCCGGACCCGCGTCTGTCGGCAAATGGATCAATGACCGCGACACGCTTGCCCCGGACTTTTTTATCGAGACGATCCCGTACCGGGAAACGCGCGACTACGTAGCACGGGTAATGGCATTCAGCGTGATTTACGACTGGCGTCTGCATGGCAAGGTGGTGCCGCTGGCGTCGCGGCTGCCGCGTATCGGCCAGGCCTATTCGCCACCGGCTATCGACGCACCGCGCAAGGCGGTAATCTGTCCCGCGCGAAGGGCAGTTACGCAAGCGACGCCCAACTCGACAAACGGCTACTAAAACCGACACATTGCGATGCGTCACGGACCAGACGGTTCGCGACATCGGCAAGGTCGCGCATAATGCACGCATGAAGACCTATCTCGTCGGCGGGGCCGTACGCGATCAATTGCTGGGTCTGCCGGTCAAGGATCGCGATCATGTCGTGGTCGGCGCCACGCCGAAGGAAATGCTGCGCCTGGGCTTCAAGCCGGTCGGCAAGGATTTCCCGGTTTTCCTGCACCCGCGAACCGGCGAGGAATACGCGTTGGCGCGCAGCGAACGCAAGCGTGGCCACGGTTACCGCGGTTTCAGCGTGGTCGCCGATCCGACGGTCACGCTGGAAGACGACCTGCGCCGTCGCGACCTGACCATCAACGCGATGGCGCAGGATGACGAAGGCAAGCTGGTCGATCCATTCGGCGGACAGGACGACTTGCAAAGAAAGGTGCTTCGTCACGTATCGACGGCCTTCGCCGAAGACCCGCTGCGCGTGCTGCGCGTGGCGCGCTTCGCCGCGCGTTACGCTTCGCGCGGATTCCACGTCGCCGACGAAACCCTGACGCTGATGCGGCAGATCGTCGACAGCGGCGAACTGGAGTATCTGGTCGCTGAACGCGTGTGGCTGGAAACGCGCAAGGCGCTGGGCGAACCCAATCCAAGTGCATACATCCGCAGCCTGCGCGAATGCGGCGCGCTGGCCGTGCTGCTTCCCGAAGTCGACGCGCTTTACGGCGTGCCGCAACGCGCCGAATTCCACCCGGAGGTCGATACCGGCATCCATGTCGAGATGGTGCTGGACATGGCCGCGCATCTGGCGCCAGGCGACGCCTTGATCGGCTGGTGCGCGCTGACGCACGACCTGGGCAAGGCGCTTACGCCCGCATCGGTGTTGCCGCGGCACATCGGCCATGAACAGGCCGGTGTTGCGCCGTTGCGCGCGCTCGGTCGCCGCCTCAAGGTGCCGGCGGAATACGAAGCGCTGGCCGAACGCGTGTGCCGTTTTCATCTGCTCGCACACACGGCATTCCAGTTGCGCGCGGAAACCGTGCTTGGGCTGTACGAGAAACTCGACGCCTTCCGGCAGCCGCAACGGCTCGGACAGTTCCTGCTCGCCTGCGAAGCCGACAAGCGTGGCCGGCTTGGAATGAGCGATGGCGACTACCCGCAAGCTGCCTATCTTCGCGAATTGTTCCACGCCGCGCAGGAACCGAGAGCGCAACCGTTGCTCGACGCCGGACTGGAAGGCCCCGACGTCGGCAAGGCGCTGCGCGAAGCGCGCCTTCACGCATTAAGCGAAGCCATGCCATCACGGAGAGGAAATTCCGCGGATTGAACGCGGGATCGCAACGGGTCCGCACTGATTGGCATCGGCGATCTACAGGCGACAGCTTTCAAACCCGTCGCTGAATACCAAGTCAGGATTGGCCTGCACCGCGAATTGACTGCTACCGGCGGAACCATTTACTGGCACCGGACTCGTCGCAACCACCGCGTTTATGCTCAATCCGGTTGTCACCGTGTAAAACTGCTGAGCACTCTTAAGCGTTGCCACGCCGCTGCTGATGGGTGCGCTACCCAGATCAATGGTACCGCCGCAAGCACCTATGCTGAAATCCACGTTCACTCCGTCGAGACCGGTAATTATGTTGCCGTATTGATCCTGCCAAGTGACCGCAATTGTCCCTAGTTCGTCCCCCTGACTGAGATTGACAGGTTGCGTCGTAAACGCCAGTTGAGCGGTCCCCGGAGTTATCGAAAACGGATCACTGTCCATGCTCAGGCTATCGCCGGTATCTGTCGCTGTCAGCACGTAGCCGGAACCAGCCACGTCGAATACCAGGTTGTCGAACGTGGCCACGCCGTTGCTGAACGACACTGTCGTCGTGCTGCCCACGGCAAAATCACCGGCTCCGCTCTTAACCGTCAGCGTCACGCCGTTGGCATCGCCAACGACCGGGTTGCCCTGCGCATCCTGCACCTCGACCGTCACCGTTCCGATCGCCGCACCGGCCGTACCGTCGGCAGGCTGGGTCGTGAACACGAGTTGCGACGGCGGATTCTCGGCAAAACTCGCCACCACGGTACAGCCGGCGATCACCGCACTGGTCGTGTACGTCGTGCCGACCAGGCTGCCGCCACAGGTGCCGCCGACGCTGGAAATGTGGTAGCCGGTGTTCGGTGTAACGGTGAAGCTGGTGGTCGCGTTGTAATCGATGGTCTGTGGCGTGTTCGGCGAAATCGATCCGTTGCCGGCGCTGACACTGGGCGTGACGGTGAACGTATCGATCGCAAAACTGGCAACCACGGTGCAGTTGGCAGTGATCGCACTGGTCGTGTAGCTGTCGCCGACCAGGCTACCGCCGCAGGTACCGCCGATACTGGCGATGTGATAGCCGGTACTCGGCGTCAGCGTGAAACTGGTGGTCGCGTCGTAGTTGACCGTCTGCGGCGTACTCGGCGAGATCGTACCGTTGCCGCCACTGACGCTCGGCGTAACCGTATACGACGGCCCGCCGGTGCAACCCGGGAACTTGAACGACCCGATGCGCGTACTCCAGTTGAAGGTGCCGGAGGATTTCAGGTATTCGGTGGTGTACCAGAACGTGCAATCATCGACCGGATCGATCGTCATGCCGCTGTAATCACCCCAGCGATCCAACCTGCGGCCCTGGGAACCACCGCCTTCGATCATCGAAGTTTCGGCCTGCATCGTATTTGACGCGTCACCAGCCAGACGCACCGCGTAGCGAATCGCAGGGTGCATGGAACTGTCTGACACACTGTAGCCAAGCGCCATGTCGCCGAGCTTGTCCATCGCGATCGAACCCATCCAGCGATAGCTGGAATCCGGCGAAAATGTCGATTGCTGATACACGCTTGGTGTGCCGCCAGGGTCGCGAATCTCGTACCAGCGGATGCCGGTGTATGGATCCGATGCGCTTGTGCCGACTTTCACCGACTGGTTGACTACGAGGGATTCATGATCACCGAAATTGCGATATGCGAGTCGATACATCAATCTGTCGGCCAGCGAGTCGAGCTGCTGGGTCGTCCCTGCCTGCGGGATACAGGCACCCCCGCCGCCACAAGCCGGGGTAAACGTTGCAACGGGGATATTTATCGGACCGCTCAACGTCGTGTTGGCGGAATTATTCCAGTCGACATGGAACCGCCACAGGTGCAGCGAATTCGTGCCGTAATTCACCAGATAATTCGGCGCACCGGCCGGCGGCGGCGTGTTTCCATCAAGGTCGGACGGCAACACGCCGCCATAGCTCGTGGACAGCTGAAAGCATTGCTGGGTCGCCGGATTGCCGGCCATCATGGCACTGCGGTCATAGGCACAAAGGTTGCTGCCGGCAAACGAATTCCCCTGGAACACGTTGAAGCTCGTGTAGTAGCCATCCGGCCACACACCCATCTTCGGGTAGTCGGGGAAGTTCGTGTTGCCGTAGCTGAACGCATACTGGTACCAGCCGCCGGTGGCATCGCTGGTCTTGGATACCGCGACACACTCGAGATATGGCGTAGTGCTGACTGAAAATTGGGAAACCACCCAGCGATTGGCGGCCTTGTCGTAAACCACCACGGCATCGCCATCGTTATTGTTCTCGCAACCGCCGCCAAGCCCGGTCCACAGTGTGTTGGTTGCCACCGGACCGTACACGACGGCCTTGGTCGCCTTGTCGAATACGGCGAAGCCGACGTTGACCACCTGCACATACTGCGTCGCGCCGACTGCGCCAATCGTATCCGGAGGCGCGTACTGAACCGTGAAGCTTCCGTCGGGGCCGGTGAAACCTTTACCGACACCATCGACCGAGCTGATGATGCCCGGCGTGGCTGCAGGGCTGCGAAATGAGCGGCTTTGCACGGCGCCATCGGTCTGGTTCGGTGGAAAATACGGAATCGGCAAGTCGTGTTCGACACGCGACACCGGATGATACGGTTTGGATGGCGTCTGCCGCAGCGAGGTCAAGTCACCCTGAGCAACGGCGGGCGAGACCTGCACCTTGCTGGCGCCTTGCGCTTGCGCCGCAGACGAAACCCCTGCAACCAGGACAAATGCCAAGAATGGATACAATGCCCGAATGTATCGCCTGCGCAATCGGGTAAACATGATCGGGTTATTGTTGGGCGCAATGCCGAACATCGCCATCCTCATCGTAGATTCGGACAAGCCCGCTTATGCGGGCCAGCAATGCCGTCATGGCGTTTGAACGACCACGTCCCGATCCCAACGGGAAACACCCCTGTCTATTTGTTTACTGTAAAGGTATCACTCAACCCAGACAAGACGGGTATGGTCCGATTTCCCGCTCGAGCCCGGTTTTTCGCCACGGCCAACAACCGGCATGCCCGCATCAACGAAGTCAAAGCCGGCAACCATCGAGCCCGTCGGCAAAGATCAGATCGCTGTTGGCCGTTATCGCAAACCCCGAACTGTCGACGTTGAAGCTCGAAGTTGCCGAATTGATTTTCAACCCGCTGGCCACGGTGTAAAAGCGTTGCCGACTTTGCAACGTGGCTACGCCGGCACTCATCGTCGTCGAGCCGAGATCCACCGAGCCACTGCACGCAGCGATCGTGAAGTCGACGCTGCTGGCATTGTCGATAACGGCATTGCCGTACTGATCCTCCTCTGTGATCGCCACCGTACCGAGTTGGTCGCCTTGCACCACGTCGGCCGGTTGCGTCGTGAACACGAGCTGCGACGGCGCTGCGGGGGAGATGATGAATGTGTTGCTGGTTGCAGTGTGCGGCGGACTGCTGCTTTCGCTGGCCGTCAGCGTGTAGCTGCCGGCCGTCGTCAATACGGCGTCGGAAAATGTCGCGTTGCCATTGACATCCGTGAGCTGCGGCGCGGTCACCGACAGCGAGGCGCCATTCGGACCGGTGGAAATGGCCAGCGTCACGCCGTCGGCTCCGATCGGGTTGCCGTTGTTGTCCGTGACATGCACAACGATCGTCGGGGTTATCGATGTGCCGGCAACGGCATTGCCCGGTTGAACGCTGAATCCGATTGATGCGGGCGTTCCGGCGATGATATTGAAGGCATTGCCGGTAACCGACGGATGTCCGGAAGCATCCTGGTCAGTTGCTTTTAGCATGTAGCCGATGCCAACTTTGTTAAGTCGCATGTTGGCAAATGTTGCATATCCGTTCGGATCAGTTGTCACCGGATTGGAATTCGTAAAAATCGTGGCGCCACCAGGATTCGCTGCGAAGCTCAATGCCACTTTGTGCGACGAAATCGGATTGCCCGCGTTATCCGTGACCCGGACGACCAGCGGAAACGTCGTCCCCTCCACGATGTCGCTGTTTGCCACGGGTTGGGACGTGAAAGCCACGACTTCCGAAGCGCCGGTGGTGATGCTGAAACCTGAACTGGTCGTCGAGGTCAGGCCGGCGCCGGTTGCCGTCAGTTGATAGCCGCTGCCGACCTTGTCGACGGTCAGA
Organism: uncultured Pseudomonadota bacterium; assembly: GCA_963779795.1. Taxonomy (GTDB): domain Bacteria; phylum Pseudomonadota; class Gammaproteobacteria; order Xanthomonadales; family Rhodanobacteraceae; genus Rudaea. Next base: position 111,717 of record CAVZZK010000004.1, on the reverse strand, counting down.
TTACCGAACGTCGCCACTCCGGAAACCGCATTGACCGTCGTCGTCCCGCCCATCGTTGCCCCCGAAGTGCCACCGACGAGTTGCAAGGAAACAGTGGACGAACTGCTCGTCACCGTCTGTCCGGCCGCGTTCTCGACGGTCACCTTGACGGTGATCGGACTGAGCGCGGGATAGCTGGCGTCCGGCTGCTGGGTAAACGCAAGCTTGGTCTCCCCACCACTGGCCGTCGGCCAGTTGTTGACCAGGTTGGCGACGTTGACGGTGCCGATCCCGGTCGGCGAAATCCCAGCCGCTGCCGGCCTTGTAGGCAGGCTGATATGCGCCGGTCGAGGTCGACAGCACCCCGTTGGTGCCGGATGGCCCGTAACAGTCATACGGACCGGTGCAATTCACATCCATGTCACCGCGCGTTACATCGTAAAAGATGCATGAGGACGACACCGCATTCCCCAGCGTCGAATCGCAGGACGAATCACCGCCCACGCCGTACTGCGCCTTGGCCAGCTGATAAAGAACTGGAGCCGGATTGCCCTGCACCGAGCCGGTCTTCTGGTTGATCAGCGCCTGGATGCCGGCCATGATCGGCGCGGAAAACGAGGTTCCGCCGGCGCCGGACCAGCCGCTGGGATCACTGGTGCACGGGGCGCCGCCGTAACTGGAGCTTCCGCTGTAACAGAACACGTAGTAGTGCAGCCACAGGCCGTTTGCCGCAAACAGCGAAACGTCCGGCAGGTCGCGAACGCCGTCATCAGGATTTCCGAACAACCCGGATTGCCACGACGGCTTCGCCGTTCCGGCACAGGAACCACTTACCACGTCGGTAATCGACGGCGTGCCCGTGGCGCAACCACTGGGGCCGCCGCTGCCGGCGACCGTTGTCAGGTAATTCTTTCCGTTGGAGGAATCGTTGCAGAATCCGGACGACCCGTAGGTGTAGTTGGACCCGAAATAATCGGCAAGCAGCTGGCCGGCACAGGAATCGTTCCAGGGAATTTCATCGATATAGGATTTCGCCGAACCGTAAGTTGCGCTGTTGCTGGCATTCCAGTAGAAGTCGTTTTCGCCATCGTAAGAATCGCCGAAATCGGTTCCGCCAACGGCGACGTTGTACTGTGTCGAGGCAAACGCGTTGACGGCAATACCGTGCGTCGCCGCCGAGGCGTTGTAATCACATACGGCCGCGCCCTGGTCGCCGGACGACACGAACACCGAAATCCCCGCAGCCGCCGCCTGCTGGTAGGTTGTCGCATACATGGCGTTGGCGGTTGCGCCGTTGTCGGCCTCGCAATCGCCGTAGCTCAGACTCCAGATACGCGGCGGCGGCGACGAGTCATTAAGAAGGTTCTGCATCGCGATCAGGCCGCCAAACGTCGATGCAGTATCCGCGCAGGAAGCCAGCTCCAGCGCCGCACCCGGCGCTGCTGCGGCGGCCCATTCGACATCGAGATTTGCCTCGGCATCGTTGGGCGCGAAGTTGCCCGGGCTGGTGCAACCCTGCGGGTGGATCTGATTGAAGCTGGCACTGCCCAGATTGAACACTGAACGGAAAGTGGTGATATCCGACGTGGTATGCACATCCGTATTTTCAATCAGCGCAATCGTCTGTCCTGCGCCGTTGATCGGCGTCGGCGACGCATTGAACAAAGGACCGAAGTTGTAGATTGTGGCCAGGTCCGCCGGAACCACCGCGTAAAACGACCCACCAATGGTGTAGTCGGCATGCAACCGGTAGTTCGTATGCGGCCGGAAATCGTTCAGCGACACGATGCCGATCACGGCCGGCGCCAAAGCGGCCGGGATTTTCGGCACGCTCATGTTTGCGACATGGGCTTGACGCCGTGCACGTCCAGGCGATGTATTTCGGTGTGGAACGCACGGTGAATCTGGCCGGCATTACCGGAAAAATCGATCACCATGCCGTTGCGGAAAACCTGGTTGACCGTGAAGCCCTCGGATTGCAACCAGCCCGTCACCGCGTCGATATCGGATTGTGCCGGCCCGAATTCGCGGAATTCGTCGGCCGCCAACCAGCGGTGATAATAGACGGAACCGGGATCCGTCTGGCCGGCCATGAGCTGCTCCAGTGCGCGTTCCTGTTCGGCCGGCCGGTGCAGCAAGAGGTACATGTGGTCCATGCGGAAATCGTCGGCCACGCGGCCGCGATCATTCGCGGCGTTGGCCTCCGGCCGCACGTTGTTCTGCATGGGCGTCGTCCGTGCCGGATTGACGGCGCCGACGACCTGCGGCAGCGCCGGCGGAACGTTCAGCGGAGCGGCACCACTTTCCGGAGGCGGCTGGTCCGCGTGCACTGGCAAGCTGGCGATCAGGCACAACCCGGGCAACGCGCACGCCACGGCGACCATGAGCGCCAGCAACGAGGAACGGACCCGTGAACGAAACAACAGCGGGTTATCCGTCCAAAAGCGTTTGGTCATTGAATCGTGCAAGCGACTGCGCAGCAAGTGCGGGCGAGCAACATGTCATTATCCCTGGCGGCAACAAAGGTTCCGTGCCGGATTCTATCCGGCAAACCGTTTGCGCAAACATAAACCAGGTCGCGGAAACTGTAATTTCGCGGATCAATTTTTTCGATCAGGCCCACGCCGTAATGTGAGGGCACGAAACGCATCGCCCATCTGCCCGGGCAGGGTCAGGCGTTTGACCTCCTGCGCAAGCCGGTAGCGCCCGGGCTCGTCAGCCGCTTGCTCGTAAGCCTGCGCGAAAACCTCATCCAGCCCGTTGCCGATCAGGAATTGCGCCTGACTGGCATCTTCGATGCAGTTGAAACCGGCTGCATTCGCGGCTTCGATCAACGCATCCAAATTCACATGCGCGGTGATGTCCTGCAATCCGGTCAGGATCAAGGGATCAGCATGCGCGCGCTGGCGCCAGTGGCACCGCAGCGTGCCGTCACGACGTTCGGGGGCATAGTATTGCGCACGTGAGTAGCCGTAGTCGCAGAACCATGCGGTTCCGCGCTCCAGGCCGGCGATAACCGTGGCGAACCAAGGGCCCAGCATGGTGCAGACTTCAGATCGATACGGGCGGGGCAGGTTCGACAAATCACCGACGGCATGTTCCACCGCTTCGATGAATTCACTGTCGACCTCTCGCTCGGTCCAGGCAAAGTTGCCTTCGTCATTGGTTCGCACACAACGCTCCATCAGCCCGGCGTGACTCCAGGCGAACAGGCGCACCGGCAATGCATCGACCACTTCATTGGCGATCAGGCAGCCCCGCCAAGCATCCGCCGGCGGTGCGTCCAGCCAATCGGCTCGGTCGACAAGATGCGGAACCGCCTGCTCCAGCCGCTCTCGCTGTCGCTGGCGCAAGTCGGCGCTGCGTTCGAGCAGACGATAACGCCGCGGCAATGCGTGCAGGCGTTCCAGTTCAGCGAGCATTTCTGCTGCCAGCGCACCGCTGCCCGGTCCCAGTTCGACGATGTCGCCGTCGGTCTCGCGCAATACCGGCGCCAGCGCACGCGCCAGGCAACGCGCAAAGACGAAACCCAGTTCCGGCGCGGTGACAAAATCGCCAGCTGTCCCGAACTTGGCGCTGCCGGCGCTGTAGTAACCGAGGCCCGGCGCATACAGCGCCAGTTCCATGAATCGGTCGAAACCGAGCAGGCCGCCAGCCGCACGAATTTCTTTACCGATCAACGCTGCGACGCGTTCGCCATGCGCACTTTCGTCCGTGCCCGGTTTGGGCAAATCAGCCCGCATACCTGTGCCCTGAATCGACAGGCGCATCAACTTTCGCTCGTTCCAAGGCCGCGATACCGCGTTGCTCGTCGTCCCCCGGCCCCACCACGCCTCCTCCTTGCGCCGGGTCTCGCAGCCCCGTCTCGGCGCGACACATTGCGCGACTTTTCGATGAAGAACACTGGATATTTACCGCCATTTCCGTTGCAATCCCCGTATGAACGAAGCGACGCAAGCCCGCCCCGTAGCCCTGATTACCGGCGCTGCCCGGCGAATCGGCGCGCAAATCGCACGCAGCCTGCATGCGGACGGATACGATCTGGCCCTGCATTATCGCCATTCGCGCGCGGAAATGGATGCACTGTGCGCGGAACTGGAAACGTTGCGCCCTGCCAGCACGCTGGCCATTGCCGCTAATCTGGAACAGATCGACAAGGTACCGGATATCGTCGAAACCTGCGTCGCCAGGTACGGCCGACTCGATGCCCTGGTCAACAACGCCTCCACGTTCTATCCAACGCCGGTCGGGACCGCCACCCCGGCGCAATGGCAGGCGTTGTTCGCCAGCAACGCACAGGCGCCATTTTTTCTGGCGCAGGCGGCCGCGGAGTACCTGAAGCAGTCGCGTGGCGGCATCGTCAATCTGGTCGATATCTATGCCGAACGTCCGCTGGCCGGTTACAGCATGTACTGCATGGCCAAGGCGGCGCTGGTCGCCATGACCCGGGCCTTGGCACGCGAGCTGGGTCCGGAAATTCGGGTCAACGCGGTGGCACCCGGCGCAATCCTGTGGCCGGAAAGCGGCAAGGAAGAGTATGCCAATCGCGACGAGTTGATCGCCCGCACGCCGCTGCGCCGTTGCGGCACACCGCAGGAACTTGCCGCCGCCGTCCGCTTTCTGCTCTCCGAAGCCACGTTCACGACCGGCCAGGTCATCAAGGTTGACGGTGGACGCGCGCTGGGCATCTGAGCCGGGTTACAACACCACCGGCATTCCCGCGGTCTCCGCGCAGGTCTGCCACAGGTCGGCGATGCGCCGGCCGGATACCGGATGCCTGACGTCCGCGGCGATATCGGCCAGCGGCTGCAGCACGAAGGCATGCGCCAGTTCGCGACGCGGCACTTGCAGATGGCCGTCTCCGGAAATGACGCGATCACCGAACAGCACGATGTCGATATCCAGCATGCGACTGGAATAGCGCGGCACGTCGCGGCGACGGCCGTGACGATCCTCCAGTGCGTGCAGCCAATCGTTCAATGCGCCCGGCTCGAGATCGGTGTCGATGGCAACAGCCAGATTGACGAATTCCGGCCCGTCGAAACCGACGGCGGCAAAGCGATAAGCAGGCGATTCGACAATCTCGCCGAAACGCTCGCGCAAGGCCGACAACGCGGCGCGAAGATGTTTTTCCGGCTCGATGTTCGAGCCGAGGCTGAGATACGCGCGCGTCACGATTCCGGCTTGATGCCGCGCTCGATCACGACACCGACCGCCTTGGAACCGGTCACGGCCCCGGGCTTGGACAACTTCAGGCGCAGCCACGGCACCTCGAATTCGGTCCGCACGATCTGCGCGCAACGCTCGGCCAGGGTTTCCACCAGCTCGAACTGCGCCGATTCGACGAACGCAATCAGGCGCTTTGCCACTTTCTTGTAATCCAGCGTGTCTTCGATACGATCGCTGGCCGCCGGCTTGGTGTTGTCAAACGCCATCTCCAGGTCGATCGTCACGGTCTGGCGCAGGTTGCGCTCCCAGTCATAGATGCCGATGACGGTCTCGATGCGCAGGTCTTCGATGAATACGATGTCCATGACGTTTTCGGGGACGCAGCCTGACCAAAGCGCAACAGCTTACACGGCCGCGAGGCTTTGCAGGTCCCAGCGCGGCGCGACGCGGATTTCCAACCCGTCCTGCAGCCCGGCCTGCAAACGCAGGGCACCAGCCAGCGCGATCATCGCACCGTTGTCGGTGCAGAACTCCAGGCGCGGAAAATAGGTTCGGAAACCCTCGCGTTCGCCCGCTTCAGCCAGCATTGCGCGCAACTTGCGATTGGCGCCGACGCCACCGGCGATCACCAGCCGCTCGCAACCGCTCGCCTGCAAAGCGCGGCGGCACTTGATCAGCAGCGTTTCGACGATTGCGTCCTCGAACCCGCGCGCGATGTCGGCGGCGACATCGGGCTCGTCAGCATGCGCCTGATAGGCCAGCAGCACCTGTGTCTTGAGCCCGCTGAAACTGAAATCCAGGCCGGGCCGATCGGTCATCGGCCGGGCGAAGCGGAAGCGATCGGCACGACCGGACTCCGCCAGCTTGGCCAACGCCGGTCCACCCGGATATGGCAGCCCCATCAACTTGGCGGTCTTGTCGAAAGCCTCGCCGGCCGCGTCGTCCAGGGTGTCGCCGAGCAGCCGGTAGCTGCCGATACCCTCCACCTCGACCAGCATCGAATGACCGCCGGAAACCAGCAACGCCACAAACGGCGGCTGCGGCGGGTCGGCTTCCAGCAGCGGCGCCAGCAGGTGCCCTTCCATGTGATGCACGCCGATGGCCGGGACTTCCAGCGCCCAGGCCAGAGCCCGCCCACACGAGGCGCCAACCAGCAGCGCGCCGACCAGGCCCGGCCCGGCCGTATAGGCCACGCCGCCCAGGTCACGCGTCGTCATGCCAGCCTCGGCCAGGGTGCGCCGGATCAGCGGCAGCAGTTTGCGAACGTGATCTCGGCTGGCCAGCTCCGGCACCACGCCGCCGTAGTCGGCGTGCAGGCGCACCTGACTGTACAACGAGTGCGCCAGCAACCCGCGTTGCGGCTCGAACACGGCTACGCCGGTTTCGTCGCAGGAAGTCTCTATGCCGAGCACGGGCCCGGGCTTTGCATTCTGATCTTCAGGCACGGTAAAATATGCGGCTTGCCCGATTATTCGGGTCTTGAGTCTAACAGCGGAGTCAACATGCCCAACGTCAAAGTGCGCGAAAACGAGCCGTTCGAGTTCGCCCTGCGCCGGTTCAAGCGTACCTGCGAAAAAGCCGGCGTGCTGGCCGAAACTCGCAAGCGCGAGTATTACGAAAAGCCGACCCAGGAGCGCAAGCGCAAGGCAGCGGCGGCGGTCAAACGCCACCTGCGCCGCGTTTCGCGCGACGTGACCAAGCGCAAGCGCCTGTACTGATCCGGCGCAATCGCGTTTCTCAAGGCCGGCCGCGCGCAAGCGTCGCCGGCTTTTTGTTTTTGCGGAGAGCCTTCGCCATGCCCCTGAAGCAACAACTCGTCGAACACATGAAAAGCGCGCTGAAAGGCGGCGACAAGCAGCGTCTGGGCGTGATCCGCCTGATCAACGCCGCGATCAAGCAGCGCGAAGTCGACGAACGCATCGAACTCGACGACGACCAGGTCCTGGCCGTGCTCGAGAAAATGCTCAAGCAGCGACGCGATTCCGTCACGCAGTACGAGGCGGCCAACCGCAACGATCTGGCCGATCAGGAAAAATACGAGATCGGCGTGATTCAGCAATACATGCCCGCGCAGCTTTCCGAGGCCGAAATCGACGCCGCCATCGCCGCGGCCATCACCGAAGCCGGTGCCGGCGGCATCAAGGACATGGGCAAGGTCATGGGTGCGATAAAGCCCAAGGTCACCGGCCGGGCCGACACGGGCAAGGTCTCGCAAAAGATCAAGGCCGCGCTGGCGGCGATGGGCTGATTCCGCCTCAAACGAGGCATCACGGCAGATGTGCCATGAAACGCAAGGATCAGTTCCACGCAGTTTCGCATAGCTTTCGAGATCACCAGCAACAGGCGTAAGGGTTTCCCGTCCGAAATCCGGGTCAAATGCGGCAAGCCGATGGTCCGCGGCGACAAACACCTTCAAGAAGAGCTCGGGCGCAACGATCCGTGCCCATGCGGCTCTACCCGTAGGTTCAAGGAATTGCTGTACGCAAACGGGCCGATTCGATGGCGTATGGCGTGATCGCTACTTCCGCGATTGAGGTCTCCGGTAACCCCGATATCCATCGATATCGCGCAAGGTTCACCCTGCCGCAGTCCGGAATCGCCCGGGCTGCGACAGTGGCGGCATACCGGCTAGTATGTCGGCAGAACAACGGCCCCGAACATCAAGCCAGGCCGAAATGCGAAAACAAAGATGGCCGGACGCATTCCCGAAAAATTCATCGATGAACTGCTCGCTCGCGTCGATATCGTCGAGGTGATCGAGCATCGCGTGCCGCTGAAAAAGTCCGGTCGCGACTGGAGTGCGCGCTGTCCGTTCCACGACGAGCGTTCGCCGTCGTTCACAGTCAGCCCGACCAAGCAGTTCTATCACTGCTTCGGCTGTGGCGCGCACGGCAGCGCGATCAAGTTCCTGATGGACTACGACCGGCTGGAATTCGTCGATGCGGTCGAAGAACTGGCCCAGCGCGTCGGCCTGAAAGTGCCCCACGAAGGTGCTGGGCCGCGCACCCCGCAGGCCGAATCGACGGATCTGTATGCCTTGCTGGATTCGGCGGCCGGCTTCTACCAGCGCCAACTTACCGGCAACGAGGCCGCACGCGAATATTTTGCCGCGCGCGGACTCGACGGCGACACCATCGCCCGCTTCCGCCTGGGCTACGCGCCGGATGCCTGGGACGGGCTGAAATCCGCGCTCGGCACGAATGCGCAGCGGCTCGCCCTGCTCGAAAAGGCCGGCATGCTCAGCAGCGGCGAGCGCGGCAACAAGTACGACCGCTTCCGCAAGCGCGTGATATTCCCGATACAGGATCGGCGCGGACGCGTGATTGCCTTCGGTGGGCGCGTGCTCAGTTCCGAGGATTCGCCCAAATACCTGAACTCTCCCGAGACTCCCTTGTTCCACAAGGGCCGCGAGCTGTTCGCCTTGTGGCAAGTGCGCCAGGCGCATTCGAAGATACCTCGGCTGATCGTGGTCGAGGGCTACATGGACGTGATTGCCCTGTTCCAGCACGGCATCACCCAGGCCGTGGCCACGCTCGGCACGGCCACGACCAGCGACCATGCCGAATTGCTGTTCCGGCAAAGCCCGGACGTTTATTTCTGCTTCGACGGCGACCGCGCCGGACGCCAGGCCGCATGGCGCGCGGTCGAGTCGGTACTGCCGCGCATGCGCGACGGTCGACAGGCGTTTTTCCTGTTCCTGCCCGAGGGCGAGGATCCGGATTCGATCGTTCGCAGCGAAGGCGGAGAAGGTTTCGAGCAGCGCCTGAAATCGGCCACGCCGCTGAGCGAATTCTTTTTCGCCGAACTGGGCAACGACGTGAACCTTGCCAGCATCGACGGCAAGGCCCGCCTCGCCGAACGCGCTCGACCGATGCTCGGGCGTATTCCCGATGGTGCGTTCCGCGACCTGATGCTCGGCGAACTGGATCGGCTCGCCAACGTACGTATCCACGTCAACACACCGGCTGCGGCGGGAGCCTCGCGCGGCAACAAACCGGCGCAGCGCACCCTGGTACGCACGGTCGTCGCCCTGCTTGTGCAGCATCCGGATTTCGCTACGGCAATCGAACCGCCGTACCTGTTCTCGACACTGCGCCAACCGGGCATCCCCTTGCTGGTCGAACTGATCGGCTTGTGCCGCTCGCACCCGGACTTGAGCTGTGCCGGCGTGCTCGAGCACTTTCGCGAGCGCGAGGAAGTGCGCGCGTTGCAGAAACTCTCGGTGATGGAGTTTCCCGGCGATGTCGAGGCACAACGTGCCGAGTTTCTGGACGCACTGATCCAACTCGACCGGCAAACCGGCCAGCAGCGGCTCGACGATCTGTTGACCAAGAAACGCGAGGGAGCGCTGGACGAGCAGGAAAAGCAAGAACTCAAAGCGCTTCATGCCGGCAGGCCCGGCTCTCGTTTAACGCTCGGAGAGCCGAAACAGGGTGAATGAAACAAGACTGATAGGAGTAGCGAAATGAAAATCGGATTTATCGGACTCGGCTCCATGGGCAAGGGCATGGCCAGGCTGCTGGTCGATGCCGGCCACGAGGTAACGGTCTGGAATCGCTCCCAGCCGGCCATTGACGAACTGGTCGACGCCGGCGCGAAAGCCGCGCCATCTGCGGCCGCGGCCGCAGACTGCGAAGCGCTGCACACAATGCTCGCTGACGACAAGGCGCTCCGCGCGGTGCTGCTCAACGGCGGCGTGCTCGACGCTCTGGCTCGCGGCAGCGTGCACGTCAATCACGCAACGATTTCGGTCGAACTGGCCCGGAAACTGGCCGCGCTGCACGCCGAACGCGGCGTCGGCTACGTGGCCGCCCCGGTGTTCGGTCGCCCGGATGCCGCGGCAGCCGGCAAGCTGCATGTGCTGGCAGCCGGTCAACCGGCGGATTTGGAGCGCGTGCACGGCTTGCTCAAAGCCCTTGGCCAAAGTGTGTGGCCGCTGGGTGCCGCGCCGGAACGCGCCAACGTCGTCAAGATTGCCGGCAATTTCATGATCGCGGCCGCGATCGAGACCATGGCCGAAGCCACAGCGCTGACGCGGGCCTACGGTATCGAGGCACGCGATTTCCTCGATGTGCTGATCAATACGCTGTTCGCCGCGCCCGTGTACAAGACCTATGGCGGCCTGATCGCGGAGCGCAAATTCTCGCCACCCGGCTTCAGTCTGCGGCTCGGCTACAAGGATGCCGGCCTGACGCTGGACGCAGCCAACGACGCGCGCGTGCCGCTGCCGCTGGCGAATGTGCTGCGCGACGGTTTCCTCGACGCACTGGCCAACGGCGAGGGCGACCTGGACTGGTCGGCGCTGGCCGATGTCGCCGCGCGCCACGCCCATCTGGACCGGCGCGGTTAAGACGAACCCGTTTCAGCGCTGCTCGTCGCCGTCGCGCATGGCCAGCAGGGCGAGCAAGGTCAGCAAGGCAATAGCGGACAGGTAATAACCGACGTATTCGATGCCGTGGTTGCGCGCCAGCCAGGTAGCGATGTACGGCGCCATCGAGGCGCCGACGATGCCGGCCAGATTGAAGGCAACCGAGGCGCCCGTGTAGCGCACGGTGATTGGAAACAGGCCCGCCATGGCCGTGCCGAGCGGGCCGTAGGTCAGACCCATCAGGAACAGGCCGAACCCGAGCAGGAACAACACCGTACCGAATTCACCGGCCACGAACAGCGCGCCGAAACCCAGGCCGTAAACCAGAATCGCCACGGTCGCGGCAATCAACATGCGCCGCGCACCATACTTGCCGGCGGCAATCGCCGACAGGGGAATGCCGAGCGCGAAGAATCCCATGGCCAGAATCTGCAGGATCAGGAATTCGCCGCGCGGGTAGTGCAGCACCGTCGTGCCCCAGCTGAGCGTGAATACCGTGATCAGATAGAACAACAGGAATGTCGCCAGGCACGCCGTCATGCCAAGCAGCAGCGCCATTGAGTGGCGTTTGACTACCTGCGCCATCGGTACACGCACGGGCGTCTCGCGTTCCATCGCTTGCGCGAACTCCGGCGTTTCGCTCAAGCGCAAGCGCACGTACAAGCCTACGGCTACCAGCAGTGCGCTGAGCAGAAACGGAATTCGCCACCCGAACGCGAAGAACTGCGCGTCGTTGAGCGTCTTGCTGAGCAGCAGGAAGATACCGCTCGAACAGATGAAACCGAATGGCGCACCGAGTTGCGGGAACATGCCGTACCAGGCGCGCTTGCCGGGCGGCGCATTCTCGATGGCCAGCAATACCGCGCCGCCCCATTCGCCGCCGAGGCCGAGGCCTTGTCCCAGCCGGCACAGGCACAGCAGCAGCGGCGCGACAACGCCGATGGTCTCGTAGGTCGGCAGCAGACCGATGGCGACCGTGGATATGCCCATGGTCAGCAACGCCGCGACCAGGGTCGCCTTGCGCCCGATGCGATCGCCAAAATGGCCGAACAGGGCCGAGCCGACGGGCCGCGCGAAAAACGCCAGGGCGAAGGTTGCGAACGATTCGAGGATGGCCGAGGTCGGGCTGCTCGCCGAGAAGAACAGTTTCGGGAATACCAGCACCGCGGCCGTGGCGTAAATGTAGAAATCGAAGAATTCGATCGTCGTTCCGGCCATGCTGGCGACCAGCACATGCCACTTCGACGCCCTCACGGGCGTTGCAATCGCATCAGTCGTCATCGTTGCCCCCTTGCGTGATAACCCGATTATCGGCCGCGGCACAGGTCCCTCGCAATGACGCGTGCGGCGTTGTGTCCCGGCGCACCGGTTACGCCGCCGCCCGGATGCGTGCCCGCGCCGCACAGATAAAGCCCCGGCAAGGCGCCGCGATAATCGGCGTAGCCCAGCATCGGCCGTGCACTGAACAACTGGTTCAGGCTCAACGCGCCATGGAAAATATCGCCGCCAATCAGGCCGAAGTCGCGCTCCAGATCCAGCGGCGACTTGATCTGCCGGCCCAGCACGGACGCCGCAAAACCCGGCGCGAAACGATCGACCGTGGCGATCATCAGGTCGGCCACTTCCTCGCGATGATCATCCCAGGATTTGCCGTCGGGCAAGGTCGGCGCGACATGCTGGCAGAACAGGCTGGCGACGTGCTGCCCCGGCGGCGCCAGCGACACATCCAGCGTCGACGGAATCAGCATCTCGACGATGGGTTCGCGCGACCAGCCGTGATCGCGCGCGTCGCGATAAGCGCGGTCCATGTAATCCAGGCTCGGCGCCATGATGATGCCGGCGGTCAGATGGTCGCCCTGTTCGGGCAGCGCGCTGAATCGCGGCAGTTGCGACAGCGCCACGTTCATGCGGAATGTGCCCGAACCGCAACGCCAGTTGGCCATGCGCTCGCGCACCGCGGCCGGAAGCAGCGACGGATCCAGCAGGCGCTCGTACAGCAGTTTCGGGTTGACGTTGGCGACGACCGCTTTTGCGCGCAGCGTCTCGCCCTTTTCCGTCACGACGCCGACCGCGCGCCCGCCATCGACGATCACTTCACGCACGCCGCTGGAAATGCGGATGTCCGCACCGGATGCGGCAGCGGATTTCGCCATCGCCTGGGTGATCGCACCCATGCCGCCGATGGCATGGCCCCAGGCGCCCTTCACGCCGTTGACCTCGCCGAACACGTGATGCAACAGAACATAGGCACTACCCGGCGAATACGGGCTGGCGTAATTGCCGACCACGCCGTCGAAGCCGAACACGGCCTTGATCGGATCGCTGTCGAAGAAGCGGTCGAGATATTCGCCGGCGGAAATCGCGAACAGATCCAGCAGATCGGTGCGCAGGGTCGCATCGAGCTTTTTCAGGCGTGCGCCGACGCGTCCGGCACGCAGCAGCTCCGGTAGCGCCTTCAGCCAGCTGCCGTCGCTGACGTTCGGCGGCGGCTGCAACGCCAGGGCGCGCAACACGTCGGCGATGGCTTCGAGCCGACGGTCGTATTCATCGAGATTTTGCGCATCGTGGGCCGAGAATTTCTGCACCTGCTCACGCGTGCGCCCGAGCCCGGTCAGCAGGTAGTCGCCGTTGGGTAACGGCAGGAAATTGTTGGCCCTGCGTTGCACGATGCGCAGGCCATGATCGTGCAGTTTCAGGTCGGCGATGACTTCGGGCTGCAGCAACGACACGGTGTACGCGGCCACCGAATTGCGGAAGCCCGGATGGAATTCCTCGGTGACCGCGGCGCCGCCGACCACCTCGCGGCGTTCCAGCACGGCCACCTTGTATCCGGCCCGGGCCAGATACGCCGCACAGACCAGCCCATTGTGGCCGGCGCCGATCAGGATGGCATCGTAGACTGTGTCAGTCATCAAAAACTTCAAAAGTTCGTCGCACGCGGGCAATTAGTCCAGTATACTGGAGCTACTGTGTCTGCTGGGCTCACTGCAGTAGTGTGAGCCGATGCCGCTGATCCTCCGATCCGCTCCGTCGTTTCCTTCCCGCATTTCCCTTGCACACCAGTACACCGGCTCGTCGTTTCGACGTGCCGTTTCACCCATTTAATGTTTCAGGAGTAAATCATGTCGGATCGTCAGATCGGCACTGTAAAGTGGTTCAACGATGCCAAGGGCTTCGGTTTCATCACCCGCGAAAGCGGCCCGGATGTATTCGTACATTTCCGCGCCATCACCGGCTCGGGCTTCCGCACCCTTCAGGAAGGCCAGCGCGTGAGCTTTGACGTCACCCAGGGCCAGAAAGGCCTGCAGGCCGAGAACGTCAGCGCCGCCTGAGCGCTTTTTGCTGTGCAATCGTGCGGGCACCTCATGTGTCCGCACGATTCTTGTGATGCTCTGACCAACGCGGGGCCCGGAATACACATATCGGACCCGCGCGCGCGACCGCGCGCCATCCACCTCTCATCGTGCCACGATGCCGCATCACGCCGGCCACACGTGCACGCCGTTCGCCAGGAGGAACAAGATGCTGACTATCGATATCCGCGGCCTGCCGCGGTCCATGACCGAATCGTCACTGCAGGAGCTGTTTACCGCACACGGCCGGGTATTTGGTCTGCGCATGGCCAAGGACCTGTTCAGCGGCGAATGCAAGGGATTTGCAGAGCTGAAGATGGAAGGCCATGAGGCGCGCAATGCCATCGCCGCCCTGGATGGATCGTCGCAGGACGGCGCCATGATCCGGGTCGGCCTGCACTCGGAACGGCGATCGCGCCGCGGCCGGCGCTGAGTTCGCTTCGTGGCCTGCGGGCGCGTCGCCCGGACTTCAGAGCAACTCCACAATATCCCTTTCGATCTTTTCCGGCGTATCCGTCGGCGCATAGCGCGTCAGCACCCGGCCATGCTTGTCGATCAGGAACTTGGTGAAGTTCCACTTGATTGATTCGCTTCCCAGCACGCCCTTGGCCGACTGCTTCAAAAAGCGGTACAGCGAATGGGCGTTGTCGCCGTTGACCTCGATCTTGGCAAACATCGGAAACTTGACTTCGTAGGTCAGCGAGCAGAATTCCCTGATCTGCGCCTCGTCGCCCGGTTCCTGATGTCCGAACTGATCGCAGGGGAAACCGAGCACGACCAGACCGCGCTCCCGATATTTCTCGTACAGGACTTGCAGCCCGGCATATTGCGGCGTGAAGCCGCACCGGCTTGCCACATTCACGACCAGCAACGTCTTGTCGCGGTAGGCGGACAGTTTCTGCTCGTCCCCGTCGATCGTGGTGGCGCTGAAATCGTAAATCGTGGACATGGCGACTCCCCGGCTTTGCCTCAGTATAAATGGTGGACTACGCCCGATGTGCGGTTTCGACTGCGTGGCCGTGTGCGTTATCCTTGTCAGGTTACCCCTCGCGTTCGCACGTCACACGACGATCGCCCCAGCCAAGCAGAGCATCATGCGCCGTTCGATCCCGTTCCTGTTCACCCTCATCGTTGCAGCACTCGCACTGGCCTCCTGCGGACACCCGCAACCGCAGTGGAAACTCAGCAACGTCAAGGGCCACCTGCCGGACCTGAGCTTCAACCTGACCAACGACAACGGCAAGCCGGTCACCGCCGCGAATTTCAGGGGCAAGATCGACCTGATGTACTTCGGCTACACGCACTGCCCCGATGTTTGCCCGCTGACGTTGACGCATCTGCACGTGGTCATGCAGCGTCTGGGCGCGGACGCCGACCGCGTGCATATCCTGTTCGTCAGCGTGGACCCTGCGCGTGATACGCCGCAGGTGCTGCACAAGTACGTGCACGCATTCGATTCGCACGTTACCGGCTTGACCGGCACGCCGGACCAGATCGAGGACCTTGCCAAGCGCTATCGCGTCGCTTACAACCGTGAGGCTCCCAAACCGGATGGCAGTTACGACGTCAGCCACAGCTCCGGCATCTACATCTTCGGCCCCGAAGGCCACGCGCGACTGCTGGCCACTTCCGCCGACTCCGTCGACGTGATCACGCATGATCTGAAGGAACTGTTGAGGATATCCGGATGAAACGACTACCGGCCTTGGTCGCCCTGCTCTTGTTGAGCATGGCAAATGCCGCCATCGCCGCACCGAAGGTCGGCAAGCCCTGGATTCGCTGGCTGCCCGGCGACCTGCCCGCCGCCGGCTACGCGACGATCTTCAATCCTGGCGACAAGGCCATCGCACTGACCGCTGCCGGCTGCGACGCCTACGCCAAGGTGATGCTGCACCGTTCCTTTCATGAGAATGGCATGTCGCACATGAAGATGGTCTCCAGCATCACCATCCCGGCACACGGGCACGTCAGCCTGGCGCCGGGCGGTTATCACCTGATGCTGATGCGTGCCAAACACGTGATCAAACCGGGCGACAAGTTGAACATCGTGCTGCATTTTTCCGATGGCAGCAGTCAGACCGTCGAATTCCCGGTGCGGCCGGCCAACGCTTCCGGCTAATCGTCGACGGTAATCGATTTGCCCTTGTTTCGCCGCTCCGACCGCAGGCGCCGCAAGCGTCCGCGCGAGGACAACTGAACCCAATGATGGAAGGCGAGCAGGGCCGCGATCACGCTCATCATGGAGCTGGGAATCCACAGGATCAGCCCGCCCAGATACTGATCGGTCGCCGCTGAAATGCCGCCGAACGCGCGGCCGCATACGGCATAGATCGGATACAGTTCCATGTGCGTGAAGGTGATGAATGCACCGATCAGGATCTGCGGAAGGATCACGGCCAAAGCCACCAGTATGCGCATGCCGGGCGCCAGCCGGGCCGGTGGACGCGGCCGCGGATCCAGGATCAGCCACCAGAAGATCAAGCCGTCGACCGCCATGCTCCAGTTCATCAGGCGATACAGGCGCCAATCCAGCATGGCGTCGAAATGAATCGACGGCACCAGCCACAGATAGATCAGGCCGACGAACATCACGGCCGCAACCAGCGGGTTGAACAGAACCTTGAAAATCCAGCGAATCGGCGTGCTGCGGAGCAACGGGAGCAGCCAGCGTGTGCGCCAACGCAACGGAATGGCCGCGCGCAGGGCCGGGCCGGGATAGGCCAGCGCAATCAGGAACGGGCCCAGATGATGCAGGCCCAGATGCTGTAGCCGATGGATGAAGAATTCATGTTCGGCGTAGTAATCCAGATGCGTATGCAAGCCGATATACAACACTGCCCAGCCGATCCAGAACGACAACTGCCAGTTCCACGGCACGCGGCGCTTGCGGCAACCGCGTAAATACCAAAGCGCGCCGATGGCGAACACCAGCGTCGCGGTAATGGAGAACTCCCAGGGTTCCAGCCATCTCAACAAACCCATCAGGTCTTGCCCCGGCTGTGGCTGGACTGACCTTTCATGCGCATCTATCCCCGCCTCAGCGCACCAGCTGGAAGCTCAGGCCCGATTCGAGGATCGATTTCGGCAACCAGTGATCCACCAGCATGAACGCAAACAGGAACATCAGATAGATGATCGAGTAGTTGAACACCTTCATCGCAAAGCGTTCGTTCGGCGGATTCAGCAAGACGATGGCGTAATAAAGAAATCCGCCACCCAGCACCAGTGCCCCACCCAGATAGAACAGGCCGAACATGCCGGTCAGATATGGCAGCATCGTTACCGGCAGCAGCAATATCGTGTAGAACAGCACGTGCCAGCGCGTGAACTTCGCGCCGTGCGTGACCGGCAACATCGGCACTTTCGCGCGCGAATAATCTTCCATGCGAAAGATCGCCAGCGCCCAGAAATGCGGCGGCGTCCACACGAAGATGATCAGGACCAGCAACAGCGCATAGGCGTGAACCTGTCCGGTCACGGCGGTCCAGCCCAGCAACGGCGGCGCGGCGCCGGCGATGCCGCCGATGACGATGTTCTGCGGCGTCGCCCGCTTCAACCAGGCGGTATACACGATCGCGTAACCGATCAGCGAGGCAAACGTCAACACCGCCGTCAACCAGTTGACCAGAAAAACCAGGATCGCCATCGAGATGACGCCCAGCACGCTGGCGAATACCAGCACCTGACGCGGCGTCAATGAACCGGTGGCCAGTGGCCGGTGCGCGGTGCGCAACATGATCCGGTCGATCTGCTGATCGACCAGATGATTGATCGCTGCGGCCGAGGCAGCGGCCAACCAGATGCCCAGCGTCCCGGCAATGAGCGGTTGCAGCGGCACCATGCCCGGAACGGCCAGAAACATGCCGATAACCGCGGTAAACACCAGCAACGCGACGACACGCGGCTTGGTCAGTTCAAAATATTCTCGAGCCAGAGTGGACATGGGGCAACCTACGCGATCGACTCCGGCGGCGGCTGGCTGCGCGCCAGCAAGGCAACCAGGGCAAAAAGCAGCAAGGCCGCACCGGCATTGTGCGCGACCGCGACCGGCAGCGGCAGTCCAAGTTTGACGTTGCCGATACCCAGCAATACTTGCAGCACCAGCAGGCAGGCCAACGCCACGCCATGCTTGCGCAGCCCGGATCGCATCGTCCGTAATGCCAGCCAGGCCAGATAGCAGAACACGATCAGTGCGCCGAGACGGTGCGCCATCTGGATCGCGCTGCGTGCCGGCATATCGAGGATACCGCCCTCGTAATCGACGCCGATACCGCGCCACAGGATAAAGCCCTGATGGAAATCGACCGACGGCCACCAATGACCCAGACAGGTCGGAAAATCCGTGCCGCAGGCCAGTGCGGCATAGTTCGATGAAGTCCAGCCGCCTAGCGCAATCTGGCAACCCAACACGACGATTCCGACGATCACCGCCGTTCGTAAAGCCGCCGCGCGCGCGTCGGACATTCCAGGCATCAGCCGACAACCCAGCCATGCCAGCAGCGCGAACGTGGTCATGCCGCCGAGCAGATGGGCCGATACGACGATCGGTTTAAGCAACCAGGTTACCGTCCACATGCCGAGCAGGGCCTGGAAACACACGACCGCCAGGGTGAACACGGCGATGCGCCGCCAGCCTTCGGCGCGCCAGCACGACGCGCCAAGCAGCAAGATAATCTCGCCCAGTCCGGCGAGCAGACTCGAGGCCACGTAGTTCTGATGCATGTATAGCGGAATGCCCGTTCCGATCAGCACAACGCCGACCAGCACGGCGGTGAAGCGCCGTCGTGTACGCCAGGTTGCGCTCAGAGCCAGAGCCAGAACGAGCATGCCCAGCGTGCCGGCCAGGAAGCGGTGCACCTGCTCGCGCCAGGCCTTGTGCGTCTGCACCGGACGTCCCGGAAATGCGGCATCGGCCCTGTTGATCGCCTGGGTCTGCTGCGGCCAGGTGATATGGCCGTAACAGGTCGGCCAGTCAGGACACGACAAACCGGCATTCGACAAGCGCACGAACGATCCGAATACGACCACCAACAGGGCGAAGGCCGCAGCAACGCCGGCAAGCCAACGCGCGGGTTTTGCGGCAACCGCGAGCATCAATACAGCACCTTCTTGATGTCGCTGCGCAAGCCCTGTGCGGAATAGCCGGATGCGTAATGCATCATCAGCAGGCCGCGCGGATCGACCAGCGCCAGCGCCATCTGATCCGCACCCTTTGCGCGCTCGTTCGACAGCGCGCCGCTATCGTCGTGTCCGGTCAGCAGGTAGCTGCGTGTGGACAGGTAATCTTCCGGCAGATTCGGCCCGATGTAGACCACGCGCAAACGGTCCGCCTTTTGTCCGAGCGTGAGGCGCATGCGTAGCGCTCCTTCCAGGTGCGTGCGACAGGCGCTGGCACATTCGCTTCCGGGCAGGGCCAGCAAGGTCCAGCGATAGTGCGGATCCTGCCACGCCAGTTTGCTGCCATCGCGCAGCGTGATCGGCACTTTGGATACATCGCGGGGCGGCTGCACCAGTGTCCCGCTGCTACGGATGTTGCCTGGACGCCAGCCCGTTGCGCTGAGCGTCCAGGCCACGATCAACGGCAGCGCGAACACGCCGAACAAGGCGACAAGAACCAGGCGATTACGCGTCTTGGGATTCATCGTGTGCATTATGTTCTTTTTTCCAGTGCATGCTGAGGAAGATCAGCAGCGCGACGATGGCGAAGCCGAACCATTGCACTGCATAAGCCTGATGCCGTTGCGGCGGCAGCACGTTCGGTTTCCATTCGCGCACGAATCCGCTGTGCGGATCGGGATCGAGCAGCAGCATTCGCGCGAATACCGGTTTGCCGAGATCGGCTGCGATATCGGCATGATCGAGGTACAAGGTCAGTTTCGGCCATTGCGTCTCGCGTGCCAGCGCGTTGCCACCGATGCGCAGGCCGGTGCCCGGATAGGACGCGTAGATCCCGGTCAGGCTGGTGCTTGCGGACGTCAGCGGCGGATATTTCGGCGTGGTGCCCGGTGCGTGTCTCCACGGCACCCAACCGCGATCCACCAGCAACAGCTGATCTTCGTTGTCACCGGCAAATACCGCGATCACGTGCACGCCGATCTGGTCGCCGTGTGCCTGTTCGTCAAGCAAGTAGCTGCGATCGGCAAGGTAATGACCGTGGATGCGCACATGCGGATAATGCAACTCATCGGTGATTCCACGCACCTTGTCGAACGGCACCGGCGCTTGCCTGGCTACTTCCGCGTAACGAGCGAGCAGACGTTCCTTGCCTGCAGCACGATCGAGCTGCCAGACACCCAACCCGATGAACGCGACGATGCCGAAGACGGTCAAGAGAACGGCAAAGGCCGTCGGACGCTGCCAATGACGCGTGCTCATCGATACGTCGCGTTATACTGGTGCGTGCTGCTGCTTTGGGAACTCACGGCCATGCTTACAAAATTTGTCGTCATCGCATTCATGGTCGTGATCATCTACAACCTCGGTGCCGGCCTGTATTACATGCTCACTGACAAGGGCCAGACCGACCGGACCGTCAGAGCCCTGACCTGGCGTATCGGTCTGTCCGTTACGCTGATCCTGCTCATCATCGCAGGCATCCTGACCGGCATCATTCATCCACACGGCATTGGCCGTTGAAAGCGTAACGCCACGGTTGCGCGAAAGCCCGCTCGGCGGCGGCCAAAGGCAGCTGCCAGCCTCGCATTCAATCCGGAATTGCGTGCGTTGGGACCGGATTCGCGAACCGCAAACCCGATCCTGGAGACGGTGCTTACAGGACGTAGACGAACAGGAACAGGCCCAGCCAGACCACGTCGACGAAGTGCCAGTACCATGCCACCGCCTCAAACGCGAAGTGGTGATCCTTGGTGAAATGACCGCGCAGGCAACGAAACCAGATTACGGTGAGCATGATTGCGCCCAGGGTCACATGCATTCCGTGGAAGCCGGTCAACATGAAGAACGTCGAACCATAGATGCCCGAACCCAGCGTCATGTTGAGCTTGGTATACGCCTCGTAATACTCGTGTCCCTGTAAATTCAGGAAGATCACACCAAGGATGATCGTGGCGCCAAGCCAGACCAGCAGCTTGGTGCGATGCCCGGCGCGCAACGCATGATGTGCAATGGTAATGGTAACGCCGGAGGACAGCAGAATCAGCGTGTTCAGTAGTGGAATGCCCCAGGGCGGCATGGTCTCGAACACGCCGCCGATGTTCCCCGGGCCATTGGTCGGCCAGCTTGCCGCATAACCCTTCCACAGGTAGTAGTTGGTCAACGCACCGTTGCCGTCGCCCCCGATCCACGGTACTGAATAATTGCGCACGTAGAACAGGGCGCCGAAAAACGCGGCGAAGAACATCACCTCGGAGAAGATGAACCACATCATGCCCATGCGGAACGAGGTATCCACCTGCTTGTTGTAGGTGCCGGCCAGCGACTCGGCGATGACGGTACGGAACCAGCCGAACAGCATCGCCAGCAGGCAGGCGATACCGATCGCCATCGAGAACTTGCCGATTTCGATCTCGTTGACCCACATCCCGGCGCCGACCATCGTGAACAACAGGCCGAACGAACCCAGTATCGGCCAGTGCGTGCCGTGGGGAACATAATAGGCGTCTTGTGCTTGTGACATTAGCGGACCTCAATTTTTCTGCGGCCGGAATGACACCGGCACGACAACACCTTCTGTGGCTCCGGCATCGACCCTGTCCGGATCAACGCAAGATACCCTGCTTGATGAAAAACAAAACGTAGATCGCAATCGCGATCCCGCCGATGATCCAGGCCGTCAGGCGCGCTCGTGCGCGGCAGCGTACCGGATCATGGTTGGCCGATTGCTCTGTCATGATCTCAATGGGTTATATCACCGTGCGCCAGATCACCCGGATGAATTTCTGGCGGCGTGCTGAAAGTATGGAATGGCGCCGGCGAAGGCACTGTCCACTCCAGCCCGTGCGCGCCTTCCCACGAACGCGCCTCGGCCTTGGCGCCGTGCTTCTTCGAATGCCACAGGATGAACGCGAACATGAACGGCGTCAGGAACATGCCATAGGCACCAATGGTGCTGACCAGGTTCCAGTCCGCATAGGCCACATTGTAATCGGGGATGCGGCGCGGCATGCCGGCCAGCCCGAGGAAGTGCTGCGGGAAAAACAGCACATTGACGAACACGATGCTCCACCAGAAATGGAACTTGGACCATTTCTCGTTGTACATCCGTCCGGTCCACTTCGGCCACCAGTAATAAATCGCCGCGATGATCGAGAACAACGCGCCGGTCACCAGCACATAGTGGAAATGCGCGACGACGAAATACGTGTCCTGGTACTGGAAATCGGCCGGCGTCAACGCCAGCATCACGCCGGAGAATCCGCCAATCGTGAACAGGATCACGAACGCGATCGCCCAAAGCATCGGCGTCTCAAACGTCAGCGATCCACCCCACATGGTCGAAAGCCAGTTGAATACCTTCACGCCGGTCGGAATCGCGATCAGCATCGTCGAGTACATGAAGAACAGCTCACCGCCCAGCGGCATGCCGACGGTAAACATGTGGTGGCCCCAGACGATGAACGATAAAAACGCAATCGATGCCGTGGCATAGACCATGGCCGTGTAACCGAACAGTGGCTTGCGGCTGAATGTCGGAATGATCTCGCTGACAATGCCGAACGCCGGCAAGATCATGATGTAGACCTCGGGATGACCGAAGAACCAGAAAATGTGCTGGAACATGACCGGATCGCCGCCACCGGCCGCATTGAAGAAACTCGTGCCGAAATACTTGTCGGTCAGCAGCATCGTAACCGCACCGGCCAGCACCGGCATGACCGCGATCAGCAGGAATGCGGTGATCAACCAGGTCCATACGAACAGCGGCATCTTGAGCAGATCCACGCCCGGCGCGCGCATGTTCAGAATCGTGGCGATGATATTGATCGCGCCCATGATCGAGGAAATGCCCATCAGGTGTACCGAGAACACCAGGAACGCGATGCTGTCACCGCCCTGAATCGCCAACGGCGGATACATGGTCCAGCCGCCTGCTGGCGCGCCACCGGGCATGAACAGCGTCGACAGCAACATGGCGAAGGCGAACGGCAGGATCCAGAACGACCAGTTGTTCATGCGCGGCAGCGCCATGTCCGGCGCGCCGATCATCATCGGGATCATCCAGTTGGCCAGGCCGACGAAGCCAGGCATGATCGCACCGAAGATCATGACCAGCGCGTGCATCGTGGTCATTTCATTGAAAAAATACGGCTGTACGAACTGCAAGCCGGGTTCGGCCAGTTCGGTACGGATTACCCCGGAGAACGCCGCGCCGACACAGGCCATGATGAAGGCGAAGACCAGGTACAGCGTACCGATGTCCTTGTGGTTGGTCGAAAACACCCAACGATGGATAAAGCCATGCGGCTTGTGGTCGTGGTGATCGTCGTGATGTACGGCATCGGTAGCCATGATGAACCTCGTCGAAAACGTCCGGATCTGTTAATCAGCGTTGGTTACGCTGGCGGTTGTCGGGATGGGCAGTTCGCCCTTGCCGCTGACAGCGGCGGTCTCCTTGGCCTCCAGCCACTGCTTGAATTGCGCCATCGGCACGGCCTTGACCACAATCGGCATGAAGCCGTGATCCTGACCGCACAACTCCGCACACTGTCCGCGATAGGTGCCAGGCTTGTGAATCAGGGTCCAGTCGGTATTGATGATGCCGGGGATTGCATCCTGCTTCCATCCAAGTTGCGGCACCCACCAGGCGTGAATCACATCCGCGCCGGTGATCAGGAACTGGATCTTGGTGTCGGTCGGCACGACCAGCGGATGATCGACATCGAGCAGGTAGGTGTGTTGTCCGTCGTCCTCGACCGCCCATGGATTCAAACCGGACTTCAGCTCACGCGTCTTGTCGCTTTTCGAGGCCAGGCGCGAGATGAAATGAACGTGATAGGGCTTGCCGTCGAAGCTGAGGTAGTCGTAACCCCATTTCCACTGATAACCGGTAACCTTGATCTGCATCTTGGCGCCGCCCACATCATGCATGTTCAGCAGCACCTTGGTGGCGGGCAAGGCAAGCGCGATCAGGATCAGGATCGGCGTGACGGTCCAGACGATCTCGGCCTTGGTGCTATGCGTCCAGGTCGCCGCAACGGCGCCCTTGGATTTGCGAAACTTGATCATCGCGTAAATCATCGCGCCGAACACGATCACGCCGATTCCGCAACACACGTAGAACGCCAGCATGTGCAGCGTATAGACCTCGTGCGACGTCTGCGTTACACCCGGCGTCATGTTCAGCTGCCACGGCTTGGCCAGCGCGTGCGCAGCGCTCGCAAAGGCCGCCAGCGCGACGCCCAGTCCCAGTTTGCTACGCATCAACCCGGCACCCTTCATTCGTTTTCACCTTGCATCGAGTTCTTCAAGAAATTCCACCGGGAGCCTGCGATTTCGCCAGCAACCCCTTCAAATTTTTCGCCAGGGCAAGACGCTCTTCATCGGTCAGAAAGCTACCGATTTCCAACGCTCGTCCGTGCGAACCAACCAGCAAGCGCGTCGGCCAGTTCCGCCAGCGAGCCGGCTCCAGCCATACACGCACCCAATAGGGATGGAAACTCACCGGAGGCACGCCACCGGATGTTGCCCCGATTTCCAGCTGCGACGAAGTCAGAGTAATGATCTGTCCATGTCCACGATCATGCCAGACGTGCCGCAGACAATAGACTACCACGGCCAATTCCAGCACGGCCATAGGCGGTGCCAACACGACGCCACCTTGGGCCGCCAGTAGCGCGAACCCGAGCGTGGCGAAACTCTGCAAAGCCAAGTACCACCACAGGCCGGATCGCGACAGCGACCGATTCGGCAACACCAGCACCGAAACCGTCCCGCCCGAAGTCGAAACTTCGGTGGTCATCCCAAACCCGACATATTCGCAACCTCTGAAGTGATGATAGTAATTGCGCCAGCGACGAGCAAGCACGACCATCGCCGGTTGCACCGGACTGACACGAGACTGGTACACAGCGCCGCAAATCTGACTCGACCCATGTCCATCCACGGCTGCCGACGTGCAAGCACCCCGCCGAGCCGAACCATCGGCATGCGGTGCGGAGGACTGCTAGAATGCTCGCCCCGAAGGGGCCGCTGGCCGCAAGTCCTGGCTTTTCATCGATGAACACCATCCTGAGTCCCGAACTTCCCGCCCCGCCCGAAGCCGCGCGCGCGCGCCTGACCGCCGCCTACAGCCGTGACGAAACCGAGGCCGTGAACGAGCTGCTGACCGAAGCGGCGCTGCCGGAAGCCGAACGCGATCTGATCCTGGCCCGCGCCACCGAACTGGTCGCACGCGTTCGCGCCAAGGTCGATGAGCAATCCGCGGTCGAATCGTTCATGCGCGAGTACGACCTGTCCAGCGAAGAAGGTGTACTGCTGATGTGCGTGGCCGAGGCGCTGCTGCGTATTCCCGACAAGACCACCACCGACAAGCTGATTTCCGACAAACTCGGCGAAGCGAACTGGGAAGCGCATCTGGGCGAAAGCGATTCGGTGCTGGTCAATGCCGGCACTTGGGGATTGATGCTTACCGGCCAACTGGTCACGCTGGCCGATGAGACCCAGCGCAATTTCGCCGGCGCACTGAAACGCCTGATCGGCCGCGCCGGCGAACCCATGATCCGCCTGGCAGTGCGCCAGGCGATGCGCATCATGGGCCGCCAATTCGTCATGGGACGCAGCATCGGCGAAGCGCTGGACCGCGCCGCGGAAAAAACCAACCGCGCCTACCGCTATTCCTTTGACATGCTTGGCGAAGCAGCACTGACGCAACCCGACGCAGACCGCTACCAGCAAGCGTATCGTGACGCAATCGCCGCGCTGGGCGCCGCTAGTCGCGACATCAGCGTGATCGACTCACCGAACATCTCCATCAAGCTTTCCGCCCTGCACCCGCGCTACGAAGTCGCCAAGCGCGAGCGCGTCCTGGCGGAGCTGACGCCGAAACTGCTGGAACTGGCGCAACTGGCCAGGACCAACCGTATTGGCCTGACCGTCGATGCCGAGGAAGCGGACCGGCTGGAACTGTCGCTGGATGTCATCGCGGCCGTGCACGAAGACCCCTCGCTGCAAGACTGGGACGGATACGGACTGGCCGTACAGGCGTATCAGAAACGCGCGCCGTTCATGATCGACTGGCTGGCTGAACACGCGCGCCAAACCGGCCGCCGCTACTTCGTGCGCCTGGTCAAGGGCGCGTACTGGGATTCGGAAATCAAACGCGCACAGGAAGGCGGTTTTCGCGGGTACCCGGTATACACACGCAAGCCCAGCACCGATGTTTCCTTCCTGGCCTGCGCCCGGCGCCTGTTCGATCATGGCGACCTGTTCTATCCGGCTTTCGCCACCCACAACGCGCATACGATCGCCGCGATCCATCATCTGGCCGCAGGCCGCCCGTTCGAATTCCAGCGCCTGCATGGTATGGGTGAAGACCTGTACGACGAAGTCGTCGGCGAGCGGAACATGAACGTGCCGTGCCGGGTCTACGCACCGGTTGGCAGCCACGAGGACCTGCTGCCGTATCTGGTGCGGCGACTGCTGGAAAACGGCGCGAACACGTCCTTCGTCAACCGTATCGTCGACGAAGATCTGCCGATTACCGAACTGGTCGCCGATCCGGTGGAAACGGTCCGTGCGTTCGAAATCATCCCGCATCCGCGCATTCCCCTGCCTGTCGCTCTGTACGGTGAACAACGGAAAAATTCCATGGGTGTCAATTTCGCAAACGACGATCAACTGCGCACGCTGGCCGACGCCGTCGCCAAGGCGATGCCGCCATGCGACGCCACGCCACTGATTCCCGGTGCCAAACCCGAAGGTGACAAGCAGCCCGTGACGGACCCGAGCGACCGTCGCGTCACGCTCGGCTCCAAGCAACAGGCCGATGCCGCCAGCGTGGAGCAGGCACTGGACAATGCCATCGCCGCGCAACCGGCCTGGGACCGCCTGCCTGCCGCCTCGCGCGCCAAGATTCTCGAGCACGCCGCCGACCTGCTTGAACAACGCCGCGCTGAATTCATCAAGTTGCTGGTGCGCGAAGCCGGCAAGACGCTACCCGCGGCGATATCCGAGGTGCGTGAAGCCGCCGACATGTGCCGCTACTACGGCGCCATGGCGCGCAAACTGCTCGGTCAACCGGAGGCCATGCCCGGCCCGACCGGCGAATCGAATCAACTGTCGCTACACGGCCGCGGCGTGTTCGTGTGCATCAGCCCATGGAATTTTCCGCTGGCGATCTTCACCGGCCAGGTCGCCGCCGCACTGGCCGCAGGCAATTCGGTGATCGCCAAGCCGGCCGACCAGACGGTGCTGATCGGCCATGCCGCAGTCAAGCTGCTGCATGAAGCAGGCGTGCCGAAAGATGTGTTGCAGTTCGTGCCATGCAAGGGATCGATGCTGGGCAAGACCCTGCTGACCCGTCCCGAGATCGCCGGCGTCTGCATGACCGGCTCGACCGAGACTGCCTGGACCATCAACCGCACCCTGGCCGCGCGCAACGCACCGATCGCCGCCCTGATAGCCGAAACCGGCGGTCAGAACGCGCTGATCGCCGATTCCTCGGCGCTGCCTGAACAACTGGTCAAGGATGTGCTCGCCTCGGCCTTCGATTCGGCCGGCCAGCGCTGCTCGGCCGCGCGCGTGCTGTACGTGCAGGAAGACATCGCCGACAAGGTCATCGCCATGCTCGCCGGTGCCATGGACGAACTCACGGTTGGTGACCCGGGCTTGCTGTCGACCGATGTCGGCCCGGTCATCGATGAGCCCTCGCTTCAGGGCCTGGCCGATCACGCCGCGCGCATGGACTCCGAAGCAAAGCTGCTGAACCGGGTCGAATTGAGCCCCGAATGCCAACACGGCACGTTCTTCGCGCCGCGCACGTACGAACTCAAATCGCTCTCGCAACTCACGCACGAAGTCTTTGGCCCGGTGCTGCACGTACTGCGCTGGAAAGCCGACGAACTCGACCAGGTCATCGAATCGATCAACGCAACCGGTTTCGGCCTGACCCTGGGCATCCA
This sequence comes from uncultured Pseudomonadota bacterium, assembly GCA_963779795.1. GTDB lineage: Bacteria > Pseudomonadota > Gammaproteobacteria > Xanthomonadales > Rhodanobacteraceae > Rudaea. Next base: position 83,770 of record CAVZZK010000004.1, on the reverse strand, counting down.
CAGCCGCATCGACTCGACCGTTGAATACATCACCGCACGCGCAAAAGTCGGCAATTGCTATGTCAACCGCAACCAGATCGGCGCCGTCGTCGGCGTGCAGCCATTCGGCGGCGAAAACCTGTCGGGTACCGGGCCCAAGGCCGGCGGGCCGAATTACCTACTGCGCTTTGTCACCGAACGCACGCTGACGATCAACACCACCGCGGCCGGCGGCAACGCATCGCTGTTGACGCTGGGCGATTAGGAAACGCGACGATACTTCCGACGAACGGAATCCGGGCGATAGTCAGGCCTTGCGCTCGCCGGCGGCTGGTGGAAACCTTTGCCGTTGCGGTCACTCTAAGCTCGTATCCTCAGCGACAAAAACCGCAAAAACTGTCGGTACGGCAGACGGTTACGACAAACTTCGTCGCATCAACAGGACAATTGCAGCCACGGCAAATTGCGAACTTTTACCCGCTTCCGGAGTAAAGTAGCGGTATGTATCTTGAGTTCTTCGGCCTCAAAGAGCCGCCTTTCTCGATCACGCCTGATCCGCGCTACGTGTTCCTGTCCGAGCGCCACCGGGATGCGCTCGCGCATCTGCTGTACGGCATCGGCAAGGGCGGTGGCGGCGGCTTCGTGCAGTTGACCGGAGAAGTCGGAACCGGCAAGACCACCCTGTGCCGGTTATTGCTGGATCAGTTGCCCGAAAACACACGCGTGGCGCTGGTACTGAATCCGAATCTCTCGCCAGTCGAATTGCTGGAAACGATGTGCGAGGAGTACAAGCTCGACATCCATGGCAAGCGCGGCAGCCTGAAGGCACTGGTCGATACTCTGAACACCTACCTGTTGGATGCCTATGCGCAAGGCCTGCGCGTGGTATTGGTCGTCGACGAGGCGCAAAACCTGTCGGTCGAGGCGCTTGAACAAGTGCGCCTGCTGACCAATCTGGAAACGCCGACGCAGAAACTGCTGCAAATCATCCTGCTCGGTCAGCCCGAACTGCGCGAAAAACTGAATCGGCCGGAATTGCGCCAATTGGCGCAACGCATTACCGCGCGTTATCACCTGATGCCGCTGGACCGTGACGAGACCGAGGCCTATGTACGCCATCGATTGGCGGTTGCAGGTTGCGCGAAAATCCCGTTTTCACGGCTCGGCTTGCGCGCCCTGTATCAACGTTCCGGCGGCATTCCGCGCCTGATAAACATCATCGCAGATCGCGCACTGATGGCTGGTTTCGCGCATGAGCAAACGTCGCTTGGCGAACGTCTGGTCAACCGTGCCGCTGACGAGACCCTGCCGGGCAACGCGCGTTACTGGCTGCATCGCTATGGACGCTGGGCAACCGCCGCGATATTGCTGATCGCCATGGCGATCGTCGGGCAATACTGGCTGACCCGACCGCCGCAACCGCCGGCACAGGCTGAAACGCACGCTCCGGCAAAAGACCTGAAAGGCGAACAGGCGCTGGCCAAACTGCGCGCGGCGATTGACAAAACCCCGGACGCCGACCTGACCGCCTGGACACAACTTCTGGCACGCTGGCAAGTAAACTCCAGCCAGATTTCGGTCAGCGCGGCTGCCCATTGCCCCAGCGTGATCTTCCCCGGCCTTAATTGCCTGAGCGGATCCGGCACGATCGCGCAACTGGCCCGTTTCGATCGGCCCATGATCCTGACCCTGCACGACGGTAAATCCTCGGCGCAAGCGCTGTTGCAGGACGTGGACAATCAACACGTGCGACTGAACGTCGGCGGTCAACACCTGTTGATTCAACGCGCTGATCTGGGCGCTGTGTGGAAGGGCGATTTCAGCGTGCTCTGGCGCTTGCCGGCCGACATTCCTGCTACGCTACGCGTTGGCGACGCCGGACCGGGTGTCGCCTGGGTCAAGAAACAGCTGGCGCGCATGGACGGCGGCAAGGCCGACGACAGCGGCCCGGCCTATTTTGATGCGGCACTGGAAGAGCGCGTACGCAAATTGCAGATCGCCTACGGAATCCAGCCTGACGGCATCGTCGGGCCTGAGACGCTGTTTGCGCTTTCCGCGCTGGACGGTTCCGGCCCGCATTTGTACCGCAATGTGGAATAAAGCAGAAAGTACCTCGAAAGTTAATTAGGCAACATGTCGCTGATTCTCGAAGCACTGAAAAAATCCGAGGCCAAACGGCGCCTCGGCGACGCTCCCGATCTGGGCACGCCGTTCATGACGTCGGCGCATCGGCGCAGCACGCTTCCGTACCTGCTGGTTGCGATCATCGTTGCGGCGGCCGCTGGCTGGTGGTGGTTGCGTTCGAAACCGCCCGAACAACCGCTGCAAGCGCAATCAGCGACCAGACGATCCGGCCGGACCGGCGCAAAAAAGCCGCAAGGTGTCGCGACACCTGCGCATCCAACCGGGGCGGGAATCAACGGCAACAAGGCACCCACCCAACAAATTTGGGTCGCGGCGCAACGCTGGCACGACACGACCGGGGAGGCGCATAATCCGTCGCCCCAAAGACACCGGCGCGCACGCGAAGCTGCAAACGGACAGCACGCGGGCAGCACGAGGCCGGTGGAAGAGCACAAGCCCGCAGCCGCGGCCCCAGCGACACGGACCGCTGCCGGCAGCAAGCCCTCAACGGCGGCTGCCAAACCAGCAGTGCGCATCGACCAGGGCTCGCAGAAGCCCGCCCCGACGGTCTCTCAGGACAAGCTGCCACCGGGCGTACCGATGTATTACGAATTGCCCTACAACATCCGCCAATCGTTGCCGGACCTGAAACTGAGCATGCATGTGTATTCGAAGAATCGGGCGCAACGCTTCGTGATCTTGAACAACTCGCGCATGATCGAAGGCGACAAGACGCCTGACGATGTGACCCTGGTAACGATTCGGCCCGACGGCGTCATCCTCGAATACCAAGGCCAACGCTTCTTCCTGCCGCGCGACGGCTTCTGAGCACTCGCCCGAGATGTTCGTTCGGGTCGAGCAACCAAGAAGGTCCTCGGTTCCATGGGCGACCATCGCGATCATCATCTCGTGCGTCGCCGTATATCTGTGGTTTTCAAGCCTGCCCGATGAGACCCGCGCCGAATTGCTACGGCGCTGGGGCACCGTTCCGGCGAACCTGTTCGAGCTCCACACGTCGACACTATGGCAATGGTTCCAGTTGCATCTGGCTCGCCTGTTTACCGCGTTGTTCATCCATGTCGACTGGCTGCACCTGACCGGGAACATGCTGTTCCTGATGATTTTTGGCATTTCCGCCGAGCGGGCACTCGGATCACCGCGTTTTCTTCTGCTGTTTCTGATCGGCGGCGCACTGGCCAACCTGATCGGCGCACTGACGCTCGCTCGCGTCAATGCGCCGATCGTCGGTTCCAGTGGCGCGGTGTCGGCCATCGTTGGTGCCTATTTCGCGCTATTCCCGCGTGCCAAGCTCGGGCTGGTCATACCGCTGGGCTTGTTTCTGGAATTCGTTCGCGTGCCGGCGGCACTGCTGATCGGTGTCTGGATCCTGCTGCAGTTCATCTTTACCTTCATCGGCCCCGCGTTCGGCGCCGTCGCCTGGTGGGCGCATATAGCCGGTTTCGGTATCGGCATCGCATTCGCGATACTGTCGCGCGCGGCAGTTGCCCGGCGTATGCGTAGATGAGCCGAATCTCGTACCGGCTTTGTGCGAAAATGGTCATATGCCCAAAAAGAAACTCTACAAGGTGACCTTCCTGAGCCAGGGCAAGACACTGGAGCTGTATGCGCACCACGTCGGCAGCAGTGGACTGTGGGGATTCACTGAAGTCGGAGAACTGGTCTTCGAGCAGGGCGCCGGCGTGGTGGTCGATCCAACCGAGGAACGCCTGCGCGACGAATTCAAGGACACGCGCATGCTGCACCTGCCGATGCAATGCATAGTGCGTATCGAGGAAGTCGACAAGCGCGGCACCCCGGCGATCCGCGATGCGGCCAGCGGCGAGAAGATCATGCCGTTTCCGTTGGCACCGCCTCGCAGCGGTGAGAAATAGCCTTCCGGATCGAATCGGCGCGCGCCATACCCGAACGCCAGTAGACACATGCGCAAGATCGTTCACGTAGACATGGATGCCTTCTACGCATCGGTCGAACAACGCGACGATCCCGGCTTGCGCGGTCGCCCTGTCGTAGTCGCCTGGCGAGGAAAGCGTTCGGTCGTCTGCGCGGCATCCTATGAAGCCAGAAAATTCGGTGTTCACTCGGCGATGCCGGCGCTTCGCGCCGAACGCTTATGCCCGAACGTGGTTTTCGTCGCGCCGGATTTTCCGCGCTACCGCGCCGTCTCGCGTCAGGTGCGCGAAATCTTTTTGCGCCACACCGACCTGGTCGAACCGCTGTCGCTGGACGAAGCCTATCTGGACGTGACCGCACCCAAATCCGGCCTGGCGACCGCCACGGCTGTCGCCCAATCGATCCGTGACGCAATCTTTGAGGAAACCTCATTGACAGCTTCGGCCGGTGTCGGGCCAAACAAGTTCCTGGCCAAGATCGCCTCGGATTGGCGCAAGCCGAATGGCTTGTTCGTGGTTCGCCCGGATCAGGTCGATGCATTTCTGGCGCCGTTGCCGGTGGCGCGCATCCCCGGCGTCGGCAAGGTCATGGACTCGAAACTGCAAGCGCTGGGCATTCATACCTGCGCCGACTTGTGCGCGCGCGACGCGAACGAACTGGAACGACGCTTCGGCAGTCATGGGCGTCGCCTGAGTCAACTGGCGCGCGGTATCGACGAGCGTGCTGTCGTGCCGAATCAGCCGGTGCAGTCGATCTCTGCAGAAGACACGTTTCCCCGCGACCTGCCGCTGAACGAGCTGGAACCGATGATCCGCGAACTGGCAGCGAAAACCTGGAAAGCCACGGGGAAGACGCAGCGTATCGGACGATCCGTGGTACTCAAGCTCAAGACCGCGGACTTTCGTATCCTCACGCGCAGCCATACGCCGCCTCAACCGCCCCGTTCGCAGCAAGAACTGGCCGAAATCGCCGTGTCGTTGCGTGACCGCGTCGGACTGCCGGCGACGACCTTGTATCGACTGGTCGGCGTCGGGCTTTCCAATTTCCGCGATGCGGATGAGTTGGCGCAAACGGATTTGTTCGCCCCGGTTCCGAACGAATAGCGCCGCACCCGTCACATCGGCTCGACCGTTCGCCGGATCATTTCAGGAAGCGATGAAACAGCCTGCGGAACTTGGCCACCTTCGGCGCGATGACCAGCTGGCAATAGGGCTGGGTGCCGTGCAGCTTGAAGTATTCCTGGTGATAGTGCTCGGCCTTGTAGAAATGCGTGAACGGTTCGACCTGGGTCACGATTTTGCCGGAATATTCGCCGCTGGCGGCAGTCTCGACAATCGCCTTTTCGATCGCGGCCTTCTGCGCGGGATTGCGATAGAACGCGATCGAACGATACTGCGTGCCGACGTCATTGCCCTGCCGATTGAGTTCGGTCGGGTCATGAATCGTGAAGAACACGCGCAGGATCACGTCGCGGCTGATCACCTTCGGGTCGAACATGATCTGCACGACTTCGGCATGTCCGGTGGCGCCGCTGGAGACCTGTTCGTAGTCGGGATTCTCGACGTGACCGCCGGCGTAACCGGAAACCACGCTGCTGACACCCTTGAGCTCTTCGAACACCGCTTCCAGACACCAGAAACAACCACCACCCAGGGTGAGGGTTTCGGTCGCAGCAGGCGCAGCGTGCAATTTTTCGGGAGCGGGCGCCGCAGTCGCGGCGAATGTCGTCGCGATCATGAGCATTGCGCTGAAACTCAGCTGACGCAGCATGGTATTGCCTGTTTGGGGAACTGCCCGATAAGACAGGCGCACGCGAAAATTTCTTACATCCCAAACCCGGGCCAACTGCCATACGCATGGTTTTGCCAAGCATTTAGGCAACTACCGACACTGGCCATGACACCATGACGTCGCCGCATTGACGCGTTCTACACGACGCGTCGACGACCATTGCCCGATGAATATAAAGACAAGATCAAGCGCGACACTGCTGCGGGCAGGTCTGGTCGTACTGATTGCCTTGCTGGTCGTGGCATGCGTGGGCGCACCATCGCGTGGCGCGACGCTGCTGACCAGTACGGCGCACGTGAACCTCGAGCGTTACATGGGAACCTGGTACGTGATCGGGCATGTGCCGTATTTCGGCGAGCGCGGGAAAGTCGCAACGCGCGACGTATACATCCTGGACGAGGACGGCAACGTCGACACGACCTATATTTATCGCGAGTCGTTCGAAGGGCCGGAGAAAACAATGCACTCGGTGGGCGTGGTTCAGCCGGATACGCACAATAATTATTGGGTCGTGCACTTCTGGTGGCTGTTCCGCGCCGACTACCTGATCCTGGACGTCGCATCGGATTATTCGTGGGTCCTGATTGGCCAGCCCGGCGGCAAGCTGGGATGGATCATGGCGCGCAAGCCAACCATGGACGACGCACGATACCGCGAGTTGCTGCACGCGTTCTCCGAATACGGTTACGACCCGGCGCGATTCAAGCGCGTGCCGCAGCTGGCATCACAACTCGGCAAACCCGGATTCGAATAGATCCTGCGTTACCCGACGCAGCTCAGTAAACGTTCCGTTGTTGCGTGGTTGCCTTGGCCGCCAGCGCGAAACGCGGCTCCGGCCTGATATCCGCGGTCAGCAACCGGCAAGCGTAATGGCCAACAGCCGGGCCGTGCTTGAAACCGTGCCCGGATCCGCCGCCGACAATGAAAGCGTTTTTTATATCGGGATGCCGGTCGATGATGAAATCGCCGTTGGACGTGTTTTCATACTGGCAAACGCGAGTCTCATTCAGTGGCGCGTCGCCCAGCTTCGGGAAGCGCCGGGCCAGGTATTCGCGCGCAGCCGTCAGCAATTCGGCACTGGGCACGCGATCTCCGGCATCCGGATCGATCGGCGGGCCGTGACGGTCGATGCTCAGCTTGAAACCGCGGCTTTCCAGATCGGCGGCGCCGTAGACCAATGCATCGAAATCGAACCAGGCCGGCATTGCATCCGGGCCGAAACACGCATCGCCCGGTGGCGGCGCGAAAAAGAACATTTCCTGGCGCGTGGGAAAGATGTGCCGACCGAGCAGCTCCGGGAACACCTTCGGCAACCAGGCGCCGCAGGCAAATACATAACAACCGGCCGAAATCGATTCGCCGCTTTCGGTCACGATTCGTTCGAGCCGGCCAGACGATGTCGGCGGCTCGATCTTCGCCGTGCGGTATTCGAGTCCATGTGCGATAGCCTCGTCTACCAGTGCCTGGACGGCCTGCCGCGCCATCAACACACCGCTATCGGCTTCCCACAAGGCCCATTCGATACCGTCGCTGGCAATCTGCGGAAAGCGCCGCCGCATTTCATCGCGGGACAACCGCTGGTGGGCGATTGCATGATCGGCCAACGTCTGCTGTGTCTGGCGAATGTATGCGTCATCACGGCCAGCCAGCCACAGCATGCCGGTTGGATGGAACAGCGGCCGCTTGACGCGTGCGGCCAAATCCTTCCAGCAAACCAGCGAATGGCGCGACCAGCGCGTGTACAGCGCATCCGGCCCATACCCCATGCGGATCAGTCGCGACTCGCCGCCGGAGCTGGCGCGTGCATGCGCAGGCCCGAAGGGGTCAATCAGCAGCACCTTGTGACCGCTACCAACAAGTTCGCTGGCAGTCCACGCACCGAAGCATCCGGCGCCGACGATAACAAAGTCGTAACCACTCATCTCGTGACCACTGGTACATTCGAAATTACGCGCATGCGTGCAACCTTTCACTGCGTTAGGGCATCACAAGTACAAATGCCAAGTGATACTACGATGGACACACTCAAATTTCGCGCCATTTTTCTGCTCTTCGCAATCGCAGCCATCAGCCTGATCGTCGCTGTCTCGCGCCCGGCCGATGTGGGCAACCGCGGCGTGGACCATATCGCACACGCGACCGACAGCGCCGATGCCGGCAAAGCCGCTTCCGGACAGCGGATGTCGGTAGCGGACATGACCTGCAAGAAGAGCAGGTCCGGCATCGAGCGGACCGTGTTTTTCGACTCATAGCCGAAAACAGGCGTCCGCAATCTGCGCGCAGGATCCATGCGGACCAGCTAGACTGCATTGACACGCCCACTGCACGAGCCGACGCCTGCATGAACATCGAAAAGATCCCGGTACGTATCACCGAAAGCGGCAAGACCATGGACGTGGTCGTGCTGACCAAGCACGCCAATCGAATCCAGGTCGTGCTGGGCGAAGGCGTGCATAGCGTCAAGTGCGAGCTGTCACCTACGCCCAACCGCACCGCATTTTCCGGCAAGGCTCTGGGCCGCGAAATTGTCTACGAGCGCAGCCCCGAGCAGGTGCAAGCGGATATCGATCGGCTCGACCCGGCGCTGAAGAAATCGCGCCCGCCACGTTGAGCCCGGCGCGGTCCCAATCGGCGACTGGATTGGGTTTTGCGCGCCGTGAGCCCAGGTAACCCCATTCGAGCAACGTCGTTCCGGAAACGGCAGGCGGCCCAATTCACACCTGCCAGCGCGCGGCACGGTGCGACCATTCTCGACCCGGCGCCATCAGTTCACGAAACAGCCGGAGAATGAACATGGCAAACGTCACCGTGTTGCGTATTTCCGCAGCATCGCTCTTCTTGGTGGCCACCGGCCTTGCTACGGGCGCAACCGCCACCGGCAAACGGCCGCAATCGATCGTGGACCAGGTAACGCGCGCTGACCGGGCGGCTCCCGCTGCCGCTCAGACCGTCACCGGATTCGGCTTGTCCGCGTCGATCTTCCAGGTCTTGATTGCGCGGGCGACGTCCTTGCCAGTCATCTTGCCTTCTGCTGCCAGCGCCGCGACGGCGGCGTGTGCGATGTAGTAGCGATCGACTTCGAAAAACCGGCGCAGGTGTTCGCGCGTGTCGCTGCGGCCAAATCCGTCGGTGCCGAGCACGGTGTATTTCATGCCGTCGGGCATGAACGCACGGATCTGGTCGGCGAATTCGCGCACGTAGTCGGTTGCGGCAATGGCCGGCCCCTGGCGCCCGGACAGACATTCGGTGACGTGGGCCTGACGCGGCGTGGATTCCGGATGCAGTCGGTTCCAGCGCTCGCAATCGAAACCGTCGCGACGCAGTTCCGTGAAACTCGGGCAACTCCAGATATCGGCACTCACGCCGAATTCGTCGTGCAACAACTCCGCCGCCGCGATGGCCTCGCGCAGGATCGTGCCGGAGCCCAGCAACTGCACGCGCGGTTCGTTCTTCTTCGGCCTGCCGGCATCGCGGAACAGGTACATGCCCTTGATGATGCCGGCCTCGCTGCCCTTGGGCATGTCCGGATGCGCGTAGTTTTCGTTCATCACGGTGACGTAGTAGTAACAGTCTTCCTGCTCCTTGAGCATGCGCCGCACGCCGTCCTGCATGATTACCGCCACTTCGTAGGCGAAGGTCGGATCGTAGGCACGGCAGTTCGGAATGGCGCCGGCGAAAAGGTGGCTATGGCCGTCTTCGTGCTGCAGGCCCTCGCCGTTCAGCGTGGTACGCCCGGCGGTACCACCCACCAGGAAGCCGCGCGCGCGCATGTCGCCGGAAGCCCAGGCCAGATCGCCGATGCGCTGGAAGCCGAACATGGAATAGTAGATGTAGAACGGAAGCATCGGCACGTTGCTGACCGAATAGCTGGTCGCGGCAGCCATCCACGCCGAAACCGCGCCGGGCTCGCTGATGCCTTCCTGCAGTACCTGGCCCTTCTTGTCCTCGCGGTAATACATCAGTTGATCGGCATCCTGCGGGCGGTATTTCTGGCCTTCCGGCGCGTAGATGCCAATCTGCCGGAACATGCCTTCCATGCCGAAGGTACGCGCCTCGTCGGCGACGATCGGCACCACGCGCCGGCCGATGGCCTTGTCGCGCAACAACAGGTTGATGCCGCGCACGAAGGCCATCGTCGTGGAAATTTCGCGCTCACCGGTGCCCTTGGTGATCTGCTCGAACGCGGACAGGTCCGGCGCAGCGAAAGACTGGCTCTTACGCCGCCGTTGCGGCAGAAAACCGCCCAGCGCCTTGCGCCGCTCGAGCATGTACTGCACTTCATCGGAGTCCTTGCCCGGGTGGTAGTACGGCAATTCGTCAACCTTGTCGTCGCCGATCGGGATGCGGAAACGGTCACGGAAGTGACGCACTGCTTCCTTGTCCAGCTTCTTCTGCTGATGCGTCGGATTCTGCGATTCGCCGGCCGCGCCCATGCCATAACCCTTGACCGTCTTGGCCAGGATCACGGTCGGCATGCCCTGGCTGTTGACCGCGGAATGATAAGCGGCATAGACCTTGTGCGGATCGTGACCGCCACGGTTCAGACGCCAGATGTCGTCATCAGACAGGTTGCGCACCATCTCCAGCGTTTCCGGATACTTGCCGAAGAAGTGTTCGCGCGTGTAGGCGCCGCCGAATGCCTTGCAGGCCTGGTACTCCCCGTCGACGGTTTCCATCATGACCTTGCGCAGCAAGCCGTTGGAGTCGCGCGCGAGCAGCGGATCCCAGTAGCTGCCCCAGACCAACTTGATCGTGTTCCAGCCGACACCGCGGAACACGCCTTCCAGTTCCTGGATGATCTTGCCGTTGCCGCGCACCGGGCCGTCCAGACGCTGCAGGTTACAGTTGATGACGAAGATCAGGTTGTCCAGCTTTTCGCGTCCGGCCAGCGAAATCGCGCCAAGCGATTCCGGTTCGTCGGTTTCCCCGTCGCCGAGGAAGCACCATACCTTGCGGTCGGACTCGGGAATCAGGCCGCGATGTTCCAGATATTTCATGAAATGCGCCTGATAGATGGCCTGGATCGGACCCAGGCCCATCGATACGGTCGGCACCTGCCAGTACTCCGGCATCAGCCAGGGATGCGGATACGAACTCAAGCCCCGGCCCTTGCCGGCAACTTCCATGCGGAACAGGTCGAGCTGGTCCGCTTGGATACGTCCCTCAAGAAACGAGCGCGCGTAGATACCGGGGCTGGAATGACCCTGGAACATCACCAGGTCACCCGGATGCTGCTCGCTCGGCGCGCGCCAGAAATGGTTGAAGCCGACGTCGTACAGCGTCGCCGACGAAGCGAAGCTGGCGATGTGCCCACCGAGTTCGCCCGGTTTCTGGTTGGCGCGAACGACCATGGCCATGGCGTTCCAGCGGATCAGGCAACGGATGCGCCACTCCATGCTCGGATCGCCGGGTGCCTTGGCCTCCAGGTGCGGCGGTATCGTATTGACGTATTCGGTGGTCGGCTGGAACGGCAGATAGCCGCCGGCGCGACGGGTCGCATCGACCATGCGCTCGAGCAGGTAATGCGCGCGCCGCGGGCCATCGGCATTGATGACCGCATCGAGCGCATCGGTCCATTCGCGGGTTTCGACCGGATCCAGATCCTGATCGAGAATGTCATTCAACACGTTCATCTTTGCCTCCACTCGGCCACCTGCCGGCGCCGAATCCAAATCCGGTTTATCTGTTCCAGTTTAGTCCGCGCCGCGAACGGCGTCGATTTTTGAAGCCGGACGCAAGCGCGGCAGCGACCCAAGGATGTTCTGACTTGATCAGAGCATCCTTAACCGCCCGGCTGCGACTGCGCGCGGATCTGTGCTTCAACGCTGGCGATTGCGCTGACGTTGACCAGACGCCGCACTGTCGAGGACGGCGTCAACACATGCGCCGGCTTGGACACGCCCATCAGGATCGGCCCGATCACCACGCCGTCGGTGAACTGGCGCACCATGTTGCAGGCGATATTGGCCGAATCCTGATTCGGACACACGAACATGTTCGCCTGTCCCTTCAAGGTCGAATGCGGGAATATGCGCGAGCGGATTTCCTCGTTCAACGCCGAATCGGCCTGCATTTCGCCATCGATTTCCAGGTTCGGATCCTTGGCCCGGACCAGTTCCAGCACACGTCGCATTTTCACCGCGTTCGGACTGTCGTGCGTGCCGAAGTTTGAATGCGACAGCAAGGCCACGCGCGGCGTGATACCGAACAGCTTCAGGCGCAGCACGGCCTGTAACGTCGCCTCGGCGATCTGTTCGGCGCTCGGATCGTATTGCACATGCGTGTCGACAAAGAACCACGTGCCACGATCGTTCTGCACCGCGGTCATGGCCGACGGCGCACTGATGCCGCGATCCAGCGGGATGATGTCGAGAATGTGCCGCAGTTGGCGCTGATACCGCCCGACCAGACCACAAATCATCGCGTCGGCCTCGCCACGCGCCAACATCAACGCAGCAATCAGGGTCGGGCGCGAGCGTACCAGCGACTTGGCCAGCGCGGGCGTGATGCCGCGGCGCTCATTCAGGCTCAGGTACAGGTTCCAGTATTCGTTGTAGCGCGGATCATCGTCGACATTGCACATCTCGAAGTGCTCGCCGGGGCGAATACGCAGGCTCAGGCGTTCGATACGCCGGTCGATAACGGCCGGGCGGCCAATCAGGATCGGATAAGCCATGCCGTCGTCGACCATATGCTGCACGGCGCGCAACACGGTGTCCTCCTCGCCTTCGGCATAGACGACGCGCTTGACGTCGGCCTTGGCGCGATCGAATACCGGCTTCATCAACAGGCCGGTGCGGAACACGAATTGGGTCAAGCGTTCGCGATAGGCGCTCATGTTCTCGATCGGCCGCGTGGCCACGCGCGAGTCCATGGCTGCCTGCGCAACAGCCGGGGGCAGCGACACCAGCAGGCGCGGGTCAAACGGCTGCGGAATCAGGTAGTCGCGACCAAAACTGAGCAGTTGGTCGCCATAAGCGCGCGCCGCGACGTCGGACAATTCGCGTCGGGCAAGATCCGCGATCGCGTGTACGCAGGCGACTTTCATTTCCTCGTTGATCGTGGTGGCGCCGACATCCAGCGCACCACGGAAAAGATACGGGAAACACAACGCATTGTTGACCTGGTTCGGATAGTCCGAGCGTCCAGTCGCGATGATCGCGTCGGGACGTACCTCGCGCGCCAGTTCGGGCAGGATTTCCGGCGTCGGATTGGCCAGCGCGAGAATCACTGGTTTGTCGGCCATGGTCTTGACCATGTCCTGGGTCAGCACTCCGGCCGCCGACAGGCCCAGAAAAATATCCGCGCCATTGACGATATCGGCCAGCGTACGCGCGTCGGTATCGCGCAAGTAGCGCTGCTTGGCTTCGTCGATGTCGCCGCCACGACCTGCATGCAGAACACCATTGCGGTCGGCAACACGGATGTTCTGCGGGTCGACCCCGAGGCTGACCAGCATATCCAGGCACGCAATCCCGGCCGCGCCAGCACCTGTGGAAGCCACTTTGACCTTGTCGATGTCCTTGCCAACCACTTTCAGCGCATTGATCACTGCTGCGCCAACGATGATCGACGTGCCGTGTTGGTCATCGTGGAACACGGGAATTTTCATGCGCTCGCGAAGCTTGCGTTCCACGATGAAGCACTCCGGTGCCTTGATGTCCTCCAGGTTGATACCGCCGAATGTCGGCTCCATCGCAGCGATTATGTCGACGAGTTTGTCAGGGTCGTTCTCCGCCACCTCGATGTCGAACACATCGATTCCGGCAAACTTCTGGAACAATACGCCTTTGCCCTCCATTACCGGCTTGGCCGCCAGCGGACCGATATTGCCCAGGCCAAGTACGGCGGTGCCATTGCTGATGACCGCGACCAGATTGCCGCGAGCGGTAAGCGCGGAGACTTCGTTTGGATCCTCGACGATTGCCTCGCAGGCCGCCGCGACACCCGGCGAGTAAGCCAGCGACAGATCGCGCTGGGTAACCAGGGACTTGGTCGGCGCGACCTTGATTTTGCCCGGCGGATGGCACCGATGGTAATCGAGGGCGGCTTGCTTCAAATCATTCGAATTGGACATGGCGGAAAACCTGCGCTTCACGTTACGCGCGTTGGATTCGGGAGCTTAGCACAGCACCCTTATCGCGCCATGGACCATGGCTCAAGGATGCTCTGATCAAGTCTGCGCAAATGTCACCGAGCATGTCTGAGTGCAGTTTTTGCCCGGATAGTTCATGAGGGCGGACAGCGCTCCCGTGCAAGTCGTTGACCGAATGGGCGAATACAGCGATGCCATGGGGTTTCCCGGAGTAACAGCGTGTTTCCCGCACTGTCCCGTCACGGCGTTTGCGGTTTCTCGCGGCGCCTGGCTTGCTGCGGAATCCGCAATCACTGGCGATCCCTCATGAATCATCCGGTCTGCGCGCACTGGCGAAGGCACGCTGGCGGCCTTCGAGGCAGGGCAACGATGAAATGTACGCCGACAGGCCCGGCCCAAGCCGTTGATTGCAATATGGATGGGCGATGCCCACAAGGCCCGAAGTCCGTGCTGACTTGATCCGGGCATCCTTAACTGTCGTGGTAGCCCAGATAATCGAGGCTGGCCTGCAGCATGGCCAGGGTGCCGACTCGCAGCGCCCCTTCGTCGAGGAAGAAATGCGGCGAGTGATTGCTTGGTGCCATGGCCGGATCCAAACCCTTCGGCGTGGCACCGACGAAGAAATACACGCTGGGCGCACCGATGCTGCGTGCAAAGTGAGGAAAATCTTCCGACGCGGTCCAGCGCGGCGATTCGACAACGTGGTCCTTGCCCAGCGCGTTTTCGATGCTGGCGCGTACGCGCGCGGTCAGCACCGGATCGTTGTAGTTGACTGGATTGCTGTCGCCGAGCGGGATTTGCGTATCGACGGTTGCGCCATTGGCCGCGGCGACGTGTTCGGCGATGTTCTTCAGACTGCTCAGCGCCTGTTTGCGCATGTCTTCGTCGAAAGCACGAATGGTGCCCTGCAACTCGGCCGAATCGGGCACGATGTTGAAACGCATGCCGCCGTCGAACACGCCGAACGTGACCACGGCCGGATTCCGGTTGATATCAAGCTGGCGACTGACGATGGTCTGCGCCGAGGTCACGATTTCGGCCGCGGTAACGATCGGATCGATGCCTTTCCACGGTGTCGCGCCGTGACTCTGTCGGCCGTGCACGACGATGCGGAACGTGTCCGAGCTGGCCATGGCTCCACCCGGGCGCACGCCGACGATGCCGACCGGCAACGAACTGACCACATGCATGCCGAAAATCGCATCCGGCTTGAAATCGCGAAACACACCGTCCTTGACCATCAGCGGTGCGCCGCCTTCCTCGCCGCGCGGCGCGCCTTCCTCGGCCGGCTGGAAAATCAGCATCACTTCGCCCGGCAGGTTCGGCTTCAACTTGGCCAGGATCGTGGCCAGCCCCAGCGTCATCGCCGTGTGCGAATCGTGTCCGCAGGCGTGCATGACGCCGACTTTCTTGCCGTCGTAGGTCGCCGTCGCCTTCGACGCAAACGGCAAGTCGACCTGTTCGGTCACCGGCAACGCGTCCATGTCGGCACGGATGGCGAGTTTCGGTCCCGGCTTTCCGCCCTTGAGAATGCCGACCACGCCGGTATGCGCGATACCGGTGCGCACTTCGAAACCCAGTCTCGTCAGTTCCGCAGCAACGATCTTCGAGGTGCGGAATTCGCGGTTGCTCAACTCCGGATGCTGATGGATATCGCGCCGCCACGCGGTGATTTGCCCCAACTCGTCGCCGACCAGTTGGGCGCTGGTTTGCGCTGTCGCAGTTCCCGCCGACACCGTCATCAACAACCCCAAAACAAACGTGATTCCACGCATCATCAAATCCCCATTCTACAGACCGAGCACCAGATCCTCGGCCACGACCTTGTCCAGACGAATCTTGTTGGCGAACAACGAGAACGCCAGCATTCCGGCCGTCCCACGCACGCGCTGCATCCACGGCGGCAGGTATTCCGGTCCCGCAATGTAACCGCTGTGGAAACAAGGTTCCAGCCGGATCACGTCATGCAGGGTCATCTTGCCGGCAAACAGGTTGCGACACATCTGCAGTTTCCGGTGCTTCAGGGCCCAGCGGAAGAAGGTGTGCACCGATAACAAACCGTGCAGGTAAACCGTATCCTTGGTGAACGCCGAACCGCCACCAAGCGGGACGCCACGGAACACGCGCATGGCCGAGGTGAAGCTTTCCGTGTCGGTCTGGCCCGAGCCCAGGAAGAACTCGAAAACCTCGATGAAATCGGCACCACTCAAAGCCATCTCGATGGCCAGAATACGCAGGCTGATGCGCTTCATGCGGCCGATGTCGATGGAACCGGACATGAGTTCGGCGAACGTGGCCAAGCCTTCCTGGGTGGCCGTGATACGCGGCGAGTTCAGTGCCAGAGAACCCAGATTCGGCTGATCGCGTCCGTTCAGTGCGGTCAGTGAATGCACGAATGCCTCGTGCTCAAGCAGCTGACGCTTGTCGTATTCGGAGAAACAGGTCGCCGAACGCAGGCGGATGCGTGTGGGGCCCGCGGCCGCCTTGGCAATCAGTTCCGGGTCGACTTCGACCGTCATCCGGTGGCGGTCGAAAAACTCGCTGACGCGTGTTTGCAACTCCTCGCGCAGCGTTTCGGCCGGGATGCAGTACTCGGCCTGTGCGCCATCGATCTCAGCGTCGAGTTCATCGGCAACGGCGATGAAATGCCGGGCGGCGTCGATGTTGCTGACGCTGCCGCCCGGCAACACATCGCCGGGACGGCCGAACAGGCGGATCGAATGTTCACTGACCGCAGGCGTGCCGATCGCATCCAGCAACTGCGTCGCAATCTGCCAGGATCGAGCCGTACGTTGCAGATATTCGCCAACCGGATGGCCCGGATCGGCACGTCGCACGATGGCGTCAAGCTCGCCCCGGATCTCGCCGTGGTCAACAACCGCGTACTCGACGCGCGGCAGCTGTCGCCGGCCTTCGCGCCAGGCATCCAGGAATGACCGCTGCACGCTGGCAGGCCAGCTCAACGATCCCAAAAGGCGGATTCCCTTGACCAGTGCGACGAGGCGCCGATCCAGTTCAGCGAAATGTGCAGGAACCGCAGGCGAATCGGACATCGGCGTGCGCCGGCAAGTAAGCCGGTCGCAACTATAATCGCGGATTCGGTTCGCCGCTACGTGGCTGCGAACGGCGGCATGCCCAGCGCCTTGCGCAACGGGTCCAGCAGCGCGCCATACTGGTGCGCACGCGCCGTGTCGCGCCGGATCGGTTCGCGTACCTGGCCGGCACTGGCCGTACGCACGCTGCCCCCGACTTCATGGTATCGCAGGCATGATGGGTCAAAATCCAGCCCGCAGAATGAAAGTGTTTGGCGCATCACTCCTTCAGGATCAGCAACAAGCGACTCGTACGTGTGTGTCTTGACACGATCCGGATAGAGCTGCAGCCAGTGGCGCATGGCGCGATCATGATCACGCGCAAACGCTGCGATGGATTTGAAATCGTAACTGAAATCCTGGGTGCCGATATGGAACAAATGACAATAACAAGACCAGGCTGTCTCCAGCAGATCACGCCGGCAATCGATCACGTGAGCGCCGGGCAACATGGCCAGTGCCGCACCCAACCATAGCCAGTTTCCGGGCAACTTGTCTGTTATGTGTGTACCGCGATCACGCCAGTGTGACACGCGCGCCAGATATTGTTTTCCCAATCGACACCAATCATCCGCCGTCGCTTCAGCCGCCCATTGAATCAGCGGATGTCCGCGCCTACGTTCCTCCGCAGCGATCGTTTGCAGCAAAACCGTGTGTTCCTGGCCTGCGTCCACCAACGGATGTGCCGCCAACATCTGCTCCGTCAACGTCGAGCCGGATCGGGGCAGGCTGACGATGAAAATCACCTCGTTACCCGCCGCCTTGTCCGACACCGCGCCGCGCCGAGGAAAGGCCGAAAGAATGCTGCTTACAAAATCGGAATGTCGAGCGATATCCCAGGCCACGCGTGAACGCACGATCTGATTGCCCAAGCGAAACCACGCGAATGCAGAGTCGTACCGGCTGCGAGATTGATACACTTTGCCGAGCGCGAAAGCCGTCTGCACCCGTTCATCCGGCCCCAAACGCGGGTTACTGGCAATCTGCTCCATGGCCGTGACATCGTCATCGCCGAGCATGCTGGCGCCAATCATCGACAGCGCGGCCCAAGCCTTCGCGTCGTGGGGATTCTGTTGCACCAACGTACGATAATGGGCAATCGCGTTTGAGGTACGACCAAGGCGACGCAGCACTTCGGCGAGAGTGGCGCGAGCGTGGTGGTGCGTCGGCTCAAGGCGTAGCACTTGCTCAAGCACGCGCAGACTCTCGTCCTCTTCGCCAATGTTACTCAACGCGCGCCCAAGGTTGTAAGCGTGCGCCGTGGATTGCGGTTGCAACTGACTGGCTTTTCGGAATGAATTCAGTGCCTGCTCGAGCCGACCGTTGACCTGCAGCACTATCGCATGCGTAGACAGTACGACGGCGTCATTCGGATAGGCTCTGAGCACCTGCTCGACCAGCGCCAACGACTCTTCCGACGGTCCAAATGCCACCAGTGCGGCAGCCAGATACCGTTGCACTTCCGGGTGGTCGGGAAATTGTTCGGCGACCCGCCGAACATATTGCAGTGCCTGTTGACGATCTCCACGCTGCAGCAATTGCGTGCTGGCTTGCAGCAGTTCGATGGACCGCTTGGGCAACCCAGCAAGTCGCGCGGAACCATGCCGATCAGCCATGCATCAATTGGCCCGCGTCGGAGCCAATGCCAACGCCTCGCGTAATCGCATCAACAGAGTATTGAATTCGTCTGACCGCAGCATGACATTGCGCACGATCAATTGGCGAGCCTGGCTTGCGCTAGTCGTTTCCACTGCGCTGTGGTTCATGCAAGCGCAAACAGGCCGGGCCACACGGAAAGCCGCCAACATCGAGTAACTGCCTGATCTGTTGTTCCGCATTTCGATGAGCGCTTCGCACCGCTGGAGCCTTTGATTACCCGAATAAACTTTTTGCCGGTATTGAATGGCAAGCCGAGGATGCCGTGATGGTCTCGGCAGTATGCAGCAATACCGGTCGGATCGAAAATGGACGGCCGGTCGCCATCACCGAAAATCCCGCGCAAACGTGCCAGGCAGCTGTCCGAAGGAACGAGCCGCAAATGAACCAACGCGGCTATAAATGTGAAGTCCCACCGCTGCTACGGGGCGTCGAACGGCGGCATGCCGAGCGCCCTGCGCAACGGGTCCAGTAACGCGCCATATTTTTGCGCCCGCGCCGTATCGCGGCGGAGTGGTTCGCGTACCTGGGCCGCGCTGGGTGTGTTGACGCGACGTCCGGACTGGTGAAAATCCACGCACGCCTGTTCGAACGGCAATCCGCCAAACGCCAGCAAGCCGCGAATGGCAGCCTCGGGCTCTGCCAGCAGCTCTTCGTAGACGAAATCATGAACGCGCCCGGGGTAAAGCTTCTTCCAATGCGCAGCCGCACGATCGAAGTCAAGCCAGCGCTGTCCCAGATCGGCGAGATCATGCGTATACGGATGCCGCCGGTACATGTAGCGATAGCAGCCCAGGCAGGTTTCCAGCCGGTCGCGCCGACACACGACCAGGCGAGCTCGCGGCAGCATAGCCAGAATTGCACCGCCGTAAAGCCAATTGCCGGGCATCTTGTCGGTGAGCCATGCGCGGCCGTCGCGATGGCGCTCGGTCAGATCCAGGTAACGTCGCCCCAACTTGCGCCACTGCGCCGGGCTGCACGACTGCACCCAGCGCGGGAAGGGCTCTCTGCGCCGATTGGATTCGTCAGTGATGATTTGCGGGAGGTCAGGCAATTCCCCACCTCCGGCAACCTGCGAATGGGCCGACAAAATCTGCTCGGTCAGGGTCGTGCCGGATCGCGGCATGCCGACGATGAAGATCAAGCCGCTGCCTGGTTCCGAATTCGCATCCGCCAATGGTGCAGGGAAGGCTTGCAGAACGTCATCCACCAGGCGCCGGAACTTGGCGGCATCACAGGGCTCGGCGCGACGTGCAAGCGCATGCGCGATGCGCAGCTGCTCGAACGCGGCCGCATATTGCGCTTGGCCCTCGAGCGCCAGGGCAAGCGCACAGCCAAGCGCGACCCGATCACTGTCAGATATCTCCGCGCCACGCAGGATGTCTTGCATGACCTGCACGTCGCCGGTATGCAACGGTAGCGGTCGCAATGTCGCCAGGCTCCACCAGGCCTGCGCGGCTCGCGTGGGATTGTCGGCAATGATTTGGCGATACTGCTCGATGGCAGCAGATGTATCACCGTTCGCCTGCAACACGTCAGCAAGCAATGTACGCGGCTGCGGGTCGCGAGGGTCGAGCTCGACCGCGTGTCGCAATACCGGAACAGCATCGTCGATATCGCCATCGGCAAAAAGTCGCCAGCCATAGTTGAACCAGCATGGTGCCCAGTCTTCGGCCAGTTCGCAGGCACGCCGCAACGCCTCGCGCTCCCGACCGGAGTCGTGAATGGTATGGAAGCCGAACGCCAGCGAGTTGTATATCAGCGCGTCGCCGGGACGCAACTCGGCCGCACGCGACAGCGTGCGAATAGCCTCGCGATGCCGACCGCGCTGCTGCTGAACCAGGCCAAACAGCCTGAGCAGCTCGGCGTGGGCCGGCCGTTGCACCAGCGCGCGCATCACCAGACGTTCTGCATCCGCAACGCGACCATGCTGCAGTGCCTGGGCAACCGCCGCCGCCTGGCGCACAAGTTCAGGCGACAGTCCCGCCAGACGTTGCTGTGAGGTCAACATTGGCCTGCGGCAATTGGCGCCCGCGTCACTTCAAGGGGCTCCGGCGAGCGGAGTCGGCATCGGCAAACGGCAGCAGCCCAAGCGCCGTGCGCAACGGGTCCAGGGATGCGCCGTACTTGTTGGCAATCGCCGTATCGGCCCGTATCGGTTTGCGTACCTGTCCGGCACTCACCGTGGTCACTCGGCGCGTATTCCGATGAAACTCCTGGCAGCCGGATTCGAACGGCAGGTCGCAGAACTCGAGCAATTCGCGAATCTGGCCTTCCGGATCGGATTGCAATGCTTCGTATGACTGCTCGCGCACATTCTGCGGATGGCGCTGCTTCCAGATCCTCGTCGTCTCGTCGAACTCTCGCCAGAACGAGGCCAGATGACCTAAATCATATGTGTAGGGGTGTCCGGCCAGCTGATGGCGGTAACAGCTTAAACAGGTTTCCAGCGGATCACGCCTGATCACAACCACACGGGTGCGCGGCAACATCGCCAAAATCGCGCCCAGGTAATGCCAATTGCCCGGCGCCTTGTCCGTGAAGCGCGGCCGGTCGCGACGCCAGCGCTCGGTGAGCGCCAGATAGCGCTCGCCGAGCGCCGTCCATTCGGCAGCACTGTGAGAGTTGACCCATTCCGGAAATGGCCGCTGAACGCGATTGGATTCTTCCATGATCACCTGCAATGCATCCTGCAACTCGGTCGTACCCTGAACCTGCGAGTGAGACGCGAGTATCTGTTCGATCAAGGTCGTGCCCGAGCGCGGCATGCCAACGATAAAGATGACCTCTTCGCCCTGATCGCGATCGGCCATCGCGGTCCCGCTGTCGAATACCCGTCGCAACGCCTCCTGCCTGTTGCGAAACTCATCGACGTTCCAGTTGTACTCGCGCCGCGCAAGATCATTGCTCTCGCGCAGCGCTGCGAATGCAGCGTCGTAGTCGCCCGCATGTTCCAGCGCGTGGGCCAGTGCGAACCCGATGGCGACACGGTCGCTCGCGCCAAGTCCCTGTTGGTCGAGTTGACCGCGCATGCGTTCGATATCCCCTGCGCCGAAAACATCGGGTTTCAGTAGCGCCAGGCTCCACCATGCCGTACCCAGGGCCGGATGCACGTCGAGGATCCTGCGGAATTCCTTTTCGGCCTCGCCAGGATGACCATTGGCATTGGCGATATTCGCAAGCATGACTTGTGCCTGGACAAGTCCAGGTGACGACGCCAGTGCTCTCCGCAGGGCAGCCTCTGCGGGATCAAGATCGCCCATTCGGTACAACAAGCGCCCCAGACTAAACCAGCTCAACGGATCGTCTTCCGCCAACTCGCAGGCGCGCCGAGCTGCACCCAGCGCGTTGAACAAATCCTGTTGTGCCTCGTAAACGCGAGACAGTGCGCGCAGCGCATGCACATCCTGCGGTCGGATGCGCAGCGACTCGGTCAGTGCCTCCGCCGCCTCGTCGTGGCGCTGCTGCATCAAGCGGATCGTGCCCAGCAGGCGCAGCAACTCCGGGTGCTGCGGCACGCGTTCGAGAAGGGATTGCGTGGCGCCATCGGCTTCTTTCAGGCGGCCTGCCTGCAGGATTTTTGCCGCGGCGACCGTATGCGAGGCGAGTTCCGGCGTCAATCCGGCCAGACGTTGCTGCCGGGTCAACATGCCCGGCACCACAAGCGCCGGGGTGAAAAATTCATCTGCATCGCTTTGCTACTCATGTGGACTGGTCTCGTTCGAATTTTGGCAAACCCAGCGCCTCACGCAAGGGATCCAGTGATCGACCATACCTGAACGAGCGTGCGGTATCCCGTCGAATCGGTTCCCGTACCTGGCTGGCACTCGCGGTCCTGACACTTCGTTGCGTGCGGTGGTATTGCAGGCAGGCAGGATCGAATTCTTCACTGCAAAAATGCAGCAGTTCCCGTATCTGACCCTGCGGATCCGCAATCAATTCCTCGTAGTGCTGCAATCGATAGCGGCCGGGAAACAGCCGTTGCCAGTGACCACTGGCGCGTTCGTAATCACATCGATACGCGGCAATATCGTCGAGGTCATAGCTGAATTGCTGATTGCCTTCACTGAAAAGTGTCTGGAAACACGACAGACAGCACTCCAACGCTTTGCGGCGACAATCAATCACGCGCGCCCCCGGCAACATGGCCATGATCGCTCCGACGTGTATCCAGTTGCCGGGCAACTTGTCCGTGATCCGTTTGCCGGCCTGGCGCAAGTGCGCGGTGCGCTCGAGGTATTCCCGACCCAGGCGCCGCCAATCGGTCGGCGTTGCGTCCCGCACCCAGGCTGGAAAAGGCTTGTGTCGTCTGGCCGACTCCGATTGAATGACCACGGTCAGATCAGTCAACTCACCGGCACCCACGATCTGCGGATGCGAGGCGAGCATCTGTTCAATCAATGTCGAACCGGATCTGGGCATGCTGACGATGAAAACAACATCATTGCCCGTTCCATCGTCCAACGCTGCCAGCGGGTCGGCGAACGTCCCGAGAATTTCATCCACCAGCGCAGAAAACCGACTCGCGCTCCATGGATGCAGGCGTCGGGTTTGCTCGTTCGCCTGCTGGTAAAGTTCGAACGCGCGGTCGAACCGGCCTTGGTCTTCAGATGCCTTGGCCAGAGCGAACGACATCGAAATCCGGCTTTCCGATGTCAAATTCGGGTTCTTGATCGCCACTTGCATCGCCGCAACATCATCGCCGTTGAATTGGCGCGTGCGGATACCGGCAAGGCCGAGCCACGCCGTTCCATCAAGCGGATCGCGAACGATGAGATCGCGAAAGCGCTGGCTGGATTCATCGATGCGACCGACCGCGCGAAGCGCATACGCCAGACGAAGATGCGTGGCTGGATGTTCGGACATCTGCGCAGCCCGCTCCAGAACCGGCAATGCTTCCTCAAAACGCCCGTGATCGCTGAGTGTCTTGCCGAGGTTCGACCACAATTGATGCGCTTCCGGAGCCAGTTCGCACGCACGACGAAACGCTACGATTGCTCCCTGCGCGTCCCCGCATGCGTCCAGAGCGGATCCAAGCCCGTTGTGGACCAGTGCATCATCCGGCCGCCGCGCCGCCGCCTCGCGCAACAGCGCGAGCGCCGCGTCATTGCGATTCTGCAAGCGCAGGGCGATCGCCAGCAACCGCTGGATTTCCGGGTGTTTCGGCGTGAGCGACAAGGCTCTGCGCAAGGCCCGTTCAGCTGCTGCTGCCTGTCGCCTGCCGAGTGCCGCGCTGGCCTCGGAAACAAAACGCCTGGCGCGCAGCGACATGCCATCCAGCCTGGCGGAACCAGGCTGTTGTTTCTGCAGTGTTTCGCTCAATGTGCCGGCCATCGAACGGAACTCGACACTGGAAACCTCTGGCTCCGGGAATGGTAAATGCAGCGGCGTGTTTTTCGCATTCAGCGCTCTCCGTATTTGTCCTGCGGCCGGCGACCGGGTGCCTTGGTCAGTTCGCGCGCACGCGCCTTGCGCTTGAGTTGATCCTCCAGCACTTCGCTGGTTGCAGCCAGTTCATCGCGCAATTTCAGGTACGACTCCCAACGGTCGGCGTCCAGCTCTCCTTCTTCGAGCGCCGCACGAATCGCACACCCGGGTTCGCTGACATGTGCACAGTCGCCGAATCGGCACTGAAGTGCCAGCGACTCGATATCGGCAAACCCCGCATCGCCCAGATTCTCGTCACCAGTCAGTTTGATCTCGCGCATGCCCGGCGTATCGATCAAACAACCTCCGTGGGGAAGCTGCAGCAGTGAACGATGCGTAGTGGTGTGACGTCCGCGACTGTCGTGTTCGCGCACGCTGGCCGTGGCTTGCTGCTGGCTGCCGAGCAGGGTATTGGTCAAGGTCGATTTGCCGGCACCGGACGAACCGACCAGTACCGCGGTCCGACCTGTTCCAAGGTATCCGGTCAGCGCCTCGACCAACGCCGGGTCCTTGGCGTTAACCAGATGCAAGGCAACATCGGACATGGTCGCCGCGATTTCACGCTTGGCGTCCTCGGCGGTCGCATCGTCGACCATGTCCAGTTTGGTCAGCACGATGACGGCTTGCGCGCCGCTGCCCTGGATCAGCGCCAGGTAGCGTTCGATGCGACGCGGATTGAAGTCGCCATCCAGCCCCATCAGCACGAAAACCGTATCGATGTTGGTGGCGATGATTTGGCGTACATGCCGCTCACCGGCCGCGGCACGGCTGAGTTGTGTGCGCCTGGGCAGGACAGTTTCGATCAGCGGTGGCGCGTGCTCGGCGAGCACGACGAAATCACCAACCGCCGGGCGCTCGGTCGGATCCACGCTACGCCGCAGGAAGCGCGGTGCCGGCTGGGCCGCGAATTCGTGCTCGCCATCATGCACGCGATAACCGTTGCGATGCTGCGCGACCACCCGGGCCAGGCTTCGACCTTCCGACATGTCCGGAAGCAATGTATCCGCCGGCCAGCCGATCCTGCCCAGCATTCGTTGTTTTTCTTCGCGCGAAACCATGATCCAGGCTGTGTGATGCTTTAGCGACGCTCTGATTAACCCTGCGCCAGCGGCGTGGCGCCCGGCACCTATTCTAATCAGCCTTGGCCCGCAGAAGCTTGCGGACAGCATTTTGCCTTTCGAAAGCCCTTGTTTTTGCCCACTGTTCCGTTAGCATGCTGCGGCACAACATCATAAACACGGCCCGCTGCGATGCCGATTTCAAAAAACGATGAGCCGGTGCGCACCAGTTCCCGGCTGGCCAAGGTCCGCTACGAAATCCGCGGCGAGCTGGTGCGGCGTGCCGGCGAACTCGAAGCGCAAGGCCGCTCGATCGTCAAACTCAACATCGGCAATCCCGGCTTGTTCGGCTTCGAAGCACCCGAACATTTGCGTCAGGCCATCGTCGAAAATCTTGCGCGTAGTGAAGCTTATTGTCACCAACAGGGACTCGCGCATGCGCGCGAAGCGATCGCTGCCCAGCAGCTCTCGCGTGGCGCACCAAACGCAAAAGCGGATCGTGTATTCATCGGCAACGGCGTCAGCGAGCTGATCGACCTTAGCTTGCGCGCCCTGCTCGATGCCGGCGACGAAGTGCTGCTTCCCAGCCCCGATTACCCGTTATGGAGTGCGGCCACCGTACTCAACGACGGCCGTGCGCTGTATTACGACTGTGGTGCCGAACGCGGCCACCTGCCCGACCCGGATGAAATCGAGGCCCTGATCTCGCCGCGCACGCGCGCAATGGTCGTGATCAACCCGAACAACCCGACCGGCGCAGTTTACCCGCGCGCGCTCCTGCAGGCCCTGGTCGATATCGCCGCGCGACATGATCTGGTTCTGCTCAGCGACGAAATCTACGACGGCGTGGTCTACGACGGCGCCGAATGCGTTCCGATGGCCTCGCTGGCCGGCGACGTGCCATGCCTGAGTTTCGGCGGCATGTCGAAGATGTATCGCGCTTGTGGTTGGCGTGTGGGCTGGCTCAGCCTGTCCGGTGCGCCTGCGGCACTGAAGCGCCTGACTCACGCCATCGATCTGCTCGCCGCGCTGCGGCTGTGTGCGAACGTGCCCTCGCAATGGGCGATTGTGCCGGCGTTGACCGGTCCTGACAGCACCGCGCAACTGACCGCGCCGGGCGGGCGTTTGTACGAATCCCGCCGCGAGGTGATCGAAGGCTGCGCGCGCAGCGAATTTCTGGATATCGTCGTACCCAGGGGCGCCTTGTATGCGTTTCCGTCGGTTCGCAACGACATGTTGCCGGATTTCGACGATTCGCGGTTCGCGCTCGACCTGCTCGAACGCGAAGGCGTGCTGATCGTGCCCGGCGTGGGTTTCAACATCGCCACGCGCAATCATTTCCGTATCACCCTGCTGCCGCCGCCTGAACAGATGCGCGAAGTATTCGAAGCCATCGAACGCACGCTTGTCGCCTTCGCCGTCGCGCAAGGCAATCGGCGGCATGTGGCCTAGCCTCGCTTTCGTTGTTTTCGCCCTCGCCGCACCGTTGATGTCTGTCTCCAAGGATTCATCAGGCCGTTTTCTGGCATTGGGTGATTCCTACACCATCGGCGAAGGCATGGCCGCCGAACGGCGCTGGCCGACTCAGCTTTTGACGGCATTGCGAAAACATGGCGTCGATATCGCCGATCCCGAAATCGTGGCACACACCGGCTGGACCACGGACGAACTGTCTGCTGCCATGGATGCGCATACGTTTTCGCCGGCCTACGCGCTGGTCACATTGCAGATCGGCGTCAACAACCAGTATCGGGGAGGCGACATCGGCACCTTCCGAACCGAATTCCGCAGCCTGTTGCAACGGGCCATTGAATTGGCCGGACATCGCCCACAACATGTAATTGTGGTGTCGATTCCCGACTGGGGGGTAACCCGCTTCGGCCATGAAAGTGGTCGGGATCAGGAACAGATCGCCCGCGAGATCGACGCCTGCAATGCCGTGTGCGCAGCCGAAGCCAAAGCAATGCACACCCGTTACGCCGACATCACCGCCAGGTCCCGCCAGGGTGGCGACAAGTCGAATATGCTTGCGCAGGATGGCCTGCATCCTTCGGCGGAAATGTACAGGTTGTGGATGACGGCAATCCTGCCACAGGCGCGTGCGGCGCTGGCGACGCGTTAACCGCTGTATTCATCTATCGAGATTATCCATGTCCGACACCCGTGCCCGTATTGAATCCCTGCTGCAGCAACATCCTGTCGTGCTGTTCATGAAAGGCAACCGCACGGCGCCACGCTGTGGTTTTTCCGCGGCCACGGTCGGCGTGCTCGACGACCTGTTGCCGAACTATTTCAGCGTCGACGTGCTGGAAGACACTGAAATCCGCGAAGGCATCAAGAGCTACGGCGACTGGCCGACCATTCCGCAACTGTACGTGAATGGCGAGCTGGTCGGCGGGGCCGATATCGTGCAATCGATGTACGCCAGCGGCGAGTTGCAGCAACTGCTTGGCCTGCCGGAACCGGATCGCACGCCGCCGCAAATTACGGTCACCGACGCAGCCGCCGCAGGCATTCGCGAAGCCTTGACAGAAGCCGATCCGGGCACGGCCATCTTCATGTCGATCGACGCACGTTTCCAGACCCAGTTCCGCCTGGACAGCGCCAACGATCGGGCGGTGCGCGCACAAGACAACGGCATTACGCTCTACATGGACCCAGGCACGGCACAGCGTGCACGCGGCATTCGCATCGAGTGGATCGAAACCGCCCAGGGTGCCGGCCTGAAGATCGACAATCCGAATGCGCCACCGGCGGTCAAACCCCTGTCGGTGCTGGAACTTGCCTCGCGCCTGCAGGCCGGCGATATCACGTTGATCGACGTGCGCCCACCCGAAGAGCGCGCGCAGGCCGCAATCACGCAGCCGTTTCGCACGCTCGACGACGGTATCGATACCGTGATGTCCCTGCCCAAGGATCAGCCACTGGCCTTCTTGTGTCGCAGCGGCACGCGCAGCGCGCGCGCGGCCGAACATTTCCGCAGTGTCGGCTATCGCGACGTCTACAATGTGACCGGTGGTATCAACGCCTGGTCACAAGAAGTCGACCCCGACGTGCCGCGCTATTGACCATCCGCCGGAACCGGTTACGCTAAACAGGCTGATCCGCAATTCTGGGCACCCAACCGGAGATTCACGCGCGGAGAAAACCATGTATGCGCGACCCTTGCTTGCACTGACACTGATATCGCTGCTTGCGGGCTGCGGCAACCAACGCAACACGGCTGCGGCTCAGGCCTGTAATGCCGAAATCGCCAAACGCCTTGCCGACAAGTCCTATAGCCTGGATGTTGGCGACCTGTCCCGGCATGTACAAGTCGAACCGACTGGCACCCTGTTTCTAACCTCAAACATCATTTTCGATCCTGGCCTGTCGAGCGAATACAGGCAATCGTATGAATGCCGCGTGCGCATCGAGAAATCCGGCCCGCCCAGCGTTCTTTTCCTGCAATTCAACTGGAACACCGCGAACCTGCCTCACCAGTAATTCTTGCTTTTCGCGGCCTTCGAAGGCCATCGTCGGATTGACCGATTGCGGAATGCACCGATGTTGATAACGTTTGTCATAGCCATCGTCGTTCTGAGTACGCTGCTGTTTCTCGGCTATGGCTTTCTGAGCTGGATTGGTGCCGCCGGCGTGTGGCTGATCGGCTGGCGTTTGATCGGTATCGACTCGCCGTTGCTGTTCCAGATCACCGTCTTCGTGTTGATCGTGCTGGCCATGCTGTTTGGCCTGCCGCCATTGCGCCGCCTGTTGATTTCGCGATTCGTGATGAAGGCCATGGCGCCGCTCATGCCGCGTCTGGGCGAGACCGAACGCGTCGCCCTGGAAGCCGGCACCGTGTGGTGGGACGCGTGACCTGTTTTCGGGCCGGCCGGACTGGGAAAAACTGCTCGCATTCCGGCCACAGAAGCTCAGCGCCGAGGAACAGGCATTCATGGACGGCCCGGTCGCGGAGCTGTGCACGCGACTGGACGACTGGCAGATCAACCAGGAGCGCGACCTGCCGGCCGAAATCTGGGAGTTCCTGAAAGCCAACGGCTTCTTCGGCATGACCATCCCGAAGCAATACGGCGGCCACGGCTTTTCCGCCATCGCACATTCGCGCGTGGTCACATGCATCTCCTCGCGCTCGGTCACCGCGGCGGTCACGGTCATGGTGCCCAACTCGCTCGGTCCCGGCGAGTTGCTGCTGCACTACGGTACCGAAGAACAGAAGAACCACTACCTGCCGCGTCTGGCGACAGGCCGGGATATTCCGTGTTTCGGTCTTACCGGGCCGGAGGCCGGCTCCGATGCCGCTGCCACGCAATCGACAGGCATCGTCGAGAAACGCAAGATCGGCGACAAGGAAATATTGGGCCTGCGCCTGAACTGGGCCAAGCGTTACATCACACTGGCTCCTGTAGCGACGCTGATCGGTCTGGCCTTTCGCGTCAAGGATCCGCACCACCTGCTTGGCGACGAGGAAGATCCGGGCATCTCCTGCGCGCTGATTCCCCGCCATCTGTCGGGTATCGAGATCGGTCTGCGCCACGATCCGATGGGCGTGCCGTTCATGAATGGACCGATCGTTGGGCGCGACGTGTTCGTGCCGCTGGACAGCGTTATCGGCGGCCGCGACGGTATCGGCCAGGGTTGGCGCATGCTGATGGAAAGCCTGGTCGCCGGCCGTTCGATTTCGTTACCGTCGCTGAGTGTCGGTGCCGCGCAAATGGCGACGCGCATCTGCGGCGCCTACGCCACCGTGCGCGAACAGTTCGACACCCCGATCGGCCGCTTCGAGGGCATTGAGGAGCCGCTGGCGCGCATCGCCGGCAAGACCTACATGATGAGCGCCACACGCACGCTGACCTGCGGCGCACTCGACGCCGGCGCAAAACCCGCCGTGCTGTCGGCCATTGCCAAAGCCTATCTGACCGAAGGCATGCGCGAAGTCGTCACCGACGCCATGGATATCCGCGCCGGCGCAGCAATCCAGCGCGGCCCGCGCAATACGCTGTCGCGGGCCTGGGACGCGGTACCGATCGGCATTACCGTGGAGGGCGCCAATATCCTGACCCGATCCATGATCATCTATGGTCAGGGCGCGATCCGCTGCCACCCGTTCGTGCATGACGAAATCGCGGCCATCGCCGAGAACGACCTGAAGAAATTCGACAAGGCGATCTTCGGCCATCTCAACCTGCTGTTCCGCAACATCACGCGCGCCAAATTGCTCGCCTGGAGCGGCAGCCGTCTGGTCAGGGCACCACATACCGAGGATACGCGGCGCTACTACCAGCACCTGTCGCGCTTTTCGGCCGCCTTTGAACTGCTCTCGGACGTGGCCATGGGCATGCTTGGCGGCAGCCTGAAACGACGTGAAAAACTCTCGGGCCGCCTGGCCGATGCACTGGCCTACATGTACCTGGCCTCGGCCGCACTCAAGCGTTATCACGACGAGGCCAAGACCACGTCGAATTACAACCTGGTGCGCTGGAGTACCGAGCTGTGCCTGTACCGCATCCAGGAAGCCCTGCGCGGCATACTCGAGAACCTGCCGATGCGCGCGCCCGCACGCGCGTTGTCGCTGGCGATTTTCCCGTTCGGTGCGCGTTTCCGTCCGCCATCGGACAAACTCGGCGCCCATGTGGCACGA
The DNA here is from genome assembly GCA_963779795.1 of uncultured Pseudomonadota bacterium. GTDB lineage: Bacteria > Pseudomonadota > Gammaproteobacteria > Xanthomonadales > Rhodanobacteraceae > Rudaea. The sequence goes on along the minus strand of CAVZZK010000004.1, from coordinate 52,996 downwards.
CAGATTCTGGAGGACCGCGAGGCTCGTCTGGACCTGACCCGGGATATTTTCGTGCCGCCAGCGGGCGAAGTCGGACTGGGCGCACTGGAAGCGGCGCTGGACAAGGCCGTACGGGCGATCCCCGTGGAGACCAAGATACGCGACGCCGTACGTGCCGGCGCGCTGGATCGCGCCCCCGGCCACATGCTCGACGACATGGCCCTGACCGAGGGCATCATCACGGAATCCGAATACCAACTGCTCAAGGATGCCGATACCGCGAGAAACGAAGTGGTGGCCGTGGACGCCTTCGATGCCGAGACTTTCCACACCCTACACTGATATTGTTGGAGACCCGGAGGTTATAGGGAAAGGAAATGGCAACGCTCAAGCACAATGCGCAACTGGATGCCAAGATCGATTCGCTGATCGAGCGCGGCAAGAAAATCGTCATCGGCGACTGGAACCCTCAGCAATGCTTCGAGTTGTGCGAACTCGCCGGTGATCTCGCTGACGAGGCGCAAGATGCCGGCCTCAACGACCTTTGCGAAAGCCTGCTCGGCTACACCACCTACCTGAGTTCGTTCTCCGACGGCAATCTGGCGCCTGATGTGCACCACCTGGAACAGATCCAGGCACTGACGGACAATGTCGACGATTCCCTGCAGCGCTACCGGGGTCGGGTCAAGGTTGCCGAACTGGCTCCGCAACCGCGCGCCCAACTGCCGGGACATCCGTCAATTTATTATTTCGGCAAGGACAAGCAACATCTAAACCTGTTGCGCGAACGATTCACGCCGCTGGGTTACGAAGTACACCATTGCGACAGCGTGGTCGACGTCGAAATCGTTCTCGCTGCCGACGCCGCACTGGCCCTGGTCATCGACGCGGATTCGCTCGGCGAATGGCTGTCCTATCACCCGACCGAGGCGGGCGGTAGCGCCTCGGCACGCGTTCCACTGGCAGTCATCAGCGACCACGATTTGCTTGAGGTACGCCTGGCGGCGATGCGTTGCGCCGCCGAAGTGGTTTTCGTGCTGCCGCAGGACAATTACCACATCGCCTCGCGCATGGCCGGCCTGATTGCCGACCGCAGCGAGCCGCACCGGGTACTGATCGTCGACGATGATCATTCCATGCGCATGTTCTGCTCTTCCGTCCTGCGCCACAACAATTTGCAAACCCATGTCGCGGCAACGCCGGAAGAAGCGCTGCAGGCATTGCAGGAATTCACTCCGGACGTGATCCTGGCCGATCTGTACATGCCCGGCTTGTCCGGTTTTGAACTGCTCGCATTGTTCCGTGCGCATCCGCGCACGGCATTCACGCCAGTGGTATTGCTATCCGGCGATGACGACGACGAGAAGCGCTTCACGGCGCTGCATATCGGCGGCGACGATTACCTGACCAAGCCGATTCGACCACGGCATCTGGTCGCCGCGATCACCAGCCGTGCGCGCCGTGCTCGCTGGATGCGCCGGGAGATGATCAGCATGCGTTGAGCAGGCCGGGGAAAGTTCGACCAGACCCTCTCTGCGCAATCATGTGTGATCAGGCGTTCGACATCACCTTGCGCAAGGCCGAAATGGCCGTATCGATATCTTCTGCCGTGACATCGAGATGCGTTACCGCACGCACCATGCGTTGGCCCATCGGCCCCATACGCACGCCGTGTGACGTCAACGCATTGCACAAGCCCGCCGCGTCAATTTCAGCCGCAACGACATCGAAATAGACCAGATTTGTCTCCACGCCAGCTGGATCGATGCACAGACCTCCGATGGTGGCGATGCCGTTCGCCAAGCGCTTGGCATTGGCATGATCCTCAGCCAGGCGTTCGACGTGATGATCCAGTGCGTATTCGCAGGCGGCGGCGATGATGCCGCTCTGGCGCATGGCCCCGCCCCAGCGCATTTTCAGACGCGTCGCTTCGTGCACGAATTCACGTGAACCGGCCAGCACCGCGCCGCCGGGTGCGCCGAGACCCTTGGAAAAATCGAACCAGGCCGAATCGTAATCGCGCGCATATTCCGCCGCGGCGATGCCGCTGGCCACGCAGGCATTGAGCAGGCGTGCGCCGTCCATATGCGTGGCCAGGCCGGCCGCATGCGCGACCGCGGCGACCTCGCGCAATGTCTCCATCGGCCAGATCGCACCACCACCCAGGTTTGCCGTCTGCTCGACTTCGACCAGGCGCTGGCGCGGCGCGTGCGGAAAATCCGGATGCAATTTTTCGCGTAACTGCGCCGCCTCGAATATGCCGCGTTCGCCGTTGATCGGATTCAGCATGACGCCGGCCAGTGCCGCCGGACCGCCGCCCTCGAAACCGATGATGTGCGAAGTCGCATCGCAGATCACCTCGTCGCCGGGACGACAATGCACGGCCAGGGCGATTTCGTTGCACATCGTGCCCGAGAGCATGAACACCGCGGCTTCCTTGCCAAGCAGCTCCGCGCCGCGTGCAACGACGCGATTGACGCTCGGATCCTCATCGGCGCGTTCGTCGCCGACCTCCGCATTGGCCATGGCCTGGCGCATGGCCGCGCTGGGTCTGGTCTTGGTGTCGCTGAACAGATCGATCATGGTCTCGCCTCAAGTCGTCCAAACATGCAGCTTCGCAGCCGATTACATTCCGCACAAGTCCTTGCGCTAAACTGCCCGCGGAAGGTACGCGGCCATGCTCTCATTACGCTATTCGTTGCTGCTGCTCGCGCTTTGCGCGTCTGCGATCGCGTTCGCCGAGCCGATCTACAAATGCGTGCGGCCGGACGGCACGATCGCATTCCAGGATCAACCTTGCCCGCCGGGCGCCAGCCAATCCAAGGTACGCGTTGCTCCGCCGCCGCCGGCAGACGCGGAGCCCGAACCGGCTGCTCCGCCACACCCGGCAACACCTCCACCGCCAAAACAGGAAAAGCTGCCGCCGGCTCCGAAGCCGCTGCCGCCGTTATGGGTGTGTCACCGCGCCGAAGACGGCAAGAACTATTTCAGCGAAAACGGCAGGCCGCCCGTGAAATACGTGCCCTTGGGCGTAATGGGCTACCCGGGACGTAGTCTGGCGCAAGCCTACGGGCCAGGTGGTATCGGCGTTTCCGCTCCGGGCATGCGACAGATTCCGATCGATCGTTCACCTGCCGATGCGCTTGCGAGCGGCTACACGCCGATGCAGGATACCTGCGTACGCGCTTCGCGCGATCAAACCTGTAACTACCTGCGCAAGCAGCTGGACGAGGTGCAGGAAAAGCTGCGCAACGCGTTCAAGGATCAGCAGGCGATTCTGCAACCAAAAGCCGACAAGCTGTACAGCGAACTGGATGGCTGCTGATCAGGGCTGAAGGCTGAATGCGCTGTACCGTTGTTCGTGATCGAGCAGAAATCGTTTCTGCGCCAATCCTCCGCCATAACCGGTGAGCTTGCCGTTGGCGCCGATCACGCGATGGCATGGCACCACGATGGCCAACGGATTGCTGCCGTTGGCCGCGCCGACCGCGCGCGAAGCGCCGGCATCGCCGAGTCTTGAGGCGATCGCGCCATAGGTCGTGGTCTGCCCGTACGGAATGCGCAACAGTTCCAGCCAGACCCGTCTCTGAAATTCCGTGCCTTGCGGGTCCAGCGGCAAATCGAAACGGGTCAATTTGCCGGCAAAATAGGCATTCAGTTGCGCACGCGCCTCGTGCAGGGCCCCGGCACCACGTTCCCAATCCTCAGCAATGACCAATGCATCTCTTCCTCTGACGAAATGCAAACGCCGCAGCCCGTCCTTGCCCAGTACCAGCAACAGGCGGCCGACCGGCGAATCGAGATAGTCGTAATACATGGCGTGACTTCAAGCCTGACTCCGCCACAAATGTAGCACCGCATAGGCCCGCCAGGGGCGCCAGGCCTCGGCCATGGCTTTCAGTTCAGGTACCGGGATCAGTCTGCCGCCACCTGACAAGGCCTTGCGCAGCACCAGATCCGCGGCCGGAAACGCGTCGGCATGCGCCAGCATGCGCATGGCGATGTAGTGTGCCGTCCAGTCGCCAATGCCCGGCAATTGCGTCCACCGCCGCACAAATTCGTCCAGCGGCTGCTGCGGCTGGAAATCGACATCGCCGTCGCGTACGGCGCATGCGAGCGTACGCAACGTGTTCGCACGCATGCGAGTCAGACCAAGCGAACCCGGATCCGCCTCAGCCAGCCGATCTGCGTCAGGGAAAAGACGTACAGTCTCGCCGCCCGGCAATGCCGTGGCGACCCCGTAACATTGCACCAGCCTGCCCGCGATCGTACGTGCGGCCGCAACGCTGATCTGCTGACCGAGCACCGCGCGCACGGCAATCTCGAAGCCATCCCAACCCCCGGGCCGGCGCAGACCGGCATGGCGACGCGAAATACGCCGCAAGCGCGGGTCGCGCCGCAGGCATGTCTGTACGGCATCGATATCGGTACCCACGTCGAACATGTGCCGAACCCGGGAACGCACGTCGGCGATGCAGCAAGCATCGGGATGATCGATTCTCAACGCCAATCGGTGGCTGGCTGCACGTTGGCTGACATGCAACCTGCCGGCCGCGCCCTGCCAGACGAAGCGCCGCCGATAGGAAACTTGATCTACTTCTTCGATAGCGGGAATGGCGCGGCGCGCGAAAAACTCGAGCAAGGCGCCAAAATCATAGGGTGACCGATAACGTAGCAAGACAGTGCGACGCATCGAACGTCCGCGCGCGTCAGAAACCGTAGCGCAGGAACCCGCCATCGACCGCGATGCATTCGGCCGTGATGTAGGCCGCGGCCGGCAGGCACAGGAACGCCACCGCGGCGGCGACCTCCTCGGTTTCGCCGATGCGCCCCAGCGGCGTGCGCGCGATGACTTCGTCCAGATAATCCGGATTGGCCAGCACACCCTCGGTGCGCTGCGTGCGGATGTACCACGGCGCCACGGCATTGACGCGGATCCCATCGGCGGCCCATTCGCAGGCCAGGTTGCGTGTGAGCTGGGTCAGCGCCGCCTTGGTCATGCCATAAGGCGATCCGGTACGCACGTGGGTCAGCCCGGACACCGAGCCGATATTCACGATCGCGGCGTTGGCGTGTTCGCGCAGGTGCGGAAACGCCAGGCGGCTCATCTCGAACGCCGAAACCAGATTCGTCTCGATCAGTTCGTGCAGTTCAGCGTCGCTGTAATCGAGTGTGCGCTTGCGCACGTTCGCGCCGGCGTTGTTGATCAGCAGGTTCAATTCGACTTCGAGATCGGCGATCCAGTCGAATATTTCCAGACGCTGCTCGTGCTGAGCCACATCGGCGGCGAAGACCAGAAACTCCCGCTGCGGGAATTCCTCGGCCAATTCATCGCGCGACATTTCCAGATGCGTCTCGTCGCGAGCGACCATCAGCACATCGGCGCCCAGCCCAGCCAGTTCGCGCGCGCAAGCCAGGCCGATGCCTTTGCTGGCGCCGGTAATCAGGCAGGTTTGGTCATCGAGGCGCCAACGCGCTGCGTTTGTGGTCATGCTCGAACCCTATGCTGCTTGAGATGCGCCGATCACGGGTGCAAACTGTAAGCGTTCGCAACGGAGATCGCCATGAAACCCGTCATCTTATCGATCGCGATCCTTGCCGGTTCGCTCGCTGCCTGTTCCAGTGGCGCCCCACCACCACCGCCGGCCAGTGCGGCCGCAAAACCAGCCAAGCCGCTGCCGAATTCGAACATCTTCAGTTCCGATATCCGGGCGCTGAACAAGGCCAAGAACGTACAGAACGTGGTCAATCAGCAAAACAAGAAACTAGACAAGGAAGTCAAGGATTCCGGCGGCTGAGTGATCGCACCGACGATGAACACGGCTGCGGTCATCGCCTTGTAGCTGCTACTTCCACTCATACAGCTTGTAGTAAACCGGATGCACCGTGCCCGACGGCCCGGACATCTCCTTCATCAGGTTGCGTGGAATATTCCCCGGGTTGTCAACGTAATACTTGGGCGGACCTTCCTTGCTGAGGACGCGTACGAAGATCAGCTTGCCGTGCTTGCGGTATTCCTCGACCGTATCGGTACCACGGTGGCGCACCGTTATCACCGGCAGTTCGGCGACATCCGCCTTGGCCTGCACTTCGGGAGGCAAACCCGGGCTGTCGGGTTGTTCGTGGTTCTTTGCAGCGGGTTTTCCGGCCGCTTTCCCTGTTTGACCGTCGGCGGCTTTCGAAACGACGCCCGGATCGTGCATGCCCGGCGGCGCCTGCACCGGCTGCAATTGCGGATCGTTGGCCGGCTTGCTTTGCGCAAAGCAGACAGAAGATACGCCAAGCAGAATCATCGACACGCAATGGATTGCTTTCATGACACACCTCCTGATCGTGAGGATACCAGATCGTTCGGCTCGTATCGTATCCGACGCGACACCGTGCTATCGCGTCGCAGATACTGCTTTTTGACTGTCAAGCATCAGCATAGTCCTCATCAGTAAACCTGCGCTGACCGGCATCACCATCGCCCAACAGCTATCATGCGAATCCCGCGCACGATCTCATAATCGAACCGACCATGTCACGTCCCAAACTCATCCTGATCGACGGCTCCGGCTATCTGTTTCGCGCGTTTCATGCGCTGCCGCCGCTGAGCAACCGCGATGGCGAGCCAACCGGCGCCCTGTTCGGCGTCGCCAACATGCTGCGTGCCACGCTCAAGGAAAAACCCGCGCACGTCGCCTTTGTCGCCGACGCCTCCGGACCAACCTTCCGCGACGAGCTGTTTGCCGAATACAAGGCGCAACGCCCGCCCATGCCCGATGAGTTGCGCGGACAGATCGAGCCGATGCTGGAACTGGTCGGCGCACTCGGCTTCCCGATCCTGCGCGTCGCCGGCGTGGAAGCCGACGACGTGATTGGCACACTGGCCAAACAGGCCACCGCGCAGGGCATGGACGTGGTCATTTCCAGCGGTGACAAGGATCTGGCGCAACTCGTTGACGACAACGTCAGCCTGGTCAACACCATGACCAACTCGACCCTGGACGAAGCCGGCGTCGTGGCCAAGTTCGGCGTGCGCCCGAACCAGATTATCGATTACCTGGCCTTGGTCGGCGACAGCGCCGACAACATTCCCGGCGTGCCCAAGTGCGGCCCGAAAACCGCGGCCAAGTGGCTCGGCGAATACGGTACGCTGGACGAGATCATCGCCAATACCGACAAGATTGGCGGCAAGATCGGCGAAAGCCTGCGTGCCTCCCTGCCGCAGCTGTCCCTGTCGCGCCAACTGGCCACGATCAAGACCGATGTCGAACTCGACGACAAGCCCGACGAGTTGCGCCTGCGCGATCCGGACACGGACAAGCTGCGCGAGTTGTACACCCGCTACGAATTCAGGGCCGCGCTGCGCGAACTCGACGGCGATGCGCATGGATCGGCTACCGGTGAGGCCAAACCTGCCGCGACGGCAGGCAAAACCGTTGGCGCTGCGGATATCGAGCTCGACCCGGCCATGGCTGCAAAGGGCGAATACGAGCTGGTGCTGACCCAGGATCGATTCGACGCGTGGCTGAAGCAACTCAATTCGGCCAAGCTGATCGCATTCGACAGCGAAACCACCAGCCTGGAGTCCACGCAGGCGGAAATACTTGGTGTGTCGTTTGCCGTCGAGCCCGGTAAAGCCGCCTACGTGCCGGTCGGCCACGATTATGCCGGCGCGCCGAAGCAACTCGATCGCACGGCCGTGCTCGAAGCACTGCGCCCGTTGCTCGAGGACGCCGACAAACCCAAGCTCGGCCAGCACCTGAAGTACGACATGAACGTGCTGTCCAACTATGACATCACGGTCCGCGGCGTGCGCTTCGACACGATGCTCGAGTCCTATGTGTGGAACGCTTCCGGCAATCGTCACGACATGGATACGCTGGCGAAAAAGTACCTGGGCGTCGAAACGATTCACTATCAGGACCTGACCGGCAAGGGCGCAAAGCAGATTCCGTTTTCCGAAGTCGATGTGCAGCAGGCGTCCGATTACGCCGCCGAGGATGCGGACATCACGCTGCGCCTGCACCGGACGCTGTGGCCGAAACTCGAAGCCGACGGGAAACTGCGCAAGGTCTTCACCGAAATCGAGATGCCGCTGGTGTCGGTGCTGGCACGCATGGAACAGCGCGGCGTGCTCATCGACGCCGGGCGGCTGCGCAAGCAAAGCGGCGAACTGAGCCGACGCATGCTCGAAATCCAGCAACAGGCCTACAAGGTCGCCGGCCGACAGTTCAGCCTGGATTCGCCCAAGCAGTTGCAGGGCCTGCTGTACGAGGAACTCGGCCTGCCGGTCACGCTGAAAACGCCGAAGGGCCAGCCATCAACCAACGAGGAGGCGCTGGAAAAGCTGGCCGACAAACACGAGCTGCCGCGCCTGATCCTCGACTACCGTACCCTGGCCAAGCTGCGTTCGACCTATACCGACAAGCTGCCCGAACAGATCAACCCGCGCACCGGCCGCGTGCACACCAGCTACCACCAGGCCGTGGCCCAGACCGGGCGCCTGTCGTCGAGCGATCCGAACTTGCAGAACATCCCGATCCGCACCGAGGAGGGCCGCCGCATCCGTCAGGCTTTCGTTGCGCCGGACGGGTACAAGGTGCTGGCCGCGGACTACTCACAAATCGAACTGCGCATCATGGCGCACCTGTCCGGCGATACCGGCCTGCTCGCCGCGTTCCACGGCAACCAGGACGTGCACCGCGCCACCGCCGCGGAAGTGTTCGGCGTACCGCTGGATCAGGTCGACGCCAACCAGCGACGCTCGGCCAAGGCGATCAACTTTGGCCTGATGTACGGCATGAGCGCGTTCGGCCTCGCCCGCCAGCTCGGCATTGGCCGCGGCGAGGCGCAGGACTACATGCAGCGCTATTTCGAACGCTATCCCGGCGTGTACGATTTCATGCAGGCCACGCGCGAAAAGGCGCGCAAGGACGGTTTCGTCGAAACGCTATTCGGCCGGCGCCTTTATCTGAACGAGATCCACTCACGCAACCAGGGCCTGCGTGCCGGTGCCGAACGGGCGGCGATCAACGCACCCATGCAGGGCACCGCCGCGGACATCATCAAGCACGCCATGATCGCCGTCGACGCCTGGCTGTACGAACGCGGCGGCGACGCGCGCATGGTCATGCAGGTGCACGACGAACTCGTGTTCGAGGTGCGCGCGTCCTGTCTTGACGAAATCAGCGCCGGCGTGCGCGAACACATGGCCGGGGCCGCGGAGTTGAGTGTGCCGCTGGTCGTGGATATCGGTGTTGGTGAGAACTGGGATGAGGCGCACTAAAGCGACTTTCTGATGAATCGGGATTGGCGAGTGGTTTCACCGGTCAGGCAACCGGAATCAGGTGTGACGGGGATTAGCCGGCGCCAGCCTCGATTTGTTCCCAATCCGGATGTGCGGTGGCCTGGGTCGCGCCGTGTTCGTGGCTGACATCGACGATCAACGCACTCCAGGCCGGTACGCGGAACCTTTGCGCGGACAGCCGCTCGGCTTCGAAGCCGAGACCGTGGACCGGGCGCGGGTCGGCATAGTCTTCCAGCTCGATTTCCTGGCTGGCGTCGCCCAGGTTGAACAGACACAGCAACGTCTGTTCGGCATAACGCCGACGCAAGGCCAGCCACGGTTCCGCAGCATCGACCAGTTCGGTCTTGCCGACGCGCATCGCCGGCTGCGCGGTGTGCCAGTTCAGCAGCGAGCGCCAGTCGTTGAGCAACGAATCCGGATCCTGCTGCTGACTTAACACGTTCAATATGCGATGCGAACGCGGGATCGGCAACCAAGGTTGCTCGCAGCCGCTGAAACCGCAATGTGGCGAGTGGTCGTTCCACGGCATTGGCGTTCGCGCGCCGTCGCGGCCCTTGCCATCGGCTTCGGCCAGCGGATCGCGTAACAGATCGCGGGGAATGTCTTCGGGGACGCGTGCTTCCGGCAAGCCCAACTCATCGCCCTGCCACAGGCATAACGCGCCCGGCAGCGACAGCAGCATGGCCGCCACCATGCGCCGGAATCCGAACGGATACGGGAAACGATCGCCGCCCCAGCGCGTACTCATGCGACCGAAGTCGTGATTGCCGACGATCCAGCAACTGCCGGTCGGACCGAACGTATCCAGGGTCTTGCGCACGACTTCACGCATGCGCTTGGCAGTCATGCGTTCGTCGAACAACAGTCCGGCGTGATAGGCCATGTGCAGCAGCGCGCCGTTGCGCGTGTAGCCGGCCGCGGTACGCACGCTGTCCTCGCACATGACCACTTCGCCGAGCAGAGCAACGCCCGGATAGGTATCGACGATGGCTCGAATCTCACGCAGGTACTCCAGCGTTTCAGGCCGATTGAAACTGTTGACCAGTTTTTGCTTGGTCGCCGGGTTTTCCCACTGGAAACCGTGCGGCGGCGGCTCGTCCGGGCCACGCATCGGGTTGTCGCGCAGCTGCAGGTCCTGCGCGTAGAAATTCACCGCGTCCAGGCGCATGCCGTCGATACCGCGATCAAGCCAGAATCGCGCTGCCTCATGGATCGCCCCCCTTACTTTGGGGTTGTTCCAGTTCAGGGCCGGCTGACCGGGAAAGAAATTGGCGAAATAGTATTGCTGGCGTTCGGGCACGAAGTGCCAGCCCGAAGTGCCGTTGAACACCGACGGCCAGTTGTTGGGCGGCCCGCCGTCGACGGCCGGATCGGCCCAGACGTACCAGTCCGCATGCTCGTTCTGGCGGCTGCTGCGGCTGTCGCGGAACCACGGATGCTGATCCGATGTATGACTCCAGACCATGTCGAGCATCACGCGCAAGCCGCGCTGATGGGCCAGCCGCACGAGTCGATCGAAATCGGCCAGGGTTCCGTAGCCCAGATCAATCGCGCACAGATCCTTGACGTCGTAGCCATTGTCGACGTCGCCGGACGGATAGATCGGCATCAACCAAATCGCGTCCACACCCAGGCCGGTGATGTAGTCCAGTTGATCAATGATGCCGTTCAAGTCGCCACGACCATCGTCGTTGGTATCCTTGAAACTCGACGGCAGGACCTGATAAATCGCCGCGCCGTGCCACCATTCGCCAAGCGTGGCGCAATGCTGATCCTGTTCCCAGGCAATATGACGACGGTTGACTGGCGCCTGGCGCCACCAAGGCAATGATTCGGCTCGCATTATCGATTCCTGTTGGTTGCAAACGATTGGGACGGCCCAATCCCGGACTGGTTCCCGGACCACCAGCCTGAATATGGTGATCGGCGTTTATACCGGGGTCGCAACCCGGTCCTTTCCGCACGCGTGAACGAAAACTGAATAGTCGAAATGGCCTCGAGAACACTGATTGAACTTTCCTTGCGCCGCCCCATCTCATCAATCGGGCGCACGCAACGGCGCCCGGGTTGCTCACCTCCCTGAGCAAGCCCGATGAGGATCGATCCCTCCCCAGGTCGATCTTCCCGGCCCCGGAGGCTCACCCCTAGGCCTCCGGGGCAATTTACCGATGGGAAACAACCTCCTGCGGGGTACAAACGGCATAAACCCGCAACGATCTCCGCCACTTCGTCACAACCCGAAGTGGCTTTTTTTTGGCCCGCGATCGCACAGGCCATCATCACGTCAGGTAGCCACCATCCACGGCAAAGCTGGCCCCGGTCACATAGGCTGCGGCGGGCGAGCACAAAAACAGGATCATCGGCGCGATTTCCTCCGGCTGCGCGGGGCGGCCAAGCGGGATCATGCGCAACAGCGGTTTCATGATGTCCGCATTCTGCATCAGCGCACCAGCGAACTTCGTCTCGGTCAGGCCAGGCAAAACGGCGTTGACCCGGATGCCCTGCGGTGCCAGTTCGCGCGCGAAATTTTCCGTCATCGAGACAATCGCGGCCTTGGTCATCGAGTACACGCCCTGCGTGGGCGCAGCGCGTCGCGCATTGACCGAGGCCACATTGACGATCGCACCGCCAAGACCGCGCATGGCTCTCGCCGCCAGCACCGAGGCCTGGAAATAACCACGCAGATTGACCTGCACGGTCTTGTCGAAAGCTGCCATGTCCATATCCAGCATCGGCCCGAAGTAGGGGTTGGTCGCGGCGTTGTTGATCAGGATATCCAGTCGCAAACCGGCATCGGCGACTCGCGCGAACAAGGCCTCGATGGCCGGACTGTCGCCCATATGCGCCGCGCAGGGCGTGGCCACGCCACCGTCATCGCGAATTTCGCGCGCGACTTGTTCGCAAGCTTCGAGCTTGCGACTACTCACCACGACATGCGCGCCGTGTTGCGCAAGCAGGCGCGCCGTCGCCGCGCCGATACCGCGACTGGCCCCCGTTACCAACGCGGTGCGACCGCGAAGATCGAATAACGTGTCCGGCTTCATCGCCGTGTCATGCTCGGCTGACATACAATTGCAGAATAACAAACTGTCCGGAGATTGGCGCGGTGCAAGACAAGCGCGTTCTCATCACCGGTGCCGGCAGCGGGCTTGGGCGGGCACTGGCATTCTGCTTTGCCGAGAATGGCTGGCGCGTGGCCTGTGCCGACATCCGTCTGGAACGCGCCCAGGAAACAGTACGCCTGATCACCGAATTCGGCGCCGGCGCGATGGCCGTGCGCGTCGATGTCGGCAACGACGCATCGGTCGAAGCCATGCGCGACGAGGTACTGGCCGCCTGGGACGGCGTCGACGTGGTCATCAACAACGCCGGTGTCGCCGCGGCCGGCACCGTTGCCGAAACGCCGCTGGAAGACTGGCGCTGGGTACTCAACATCGACCTGATGGGCGTGGTGCGCGGTTGCCATGCGTTCATTCCGGTCCTGCTGGAGCAGGGTTACGGTCACATCGTCAACATCGCCTCGTTCGCCGGTATCGCCAATGCACCGAAAATGGGCGCTTACTCGGCCAGCAAGGCCGGCGTGATTTCGCTGTCCGAATGTCTGCGCGGCGAACTGGCCGTGGCCGGCAGCGCCGTCAAGGTGTCGGTGGCGTGCCCGTCGTTCTTCGCCACCAACCTGATGCAGACGTCGCGCGTGCCCGAAGCCGAAAAAGCGCTGGTGACGGGGCTGATGGCCAACGCCCGCAAGACTGCGGACGATGTTGCGCTGGCGATCTACCACGCAATCCAGCGCGGCGATTTCCTGATCTTTCCGACTCGCAGCGATCGTGCGCGCTGGCGATTCAAGCGCTTTCTGCCGGAACGGTTCTTCCGCAAGCTGATCGAGACGATCCACAAGGGCAGCTTTCGATCGTGAAACGACTGTTGATCTACGGCGCGAACGGCTACACGGGACGGCTTGTCGCCGCGCAGGCCGCGCACCGGAACCTGAATCCCATTTTGGCCGGGCGCAATCGCGAATCAGTCCAGCAGATGGCCACGGAACTGGGCTGCACCGCGCGTTTTTTCACACTGGATGAAACCGCGCTGATCGCCTCGCAACTGCATGACGTAGCCGTGGTGCTGCATTGTGCCGGGCCGTTCTCGCGCACGGCGGCACCGATGCTCGAAGCCTGTCTGCAAAGTCACGTGCATTACCTGGACATCACCGGCGAAATCGATGTCTTCGAGTACTGTCATCGCATGCACGATCGCGCGCGCGCGCAGGGCATCGTCGTTCTTCCCGGTGCCGGTTTCGACGTGGTGCCGACCGACTGCGTGGCAGCGATGCTTAAACAAAGATTGCCGGACGCAACATCGCTGGTACTGGCATTCGAAACCGGTGGCGGACCCAGCCCCGGCACGGCCAGGACCAGCGTCGAAGGTCTGGCGCATGGCGGGCGGGCACGCATCGACGGCAAGCTGGTGCGCGTACCCCTGGCTTGGAAGACGCGAACGTTCATGCGCGACGGCAAGCCGCGCACGGCGATGACGATTCCCTGGGGCGATGTGTACACGGCCTACGTCTCGACCGGGATTCCCAATATTGAAACCTACATGGCGGTATCGCCGAAGACGGTCGCGCGCCTGCGCCGCATGCGCTGGTTGCGCGGACTTTTTGCGTGGCGACCGTTGCAACGCTACATGCAACGGCGCATTGCGCGACATACAGCCGGTCCGTCGCAACAACGCAGGCAGCAAAGCGACAGCTTCGTCTGGGGCGAAGTTCGCAATGCCGTCGGCGACCAGGTCAAGCTGGCGCTGGCGGCACCGAACGGTTACGAATTGACCGTAAGCGCATCGCTGGGTATCGCCGAACACCTGCTGAACTCGACGCCAGCCGAAGGCGGCTACTACACGCCTTCGAAACTGATGGGTGCCGATTATGTGCTTGAATTGCCCGGTGTCCGTCTGAGTCCGAACGACCAGCCGGCGCCTTGATTAACCACTACGGAGAGAATGTATGCGAATCGCATTGATGGTCATCGGTCTGGTCCTGCTCGTCGGCGGCGTGGCCGTGTTCCTGGGCAAGCTCGACTATCCGCACGACAAGGAAGTGCTCAAGGTCGGCAACCTGTCGGCCACGGTCACCGAACACCGCACGATCCCGCAATGGGTCGGCGGTCTCTCCGCCCTGGTCGGTATCGGCCTGCTCGCCGCCGGCGCGATGCGCAAGCGCTAGCGGCACACAAATGCCACAGCGCCTGCAGATGCCCGGCGCTGCGGCACGCACCTGCGTGCGACGCCGCAATCGCAACAACCCATCGGGCCGAACGGACTGCCTAACCGCCAGGCGTGGCGCGAGGTCGCCGGCGCCGTTTCAGGGTTTCTGTTCGTAGCCGTCGAAGAAGATTTCATCGAGCGTCGGGCACGTCGTGCCTTCAAGCTCATTGCGGCTCACGCCGTAGGTATCGGTGTTATCGGTGTCCACGGTGTCGGCGTCGGCGGCGACGTTGCCGCCAAGCACGGTGTTGCAGCCGTGTACCTGCGGCTTTTGTGCCGGATAACCCTGCGAATTGCCGTTCGCCCCGGTCAGCGAATCGAGCACGAATATCGCCCCGCCCCTGGCGGTCCCGGGTGCCGAATTCGTATCTCCGGCCGCGCCTGCATACGCGCCGTTCTCGGTCAACCGGCTGTCAACCACGTTGAGTGACCCGCCGCGCACGAATACGGCGCCGCCGAAACCGGCACCGCCGCCGGACGATGTGAGTCCGCCACCACCGCCACCAAAACCGCCGGCGCCAATTTCACCGCCGTTCGCCTCGGCGCCACCGCCGCCGAATCCGCCCCTGCCACTGCTAGCGTAGGTGCCCTCTCCGCCGCCAGCCTGACCGCCACCGGCGCCAAAACCGCCCCAGCCGCCACCACCCGGTGCGGCACCGGCGTTGGCGAAGCCACCACCGCCGCCACCGCCGCCAAAACCGCCATCGGCACCGCTTTGCGCCGCGAGCGTGGTGTCGTAGTTGCCCCCCGCACCGCCACCGGCGCCGCCGCCGAAACCGCCTGCCTGCGGCAGGGCGCCGCCGGTGGCTCCGCCCGTTCCGCCAAACAGACCACCACCGGTTCCGCCACTCGTACTGTTTGATGTGCCGCCACCGCCGCCGCCACCACCGAAACCACCGTCACCGCCATTGCCACCGGTCGATCCGGTCGACCCGGCGCCACCCGCGCCGGACATGCCGGCACCGCCATCGCCGCCTTCCGTCACTGCGGCCACTCCGCCGTCACCGCCATCGGCCGTGTTGGAATAGGCCTCGACGTGTTGCAGCGTCACCGCGCCGGCATACTCGAACAGTGCACCGCCCAGGCCCGCGCCGCCACCGCCACCGCGGCCGTTGCCGCCTTGCGCGCTACCGTCGTTAATCTGCAAGTCACGAAACAGCACGTTCGGTGCGATTTCCGCGTTGCCGTCATTTGCGCCGACGAAAAACAAACGGTGGGTCATATCACCCGTGATCTGTGTTGATGGCAGGGATCCGCCGGCGGCACCGATGATTCGCATATCGCTGGTGATCAGCGGCAGTTCGCCGCTGACGGATACGTTATTCATGATCGCCAGCGTGTCGACGCCGCTGCCGGCGTTGCAGCCGCCGGTCGCCGTGTCGGTATTGGCTGACGTGATCGCATCGGCAAGCGTGCAGTTGATGCCGTCGACCGCGATCTCGCCGGCCGATGCCGTCGCACTGAGTGAAAGCGCGGCAGCGACGGCCGCGGCCAGCGTCACGAGTCTTGGAAACGGATAGGTCGGCATCATGCATCCTCCTGCAGGAAACGGACGAGTGAATGCGCCATTCCCCACACGGCACGGACTGCTGCACCGCTCCCCACACGGCACTACCGGTTTGTTATCGTAGCACGCGCGAACCCATGCGGCGATTACCACCCGATGATTCTCAGTTTCACAAACGTCCTGAGTCACGACGAGCACACGGCGATACTGGAGCAGGTGCGGGGCGGCGAATTCGTTGACGGCCGTCAAACCGCGGGCGCTGATATCGCGGCCGTCAAGCACAATCAGCAACTCGCGCCGAACGGTCCACAAAGTTCGCGCGTCGCGGAGATTGTCCTCGCCGCGCTGCGTCGCCATGACGCCTTTCGCAGCGCGACCCAGCCACAGCAACTGCATTCGCTGCTGGTCTCGCGCTACCACACCGGCATGGCCTACGGACAACACGTGGACAACGCGCTGATGGGCGAACCCAAGGCCTGGCGCAGCGACCTGTCGATCACGCTGTTCCTGAGTGACCCCGACGATTACGACGGCGGCGAACTGGCGCTGGAATCCGGCAGTGGCGAGACGCTGATCAAGCTGCCGGCGCGCGACATGGTCTGCTATCCGACCGGGCAGCTGCATCGCGTACGCGAAGTCACGCGTGGCGAACGCCTGGTCGTGGTCGCCTGGATCCAGAGCCATGTGCGCGATCCGCGCGCACGCGAAGCGTTGTGGGACCTGCGCCAGGCGATGGACGACATCGTTGCCCGTGAGGGCAAGAGCCGCGCCTACGATCTGGTCAGCAAGACCTACAGCAACCTGTTGCGACGCTGGGCCGAACCGTAACGCTGACGATGTCGTCGCTTACGACGAGCCTTGCGGATGTCGCACCTGGCCGTCGCCGCGCACCACGTAGCGTTCGATCGTCAGCGATTCCGCGCCCATCGGGCCGTAGGCGTGCAGGGGCGTCGTCGAGATGCCGATTTCCGCGCCCAGGCCCAATTCACCGCCGTCGGAGAAACGAGACGAGGCGTTGACCATGACCACGGCCGAGCGCAGTTCCTGAACGAAACGTCGCGCTGAATTTTCATCCCGCGTGGCGATGACTTCGGTGTGGTCCGAACCGTAGCGATGGATATGCGCGAGCGCCGCATCCAGGTCATCGACCACGCGCACCGCCAGGATCAGGTCCAGGAATTCCGCGGCATAGTCCGACTCGCCTGCCGCTTTCGCCTGCGGCACCAGTTCGCAGGTACGCTCATCGCCACGTAGTTCAACGCCGCGTTCGATCAGTGCTCCGGCGGCACCGGGCAGAAATTGCGCGGCGACATCGGCATGTACCAGCAACGTCTCCAGAGCATTGCACACGCTCGGCCGCGTGGTCTTGCCGTCGATCAACAATCGCTGTGCAAGCACCGGATCGGCCGTTGCATCGACAAACAAATGACACACGCCCTTGTAATGCTTGATCACCGGCACACGCGCGTGTTCGGCGACGAAGCGGATCAGACCCTCGCCGCCGCGTGGAATCACCAGGTCGACGATGCCGTCGAGCTGGATCAGCTTCAGCATGGTCTGCCGGCTCAAATCCTCGACCAGGGTTACGGCAGCGGGCGGCAAACCGGATTCATTCAGCACCCGTCGCAGCGTCGCCGCGATTGCCCGATTCGATTCGATCGCTTCCGAGCCGCCGCGCAGGATCACGCCATTGCCGGCCTGCAGGCACAGCGCCGCGGCATCGGCGGTGACGTTCGGGCGCGCCTCATAGATCATCGCGATCACGCCCAGCGGCATGCGTACACGTTCCACGACCAGCCCGTTCGGGCGCGTCTCGCGCCGCGTGATCCGGCCGACCGGATCGGGCAACCCTGCGATCTGGCGCACGGCATCGGCAATGCCTGCGATACGTGCCTCGTCCAGGCGCAGGCGATCGAGCATGGCCATGCTGAGCCCGTTGGCCTGAGCCGCCGCCACATCGCGCGCATTGGCTTCGAGAATCGCCGCCGCATCGGCCTGCAGGGCCTCGGCCATCGATTCCAGCAAGGCACACTTGTCCTCGCTGGACAGCATGGCGATGCGCTGCTGCGCCTCGCGGCACGCGCGGGCCTGATGTTCGATGTTCACGAGCTTTCAGCTCCCGAGCCAAGGACGACCATGTCGTCTCGATGGACGACCGTTTCCCCATAACTGTAACCGAGGATCGCCTCGATATCGCGGCTGTGCCGCCGCGCGATCCGCGCGACATCGCCGGCCGCATACTGGCTGATACCGCGGGCAACGGGGCGCGTATCTTCGTCGGCGACGATGTCAACGACATCGCCGCGCGCAAACGTGCCATCGGTACCGACGATGCCGCTGGGCAGCAGCGACGCATGTCCGCGTGCCAGCGCTGAAGCGGCACCGGTGTCGACCCGGATCCGGGCGCCGGACGATGGCGTGTGCCGCAACCAGTATTTACGCGCCTGCAGACGCGTGCGCGCGGCGCGCAGCAACGTGCCGTACAACTTCCCCTGGCCGAGCAACTTCACGGTTTCCGCGTTGCGGCCGTTGAACAGCACCGTGTCGATGCCCGCGGCGGCGGCCTTGGCAGCGGCCTCGAGCTTGGTGCGCATGCCGCCGGTGCCCACGCCGCCTCGCGAGGCGCCGGCCATGGCCATCAGTTCCGGCGCCTCGGCACGCGCCTCGTCGACCGGGCGCGCGCCCGGATCGGCTTGCGGATCGGTGTTGTACAAGCCATCGACGTCGGTCGCGATCAGCAACAGGTCGGCATCGACCAGCGCGGCGACGATCGCGGCCAGGTTGTCGTTGTCGCCGAGCTTGAGTTCCTCCACGGCCACGGTGTCGTTTTCGTTGACCACCGGCAGGCCGCCGAGCGAGAGCAGTTCGTTCAGCGTGGCGCGGGCGTTGAGGTAACGCCGCCGGTTGCGCAAGTCGTCATGCGTCAGCAGCACCTGCGCCACCGGCCGTACCGACAGCTGCTGCCATAGCGCGATCATCGGCGTCTGCCCGAACGCCGCCAGCGCCTGCTTTGCCGCCAACCCGTCGCGAATCTCCGGTTGTGTGCGTAGCAAGGCACGACCGGCCGCCACCGCACCGGACGATACGATCACGATTTCGCGGCCATCGGCATGGCAGGCCGCAACGAATTCCGCGAGGCCGCGCGCATGACGCGCGCTCAGACCGGCGTCGTCCGCGGCCAGCAGGCTGCTGCCGACCTTGAGCACGGCACGCCGGAAATCCGGCAGGGCCTGTTCGCGAAAACTGTGGGACGTGTCGGTTGCCATCGAAACAAATCCGCCCGCAACGATACCGGGCCGGGAATCAGGACAACAACGAGTGTAGTCGATCCGACGCTTGTGTCAGCGCTGGGCGCGGAATCCACCCCTCATTCCGCGTGCCCGAGTTGCCCCCACCCCAACCCTCCCCCGCACGCGGGGGAGGGGGATCATTGCAGCGCCGGCGTCGGCCTTGTCCCCTTCCCCCGCGTGCGGGGGAAGGTGCCCGAAGGGCGGATGGGGGCGAACATGCCGACAATGACAAACCATGCAGTCATTCCCGCTGCCTCGGATTGGCCGGAATTCACGTCACCGGATGCCAAGTCGAACGACGGCGGCGGGATTCGCTGCGCTACTTCCACGCTACGCGTGTGAGAATCGAATTGATGGGCTTCGCATTCGCTTAGCCCACCCTACGCTCCAAGGCGATCGTCATTCCGGACGCCGCAAAGCGGCGGTCCGGAATCCGGTTCTTCATTACCGGAGCACAATGCAAGAGCTGGATTCCCGCCTGCGCGGGAATGACGAGCAACAACAACACTGTCATTCCGGATGCCGCGTAGCGGCGGTTCGGAATCCAGTTTTTCATTACCGGAGCACAATGCAAGAGCTGGATTCCCGCCTGCGCGGGAATGACGAGCAACAACAACACTGTCATTCCGGATGCCGCGTAGCGGTAATCCGGAATCCAGTTCTTCGTCACGAGAGCGACAAGCAAGGGCTGGATTACGCACAGCTCCTGCTGCGCGCCCTTCGGGCCATCGGCTACGCCGATGTTCGCTCCGGCATCCCCGCGACGCGTCGGCCCATGAGTTCGGCGAAGGCCTCTGAGCCGACGCCCCCCTCGTTTCGGTCGGGGATCGGTCCGGCATCTCGTTGGCCGGTTCAAGGCTGAAGGCCGGAACCGGCTTGCTTATGGATGCGTAGCCGCTTCGATTAAACGCTCCGTCGCTTTGCGCCTTGAGCCGCCCTACGGTTGGCTGACGGGTTCGGCGCTGGTGGCGCCCTGCCACGCCTTCGGCAGGCTCACGCTGAACTTGATCTTCGCCAGCTG
The DNA here is from genome assembly GCA_963779795.1 of uncultured Pseudomonadota bacterium. Lineage (GTDB taxonomy): Bacteria > Pseudomonadota > Gammaproteobacteria > Xanthomonadales > Rhodanobacteraceae > Rudaea. Next base: position 32,642 of record CAVZZK010000004.1, on the reverse strand, counting down.
CTCCGGCGCTTTGCCGATCTTGCGCAGGAACGATAGCCAGCGCGGGTCCGAATGGATCTTGTCGAACAGGTTATCCGCCACGATCCCGCTCAAGCCTGGGTCCCTGTACTCCACCGCCCTATTCAGCCATTCGAATGCCTTGTCCGCATTGCCGCAATACGCATAGTCATGGGCGACACTGTAGGGCCAATCTTTTCCGTACTTCGCGATCAGCGCATTGAACGCCTTTTCGGCCTCAAATTTGCGCCCCAGCGCGCAAAACGCTATCGGCAGACCGATCGTGCGTAAAGAATCGCTCGTTTCCTGCTCGATCTCCGCCAGTGCTGCATTGGGCTCATTCTTGAGCAGCAGCGCGCTGCCAATTCTGGAGTGTGCCACGCCGAAACCTGGGTTCAGGCTCAAGACAATGCGGTAGGAAGCGATCGCCGCGTCTAAACGGCCAGTAGTTCGCTGCGCATAGCTTAGGTCGTAGAGCGCTTTCACATCTACCGGGTCGTGGCGGAAGAGGGCTTCCTCAACTGGCAGCGCCTCGTCCTGGCGGCCGAGCCTTATGAGCAGCGCAGCGGCGTTACTAAGCGCGCTGACATTGGTCGGATCAAGCGTCAGGGCGCACTCGAAGTGCTTCGCTGCACCGGTCAGGTCATTGTCACCGTACATCGCGATGAAGCCGAGACCGGCATGCGCAGGTGCATAGTCCGGATCGATTACCAGAGCCTTCTCATCCGCCTCGCGAGAGCGGTCGAAACCATCGCGGTTCGGCAACATGCCGATGATCGTCTCGCTGAGGAAGTTCGTCGCCAGCCCGTCCCACGCCGGGGCGTAGCGCGGATCGATGGCCAGCACCTGGCGGTACAGCGCGTCGGACCTGGCGAACGCCTCCTTCGTGGACTGCCGGCCCAGTTCCTTCGCCTGCAGGTGCAGCGCATACGCCTTCGGGTCGGTCGGGCGCGCCTTGGGCGCCGCGCCCAGCAGCTTCACCTGCAAGGCCTTGACCACATCGACCGAAATCTCGTCCTGGATCTTTAACACGTCATCCAACTTGCGGTCCCAGGTCTGCGACCAAAGCCGCGTGTTCGTGCTCGCATTGACCAACTGTGCCGTGATGCGCAACTGGTCGCCTGACTTCAGCACGGCGCCTTCCAGGATATGCGACACGCGCAGCACGCGGGCAATCTTGAGAATACCGATCTCCTTTCCTCTGAAAACGAACGACGAGGTTCGCGCCGTCACTTGCAGTTGCGGCACCTTGGTGAGAAGGTTCACTAGGTCTTCGGAGATGCCGTCGGAGAAATACGCCTGGTCCTTGTTCGGCGAGTCGTCGCTGAACGGCAGCACGGCGATGGAGTTGGCCGGGGCCTTCACGGTGTCGGCCGCGCCGCTCAAACCGGCGCCCTTGTGCCAGACGAAGGTGTTGATCAGCAAAAGCACGATCGCCACGAGCAACACCCCGATGATCCAGCGATCCATGGTGCGGCCGGTATGCGCCGTGATCGACTCGGCCGGATCGATCTCGCTCTCGCGCTTCAGGCCTTGGGGCGTGAACTCGTAGAACCAGGCGAAAGCCATGAAGAACGAAAAGCCGATTGCGGACGCAACAACAAACCAGCGCGCGATCCAATCGTAATCACCAAACAGCGGAAGCAACTGGGCTAGCCCCTGCGCCAGCGCCCACACCGCACCGATGTACAGCGCACCGGCACGCAATACGTTGCGGCGGCGCAGTTCAGCGAACAGGTTGGACTTCATGTGCAAGCAACTTCCCGGCGTGCGGCCGGCGGGCCCGGACAGACCGTTCGAGTTTCAATAAAAGCGCGCCAGCGCGCAAGCGACCGCGCGGATTACCGAATTCGCATTGACCTTGTGCTTCGGAAGAAAAAGATGAGGCTTTGCATCAAAGTCGCGCCCAGCAGCGCCAGCAGCATGTCCCACTGCGCATCCCACACGTCGCCCTGGGTGCCGAGATAGGCCTGGCCCAGGTTACCGCCGAAAACCTCCGCGGCGAGCCACTCGATCAATTCGAAGATCGCCGAATGCGACTCGATGAACAGCACCGGCAGCAGGAATTTCCAGATGCCGCGCGGCGGCGCATACTTATCGAACAGTTCGTTGGCCAATGGCAACAGCAACAGGCCATAAGAAAAATGCACCAGCCGGTCGTAGTGGTTGCGGGTGAAGCCGAGCAGTTCGTTCAGGCCATGCCCGGTAACGGTGCGGAACGCGTGGTCGTACGGCACCATGGCATAGGTGTAATGCGCGCCGATCTCGTGCAGGCACAGGAACACGAACAACAACGTGTAGGCGAAATTCGAAAAGCGCAGCCGCGGCGCGGTCAGCACGAAAACCGGCAGCGCGATGAACACGACCACGTTCTCCAGAAGCCAGTCCTGCCGGTACCAGGGATGAATCGCCAACGCCAGCCAGAACATGGCGAATGACGCGAGCAGCGTTGTCGGGTAGGCGTACGGGCGGCGGAAAAAAGTTTGCGGCACGGGCACGACCGGCATGGAACTCCCCTCGGTTGCGACCGGCGAAAGCATCGGTCGCGACTCTCATTCTGTCCCCGCCGCTCGCGCGGCGCAATCCGAGGCTGCGGTCGCCGGCGCGCGCCGACCGGATACCGGCCGGGCCGGCGGGTGCCTGCTCAGTTGCCGGCGCCTGCGCTGCCGGCCTGGATCGACGACGCATGCGATGCCGCCATGATCGCGGCGCGGGCGTTCGCATCGGGCGCGTGATCGTCGAATGTTACCTTTCCGTCGTGGTCGCGCACGCCCAGGTCGGCGAACACCTTTTGCCAGTCGGGAAAGGTTTTCATCGCGGCGAACTCACGGTACCGGCGCGAGAACGTGTGCACGCCGAGCAATGCATCCAGCCGCGCGACGAAGTCGGCCGGCTTCCAGGCGCGGTCCGCCGGCAGGCAGCAGTCGCGGAAGCGCGACAGGGCAGTGTCGACATGCAGCCTGCCGCCGCTGTCGCGACGCAGGTCGCGGTCGACGGTCAGCCAGTACGCCGCGCCGGCCCAGTAGATGCGTGAGAAGTCGTGCGTGCGGTGCATGTCGGCGGCGGCGTGTGCGAGCGTGTCTTTCTTTCCAGTGAATTCGCCGCGCTCGAACCCTGCGTGCAGTTCGTCCCAGGCTTCGCGTGGCGTGATGAGGCCGGCGCGTGCGCGCAACACGTTCTGGAAATACGTGGCCAGTCCTTCGGCCAGCCAGCTGCCGCGATCACCCAGGTACGGGTGCATCAGGTGGCTCAGCTCATGCACCGGAATCCAGCTGCGCATGAATTCGGGCAACGGCCGATCCGGGTTGATCAACAGGTGCAGTGCGTTGCCTTCGCCGCGCGTATGTTCGCCGAACACGACCGCGCTCGATCGATGGCTCACCGGAATGATCAGCACCTGCACGGTCGGCACCGGCAGGCGACCATACGCCGACAGGATCGCGCGCGATACGTGCTTCATCCAGGCATGCAATTTCCGCCGCTGCGCGGCGTCGGCGCCATGCAGGATGCCCACCCGCAGCACACCGCCGGGCAACGCGATGCGCTGTTCGTGGAAACGACCGAACGCAACCGTCGCCGACCAGTCCGACGGCGTATTCGGCATGCTGAAATATTTCCTCGGTTCATCCGCCACTTCGGCCCGCCGCGCGTCCGGACTCGCCGCGGGCGATGGCGGCGCACGCGTTTCGTGCCACGGCGCGGAGATGTCCCAGCCCGCCGGCAGGCGTACGGTCACATGCGCATCGGCATCGCCCTGCGCGTCGGCGAACAACAGCCACAGTTGTGGCGCGGACACGATGTCGCTGCCCGTCTTCCAGGCGACATCGCGCTGGTGGACCGCCAGCATCGATTGCAGGTCGGCGCTGTAGCGCAGGCATTCGCCGGCATGCCAGTCGCGCGCGATCCAGCCTGATTCACCCGCGGCGAGCGGCGCGCCGCTGTCGCGGCGCACGTCGTGCAGGAAGTGCATCGCCCAACCCGAATCGGCATTGAACGCGACGCGCCCGCGCGACTCCGACAGGCACAACCGGACCGACACCGCCGGGGTTTTCGCGTCGAAGCGGACGTCGTAACGCGGCGCGTCCGCAGCAACCGCCGGGGCCACGACGGCAGCAAGCAGCGCAACAAACAACAGCGCGCGACACCATGCAGACTTCACAATCACTCGTTCGTACCCAAGGACACGGCAAGCATAGCCTCGGCTGGGTTCGTCTTCACGCGATGGTGTTCCTGACATGGAAGTCCGACGCGAGTCCATTCGACACTTCCCATTAGTTTCACCGACAGCGTCCGACACGCCCTCTCCCCCAGGCGCGCTTGGGGGAGAGGGTTGGGTGAGGGAAACGACTAATACCACGGTTTGACCTTTTGCGCCGAACGCCCGGAGCAACGACGGGCCGCGATGCTCTGGCTTTCGACGAGCGACATCGCTGGTACCGGCGCCGCCCCCTCACCCCAGCCCTCTCCCCCGACGCAGTCGGGGGAGAGGGAGCGGTTGCGCCGAAACCCGGTTTTCCCGCGGCATCCAAACGCGCATCGCTCCGGCGTTTCCGGCGAGAGGCGGCAACACGCATCGTGCCCGGTACAATCGGGCGATGGATGTCTCCCACCTGCTCGACGAGCTGAACCCGGCGCAACGCGAAGCGGTCTCGGCGCCCCCCGGACACTACCTGGTGCTGGCCGGCGCCGGTTCCGGCAAGACGCGCGTGCTCACGCATCGCATCGCCTGGCTGCTGGAAGTCGAACGCGCGTCGCCGTGGTCGATCCTGGCGGTCACGTTCACCAACAAGGCCGCCGGCGAAATGCGCGCGCGCTGCGAGCAGATGATCCGCCAGGGCACGCGCGGGCTGACCATCGGCACGTTCCACGGCATCGCCCATCGCCTGCTGCGCCAGCACTGGCGCGAGGCGAAGTTGCCGGAGACGTTCCAGATTCTCGACAGCGACGACCAGCAACGCCTGATCAAGCGCACGATCCAGGGCCTGGGCCTCGACGAATCGCGTTTCCCGCCGCGCCAGGCGGCCTGGTTCATCAACGCGGCGAAAGACGAGGGCAAGCGCCCGGATGCGTTCGAGTATGCGGGCAATCCCCTCACGCGCACCCTGGTCGACATCTATCGCGCCTACGAGGAAACCTGCCAACGTTCGGGCCTGGTCGATTTCGCCGAATTGCTTTTACGTTCGCACGAGCTGTGGCTCAACGACGAAACCTTGCTGGCGCACTACCAGGAACGCTACCGGCATCTGCTGATCGACGAATTCCAGGACACCAACACGATCCAGTACGCCTGGGTGCGGGTGCTGGCCGGATCGGCCGCACAGGTGTTCGTGGTCGGCGACGACGACCAGGCGATCTATGGCTGGCGCGGCGCGCGCGTGGAAAACGTGCAGCACTTCCTGCGCGATTTTCCGAACGCGAAAACCGTTCGCCTGGAACAGAACTACCGGTCGACCGGCACCATCCTCAAGGCGGCAAACGCGATCATCGCCAACAATCCGCAGCGCCTCGGCAAGAAGCTGTGGACGGCCGGCGAGACCGGCACGCCGATTTCGCTGTACGCGGCCTACAACGAGACCGACGAGGCACGCTTCGTCATCGAACGCATCCGCGAGCATCTGCAGCAAGACAGAAAAGCCAGCGAATGCGCGATCCTGTACCGCTCCAACGCGCAATCCCGCAACTTCGAGGAACAACTGATCCAGCACGATATCCGCTATCGCGTCTACGGCGGGCTGCGCTTTTTCGACCGCGCCGAGATCAAGGACGTGCTGGCCTATCTGCGCCTGGTCGGCAATCGTCATGACGACGCCGCGTTCGAACGCGCCGTGAACACGCCGCCACGCGGCATCGGTGCGCGCACGCTGGATACGGTGCGCCAGCACGCACGCCGCGATGCGGTATCGCTGTGGGACGCCACACTGGGCGAGATGATGGGCGACCGACTCGCCGGCCGCGCCAAGAATGCGTTGAAGGGCTTCCTGACACTGATCGACGAACTGGACAAGGACTGTTCGCCGGGCGACGACAGCGAGCTGGAACTGTCGGAACAGATTGATCAGGCGATCCAGCGTTCCGGCCTGCGCGATTTCTACGAGGCCGATTCGCGCGGCAATGCCGAATCGCGCGTGGAGAATCTCGACGAACTGGTCAACGTGGCCGCGCGCTTCGAACGCACGCCGGAAGATATCGAGGCCGGTTTTTCGGAGCTGGTCGCATTCCTCGCCCACGCCGCGCTGGAAGCCGGCGAAAGCCAGGGCGAATCCTGGGAGGATTGCGTACAGCTGATGACGCTGCATTCGGCCAAGGGGCTGGAATTCCCGCTGGTGTTCCTGGTCGGTCTCGAAGACGGCCTGTTTCCGAGCCAGAAATCGCTGGACGAACCGGGCCGGCTCGAAGAAGAACGCCGCCTGGCCTATGTCGGCATCACCCGTGCGCAATGCGAATTGTTCCTGAGCTACGCCGAATCGCGCCGACTGCACGGTATGGAAACCTACAACCGTCCATCGCGCTTCCTGCACGAACTGCCGCGCGAACTGTTGCACGAGGTGCGCCCGCGCGTGCAGGTTTCACGCCCGGCGTTCGCCGGTCATCATGTTGACGATGGCGGCGACACGCCGCCGCTCAAACTCGGCCAGCTTGTACGCCACGCCAGCTTTGGCGACGGCGTCGTCATCGATGCGGAAGGTTCCGGTGCGCACGCACGCGTGCAGGTCAATTTCGAGGAAGCCGGCGCGAAATGGCTGGTCGTCGCCTACGCCAACCTGACCGTCTTGTAGCTGGTACAAGCGGCATCGCATGCCGCGGAACAAGCCGGCTCGTCGTATACTCGCAACCATCCATGACAACGGATTCGCCCATGTTTCGCGCGCTGTGCCTGACCTGCCTTCTCGCCCTTGCCTGCCTGCCGCTAGTCGGTTGTGGAAACAAGGGGGCCTTGGTAATGCCCGATCAAACCGTCAAGAAGAAACATCACAAACAGCCGCCGGCGACAGCGCAGACGAGCGCCGACGAAACATCCGGGACGAACCACTGACCGCGTTCACCTCATCGTGAAACTGCGTTTTACCAAGATGCAGGGTATCGGCAACGATTTCGTCGTTGTCGATTGCCGCGAGAATCCGCTCGATCTGGATGCTTCGCAAATCCGGCGCTTCGGCGATCGTCATTTCGGCGTCGGCTTCGACCAGCTGCTGACCATCGAAGCGGCACGCGATCCATCTTGTGCCTGCCGTTACGGCATTTTCAATGCCGATGGCTCGCCGTCCGGCCAGTGCGGCAACGGCGCGCGCTGCGTGGCGGCCTGGTTGCAGCGCGCCGGCGCGCTGCGGACGGGCCGGTCTCAACTCGAAAGTCCGTCCGGGCCGGTCAACGTCGAACTGCTCGATGATGCGCGCGTGCGCGTCGACATGGGCGTGCCGAAATTTTCGCCGACGCAGATTCCGTTGCTGGCGGCGCAGGAAACCGATCCGTATCGGCTGACAGTTGGTGGCAGCGACATCGAGTTCGGCGCGGTGTCGATGGGCAATCCGCATGCCGTGATCGAAGTCGAGGATATCGCATCCGCACCGCTGGATACGCTGGGAGCTGCGCTGTCGCGCGACGGACATTTCCCGGAAGGCTGCAATGTCGGCTTCGCGCAGATCGTCGATCGCGGTCGCGTGCATCTGCGCGTTTGGGAGCGCGGTGCCGGCGCCACGCTGGCTTGCGGCAGCGGTGCCTGCGCGGCAGTTGCGGTTCTCAAGCGGCGTGGCAAACTCGATGCCGAGGTGGTCGTCACGCTACCCGGCGGCGCGCTGGAAATCCGTTGGGACGGCGCTTCCAGGCCGATCTGGATGACCGGTGCGGCCGAATTCGTATTCGAGGGAGGAATCCAGTTATGAACGAAAGCGCGATCAAGGATGCCATTGACGCGTCCGACGTTGCCAGCTATCTGCGCCGGCATCCGCAATTCCTCAATGAATATCCGGATCTCGCCCTGACCCTGATCGTCCCGCGCGAACAGGGCGCGACGACCTCGCTGGCCAGTTACCAGCTCGAAGTGCTGCGCGACAAGAACCAGGAACTGACGCGGCGCCTGCGCGAACTGGTCGCCATCGCCACTGAAAACGAGCAGTTGATGGTGCGCGTGCATTCGCTCAACATCGCCCTGATGCGCGAAACCTCGCTCGAAGCCAGCGTGCGCCGCATCGCCGCCAGCCTGACCGAGGATTTCGATACCGATCTGATCCGGCTGGTGTTGTTCGGGCGGAAAAATGCCGAACTGCCCGCAGCCGACTGGCTGATTCTCAGCGATGCCGCCGAGATGCCGGCGTTCGCCGAATTCCTGCGCCGCGGCGACCCGTTGTGCGGGCGCCTGCAACCGGAAAAGCTCGATGCGCTGTTCGGCGACCAGGCCGCGCAAGTGCGCTCCGCGGCCCTGGTGCTGATCGACCAGGTCGGCATGCTGGCGATCGGCAGCGAGGACGGCAACCGCTTTCATCCCGGCATGGGCACGGTATTCCTGAAGCTGATCGGCGAATCGGCCGCCGCCGCGGTGACGCGTTTCGGAGCGGACTGACATGCCCGCCGCCGCGCTCAACGGCGAGATCGTGGCCTATCTGGGCTATCTGCGCAACGAGCGTCGCTACTCGCCAGCGACGGTTTCCAATTATTCGCGCTCCCTGAACCGGCTTCGCGACTATCTCGAAAGACAGCAGGTTGCACGCTGGCGTGATGTGCACGGCGATCAGATTCAGGGCTTCATCGCCGGCGAACATCGCAGAGGGCTCAGTCCCGGTTCGCTGCGCGACATGCTCTCGGCCTGTCGCGGTCTGTACCGCTATCTGGCGCGCGAAGGCAAGGCACAAACCAACCCGGCGCTGGGCGTGCGTTCGCCAAAGACGCCGCGCAAGCTGCCGCAGGTGCTCGACGTCGATGAAATGTCCGCGCTGCTGGATTTTCCGGCTGACGATCCGGAAGCCATCCGCGACCGCGCCCTGTTCGAACTGCTGTATTCGAGCGGCCTGCGCGTGTCCGAACTGACTTCGGTACGCTGGCGCGATCTGGACCTGCGCGAAGGCCTGATCACGGTCACCGGCAAGGGCCGCAAGACGCGCGTGGTGCCGGTCGGCAGCCGGGCCCGCGCGGCACTGGAAACACTGCGCGAACACGACGCGCCCGGCACCGACGACCCGCTGGTGTGCGGCCGGCTCGGCAAGCCGCTGACACCGAACCAGGTGCGCACCCGACTGAAACGTCGCGCCCGCGACCAGGGCATCTGGAAGCGCGTTTATCCGCATCTGCTGCGCCATTCCTGCGCCAGCCATGTGCTTGAATCCTCCGGTGACCTGCGCGCCGTTCAGGAATTGCTGGGCCACGCCGACATCAGCACGACACAAATCTACACACACCTGGATTTCCAGCATCTGGCCCGGGTTTACGATGCGGCGCATCCGCGTGCCAAGCGCTCCAAATAGCGCGCAGATACGTTGAATTGACCTTAATCAAGGTGTCCCGTCTCCATCGGTCTAGAGTTTGAGCCAGGAAGCAACTGTCACTGCGTCCAGGGGGTTTGATCGACAAACACTGGAGTGACGGCAATGTGTAGGACTATCACCCCCTGCTGACCGGATTCGCCGGTCTGCTATTACTCGTATCCAGCGCCGCCGCGAATACACTGTTCTGGCAATCGGCTGCCAACAACAGTGACATTGCGCCCGGGGGCGATCCCGCCGCCACGTTCCGCAGCTACAACCAGCCGGCGATTAACGACACCGGCGTGGTCGTGTTCCGTGCGCGCAGCAGTACCGGCCAGGGTTCGCAGGTCGACGGCGTGTACATGATCGACCTGTCCGCGCCCAATCCGATCGTCAAACTGCTCGCCCGCGGCGACATGGTGCCGCAACCGAACAACACCCTGTACACCGATGCGCTTGCAGCATTCTCCGAGTTCCCCTCCACGCCACGGATTGATCCGGATTCGGATCTGATCGCCACCAGGGGCCAAAGCCAGCCGGTCTGGACGTACGTGCTCAACAACACCGAAACGCGGGTCGGCACGTCTGGCATCTACGCCTTTCCCGGTGGCGTGCCGGTTACGGGCGCCAGCTTGCTGGGTGGCGTCGTCGAGGCGGATCAGGTGACGCTGAGTTTCCCATGGTACTCGGTTCCTGGCGCGTTGCTCGGGACCCGATTCGAGCAGTTTGCGGGATCGCCGGCGGTTTTTGGCGGTCGCTATATCGCTTTCAAGGGCAACTACACCGACTTGATCGACGGACTCGGCCGCACCGGCGTGTATTACCGGGACGTGGTCGGCACCAACCCCATGCGCTACACCGGCCTGATCGCCAATTCCGACATGGTCATTCCGAACCAGCCGGCCGGCGGCAGCGTCAGGTTCGGTTCGACCGCGCCGCCCAGCGCGGCCAACGGATACGTGTACTTCACCGGTCTGGACAACGAGGACGCACCGACCCTGGGCGGCATTTACCGCACGCATTTTGCCGGTACCGTGTCGGCCCAAAACGTCGAAGCGCCGGTACCGCCGCCGCTACAGGTGGTGGTCGGCATCGGCGACCAGGTGCCGGACGAGCCCCCCGGAACCGGATTCGGCGCATTCGGCGAAGCGCTGTCGGTCAGCAGCGACGGTAGCCGACTCGCCTTCTGGGCCAGTTGGGGAACGGCAACGTTTTCGAAACTGTTGATTTGCCCGAGCGACGGCAACAAGGATCGAATCGCTTATTGCAACAGCCTGTACCCGTCCGGACTGCTGGTCGAGGTTCCCGTCAATCAGGGCGTGTTCGTGTTGGACGCGAACAGTGACGCCATCATCCGGGTTGTGCGCACCGGCGAGGAAGGCATTGAGGACTTGACGTTCTGGAATTTCTCCGGGCGCCCGCCCGGTGTCGGCGGCAGCACCGAACCGGGAGAGGAACTGGCACGCTGGCGATCCGGCTCCTTCGTCGCGCTGTCCACCACGGCCGCTGGTCCGGTACAAGTCGCGTTCAAGGCGCAGCGCAACGGCACCGACGGCATCTATCTGCGCGAGAACGTTGCGTTACCCGGCGTACTGCAGACGATTGCCGAGGTTGGCACGACACCGGGCACGTCGGTGGATCCGCTGGCGCCGGCAGGATCGCTCGTCAGTATGGTCGGCCTGGAACGCGACGGCTTCCGCAACGGGCGCATCGCCATCACCGCAGGCATGCTCTACGTTGATCCGTTTGCCCCGGACATTACCTCGAGCTGGGCTGGCATTTACATGGCGCCGCCGCCACTGGACGTGATTTTCCGCGACGCATTTGAATAGCAGCTGCGACCGCGACTCATTTCCGCGGTTACGAGGTCTGACTCATTTAAAGAAGAAGCCGCGACCCCGACGCTGACCCGAAACAAGCTCGACCGCCGAGCGTAACCAGCCAATCGGATAGCGCACCCCTCGCAAAAATTGAAAGGAGATTTCCATGCACTCTTTTAGTCGTTTATCACTGGCCGGGATCATCGGACTCACGTTTGCTGCACCATGCGCTTTTGCGCAGGTGCTGAACTGGACCACGGCCGCCAACATCGCCGATATCGCCCCCGGAGGTGGCCTGGCAGCGACATTTCGCAGTTTCAGCCAGCCGGCTATCGACAACGCGCGTACGGTGGTTTTTCGCGCGCGCAGCACAACCGGTGACAGTTCGCAGACCGACGGCGTCTACCAGATCGACCTGTCGGGACCGAACCCGATCGTCAAGCTGATCGCACGCGACGACACCGTGCCGCAACCCAACAACACCACGTACCAGGGGGCGCTGGCCGAATTCATCGAGTTTCCGTCAACTCCGCGGATCGATGCCGGTTCCGGCCTTGTTGCGATCACCGGACAGCATCCGTCGGTCTGGACCTACCTGCTCGACACGACGGAGACGCGGGTCGGAACCGCGGGCGTCTACGCTTTCCCGGGTGGCGTGCCGGTTACCGCCGCGAGCCTGCTGGGCGCGGTCGTGGAGGTCGATCAGGTGACCCTGAGTTTTCCGTGGTATTCCGTGCCGGGGAGCATCTTCGGCACGCGATTTGACCAGTTTCCCGGGTCGCCGGCCGCGTTCGACGGGCACTTTGTCTCGTTCAAGGGCAATTACACGGATCCGTCTGACAGCCTCGGCCGCACAGGCGTCTACTATCGCGACGTGACGCCCGCGGATCCGATGCCGTACACGGCCCTGATCGCCAATTCGGACACGATCATTCCGAACCAGCCGGGCGGCGGCTCGGTGACGTTCGGTTCGACCGCACCTCCCAGCGCCGCGAACGGCTACGTGTACTTCACCGGATTCGACAACGAGGACGCGCCGACACTCGGCGGCATCTACCGTGCGCAAGTTGCCGCCGCGGCACCGGTAGTCCAGGTACCGCTTCCACCTGCGCTGACGGTCATCGTCGGCGTTGGTGACCAGGTGCCCGGCGAACCGGCAGGCAGTGTCTTCAACAATTTCGGCGAGGCGCTCTCGGTCAGCAACGATGGCGGACGAGTGGCGTTCTGGGCAAGCTGGGGCACCGACACGTTCCAAAAAACGCTGTCCTGTCCGACCGATGGCCAATCAAGCCTGATTGACTACTGCAACAGCCAGTATCCATCCGGCTACACTGCCGACGTGCCGGTGAACCAGGGCCTGTTCGTTTACGACGCCTCAAATGGCGTGATCACCCGTCTCGCGCGCACCGGCGAGGACGGCGTCGAGGATTTCCTCTACTGGACCTTTTCGGGTCTGGTACCGGGTTCCGGTGGCAGCACCGACCCGGGGGCGGAGCTTGCGCGCTGGCGCGCGGGATCGTTCGCAGCCCTGTCGGAGCTTGCCGACGGTTCCTCCCAGGTCGCGTTCAAGGCACAACGCGACGGCACCGATGGCATCTATCTGCGCGAGGGACTCGGTTACCAACTGCCGTTGCAGACCGTCGCCGAGGTCGGCACCACGCCGGGTATGTCGATCGACCCGCTGGCGCCTGCGGGCTCGCTTGTCAGCACCGTCGGCCTGGAACGCGATGGTTTCCGCGACGGACAGTTGTCGATCACGGTCGGCATGCTGTACGTCGATCCGAACGATTCGTCGACGACGGTCGGCTGGGCCGGCGTCTACGCGGCGGCGGTGCCGCTGGATTCCATCTTCCACGACGGTTTCGACGGATAGCCGACGGAACGCGTGGCGTCAACTCCGGTTCAGTCGCACGCCAGCGCAAGATCGACGGCTGCGGCAACGTGAATCGCGGTGGTGTCGAACACTGGCACCGCCGCGTCATCGTCACCCACGAGCATGGCGATTTCGGTGCATCCGAGCATGATCGCCTGGGCACCACCAGCAACCATGTCCTCGATCACGCCGCGAAATGCCTGGCGAGATGCGTTGAGAATTTTCCCGCGACACAGCTCCGTGAAAATCACTTGATCGACCAATTCTCGTTGCGAGGCACCAGGCACGATCACCTGCAGGCCATGCCGGTCTTGGAGGCGGCCGCGGTAGAAATCCTCCTCCATCGTGAAGCGCGTACCCAAAAGTCCCACGGTCCGATGCCCGTTTGCGGCGATACGTGACCCGCAAGCGTCGGCGATATGCAGCAGCGGAATGTCGACTGCGGCTTCAATGGCCGGCGCCACCTTGTGCATCGTGTTGGTGCACAAAACAAGGAACTCCGCACCAGCGGCCGCCACGGCGCGTGCGGCTTCGGCGAGCAGGCGACCGGACATTTCCCAATTCCCGTTGCGCTGCAGACTTTCGACTTCAGCGAAGTCGACGCTATACAGTGCGAGTCGGGCCGAATGCAGGCCGCCCAGACGCGTTCTTACGGTCTCGTTCAACTGGCGGTAATACAGCGCCGTCGATTCCCAACTCATGCCGCCGATCAGGCCGATCGTCTTCAAATTTCCGCTCCTGTCGAAACGTGCCAAGGAATCGCTGCCGCCCGGAACTCGATACCCACACCCGAATATGGCATCGTAGCAACCTCTGTCGCGTTACCTCAGCGGATCGTTGCATCGGCTTGGAATCGCGGCAAACGTCCCCATTGTGCAATGTCCATCCCGGGGTTCATGTCATGTCCGATTCCTTCCACGCCACCACCATCCTTTCCGTGCGCCGCGACGGCAAGGTCGTGATCGGCGGCGACGGTCAGGTCACGCTCGGCAACACCGTGGTCAAGGCCAATGCGCGCAAGTTGCGCCGCCTGGGCAAGAACAACGACGTGCTGGCCGGTTTTGCCGGCGCCACGGCCGATGCGTTCACGCTGTTCGAGCTGTTCGAGGCCAAACTCGACAGGCACAGCAACAATCTGACCCGTGCCGCGGTCGAAATGGCCAAGGAATGGCGCACCGACCGCCGCCTGGGCCGGCTCGAGGCCATGCTGGCGGTGGCCGACAAGGACGCCTCGCTGCTGATTTCCGGCAACGGCGACGTACTCGAACCCGAGGACGGCCTGATCGCAATCGGCTCCGGCGGTCCGTTCGCACAATCCGCGGCCAAGGCGTTGCTCGAGAACACCACGTTGAGCGCACGCGAGATCGTCGAGAAGGCGCTGAACATCGCCGGCAGCATCTGCATCTACACCAATCACAATGTCACGATAGAGGAGTTGTAGTACGCGAGACGCAAGACGCAAGACGAAGCGCGTGAATCGACGCTCTTGCGTCTGACCTCTCACCCATGCGTCTCCCGCTTTCATCATGTCCGAACTGACCCCCCGCGAAATCGTCAACGAACTGGATCGCTTCATCATCGGCCAGGATGCGGCCAAGCGTGCCGTCGCCATTGCGCTGCGCAACCGCTGGCGGCGCATGCAACTGGACCCGGCCTTGCGCGACGAGGTGACCCCGAAGAACATCCTGATGATCGGTCCGACCGGCGTCGGCAAGACCGAGATCGCACGGCGCCTGGCGCACCTGGCCAACGCACCGTTCATCAAGATCGAGGCGACCAAGTTCACCGAGGTCGGCTACGTCGGCAAGGACGTGGAACAGATCGTGCGCGACCTGGCCGATGTCGCCGTGAAGTTGGCGCGCGACACAGCCAAGGCGCAGGTGCGCAGTCAGGCCGAGGATCGCGCCGAAGAACGCATCCTCGATGCACTGTTGCCACGACCGCACAACCTGGGCTTCGAAGGCGAACCGCAGCCGGTCGATTCGATCGAGTCCGACACGCGCCAGAAGCTGCGCAAACAGTTGCGCGAAGGCCGGCTCGACGACCGTGAGATCGAGATCGAGACGGCGGTCAATGTCGGCGTGGAAATCATGGCGCCGCCTGGCATGGAGGAAATGACCCAGCAATTACGCGGCATGTTCTCGTCCCTGGCCGGGCAGAAAACCCAAAAGCGCAAGCTGAGTATCGCCGCGGCACGCTCGTTGCTGATCGACGAGGAAGCCGCGCAGATGATCAACGACGAGGAGATCAAGGCACAGGCGATCGCGTTGTGTGAACAAAACGGCATCGTGTTCATCGACGAAATCGACAAGGTCTGCCAGCGCGGCGACTTAAGCGGCGCCGGCGTCAGCCGCGAAGGCGTGCAGCGCGACCTGTTGCCGTTGGTCGAAGGCTCGACCGTGTCGACCAAGCACGGCATGGTCAAGACCGACCACATGCTGTTTATCGCGTCCGGCGCGTTTTCGCTGGCCAAGCCGTCGGACCTGATTCCGGAACTGCAGGGCCGTTTCCCGATCCGCGTGGAACTGTCGGCCCTGAGCGCGAACGATTTCGAGCGCATCCTGACCGAGCCGCGCAACGCGCTGACCAAGCAATACGCCGCCCTGCTCGATACCGAGGGCGTCACGCTCGAGTTCAGCGCCGATGGCGTGCGCCGTCTGGCCGAAATCGCGCACGATGTGAATGCGCGTACCGAAAACATCGGCGCGCGGCGCCTGCACACCGTGCTGGAACGGCTGCTGGATACGATTTCCTTTGAGGCACCGGATCAGGACGGCAAGCGTTATACAATCGATGCCGCCTACGTGGACGATCGCCTCGCAGCCCTGGTCAAGGATCAGGACTTGAGTCGTTATATCCTCTAGGCAACCCCTGACCCGGCCTGCTGCGCACGCCGGCCCGTATTCGGCAGTTTGAGTTTTCTTGCAACATGGCCACGATCAAACACCATCGCGAATCCAGCAATGTCGTGCCGTTCCGCGGCCGCGGCACGCGCGCGCAGCTGCGCGAAGCCATGCAAGAACGCGCGCCATTGCAGATCGCACGCGAACGCACTTCGCCGGGCTGGATTCACGGTTACGTAATCAATCTGTCGCCGGAGTTCTGCCTGGTCGCCGAGGTCAGCGATACGATGCGCTTCGACGGTTTCCTGGTCGTCGCAATCGGCGACATCAGCGCGGTCGAGCGCGATCCCGGCCGCGAATTCGTCGAGCGCGCGCTGGCCCTGAACGGCGAGGAGATTCCGCAACTGCCGGATTTCCGCCTCGACGACTGGCAGGCCATCGCCGAATCGGCCAGCGCCATGCTGCCGGTCATCGCACTGAACATGCTCGACGAGGAAAACGGCGAAGTCAGCTACATCGGCCGTCTGACCGACACCGAAAGCGATGCCCTGATCCTGCAGGAAATCGACCCGAACGCACGCTGGTACCCGGATACCGGCGCCTATGAATTCGCCGCCATCGGTTCGATCAGCTTCGGCACCCGCTACATGAAGCTGCTGGCCGAAGTTGCCGGCAGTCCGCCGATTCCCGAGCCGGTCGGCGAGTTCTCGCATTGAGATGGGGCCGCGCGTTACCGAACTGACCCTGCATCGCGCTTCGCGCGTGCTCGAGGTCGCGTTCGATGACGGATACCGCTTCAAACTGCCCTGCGAATACCTGCGCACGCATTCGCCCAGCGCCGAGGTGCAGGGTCACGGCCCGGGTCAGCGCGTGCTGCAGCATGGCAAGCGCAACGTCAACATCGACCAGATCAACCCGGTCGGCCATTACGGCGTGCTGCTGAAATTCGACGACGGCCACGATACCGGCATTTACTCGTGGGATGTGTTGCACGAACTGGGCGTCAATCACGATGCCCACTGGCAAGCCTATCTCGATGCCTTGGCTCAGGCCGGGCTGTCGCGTGAGCCGTAAGCCGAATTCAAAGCGAGCAACGACCGCATCCACTACAATCTGGCCGGACATGAACGAATCCACTACCCATTTCGGTTATCGCGACGTCCCGGTCGCCGAGAAGCAGCGCCTGGTCGG
Organism: uncultured Pseudomonadota bacterium; assembly: GCA_963779795.1. Taxonomy (GTDB): domain Bacteria; phylum Pseudomonadota; class Gammaproteobacteria; order Xanthomonadales; family Rhodanobacteraceae; genus Rudaea. The sequence continues at coordinate 15,463 of CAVZZK010000004.1, read as the reverse complement.
ACGCGTGTTCACGTCCGTTGCCTCGAAATACGATCTGATGAACGACCTGATGTCGTTCGGCGTTCATCGCCTGTGGAAGCGCTGGTTTACCGCCACCAGCGGCGTGCGCGTTGGCGATTCGGTACTCGATCTGGCTGGTGGCACCGGCGACATCGCCGCCTTGTTGCTGCCGAAAGTCGGCGCCGATGGCCAGGTCGTGCTCGGTGATATCAATGCCGCGATGTTGCGCACCGGACGCGATCGCCTGCTCGATCGCGGCTTCGTGCGCAACCTCGACTACGCGCAACTCGACGCCGAGGCGCTGCCATTCCCGGACCGCAGTTTCGACGCCGTAACCATCGCCTTCGGCCTGCGCAACGTCACCGACAAGGACACCGCGCTGCGTGAAATGTATCGTGTGCTGAAACCGGGTGGTCGCGCATTGATCCTGGAATTCTCCACCGTGCAATCGGCGCTGCTCAAGCCGCTGTATGAATTCCACTCGTTCCAGGTACTGCCGCGGCTGGGCGCGTTCATCGCCAGGGATGCCGAAAGCTACCGCTACCTGGCCGAATCCATCCGCAAACATCCGGACCAGGCCACGCTCAAGGCGATGATGGAAAACACCGGTTTCGACCGCGTCGACGTGCGCAACCTCAGCGCCGGCATCGTGGCGATCCACCGGGGCTACAAGTTCTAGCTGTTGCGCGCTGACGCGCGCTCCCGGCATCTATTGCTTTCGACACAGGCGCCGGGGCGAATCGCCGCTACAATGTGATCCTTCCCGTGTTTGCCCTGTTGAAACCCGATTGATCCGGAGAATTCGCGTATGTTCGTAAAACCCGCTGTGATGGTGTTGCTCACCCTGCTGCTTGCGCTCGCGGACCCGGCTTCGGCCAAGGACCACGACGGCGACAAGGGCGCAATGCATCATGCTCCTGACGCCAAGGCGTCGGTCCCGGCAGAACGTGCCGTGACGACTTCGCACAGCGTGAAGATCGGCGGGCGCAGCATCGCCTACAAGGCCACCGCCGGCACACTGAACATCCGCAACGACAAGGGCGTGGTGGAAGCCAGCGTCTTCTACGTCGCCTATACGGTCGGCGACGGCAAGGGTGCCAATACACGGCCGGTCACGTTCTTCTACAACGGCGGCCCGGGTTCATCGACGTTGTGGCTGCACATGGGATCGTTCGGTCCGGTGCGTGTGGTCACCGCGAGCCCCGACGCGACGCCGCCGGCACCGTACAAGCTGGTGCCGAACGGCGACAGCCTGCTGGACAAGTCCGACCTCGTCTTCGTCGACGCCATCGGCACGGGCTATTCGAAAGGCCTGCCCACCGGCAAGGAACTCAAGGACCCAAGCATCAACCCGAACAAGAAATTCTGGGGCACCGACGAGGACATCGATGCCTTCGGTCGTTTCATCCAGCGCTACATCACCGTCAACAACCGCTGGAACTCACCCAAATTCCTGTTCGGCGAGTCCTACGGTACGCCGCGCTCGGCCGGCCTGGTCAAGTACCTGCAGGACAAGGGCATTTCCTGCAACGGCGTGATCCTGCTCTCCTCGATTCTCAATTACGCCACGCGCATGCCCGGCATGGACATCGAGTACGAGAACATCCTGCCGTCCTACGCAGCCGTGGCCTGGTATCACGACAAGCTGCCGAACAAGCCGGCCAAACTCGAGCCGTTCCTGGACCAGGTGCGCGCGTTCGCGCGCGGCGAGTACGCAGTGGCGTTGAGCAAGGGCCCGATGCTGGGCGAAGCCGAGCGCAAGGCCGTCGCGCAAAAACTCCACGAATTCACCGGGCTGAGCATTAAGTACCTGGAGCAGGCCAACCTGCGCGTCAGCCAGCCGCGCTTCCGCAAGGAACTCATGCGCGACGACCGCGAGACGCTGGGCCGCTTCGACGGCCGCTTCGAGGGTGTCGACAGCGATGCCGCCGGCGAGACACCGGAAAGCGACCCGTCCTCAACCGGCATCCGCGGCGCATTCACGGCCGCATTCAACGACTACATCGTCAACCAGCTGCACTACACCAGCGACGTGGCCTACAAGGTCGGAGCGCCGGCAATCCGCGTATGGGACTGGAAGCACATGATGCCCGGCTGGCACCGTCCGGTGCCGTTGCCGGTCATGGTCGGTGACCTGGGTGCGGCGATGCGCGAAAATCCGCATCTGAAGGTGCTGTCGGCGAATGGCCTGTTCGACCTGGCCACGCCGTTCTTCGGCACCGAATTCGACCTGGCGCACCTGGACATCCCGGCGAAGCTGCGCAAGAACATCACCATGACCTACTACCCGTCCGGTCACATGGTGTACCTGAACCTGAAAGCCCTGAAGGAATTCAAGGTCGATCTGGCGAAGTTCTACGACGAAGCCGCGCCGCGTTGAGTATGCGGCGTGAAAGCGACTGCCAGTTCAACCGGTCGGCGTGAACAATCGAATGTCCAGCGTCAGCGTCAATCACGATCCGCATTCGTTCGCCCAACCCGAACGCGTGCGCATCCGGGCGCTGGCGCTGACTCTCGACGTCTCGTTCGATGAGCGCCAACTCAGCGGCACGGCAACGCTCGAACTGGACTGGCTTGCCGACGATGCACGAGAGCTGGTGCTGGATACACGCGATCTCGATATCCAGCGCATCGAATTGCGTGACGGCGCGAATTGGCGGGCTGCCGAATTCGCGCTCGACAAACCCGATCCGATTCTAGGTTCTGCGTTGCGAATCGCGCTGCCGAAGCAATCGACCACGATACGCATCGCCTATCGCACCAGCCCGGACGCTTTCGGCCTGCAATGGCTGGATGCCGCACAGACCGGCGGCAAGCGTCATCCGTTCATGTTCTCGCAATCGCAAGCGATCAATGCGCGCAGCTGGATTCCGCTGCAAGACACGCCGGCCGTGCGTTTCACGTACACGGCGCAAATCCGCGTACCGAAGGCCTTGCGCGCGACCATGAGCGCCGACAACGATCCTGCGCATCCGCTCGATGGTGCGTTCGATTTCGTCATGCCGCAACCGATTCCGTCGTACCTGCTGGCGCTTGCCGTCGGCGACCTGGCGGTGCAGGAAATCGGTCCGCGCAGCGCGGTATTCGCCGAACCCGAAACGCTGGCCCTGGCCGCGGCCGAATTCGCCGATACCGAGGCGATGATCCGAACCACGGAAAAACTTTACGGCGCATACCGTTGGGATCGCTACGATCTGCTCGTGCTGCCACCGAGCTTTCCATTCGGTGGCATGGAAAACCCGCGCCTGACCTTTGCCACGCCGACGATCCTGGTCGGCGACAAGAGCCTGATGAGTCTGGTCGCCCACGAGTTGGCGCATTCGTGGTCGGGCAATCTGGTGACCAATGCCGCCTGGCGGCATATCTGGCTCAACGAAGGTTTCACCACCTACGTACAGGGGCGCATCGTCGAAGCCGTATTCGGCAAGGAACAGGCCGATGAGGAGTTCATCATCGCCGTCGGCGGCTTGCGCGAAAGCTTCAAGCGCATGCCGCCGGAAGATCAGCGCCTGCTACCCGATCTGGACGGCCGCGATCCGGATGAAGGCTTGAGCCTGGTGCCCTACATCAAGGGTTCGTGGATGCTGCAATGGCTGGAAGCGAAATTCGGACGCGACACGTTCGACAACTTCCTGCGCGGCTACTTCGATCACTTCGCCTTCCGCAGCATCACCACCGAGGATTTTCTGGCCTACGCGCAGACACACCTGCTCGACGCGCATCCGGGCTGCGTCACGCGCGTCCAGATCGACCAGTGGCTGAACCAGCCTGGCATTCCGGACTTCGCCGAACTGCCGCAGTCCGCACGCTTCGCCGCCAAGGACCTGGTGCGCGAACAATTTCTCGCCGCACAGCTCGATGCCGGCGGACTGAATGCCGGCAGCTGGACCACCCAGGAATGGCAGTATTTTCTCGACGGCCTGCCGCCGCAACTCACGCTGGAACGGATGCAGGCGCTGGATGCGGCTTGTCACCTGACCGGCTCGAAAAACGCCGAGATCGCTTTCCGCTGGTACAAGCTCGCCATCGCCAGCGGCTACCGCACCGCATTCGAGGACATGCGCGAACACATGTTGCGAATCGGTCGTCGCATCCTGGTTGTGCCGTTGTACGAATCGCTGGCCAAAAGCGACGCCGGATTGTCGCTGGCAGAGGACATCTTCGCGCAGGCCAAACCGGGTTATCACCCGATGACGCGTGTCGCGGTGGAAAAGGCCCTGAAAGCCGACGCCGCCGACTGATCGTCAGCGCGTAAAAAAACGCACCAGGAAATCGGCCAGCTTGCGATACGGCGGACGCAACAAGGCGAAGCTCGACCAGCGCGACTGATACATCACCGGCTTGGCATTGCTGAATGTCAGGAACCCCGCCTTGCCGTGATACTGGCCCATGCCGGATGCGCCGATGCCGCCGAACGGCAAACTGCGCTGCGCGAAATGCACCAGCGTGTCGTTGACGGTGACGCCGCCGGACAGCGTGCGATCCAGAACCCGCCGCGTACGCGTTTGATCGCGATCGAAGTGATACAACGCCAGCGGCCGTGGCCGTGCATTGACATAGTCGATCGCGGCATCGACCGACTCCACTGCGACCAGCGGCAGGATCGGGCCGAAGATTTCATCCTGCATCACGGCCAAATCATCGTCTGCGTCGATAACCAGCGTCGGCGGCAGAATGCGCCGGCCGGTATCGCCATGGGCCAGCTCGATCAATGTCGCGCCGGCCGCATGCGCCTGATCGAGATAGCTGCGCAGACGGGTGTACTGTGCCGGATTGACGATGCTGGTGTAATCCGGACCGGCGATCAGGTCGGGATAGTGTTGGGCCACATAAGCACGCATGCGCTCGACGAACCCGTCGATGCCTGCACGTGGCAACAGCACATAGTCGGGCGCGATGCAGGTCTGCCCGCCATTGAACAGCTTGCCGGCAGCAATACGCGGCACCGCCACGCCCAGCGGGAAATCCGGCGCAATGATCGCCGGCGACTTGCCGCCCAACTCCAGCGTCACCGGTGTCAGATTTCGCGCCGCGGCCGTCATCACCTTGCGGCCAACCGCGGTCGACCCGGTGAAGAACAGATGATCGAACGGCAATGATGCAAACGCCGCGGCGACGTCGGCATCGCCGTTGACACACACCACGCGATCGTCGGGAAACACATCGACCAGCAATTCGGCCAGCAGTTGCGACGTGCGGGGCGTGAACTCGGACGGCTTGACCATCACGTGATTGCCGGCCGTGATCGCTGCCGCCAGCGGCGCCAGCGCCAGATTTACCGGGTAGTTCCATGGTGCGATGACACCGACCACACCGAGCGGCTGGTAACGCAGCTCGCAGCGCGCCGGGAACGACGACCAATCCGCCGCCATGCGGCGCGGGCGCATCCAGGCGCGCAGATGCGAGCACAGGTAGTCGATATCGTTCAATACCGTCATGCCGTCACTGATCAGGGTCTCATGTCGTGAGCGACGGCCAAAGTCGGCGCTCGTCGCATCGGCAAATTGTTCAAGCCGATCCTTCAACCCTGCGCGCAAACGACGCAGATCGTCGATGCGCTGCGCATGATCCGGAATGCGTTGACGCTGCGCGGCACGCAGGCGCACCAGATGGGAGTTCAACTCGACAGCATCCATGGAGCCAGTGTAGTGCGCGGCGGCGGCCTGCGCGAGAGCGGAGTTCGCGGTGCTACCATGCGCCAAAACAACTTGCCTGTGCCGTGAATATTCGTCCCTATCGCGATCACTCGCCACGCCTTGGTGCCAACGTCTACATCGACCCCGCCGCGCTCGTCGTCGGCAATGTCGAAATTGGCGACGACGCATCGCTGTGGCCGTTCACGGTGGCTCGGGGCGACGTCAATTACATTCGCATCGGCGCGCGCAGCAATATCCAGGACGGCTGCGTGTTGCACGTAACCCACGACGGCCCGTACACGCCCGGCGGGAATCCGCTGATTGTCGGCACCGATGTCACGGTCGGCCATGGCGCAATACTGCACGCCTGCACCATCGAGGATGTCTGCCTGATCGGCATGCATGCCACCGTACTCGACGGCGTGCGCGTGTCGAAGCATTCGATGGTCGGTGCAGGCGCCGTGGTCACGCCCGGCAAGACCGTTGGTCAAGGTGAGTTGTGGCTGGGCAACCCGGCGCGCTGTGCACGCAAACTGAGCGAGCGCGAAATCGAGCAGTTGCACTATTCGGCGCAACACTACGTGCGCTTGAAAAACGAATACTTGCACGCCGCCGAATGACCGCAAGGTGTCGGCTTTTGCCTCGCCGACGTGACTTTTGGCCATTACGGGCCCGTTTGTTTGCGTTGTATCATCAACAGTTAGCGCCGCGCTCGCGGTGCTCCGCTTTGCCCCGTCAAGGAGTCCTCCATGAACGTTTGGTCGTTGCTCAAACGCTGTCCCATCCTTCTACTTGCGCTGGTTTGTTCGACCACCTATGCGGCCGACAAGCCGGCCACGAAACCGGTCAAGGATGTATTCAAGCATCTGAAATTCCGCAACCTCGGTCCGGCCAGCGCCGGCGGCCGTGTCAGTTCGGTTGCGGGCATTCCCGGCAATCCTCGCGTGTACTACGTGGGCGCGGCGGGCGGCGGCGTTTTCAAGACCACCGACGGCGGACTGCACTGGAAAGCCATATTCAAGCACGAAGCCACCAGCTCGATCGGCGCGATTGCGCTGACGCCATCGAATCCGAACCTGGTCTGGGTCGGCACCGGTGAGGCAAATATCCGCAACGACGTGATTCCCGGCAACGGTGTGTATCTGTCCACGGATGCCGGCAAGACCTGGAAGAACATGGGTCTGAAAGATGCCGGCCAGATCGGCCGTATCGTCATCGACCCGCATGACGCCAATCATGTCGTCGTTGCCGCACTGGGCCACGAATGGAACCCGAACAAGGACCGCGGAATTTTCGTCACGCGCGACGGCGGCAAGACCTGGAACAAGACGCTCTACGTCAACGACCACACCGGCGCCATCGACGTGGCCATGCAGCCGGACAACGGCCATGTGCTGTTCGCAGCCATGTGGCAGGCCATGCGCCGGCCCTGGACGCTGGACGACGGCGGCAAGGACTCCGGTATCTGGCGTTCGACCGACGGCGGCGAAACCTGGAAACGGCTGCACGGCGGACTGCCCAAGGTGATCGGGCGCATCGGCCTGGCGATTGCACCAAGCGATCCCGAGCGTGTTTATGCGGTAATGGAAACGCCAATCGGCGACGGTTCGCTGTTCGTCACCAATGACCTTGGCGATCACTGGAAGAAGGTCACCGACAATCACGCGCTCAACGTGCGCGGCTTCTATTTCACCACCATGCGCGTCGCACCGGACAACCCGGATCGGCTGTATTTCCTCGGTTTCCAGCTGGCCCAATCCGATGACGGCGGCAAGACCGTGCGCGTGATCGACAACGGTGTGCACGTGGACCACCACGCAATGTGGATCGATCCGACCGATCCGCAGCGCATGATTCAGGGTAACGATGGTGGCGCGTACCTGTCATCCGACGGCGGCAAAACCTGGCGTTTCCTCGACGGCATGCCGATCGAACAAAGCTACATGGTCGCCGCCGATACGCGCACGCCGTATGAACTGTGCACCGGCTTGCAGGACAACAGCGGCTGGTGCGGACCATCCTCGTCGCTGGCCGACAACGTCGTCTCCGGCAACGACTGGTATACCGTGGTCGGTGGCGACGGCGAGTATGTCGTTCCCGCACCATCGAACCCGGACATCATCTACGCCGATGCCGAAGACGGCGCGATCGTGCGCTTCGATCGCAAGACCAAGCAGACGCGGTTCATCATGCCGTACATGCACGGTCCCGGCTTCATCAACGATGTGCCGACGTCGGAGCAGAAAATCCGCTTCAACTGGACACCGCCGATCGACGTCGACCCGAATGACGCGGACACGGTCTACGCCGGCGGCAACGTATTGTTGAAATCGACCGATGGCGGCCTGCACTGGCAGACCATCAGCCCGGACCTTACCTACAACGACAAGTCCAAGCAGAAGAATTCCGGCGGTCCGATCAACTTCGATCTGTCCGGCGCGGAAACCTACGACACGATCCTCTCGATACGCATTGCACCGAGCGACCCGAAGACGATTTGGGTTGGTAGCGATGACGGCATCGTTTCGCTTACCCGCGATGATGGCAAGACCTGGAACAACGTCAGCCCGCATGGGGCGCCGAAGTGGGCCCGCATCTACCAGATTGACGTCTCGCCGAAGAATCCCGGCGTGGCCTATGTCGCCTACGACGCGCACAAGATGGGCGACAACAAACCCTACGCCTACGCCACCGACGACTACGGCAAGCACTGGCGGAGCATCGGCGACGGCCTGCCGCAAGACGGCTTTGTCGAGGTCGTGCGTGCCGACCCCATGCATCCGGATGTTCTGGCTGCCGGCACGGTCAAGGGCGTGTGGATTTCGCGCGATCGCGGCCGCCACTGGAGCCGGCTCAAGGCCAACCTGCCGACCATGCCGGTCTGGGACCTCAAGTTCGTGCAGGGCGACCTGGTACTGGCCACGCACGGTCGCGGCTTGTGGGTGCTGGATCATTTCGCATCAGTGGCGGAGCTCAACCCGGATTCGTTGCCAAAACAGGTCAAGCTGTTCACGCCGAGCAAGGGCATTCAGTTCCAGCGCTGGAACCGCGGCGAAGGCGCCGAGCCGTCCTATGTCGCACCGAATGCGCCGGGGGGCGTGATCGTCGACTACAGCCTGCCGAAAAAACTCAAGGCCAGTGCCGAGCAGAAGAAGCTCGACCAGACGCCGGTCAAGATCGAGATACACGATGCCAGCGGTCGACTGGTCGCCACGCACTATGGGCCATCGAAGGCCGGCGTTAACCGTTTTGTGTGGAACATGCGCTACGACGGACCGACCAGGCTCGATTTCGAGAAACCGGCCCTTGAGGGCAAAATCCCGGAATGGGCCCAGGGTCCACGCGGGCCGGAAGTGATGCCGGGCACGTATTCGATCAACGTCAGCGCCGACGGCCATAGCGAAACCGCGCAGGCCAGGGTCATTACCGACCCGAACCAGAAGCCGGCCGAGGAAAATCAGCGTCAGAGTCTGGAAGCGGCGCTCGTCGCGCGCGCGCAGGCCGACGCCATGAGTCGCATGCTCAACCGTATCAGCGCCATGCAATCCGAACTCGGCGACTACGAAGCCGCGGTAGCCAAACAATCCACCAGCGACAATGCAGATGTACAGGCACAGGCCAAGTCGCAACAGGCACTGGTTACGGAAGCCAAGGCTTTGGCGAAGAAACTCGGCCAGCTCAAGGATTCTGTCTACGAGCCGAAAGTCCAGCACACGGTAATCGAGGACGAACTGCATCAGCTGACTGATCTGCATGCTGCCGTCGAAACCCTGGCTGGCACCTACGCCAGTCTCGGCACGCAGGCACCGCCGCCCGGCCTGGTGGAAATCAACAAGGAAGTCACCGCCAAATTCAATGCCAAGCTGGCTGCATACAACGCGCTGTTGGCAAACGATGTCGCCAACTATGACAAGGCTGCCTATGCAGTGGGCGCACCGACGCTCGCCGCCGGCAAGCCGATTCGCGTTGCCGCACCGCCACCGATCAACTGATCGATCTCAACAATACGGACCGGGGCGCAATGCCCCGGTCCATCAACACGGGGCCGCGGCGCACTTTCGAATCATCGATTCGCGCAGCGGCCTTTTTTTCCCCGGGGATTCAGAACGACAGCCGCGTCCCGCTTGCCGTCGCGTTGCCGCCGGCGGAAGTCTTCCCGTTCCGGTCGAACAGTTCGAGGGTGATGGTTGATTCGAACGAGTTGCCGTCCTTGGACAACGTGATCGTCTGCGAGAGTACGCCGTAACCGTCTCCCATCCAGCCGCCGTTGCGCAGGATCTCCGCGACGGTCGATACCGACCGCGACTGGAAGAACTGGTATTTCGCCTGGTACCTGCGCGCGCCAGTCTTCTTCCACACCCCGTACGCCGGCGGCACCGGCGGCGCGGCGTCGTAGTTCGACGATTCGGTCATCGTTCCACCGGCGTTGAACACGTACATGAACTGCAAGTCCTTCACCGCGGCGAACGCGCCGGTCGTGAACTGGACCCTGCCGCGCCACGCCCCGGCCAGGTCGCGATGAATGTCGTCGGCTCGAGCGGCAGGACACGTGGCGACCGAAGCGACAGCCACCGCGGCGACGAGGAACATCGTGATTGTCCTTTTCGACATGATGTTCGCCGCTAGGCGATATTCCAGCGTAACGCGGAGCGCACGGTCCCGACGTCGTGCGCCTTGTCGAGCCTTCGCGCGCGGCTCTCGTAGTCCTGCCAGGACGCCGCATCCCGGATGCGCGTGCCCAGGCGCGCCTTGAGCAACTGGCGCACGCGCGGCAGGTCGCCCAGCTCCAGCGCCGCCATGACCGCGATCTGGTCGTACAGATCCTGTTGCGCATGGCTTGCGCCAAGTTCCCCGCGCCGGTCTCGCAATGCCAGCATCCGCTCCAGCGCTTCGCGGGCGTTGCCCTGATAGAACGCTGCCGCGGCACGGGAAAGCTGTCTTGCCAGCGCAGCCTGTGCGGAATTCCTGCCTGACGCGCGGAGATATTCGAGCGTCGATTGCACGGCGGACAGGCGCCCGCTGCGCGCCAGCGCCATGACATGATGCATCGAAGTGAACCAGATCGTGCTCTGCGTCGCATTGGGCAACGAACCCTGCGCAAGCCGTTCCCAGCGCGCAAGGCCCACGTCGACACCCTGGAACTCCAGTCGCGCCAGCACCGAGGCGCCGTTCTGGATATCCAGGTAAAAGCCGGACGGCTTCGGAAACACCTCGCGGTCGAACAACTCCAACACCTCGTCGAAACGCGATTGCGTGATCTTGAACAGGCACAGATGCCACCACAGGTGGCCGCGAAACAGGTTGTAGTCGTCGAGGAACTCCGCCGCGTCGCTGAGCAGCTCGACGCCCTCGGCGACGCGATCCTGCATTTCGAACACGTGCGAAAGTCCGTGCAACGCCCATAGATCCTGCGCCTGAATGGCCAGCGCCTGGCGCGCGCAACGCTCGGCCACCGCGTACTGGCCGACCTCTTCCATGGCGAAGGCATGGGCGGAAAGGAAATGCCCGTAACCCGGCGTCTGCTCTCCCCAGCAGGTGGAAACCCCGGCGCTCACTTCGGCCTGATAACGTTTGTCGCCGCTCCAGAAAAGCGAGCCGGTAAGCTGGCGAAACGCGAGCAGGTCCAGCGGCCATTCGAGAAGAATTTGCTCCCATGCCGCTCCGCGCGCGGATGGATCCTGCGCCAGCCAGGCGCGCAGGGCTTCCTGATGCAGGCGTTCCCGTCGATTGGCAGGCAACGCCTCGGCCTGGCGCAAGCGTTCGCGCGCAGCCGGTTGGGCATCGAGCGTGCCCTCGGTCATCAGCGAGTAACCTTTCAGCACGTGCGCAAGGGCGAAGTCCGGACATTCCAGCAGCAGTGCGTCCAGGCGATCCTGCACGCCGAGGCGGTAGTAGTAGATATCGTCGATGATCGCGTCGAAACGCTCGACAGCCGCCGAATCGGAAGCCGTCAGACTCAGGCCTCGTACATCGGTGATCTCTGCGCGCGTCATGGTTGATGCCCCTTTTTCGATTGCAACGTACCCGCAGGATCCGGGTCGGTTCGGGGCAAGCTAACCGCTTTTCATCGCGCCGCGCAATAGCGCCGCCGCGCCGTGTAGCAGGCAAAAATTACCTGTCCGTGTCAAATTCGCACGATTCGTTTATGCAGCAGGCGATCCAACCGGCCCCGCGCGATGCGCAAATGCATGATCGGATAGATGTTGACCAGAACCTGCACGAGAAGGAAAAGGGCCACGATCGCTGCCTGTCCCTGCAGCCACAGGTACGCGATGTAGGGCGTGAACGCCACCGCTGCCAGAAGGTGAACCGCTTCGGCTGCCTCGGCCCGCCGACAGGTCCCATGCAGATCGGGCCGCTTTTGAGCGAGGTAGACATCATTATTCAGATGGCGAAGTGGCGTGTTGCGCAGCAACCTGCCGAAGCCCGGAACCAGCAGGCGCCGGTACACGGCGCCTCGTTTCTCCCAATGCCGGAGCTCCCGAAGCCGGGCAGGCATTCTGAGCATGAACAGCGGCTCCGCCACTTTTGCCAAGCCCAGCAGATAGAACATCGCCAACAGGCCCAGCCAGGGCGAAGAACCACCAATGACGCGTTCTAGCAACACGAAGCTGACGGCAAAGCCGGCGGCTGTTGCAACCAGCAAGATTGCGCTGCGCCATTTATGCAGGCGCGTTCTCCTTGCGACGGTGCGCTTCAAGGCACAGCCAGGAAGTCGAAAGACGCTGACGCCGACCGGTTACATGCCACGCCAAGGATTGCTCTGCGGACTCTTCATGACCCGTTGTCCTGGTCGCGGTCCCAGCGATGCAACTGCAGCGATTCCCCCACCGCCAGGGACTGCCAGCGGGCGCTGAGTTCCAACAGCTTCCCGCGCACCACTTCCACGTCGCTGGCGTCGATTGCCAGTGGCGTGCATTCACGTGCCTTGCAGGTGACGCCGTACAAGTCGAGCATGTCCTGCGGCGAACTGGTCCAGCCCGACCAGCCGTCCGCCTGGAACACCTCGACGAGGCGTTCCACGGCATCGCTCTCGGCATTGGGTTGCATACGGAACGTGGCCGGCTCGCCGTCGAGCACGCGACCGATGAAGCCGCGTTTTTCGAGCGTGATTTCCACCGCGTAATGCACCATGTCGTGCGGAATGATGCCTTGCTTGGGGCAATCGATGCTTTCGACCGGGGATCCTTCCCGGATCACGTCCATCCTGTCGTACTTGCCGGAGCCCTTGGTAAAAACAAGTTTCATCGTCGTTGATCCGTCAATTCCCTCCGATCCTTGCTTCGGCGGGGCAACGGATGCCTTGATATCTGTCCTCATGACACCCGAGTCGAGCCGCGCAGCCGGCAGCGTCGGCTTGAACGACCCGTCATGTGCGTTCCTTACCAAAAAAATGGGACGGTGGAATTATACGTTTGAAACAGACAATTCCTCCGTCCCCTAATTCGCAGCGAAGCGACGGCACGACCGTCCGCTTGAGCGACGGGTTAGCCGACGGGCTGGAGCAAGCACTCATAAGGGACGCAACTGTTCGGCAAGACTTCGTGTCTTCGCGGTTTTGACATCACCGGTGTGGAGCGTGGATTTTTGCTCGATAATCATGAGCAGGCATTCGTGCTCCGCCACCGGATTGTGGCGCACCCCCTTGGGGACGATGAACATCTCGCCTTCATCAAGTTCGACCGCCCCGCCCTCCATCTCGATGCGCAGACTACCTCCCAGAACGAAGAACAACTCATCTTCGTTTTCGTGGCTGTGCCAGGCAAGCGAACCATGAACTTTGGCGACCTTGATGTATGCGTCGTCAACCTCACCCACGACGCGCGGTGACCAGAGCTCGGTCAATGATTCTGCTATCTGTTTTGGCGACACGCTTGGCATGATTTCTCTCTCTGTGGCTAACGCCTTGTCGACCTCGACACCGTTCGTCACGATCTGCCCCCCACGCGTTTGTTTGCGCCAAAGAGACAACATGAACGGGTGAATGTAAAGCGACTCGGCAACATCACGCACCGCCACGCCCGGTAGCTGGCTGAGCCGAACGGCTGTGGCCTTGAATTGCTCGCTGTATCGGTAGGTCGTTCGTGGACCAGGTCTTGCCATGGGAACACTCCTGATTGGTTAGGTCAGGGTGTCTACTAAACCGAAGGAACTATCCCGTCCGCTTGAGTGATCGAATGGACTCCTCCCGCCGGTATATCGGCATCGAAGTGCCAAACTGAGTGTGTTGCATTCAGTTGACCAGTCACGAGAGGAGTCCGCCATGAATACTACGCTCGATACAGCCACCCCGGCCACCGTTGCGGTGGATCTGGCCAAGGACGTGTTCCAGCTTTCCGTTGCCGATGCACAGTTTCGTGTGCTTCGACGACAGCGGCTGGGCCGGCGCGCATTTGCACATGTCCTGGACAATCACTCTCCGCTGCACGTCGTCATGGAAGCCTGCGGTTCGGCACACTACTGGGCACGGCGTTTTCAGCGCCTGGGGCATCGCGTCACGCTGCTGCCAGCACATCAGGTCAAGCCCTATGTACTGCGACGCAAGACCGACCGTACTGATGCCGATGGTCTGTTGCAGGCACTGCGTTGCGAAGGCATCCGGCCGGTGCCGATCAAGACAACGCCACAGCAGGGCGTGCAGGCCTTGCATCGCATCCGCGAGCGGCACAAGGCGCAGCGCACGGCTACCATCAACCTGATCCGCGGCCTGTTGCGCGAGTTCGGCATCGTGATCCCCGTGGGGGCGGCCCGGCTGCGACCGGCCGCGCTCGCCGCGTTGGCCAACAAAACCGTACGCCGGCTCTGGGCCGCCGAACATCATCGCACCTCGTTCGATCCCGAACACATCAGCCAGCCTCCCGCGCCGGCTGCCAACCACTGATCCACGAACCCTTCCCGCGTTGCACCCAGACTCGATGTCATGGCAAGCGTGTCGATCCCCGCAACAGACAAGCCGATAACTTTTCTGGCGCTCATCCGCCGATTGAACGTGTGGCCCCGTTGCGCGGATTCCATGATGGCCCGAGCGACCTGCGCTCACCCCAAGGCCGAATACACGACTGCAATCGCACCGCTTCGACCATCATCGAACGATCAACGTGCTTGACGGAGGAGTCCATACACGCATAGTTAGCCACGGGCTCCGCACAACTTTCTCACCATCTCACGCCACGGGCCGACAACCCAAACGCTCTCGAATCCCAGAGATTCCGCCCAGTCTCCGTGCCTGCCACTAAACTCATCCACGACTGGATCAAGCGAAAGCCCCGGAACGTCAGTTGCATCCAACGCCAGCGTAATACCTGCTCGGATCTCGATAGGGATCTTATTTGCCTTGAACTCGACAGCTGATCTCAGAACGTCAGCTGCCTCAAAAACTGAAATCAAGATGGCCACGTTTCTGGTGTGACCAAGAGACTGCCAAAACTCTGGGTCGGTGAGAGCCCGAACGACTTGTATCGTCAACGCAGTTCCATCAGTTCCGTCGGCTCTTTGAGCGGTAGCATCGATATACTGGACGCCAACAATTTCTTTAGGAGGCCCCCAGTTGCTCCCGCTCAAATTCAAGTACTCGACGAGCCGCTGGCAGGCTGGAAGCGCGCCCTCTTCTCCCCGAGGAGATGAGCCAGAAACGGTAATTGCAATCATGCCGGAATCGTCTGCATCACCTGATGCCGCACGCCCCCTTCCATCGGACTCGCCGAATCCAACGATTTTCCCCTTCCGGGTTGTGGTAGCCGACAAATGGTCGCCCATTAGTGCAGGGCCCCGAGAACATCGTCACTGTCAGGGTGAGACATAAGATCCTCCAATGGCGAACTACAAAA